>CAYMVI010000066.1:0-1004 GCA_964394075.1 uncultured Eubacteriales bacterium | reverse complement strand
TTTATTTTTTTCGCGTTTTTCTCTTGACAAATTGCGTGGCTTGGGGTATAATTAAAATTCCGGCCCGCGCGCACGTGAAGGGCCGGCCAATTTTACCACATTCATTTGGAAATGTCAAGAGAAATTTTTTCGTCAAAATGCACAAAAAAATCCGCCCCCTCAACTGCGGGGGGCGGACAACACAACCTTGTACTTCGTGCCGTTGTAGTGGAAAATGATTTCCCGCTCTGCGTTGGTCACTTCGCTCTGTGCGTCAGCAATTCGGCAAATCGCTTCATCAAGTGCATTGATGATTGCTTGCTTGTCAGTGTTTGCCTTTTTGCTTCGCTTGCCTGCGGTGTTGTCAAGCTTGTAGACGGTTGGGGCGCGGTCAGCTTTCCTTGCCTGCTTGCTTGCCTTTTCCTGTTCGGCAGTCAGTTCAAAGAGTTTTTCGCCCTTGTCAATGCGCTTGTCATCAGCAAGAACCTGTTGGATTTCAGCGTCCGACAGACCCAGTTTGCGGAGTGCTTCAATCTGTTTACTCATTGTATCACCTGTCCTTTCTGATTATAGTATAGCAGATTGCAAGGGGTTTGTCAAGGGGGAATTTGACTTCCCCCTTGACTTTTTCGGTCACATCGCCTTGAAGTAGGCTTTGCGCTTATCCTCGACACGCTCCACGGTCACGCCGACCATCTGACGAACCAGAGCGCTGACACGCTGATTAGACAGCTCGGACAGCTCGGCGCAGGACTTCTGAATGTCGGTAATGGTCATCAGACCGCCGTTGTCAGTCAGCACATTCAGAATGACAGACTTCAGACCCTCATTCGCCACCTGCTGGGCGGTGGGCTTCTTCTCGGCGCTGTTCTTCTTAGACAGCAGTTCCAGTTCGTGGTCGATGAACGCAACCTCGGCGTCAGTCAGGTTGTAGTTTGCCTTGATCTGCTCGAACATCTCACGCTTGGTCATCTTCTTGTTAGTCATAGTATCGTCTCCTTTAAATTTTTTATTTGAGTGGGAGA
>CAYMVI010000065.1:0-1008 GCA_964394075.1 uncultured Eubacteriales bacterium | reverse complement strand
TTTAGGTTATCACCTTTAGTAAGCAAAACACAATATAGGGGCAAAGGTCCGTAAGAACGGACAGAAAGAATGATATACTGGCAGCAAAGGAAGGTGCCAGATATGTCTAAAAAGAAAGCCTTAAGTTTCAGCCAGTTCATTAAACGATTCCCAAACGAGAAAGCTTGTGCCGGGTACCTTTACACCGTCAAGTGGCCTAACGGTTTTGTTTGCCCTGTGTGCGGATGCAAGCACTGCTATTCCCTCAACGGCTATGGGCGCTACCAGTGTGCCAGCTGCCGTCACCAAACCTCTCTTACTGCCAACACAGTAATGCATCGTAGCCATCTGTCTTTGGTAAAATGGTTCTGGGCAATCTACCTTGTTGCATGCGATAAGCGCGGCATATCCGCGTTGGCCTTGGCTGGCAAGATTGAGGTTAGTTATAAGACTGCTTGGTATATGCTGTGCAGAATCAGAAAAGCCATGGAAATGCGGGATAATCGGTATGCTCTCGGAGGCGTAGTAGAGTTTGACGATTCCTATTTTGGATCCAAAATTAAAGGTGTACGGGGTCGCAAAGCTGGTAATCAAGGCGTATTTGTAGCGGTGTCTAAAGACGAGGACGGAAATCCTATCTATCTTAAAATGCGTGTTACAGATAACATTCAAATACCATCTGTTGCAGAATTTGTCTCAGATAATATTGTGCCTGGATCAACGGTTGAAACGGATGGTTTTAGGAGCTACAGAAGACCGCTTGCTGCGCACTACACACATTGTGCTGAGGATTTTAACCCTGATAGCGAACATCTAAAATGGCTACACCGTATCATTGGAAATGCAAAGGCTTTTATCAACGGCACTTATCATGGTACAAGTACGAAACATTTGCAAATGTACTTGAGTGAGTTTTGTTATCGTTTTAATCGCAGATCCTTTGCCGGTGCGATTTTTGACAGGCTTTTAATGGCTGCTGTTTGTTAACACTATATTTTGTAGTTTGCTTACTAAAGGTGATAACCACAA
>CAYMVI010000064.1:0-1025 GCA_964394075.1 uncultured Eubacteriales bacterium | reverse complement strand
TTGGTGGGGCCGTAGTTGCCGTCGGCAAAATCCCAGGCATCATATGGCTTGGGCAGGAAGATCTCCATCTCGGAACGCAGGCGGCTGCTGGAAAACTGCGTATACTGCTGAGAGTAGAGATAATCGTGCTTGCTGGAGACCTGATTGCCGGCCTCGCCCTGCCATTCGGTCTGTTCGTTATTGGCCGTCTCACCGGAAGCCTCGCCGGAGCCAGCGGGAGCTGCGCCGCCCATGCCGCCGGAGGAACTGCCCAGTTCGATCCAGAAGCCGCCGCCGAAGTCGGTGAACATATGCAGGTGCCACATCTTCCAGATGCCGTCTTCCTTCACGAAGTCAACGCCGTAAGCTTCCCAGATGGTGCCGGCAGACTGACCCGTCTCCGCGATCATGCCGGGGGAGTACCAGAAGGCCTTGGCGGTCTGGCCGTCCTCGGCCACCTCGATAATGGCGGTGGTGGTCACATGGAGGAGCAGCTGGCCGACGCCGCCGTAGACCTCGAGGATCTCCTCATCGGTCCAGCCGGAGATGTCGATGCCATTGTTCTCGCAGTAGCTCTTCGCAGAGGAGAGCCAGGAGGTGTCGTGGCCGTCAACATAGGCCTCCCAGATGGAGTCATAGCCCACATAGAAGCCCTGGTTCTGGCCAAAGGAGGCGGTGGCGCGGTTTTCGGGCTCGTTGACCCAGATCTCCTCCATCTCCAGCTTATGCTCGCCATAGCAGTGATACATGACGTGCAGACTCATGATGTTTTCAATCTCCTGCTCGTCCAGAGCCTGACGGGCCATCTTGTATACGGTTTCCAGGTCGTAGTTCTCGGCCTCATAAGCCAGCGCGCCCATGCCAAGAGAGCAGGTCAGCGCCATAACACAAATAAGGCTGATAAGGATGCGCATAGTCTTCTTCATTGGTTTCCTCCCACTTTTTTGATGTTCACTCTACAGGTGTACAGTCTCTTCCTTGCGTTCCTTCAAGGCAGTTCGGTCATTTTTCGTTCAATGACCGGCGGGGATCGGCGTTATCCTTTA
>CAYMVI010000063.1:0-1053 GCA_964394075.1 uncultured Eubacteriales bacterium | reverse complement strand
CTGCAACCTGCTGATTACAAATCAGCTGCTCTACCGTTGAGCCACTGGAGCATATTTCGTGTTTATTATTTCTTGATTGACGAATCCAATAAATAATAAACACTGAGCAATAACCTAAAACTAAAGTCCATTTCTGGGGGTTGTCATCCCGCTGCGTACTTTGGTCTTTAGAACGCCGGATTTCTTGCGTTTGTTCATAGATCTTGCGGTTTGAGCTTACTGCTTTGGCATAGGCTTGCAAGATTTGTTAATCTTCGATGCCGAGATTCCCGATTCTCCACTCGGATTATCCTTTTGGAAAACCATACATTTTCCCTTGTGGCGTAACATACGGATTGTAATATTTTATTGATCGTCTATTATACTACATCGAATGGTGGAAAGGGGTATATTTATTGAAGCATCTAAAACTAGATGGTGCGCCTCTCCCCGTTACCGCACGAGTCGCTGAGCGATCTCCCTTATTGTAGATGGTAGGATTCGGTGGCCCTACACTTTAACGGCTTTTTATTCCGTCGCCTCTTTCCATTACGCAAGTGACCTTTGGGCTACATCTACTCTGAATAAATCTTAAAGCTTTAAGCCGGCGTCGCCGGTTATGGCGGAGGGGGTGGGATTCGAACCCACGGACCCTTGCGGGCCTCCGGTTTTCTAGACCGGTGCACTCGACCAGGCTATGCGACCCCTCCATATAAGCTGTCTTTCCAGCAGTCAGGTTATATATGGTTATTGTTTTACTCTTGGCTCATAACCATCAAACTTACCAAGACATTGTGGCTATATTGGCTCAGATGAGTTACCAACTCCATGCCATAAACACCGTTTCTGTTGCTCTTTAAGATTCTCCAACAGATGAACTACGGGATGCTTGCGCACTATGTTACTCACGCGCTTTCACATAGATTGCCATTTTATGCCAGCAATGCTTAACTGAACTTTCCCACACTTGGCTCTGGCGGAGGCACCGGGACTCGAACCCAGACTGCGCTTAGCACGCAGGAGAGCTTAGCAGGCTCTTGAGATACCATTACTCCATACCTCCATATTAAGATT
>CAYMVI010000062.1:0-1120 GCA_964394075.1 uncultured Eubacteriales bacterium | reverse complement strand
AGATTTGTCAAGGGGTTTTTCAAAAGTTTTTCAACTTTTTTCTGTCAAGTGTTTCCCCTTACCACTTGGGGAAACACTTGTTGAACTCTCTGCCCTTGCAGTCCCACTGGTGGGCGTTCTTGGTGAACTTCTTGTGCAGGGAATAGCACTTGACGAAAATAGCCATTTCAATCAGTGCGTCAGAGAGTGCGGTGTGTTCCTCGATGTAGTCGGGGTTATTGGTGATGTAGGCATACACCGCTTCGGCAGAGGTGGCGCAGGACTTACCACTTCGGCTGATGAACTCATGCTCATGGCAAAACTTGGAAAATCCACGCTGATGGGTGATGGTCTGCAAAGCCATCAGATACAGGTCGATGAACTCAAACTCGTCCAGCAGGTCACGGCAGACAGTCTTGACAAAGTCAAAACCAGTGTTGTAAGCCATCACATACTTCACTCCGTAGAAGTGGCACAGATTACGGATGATGGAAACGGCTTCGGCTTCGGTAGCCACAGCGGTCATCTCACCACGGCGCAGGCGTTCCTCGTAAATAGGGAAGTTCTTCTTTGCGTAGTCATCGTGGCGGATTTCATCATAATGCTCCATAGCGAGCAGAGAGCAAGTGGCGAAGATGTTGCCATCCTTGTCATGGATGGTGCAACCGAAGTTGTAAGTGCCAGTGGGATTGGTAGCACCGCCAACAGTCTCGGTGTCCAGAGTGCAGTAGATGTTCTTGTTCATAGTAGTTACCTCATTTCATTTATTTGTTGGGGCTTACCATCGTTTCCCTCAACTTCTGTATTCATTATAGCAGATGGGGAGTGGTTTGTCAAGACCTTTTTTGAAGATTTTCAAAAAACTTTTTTCAACCTTTTGCGCACCTTGATTGCCTTACACACTCGACAGGGTTTCGGAGCGAGCTTTACCAGCCACTCCCTCACTGCTCTTTAAGTATAGCACAACGGCGCACAGAAGTCAAGTAGTCATTTTGCACAATTTTGGGATTTTTCACTACTGGATTTTTGTCTATTTTGCCTATTGACAAATTGTGTGGGAAGTGGTATAATGGAAATTCGGCGCGCCTGGGCCGTGGGCGCGCCGTCGAAAATCAATTGTGCAAAATGACGAAAAACCTCA
>CAYMVI010000061.1:0-1164 GCA_964394075.1 uncultured Eubacteriales bacterium | reverse complement strand
ATTTGCAAAAACTTTGTAAAAAACTATTGACAAATGCGTCCCGAAATGGTATACTATAGTCAGAAAGAAAGAAGAACACAAATAAAAGGAGTAATAAAAATGTTGGAAATGCGACTGACTGCGGAAATGAAGGCTACTATCGAAGAACTCTATGAAGCTGTAGACATGGACTGTGAAGCCTGTTGTGAACGATGCCCCTACGCTGAACAGTGTGGACAGTATGAACTGTTTTGGGGCTGTGGTGTTTGGGAAGATTCTATGGGAGAAGACTTGTAAAAAGTCTTCTTCTTTTTTAATTTTTTTTAAAAAAACTATTGACAAATGCGTCCCGAAATGGTATACTTAATTCAACAAATGAGAGAGAGGTAACAACCTATGAATAATGTGTATCTGATGATGGATGAAAAAAGATTCTACGCACTGGTAAAGCCTGGGTTCGCAAAAGACATGGCTCAACGCATGACCGCTTACACCACACACAACCCCGAAGTGCGTTGCATTAGCTATATCAAGACCCAGTCCAAGAGCAAGCATTTTGTAGAAAGCCTGTTCCACAAGGAACTTGCCGAGCGGGGTTACGAGCGTATTTACGGCGTGATGAACGGCATTAAGACCGAGTGGTTTAAAATCCCTTACGAAGACCCTTTCTATTCCGAACTGTGTGAGCTGGGCCTGTGTGCTTTCAAGTGTGGTAAGCGCAGAAAAAATTACGGCGCATTTGAAATTGGGGCTTGACAAAAGCCCCAACCCATGTTATAATTAAGATACAAAAAAGGAAAGGAATTGATACTATGGAAAAATTTGAAACTTTACTTCAATTACTGTCCATGCTTGGCACTACCTTCACTCGCATTTCTCCCACTGAAATAGTTATTGAATGTCCTTGCGACATTGTAAATGACTATGAAAAAGTTGATTTACCCCAGTTAGCTATTATTCAAGATACCACTACTGGGGGAGGCTGGGATGAAATCCGCGTTCACATTGAGTATGATGCTAAACATGATTTTTTGAATTGGCTTGTAGTTGATGTGAATGAAGAAAATGAGGGTTGACAAACAGCCTTCAATGTGCTATAATAAGTTTATCAAAGGAAAGGAATTGATACTATGTACTTCGACATTTACGTTTCTCATGACTACGACAAGAGAACTTGTCACCGCT
>CAYMVI010000060.1:0-1199 GCA_964394075.1 uncultured Eubacteriales bacterium | reverse complement strand
TTATTTCTTTGAAATATTTCTGTTTCCTCACAATAATAAATAGTTATTGTAAGTTCTTTTCGTGACCATTATATCGTATTTTGGTAAAATATTCAATATCTTAACAGAATATGAGGTGCAAAATGAAAGAGATAAATTTAGTGGTCGAAGAGTTTTTAAGTGTCATTAAATCCACGAAGAACTTATCTGACAAAACTATACTAGCTTACCGGTCTGATTTGCTGGATTTCGTGAGGACCACTAGGCCGAATCCGTTGGATGAAAACACGATCTTAAACTATGTGCAGGAGCTATCGCAGGTTAGGCAGCTAAAGGACAGCACCATAACAAGAAAACTGGTCGTTCTGAAAATATTTTTTGAATATGCCCATTCCCATAATTACATACAGCAAAATTACTTTCTGCTACACAGCTTTAAGTTTAAGAGAGAGAAGCAGCTGCCCAGAACCTTAGCTGTTAAGGAAACAACAAAACTGCTTAACTGTGCTGCAAACAAAGCTGCAACCGCGATAACTACTTTTGAAAAATGGAAGACAGTGCGAGACTTAGCGTTAGTTGATGTTTTGATTAGCACCGGCATACGGATCGCTGAAGCCTCTAACATATCGGTAGCAGACATAATACTGTCAGAGCGAACGATATTAATTCACGGAAAAGGGCGCAAGCAAAGGCTGATATACATCTCCTGCCCCCAGACCTGGGCTAATCTAATGCACTGGATGAAGATTAGGCACCAACTCTTTACGGACACGGATAAGGTTTTTGTAAATAGATACGGTGATCAGCTTGGTATTCACGGCATTGAGTACATTTATAACAGCCTCAAAAAGGAATCAGGCATTAATATAAAATCTACACCTCACTATCTGCGGCATACCTTCGCAACAAACCTGTTAGCTAACGGAGCAGATCTGCGATCTGTCCAGGAAATTCTTGGGCACAGCAGTGTTTCAACTACGGAGCGTTATACTGAGGTAACAACAAAGCGAAAGAAACAGGTGTTGGACAAGTATAATTGCAGAAACAAGATGGGATAGAATATTATCACACAAAATAGTTGATATTTTTATTTGTGTGTGGTAAAATGTAGTTGGTGATAGAGATGCTTATAAATTCTGTTGTTAAAAACGAAGCAATTCGCAATGAACAGATGATTGCAGAGTATGAGAAACGAATCGCAAAACTCCCAAAGGGCTCTT
>CAYMVI010000059.1:0-1232 GCA_964394075.1 uncultured Eubacteriales bacterium | reverse complement strand
CGTATCTTTAAGATATTGAATAAATATATCCAACTTAGGATCTGCATTAACAGCATCCCATATAGAAACCAACTCTTTCAATATCGCATTATCAGCCTTTATGCCATCTTCAAAACCATCTTCAAAGTCATCTGGCGTACAAACTTCTATTGTAGGGTCGGTGTATTTTGCTTCCTCGATCAACTTTATCAACTCGTCTTCTTTCCCTTCGCTAAGTAGCTCATTGACTTTCAAATTGGGGGCAATGTATATAGTGCCATTGGCAAACATGTCAAGCATCACCTTGTTGGCCTCATAATATCGACGCAATGATTGCTTGAAAGCATAGAAACTGCTATCTATTCGCTTGACAAGCAGTGTCTTCATAATGCCTGCCAATTGTATAGAAATCATATCAGCCTTTTTATACTTGCTCTTCTTAGCAGACTTTAAATATTTTATCGCCTGATATCTGTAATATTTAAGTCCGTTTATCTTGTCACTAAGATACATTATAGTCTTATCGTACAAAGTCTCCAACTCTGTATCCAATTGATAATATATCTTGCGAGGAGATTTTACATCAGGGAAATGAATGTTCTGTTCCTCCAAATCTTTGCGATATGCATCATTCTCCATTAAGTCTGTACGAGTTCGTCGTACAGTTAATGGTTCCACAACCTTGATACGAATTCTCTCATAGATTGCCTTAACTTCGTCAGCGATAAGAGTTAAGTCCTTTTGTTTTTTCAGTTTGTTATATCTATCAATATGTTCACGGAAGAAACGCTGCAAATTACCTTCTTCCAAGGTACTATCTTTTGAGTCTTGGAAGAGATAAACAAGATTGGCAATATCCTCTGGTCTATTGTTAAGTGGTGTAGCAGACACAAGTATAACCTTTTTATCATGCAAGCTACCATCATATCGCTTGGTTTTGGTCTTACACAACTTCTGCAATTCATTATACATTGATGCTGTATCACTTCTAAACTTGTGTGCCTCATCAACTATAATTAGGTCATATAGTTCGGGATTCTTAACTTTATGAAGGCTTCCGTTAGTTATGATTTTGAAATTATCTAATTTGAATTCCGTAAGAGTCTCTTCCCAATTATCTTTCATAGCGGGAGGGACAATAACCAAAATATGAGAACGATGGGTCGGAAATCCATTCGAGAAAAAGAATTTCTTAGCTATAAGTGCAGAGACAACGGTTTTTCCCAATCCGACAACATCGGATAGGAAAAATC
>CAYMVI010000058.1:0-1235 GCA_964394075.1 uncultured Eubacteriales bacterium | reverse complement strand
TTTGATGCTCTTCGTGCAACGAAACCCATTGTTTTGATAGACGAGCCGCATAGATTTTCTCGTGAACAAAAATCGTATAAGGTTATTACGGATGAAATTAAGCCTCAATGCGTAATACGCTTTGGCGCAACCTTCCCTGAAACAACGTCAGGCAGAGGCACAAATAAAATAACGGTTAAAGATTACCAAAATTTGCTCTACGATTTGAATGCTTGCGCCTCCTTCAACCAAGGATTGATTAAGGGCGTAGCAAAGGAGCATTTCAATCCTCCGTCCGCAAAGGCAGAAAAGGTAAAGATTTTGCGTGTTACAAGCAAAACTTCTGTAACAATGCAGTATAAAAAGCAGAATGAAGAAACCCAAACCTTTAATTTATATCCCGATGATTCGCTCTCTATTATTACGGATGCTTTTGAAGGCGTTACCGTAAAAGAGATAGATGCTACATCCGTAACCTTTTCAAACGGCGTTACAAAAACGGCAGGCGAAGAATTGGACGTTGATATTTACATGACGTCTTATCAAGAAGAAATGATACGGCTTGCATTACAACGCCATTTTGAAACCGAGCGAGAGAATTTTAACAGAACTTTCAAAATCAAAACACTTGCTCTCTTTTTCATTGATGATATTACCTCTTATCGTGCTAATGACGAGGGCAAAAAGCCTTATGTGTTAGAAGCATTCGAAAGATTGTTAAAAGAATCAATTGAGAAAACTATTAGTGTTTTAGACGAACACGAAACAGTTTACCGCGAATATTTAGAGGCGAGTCTTGCTGACATTTCTGCTTGTCACGCAGGATATTTTGCTCAGGATAACAACGATAGCGATGAAGAAATTGCCCAACAGGTTGATACTATTCTTCATGGCAAAAAGAAATTGTTAGCATTCAAGAATTCAGACGGTAGTTATAACACTTTGCGATTCTTATTTTCAAAATGGACGTTGAAAGAAGGTTGGGATAATCCTAACGTATTCACCATCGCTAAATTGCGTTCAAGCGGAAGTGAAATCAGCAAACTTCAAGAGGTTGGTCGTGGATTGCGTTTGCCCGTTGATGAAAACGGTAATCGTATAGCTACCGAAGAATTTACACTTAACTATATTGTCGATTTTACTGAGGCTAATTTTGCAACGCAACTTGTCGAACAAATTAACGGGGAAATACCTCAAGCCGCGACAATTAGTGAAGAAGATTTGCAGAGAGTTGCAAAGAAGCTTGGAGTTGATCC
>CAYMVI010000057.1:0-1348 GCA_964394075.1 uncultured Eubacteriales bacterium | reverse complement strand
ACACAAACAACTTCTGGAGTAGAAAATGCAAATAAAACCGAAGAAAAAAGCTTGATAGATAAATTTAAAAAATTTTCTAGTAAAATTAGCCAAAAACTTGATACTTTAATAGCTAAAGCAAAGGAGGGAAAAGATGAAATAAAAGCAAAAATGTTAGGATATGATAAAGCAATAAATGAGAAATTTGGTGACGCATTGAGTACAAAATTATTTACGTTTGAAGAGAAAAAAGCACTGGTTAACTTTATTACACGGTCGAGTGTAGAAACAGAGAAAGATCTAGATAATGTGATTAGATTCGAAACAAATGCCTTAAGAAATGCGCTCTTGAAAGCTCTTTCTAAAAAAATAACAGATGCGACAGATATGCAAACTTTCGATGAATTGAAGAAACATGGAGGAAGTGCTTATGAAGACAATACATGGAGATGTGATCCTCTTAATCGTGATTCTACTCCTACTCATGGTAATATTAAGGACACAACTCTTGGTTTGTGTAAGCTTTATAAAAAATATGTAGATCCTCAGGCTTTTCCAGAACCTGAAAAGAAGACGATCGATACATCAGATCTTAATGAGGCTGAGGCAAGTATGTTTAATTATTTGACTAGGTTTGCAGAAGGTCAATCAGATGCTGATTTGAAAATTTTTGCAAAAATATTGACTACTGGTAGCAACTTAATAGAGTTGAACAGTCCTGGTGTGTTTATGAATAATTTCAGTAAATACACAGGTGAGAAACTTGAACAAGCTTATCAAATAATACAGCAAAATCCTGAGCTTACTTATGAAGAATTCGAAAAAAAATGTGCTGAACAAATTTTAAAAGGAGGTTCTGGGTTGAAAAAACCAGAAAATCTTGCTGATGATAAAAAATCAGGTGCTGATGACGCGCAAAAGATTAAAAAAACATCTCAAAACAATCAAAAATCTAGTGTTGAAACTTCCAAAACTCAATCTCATAAACCAACCCAAGACAAGCCTCCAGTTAAGTTACAAACTTCCGTTCAAGCTCCAAAAGCTCAAACTCAAGTTTTAACCCCAAAACAAACTGAGTTAAGAAATACATATTGTAACTGGTTATATCAATATTGGAGTACAGGTGCTAGTGGGATTATTGCCGCTCTCAATGCCAATTGTCCTTCAGAAGAACAATTCACGGAATTTGAGACATTTTTACAAGACCAAAATAATCGAAATTTGAATGCAATAAAAACTAAAGTTTCTGGATTAACTGGACAGCAAATACCTTAACTTGTTCGTCAACCTCACTTAAAATAAACCCAACCTTCTCTCATTAAAACCTTGCCTTAATTTCTAAATCTGTTATAATAGTAAATGTTATGAG
>CAYMVI010000056.1:0-1390 GCA_964394075.1 uncultured Eubacteriales bacterium | reverse complement strand
ACTGAAGGGAGACGGATCCGGCTTCCGTGAATGGACACCCATCGGCAACAGCTACAACACCCCATACTCCGGTACCTTTGAGGGCAACAGCAAGACTATCTCCGGTCTGTACTTCAATAACGAAGAGACCCACTATGTGGGTCTGTTCGGCTATGTGGACAGCGGCGGCACCGTGCAGAACGTGGGTGTCATCAAGTCCTTCCTCCACGGCAACGAGCTTGTCGGCGGCGTGGTGGGCTATAACGACTCGGGCACTGTCACGAACTGCTACAACACCGGCGCCGTCACCGGCACCGGCGCTGTCGGCGGCGTGGTGGGCCAAAACTTCAACGGTGCCGTCAAGAGCAGCTACAACACCGGCTCTGTCAGCGGCAGCAGCTACCATGTCGGCGGCGTGGTGGGCGAAAACTACGGCACCGTCACGAACTGCTACAACACCGGCAAAGTCATCGGCAGCTACTATGTCGGCGGCGTGGTGGGCTATAACTATAACGAAGCCACCGTCACCGACTGCTACTATTTAACCGACTGCGCCAAGGATGGCAATAGCACGACCCAGAACGGCATCGGCGCATCCTCCGTGGGCAGCACCACTGCGGATGTGGAAGATGTCACCACCGGCAAGACCGAAACCCAGTTCGCCTCCGGCGAGGTGGCATACCTGCTGAACGGCGACCAGCCTAACATCGTGTGGTACCAGACCTGCAACGTGGGCCTGCCCGCCTTCAGCGGCGAGACTGTCTATCGCTACACCAACTGCGACGGCAACTACAAGTACACCAACGAGGAAACCCTCGACGGCACGACCATTGACCATTACATCCCCGAGAACAGCAACGGCTTCTGCTCGGCCTGCGGCGGCTATGAGAGCGCAGTATCCGTCACTGCGGATAACTACGAGTCTCTGGAGTTGACCAAGGATTATATCGGCTACTATGCCATCTCCAACGCCGGTCAGCTCTACTGGTTCGCGAAGCAGGTCAACGACGGCGATACAACCATCAACGGCATCCTGACCGACGACATCACGGTCAACACCGACGTGCTTGTGGACGGTGTACTGGCATCTGATCCCAGCGGCTTCCGTGAATGGACACCCATCGGCAGCAGCTACACCAACCCATACTCCGGCACCTTTGACGGCGATAACCACACCATCTCTGGCCTGTACGTTAACAGCTCCACCGGTGGTAGCACCACCAACCCAGTGGGTCTGTTCGGCTATGTAGGCGAAGACGGCACCGTGCAGAACGTGGGCGTTGTGGAATCCTACTTCTACGGCAATGATTATGTCGGCGGCGTGGTGGGCGTTAACGAATCCGGCACCGTCACGAACTGCTCCAATTCCGGCGCTGTCACCGGCAGCTACTATGTCGGCGGCGTGGTGGGC
>CAYMVI010000055.1:0-1403 GCA_964394075.1 uncultured Eubacteriales bacterium | reverse complement strand
TCCGCAGTGACGGATACTGCGCTCTCGTAGCCGCCGCAGGCCGAGCAGAAGCCGTCGTCGTTATAGGAATGTTCTTTGGCTTCGGTTGTATTGGAATAAATTGGGGTCTCGCCGTCGCAGTCCGTTGTCTCATAGACGGTGCCGCCGGTGAAGTTGGGGGCAGCGTCGGGTGTGACACCTTCCAAGTCGATGTTCTGCTTCCACACGCCCTCAGAGGTGGAGCTGTTCAGCAGCCATGCCACCTCGCCGGAGGCGAACTGGGCGGCGTCCTTAACTTCAGCAGAGTCTTCCACATCGCTGCCTGCGATGCCGCCGGAGGCGGTGCCGAAGAGATAGTAGCAGTTGGTGACGGTGCCGCTGGATTTATAGCCCACCACGCCGCCGACAGAGTACTCGCCGGTGACGGCGCCGGTGTTATAGCAGTTTGTGACAATGCCGCTGAAGTCTTCGCCGTCGTTCCAGTTAGAGCCCACCACGCCGCCGACAGAGCTTATGCCGGTGACTTTGCCGGTGTTGTAGCAGTTCGTGACAATGCCGTAGTTTTCGCCCACCACGCCGCCGACAGAGGAGCCGTCGTTGTCGACGGTGCCGGTGTTGTGGCAGTTCGTGACGGTGCCGCCGTTGTTCCAGCCCACCACGCCGCCGACAGAGTTGCTGCTGCAGTCGACGGTACCGGTGTTGGTGCAGTTGGTGACGGTGCCGTAGTTATAGCCCACCACGCCGCCGACACAGTCGGAGCCGCTGACGGCGCCGGTGTTGTGGCAGTTCCTGACGATACCAGTGTAGCCGTTAGAGCCCACCACGCCGCCGACATAGAAGTTGTTGCCGATGACAATGCCGGAATTGGAGCAGTTCGTGACGGTGCCGTAGTTATAGCCCACCACGCCGCCGACAGAGTTGCCGCTGCAGTCGACGGTACCGGTGTTGTAGCAGTTCGTAACGGTGCCATAGTTATCGCCCACCACGCCGCCGACATAATAATTGCCGTAGAAGTAGGATTCCACAACACTCACGTTCTGCACAGTGCCGTCTTCACCTACATAGCCGAACAGACCCACATACTCGGCCTCTTCGTTATTGAAGTACAGGCCGGAGATGGTCTTGCCGTCACCGTCAAAGGTGCCGGAGTATGGGTTGGTGTAGCTGCTGCCGATGGGTGTCCATTCACGGAAGCCGGATACGTCTTCGCTCAGTTTTCCTTCGGAATCCAGCACACCGGTGTTGACCGTGATGTCGTCGGTCAGGATGGCGTTGATGGTTGTATCGCTGTCGTTGACCAGCGCCGCAAAGGCATACAGGTCTTTGGCTGTGCCGATCTGATAATACTCTACACCTTCAATGGTGGTGATACTCAGATCATAAGTGGCCGCCGTATCCGTGCCCTCGCAGGCGGTGTAATCAAA
>CAYMVI010000054.1:0-1425 GCA_964394075.1 uncultured Eubacteriales bacterium | reverse complement strand
GGTAATCCACCGACTGCAACAACCTTCCGTCGGCATCGGTTACCGCCCTTATGCTACCCAAATAATCTCTCTCGAAGTAACAAAACTCAATGCTGTCACTGCGATGTATGTCGATATATCCCATCGTTTTATTTATAGTATCTGTGGTTAATGGCATTGTAAAATAACCAAACCAATATCCATATAAATTAGCAATAGGAGAATATATTGTATAATTATTATTTATTAAAGAATCAATATTAAGTTTTTTTATCCAAGACTCAACATATCTAACTTGTATCGTATCTCCTTTTATGTATTTTTTTTCCCCATAGTCATCGAACCCACACCTAAAGGCAAAAGATCTTGTCCCATTGGTTTTTACACTTATACCTTGAAAACCACCGATTTTTTTATTTTTAGTGTATTGAACCTCAACCGAGTAAAAAGTTGTATCTATATATGAAAGAGATGTTATGCAAAAATATCTATGTATTATTTTTGTGGGTATAAAATTAATAATAGAATCGTTATTTGGATTTAAAAACTTTGGGCTATAGGGTAAAGCATCAAAAAAAGACCCCAAAATTGAAGGTATTACTAATATACCGCAAATTATTATAAATATTATTCGTTTCATTATTTTGTAATTTTTAGGTATTTTTCCAGCATAGAAGATATCGATGATTGTTTACCGGGAAGATACAATTCTAAATTATTATACATCCCATTATTGTTTGCGCTTGAACCTAACTTAAAATTCTCAACGGCTTGATTCATTGCATTTTTAGAATATCCAATATAAATTAATTGAGTCATAGCTTCGCTAAAAAGTGAAGAATATATAGAGTTCTCATCAAAAGATGTACTCATAGAGGAAAATCCATTTAACTCACCTTTTGATGCAACATTAAACCTGATTGCATCCGAAAACGCATATGCTTCCACTTCATTATAAATATAGTTTCCACCTTGTCCGTTTTCATATTGAATACCATGCATAGACTCATGAGCAACCGCAGAAAAGAATTCATCATGTTTGCCATTTAAACTTGAACTGATTTTAATTTTATAGTTATCTTCATCAATTTTCAAAGTACTGCTTCTTTTTGCGTCAGTACTTATATAATTATATTTGCTATCAGAAGCTACAAGCCCTTTTATCAACTCATCACCACCATTATTGTTAATCGTATTTAATGCGGAAATCGTATTCTTTTCAAAATCATTGGAACCATCATAATTCATACCGATGGAATATTCTACATCATTAACCCATATCTCCATACCGGTAGGGTCTATTATGGATAGCGGATTGTTTGCGCAGTGGGAGTAGGGAGATAGCGAAGGGTATTTTTCGCAAAGAGGGTCCATCGTCAGGAATTTAGACCCGATCGGGTCGTAATACCGCGCCAGATTGTCATACAACGCCACCCCTTGAAACGG
>CAYMVI010000053.1:0-1557 GCA_964394075.1 uncultured Eubacteriales bacterium | reverse complement strand
GATTAGCAAAAAGGCCTTTGTAATTAGAGGTAACCCCACCCCAAATTACAAGGAGGCACATCAATGAAAACTACAATCATGTCAGTAAAACAAGAATTAGATGCATCTATTTCCCAGCTCAACGAAGTGTCCTGGATGTTTTCCAAGAAGCCGGGAGTTTATTTCACACGGGATAGAAAATTGCCCTTTCCAAAGGTCATCTCCTGTCTTCTTTCCATGGAGGGAGGATCTTTAACATCGGAATTACTAAAACACTTTGGTTGCTCGGCAGATATTGCTTCTTCTTCCGCCTTCGTACAGCAAAGAAGTAAAATCAGCGAAGAAGCTTTTCCTATGTTGTTCAGCCTGTTTGTCAAGAAAACAGATTCTCCTAATCTGTATAAGGGACTGCGGCTGATAGCAGCAGATGGATCTGACATCCAGATCCCAACTAACCCAAACCATCCGGACTCCTATTTCCCGGGAGTCAATGGACAGACTTCCTATAATATGCTTCATATGGATGCTATGTATGACCTGCTCAGACATACCTACACCGACGCATTTCTGGTTGGACAAAGAAAGGTTAATGAGCGAAGCTCCCTTTGCTCTATGATAGACCGTTCGTCTCTGGAAAATGTTCTGTTGATTGCTGACAGAGGGTACGAGGGTTTTAATCTAATGGCTCACATACAGGAAAAACGCTGGCATTTTCTTATTCGCATTCAAGATGTTCTGCATTCCAGAGGTCTCGCTGCCGGTTTGGATCTGCCTGATAAAGACGAATTCGATATTCCTATCAATCTTTCTTTAACAACAAAATCTACAAACGAGGTCAAGCTTCTGTGCAGAGACAGAAATAAGTATCGTTACATTCCCTCGACAACAGCATTTGATTATTTGCCGAAGAAAAACCGCAAGTACAGTCCCACACTTTTTTATGAACTACGATTTCGTATTGTTCGATTCAAAATTACCGAAGATACTTATGAAACCGTTATCACCAATCTGGATCCCTTTTTATTTCCTCCAGAAGAACTGAAAAGGCTCTATGATATGCGCTGGGGCATTGAAACTTCTTTCCGGGAACTGAAGTATACCGTTGGATTACTCCATTTTCACGCAAAAAAGGTGGAGTACATATATCAAGAGGTCTTTGCCAGACTGATCATGTACAACTTTACTGAGCTGGTTACCTCGCCCGTAATCATCCAGAAAGCCGACGCTAAGTATGCCTATAAAGCAAACTTCTCTGTCGCAGTACATGTTTGCAGACAATTCTTCCTTGGTAATGTATCTCCACCAGTTGTTGAAGCTCTCATTCGCAGGCATGTTTCTCCCATTCGCCCCGGCAGAAGCAGGCCTCGTAAAATGACCGTTAAGCACGCGGTTAGCTTCATCTATAGAGTAGCATAAATTTCGTCCTTTGAACAGGTTTTTTAAGCGGATTTCTCCATCCGCTTATTTGTCATGCCCAAATTGCTAAAAAGAGTATCCAAAACAGTTTTCTGTCTTGGATACTCTCGTTTCTCTTAAACTTTCCCACTGGGCAACGCCATTAACTTAATGACATTGCGG
>CAYMVI010000052.1:0-1674 GCA_964394075.1 uncultured Eubacteriales bacterium | reverse complement strand
AAGTAGTTGCTAAATTAAAAACTACAGGCGAATACGGATGTTATGAAAAATATCGTAAAGGAACTTTTAAGGCAAAAACAATATGGTTTAACGATGGAATCATTGGTGACCTTTCCGATGAAGATGATGATATTTGGGAAGAAACAGGTGTTATTACAGAACAAGGTTCCAAAGAGCTTGGCGTTTATGGTATGGGTGATGCTTTCGATTTCCCCAAACCAACATATTTAATTGAAAAGGCTTTGAGAATTGGTGCCGATAAAAACTCATTAATAGTTGATTTCTTCTCTGGATCAGCAACTACTGTCGAGGCTGTTGCTTCGCTGAATAATGATGACAAAGGAGCAAGAAGAGTTATTGCTATTCAATTACCTGAAGATTTGGATGCACAATATGTGTCTGCTTCCGATTCGGAGAAAGTCAAAGTAAAAAAGCGTATAGATTTTCTTGACTCCGTTGGCAGACCTCATACCCTTGACCAAATAGGCATTGAACGTATTATTAGAGCTACAGCAAAGATTAAAGAAGAACACCCCGACACAACTGCGGATTTGGGATTCCGTCACTATACGTTAGTAGAGCCTTCTGCTGACACACTGGATAAGCTTGAAAAATTTAATGCTAATGAATACGGTATGTTTGCAAGCGATATGCTTAATGAGTTCGGACTTTCCACCGTTCTTTCTACTTGGCTTGTTCGTGACGGTTATGGTTTGACGGCAACGCCCGAAAAACTTTTCTTTACCGATTATGAAGCCTATTATATCGGCAAGCACTTATATTTGATTACGCAGAATTTAACAAAAGAAGCAATCGATGCTATGCTCGTGAAATATGAAACCGATGGTAAGTTTAATCCCGAAAACATCGTGCTTTTCGGTTATAGTTTCACTTGGACGGAGATGGAAACCTTGAAAACCAACTTGAAACGGTTGAAGGATATCAAAAATCTCCATGTTAATTTTGACGTTCGCTATTAAAGAGGATAAACTATGGAACTTATTTTACAACAAGGATTACCGCATCAGCAGAAAGCAATTGATGCGATATGCGCTGTATTTGACGGAGTGTCATGCACTTCGCCTGTACAGTTTTATGAAAATCCGCATATTCCACTGAATGATCCTAAAATTACAAACAATATTCGTGCTATACAAAGCGATATTCCTGCACAATACAGAAGTAACAATCCTATCGGTGATTGCTTAAATCTTGATATTAAAATGGAAACCGGCACGGGCAAAACTTATGTTTATACTAAGACGATGTATGAACTGCACAAGCAATACGGTTTTAATAAATTTATTATCGCCGTGCCTTCTCTTGCAATCAAAGCAGGAACAGCGCAGTTTTTGCAGGATGGATATGCTCGTAGGCATTTTTCTGATGGTTGCGGATACGACGTGGATATGGAAGTAGGTGTATTGGATGCACCAAAAGCAAAGAAAAAGGGTCGCTTGTATTTTCCAAGTGTCGTTAGCGACTTCGTAAAAGGATCATGCCAAAACAAAAAGAAAATCTATGTACTGTTAGTAAATATGCAGCTTCTTGCTGTTCGTGCTAACGGTATGTTAAGCCGTGATGATTACGGTTACGGAGCAGAAGGCTTTTATCGCCCATTTGATGCTCTTCGTGCAACGAAACCCATTGTTTTGATAGACGAGCCGCATAGAT
>CAYMVI010000051.1:0-1703 GCA_964394075.1 uncultured Eubacteriales bacterium | reverse complement strand
TCTCCTGTTATGAAGTGACCTCTTGTCAAGAGTAAATTTCACATTTACAAACTTTTTCTCTCAACAATTGACACATTTGTTAATTGACAGCATCTGGAAAGAGCCAGATTTAACAGTTCCCGGCATTTGGCCACTCTGTTATTCGTGGATTGGTTACCTACAGGCTAATGGTCCGCCGTGAGTCCTGCTATCTTTCTGCGTGGATCACGATTGCTCGTGCCAACAAAGGAGAAACGCGAATAACTCGAACCTTCAAAGTTATCATGGCTCCTTCCAGATGCTGTCAATGGTTTACTTGTTACTTTTTTCTATGGCAGAAATCTGCAGTTTGCTGCTTATTTCTGCTTGATTGCCCACTACATCATGGGCAGATGGCTGTCAAGAGCCTGCCGCCTTGGCGGTGCATAGGCATGTATGCCTTTGCACTCTTGACTGGCAGATGAGCCTGATGTACTCCTATACCAACCGCGAACTGATATTGTCTGTCATCATTCCCCACACGAAACAGGCCAGTTCTCTCGCTATTGCTGCAACCGCCACATTCCTCGCTTTGCCATGCCTTATAAATTTATAGTACCGGCTTCGAAGTCTCGTGTTCGCCTTGTCAGCATACGCTACGACCTCTGCCGTATTACCCTTTTGTCTTGCTTTCAAATCTTTGGATTTATGTCCTACCATACCCTTACAGATGCCTCCTGCGGCCTCGATCAGAAGCTTTCTCAGATGACCGTTACCTGCTTTGGACAGACCCATCCTGTTGGTTTTAGGACCACTGGAATCCTCTCCCGGTGCAAGTCCCAGAAATGCCGCATAGATATTTCCTTTTGCGAATCTTGCAAAATCACCGGTCTCCACAATCAGAGACAATGCCGTGTGGGTCTTGATTCCAAGAAAACAGCCCAATCTTTTTACTTTTTCTGCATATCTCTCCTGTGATGCCAGTTCCTCAATGCGCTGGTCGAATCTTTCGAGCTTTGCAGTCTGTTCTTCATAAGAAACCATGTACTCATCCAACACCTCGCGGTATAACGCAGAAAGCTCCAGTTTCTTCAACCACTTCCAATGAGCAACTGTCCATTTTGTCTGGGCATAGTGGTGACCATGACGCAGACAGAACGCATTGATCTGCTGTTTGATCTTTTTCAATGCAAGTTTATGGTCATCCCTCATCCGGAGATATTCCTTTACGGAATCGTCCTCTTCTGTCGGAACATACACTGCATTATATCCGCCATAAGATAAACACTGTGCTATCATTCGTGCGTCCCTGGCGTCTGTTTTCACTCGGATTCCCTGAGGTGTCAGCATCGTGGTTGGAGCTAAGATGACACATTTTATATTGGCTGCTGTCAGCTGATTATAGAGAGAATATCCAAGACACCCTGCCTCATAACCGCACTGGATATCATACTCATTGTTCATACCCAGTTTCATTTTCAGGTTTTCGATGAACAGCAGAATATTTTTATAGTCCGGTGCTACATCAATTGTGGCAAAAATTCTGTCATCCTCACCAATAATTGGCTCCATTGCGCATAAAGTGTAATTTGTACTATGGACATCCATCCCGATTCGTAGTATTCTTTTCATGTAAGTGGCCTCCTTTTGTATGTGGTAATCCCTGTTACCTTTGTTCTTTACAAACTTTAGTATACAGGTAAATCCACGTTGTTACAAATGTGAGGTCACTTCATATTATCTTT
>CAYMVI010000050.1:0-1783 GCA_964394075.1 uncultured Eubacteriales bacterium | reverse complement strand
ACAATAGAATAGAGTAAGTTATTGGTGCGATGATTCGCAGAGGTATAAAGTCCTCAGCGAGTCGTCGCATTTTTTATTTTCAGGAGGTTCAAATGAGAATACTGTTAGAAAAAATTTTTCAAGAAATTAAAAAGAGTCACAGCATTAGAGCTATGACAGATTTGAAAGATATGTGTAGAGAAACGCTCAAGACCGATGTGCCATTGGCGGTTGAGTATTTGGTAAAGCTGTCGGATGAAATAGAATCCACCATTGGTGACGTGGGAAAAGAGGAAGATGTCGTGTCGCTGTTCGGGTTACATAGGAAAGTAGTGTTTCTCGCCGCACCTCACTCATTCCATTGTTATCTACTTGCGTTGGAGTGGGAGCGACCTCCTGAGCGTAAGTTCTACCCACCTCGTAGGAGAGTGCTAAAAACGTTGGTAGACGACCTGCAAGACCTCGCTGATAAGAAGCTGGATTTTCTTGGTATCAGTTTGCCGCCTCGTGTTGGTAAGTCAACGTTGTGTATCTTCTTTATGACTTGGATAATGGGTAGAAGTCCTGATAGTGCAAACGTTATGTCGGGTCACTCGGATAAATTGACAGACGGTTTCTATCGAGAGCTGTTGTCAATCTTGACCGACCCTACACAGTATGCTTGGGCAGAGATATTCCCTGCCGTACCGATTGTAGATAACTCTGCTAAGAATGAAACCATTGACCTCAACAAGAAGAAGCGATTCCCGACAATGACCTGCCGTTCCATATCGGGTACTTTGACGGGTGCGGTTGAAATCGGTAATGAGGGCATCTTGTACTGTGATGACTTGATTGAGGACTTGGAGGAAAGTTTGAACCCCATTCGATTGCAGGCGAAATATGATGCCTACCTCAACCAGTTGAAAGACCGTAAGAAGCTCGGTGCGGTAGAACTAATGGTCGGAACGAGGTGGAATACGGCAGACCCCTTGGGCAGAATACAAGATCAGTATGCCGATAATCCTCGTTATCGCTTCCGAGTTATTCCGGCACTTGACGAAAACGGAGAATCTAACTTCAATTATCAATACGGATTAGGATTTGACACCCATTACTACCTTGATATGAAAGAGAGTATTGACGATGCTACTTGGTGTGCCAAGTATATGGGTAATCCCTACATCCGAGAGGGATTGTTGTTCCCCGAAGATGAGCTGTTGACATATAACGGTATTCTCCCTGATGGCGACCCCGAAAAGATAGCGGTGTGCGACGTAGCATGGGGCGGTGGCGACAGTTTGGCGATGCCTATTCTCTACATTTACGGAACAGAAGTGTATGTTCACGATGTTGTTTTCAATAAAGGGGATAAGAAGATTACCTATCCCGTTGTAATCGGAAGATTGAAACAGCATTTCCCCCATAAAGCACGATTTGAAGCAAACAACGGCGGTCACGAGTATGCGGATAATGTGGATAAGGAGTTGCGAAAAGATGGTGTTCACATTAACGTGTTCTCACGACGTGCTCCGAGTAATCAATCCAAATTGGCTCGTATAATTCAGTATGCGCCCGACATAAAGCGGTTCTATTTCCTTGCGGATATGCACCGCAGTAAGGAGTATAGAGAGTTTATGAAAGAGGTAACTACGTTTGTACAGACGGGTAAGAACCCACACGATGACGCTTGCGATAGCCTTGCGATGGCGGCAGACGAAGTTTTTCGTGGAGCAGGTAGAGTCGAGGTATTCAAACGACCGTTTTAATAAAAATCCAAAAATTTGGGCGAAAAACGCTTGACAAATATTTACTTATATGGTAG
>CAYMVI010000049.1:0-1793 GCA_964394075.1 uncultured Eubacteriales bacterium | reverse complement strand
GAGGGTGTGTCAAAATTCAGGCAACCCTCTCATGTTTCATAAAAAAACGACAAAGCCCTGACTTTCCCAAGCCGGGGCTTTGCTATGTCCTAAAGTTTTAGTATCTTTAGGTATATAAATTTACTATGGCAAAGTTACATTTTAGAGAGTATAATCCCAAACAAATATTGCTTTTTCCCCAGCGATTGGATGAAAATATAGCAGAAAATGATCCTGTAAGGATTGTAGATGCCGTAATAGAGAGTCTTCGTATAGAAGATTTTAAGAAATTATATCGTCAGCGAGGTCGTTCACCATATCACCCCAAGATGATGTTAAAGGTTATTATCTATGCCTACATGAATAACATATATTCTTGTCGTAAGATAGAAAAGTTGCTTACTCGTGATATTCATTACCTTTGGCTTGCCGGATATGAAAAGCCTGATTATATAACAATCAATCGTTTCCGCAATCGAGTAAAAGCTGAAATTAACAATCTTTTTACTCAATTGGTCTTGTTGCTGGCACAACGAGGTTTTATATCTTTGGATGTTGCCTATATCGATGGGACAAAGATAGAATCCAAAGCCAATAAATACACCTTTGTATGGAGAAAGAGTGTAGAGAAAAATCGGGCAAAGTTAATGGAGAAAATCAGCATTCTTCTTCAGCAAATCGACGATGTTATTGCACAAGACAACACTTGTGAGTCAGAACAAATCGAATTTACACCCGAATCATTATCTGTATTGATAGACGAACTGAAAGAGAATATCACAACACAATCTGCAAATAACAGCAAAGAAGTCAAGCAAGTATTACGCCATAAAAAGAAACAAGTAAAAGAATTAGAAAAGCATAGGGACAAACTTGAAGAATATGACTCGCGCCTTGGAGAAATAGCGGAACGCAACTCCATGTCAAAGACTGACCCTTCAGCCACATTTATGCGAATGAAGGAGGACGCAATGAATAATGGTCAGACCAAACCGGGATATAATTTGCAAATCGCTTCTGAAAATCAATTCATCACAAATTTTGAGATGTATCCCAATCCCACCGATACATTAACATTAATTCCATTTAATGAATCTTTTCATCAACGATATAATCGTTTCCCCGGTATTGAAGTTGCAGACTCCGGTTATGGTTCTGAAGAGAATTATCGTTTTATGGAAGATAATGGCATTGAAGCCTATGTGAAATACAACTACTTTCACAAAGAGCATAGACCACGTTACAAGCCGAATCCTTTCCACCCTGATAACTGGCATTATAATGAGGAAAAAGATTATTATGTCTGCCCGATGGGACAGCATTTGGATTTTATTGGTTTGCGACATGATAAAACCGCCAGTGGATACATTACAGAAAGTTCCCGATATAGAGCCACAAATTGCAAAGGTTGCCCATTGAGAGGAGAATGCTATAAAGCAAAAAATAATCGTAGAACGATAGAGGTGAATCATCGACTGAATAGGTACAAACGGAAAGCTCGTGAACGGCTCACATCCGAAGAAGGAATAAAACATCGAGGGCGACGATGTATTGAACCGGAAGCCGTTTTCGGTCAAATGAAAAACAATATGCAATACAAACGTTTTCGACATTTTGGTATAGACAAGGTTACTATGGACTTTGCATTCTTTGCCATTGCTTTTAATATCAAAAAAATGTGTTCAAAGATAGCCAAAGGGCTTAAAAATGGAGAAAATCACACATTTTTCTCTCAAATTATATCTTTCATTCGCTTTTGCATCTTCGAGAATCGAATATTTTGCAAAAAAATAAAATTTGACGGTTTTACAAAT
>CAYMVI010000048.1:0-1908 GCA_964394075.1 uncultured Eubacteriales bacterium | reverse complement strand
CAGACAAAGCCTGACTTTAACACCAAAATGAGCATAGCATTAAAAGAAGCAAATGAAACATATTATTGGTTAAGGCTTTTACACAGCACAGATTACCTGACAGATAAAGAATTTCAAAGCATGGAAAAAGATATAGATGAAATTATTGCTATTTTAGTTTCTATATGCAAAAAAACAAACACCAAATAAATGCAGAACGCAGAGTGCAGAACGCAGAGTGCAGAACGCAGAGTGCAGAACGCAAAGTGCAGAACGCAGAACGCAGAGTGATGAACGCAGAACGCAGAACGCAGAGTGATGAACGCAGAGTGCAGAACGCAGAACGCAGAACGCAGAGTGCAGAACGCAGAGTGCAGAGTGCAAAGTGCAGAACGCAGAACGCAGAACGCAGAGTGCAGAACGCAGAGTGCAGATCCGTTCTGCACTTTGCACTTAAAAAAATCTTCGATTTTTTTGAATGTTTACAATTTATTCATAAAAAATTGCAAAAAAAACCCTCAGATGTTACGCTTTTGTTACGCTCGGTATGATAAAATGCGTATGTAAACAAAACTAATCCCCGAAAGGAGACAAAACAATGAAAAAATTATTATCAATCATCCTTGCAATCTTAATGATTGCGGCAACAATGCCTTTTGCCTTTGCGGCAGGTGACGGCGTACCGCTGACTATTGATGTTACGGATGTCGACTGGGTGAATATCGGCAGTGAATACGACTATTACGACGAAGACGGCTATATTCTTACAGGCTCATCAGAAAGCACAACAGTAAGTGTTGAGGAATCCTGTGATTTAACATTAAAGGATGTTACTCTTGCTCAACTGCGATTTTCCTATGCCCCTGACGGTTCTGTTATGAATATAACCCTTGAAGGAACAAACGAAGTTACCCATTTTGTAATGCTTTCATCAGAACACTTGATTTTTGAGGGAAGCGACAATGCTACATTTAAAGCTCCTTATTTAAGAACCGTCGGAAATGACGGTACTGTTACAGTTAATGGCGGCAATATAGTTCTTGAAGGAGTTACAGACGGCAATGTATCCACCATAGAATGTGCTGATTTTATAATCAACGGCGGCACGGTAACAGCTTCAAATAATAATTGGTATACAATCGAAGGCCCGGTTAAGCTTAACGGCGGCACGCTGAATGTTATCAATACTTCGGCAGAGTATGAAGCAATAAGTTGTTATATTACAGTGCAGAAAGGTGCTTTGCTTACTGTTAGCGGCACATATGGCCTTGTCCGCAAATCTTATGACATTTTAATGGCAGACGGTCTTGCTGAAAACAATGCCTTTTTTGTAAGGTATGACACAGAAAGCGAATTTGTACCTGTTTCTGACATTAAAGCAGCCCTTGACGGCAAAACTTATGCAGAAATTAAAATTGACGCACATGAGCATGATTATTCCGTAGGCGGCATATGTGTCTGCGGTGCCTCTTGTGCACACGCAAGCTATACAGAGAGTATCTGTGACGTCTGCGGTGTTTATTGTCTACACGAAAGTTGGACAGACGGTGTATGTGATACCTGTGGTACAATCTGCAAACACGAAAACTATACGGACAGTGAATGCGATGTCTGCGGTACAATTTGCGATCACGATAATTACACAGACGGCATTTGTGACGTGTGCGAGTATCCCTGCTCACACGAAAACATAACTGACGGCGAATGTGATGTATGCGGAAAATATATTTATGCAATCACACATCAGCCCACAGAAGCAGAACCCTATGTTGAACTCAACGATGATACCGATGCAACATATCAGTGGTACATAGTTGAGGGTGACTTAGTTGAAATCACAGATGAAAGTGCAACAGGCTCATGGAGTTATTTTAGTGCTCCTGATTACATATACGGAACATACAGTGCAAACACAGGCTGGACAGGTGC
>CAYMVI010000047.1:0-1924 GCA_964394075.1 uncultured Eubacteriales bacterium | reverse complement strand
GATCCTTGGTATAACTGCCTGTCGCGGTAGTTACGGAGTACAGGGGGTCGGCAATATATTTGGCCTCAATCGTAGTATCTGCTAAAAACTGAATGTCGCTGAGTGTCATGGATGTATCCGCATATTTCGTACCATTGAAATACCAACCGTCAAACTGGTAATTCGCCGCCGGTGTGCCGGCTGTCAGGGTATATGTAGTATCCATGGGATTCTGGAAGCTGTCACCGCCGCTTTTGGTGGTGGTGCCATCCGAAACCGTATAAGAACCGCCGGTAACACTTTTCAGCGTAATATTCAGATCAGCCGTTGTCGGAGTCAGGGTAACATTCGTAAGGCTAATCGTTGTAGTATAGCTGGTTCTGTTGTCACTGCCCTTGTTGCTGCTCGTACTGGAAGCTGTCGTCAACGTAACGGTAACCGATTCTCCGTTTTCCAGTTCCGCGGAAATACCGGTGCCACTGTCTGAATCGTGTCCGGAAAAGGAAACCGTACCACTTCCGGACTTTGAATAGTCAAACATCAACACTGCGGTTTCTCCGGAATTATTTGTGATTGTTATTGCCGATGCAGCCGCCTTATCCGCATAATAATAATAGGATGTAAGACTCCCAAGGGTGTACTTTTTATAATAGGAACCCGGTGTAACCGAACCGGTGATCGTAGTCCCATCGTTCGTCCATGATGCACTTACGTTTGCGTTTCTTGTATCACCGGAATTTTTCGTGCCTTCTGTATTTGTCGGTTCTGATACCAGAATATTGCTGTCCGTTAAGGCCGCATTTGCTGTCAGTGGGAGCGAAAACAACATCACCAGTAAACAAAGAAGCACCGAAACAGAAGTTAAAAATCTCTTCATAAATCCATTCGCTCCTTACCTATGAAAAACATTAGTTTTCCAACTGATCCACAAGATCCTTCACCGTGGTACTCTCTGTCAGGTTAAACCCTTCGTTTCCTTTAATCTGACTCATCAGCTCATCTTCCTTGGAATTCACCGTTTGCAGAGTCTTAAAATAGGCTTCCATATCGCTGCTTAAATTCCCTTCCAAATATGCGATGATTTCGTCGTCGGTTGAACCGGTAAAAACAGCATTAACCGCTCCCAAAACCGATGTGGGATTCCTGAGGTCTGCATTTTTCAGATTTTTATAGATTTCACTATCCGTTCCCTTTTGCAATGCAATTGCTTCCGCCGTAGCATAGAGGGCACCGTAAGCAGAAAGAGTGGAACCGGTAACATCTGCAAGCGCATTGATATGGTCCTCGTTAATACCGACACGGGATCCATCCTCACGAGTTTCAAGAACACCCATCACAAACAAATCAACCATACTGTCGGTTGCAGATAAAATATCCGCATCATTCATAGCCGCAGCCTGACTTGCCAGATACAGTACAGCCGCATTGGCCATTTCCTCCTCGGATGCTTCAGAGAGGCCCATTTCCGCCAAATACCCTGCAAATCCTGTACCTAACAGCATATCCTTGTTCTCTTCAAGATACGCGCTCATCATGCCAACTAAGTCGTCTACATCACCCACAATGGTATCCAGATGGTTGCCGAAAGAGGAAAGTCTCAGGATTTCTGCCAGTTTGTTGATGCCCTCGACGAACATACCGGTTGTGCTGTCGTACAGCAAATAGCTGTATACCTTAAATTCAACATCTTCGCTTTCGAAGTATGTAGAAAAATCCTCTGCAAAAGGCTCAGTGTAGACAAACTTCTTGCCTTCAATGCCCCCCTTTACGTCAAGGCGGTTATAATTGTCTTGACCATTAATCAAACAAGCAGATGCAAATGCCGCATTGATTTCATTCAGCAGTGCTTCATCTGCTGCTCTGTCTGCTTTGGCAACATACCCGCTGTACGCCGGAACAGCGACGCCCGCGAGGATCGCGAGGATCGCGATAACAACAATGAGCT
>CAYMVI010000046.1:0-1998 GCA_964394075.1 uncultured Eubacteriales bacterium | reverse complement strand
TTTCTGCAATTCTACCAATCTTAGAACGATGAATATTTTGAAGAGTAATTTCTCCATAAATATCTTCTCCTCTAAAGATTTTAGATGCGCGTTTCATACCGTTATTACTTCCGGCAAATTGGATATCATCCACCTGAGTTTTGCAGTCGCCATCAATAATACAAATACTATCTTCACCAATTCGCTGTAAAGCGAGTTTCATTAAGTTAATACTCATATTTTGTGCTTCTGAAATATACACGCCAGCTCGCATTCCAGAAGTATCATAGCCTCTGACGTCAGACATTGGCAACAGAACTAATTTCTCCTCCTGGATCATTCGTTCGACTTCACAACGTCCACCGAACTTACTTGTTAAAAGATTGCCGATTTGGCTATCAAGCAACTTCTCGTCTCGTGTTCCGGGATAGTAACCTAGCTTGGCAGAATCTTTTGTTGCAACTGTATTACAGAAAATAATGATTTTATCAATTTTGTTTTTTTCGAGCTTATGCATTAGATAAGCAAGAGATAAATAAGTTTTACCAGATCCAGCAGGACCTTTTACTAAGGTAATTTTATTATTGGCGAAACTATCAGCAACAAATGCTTGATATACATCACCTTTCATGGGTTTTACATCACCAAACCACTTAGAAGAAAAGTTTGCGTAATCCAGATGTCTATATCCGTTTTCAGTCCAACGCAGACGATCCACAATTTCGCCATCAATATTACGAATAATTAAATATTCATTGATAAGTAAATCATACAGGTTTTCTTCTTGACGAGTATAAAATTCAGTCATTTCATCCTCATTCATAGTAATATCTTTAAAACCTAAATAATCATCATGGTCTTCATCAACAGATTCGACGCTTTTAAAGAATAAGCTAGCTAAATGCTTTAAACAAATATCGTTAGTGACAAATGTAATATGTTGCCCGAAGCCAAGCTTTTTTTCATAGCTTAAACCGCAAGCAAGGATTTTAGCGTCGTTGTTAATGTAGATACCAGCTTTTGCTACTGGTTTTTCCATGCCTTCATTAAAAATTTCTACATCATATTCGCCCATATGTGTATCTAAAATATGAGTTAATTTACGTGCAGCATATTTTACATCGGCATCTTTATTTGCGGCAGTTTTAATGTGTTCGAGCTCTTCAAGAGTAATTGAAGAAATGGCAAATTTTTCCTAATCCTCAAATAAAGTATCAGCTTTTAGTAGCAAACTACTTGTGTCATAAAATTTAATCTTCTTCATAGTCATCCTCTTCTACTGGAGCAACAAACCCGATTACACGAGAGGATGTGGGTTCGTCTCCAATCTTTTGAATTTGGTAATTGTATTCTGTTATTTTAACAGTCCATTTACCTTTAATGGCCTCTAATCCGGTCATAACGACTGCGACGGCAGAGTCCAAGATAGGGGCAATTGCGGTAGCAAATATCATACCTGCTATAAACTTTTTCAGAATACTCGCTCCTTTCATCGCTTATCCTTCAATGGACTTAAAAAAATGTTAATATTTTTTAATGATTATTGGCCTTTTGGCGTCTCTTGCGAGTTTGAGTATAAAAAACATCTTTACTTTTGATGTATGCTCTCAAACTTAGCTCTTCCCCAGCTATCATCTCTTTAGTTGTATCTAAATCAAATTTAATCTGACGAATTTGTCTCTGGAGCATTTTATTTTCATAGGATTTTTCATTAAATCTATAGCTCATATTCATAGAATAATAATATTGGTTTAACGCAGAAAGACGAATTTTTAATTCATCTCTATATCCTCGTAAAGCATTAATTTTAGCGCGTCTTAAAGCAATTTCGCAACCAGTTTTTTCGCTCGCCATATCCCTATCATCAGGATGACATTGAGCGAAACCTGTATATACTTTTTCGCCATTGCTTACGATGCAAGAAGCAATGCCAGCTTCTTCATCCCAATTAAAAATAGGTTCATTTTTCATATGATAACCTCCTTATTTTATATATAATTATTATAACATAAAAATAAG
>CAYMVI010000045.1:0-2032 GCA_964394075.1 uncultured Eubacteriales bacterium | reverse complement strand
CCATCGACCTTTGCGACATAATTCTTGGTAGTGTAGTCAAAGCTGTAAGACGGTGCGATTGCACCCTGTCCGGCTGTGGCATAATTGGGAATTGTAGCAGCAATACTCGTTGCATCAGGCTGTTTAGCGTGGAGATAGCCTGTTACACCAGTCATAGAGGGGCTTACCTCATTATAACCGTCCACATCCGAGATGTTATCATCTCCAACGGTTGCTGTCATAGAAAGAATGCCAGTATTTACCCAAGTCTCCGAACCATCATTATACTGCACGTCAGAATATGCTGTATCAAACATTTTGCTGACGAGCTGTTTTGCTGTAGTATCTGTAATGTAAGTATTTGCCTGAGATTTGGAAAGGTGGTTATACTGGGTGATGCCGTTTGTAACTTCTACAGTTGTTGTGGACAAAACATTTTCATAGTACACCACAACGCCAAGACCAACCACAACGGTTCCATCTGTTGCGGTGTCGTTGCCATTTACTTGGTTGATAGTAGTCACATTGTCCAGAATGACATGACCGCCACGGATATCCAGGTTGGCGAAGTTGCCGCCCTTTAAGGTCGTATTCACGATTTCCAGGTTGCCGTCCCGAACACGAACAGGTGCTGCACAGTTGGAGATGTAGCAATTGGTGATCGTGCTGCTGCCAACGGACAACACAACAGGCCGGTTGTAGTCGCTTGATGCGGTAGCTCCGTATGCCGTATATACTGCACCAATAATCTGAACATTGTCCAGCGCGGCGTTGTCCAAAGAGACCAAGTAGTTGTTTGTAACGGAACCGGTACCGCTGTAGCCGCCATTGGTTACATCAAAGGTAAAGCCGTTGCCGTACAATGTTGCGCTGAACAGGTAGTAAGAACTGCCGGAAGACATGGTGATATCATTCAGCAGGACGGAATTACGGTTTCCAAGCCCGCTGTACGCCGTTACATTGGTAGCATTGACTACTTCCAGATACAGTTCTGTGGGAATGCAGTAATCGTTGTCTGTAATGGTAACCTTTACAACACCTGTACCGGAGAACTGAAGAGTGCCGGATTCCCAAGCGGTAGTGTTATAAGCGGGAGTTGCCATAGTAACATTACCGTTGGTCACTTCGTAGGTCACAGAAACAGAAGCATCGGTTACTGTGGCGCTCTCTTCAAACAGACTGCCCAAAGCTACTGTGTTGGCATTACCCACCCGGTAGAGGAAATCACCGGTGAACTTGGTTTCGAATTTCTGTTCCGGGGTGCGGTCAACGATCTTCACATTGATGGTAGTCGTCTGACAGTAATTGTAGTCCGTGATGGAGATGGTTGCCGCGCCCAGGCCGGAGAACTGGATCGTACCCAGCGTCCAGTCATCGGTGTTTGCGGTATAAGTACCGGCTGCGGTGCTGGCATCGCCCACAGGAGATACGAATACCTGAACATTATCGGTATCGATAGCAACACCGGCATCGGTTGCTGCGGCGAACAGTTCGCCAATGGTTACAGTCTTGCCAGTCGTGTAGCTATCCTGCGCGGTATCTGCCTTTTCGAACTTGGCAACGGAGCCAGCGGTTTCTCTGTCCAGAATCGTGACACCGTCCATCTCACCGATACCCTTGCTGGTGACACCCCAACCATAGCCGGTGATCAGCTGGTCAAACTCACGGTAGACCAACTGCTTATCTTCCTTCAGCACGCCTTCCACGCCGTCAACAGTTTCGGTAGGAGTGGGGTTGTCGCTATCGGCAATATCGTGGAAGTGCTGCACGCCATTTACAAAGTGGTAACATTTAGCATAGTCGTGACCGTCACCATGGATCCATTTACCTTCTTCATCCTGTTCCTTCACCACAACATAGTTGACGCGGCCGGAGGTGGGGATAGCAGTGGTCTCACCCTTCAAAGAGGTGACCTGCATATTTTCCACATCCACAGACTTAACCTGCTCCAGACGGCTCATCTGGTGGTCATGGGTATAGGATGCCAGGGAGTTGGCAACCAGCTCACAGTAGTAGTAATCGTTCCAGTCACCGAAGTGGACGGTACAGCCGG
>CAYMVI010000044.1:0-2038 GCA_964394075.1 uncultured Eubacteriales bacterium | reverse complement strand
ATCAGTATGATTAAAGATGTAACTCCAATTCCTCACAATGGTTGTAGACCACCTAAGAGAAGAAGAGTTTAGTCGAAATTTTTGGAAAATAAATTAAGAAAGGATGAATATAAATGGCAAGATATATTGGTGAATCATGCCGTGTTTGCCGTAGAGAAGGCGAAAAGTTATTTCTTAAAGGTTCTAGATGTTATACTGATAAATGTGCTTTAAGTAGAAGAGCATATGCACCAGGACAACACGGAGCAAAAAGAAAGAAACAATCAGAATATGGCACACAATTAAGAGAAAAACAAAAAGCAAAAGCATTCTATGGAGTTCTTGAATCACAATTCAGAAAATACTTCGAAGAAGCAGCTAGATCAAAAGGAGTAACAGGTACAAGATTACTTCAAATTTTAGAAAGCAGATTAGACAACGTAGTATATAGACTAGGATTAGCAACATCTAGAGCACAAGCTAGACAACTTGTAAGACATGGACATTTCCAAGTAAATGGAGTAAAAGTAAATATTCCATCATACTTAACAAAAGTTGGAGATGTAATCAAAGTTAAAGAAGCAAGTTCAAACGGTGCAATCTTCAAAGAAATCGTTGAAGCTAACGAAAATGGTAGACCAGTACCAACATGGTTAGAATCTGATCTACAAAACAGAACAGGAAAAATAATGGCTCTTCCATCAAGAGATGAAATTGACTTACCAGTTCAAGAGCATTTGATTGTTGAATTGTACTCTAAATAGAAATAATTAAAAAATAAAATATATTTAGGAGGGTAAAGAATGATTGAATTCGAAAAGCCAAGAATCGAATGTTTAAAGTTGGATAATGATAACATGTATGCAAAATTCGTATGTGAACCACTTGAGAGAGGTTACGGAATTACATTAGGTAATTCACTTCGTAGAATTTTGTTATCATCATTACCAGGTGCAGCAATAACAAGTATTAAAGTTGATGGTATTCAACATGAATTTTCAACAATACCAGGTATCGTTGAAGATGTAGTAGAAATCATACTAAACTTGAAAAATGTTAGACTAAAGATATTTGACAACGAAGAAAAACAATTAAGAATCGACGTTGATGAGGAAGGTGTTGTAACAGCAGGAAACATCGTTGGAGACAACAATGTAGAAATTTTAAATCCTGACTTACATATCTGTACAATTTCTGCTGGCGGAAGCTTACATATGGAACTTACTGCTAACAGAGGTAGAGGATACAATCCTTCAATCAAAAATAAAAATGCAGATCAACCACTAGGAGTTATTGCTATTGATTCAATTTATACTCCAGTAAAAAAGGTAAATTTCTATGTAGAGAATACAAGAGTTGGCCAAATAACAGATTTTGATAAATTAACAATCGAATTGTGGACAGATGGTAGCTTACTACCAGATGAAGCTTTGAGCTTAGCTGCAAAAGTTATGAATGAACACTTAGCTTTATTCATTGACTTATCAGAAGCTACAAAGAACACAGAAATTATGGTTGAAAAAGAAGAATCTAAGAAAGAAAAAGTTCTTGAAACAACTATCGAAGAACTTGACTTATCTGTTAGATCATATAACTGTCTAAAGAGAGCTGGAATAATAAACGTTGAAGACTTAACAAATAAGACAGAAGAAGAAATGATGAAAGTAAGAAATTTAGGAAGAAAGTCATTAGAAGAAGTAACAAACAAATTACATTCTTTAGGATTAGACTTTATGCCTAGCGAAGAATAAAAGTTTTAAGGAAGGGTGAAATAAAGTGGCAGAAATAAGAAAGTTAGGAAGAACTGCTGACCATAGAGTTGCAATGCTTAAAAACTTATCAACAAGCTTAATTTGGCACGGCCAAATCGAAACTACTGAACAAAAAGCTAAAGAAGTAAAAAGCATCGTTGATAGTTTAATTGCTCTTGCTATAAAAGAAAAAGATAACTTTGAAACAGTTGAAGAAACAGTTAAGATCGCTAAAGTAGATCCTAAAACTGGTGGCTATGCGGGCGGGTGTAGCACTTGAGCATCATCCTGCGGCCGCGCCACGCAAC
>CAYMVI010000043.1:0-2192 GCA_964394075.1 uncultured Eubacteriales bacterium | reverse complement strand
TGAAAAAGACGCAAACGAGTGATTTCACTTGTATTACTTCCCAAAGTCTGTTGTTTATATAAAGCATATTCACTCCCTGAATAAGGCAGTTGAAAAATGCAGTCCCTTAGCTCAGTTGGTTAGAGCGCTACACTGATAATGTAGAGGTCGGCAGTTCAACTCTGCCAGGGACTACGAAATAGAAAGAGAGGACATTGACATATTGGAAGCAAGAAAAATAAGACTTAATAAACAAGACTCGAGCAATCGAAGCGAATTAAGTATATAAAAATTAAGTACGACAAGTTCGTAAGTAAAAGGCAAAAAGAAAGGAGAAAAGGGCACATGAAGGATGCCTAGGCTCTTGCAGGCGACGAAGGACGTGATAAGCTGCGAAAAGCTGCGGTAAGTGGCAAATACACTTTGACCCGCAGATGTCCGAATGGGGCAACCCACCTGCTTTTGCAGGTACCACGTTAAACGTGGGGCAAACCCGGTGAACTGAAACATCTCAATAGCCGGAGGAAAAGAAAACAAAAGTGATTCCGTAAGTAGTGGCGAGCGAACGCGGAAAAGCCCAAACCGATTTTGTTTCGGCAAAATCGGGGTTGTAGGATCGCCAACGACGTAAAAAATCAAGTTAGAAGAATCCGGTGGAAATCGGAACCGCAGAGGGTGACAGTCCCGTACTCGACAACTGAGATTAATTATAAGGCGACACCTGAGTATCGCGGGACACGAGAAATCCTGTGAGAATCAGCGAGGACCATCTCGTAAGGCTAAATACTCGCAAGAGACCGATAGTGAACCAGTACCGTGAGGGAAAGGTGAAAAGAACCTCGAACAGAGGAGTGCAATAGACCCTGAAATCATGTGCCTACAAGCGGTCGGAGCAGAGTGATTCTGTGACGGCGTGCCTTTTGCATAATGAACCTACGAGTTACCGATTATGGCGAGGCTAAATGTCATGAGGCATGGAGCCGAAGCGAAAGCGAGTTGGAACACAGCGTAAAGTCATAGTAGGTAGACGCGAAACCAAGTGATCTACCCTTGGGCAGGTTGAAGGTCGGGTAACACCGACTGGAGGACCGAACCGGTAAGCGTTGAAAAGCTTTCGGATGACCTGAGGGTAGGAGTGAAAGGCCAATCAAACTTGGAGATAGCTCGTACTCCCCGAAATGCATTTAGGTGCAGCCTCGGGCTTATACACATGGAGGTAGAGCGACTGATAGGATGCGAGGGCTTCACCGCCTATCAAGTCCTGACAAACTCCGAATGCCACGGCACGATACCCGGGAGTGAGGGCGTGGGTGCTAAGGTCCACGTCCGAGAGAGGAACAACTCAGACCATCGGCTAAGGCCCCCAAGTGCGGGCTAAGTTGAAGACAATAACGAGGTTGGATTGCATAGACAGCTAGGATGTTGGCTTGGAAGCAGCCATTCATTTAAAGAGTGCGTAACAGCTCACTAGTCGAGTGATCCGGCATGGATAATAATCGGGCATAAGTCAGCCGCCGAAGCCGTGGAATATGTATTAAATATATATTGGTAGGGGAGCATTCCGACAACCGTAGAAGGCGTAGCGTGAGCTATACTGGAGGAATCGGAAAAGCAAATGTAGGTATAAGTAACGATAAGGAGGGCGAGAAACCCTCCCGCCGAAAGACCCAGGGTTCCTGATCAACGCTAATCGGATCAGGGTAAGTCGGGCCCTAAGGAGCAGCCGCAAGGCGCATCCGATGGACAAACGGTAAAAATTCCGTTACCTTGTATATGAGCGATGTGGAGACGGAGAAGTGACACACCCGCGCACTGACGGAAAAGTGCGTTAAAGCGAAGTAGATAAATCGAGGGCAGGCAAATCCACCCTTGATGTCGAAGCGTGATAGTACCGAGCGCCCTCGGGCAATCGGATAGCGGTGGTAATCAGGCTCCCAAGAAAACCGGCTAAACAAATGATATAATAACCCGTACCGTAAACGGACACACGTAGTTGAGTAGAATATACTAAGGCGCTCGAGAGATTCATGGTTAAGGAACTAGGCAAATTGACCCCGTAACTTCGGGATAAGGGGTCCCCGCTGTAAGGCGGGGCGCAGAGAATAGGTCCAGGCAACTGTTTAACAAAAACACAGGGCTGTGCGAAGTCGAAAGACCAAGTATACAGCCTGACACCTGCCCGGTGCCGGAAGGTTAAGAGGAGATGTCACCGC
>CAYMVI010000042.1:0-2358 GCA_964394075.1 uncultured Eubacteriales bacterium | reverse complement strand
CAGCTGGTAGAACCGCTGCATCAGAGGCAGGGCTTCTTCCTTGTCCTGATCGGCAATGGTGGCAAAGACTGTGCCGTAATTTTGCAGCTTCATACCGGAGGCCTGCAATGCCTTGTAAAGGGCACGGGTCATGGTACGGTCGTAGCCGATGGCCTCGCCGGTGGACTTCATCTCAGGGGACAGGTAAGCATCCAGACCCCGGATCTTGTTGAAGGAGAAGACGGGAGCCTTGACGTACCACCGCTCCTTCTCTGTGGGATAGATGTCGAAAATGCCCAGCTCCTTCAGAGACTTGCCCAGAATGACCTCTGTGGCAATGTCTGCCAGAGAGTAGCCGGTGGCCTTACTCAGGAAGGGAACGGTACGGGAGGAACGGGGATTGACCTCGATGATAAACACATTGTCATCCTTATCCACGATGAACTGGATGTTGTAAAGACCCACAATGCCGATGCCCAGACCCAGCTTCTTGGCGTACTGCAAAATGATACCCTTGACCTTATTGCTGATGGAGAAGGAGGGGTAAACGCTCATGGAGTCGCCGGAGTGAACACCGGTGCGCTCCACCAGCTCCATGATACCGGGAACGAACACGTCCCGTCCGTCACAGATGGCATCGATCTCCACCTCACGACCCTGAATATACTTGTCAACCAGCACCGGCTTATCCTCGTCGATCTCAACGGCGGTGCGCAGGTAGTGGCGCAGCTGTTCTTCGTTGGCAACGATCTGCATGGCTCGACCGCCCAGCACGAAGGAGGGGCGCACCAGAACCGGGTAGCCGATCTCATTGGCTGCGTCAATGCCGTCTTGCAGCTTGGTCACCGCACGACCCTTGGCTCTGGGGATGTCCAGCTCGTTTAACAGGTTTTCAAAGGCATTTCTGTCCTCCGCCTTGTCGATGGCGGCGCAGTCCGTGCCGATGATCTTCACGCCCCGATCCGCCAGCGGCTGTGCCAGATTGATGGCGGTCTGACCGCCCAGAGAGGCGATCACGCCCTCCGGCTGCTCAAACTCGATGATGTTCATTACATCCTCGGGAGTCAGAGGCTCGAAATACAGCTTGTCGGCGGTGGTGTAGTCGGTGGAGACAGTCTCCGGGTTGTTGTTGATAATGATGGCCTCATAACCGGCATTCTTGATGGTCATGACCGCATGGACGGTGGAATAGTCAAACTCCACGCCCTGACCAATGCGGATCGGACCGGCACCCAGCACCACGATCTTCTTCTTGTTGGTGAGGACGGACTGATTCTCGCCGGTGTAGGAGGAATAGAAGTAGGGGATATAGGCACCGGTATGGCAGGTGTCCACCATCCGGAACACCGGGAACAGATTGTTCGCCTTCCGGAAGTTGTACACATCCAACTCACTGCAATTCCACAGCCGTGCCACATACTTATCGCTGAAGCCCATCTTCTTGGCGGCGGTGAGGGCGGCAAGGTCGTTGACGTTTGCTTTCAGAGTCTCCTCCATGTCAATGATCCGCTTGATTGCCTCCAGGAAGTAGGGGGTAATTTGGGTGATCTGATGAATGGTTTCCAGCTCCACACCATGGTAGAACAGCTCGGCAATGGCGAACAGGTTGTCGGAGCGGAATACCTTAATATAATCCAGAAGCTCCTCCACGGTCATGTTGTCAAATTTGGAGTGATAGATGTGGTTCGCGCCGGTCTCCAGAGAGCGGATGCCTTTCAGCAGGCATTCCTCCAGGTTGGAGCCGATGCCCATGACCTCGCCGGTGGCCTTCATCTGAGTGCCCAGCGTATTGGGGGCAGAGGTGAACTTGTCGAAGGGGAACCGGGGCAGCTTGGCGATCACATAGTCCAGCTGAGGCTCAAAGGCGGCGTTGGTGTTGGCAATCTTGATCTCCTCCAACGTCATGCCCACGGCGATCTTGGCGGTCACTCTGGCAATGGGATAGCCGGAGGCTTTGGAAGCCAGAGCAGAGGAACGGGACACACGGGGGTTGACTTCGATCAGGTAGTATTCGGAGGAATTGGGGTTCAGGGCAAACTGAACGTTGCAGCCGCCTTCGATTTTCAGCTCCTTAATGAGCTTCAGGGCGGAGTCGTTCAGCATCTTCAGATCGTGGTCGTTGAGGGTCATAATGGGAGCTACCACCAAGCTGTCGCCGGTGTGGACACCCACAGGGTCGATGTTCTCCATGCCGCAGATGGTGATGGCATGATCCGCACCGTCACGCATGACCTCAAACTCGATCTCCTTATAGCCCTTGACGGACTTCTCAATGAGCACCTGATGGACAGGGGAGAGCTTGAAGGCGTTCAGACCCACTTCGATCAGCTCTTCCTCGCTGTAGGCAAAGCCGCCGCCGGTGCCGCCCAGGGTAAAGGC
>CAYMVI010000041.1:0-2391 GCA_964394075.1 uncultured Eubacteriales bacterium | reverse complement strand
GCAATCTTCCTTGATTTTTATAAAAAATTATGATATAATATTTATAGAAAGTGAGGAAAGAAATATGTTTGACGATTTTGATACTCAAATCCAGTCCGATGAACGCGAGTGGGAATTCCTGGAACAGTGTAAAGCTATGGAGGGATTTTATGGAGAAGAAGATTGACAAGCGTATGTTTAAGAAGTCGCCCGAAGAGCTGGAGCAGTATATGCAGTTCAAGCGTCGTGGTTCCCGCGTAGAAGCTAAAAAGGGCAAAGGCTCCTATAAACGCAAAGCCAAGCACAAGAATCAGGATTTCCGAGATTGTGCTTGATATATGGCCTGTTCGACGAATTGGTTTAAGTCGCCACCCTCTCAAGGTGGAGGTTATGGGTTCGAGTCCCATACAGGTCACCAGGTAGACACCAATACACGAATGCTACGGCGTGTCTAGCATAGCGGCCTACCAACAGACTGACTATGTAAGAAGTTCGTGAGATATAGGCGGATGATGTTGGCACTCTCCGTCGTGTCCCTCCCCTCGCGACCGAGGGCTACGTAGGTAGACATAACAAATAGCAGGGATCGGAATTATGGCTATAAAGTAATCTGCGAGCCACATAAGCTGGGACAATTATCGCATTCAATCTCGTGGGCTAATTAAGTCGCTTGTGAGATGTTGGTATCCAATCCAACCGAGATTGCCATGGCAGTTAAAATGCCTCCATTTGTTTTGACCAGATGTAAAATATCGGGTAGATCTCCCTACCGAGGCGTCTGGTTTTTTCGGCCCCTTAGTCAAGCGGCTAAGACGCCGCCCTTTCACGGCGGAGGCAGGAGTTCGATTCTCCTAGGGGTCACCATGAATGATACTGCGGAAGTCATGACTGAAGCAGAGGAATTCAAAAGGTTTGTTTGGGTATGAGAGAAACATTTCGTTGCCTTACAAAACGGAAAAGGGAGTACCTCCTAGAGCTACGGTTGAGAGGATAATGCCGAGCAGTCTGGTAAACTATAATACCCAAGGCGAGTGCGCAATTGCCTTGAATATGGTTTTTTGGTCAAATGGTAAGACGCCACCCTTTAAAGGTGGAGATAAGAGTTCGAATCTCTTTGGAACCAAAAGTTAGACGGATTCAGCAACTTATTTGTTTTGATATGCTTGAAGAAAAACATACCGTCTAGTAGATCTCGGTCCCATCGACAAGCGGTCTAAGTCACCAGCCTTTCACGCTGGAGTCACCGGTTCAAATCCGGTTGGGATCACCAATAAGGCACATACAGCAATTTATTCATTGCTATGATGAATACAAATAAGCATTTATTGTGGGAATAAAAGTAGCTTTTTGATTAGTGTCTTGATATATGCCCGTATAGTTCAGTTGGTTAGAACGCTCCCCTCATAAGGGAGAGGTCGGTGGTTCGAGTCCACCTATTGGCACCACGCGGAGTGGAGCAGTCTGGTAGCTTACTTGGCTCATAACCAAGAGGTCGCAGGTTCAAATCCTGCCTCCGTACCCATTGCTGGCGGGTGGAACGGATTACCATTCCTGGCTCATAACCAGGCGATACCGGGTTCGACTCCCGGGCTTCAGCAACCATAATTAAAGACGCACACAGCAATTTTTTCTTTTAAGAAAATATTTAGCTCATTGGTAGAGCATTTGTCTGTTAAACAAAATGTAGTAGGTTCAAATCCTACAATCTTTTCTTTTTGCGTCTTGTATATGGGCAGGTGACATACACGGTTGGTGTGCCGGACTGAAAATCCGAGAACGGTGGTTCGACTCCACCCCTGCCCACCATTCCCTAAAAGGGTGTTTTAGTAATGTTAAAGAACCACAAATGAAGATCCGTATCCAATAGAAATTGATTCCTTTCCTTGATTGTTTTTTCTTTGCTTTCTACTTTCATTTACGGCTTTTGGCGGATACGGCTGTGGGATGCCATTCTTTCTATATATTTTAAAGTATATAGAAACAAAAGACTACTTCTCTGGGGTGAGTCTTTTACATCTAGGCGAGACCAAAATCGCTTGTTTTTCTACACCTCAGTTTTTTATTTGATTATTTAGAGAAAGGAGATTTGAATATGCGTATTGTCAGTTCGGCTATTAAGTTTCGTGAGACACCACATAGTCAATATTGGCATATCATCTGCGGCAAACGACATTGTGACTGCTTTGAGACGATGTTTAATCATCAATTCACTCATGACAGAAACAGTGAAGTCCAAGGTTTTCTAACTGATACTAATCAGTTCGTTGATCGCTATGAGGCTGCAGAGATTGCTTTTAACGCTAAACAAATCTCTCAGCCTCTTTCTATTTTATATAGTGAAGATGTATGGCCTGAATAATCTTAATATGGAGGTATGGAGTAATGGTATCTCAAGAGCCTGCTAAGCTCTCC
>CAYMVI010000040.1:0-2426 GCA_964394075.1 uncultured Eubacteriales bacterium | reverse complement strand
GAAGAATGCCGTTTCTCGCTTGAGAGATCGGACGAACGAGAAACGGCAATGGAAACTCACTACACCGCAGTACTGACACGATACCACATTGGATTGGAGTTTTACGGAAATGCGTTTATGATTACAGATAAGTGTCACTGCAATCTAATTGACTTACTTTCCAACCAAAAGATTAGAATAAACCAACTTCTGCTTCTGGATTTTTTGCAAAAGTTAAAATATAATCGCTCTTATTTATATCTCGAAGAAAAATGAAAATAGAAATTTTATCTTCATTCTCAACGATAAATATTTTTCTTTGATATAGTTCTTTACGATGAGCTTTCAAAATATTAAGAGCATGATTAAAGAGCAATTTTGGCATTTCTTTTGGATCTTTTTCTAACCAAAGCCAACCATAATCAATGCCTTCAACTTCAATCCAGCAATTATGATCTTCTCCTCTGCAACAATAATCATACTCAAGGAATTCTCGCATTTCATATTTTTCAGCTAAAGATTTTAAATAACCAACTGAATATTTCTTACGAGAAAGAATATCGCCAGGAGATAATCGAATATTTTTTCGGCCTACATTATGAAGCTTATATAAATTCATTCAACAACCTCCTTAATTTAATGGTGCGCGTGGCGGGAATCGAACCCACGACCAATAGCTTAAAAGGCTACTGCTCTACCGGCTGAGCTACACGCGCAGATAAAAACAAGACGCTCGACTTTTAAAAATTTCATTAATACAGTAAGAAAGTTAAAAAGTTGCTGGCTGCGTCTTTACTAATTATTCATTTTGTGAATTGTTGGTCTGCCGATCTTCACTCCGATAGCACCCGAGACTAAACGGTAACCTCCTAAGACGGCAAATCAAGGGTTAATTATAACAAGGCACTTAAAAACTTTTTGGCTTAATTAAAATAAATCATCATATTTTTATATGTCAAAACTGTTTATAAGTTTTTGCTGTGTGTGCCTTTATGTCGCGATCTGTATAAGTCGCTCTTTGTTAGTCAATGTCCTTCATAAGACCGAACTCATTTCGAGAGCCGTTCAATCATATTACTTCTATTGCCATTCCCAAAGAACTATCATTTGTAAAATAGAATTTTGTTTCTATTAATTTGATAAATCATCAAATTCTTTTTTGCATTATCTAAATACAAAAATTTGCTGTGATGGCTCTCATATTTTGACCGAAAGTAGAAATGAAAAGGAAGGGAGAGGAAATGTTTTATTTCCTTGGAGCGAGGTAGGGGATTCGAACCCCCACGTCCAGCTTGGAAGGCTGGCATGCTAGCCGTTAAACATCAACCCCGCATTGGACCGGCTTCCTGTTTTTATAGTGAGGGAAGCCGCAAGCAATCACTTCATTTTAAACCATTTATACCATTGACGATACTCTTCTTCTCGGGTAGGATAGGGTTCGTAACGGTATCCCCATTGATGCCATCGACGAACGGCACGTTGATACCATTCCTCGAATGTCCATCCAATTGTTTCATAGTCACAAATGTCGTAGGAACAAAAATTCTTTTTATAGCTTTTGTGCTGTAAATTGTTGAATTTATCTCGTCTTAACTTTCTGTTTGCATAAGTTTTAAAAAACTTGTCTTTTCGATCTCCGCTTCGCGGAGTTTTTTTGTAAGACCTACTCATTCTAAATACCTCCTTAAAAGTATTTAGAAGAAAATCACCTTGTACATTGGACTCAGTCCTTTCGTTTAAAACTAACCATTCAGTTTGGTATTTGGCCCTAACACCAAACCCACAGCTATTCGGTGGCTTATGCCGAACCAGATTCGCACTTGTTTTGTTAAGAAGGCTATAACCTATATCTTCAACTGAAAGCCTTTATTTAATGAGCTTAACCTCAATGGTCCGGGTGACGGGAGTCGAACCCGTACGGTGTTACCACCGAGGGATTTTAAGTCCCTTGCGTCTGCCTATTCCGCCACACCCGGAAATATACAAGACTCACATTCTTTTCCAATTACATCAGTTGTTAGCCAATTATCAGATTAGATTGCTGTAAGAGTCTTTTTTTATTTTGTATATATATTATAACATAAATTTTTTCAAATGTCAAATTTTTCTTTGAGAGGAGACAAGACTTATTTTTTCTGTCCATTGGGTTTAACCACTTCCCTATCTCCCCATATAATGGTGGGGAGAGCGAGGATTCGAACCTGCGTAGCATTTAAGCGATGGATTTACCGTCCATTTATTGCTGTTAAAGTCTTTTTCCTTTACCTTACATATATATTATATCATTTTTTTTAATAAAAATCAAGCCGATCTCTCAATCTACGTTCAACTTTTCTTTTAGTATTTTGCTTTTCGGCAATATATTGTTTTGCTACTTTACAGTTCCCGCAAGCATTCTTTTTCTTACAAAACCAGCAACCATCAACATCATACCAAAAATGCCAAGG
>CAYMVI010000039.1:0-2506 GCA_964394075.1 uncultured Eubacteriales bacterium | reverse complement strand
CGATCGGGTCGTAATACCGCGCCAGATTGTCATACAACGCCACCCCTTGAAACGGTTGAAACTCCTTGCCCGTATGTAGCCGATTGGTCGCCTGCCGATCCGACACCACATTCACCACCGGATTACCACTGACATGGTAATCCACCGACTGCAACAACCTTCCGTCGGCATCGGTTACCGCCCTTATGCTGCCCAAATAATCTCTCTCGAAGTAACAAAACTCAATGCTGTCATTGCGGTGTATGTCGATATAACCCATTTCATTGTAAATCCGAGTGGGACGCCCAGTTTCCTTAACCATCGAACCATAATATTCACGATTGACCAACTCCAACACCCCGCGTTCGGTGTATACCGTATCTCCGTCACTGTTCACCCTTTCCACTATCTTCACATATCGATGTTCAGTCTTTTCACTCACTTTCACTCCATCAGCCCTGTAAGTCATGTATATGGCATCGTTACCGCCCAATTGTATCTTCTTGGGCAGATTCAGCGGATTGTATGTGATGGCAGTAATCCCTCGCGAAGCATCTTCTACCACACGCCCCGACTCATCATAAACAACCGGAACGGTCAATTCGCCTATTGTCGGTCCTGTATAAATCGGAAAAGTATCCAATAATTCAAAGTTATTTGTCGATTGAGACAAAGAGTGTAACCTGTTTCCGTCAAAAGAAAATTGCAACGAGCCGATTTCATTTCCCGTATATCCCCTGACAATTTCCGTCACATTGCCATTCAAGTCATATTCGTAACGTTCATTGTAAACCGTCGAATCCGAGTCCTTAACTCGGACAATGCGTCCCATCTTGTCATAATAAATCTTTTTGGCGTATTCGGTTTTTGCCGTCCCGTTCCATCGGTCTTCCTCCAACATCGATATAGTGCCGTCAAAACGCGCCACGACCGTCGAATCCGGCACTTCTCCATAATATAATTCCTGCCTGAATTTAGGCCCTGTTTGCGACAATAAATTACCTCGAATATTATAAGAGTAATCTATTTTGTTTTTATAATCATTGTAATAACAAGTCGTCATTCGGTCAGAGTCATCATAAACATATCCCGCCAATCTCGTCCAACTGCCCGTTCCGCCATATCTATATCTCGTTTCAATCAAGTGTCCCCACATGGTTTGTTCATATCTCCATTCCTCAATGTGGTTTTCCTCGATCAAACCTTCCTCAAGCATTTGAGTTTCCCTTCGTTTCTCGGTGCATTGATTCAGGAAATTGTATTTGCGATACTCGTTAATCTGATAAATTTGAGAGTATACATCGCGTTCACACGACAACGTAATATTGCCTTTGGCATCAAACACATTTATCGTCACATAAACATTTCCGCTGAAATCTGTAACCGCCGTACCCGTTTGCAACCCACGAGCACTGATACCGGAGCAATTAAGAAATCCCGCAGCCGTAGGAATCGCCTTTTCCCAATGCGAATAATCATCATAGAAATAAGCCTTGTCGGCAATAAAATTCGGCACATCGAGATTAGAAGTATATTTCAATTTGGACTCCATCATAATCGAAACATCATATCTTTCCATAAACAACGTATCGCCCCATTTGGCTTGCAAATCCTCTCTGAAACTTAACGGCATCACCGCGCGTCCTTCAACCGCAATGCGATGCTTGTGGTCATATTTGAACACCGACCATTCTTTTTTTGTTCGTTGCACACCGTCCTGTGAGAAAATCACCCGTCCGAGCCGATCATATACATAATATACCGGCTCCGCGCCCGGCAACTGCTTTTCTATGCAGCGACGACGGTCGTCATATTCATATCTGTAACAGTACCGGTCTATAACGTCCTCATCACACAAACCCTCGACACTCAATCGTGTAGACCCTTCGGGACTTAAGATATATCTCAATCTACCGAACATATCATAAATCCAATACGTATCTGCAATGTCGAGACCGTTAATTTGTCGATGTAAAGCCTTTCGACCCTCACGATTAATGAAAATCATATCTTTATCTCCGTTTTCATCGATATATTCAGTGACCTTCAATCTTCCCGGCGGATATAACCCCTTGTTGTACAGCTTGCCGTCATTGCCCACATCATAACGCATGCAACGGTAGTGAGGTCTGTCACAATTTACATCATATTGACGATGAACCCTCTTGCCTGAAGAGTGCCACAACTCTCCCGGTCCAGTAACAGACAGCACCCTGTTGTCATCGGTATAATCATAGTTTGTAAGAGTATAACCGTATTTATCACCATGAAACTCCTCTGCCAACACCTCAAAATCATCACCCGGATAATAACCTCCTATATTGTAAGTTCTGACAGGTAAAAATTGTTTGTACAGCCGTCCTTGAGCATCATACATATAGAAATCGGCCTGATCTATAACCGAATACGTCCCACCCGCCTTAACACGGCTTTTGATGCGCCCCAAGCCATCGTAATAATCCACCGTAATACGCGAAAAATCATAGTAAAGATACGGCTCTTCGGTACTCCCCTCGATAGGCTCCAC
>CAYMVI010000038.1:0-2562 GCA_964394075.1 uncultured Eubacteriales bacterium | reverse complement strand
GGATCTAGAGGCCGTGAGTTCGAGTCTCACCACTCGGACCAAGTCGTCTGCTGCAACAAACGACTTACCATTTTTAAGGCTCATCACAGCAAACATTCAATTTTCTTGTTTTATAGAAATTGGGTAACAGTTTTCATTCCGTTCAAGGTACTAACTGGATAGGTGATGTAAATAGTTATGTTTAAGAGGTTTGAAGTTGGCTTTATAGAGAGGATAAACAGAAGGCCAATTTACTCTATGGACTGTTAAAATCCTTATGAGTCTTGTTTTTTTAGATCATACTTAGGTAACCTACGGGTTCTTAGGTTTTTATAATCAATTAAAGACGCTTGCAGCAATCCTTCTTAACAGAAGATTGCAGGTTCGAATCCTGTGGTAGCAGCTTTTGCTATTTGGCGGAATTGGTTTACGCGTTTGACTTAAAATCAAATTTTATTGTTATTAGGCGTCTTGTTCTTTTTTGATTTTTATAAAAAATTATGTTATAATATTTATAGAAAGTTAAGAAAGGAATTGATATTTATGGCAAAGCAGAAAGTTTACTCTGAAAAGGAAATGGCTATGATGGATATGCTTAATGCGCGTGCTGAACTTCAGCGTGCCGAAGACATGTTCGGATGGGCCAACGACGAATACTTTGAAATCGCAAATATGGAACTTACTATCGCAAAACTGAAGTATGAAGTGGCTCTTAAGAAGTTACTCATGCTTTGCCGTGATGGTAAAGATATTCCTAAGATCGGCATGATTACTGCGGTTTCTTGGTATTAAACCGCATGCGGGATTGGCGCAACTGGTTAGCGCGCGTGCCTTACAAGCATGAGGCTATGGGTTCGAGTCCCTTATCCCGCACCACCGGTGTCCGCAAGAATTGTTGTTTGAACGAGTGTGATATCCCTTTTAGTATGACAACAAGGAATAAAATTGGGTCATGATGACAGCGGATATAACCTCACCGGACCATAAATAAAGACATATACAGCAAATAACACAACTTGTGTATCGAAGGTTCAACTCCTTCTTTGTCAGCCAATTTGACGAATAGCTTAGTGGGTAAAGCAACGAGAAAAATGTGTCTTGTTTATACGATTTCTATATTGGGGTATGGTGTAACGGTAGCACGCGGGACTTTGACTCCTAAAGTCGGGGTTCGAATCCCTGTACCCCAGCCAACCGAAAAAGGGTTTCCAGTAGGCCAAAGAACAAACCACTAACCCTGAGACCTGTAATAAGGGCAAAAGCAAGGGCATAAGGCCCAGATGCGGTGTTTAGGTTCTTTCTTTGATTTTTATAAAAAAATATGGTATTATATATATGTAAGTTAAGGAAAAATATAAAAAAGGAGTTATTATGAAAGAAAAAGAAGTAGTAAATACTCGCCTTATTTGCATAGGTTGCGATGATGAATACCAAATGAAATGGGTTAGAAAAATTATTGATACTAATCCAGTATTTGTTGAAAATCAATTTTCTTTTGTGATTATTGGCAGTCAAAGTCGAATTGAAGTTAATACAATGGATTTTAAGCGTTTAGAAGATATTGCTAAACGAATTACTATTCCAAAAGGTCGTTCAGCTATTTCTACTGATAAGGCATATATCTATATTAAAGAAGTTGATGGTAACGACAAGTTAATGGGTGTTTTAACTCATAATCGTATTAAAACTTTTGTTCCTGTAAATAGTAAAAAAGCATTAGAATAAATGCCGTTTCCCGAATACCCGATCGGCGGCACACATACCGGTTTCGTATAATGATAGTACAAAAGACTCTGACTCTTTTGGTGGTGGTTTGATTCCATCAACCGGTGCCATCCCCCTTAGTATAACGGTTAGTACAGCGGGCTCTAACCCCGCGGGTGTTGGTTCGACTCCGAACAGGGGGTGCCAAGGCAATACGGTCGGAAATCGTATGTAAGTCCTTTTAATTTTTCCAGTAGGAAGTAGGATTAGAAGCGTCCATCTTTTAAAGAGTATCGGACTGCGCGCGACCCGATTTTAGCGTATAAGCACACTACTGGCGTTTGCGGTATAACGATAAACCGAATAGTGTTAGGGCGGCCGGATGAAAGGGCAACCGGTATATAAGCCTCCCTTTCACCAATATATATGCGTCAGTCGTCTAATGGTTCAGGGCACGGACTTGTACTACCGGATGTGTGGTTCGAATCCCGCCTGGCGCGCCGAACCCGGTCTCTCAAGGGTGCTGAGGCAAAACAGCGTAATAAAAGACAGACGAGAGGGAGTTTGCGGTTGCTTTCACCTAACCGCATTAAGGGAGAAGCTTCGGCTGATAAAGGTTGAGTAACTCTTTGCGGTTATGTGTCTCAACAAAGATACCCGGGAAACCGCATTATAACGGGGGGCGGCGAAGTTGGAGAGTCGCGGTGGACTGTAAATCCATTCCTTAACAGGTGAGTGAGTTCGAATCTCACCCCCCCGACCATGAGGTTTTAATAATTTTCCTCTTTTGCATATTGGTGGTATTGAAAAAATTATTCAGTTGATGCTTACAAAAGACAAGTGTTTGCTGGTTGCTAATGGAAAGAATAACATTAGCCG
>CAYMVI010000037.1:0-2622 GCA_964394075.1 uncultured Eubacteriales bacterium | reverse complement strand
AGACGCACCCTGTCACATCAAGAACATATAAAATTACTTTTTAACAATTTTCATCATAGGTCGGTCATTGACTTTCAAGAAGTAATATCCTGTGGCCAAATCTTCAATATCGATAGTCATAGAACTTTCGCCGGTGCCGGCTACACGTTTAACGACAGCACCGGAAACCGAATATATTTCAGCAAAATCAATCGTTTCGGGAACATTAACATTAATTACCGATTGAGCCGGAACGGGATATACTTTCATGTCGGAATTATCGTTAATTAAATTTTCAACGCCTGTTTCGATTCTGTTAAGTTCAGCTAAACCGCTGTCGGCAGTTTTTGTAATGTTTTGATTTGTTGCATTTGCGGCATAAACCGTACGAATGATATAGTTGTAATCTTGCGATTTAATATCTTCGGTATAAATTACATCGCCGTTTTCATCCAATCCTTTATATTGGAATTCTTCCGATAGTAATACGTAATCGGTATTTTCGAAATCGAAATCGGCAGGAATTACCGATGCAACAGTTGCATTGCCATCATTTAGCACAAAGTTTTCCAATTTATTGAAAGTAGAACCGTTATCGTCAGTATAATATACTTCATAATATGAAATCGGTTCAACATCATTGTAGTTGGGTGCGTCAAATTCAATAGTAGTATTAACGTATTTCATAATCCAACTGTCAGGATCGACTTTGTCGTAATTGTGGTTGAATTTAATGGTTACAACGGGAGATTCGGTTGCATATACGGGATATGAGTGACTTGCACTGCTTGTCGTTGTTTCACTACTGCGAGCATCAGTTTCGGTTGTATAATTTATGGTAAGATAAGCAGTATAATTTACACCATAGTCAAGATTGCTATAATCGGTTACCGTATATTGAGATTGTCCATCAACGGCGTTAATTATGGTAGTTTCGTTGTCGTTTTTATTTTTAACTATATTTCCTTCAGCATCTTTCAACTGCAAAGAATAAGTCACGTCGTAATTAAATCCTTCATCAAGTTGAGGCGCAGACCAAGAGATTTCACTGTCAAAACTTAATATCTCGGTGTTATCATCATTATAAGTCGTAGATATTTCAATATTAACATTGGTGGCAGGGAAGGCATCCGACGAGTACAAACGATATTTTGCAAAACGTACACCGGGTACATATTGATATATGTAAACGCAATCACCTGCATCCCAAGTCCCGACTTCGGTGGCTAACCAGTTTCCTACAACTTCCGTATCTGCATCAGCAATGTTTGCCACATTTGCAATCTCGGTAGGCTTATAATTTTTCTGCAAGACAGGTACTGAAGCAGAATAATCGGATGATTCGTCATCCATAAACGACACAATGAAATTACCGTTAGCATCATCTCCTAATTCATCCGGCAGAATAATAAATCTTTTGCCATCAAAATCAATAGTCGCACCGCCTGCCCGAATTGAACGGCTTAAAGAATTGGTAACGATATTTTTATTGTTGTCTATAACTATTTGATTGCGTAAAGTTGCAATATAATTTCCGGTTGAACCGATGGGGAAAGCATAATTTCCGATACTTTCAGTATTGTAATCATCAAGAGTCAAAATATCACTGCTATTATAAACACCATTAACGATAGTCTCGCGAATAATGCGATTGTCGTTGTTGTATATGTAGTACAAATAGCCTGTGCCTGACAATAAATTTCCGCTTGCACTGTAATAATCGGCGCGCCCTAATGTTTCGTCATAACTTATGGTATTATTCATGTTGTATAATGCCACATTTTTATTTGCAGCAAAGTCATTGCTGTATACGATAGCATTTTCCAATCGAGTTATATAGTTTGTCGCCATAGCACTTTCAGAGTCGAGAGAATTCATGCCGCGTACCACTATGTTGCCATTGTTATCTACAGCGATACCGACACTTTGATAGGCATCTATAGTTTTAGCCACAGTATAACCCGTACGAGGATCTTCGGTAGGGAATTTCAATATGTTGCCCGCAGTCCCCATCAAATACCAATAACCATTGTAATAAGCACCTTGACGATAATTTGTGGCAGAAGCAAAATCATCGGGTTTGTTTGTAATTTCGGCCATTTCATAATCATAAATCTCTTCTACGATATATGTTTTCTTTTCAAGCTGACGAGCCACCACATAAACTCCGGCTTCATTACTCATGGCAGTTTTGCCATCGGAGTATACAGCCTCTACAGTCCAGACATGTTCACCTTCGGTCAAGTTGGTATCAATATAGTCAAAAGCTCTTATCGATGCCACCAACACCTCGTCGCGATAAACATTGTAATAATCGGGAATTATCCCATAAGGTTGTTTCCATAATAACTCGGCAGTTGCATATCCGCTGTGATCTATCGGAGTACTCAAAACGGGAGCAACGGGGATTATTTCAGCTGTAACCGTTGCTTCATTTGACGGAGTAGCAGCAAATTGTCCATCATAAACAGGTACAACTGTGTAAGAGTATGTTTTTAATTGGTCGAGGTTGGTATGAGTATAGGTTGTCGCAGTAGTATTTGCAATTAAAGTGCCGTCGCAGTATACATTATAAGAAACAACATTGTTAATTTCATCCCAAGATAAAACTGCATCTTGGCGACCAATCTGCACTTCATCGAC
>CAYMVI010000036.1:0-2913 GCA_964394075.1 uncultured Eubacteriales bacterium | reverse complement strand
AGAGCCATTGTGATAGCTTCAGCATATGAGGCAGGAAGAAGCTAACAAAAAAGGAATATCCTTTAAGGATATTCCTTTTTTTACTGGTTATACTATGAATAAGAGTTTATCTTATCTAGCTTCCATTCCTCTGATGATTAGAACAGCGTCAGCATCAACTAATGCACCTGTTGTTGTGTCGAATTCAGCACCAACAAATTTTACTCTGTCTAATTCTTTTAATTTAACATCAGCATAGTCAACTTCTGTATAGTTGTCTACAAAGTATTGAGTTTCTGTTGGATCTTCATCAGCATCTAAAACTACGTTTACTACGTAAATTCTAGCATCATCTAAAGCATCAACAACATCTTCATCATCCATATCGAATTTTCCTAAACCTTCAAAGATTACTTCTCTTCCGTCATCGCTAACGTTTGATGGTTTGTCTTTTTCAGCTTCATCGATATAAGCATGATTTGTTTCGCCAGATCTTAATTCGTGATTAGCTAATCTGTCAACTAAAGTTAATTCCCATTCTCCGTCTTTGTTTTCTTCGATTGAATACATTACGAATTGAATGTCATCACCAATTGATTCGCCATCAGCTAGGATATATTCTGTTCCATCTTTAGCTTCGTCATCTCTGTCTTCAACAACAGTGATTACTGTATCACCTAATTTGTTTTCAGAAACATCTTTAACGATACCTACTAAATCATCTTCTCTTGAAGAAACTTCGTCGAAGATTACAACATATTTAGCTCTTGCAAAGTTTGAAGAACCATTGTCTGTGATAATTACAGCTGGATCATTCTTCATGTTTTCGATTTCTTCGATACCTGCGAATTCAACTCTGTATTCATCATCAGTTTTTTTGTCTGTTCCCATATCATCATATACAAGAACTACAACTACTGTGTCGTCGTTAACTCTAGCAACAGTTGCTTTGTTAGCGTCTAATAATTTGTTTTCATCAAATGTTAATGAAGCTTCACCAGATACTGTATAGTAATCAGCATCTTCATTGTAGTAAAGAATCATATCTTTGCTATCAGCGTCTCCGCTCATATCAGCTCTTAATGCTAATACGTGTTCACCTGAATAATCTCCACTTAAAGTTTCGATTTCATCATCATCATTTAATGTCATGATTACGAAGTAACCAGCGTAATCTGTACCATCTTTCCAAGCGTTGTTACCTTTACCTTTAGCGAATGTTAATTCATCTTCACCATCTTCTGTAGCAACAGCTATTGTATATGTGCTTCCGTCTCTTTCGATTGGACCATTTAATGCATAGAATTTAGATTCATCTGCACCTTCTGTAGCGTCTCCACCGTTTAATTCTCCATCGAATAATACAGCAACAACTCTACCTAAGAAGTCTGTTACGAATGTAACTTCTTCGTTTTTCATATCTTTGAATGTAGCATCATTTGCAGCTAATAAAGATTCTTCTTCTCCATCCTCTACATCTTCAGCATCTTCGAAGTATACAGCACCTGCAGCAACTGGGTATTCAACACCACCAATTGTAGCAACTGGATATTCTGTTTTTTTAGAATCTTCGAATTTTTCATATACTAATTTTGTTAATTTACCTTCTGCTTCAGCACCAGAAATCATGTAGAAAGTTACAGAATCTCCAGATGTAGCGAAAGTAATTGTTGACCAAACATCTCCAACTTCTAAGTCTTTAACGTCTGCTCTTTCACCATCTTTTAATACAACATAATCTTCAAATGTTTCATAATTTAAAGAAGATGTTCCGTTGTATTTTAATCTCTTTGAGCTAGAATCATCTAATTCGTAGATATATTCAGATGTAACATCTAATTGAGTCATACCTACGATATTTTTTCCATCGATCATAGCATATCCATAAGCATAGATATCATCAATATAAGAATTATCATCGTATTCTTCGTCGATGTCAGCTTTTCCACCTGCTAAGTATTTGTATTCATCTGTTTCAACCATTGAAAGTAATGTGTCGTTTTTGATGTTTACTAATACTTCTACTTCTGAACCAGGTACAAATGAATAGAAGTCGTTTTTAGCATATTCAAGATTTGACCATGCATATAAATCGATTTCTACAACACCTTCATCAACGATATCAACACCTTCAAATATTGTTGTGAAATATCTGTAATCTTTGAATTTTGTATTTAACATTGATTTACCGATATCACCATATGTTAAACCGTCGCCTTCAGATTCTTCTTTAACATCCCACATGTTTTCTCTTAACATGTTCCAAATAATTAAAGCTACGTTTCCTCTTTTAGCACCTGTAGCATATGAACCATATGTTACATCTTCTAGAAGATCTAATTCTTCAGCTTTAGCGATGTAGTTTGTTGGCCATGTTCCTTTAGCTTCAATAACTGTTTTGTATCCTAATACTCTTAATGCCATTGTAATGGCTTCAGCATATGAAACTGTGTCATCTGGTCTGAAAGATCCATCTGGATCACCCATTACATAACCATATTCAGCAGCTACGTTGATGTAACCTGTAGCCCAGTGATCTGCAGCTACGTCGCTGAATTTTGTTGTTCCTTCAGCTAATTCAGCAGCTGGTGCTAAACCTGCAGCAACTACTAATAATTTAGCCATTTCTGATCTTGATACAACGTTTTCTGGAAGGTATGTTCCATCGTCATATCCGTTTACGATTCCTAATTCTACTAACGCTTCAACAGCTGATTCATATTCTGTTCCAGCAACGTCTTTTAAAGATGTTCCTGCGAATGAGAATGTGAACATGCTCATAACCATTGAAAGAGCTAGTACTAAAGATAAAACTCTTTTCATTTATAAATCCTCCTTTGAATTTGTCGAGCGAAAAGTTTTAATTTGATGGATTAAGTCGCCCTTTCCCCTCTTTTTTCTGCTCTAAACGACTTAATTTGATCGGTAAGATTA
>CAYMVI010000035.1:0-3130 GCA_964394075.1 uncultured Eubacteriales bacterium | reverse complement strand
ACTCACGGTCATGTGGGCGAACGGTTAATGAACCTTGATACAAATAAATATATTCCAGAAGAGACTGCATTGATTATCCTTGGTGATGCAGGAATTAACTTCTATCTTAACAAAACAGATAAGAAGAATAAGCTTCTTCTTTGTAAGAGAGGTTTTACAATTTACTGTGTCAGAGGAAATCATGAAGAGCGTCCGGAAAATCTGGGAGGCATTGAATCTCTGTATGACGAAAATGTCAAAGGAGAAGTTTGGTATCAGCCTGATTATCCTCTAATTCGCTATTTCAAAGACGGTGGAGAATATGAAATTGATGGTCACTCTATTCTCACTATTGGAGGAGCGTATTCTGTTGATAAATGGTATCGTCTATCCCGTATGCCGGCCGGAGCTTCTTGGACGGGCTGGTTTAAAGACGAACAGTTGACTCCAGAAGAGATGGAAGCTATTGAAGTCGAACACGCTAATAAGCATTTTGACTTCGTTTTTACTCACACTGGACCGGAAAGCTGGGAACCAAGGGACCTTTTCCTTGCTGGACTCGATCAATCTACTGTCGATAAAAGCATGGAAAAGTGGTTTGATGGCTTTAAGAATATGATTGATTGGAATGTGTGGCTTTTTGGTCACTATCATGACGATCGGCTTGTCCGTCCGGGGGTAGAAATGTTTTTTAAAGACATTGAGGAATTGTCTGTCGTTTGGGATAGATGGCAACATCCAGACGAGCTTGACTGGTGGTTACAAAAGGATCCGAATTATGAAGCGGGATTATGAGGTTGAAATCGTCTTAAAAGTCCTTGTTAAAGATGTAGAAGACGAGGATGATGCGGTCGAGTATATTGATGATTTCCTATATGGATTGAGTGATATGGTATATTCTACCGATGAGTGGGACGATCACTATGATATCGCAAGTTCTAAAGTTTTAACTGTGAGGGAAGTTTAATGAAATATAGACTTGTGCCAGAACAGCACCTCCGAGATTTTATTCGAGCTTGGCTACGACTTCAGGCTTTAGAATCTGGAGGGGTGGATAACTGGGAGTGGTATGGTTATTCCTTGAGAGATTTTCTTGAAAGTTGGGCGAGAGAAACTGATCGAGACCCTGAAGATGAAGATCTCAGTTTCGATGAAATCGTTGATGAAGATATTAAGGAATATCTCTCTTACGAAGGATAAGAATAGGGTATTTTTCCAAAAACTGGAAAAATACCCTATTTTGATTTTTTATAAAAAAAATGTTATAATATATATATAAGGTTAAGGAAGTGATAAAAATGACATATAAAATATGGATTGATGATCGCCGTCCGGCTCCTCTGGGTTATGATATTTGGTGTAACAGCGTAAATCAAGCAAAAGCCTATATCATTGATTTTGAGAATCGCATTGAAAATGCGCTTGATGAATGGGATTTCCCTCCCGAGGATCTGTGGTATAGCACTATCATTCTTGATATTGATCACGATGCTGGTGATTTTGCTTGGGATGGTGGAGATTATATCAAGCTTCTTGATTGGCTTGAAGAGACTGGTCGCAATTATCCAATTCGTATTCATTCTATGAATCCTGTTGGTGTTCAGAATATGAGAGCTATCATACGTCGCAATGGTTGGAAGGAGATTTTCTAATGGCAAGAATTATTTCTTATGCAAAAGAAAAAGGTTATCGAACCAAGTGTAAGACCTGTAAAACGGTTTTTGAGTTCAGTCATCGAGAGACTGAACGTGGTCACGGCACTGGTCGTCTTCTTACTGTTTGCCCTCATTGCTATAAGATTGTTTATTACAATCCTTTCACTTGGAAGAAGGTGAAGATGTAATGGGTAGATTTTCTGAATTAGATCTTGAACTCTGGCAAGAAGAAGACCTCGAAGATGTATTCGCAGAATATCCTGAACTCGAGAATATGAGTATTGAGGAAATGGAAAAATTTGCCAGAAAGCTCTATTGGGAAGCAAGTGGATATATTGATCGAGCAAATTCCCTTGAATGTAAGGCTGATACTATTCGCATTTATATTCAAGCGATTGGAAAGTGAGGTTATTATGGGAGCTAAACTTTGGTATATTACCGGATATTTAGGATATAGCGATTGTGATGGCCCGGAAGATTATAACCTCACCAAGTATATTTGGTTTGATGATCGCTTTGGTAAAAAGTCTGTCGAAGACTTACTTTGCCATTACTTCAGTAAGAAGTATCGTAATGTTGTAATTAACGCAGAACCCTCGACTAATAATTAAGGAGCTGATACTATGAAATTCTATATTGACTTTGAAGCCACCCAGCCTGAAAATGAGATTATTGCTATTGGCGCTTGCGCAGAAAATGGTGCTACTTTCCACTCTCTGGTTAAGCCCCAGCTAAGCTCTATCTCTCCGTACATTAGTCAGATGACACATATTTCAGCTGAGGACTTGGAATGGGCTCCTGATATCAATAAAGCCTTAATTGAATTCGATGCTTGGATGATGGCCCAAGAGAGTAATATTATGAACTGCCGTTTTATCGCCTATGGCGACGATGAGAAGTTCGTAAAGAGCACTTTGCCTGCTATCACCAATGAGCACGCCTTTACTGTCGCAGCAATCTTGATGGCAAAAATTGAAGACTGCTCTGGCGAAACCAAGCGTTTTTTCCATGGCACTATTAAGCTGGTTCATGCGTTTAATTACGTCCAGTCGGTAGAAACCGAACAGAAGCACAATCCTCTTGAGGATGCTATGATGCTCCAGAAGGTATACGAGCATATGCAGACTCATGAGCCTCTGCCCTGTCATCCTCTGAATAAGAATTTCTCTGCCGCGATGGATAATGCCAATGTCAAGATGCCCTCCGGCACTTTCTGGTGCGCAACTAGCAAGAAAAAGAGTGCTCGAGTTGTTACTTTTGAGTCTTGCGATAAGGCTATTGATTGGTTGATTATTAATGTCATGAAGGCCAAGGAGCCTGAACTGATTCATCGTGATCGAGTAATGGCTCATATTATGAAGGCTATCCGCAAAGAGGAAAAGTATTGTAATTTCTTCTGGTATCGTGTTAAGGACGAGGAGACCGCTAATGACTAATACCTATGTCAAATTGGAGGATGTGCTTGCACTACTTCCAACAGATGATATATGTGGGCC
>CAYMVI010000034.1:0-3157 GCA_964394075.1 uncultured Eubacteriales bacterium | reverse complement strand
GATCGCGCAGGTAAGTAATGTTGAAACGGATGCGATCGCTCTTCCGAACGTGTTTATTGATCTCATCGTCAAGGTATCGTGCATGATTTTGCAGGGCAATGCGGATACAGATGTGATGATGCGTGAAATATCGAAGCTGGCAGACAGCATCGTACCTGCTCGGCGATACAGTAATATGAAACGGCGTATGCCGTTCATCTGTTAGGAGGTACAGGGCGATGATAATGACGGTTGAGGATGCAGTCAAACGTATCCGCGCGGCAGGACATGATATATCCGAAGAATACACGGATGAAAAGTGTGTGGAATTTCTCAATACGGCAATACAGCAGGTCGGTTCTCTTCTTGCCGCCGCGTCTTGGCCTCTGCTTTTGAGAGAGACGATCGTGAGGGATGGCGACACGCTTCCCGATAACTATATGAAGATGGCAGGTACGTATCCTATTCGTATGACGAACGGCCGCGTGGAGATCGTAGACGATTATGAGACGATTCGTTTCAGATACTTCACGACACCATCAGCCGTTGCGTTTGAGGATGATATGCCGTTTGAGCATGACGGTGTAAACGATGTTATCATCCGTTCGGCGGTCATTCTTGCGCTGAATGAAAACGAGTACGATGTGTCGCAGGATACGGCTATTATGACTGCTCTGCAGCAGGCTATCGCAAGCGGCATGGCATAGGCGGTGATACGGTATGGCAGAGCTTGAAAAGGAGATATTGTCTGTTCCCGAACTGCCTGCTGTGGTAAAGGGTGACGGACGGTATGTAATGAGCCTGCTTCGCCAATTCTTAAGGGATACGGCAGAGCAGGTCAATCTTGCGAATGGGTTTACGGCAGAGGAGATATATCCTTCGACCGAGGTACAGACACCGAAGAATTTCTTCTTGACGTTTGACAGACTTGGTGCGCGGTTTACGTGGGATCATATCTTGAAAATAGATACGCTTCTCTACTATGAACTGCGCACCGATACGAATGTAGGGTCTGCCAACGGACTGTTGGAACGGACGATAGAAACGGAATCTGTGATGCTTCCTGCGGAATACAGCAAGGATGTATATTTATACGCTGTGACAAAGGATGGGGAGTGTTCTTCTCCTGCTGTTATCAGCTATACAAAGGCACGTCCCGAAGAACCGGAGGATTTGTCTCTGACGAAGAACAACGAAGGGACACTGATAACGTTTTTGGAGATCCCGACAAACTGTATCGGGGCGAATGTGTATGTAAACGGTCAGAAGTATGTCGTATACGATAACATTTTCCTGTATCAAGGGAGCGATATCGTGCGTATCGTTGAGGTAGCATATTTTGATTCGTTCGGCGAGGGAGAGCGGGCAACGCTCGTATCGTATGTTCCCGATGTGACAGGCTTTTTGGTCGAGCGAAACGGAGACAGTCTTGACTTTTACTGGGACGAGCTGAATGTGCATGGTGTACAGTATGTCGTCAAGGTAGGCAATGAGCCTGTATGGGAGACGGCTATCGAAGTGTTCCGCACGAAGCTGAATAAGAAGAAATACATATTCCCACGTACAGGGACGTTCTATTTTCTCGTCAAGGCACTCAGCGAACAGGGAGTATACAGCGAGAATGCCGCGTGGGTGTCTACGGTGTCTACCATAGATATCAACCGCAATGTGATACTTTCTTTCGATCAAGACAGTATCGCCTACAGCGGTTCAAAGGTAAATATGTATTATGATGCTGTCGGTCAGGCTCTTGTACTCGACAGGAACGTATTCTACGGAGAGTATCTTATCAATGTGACGCTAAACGAGAAGTATCGCGCCAGAAGTTGGGTGGATTATCAAGCGGCTTCTATCGCGGTGGATTTCGAGCTGTGGGACGAAGCGGTATTCACGTGGGATTCTGCCGAAGCGCAGAAGGTACGATGGGCAGGTGCAAGCGCAGGTATCGAGGCACAGATCAAGACGGAGATCGCGCTGAAACTGGATGCGGAGGATATTCCAACGGAGATATTGGACAACTTCTCCCTCAACGATACGCTTACAAGCGACCGAGGCACAGAAGCAAGCGAATCGCAGAACGCGGACGCATATGTATCGGGACGTTGGGGCAACGGTGTGTATGTTGCCAACGATACAAGGATATCGTATCAAGAGGTAGATTTCCCCGAAGTATTCTCAACCACGCTTAATGTCAAGGTCACAGAGACTATGAGGGAATGTGTATTTCTTACGCTTCGGTCAGCCGAAGGCTGGCTGATGCTCGGTCACTCAAACGGCAATATCTATTTGCGCGGAAGTGACGGCGGATATATCGGTATTTCGGTCGGTACGCTTGAGCGCGAGTGGCTGACGCTCGGTATCGCGCAGAGCGAAGGTAAAAGGACGCTGTTCGTCAAGTTGTTGGCACAAAACAGAGCAGAATCAAAATCGCAGGAGACCGCGCCTGTGGGCAGTATCAAGGGCGTTTATATGTACGCTAATATAGGAGGCTTAACATGAGTGAAACGATAAAAATGAAGGGCAGTATGACCGCTGTACTGAAAAAGGCGAACGGCGATGTGCAGACTGTCCGCAAGGATAATATCATTTTGAACGCAGGATTCGACTTCATCTGTGATGCCATTGGCAATGCTTCGTCAAGACCGAATGCGATGGGGTATATCGCAGTTGGGTCGGGAACGACTGCGGCGGCCGCTGCGCAGACGGCACTTGTAACGGAGATCACGCGCAAGGCGGCAACGTATACGCATACGGCAGGTACGAAGGTCATGGCATTTTCGGCGACATTCGGCGCAGGTGTCGGCACGGGTGCTGTCACAGAAGCAGGCGTTGTCAATGCCGCTTCGGGCGGTACGTTCCTCGATAGATTGACGTTCGCTGTTATCAATAAAGGTGTGGACGATGAACTGACGATGACGTTCCAGTTCACGTTATCGTGATGAATGGGAGCGGTAACAAGTTCTCGCGTTGATTATTGGTCGTGGGAAAACTCACCGTCCGTTTGGGATGCGGCAAGTGAAACGTGGGACAGCGCAAGCAGGAAATATTATGAGACGGAGATCAATGAGGCGGTGTCATTGTCAGAGCGTATGCGCGTATCGGGAGACAAGCCTTTGACAGAGACGTTTGCGGTCACAGACGACTGCACACACAAGGCTGTTGTGAAGCGGTCTTGGCA
>CAYMVI010000033.1:0-3652 GCA_964394075.1 uncultured Eubacteriales bacterium | reverse complement strand
TAGCGCCGGCGGCCGTTAGGCCGCGGGGCGGCCGCTTGCGGCCGACCTGCCGGCGTTAGCCGGCACGGCGCGCCAATGAGCCCTGCGGGCCTGCGAGGCGGGCCAGTGGGTTAGCGCCGGCGGCCGTTAGGCCGCGGGGCGGCCGCTTGCGGCCGACCTGCCGGCGTTAGCCGGCACGGCGCGCCAATGAGCAGGGAGGACGTGGGGGCCGGTGTCGGGGCGCGCTACTTTACGTAAGGTAAATTATGTAAAACCCGTAAGGGCGGCCATAGGCCGTACAGTGTATTTTACATAAATTCCCCTTACGTAAAGTAGAGTGTGCGCCCCGTGCCCGGCCCTTGCCGGCAAGGGGTTCGATGCCCCTTGCCGGCAATTGTACACTATGGACGATTCCCAACGAATTGGAATCCAAAAAATTTACTCGATGTAAATTTTTTGGACCTACCTTAAGTACAAAATTTTTCGTTCGACACGAAAAATTTTGAACCATGTAACGGGCCGGTGGGGTAGGCCGGTGGGGTAGGCCGGTGGGGTAGGCCGGTGGGGTAGGCCGGTGGGGTAGGCCGGTGGGTGGACTTGTGGGAGGGTTGTCAAGTTAACCCCCGTTTTACTCAACGGGGGATTTCAAATTCTCCGCAATCCAATACCCTCGGTGTCTATCGTACCAATTCATTAAATCATAGGTCTCGAGTAGGTAGGCCAATGTAGCATATATGGCTGACGTGTCCAAGGATTGTTCCCCTCTCGATAGCAATTCAATGTACAATCTCTTAATGACGACTTTCACGCTATAGTCGGCATTAGGTATCTTGCACTTGTCTTTAGGCTTGACAACTCGTGTATTGTCGAAAGCCCCCCATCCGTCGAGTAGATTCATAGGTGCATCGTAGTCCATACGGCTCGAATTGGTTTTGAAAGTTTTGGCAAACATGAAGTGATTACATATAAGGCTGTACATGTAGCCCTTGAGGCCGTCCCTCTGGAATGTGTCGATAACCATTTCTTGAGTAAATGTACCGTTCTTCACTTCAAATTCAACCCTCCACACCTTTGTATCGGTGTCGTCCATGGACGACACGAGCCCGTACTGATACCACAAACTACGAATGTAGGGCTTGTCTTTCTCGTCGAGCATCTCCTGCGTCTTATTGTACAATCGAGTGAAAACATTGCTCTGACGGCTGCCCCAAGTGGCACCCGTGTACACCAATTGGTGATTTACATACGAGCCGTAAAAACTGAACTTGCCAAGTCGTCCCCGGCGGTATAACTCTGCATTCGCAACCTTGCGGATAAATAATTGTTCTGAACCATTGACCGGCACAAAGTCACATGCAAGGTCTATCCTATTGACACTCTTGGTAGTAGCATGTAAAAATTCAAGTAAATCTATATATATATCCCAACAATGTGGTGCATAAAGCACCGAATTAGACATTTTGATTATGCCGCCCGATTCGCAAAGGATTTTGGAATATGGGTTTTTTGCGATTTCAGCAAACAAGGTGCGATTTTCATGGACGTCAAACACCATATATAACTCGCTATATGACTGCGTGCCGTGGACTTGTTTCTCAAACTTGAACCGGCCGTCGGTTAGATAATTGTAATCTTCGAGGTTATGATTTGGCAGGTCCTCGACGTAAAGGCTCAGCCAATCGACAGATAACATTGTTTTCATGGTTCTAAAAGTCTTTTAGTTTCTTTGTCCACTCTTTTGTTAAATTTGGCGCAATTCATTTCGTGCAAGCCGGTCGCAAGTCTGCCACACAGACAAATCATTCCTTGACGGCGCGATAAGTCCTCAAACACCAAACGGCGCGTCCTATAATATAAATCGTTATACTCCATCATACGTGATATTGTGTCGTTGTGTAGAGCCACATCTGTTGTGCTGTACAAAAATGGTAAACTTGTCCTCGCTGTGGATTGTGCCAAAATTCGTGTGCTTCGTCATAATCTTTAAAACCTGCTATCTGGTGGTAGCCGTCTGGGGTGATGTAAAAAACAAAATAATTCATTGTTGTAAAATGTTAATAAGTTTATAAATAGAGGGCGGCCAATGGGTGTCCACTGACCGCCCCGCTCCTTGCTGCGTCGCCTGCTTGCTCACGGGTCGCACCCCTGCGTTGCCCGTTACCCTTTCGGCGACACACAAAGATAATAGAGGTGAGACATTTCACAATGGCCCACCCCCTCAAATGAAAACTTATTAACACTCGTTAACGTTCAAAACACTATATAACCCAATACTATTATTCAGTAGTTACTACTCCGTCGCCCATGGTTTCACTGACTTGTTCGAGGTAACCAAGGCTTGCCGGAGCAAGTATGTTAGGCTCGTCAACTTCCCAGCCTCCGTTGCGCAAATCGTTGATTGTCCACGTGTCGGCGTTCAAATCGTTGATGCGCAAGAACTCACCGCTCGGAGGTGTTGCACCATAATAGGCGATACGGAGTTGTGCGTCGGTCAAGCAGGTGAGGAAAGTCGTCGAGCAATCGAATGCAGGTGTGCCGACATTGGCACTCCGAATCACTGCGCCGGCGACTATAGTTTTATCCGTCGGGTCTATTAGCCCCACCGAATTACGAGGTTCTATACTTGTATCGTTAAGTGGGTCCACGACGTATTGCGTGTAAAGAGGGCTCTCCTCATCTATCCAATCTTCTTCTCCCGTGCGCAAAATGCGCTTCCAACACATTATGGTAGATTCGGGATTTAAGGCGACAACCACTATAACGGACAGCATTTCTCCGACTTTCAAGCCGTCTGTTATCAAACGATTACGTGTGAGGGCCGCGCCTCTTTCTTCCGAGTTCCCAAAAGAACCGCCCCATCCTGTATGCATCGTATCTGGCGCTACGGGTTGTTCCCATGTAACATGGTTGCCGCGCGATATTTGGAAATCGATAGGAGCATAAGTAAGACGTGTAAACCCTCCTGTGGCCGGAGATATAACGCGGCCGGTCTGGAGACAATGCTTCATAAAAGCATTATATGAACTTTCGTACTGTCCGCGTTGTACAAACGAGTTCTTGATAATGGGTTTCATTAGTTCGGCCGATAGCACTGCATAACGGAATCGCATGCGCTGCGTGGTTTGGGCGAAACTTTTGGACGTGTTGGTCTCGACCTTCTGGGACAAAATTACACGACCTTGTAACACCTTGGCGGTGACGTTCCCGGTGCTCTTACGAATTTTGCCGGCGAAAATAGAATTTGAGATTGCCATGATAATAAATGCTTAAGAGTTGCGAAATAAGTCTATCACAATCAGTGCGAGTGCGATAAACAAGAAAATAAAGAATATGAATAGGCCCGTCATGGCCGCAAAGATATATAAAATTCATGAATCGATTCATGAATGGTGGCGACGGAGACACTACGGAGGAACTACGGAGGAACTACGGAGGTTGTCTTTCATGGTGGATTCTGCCGCTTGTGCGGTTGTGCGCGTCGGTTGCAATGCTGAAAGCGTTGCAACTGACTTCACAATTCACAAGCGTTGCGCAATGATTCCGCTCGGCCGCTTGCGGCCGTTTCATACGGATTGCGGCCGCAATCCGTTGGGTGGTGGGTGGGCTTGGCTTGCCGGATAGCGCCGGCGGCCGTTAGGCCGCGGGGCGGCCGCTTGCGGCCGACCTGCCGGCG
>CAYMVI010000032.1:0-3801 GCA_964394075.1 uncultured Eubacteriales bacterium | reverse complement strand
AGAGGGAGAAGAATGAGTAGAACTGAAGCTGTGACTGTAGCTCTTACTTCTGAAGAGAAGGATAGGTGGAAGCTAGCATTAGCGTGTACCGGTTATCCTAATCTTTCTGCTTTTGTGCGGGAAAGCATGGAGCAAATTTGTGAGATGATTTTAAGTGTTGGGGAGATAGAAGAGCTTGAGGTTGTGTTTATGTTGCAACCTCGGTCCGACGGAATAAAAACCGAAAAAATGGATAGAAACTTGGGAGTAAGATGCGAGAACGGATGGCAGAGGCTACAATAATTTCCAAAAAGTATCTAGTGAATTTCCAAAAAGTATCTAGTGAATTTCCAAAAAGTATCTAGTGAATTTCCAAAAAGTATCTAACCCTATTACTCATTTTATACTCATTTTATACTCATTTGCTACTCATGGCGAGTTGTTTCCAACCTTGTTGGAAAAACTCGCTGAAAGGTTGTTTTTAGTGGGAAAGATTCATGTTGAAGTTTCACCAGAGTTTGATAATATGCGAGGTTATATTAGATCATTTTCTTCCTTTAACCAAAAGACTAAAGAAAGGTTGATTCAGAAAGAGCGATTAACCGGTAAAGCGGTGGAAGAGAATATTGAAGGGCATAAGAAAAGTAGTATCATCAACAAAATGAAGGTGTATAAGGAAGACCCTAGTATTTTGGTAAAGAAAGATGATAAGACTTTTATAGTGCCAGAGCCTACGGGAAGTTTTGTGGCTTTGGATGAAACGTTTTATAAAAAAATGTTAAAGACCTTTAATAGTGATACAAATAATATTTATATATGGTTGTATAGAAGGTATCATTATTTGCGGGGTAAGGGCAAAAGATGTTTATTTAGTAAGGGTCAAATTGTTACTGAAGCATTGGGGCAAAGTGACCAGCATAAGAATAGACAGAAGGTTGAAACAGCATTAACTCAATTGTGTTTGAATGGGTTGATTAGCTATAATATTGTTAGGAGTGGCCGCACATTTCTAAGAGAATTGACTTATATTGGTCAGAAGTTTATTGTAGTTGATGCGGTGGAAGCTCATATTGAGAATATTGTTGGTGGTAATGAGCTGCCTAGTGCGGATGGTGCCGAAGGAACCTTTGAAGTTGTTTCTTCTATTGGATTGTCTGCGGATAAGATTAATAGAGCTTTATCTGGTGAAGATGTTTTATTGTTGGAGGGATAGACTTGGAATCTTTATGTAGAACTTTGAATTACATAAATGATTATTTTGAAGGTATTAGTATCCCTTGGTATTGGAAAGAGAGTTATAAGAGTTGGGCGTATCGTTACGCTTGGGAGGCATATCAATATGAGCAGGGTTGGCAGGACAGAGACTGTTTCGTTAACGTTGACGTCAGCACAGAAAGAGCGATGGAAGCTGTGGGCTGATAAGAAGAATATGTCTCTAGCAGAGTTTATACGAAATGGAATTGAGATTTACATAGCTATGCTTGAAAAGTTAGCGAAGAAGGCATAGTTTGGTGTGTGAAGGGGAGTTTGTGGACCCAGTTCATACACTCCTCCCACCCCTTGTTCTGAAATTCTTAAAATCATACCCAAAGTCGTATACAGTTTGTAAAATTTTTGAGTTGACCAATTATTCAGGCCCCACTTTTTACGAATCGTATACATATCGTGTACGATTTGTACGACCCTATTGTACGACCATTTTCTAGACTTTTTCCCAAAGGGTTTTATATCGTTTTTTAATGTCGAAAAATTTTTTCTAATAATTTGGGCAAAAAATTATAATCACAGTTTGACAATTTACAGTTATTAATGAGGAACGAATTAATAACTGTAAGGAAAGCCTTCTTAAGGCTTTCTGCTAAACGAAATTGAAAATTGAGTTTAGCGTAAAAAAGAATATGAAATATTCTTTTTTTAGAAAGCCTTAAGGATAACTAGGCCTATTTTTAGAGGAGTGTAATCACACTCCTTTTTTTTATTTTTAGGATAATTTTTCTATGTTGTGTTGTTCCTGGTTCGATGAAAAAATTCCGTATATCTGCGGTGTTGGTGGCCACTCCCGAACGCTCTGTTCACGGGAGTCCCGCATCTATTTTCATCTTGAATTTTCATTTTCATCTTGAATTTTCATTCCTGGTTCCGGAAAATGATTTTCATTTATCGTGGCTCCGCACGATTATTTTCATTTCCGGTTTTCATTTTTTTATTTTCAGTTCAAAAGAAAGTAGTGGACGGCCGCACAAAATTTATGATATAATATTATTATAAGGTTGAGAGAGAAAAGTTATTCTTCCTTCTCACCTCTTGGAACTTGACAAAACGGCGAATCAAAAGAAAGTCGTTGACAATATATTAAAAAATATGATATAATATATATGTAAGGTTGAAAGAGAGCTTACAAAAGGTAATCAGAGGTAGCCACCTCTAAAAATAAGGAGCCTGCCTTGTTGGTAGGCAGAAAAGGAGACTAAAATGGCTGAGAAGAAGATCACCCGCAAGGAACTGTTCGTCCGCATCGCTGAGGAGATGGCTCATGACGCTGAGGTCGTTGAGATGTGCCACAAGTACATCGAGCAGCTGTCCAAGCCCCGTGAGCGCAAGGCTAACCCGGAAGTTGAGTCCTTCCGTGCGGCTGTTCTTGAGATGCTCCAGGGTGCGGCTGGCCCTATGACCAACAAGGAGGTCGCGGCTGCGATGGAGGTTTCTACTCAGAAGTCCGCGGCTGCTCTTCGTAACCTGGTTGAGCGTGGCGTCGTTGCCCGCACCGAGGGTGAGAAGAAGTCCGATCCGGCAACCTTTGTGGCTGCCTAAGGTGCGCACTAACCTAAAGGTGTGAACTCGTCCAGGAGTGAATAGCGAGGGAGTGGCTGGACACGCTCCCTCCAAGAGAGAAAAGAGAGAACATGAAGTATACTTTTATCAATGAGACTGGTAAGCAGCAGACCGTGAACATCCCTGACGAAGTGTTTGCGCAGGGTAAGCGTGAGCGATTGAGTAATGCTCAGATCATCGAGCGTTATCTTAGTGATGAAGGTTATATGGTTAATGAAGTGGTGCGGGAGCTCAGCTCTAAGGCAAAAGCGGGCGGAGTTAAGGCAGATGCTGACCGCAAGCCCCGCAAGGCACCGGTTCGTAAGCCCGATGAGGTTAAGCGTGCTATGATTGCGGCTCTGGCAGAGTTTGTTAAGAGTCAGGCGAACGTTGAGAACCTTGAGGTTACGAACGTGGAGCGTATGATTGCTTTTTCTATGGGTGATGACAACTTTGAGCTGGTGCTTCAGAAGAAGCGTAAGCCCAAGGCGTAATCTCCTTTCCTCTCTCTTTCTCTTGGAGGGGTGACGCCCTCCACCGGGGAGCTGCGTATGCGCGGCTCCCTTTTTTTATGGGATTATGCGCGCAGGCCGTATAGACCCTGGTTCTCTGAAAAAAGGGCGTATGGGCGCAGGTTTTCAGATACGGCCGTTAATGGCGAACATCCGTTCGCTATCGCACTCTACTGCGGTGGAGCGAACATTTGTTTTCACGAACATTTGTTTTCACGAACATTTGTTCTAACGAACATTTGTTCGATTTTTAGAAGCCCCCGATCAATTATCTCACAAAATTGTGTAGAAAATATGAACAAAACATGTGAGTTTTGTGAAAAAATTATGTTTTTTTGCCAGGAATTAAAGATTTTTCTTGACTTTTTGCTTGTGTTGTGGTAAAATTTCGCCCGCATACGCACAATTCCGGGCGTTTGTCAATAGTTTTTTAGAAAAAATATAAAAAAAGAAGGGATCTTTCGATCCCTTCTCGTTAGGCTTACGCTCTGACGCTACA
>CAYMVI010000031.1:0-3864 GCA_964394075.1 uncultured Eubacteriales bacterium | reverse complement strand
CGCCCTTTCCCCTCTTTTTTCTGCTCTAAACGACTTAATTTGATCGGTAAGATTATGAGAAGTGTTCTCATTTCTTACTTTTCACTTGCATTATATAATTACAAAAATTAAAGTCAACAAAGTTAATAAAACATTTACCGAATTTACATTTTATTTACATTTGTGTACATTTTTGTTAATTTTTACAGTATTTGAGGGGTTTTTTGAGATGGTTTTGGGGGATTTATGTGAAAGATTGTTATTTTTTACCAAATTCACAAATCTACTATATTCACAAATCTACTATATATTATAGGGATAAAAAAATGTCAATACCGGCGTATTGACATTTGATTTTAGTATAATATAATTAAATTAAAGATGAGGCGTTAGTCACAATGTGACTTGCCCCGATTGGTGTAAAAATCACTCAACCGCTGCAAAGGATAGAGTGATTTTTTTATTGCTATTTATTCTTGTTGATTAGTATCTTCAAGAACGATGCTATAAATAGAATTTCGATTACAAACAATATGTAGTCAGTTTCTATCATGGGCATCACCCCCTTTTTCATTCGTACAAATAAAAAAGGGCAAATCACATCATATCCAAACAACCTCATCACAAAAACAATATCACAAACGTTAGTTCGTGTCAATTAAAAACAAAAAATAATCGCCCGCTTTCACGGGCGATTTTCTTTTATTTTTCTTCTATTTCTGGCATTCCAGATACAATGTATACTACCTCTTCAACATCATCTACATATACTCTATCGAATTTTTCGAAATTGTCAGCTGTGATGTTTTCTCCCATTGCAATTAGGTCAATGTCTACTACCTCTTCCTCATCTTGGTCATATGTTAATCCTATAAATACATAGTCTTCAAATTCGTCATAGAAGTCTTCATCAAAATCTTCTATACCTCTATCTTTGAATAGAAGTTCTTTGCCTTCTTTTTCTTCCTTATCTTCTACATAGTCATCAAACGAATCCTCTTTGATTGTAGCTACTGTTAATCCAGAGATGAATTCTATATCATCTTTCTCTAAGTTCTTTGTTAATGTATAGAATATAACTCCGTTTTCATAATTTTCAATTGTTACACCTTTGTTTGATTTGTGGTTTGGATCATAAGAAAATGTTTCGCCATCGATTGTGATTGCTTTGCCAGATAAGTTATCTGTTCTAACATCTTCTAATATTCCTGCTGTTGTATATCTCTTTTCTACATTTAATGCATTCCAAACAAGGTTTGCTACTTCTCCTCTTAATGCATCTTCACTATGGTCATCGTATGATACGTTATTAAGTATCTTTAAACTTTTAGCTTTTGCTAAGTAATTATCTGGCCATTGCTTTGTAGACATTTCTACATTTGATCTATAGCCAAGCATTCTTATTACCATTGTGATTGCTTCTGCATATGTTACTTCTTCATCTGGTCTGAATGTTTTGTCTTCATACCCTTCGATTAATTTGTTCTCGTATGCCGCATTGATATATGCAAGTGCCCAATGTTCTGAAGTTACATCTTCAAAGTATGTGCTGTCTACTTTTGATAAATCTACTTTTTCACCTTTTGCTGTTAATAATATTTTTGCCATCTCTGCTCTTGTAATTTTGTTTTCTGGTCTAAATGTTGAATCTTGATAACCATTGATTACTTCTAATTTAACTAAGCAGTTAACTGCCTCTTCGTATTTTGTTCCAGCTATGTCTGTTAAGTTTACTGCAGCAAAAGATATTGTTGCCATACTTAACATTACTATTGTTGTTATTAATAAAAATATTTTCTTCATGTTTATTCCTCCCATGTTTGTAATTCGCATGTGACACTTTGCTTTCGCACTAAGCCATGCCACCCAAAGTTTCTCCACCAATAATGTGGAAATGAATATGTTTAACTGTTTGGCCTCCATCTTCGCCACAGTTATTTACTACTCTGAATCCGCTTTCCGCAATTCCTTTTTCTTTTGTTATTTTTTGAATTGCTTCAACGACAGCTTCAATATATTTCACATCTTCTTTTTCTACATTTAATATATCTGTCATATGTTTCTTTGGCACTACTAATATGTGTACAGGTGCAACTGGATTTAAATCATTAAATGCAATTACCATATCATCTTCATATACTATTGTAGAAGGGATCTCCTTATTAACTATTTTACAAAAAATACAATCATTCATTTTTCTTTCCTCCATTTCGTACCATCAAAAAGCGTCCAAGAGGGACAACCATCTTTGGACATTTTTTCTTGCTTCAAAAACATTTTACCACATTATATCTCTCGCGCAACCTCGTGCACAGTTTTTACAAATTTATTACAAATGCTATATACTAGAGAGAAAAGAAAAGTCAATACTTGCGTATTGACTTTTTCATTCACTATATTATAATTAAATTAAAGATGAGGTGTTAGTCACAATGTGACTTGCCCGTGTGAATGAAAAAATCACTCCACCTGGCCAAGGATAAGAGTGATTTTTTTATTTTTAATACTTCTTATTGATTAGTATCTTTAAGAAGGATGCTATAAACAGAATTTCGATTACAAACAATATGTAGTCAGTTTCTATCATGGGCATCACCCCCTTTTTCTTTAGTGAAAAAGGGCAAATCACATCATATCCAAACAACCTCATCACCAAAACAATATCACAAACATTGGTTCGTGTCAATCTGTATAAATAAATTATTCAAAAAATGAAGAGCACATCTTTTGATGTGCTCTTCTATTGCATTTTTGCAAGTTATAATCTATCAAAACTCACATTTTATTCTTCAATTAATACAGCTTTAATTCTTCTTACACCTGAAGATACAGCTTCTTCTTTTTTTATTTTGAATGTTCCCATGTTGCCTGTTCTTTCAACGTGAGGGCCTCCGCAAATCTCTTTACTGAAATCTCCGATTGTGTACACTTTAACTTTATCACCATATTTAGCAGCGAATAGTCCTGTAGCTCCAGCAGCTTGTGCTTCTTCTAAAGACATTTCTTCACATACTACTTCTAAGTCTCTCTTGATTTGTTCGTTAACAATATCTTCAACTTGTTTTAATTCTTCTGGTGTTACTTTTTGTGGATGGTTAAAGTCAAATCTTAATCTTTCAGCTGTTAAGTTTGAACCTTTTTGTGTTGCATGTTCACCAAGTACAATTTGAAGTGCTTTGTGTAATAAGTGAGTTGCTGTATGGTATGCTGTTGTTTTTTCACTGTGGTCTGCAAGTCCACCTTTGAATTTTTGTTCAGCACCAGCTCTTGATAACTCTTGATGTTTTTTGAATAGTTCATTGAACTCATCCATATCAATTGTCATTCCATTTTCTTCAGCAAGTTCAGCTGTCATTTCTGGTGGGAATCCAAATGTATCATATAATCTAAATACAACCGGTCCAGCAAGTTTTGTTTCACCATTAGCTTTTGCTTTTTCTATATTTTTAGCAAATTCTTTTTCACCATGTTCAAGAGTTTTTAAGAATTTATCTTTTTCTTCTTCGATAACGCTTACTAATGTTTCTTTGTTAGCTGGAATTTCAGGATACATTTCCTGCATGATTCCTACAAAAGTTTCTACTAATACTTTTGTGTTGTTTGGATCGAATCCGATTTTTCTCATGTGTCTAATTACTCTTCTAAGTAATCTTCTTAATACATATCCTTGTTCTACATTACTTGGTCTAACACCATCAACTATCATAAACATAGATGCTCTTAAGTGGTCAGAAATAATTCTTGCACTTGAGATATTTACGTTTTCTGAAAGTTCTGTAATTTTTGCAATTACATCAGCAAACAATTCTGTTTCATATACATTGTTTTTACCTTGTAATAATCCGATAACTCTTTCAAGTCCTAAACCTGTATCAACGTTTGGAG
>CAYMVI010000030.1:0-4194 GCA_964394075.1 uncultured Eubacteriales bacterium | reverse complement strand
AAAGCGGGGAAACTCATTTTTCCGAAAAATGGGGAAATATTATTTGCTTTTTACATCCAGGCGACCAGTTGCTGCCGTTCATAAGCAGTCAGAATTACAACGAAAACATCAAGACCATATTGGAGAAGGCAGGTATAACCTATCTTGTCACCAAACTGGACTCCGTTACCCGAACAGAATCCAAAGTGCCGATCAACGAAATGGCCAGCAGTCATATGGCCCGACGCACCTTCATCGGCAACATCTACAAGCTTGTCAAGGATCCGAACCTCGTCTCCGCCCTCACCGGCCACGCCGAAGGCAGCCGAGCCTTCAACCGCTACCGCGATATAGACATCGATATGAAACGTGATCTTGTGAAGATCCTGGAGGGTAAACGCTGATGTCGGTTTTTATTTGACTGACATTTGACTGAGAAGGGAACTTGAAAAGTTAAATGTCTGATAATCAATTGAGTTTTATTTGACTGATGTTTGACTGAAAGGCTCAAAACAGCTTCTGATTCGGAATTTATTGCAAATTTGCAGTAAATTCCGAATGGATTAGGAGGCGATATCGTATCAAACAGTCAGAAAAATAGCGTTTTATTTGACTGAAAACCGATCAAGATGACGCTTGTATGGTTTAACTCTTTGATAATCACTTCATTTTTTATTTGACTGACATTTGACTGGACAACTAAGTTCACCTCTTGTTAAATTTCCTAGATTCAATAATAATAAATAATTAGAGGGAATTAGAGGGAATTTTTGGGGAACTCCCCCTAAATTTAAATATAAACCTTATATTTGTAAAAAAATGATATATGATTGAGTCTGCACCTAAACTTTCGAATAACAACACCCAAGAAGCGGTGAAATTATTAGTCGATCCTAGTAACAAAGATCTTTTTACAAAGATTGACGATAATTACTTGTATTGGGATAAGATAAAATATATGGCTCCTGCTGGTATTAAGCCAGAGGTGCTATGGCATGCAGTAAAATTGAGACGTTCAGTCAATGTCGTAAATATTCAATTTGGTAAATATGTCTTCCATTTTACTATTACCAGTAAGATGCATGCTCTACTGCATGAATTTGATTTAAACTTTGGAGGTAATTTAGGAAGTAATAGTATTATCCCGTCTAAAGATAGTAACCGATATCTAATCAGCTCTATTATGGAAGAAGCAATTGCTTCTAGCCAGATGGAAGGTGCATCTACAACTCGTAAGGTTGCCAAAGAGATGCTTCGCAAGCAATCCAAGCCAATCAATAAGAGTCAACAGATGATTTTGAATAACTATTTTACCATAAGATATCTAGTTGATCATAAAGACGAAGAAATGTCAGTAGAGTCATTAAAAAATATTCATCGTTATATATCAAATAAAACGTTAGATGATCCTAACGATGAAGGTCAATTTAGGACTGATAATAATATATATGTCATGAATAATATGACCGGTGAAGTTGCGCATACTCCTCCTGATGTCTCAGAACTTGAGAATTTGCTTGAAGGCTTGTGTGAGTTTGCCAATACTGATGACAGTGATCCATTTGTTCATCCGATAATCAAGGGTATCATAATTCACTTTATGCTGGCCTACTTTCATCCGTTTGTAGATGGTAACGGACGAACTTCAAGATCACTTGTGTATTGGTATTTGCTTAAAAAGGGATATTGGTTGACAGAATATCTTTCAATATCTCGAGTAATTTATAGGAGTAAGTCTAAGTATGAGAACTCTTTTTTATACACTGAAAATGATGACTTGGACTTATCGTATTTCATTAGCTATAATCTTGTTACAATGAAGAAAGCTTATGATGATTTGAAAATATATCTGCAAAAGAAACTTAAGGAGCAACAAGATTTTTACACATTCAAGGGCTTCTCAAATATTAATGAACGCCAGGCTCAGATAATAAAGATTTTGACAGAGAAACCGACATCTGTTTTTACGGCTAAAGAACTTACTGTTCGTTTTAATATTTCGCCAAAGACAGCGCGTGCTGATTTACAACATTTGGTTGAGTTAGGGTTAATGAAAGAAGCTCCTATCAACAAGCGAAAGGTTGGATATATCAAGTCCGATGATTTTGAAAATACGCTTAATGAGTTAACAAATAATTAGAGGGAATTAGAGGGAATTTAGTGGGAATTCCCTCTAATTATAATATGCACAATATAAATATTCCTTCTTTTAAGATAGCGATAATGAAATATCTATTCTTAGATACAAATATTTACCTGCATTATCAGGACTTTCAGCAAATTCCTTGGAAAAAAGTACTTGGGATTGATGACGAATGTACGGTCGTGGTAGTTCCAAAGGTTCATGCAGAACTAGATGAGAAGAAAGATTCCGCCAAAGGTAAGATTCAAAGGAGAGCAAAGAAGATTTCCAGTAGACTTTATGAAATCTTGATGAAACATGAGGCTACGAAAATCCCAGTGGTCCGCTGTAAAGCTCCGAATCCGACGGAAGAAGATAAAAGAATGTTGGATCTGAGCAGAAGTGATAATGTAATTATACTTACGGCGCTAAGGTCGGGATGGAATAATGCTGATATTGTAATTATTAGTGCCGACAAGAACATCCAATTCACAGCAGAGGACTTTGGTTTAGGACATTACTTGATGTCCGATGATTATTTACTCCCTCCGGAACAAGACGAAAAAGACATAGAGATTCAAAAACTTAGGCATGAATTGGAACAATTAAAGTCTCGACATTCTTCGCCTTATCTTTCATTTGAAGGAAATACGGATAAGATTACTTTTGTCCGTCCATTACAGAGAGATTTGGATGATGAGTTACGAACCGTAATGGCTGAACTTGTTGTCAAATATCCAGAGGCAACAAGAGATAATTATCCCAATGTTGTTGAAGATCCGACTTACCTATTTACGCGACAAATTGACGACTCAAAAATCAAAGTTTATAATAACGAGAGAAGTGAATATTTAAAAGAAGAATATGAGTATCAGCGCTTAAAACTAACAAAGGAAATTTCAGATGAGTCGTATAAGAAAATCTCGTTTGCCGTTGTAAATGATGGCACTGCTCCTACTGGAGAAATGCTGGTTTTTATAAGAGTACCGGATAGTATCAAATTATATTCATCTCATGAAAGTAGAGAGTCAAAATCATATCTAACACCTTTGGCACCGGTGTCTGGTATAATCCCTTTGCCAAGAAAGACTAGAAGAGCTATGTTGGATATGCCAACCACTCCGTATGTTGGATCTCAAAATATGCTGTGGATATGGAATGAAGATCGACCTCTGAAAAATAATACATTCAAAGAAGAGGTACGGGAACTATTGCATGGACTATTGCTGCCTTTGGATACGGTTGTTTATGTGAATGTGTCGAAGACGGATTCTTTTCCAATAGCTTGGTCAATAATTGATGCTAGTTTGCCAGAAAAGGTAACAGGTGTACTTGAAGTTGTAATAGAATAATTGATTATATATTTTGTCACCTCAGTTTCATAAAACAGTTGAATTCCGGAATTTTCAACTTTAACTGCCGAATTTGTGAAAATTTCACATAAAAGTGAGTTAAGATTGCGATTTTGACAACTCAACTCGAAAATCGTGAAATTGAATGTGTTTCAGCGGAAGTGATGCTGTATTATTTGTTTCGACAAATTATAATTCCCGAAAAGGCTTCTTTAAAGGTGGATTTCGGGAATTATAGAAATGGAACAAGTTCGACTGAAGTATGGTGAACATTTGCCCAAATGCTATGCCGTCAGCCCGGAATTTGCAGTAAAATATGCGGATTTCTTGTCCGCTTCGTAAATTTGAGGGGAGGATTGTGCTGGAATCTTTGTTATTTATCAAAAAGACAGGAGGAGTATGCTGGATTTTGTGACAAGCTTGCAGATTTTGCTTATTGTGCTGGTGGCTATGACGCTTTTTGCCGGGGCGTGGATTATCGGAGAGAGCTTTGATTCGTGGGGTGACTTTATGAAGTCCTTGACGGATAAGGAGTACAATTATCTGTCGTTTGTTTTCCGGAGGGGGAAGCATATCCGTTTCATCGCTGATTTTCCGGATGACCTTCGGAGGGAGTGTCTGGGGAAGGACTCATATTATGCCGATAAGGAGGGTGATAGTGCAAGTGCCAGGAATGCCAAGATGCTTGTCAGGCGTGTGCTGGGCAATAATGCCATCGTTAATGAATATTTCAAAGGCCGT
>CAYMVI010000029.1:0-4321 GCA_964394075.1 uncultured Eubacteriales bacterium | reverse complement strand
AATACAATTATCTCGTCTACTCTGTTTAAAAACTCTGGTCTAAATTCTCTTTTTAACTCTGCCATAACATCAGATTTAATATGTTCATAGTTTTTATCTTTGTTTTCAGCATTGTTAAATCCAATTGATTTGTTTTCAGTTATATTTCTTGCACCTACGTTCGATGTCATGATAATAACTGTGTTTTTGAAATCAACTGTTCTTCCTTGAGAATCTGTTAATCTTCCATCTTCTAAAATTTGAAGTAATATATTAAACACATCTGGATGCGCTTTTTCTATTTCATCAAATAAAATTACCGCATAAGGTTTTCTTCTAACTTTTTCTGTTAGTTGACCGCCTTCATCATAACCAACATATCCAGGAGGTGAACCGATTAATTTAGCAACGGTGTGTTTCTCCATGTACTCAGACATATCGATTCTTATCATTGCATTTTCATCGCCAAATAGACATTCTGCAAGTGCTTTACAAGTTTCAGTTTTACCTACACCAGTTGGCCCTAAAAAGATGAATGAACCTATGGGTCTCTTTGGATCTTTTAGTCCTACTCTACCTCTTCTTACAGCTTTACTTACAGCAGTGATTGCGCTATCTTGACCAATAACTCTTTTGTGAAGTTCTTCTTCAAGCATTTTTAATTTTTGTGATTCTGCTTCTGTAAGTTTATTTACCGGAATGTTAGTCCACTTAGAAACAACTTCCGCAATTTCGTTTTCAGTAACTTTTGTAGATTCAATTTGATTTTTTTGAGTCCACTCAAGTTTTACTTTTTCTAATTTTGCTTTTTCTTTTTGTTCTTTATCTCTAAGTTTTGCTGCTTTTTCAAAATCTTGTGTGTTAATTGCATCTTCTTTTTCTTTTATAATTTCTTGAATTTTTTCTTCAATCTTTTTAACTTCTTTTGGAGCTGTTAAAGAATTAAGTTTCACTTTTGATGCAGCTTCATCCATAAGGTCAATTGCTTTATCTGGCAAGAATCTATCGTTAATATATCTTGCAGATAATTCAACTGCAGCTTTGATTGCATCATCTGTAATTTTAACTTTGTGATGCGCTTCATATTTGTCTCTAATTCCCATTAGAATTTTTACTGCTTCATCTTCAGTTGGTTCACCAACCATTACAGGTTGAAACCTTCTTTCAAGTGCAGCATCTTTTTCAATATATTTTCTATATTCATTTAAAGTTGTTGCACCAATTACTTGTATTTCTGCTCTTGCAAGTAGCGGTTTCAAAATATTTGCTGCATCGATTGCACCTTCTGCAGCACCCGCTCCAACTATTGTGTGAATCTCATCTATAAATAAAATTACGTTACCTGCTTTTTTGATTTCTTGTAAAGATTTTTTTAATCTATCTTCAAAATCACCTCTATATTTTGCACCAGCTACCATTGAAGAAACATCAAGTGTAACCACTCTCTTATTCTTTAAGTTTTCTGGCACTTCTCCAGCAATAATCTTTTCGGCAAGACCTTCAGCAATTGCAGTTTTACCTACACCTGGTTCACCGATTAGGCAAGGATTATTTTTTGTACGTCTGCTTAATATTTGAATTATTCTTTCAATCTCTTGTCCTCTTCCAACAATCGGATCTAATTTCCCATCTGCGGCTTCTGCTGTTAAGTCTTTACCAAATTGATTTAATGTTGGTGTTTGGTTTGCAGATTGTTTTTTATTTGAAGATGTTGTTCCATTGCTTGAATTTTCATCCGTTAAGATTTTTAGTAAGTCTCCAAACAATTTTTGAATGTCTACTCCTAACTCAATTAAAATTCTAGATGCAACACTATCTCCTTCTTTAAGTATTCCAAGAAGCAAATGTTCTGTTCCTATAAAGTTATTGTTTAATCTTTTTGCTTCAGCAAAACTTGTTTCAATAACTCTTTTTGTTCTTGGTGTAAAACTATCTGGTAATACTGTTAATGGTTCTCCTCTTCCGATAAGTTCTTCTATCAACTCTTCGACTTTTTCATCCGTAACATTTTGTTCATTTAAAACTTTAAAAGCTAAGCCTGTTCCTTCGCAAATAAGGCCACAAAGTAAATGTTCCGTCCCAACATAATTATGACCAAATTCTGCAGCAATTTTTTCTGCAAACGCAATAGCTTTTTCAGCCCTGTTGGTAAATTTATAAACCATATTTCATTTCCTTTCTTTTAATAATTTATTTTTTAATTATCTTCTTTATCATTTCTGCACGTTTCATTTCTAATGCAGTTCCTTCTAAAGTCTCTTTACTAAACTTTTGCAATGTAGCTGGTTTTGTAACTACAGAAATCTCATTAACTTTCTTCGCATCGATTTCTTTAATTAATCCCATGTGTACACCTAATCTAACTATAGAAATTAGTTGTTCACTTTCTTTATATGAAAGTTTTCTAGCACAAGACAAAGTACCAAAGTCTCTACAGATTTTATCTTCAAACTCTACAGCTCTATTTTTTAAGTACTCTCGTGCATTTCTTTCTTGAGCAATTAATTTATTAACAACGTTCGTTACATTGTTTATTATTTCCTCATCTGTTAATCCTAAACTTACTTTGTTAGATACTTGATACATATCTCCGATAGCATCAGTTCCTTCTCCATATACACCTCTAACATTTAAGTTTATTTTATTAACTACATCTATTACTTTTCCAATTTGTCCTGTCATTCTTAGCGCTGGTAAATGAAGCATTACAGATGCTCTCATTCCTGTTCCTAAATTAGTAGGACACATTGTTAAGTATCCATATAAATCACTAAAAGCATATTCAACTTTTTCAGCGATTTGATCGTCTATTTTTTTAGCTTCTTTATATGCTTTATCTAAATCAAAACCTGATGTCATTGTTTGAATTCTTATATGATCTTCTTCGTTTAACATCACGCAAGCATCTTCATCTGCATTAAGTAACATTGCTGCATTTTTTTGTCTTAAAACATCTCTACTAATTATATGTTTTTCAACTAGACTCATTCTCATTAATTCATCTAAGTCGTTAAGTTGGATAAATTTCAAACCAGATACAACTTTATTACCTTTAAAGATTTTCAATATTTCTTTTAATTCTTCTTCATCTGCACTTCCTGTAAATTTACGACCATGTATGTTTCTTGCAAATCTAATTCTTGAACTAACTACAACATCCGCTTCTGGACCATTTTCAAAATACCAACTCATATTAAACACCTCTTTCCTTTTCAGCTAATGTTTTTTCAAGAACTTTTATTTTGTCACGAATAATTGCAGCTTTTTCATAATCTTCAACTTTGATACAGCCTGCTAATTCTTCTCTTAGTTTTTCAATCTCTGTTTTCAATTCTTCTTTAACATCTTTCTTTTTGATTGTTTCTGGACGAACTCTTTGCACGTTTTGAACATGACGATTATTTCCGCCATGTAATCTTTTAATAACAGCATCTAACTTTTTGTTAAAAATTCTATAACAGTTTTCACATCCTAACATTCCATTAGCAGTAAATTCATCATAACTTGTTCCGCAAGCATCACATACTAAACCTTCTTCAATTTCTAATGGTTTAATTAATGATTGATCTCCAAACAATGATGAAAATACATCGTTAAATCCCAAATCAAAATCCAGATTAAAATTCATATCTATATTCATATCTCTTGCGCATCTTTCGCACAAATATATTTCTCCACCAACTCCATTAATTTCTTGCGTGTATTTAATAGTAGCAGCATGTTTACCACAATTTTCACACTTCATAATACCTCACTCCTTATATCAAATTAATCAATATATTTTTAAATATTCTAGTTCTAACATCGTCTCTATATTCTTTTGGAAGGCCCAAAACTTTATCATTAGTAGTAACTTTTAAAAGCTTCGCAGTTTTAGCATCAATAATGCTATAACCTTGAAGGTTCTTAATAATTATTTCCGCTTCTTGCTGAGATAAACTTGTTTCAATAGAATTTATTAAATGCATAATATAACGATCTTTGGTAATGTCAACTCTTTTTATCTTAATATTACCGCCACCGCCTCTTTTACTTTCCACATAATATCCTCTTTCAGGGCTAAAACGTGTACTTATAACATAGTTAATTTGAGACGGAACGCAATTGAAATATTCCGCAAGTTCATTTCTGCCGAACTCTACGAATTCATCGCTATCTCCCATCAACGCCTTTATGTACTCTTCTATCACCTCTGATAGTCTCATCATATCACCTCTTTTTGATTTTGACTTTCTTTGACCTTTCAAGCACATTTTATCACCTTTATTTCATTTGTCAATATATTTTTGTCACAAAAATGTAATATTAAATTTATCGAAAATCCCTTGAATATATATATATA
>CAYMVI010000028.1:0-4797 GCA_964394075.1 uncultured Eubacteriales bacterium | reverse complement strand
CCATCTCCAACAACTACTAGTGCGCTAAATCTAAAAGTTCTACCACCTTTAACAACTTTAGCAACTCTATTAATTGTAACAACTTTCTCTTGAAGATCTAGTGTTTTTGCATCTATCATTTTATTTACTCCTTTCAATTAAAATTCTAATCCACCTTCACGTGCAGCTTCAGCAAGAGCTTTTACTCTACCGTGATAGTTATATCCGCCTCTATCAAATACTACTGATTTGATTCCAGCTTTAGTAGCTCTTTTAGCAACTAAAGTTCCTACTTCTGTAGCAGCAGCAATGTTACAAGCTTTAGTTTTGATTTCTTTATCTAATGTAGAAGCAGTAACCAATGTTTTTCCATTAACATCATCGATAATTTGTGCATATACACCAGTATTGCTCTTATATACGCAAAGTCTTGGACATTCAGGAGTACCGCTTATTTTTTTACGAACTCTTAGGTGTCTAACTTGTCTTGTTTCTTTTCTTGACTTCTTGTTAATCACTTATTATTCTCTCCCTTCCTAATGTTCTACTTCTTAATTAGGCTTATTTTTTACCCATTTTTCCTTCTTTTCTGATGATTCTTTCACCAACATATTTGATACCTTTACCTTTATATGGTTCTGGAGGTCTAACTTTTCTGATTTCAGCAGCAAGTTGTCCTACAGCTTCTTTGTCAGTACCAGATATGATAATGCTTGTTTGAGATGGAGCTTCGATTTTTGTATCTCCTCTATCTTCAAATTCTACTGTATGAGAGAATCCCATATTCATAACTAATTTATTACCTTGTTTTTGAACTCTATAACCAACGCCATTTACTTCAAGTTCTTTTTTGAATCCTTCTGTTACACCAACAACCATGTTGTTTAGAAGTGTTCTTGTTAAACCTTGAAGAGCGTTCATTGTTTCGTCTTTTGGTTCAACTGTTAATACTCCAGCATCTAATTTGATAATCATATCTTTGTGTAATGTTTTTGTTAAAGTTCCTTTTGGTCCTTTTACTGTTACTAGGTTTCCATCTTCGATTTTAACTTCTACACCAGCTGGTACAGTTATAGGTTTTTTTCCTATTCTAGACATTCTAAATTTCTCCTTTCTTTAAAATATATTAACTAAATCGTTTACTACCAAACGAATGCAAGTACTTCTCCTCCGATACCTGCTTCACGAGCTTTTTTATCAGTCATAATTCCTTGTGATGTAGAGATTAATGCGATTCCAAGTCCACCTAATACTTTTGGTAACTCGTCTTTTGTTGCATATACTCTTAATCCAGATTTGCTGATTCTCTTAAGCCCTGTAATAACTCTTTGTTTGTTAACGTATTTTAAAGTTATTCTTATAATGCCTTGTGCATTATCTTCTATTTCTTCAAAAGACTTGATGTATCCTTCTTCAAATAAGATTTCAGCGATAGCTTTCTTTAATTTTGAAGCTGGGATATCAACTGTTTCATGTCTTTGTGTATTTGCATTTCTAATTCTTGTTAGCATATCTGCTATTGGATCAGTAATGTTCATTTTTATAAGCTCTCCTTTCTTAAACTTTTATAATCACGATCTTACCAGCTAGCTTTTTTAACGCCTGGTATTTGACCTTTATGAGCTAATTCTCTAAAGCAAATTCTGCAAATTCCAAATTTGCGGATGTAAGCATGTGGTCTTCCACAAATTTTACATCTGTTGTAATATCTTGTGCTGAATTTTGGAGTAAGCTTTTGCTTTGCAATCATAGATTTTTTTGCCATGGTTTACCTCCTTATTTCGAAAATGGCATACCAAGAAGTTTTAATAGCTCTTTTGCTTCTTCGTCGGTATTTGCCGTAGTTACGAAAATTATATCCATTCCTCTAATTTTATCGATTTTATCGTATTCAATTTCAGGGAACATTAATTGTTCTTTAACACCCATTGAATAATTTCCTCTTCCATCGAAAGAGTTTGGAGATAATCCTCTAAAATCTCTTACTCTTGGAAGTGCAACTGCAAATAATTTTTCAGCAAAATCGTACATTTTTTCATTTCTTAATGTAACTTTACAGCCGATCTCCATTCCTTCTCTTATTTTAAATCCAGCAATTGATTTTTTTGCTTTTGTTGTAACAACTTTTTGTCCTGTGATTATTTGTAAATCTCTAACAGCATTTTCTAAAGCTTTAGCGTTATCACGAACATCGCTAACACCCATATTAATAACTATTTTTTCAAGCTTTGGAACTTGCATAACTGATTTATAATTAAATTTTTTCATTAATTCTGGAACAACTTCATTTTTGTACATTTCTTTTAAACTTGACATCAGAATTACCTCCTTTCCTATTTAATTTCTTCACCGCATTTAGTGCAAACTCTTGTTTTAGCACCGTCTTTGCTAAATTCTGCTTTTACTCTTCTACCCGCTTTACATTTTGGGCAATATAAATTAACTTTTGATGCATTAATAGCACATTCTGCTTTTACTATTCCGCCAGTTTCACCAGCTTTTCTTGGTTTTGTGTGTTTAGATCTAATGTTAACTCCTTCAACAACTACTTTGTTGTCGCTTGGCATTGCTTCTAGTACTTTACCTTTTTTACCAGCATCAACACCTGAGTTTACAACTACTACGTCACCTTTTTTAACGTGCATGCTCATTTATTTTTACACCTACCTCTCAATTTTCTCTAGGAACATATATTAAAGAACTTCTGGTGCAAGTGAAACTATTTTCATATAGTCTCTATCTCTTAATTCTCTTGCAACAGGTCCAAATATACGAGTTCCTCTTGGGGTTTTATCTTCTTTTATAATTACAGCGGCATTTTCATCAAATCTTATGTAAGAACCGTCTGGTCTTTGAACACCTTTTTTGCTTCTTACGATAACGGCTTTAACTACTTCACCTTTTTTAACCATTCCGCCTGGTGCAGCGCTTTTAACTGAAGCTACTATAACATCACCGATGTTAGCAGTTTTTCTAAAAGATCCACCTAAGCATCTGATACACATAAGCTCTTTAGCGCCTGTATTGTCGGCAACCTTAAGTCTTGATTGTTGTTGTATCATTTTAGTCTCTCCTTCCTTTTAATTTGAGATTATTTAACTTTCTCTACTATTTCAACTAAACGCCATCTTTTATCTTTTGATAAAGGACGTGTCTCCATAACTTTTACTGTATCGCCAATTTGACATTCATTATTTTCATCATGAGCTTTTAATTTAAATGTTCTTTTCATGATTTTTCCGTATAATGGATGTTTGTAGCTAGTTTGTACAGCAACAACGATTGTTTTATCCATTTTGTCGCTTACAACTTTACCAACTCTTGTCTTTCTTAAAGCTCTTTCTTCAGACATCTTATTTTCTCCTTTCTTAGGATAACTTTATAAAATTTAAGCTTCATTTAATTCTTTTTCTTTAAGAATTGTTTTAATTCTTGCTATATTTCTTTTTGTATTTCTAATCTTCATCGGATTGTCTAATCCATTTGTAGCAGATTGGAATCTTAATTTAAATAATTCAGATTTTAATTCTACTAGCTCTTTTTCTAAATCCGATGAAGTCATTTTCATGTATTCTTTAGCCTTCATCGTCTTCACCACCTTCATTTTTATCTACTGTTACAAACTTAGTTTTAACTGGAAGTTTGTGTGCAGCAAGTCTAAATGCTTCTTTAGCTATATCTTCTGGGATACCAGCCATTTCAAACATAACTCTTCCTGGTTTGATTACTGCTACCCAGTATTCTGTAGAACCTTTACCACTACCCATACGAGTTTCAGCAGGTTTCTTTGTTATTGGCTTGTCTGGGAAAATTTTAATCCAAACTTTACCGCCTCTTTTAATAAAACGTGTCATAGCTACTCTGGCAGCTTCGATTTGGTTTGATGTAATCCAACCAGCTTCTACAGCTTGTAATCCATATTCTCCGTATGAAATTGTATTTCCTCTTGTAGCTTTACCTCTATTTCTACCTTTTTGCATTTTTCTATGCTTTGTTCTTTTTGGCATTAGTGGCATTATTTTCTACCCCCTTCTGCATCTTTCTTTGTTGGAAGTACTTCACCTTTGTAAATCCAAACTTTAACACCGATTTTTCCGTATGTAGTATTTGCTTCAGCAAAACCATAGTCAATATCAGCTCTTAATGTTTGCAAAGGAATTGTACCCTCTCTATAAAATTCGCTTCTAGCGATTTCAGCACCAGCAAGTCTTCCTGAACAAGCTGTTTTGATACCTAAAGCGTTAGCTTTCATAGCTTTAGCCATGCATTGTTTCATAGCTTTTCTGTATGAAATTCTCTTTTCGATTTGTCCAGCAATGTTTTCAGCAACTAATTGTGCATCAACATCTGGGTTTTTAACTTCAACAACATTTACGTTGATGTCTTTCTTAAATTTCTTTGTTAGGTTTTCTCTAACTTTGTTTACTTTTTCTCCGCCTTTTCCTAAAGCGATACCTGGTTTTCCAGTATAAACATTAGCTCTAATGCTTTTAGCTGTTCTTTCGATTTCAACTTTAGAAACACCTGCATCAGCAAATGATTTCTTTAAGAATTTACGGATTTCATAATCTTCTACTAAATTGTCAGCAAAATCTTTTTTGTTTGCATACCATTTAGAATCCCAATCTTTTATAATTCCCACTCTTAAACCATGTGGGTCCATTTTTTGTCCCATGTTATCAAAATGCCTCCTTCCTACTAATTTCTTTCTCTAAGAACTATTTCGATATGAGAAGTTCTTTTTCTTATTCTATTAGCTCTACCTTGTGTAGCAGCTCTGATTCTCTTCATTGTTGCACCTTGATTTGCAAAAATCTC
>CAYMVI010000027.1:0-5027 GCA_964394075.1 uncultured Eubacteriales bacterium | reverse complement strand
TTGATTACTTTGCATTTGTCGCAAATTTTCTTAGCTGATGGTCTTACTTTCATTTTTTTCCCTCCTTAAAATGCCAGTATAATATATAAATTATCTTACCTTTCGGTAAGTGCCGCGCTTATTTAGCTCTCCATGTGATTCTTCCACGATTTAAATCATATGGTGAAAGTTCAAGTTTAACTTTGTCTCCAGGTAGAATTCTTATAAAGTTCATTCTTAGTTTTCCTGAAATATGAGCATGTAACTTATGGCCGTTTTCTAATTCAACTATGAATTCTGTATTTGGTAATGCTTCTACAACAGTACCTTCAACCTCGATAATATCTTCTTTAGACATTTTCTATCCTCCTATATCTCTCTAAGAACTTCTTTTAAAGCTTTCTTTACGTCCTGATTTGAGATTTTGTTTTTATTAGCAACTTTTTGCGCTATTACATCTGAAAACATAGGTGTTATTTCTACGTGCTTTATTTTTTTCTTTTTAGCATTTTCTATTTTTCTTAAACTACCGTCTACTAGAAAAACATACTTTTCTTCCGCTTCAATAACTATAAAATACATGTCTTTATCTCTGCCATTTGTTGATCTAACAACGGTTCCAACCTGTATTCCGCAAATTTACCTACCACCTTTATCAGTATATTTGTGCAAAAAGCCATTTTCTAACTCAATAAGTATACAATCAATTGCGCTATATGTCAATATTTTTTCGCTTTTATTTGTATATTTTTAGCGGTTTTTTACGTGTTTTTTTGTTCAAAAAAACCTCAAAAATTCACAGTGAAATTTTTAAGGTTTTTTCTTTCGTTTTTTATAAAATTGTAAGCACTTCAGCACCGTCTTTTGTTACTAAAACTGTATTTTCGTAATGTGCTGACAAGCTGCCATCTGCAGTAACAACTGTCCATCCATCTCCTAATTCCATAATATCAGGACTTCCAGCATTAATCATGGGTTCTATAGCCAACGTCATGCCTGCTGCAAGTCTTGGACCTCTGCCAGGTTTGCCGTAGTTTGGAACACCAGGCTCTTCATGCATCGATGTTCCGATACCATGACCTTGATATTCTTTTACAACTGAAAATCCATTTTTTTCAACATATTCTTGAATGGCATGTGATACATCAGAAAGTCTAGCGCCGGCTTTTATTTGTTCAACACCAGCCCAGAAACTTCTTTCTGCTACTTCAACAAGTTTCAATGCAAGTTTTGAACTCATTCCTACCACATAACATCTTGTTGCGTCACCATGGTAACCATCTTTATCAGCTACCAAATCTATACATACTAAATCGCCGTCTTGTAAAGCCCTATCTCCTGGAATTCCATGTATGATTTCATCATTTACAGATATACATGCTGCAGCAGGAAAAGGATTCTTTGAACCGCGAGGATATCCTTTACACGAAGGGTTTGCACCGTTTTCTTTAAATACTCTCTCGGCTATATCGTCAAGTTCTTTTGTAGTTATTCCAACTTTTATCGCTTTTCTAATTTCTTCATGAGCTAAAGCTACAATTCTAGAAGCTTCTCTCATCTTTTCAATTTCTCTTTCCGATTTGATACTTATCATTTTTTACCCCTCAATTTTTATAAAATTTAAGGACGATGCTTGGTTAAACATCGCCCTCTCATTCGCAAATTTATTTTGCTAACTCAGCTTTTACTAAAGCTATTGTATCGTTGATGTCTTCTTGACCAACGATTGTTGCAAGTACTCCCTTTGATGTGTAGTACTCGATTAAAGGTTCTGTTTGGTTGTGATATACATTTAATCTGTTAGAAACTGTTTCTTCGTTATCATCGTCTCTTTGGAATAATGGGCTACCACATTTGTCGCAAACACCTTCAACTTTTGGTGGGTTATCACGTAAATTATATATTTCTTTACACTCACCATTTGTACAAGTTCTTCTATTTAAAGCTCTTGACATTATTTCTTCATCAGGAACATGCAAGTTAATTACTTTATCAATGTTTGCACCAGCTGCTTGCAAGAACTCATTTAAAGCTTCTGCTTGTGAGATTGTTCTTGGGAAACCGTCTAATAAGAATCCCTTTTCTTTACAATCTGCTTCTTCAAGTCTTGCTTTTAACAAGTCGATTATCAATCCATCTGGAACTAGACATCCTTGATCCATAAAGCTTTTTGCTTTCATTCCAAGTTCTGTTCCGTCAGCGATATTTTTTCTTAAAATGTCGCCTGTAGAAATGTGTGGAACATCATAATCTCTAGTGATCCATTTGCATTGAGATCCTTTACCGCTGCCTGGAGCACCCAAAATAATTAATCTTATCATTTTATTTCCTCCCAGTTATTATTCAGCGTCTACTGTTTCGCCGCTTACAGCTACGTCTCCGCTTGTTGTATCTTCAACAACATCGCCAGAAACTTCAACTTCGTCACCGCTTACAGCAACTTCATCACCAGAAACTACTTCTTCAACGTCGCCTGATAATACTTCACCAGAAACTTCGCCTGAAAGAACATCTCCACTAACGTCTACGTTTGCATCGCCATCTTTTGTTAAAAAGATACCAACTGCGACTAATGCTGCTACGATAAGTACTAACATAAGTATTCTTAAAAAGTTTTTCATGTTTTATTCCTCCTTTTACTCGTAAAATTATATAATAGTTTTCTTTATTTATCAACAAAAAATCAATATTTTTAGCGATTTTTTTGCATAAAAAAATCACTAGCCAACTTGCTAATGATTTTTTTATATTTTTTATTCTAAGAATCCTTTGTAATGTCTTGTTAACATTTGTGATTCTAATTGTTTTACTGATTCTAGTGCAACACCTACAACGATCAATATAGCTGTTCCTCCAAATGAAATTGAAAGACCAAAGAACTGTGTAAGTATTGGTAATACCGCAATAATTGCCAAGAATACAGATCCAAATACTGTAATACTGTTTAATACAGATGATAAATATTCAGATGTTGGTTTACCAGCTCTAATACCAGGGATGAAACCACCGTTTTTCTTTAAATTATTTGATACTTCTACTGGATTGAATGCCATTGCTGTTGTATAGAAGAATGTAAATCCAACTATTAGCAATACATATAACAAGATATGTAATAGACCGTATCCTAAGATATCCCAATTAAATGCACCTGTTGTCGCATCAACAAGTCCTGTTGAACCTAATGATGTGAAAGCAAATACTTTATATGCTCCTGCCCAGAAACCTGTAGCATTTGCAATATCATGATTGATTAATTGCATTATGATAGCTGGTAATTGCATGAATGACATTGCGAAGATGATTGGCATAACACCAGCCATAGCAAGTTTCATTGGTATGTGTGTACTTTGTCCACCATACATTTTTCTTCCAACTACTCTTTTAGCATATTGTACCGGAATTCTTCTTTCAGCTTCTGTAACCCAGATAACACCAGCGATTAATAGAACAGCGCCTATTAATACTCCGATAACTGTTAAGATTCCACCAACTGTACCTTCAGCAGCAATACCTAATAAGTATTGAGCGGCTTGTGGTAATTGAGAAATGATACCAGCAAAGATAATTAATGATGTTCCGTTACCTAAACCTTTAGCTGACAATTGATCAGCGATCCACATTAACAATGTTGATCCTACTGTTAAAGATAGGATGAACACAAGTGGAACCATAGCTCCGCTATTTAAGAAGTGGATTCCAGTGCTCTTATACATCATGTATATACCAAAACCTTCGATAGCAGCTAATATTGTTGCTAAGTATTTTTGATATTGAGCAATTCTTTTTCTACCATTTTCTCCTTCTTTAGACATTTCTTCTAAAGCTGGAATTGCGAATGTCAAAAGTTGAATAACAATTGACGCTGTGATATATGGGCTTATTGATAAAGCAAATATTGAGAATGATGAAAATGCTCCACCAGTAATTATATCTACAGTATTTATGATTGTATTAGCACCTGCACTCTTAATCATTTGTAAATTTTCGATATTTACACCAGGTGCTGTTATGTAACAACCTAATCTAAATATTGCCAAAAGCAATAATGTATATAAAATCTTTTTTCTTAATTCAGGAATCTTCCAAGCGTTAAATAGTGTTTTAAACAACTATATCACCTCAACCTTTCCGCCTGCAGCTTTGATTTTCTCTTCAGCTGTTTTTGTAACTCTAGCCGCGCTAACGTTTAATTTTTTAGTTAATTCTCCGTTACCTAAGATTACGATACCGTCGTTAACTTTTTTAATTAAACCTAGTTCTACAAGTGATTCAGCTGTAACTTCAGTTCCGTTTTCTAATCTTTCTAACATAGCTAAAGTAACTTCTGTGTACACTTTTGAGTTTCTATTGTTGAATCCTCTCTTTGGAATTCTTCTGAATAGTGGCATTTGACCTCCTTCGAAGCCAGGTCTAACACCGCCGCCACTTCTAGCTTTTTGTCCTTTATGTCCTTTACCAGAAGTTTTTCCTAATCCTGAACCAATTCCTCTACCAACTCTTCTTCCTGTTGATTTTGAACCAGGTGCTGGTCTTAATTCATCAAGTTTCATTGCTTTTGTGCACCTCCTTATTATATTCATTATTATTATATTAAAGTGTCTATACCGTTGCAAACACTTATTATATTATTTCTTCTACTTTCTTTCCTCTTAAAGCAGCAACTTGTTCAGCTGTTCTCATTTCAGAAAGAGCGTTTAATGTTGCATAAACAGCATTTCTAGGATTGTTTGATCCTAAATTCTTTGTTCTGATGTTTTTATATCCAGCAAGTTCTAATACTGATCTTGCAGCACCACCAGCGATAAGTCCTGTACCTTCGCCAGCTGGTTTTAATAGAACTTTACCAGAACCAAAGCTACCAATCAATTCGTGTGGAATAGTATTGTTAACGATTGGAACTTCAACAACGTTCTTTTTAGCATCTTCAATAGCTTTTTTGATAGCATCTGGAACTTCAGCAGCTTTTCCGTTACCTACGCCCACATGTCCTTGTCCATCTCCAACAACTACTAGTGCGCTAAATCTAAAAGTTCTACCACCTTTAACAA
>CAYMVI010000026.1:0-5348 GCA_964394075.1 uncultured Eubacteriales bacterium | reverse complement strand
AAAGAATCCCAGCATCCATTTTCCTCATAAATAGCCTCTTCTGGAGTCTTATCCCCATATAGTTCAGCGTACCATTCAGAATGATGATACTTAATGTATGCAGGGTCACATACACAATCCATATAGCCACGAGGGCAAACAGGATTATAATATTGGAAATAAGATTGAGATGGTAGAGATTTTAAAACTGCTTGCACAATAGGATTATCTCGACAATTAAGACAAAGAGATTTATCTACTACACATCTATCACATTTACTCATATATATCACTACCTTTCTTTATATAAATATTATATCATATTTTTATAAAAAAATCAATAAAAAAAAATAAGATGGATTATCCATCTTATTTTCTTAATTTCTCTTTTACTTTTTCTTCGGAAGTATAAACTGTCATAAAGCTGTTTCCTAAAACACACAAAGTTTTATAAATATCATCAACCATACTTTCAAAATCTTGTGGTTCAAGACTGGCTTTTTGATCCGTACCTTCCATATTATTATCAAGTGTAAAGTGTCGTTCAATGATTTCGGCTCCTGTTGCAACAGCAATTACACTAGGGAAATATCCAATTTCATGCCCGCTATATCCGATTTTTAAATCAGGATACATAAACTTTAGAGTCTTAATAAAATTTAAATCCAATTCACTATGACTGCATGGATAAGAGCTATTGCAATGCATGACACCCCAAATATCAGAAATATATTTAATAGCGTCATTCATTTCTTCAAAAGTGCTCATTCCATTAGATATAAGGACTGGCACTCCAAGCTCATTAACTGCATTGATTAATTCTAAATCAGTAATACAGGCACTTGGAATTTTAATAAATGGGATATGATACTTAAACTTTTCCATAAATTTAACACTATCAACGTCCCAAACACTTGCTGTCCAATCAATACCAATTTCATTGCAATAATTGGCAATTTTCCAATATTCATATTCGCCAAATTCAATACGCTTCTTGTATTCAAGATATGTCATTTCCTCGCCTTTAAAAACGCGAGGCTTATTTTTTTGCTCTTCTGGTACACATTTATCCGGATTTCTCTTTTGAAACTTTACACAATTAGCTCCAGCGTCTTTAGCCGCCTTAATCATTTGTAAAGCTAAATCCAAATCGCCGTTATGATTAATTCCAATTTCAGCAATTATATACATGGGAAACTCCTATCAAATCTTACTATATCTTCTAATTCTGTAGTTGAAGCTTCAATAATAACGAGCTTCTCACTATCTGCTCTTACTTGATGTATCATTCCAGGAGGGATAATAATTGTCGTTCCTGGCTTGACCGATCTTGGTCGCCCGGCAATTATTGCAGTGCCAATACCTTCAACAATATGCCAAGTCTCATGCTTTTTACGATGAAGTTGTTTAGAAATATTTTTTCCTTTTAAAATTTCCAAACGCTTAAAGGCATAAGTATCTGTTTTGACGAGTAAATATTCTTTACCCCAAATTTTATCAATATGAGCCTAATTTTCAATATCAGCTTCCCATTGATATACACTTACACCTTTATCATCAATGTATTTTAATCCTGCCGGTTTGCCGAATAAGAGATCGTGATACTAGACTCCCCAGTGCTTAAGCTGTTCGGCAGTCACTTCACTCCAATCAATTCCTGTTTCAGTCCCACGAGCAGTAAATAATATGATTTTATAGCCTTCATCGTATTTTTTATTTAATTTATTAATTACCTCTTGGATTGGTTTTGCTTGAGAATAATCTGACTCTTGAGTACATATAGTACCATCGATGTCAAATATTAGTGTTCCCATTTCCATTTTGCAAACTCATACTCATGTTGTTCATCTATGTCAATAGTTTCTTCTACTGGAATCTCAAGCAGACACAAATCTTCTTTTAGCATATATCCATCTTGAATAAAATTATTCTTATTAAATACATGAAAACAATGAGCGCATTGATACCAAGGGGTAATTTCTTTAGTGGTTAATCTCTTATAGTCAATATAATTAACTGCATTAATTTCATCATCCCAAAGCCAATTTTTAAATTGTTTTACTGTGGTTCCATATTCTTTACCACTTTCGTCAAATTCCTTAATCTTAGTAATGATGGTTTCACAAGATAAGAAAATAAGACAAGGATTTAAAAATACCAGATAGTCTTCTGGCACATCGAGAATGTCTTTATAAATAAATTGCAATGGGCCTTCAGCTTCCACAGTAGCTTTTTCTCTATATTTTATCACTACACTTGGATATTTATTTGCGATCTCAATCAAAGGTTCATCGCAAATTAAAACATATGTAGGAATTCCATATATTGTAGTAATATATTGTAGCTTTTGGCAACAAATATCAAACATGCAACTATCTCCGATTGGGAGAATTTGTTTATTTGGTAATCTATGGCTGCCAAGACGAGCTGGTACAAAGATACCAATACTCTTATTCATATCGTATACCTCCATTTTCTTTTGTATAGCGACCACCCTTATTAGAACATCTATAACAAGGAGAGCTAATATCAAAAGCTGCCTTTTCACAATAAGATATAAAATTATATCTCTTTAAAGCTAAAACAATAGATTCAAAGCAAGCTTTATTTAAATCTCCTAAAATAAAAGGTTTATGATGTTCTATATCACTTCTAATATTACAGCATGGAGAAATGGTTCCATCGTAATTAATTCCAATAAAATATTGAGGTTCTGTGCATGGATAGTTTCTAATTGGCTCCTCTATTGGAAGAGATCCTCCTCTATTGCCAGGAGTATAATTATCTTGCCAATTTACATAATAAAGAATTTTTATTTTTTTATAATGAGCATAAATGAAATTATCTTTAATTTCATCAATTTCACAACCCCAACCAATTAAACGATTTTTACAAACCTCTAAACCTCTATTATCATAATCCATAATAGATAATTCATCAATTTTTAAATCTTTAATTAAGTCATTTGATAAATAATCTCCATTTGTATTTGTTACTAAAGTACAATTAGGCAACTCCTATTTGATATATTCACAAGCCTAATTTAATAAAAAAGAATAAGCAAAAGGCTCATTGTATCGAGAAAATGTAATGTAATTAGAATAATTAAATTTTTTTAATGATTGGATTAAATCAATAAAAATCTATTTATCCATAAATTTTGTTTCAGAATGTCTATCAATAAAATGATTTGGACACCAAGAACATTTACGATTACAATAAGACCATAATTCAATTTCAATAAGTCTTAATACGGCCATAATTTTTGAATTTCCTTTAAGTTATTTTCATTAAAAGGTTGAGTAATAAAAGAATGAAAAGCAATCTCATCATTAAAAATTATATTTGGTTGAATTATTTCTCTAAAATTAAATAATTCATGAGGTAAATAATCACTTAACCACAAAAACTCATTAAAAATATCTTGAGAATTGGTTGTTTTATATGAATAAATAGAATAAGTATATTGCAAAGACAAAAAATAACATTCAAAAGGTTCTTTTATTGTTGCTTTCAAAAAATCAATATTTTTTGTACTATTATTAAAAAAGCACGGATATTGAATAAAAAGAAATTTTTTATCTTGACGAGGATTTAAAAGTAAGGAATAAATACGATGTTTACCAAATAGAACTGAAAGATTATTATTATTATTATTATTATTATTATAACCAATTCCAAAAGGAAAAAAACATCCATTTTTTAAAAGGTCTTGACCTAATTTAATATGCTTTTTTTCATACAGCTACAAATAATCATTTTTTATTGTTTGTTCAGAAAAATCAGAAGCACTTTTTTGAGTCATTGTTTCTAAATCAAACTATTCATCCCAAATATTTATCCATTTATATTTACAATGATATATATTAATTAATTGCCAAATCCATTTAGCATAATAATAATAATATAGCTAATAAATTTGATAAGGAGAATAAGTAAAACAATTATTTATCCCAGTAATTTTAGTTGTTAATGGGTGTTCAGTTATAGTAATCTATTGTTTCTGTTCTTTTTTTTTCATTTCTTTTAAAGTTATTTCATGAAATAACTTTATTTCATTTTTATCCTGCATGATCGACTCTCCTTTATTTTTATTATATCATAAAATGAAAATAAAGTCAACTAAAAAATAGTTAAAGCAATTTTCATTTTGGATTTTCGGTCCTTGCGTCTGATACCGTCCAGAGCAGACTATAAAACACAAAAGGCGATGGAATTAATCCATCGCCTTTTGTGTTTTATAGATAATTAATCAATGCAATCGTGCTTAAAAAGAGTGGTATTAGTAGGATCAACAATAATCAAAGGCTTATTGGTCTCAGTGATAAAATTACAATCTTCGGCATGATAGTAGTTCCATCCTTCTACGCTTACATAAATAGCAGAAGCTTCGACAGGAGCGATAGTAATTATATCTCTATCGGCAGTCTTAGCATGACACTTATTACAGCGGTCAAAGTAAAGAATAGTCTTATCATCTTTTAACAAATCAGTTGCGTGAGACACCTGTTCATAATTCATCCAAATATCAGAGTTCATATTGTAGTCATTATAATAGTCACATTCCCAAGTATGAACGATCATATCTTCAGTATCATACATATAAACATCATTAATATTCATATCAGTATGAGCAGCAATATTACCATTGTGATCAAAATAAATTACTACAAAATCGCCCTTTACATAAGAATGATTATTCTCAAAGGTATACTTGGAGCCATCAATCCAAATAGACTTGTTAGTGGGACGATTATCAACGAAACCGCAAACAATCTTATTGGAGATTACATAAGTGTCATCTTCAATAAAATAAGTTACAGTAGAGGTACGAGGATCAAAATTTTTGTCGTCGATATCTTCAATATTTAAGCCATTATAACCATCAGTAGGAGTATAATTTACGCCTTCATTAGTTACATAAATGGCGATTAAATTATCCTTTTCGTCGAAAGAAGCAGTAATGTTATAATCTTCAACAAACCAGGTAGTTCTACCCTTTTCAATCAGAATACCATTTACATACATTTCAACATCGTTCCAGTCGAAACTGTAAATCTTGGCATTCTTGGCATTAGAGAACTTATAAGTATTAGTACCTACTGGATAAATAGTTTCAGTAACAGTAAGAATATTATTAGTTACATAAATATCTTCAACCTTGGAAAGGTCTTTCTTTACATCTGCGTAATCCTCAAGATTTACATATGCTTCATAAAAATGGCCATTATCTTGATAAAATTTCTTATCATTTACATCTTCATAACGAATAAAGCCAAGACCATCTTCAAGGAAAGAAGTTCCCTTAATAGCAACAGGATAATCTGCCTTATGATTTACATAATTCAAATCAAATGCATTGTAAATCA
>CAYMVI010000025.1:0-5664 GCA_964394075.1 uncultured Eubacteriales bacterium | reverse complement strand
CCTTTATTGACGGCAACGGCAGAACCGGCAGACTGATACTCAATCTTGATTTGATTCGTAACGGTTATCCGGCTATCAATGTGAAATTCACCGACCGAAAGCGTTATTATGATGCTTTTGATGCTTATTACCGTGACGGAAATGCTGAAGCAATGATAGAACTGATCGGTGAATATGTGGATAAACGACTGGATGAATACTTTAATGTCTTAAACGGCAGAGCGTGATAGGAGATACGATTATGACAGAACTTGAAAAAATCGCTTACGCTAAATCGTTTATTGATAAACTTGCAAATGGCATCAACCCCATTGATGATCAGCCGATAGCTGAGTATGATATTGTGAATAACGTAAGATTGACAAGATGCTTTTTCTATGTGTCAGATATTTTAAGACAAGTGATCGAAAACGGCGGCACAACTCCGCCCAAGAAAAAAGCGAAGAGTTCCTTTAACATTACGCAAGAACAGCTTGCTCAATATCCTTATTCAGAAACTCCTATCTCCATCAGTGAAATAGCTAAAAAGATTAATGCGCTGATCGACACTAAGCAGATGAAACAGTTATCTTATAAACAACTCACAAGTTGGCTTTTAAGTATCAATGCGCTTACTGAGCAACCTACCGCAAATGGAAAGTATCAAAAGCGTCCAACTGAAACGGGCAAACAGTTAGGTGTTTCATTGGAAACGCGCAATGGTATGAACGGCGAATATCAGGTTGTGGTTTACAACAAAGAGGCACAAGCGTTTATTCTTGATAATATCGATGCAATTATCTCGTTAGAGAGCAAATAAGTAAGTGGAGATTGATTGTTATGGCAAAATCAATTGTGTTTTTTGACACCGAGGTTGGTGTTGACGATAAGAAAATACACGATATAGGTGCTGTTCGTGCAGATAAAGGAATTTACCATTCCTCTTCTGTACAAGATTTTTGCGCCTTTATCTCTGATGCAGAGTATATTTGCGGCCATAATATCATTCATCACGATATAAAGTTCTTGGAAGAAGCAACCTCAACAAAACTTATTTCCACAGCCATAGACACGTTATATTTATCTCCATTATTATTCCCTAAAAGACCATACCATCGGCTTTTGAAGGATGATAAACTCCAAATTGAAGAACTAAATAATCCTGTAAATGACAGCCAGAAAGCAAGAGACTTGTTCTTTGACGAAGTAAATGCGTTTTTCCATCTTACTCCGGAGAAAAAGAAGATATTCTGTGGTTTGTTATACAATTTCGAAGAGTTCCAAGGTTTCTTTGATTATGTGGATTTTAAACCATATAAGTACAACATGAAGCAAATGATCCTTGATGAATACAAGGATAAAATATGCGCTAACACCGATATTGATCTTCTTGTTAAGTTTTATCCAAAGGAATTGGCTTATGCGCTTGCTCTTGTTGGATGTGGCGATCAATACTCTACAACGCCTCCGTGGTTGTTACATAACTTCCCCAAGATAGAAAACGTAATAAAATTCCTTTGTAACACGCCATGTAAAAACGGTTGTGCCTATTGTCGAAGCGTTTTTGACGTACATAAAGGACTTAAAAGGTTCTTTGGATTTGATAACTTTCGTACGTACAACGGAGAACCCCTTCAAGAAAAGGCGGCAAGAGCCGCAGTTGAAGGAAAGTCTCTCCTTGCTGTCTTTCCAACTGGTGGCGGCAAATCAATAACGTTTCAACTTCCTGCACTTATGGCAGGAAGGGCAACGCACGGTTTAACTGTAGTTATCTCACCCCTGCAGTCTTTGATGAAAGACCAAGTTGACAATCTTGCCGAAAAAGGAATCGAGGATGCGGTTACTGTCAATGGAATGCTGAATCCCATTGAGCGTGCCGAAGCTTTTGAACGTGTAGCAAGTGGAAAGGCATCCATACTGTACATATCGCCGGAACAGCTTCGGTCTAAAACTATTGAGCGCCTTTTGATGTCACGCAATATCGTTAGATTCGTTATCGACGAGGCACACTGTTTTTCTGCTTGGGGACAAGATTTCAGAGTGGACTATCTCTATATCGGTGATTTTATTCGCAAACTCCAAAAGGATAAGAAGACTGATAAGAAGCCTATTCCCGTATCTTGCTTTACCGCAACGGCAAAACAGAAGGTTATTACAGATATATGTGACTATTTCAAGAAAAAGCTTGATTTGGATCTTGAAATTTTCGCATCAACGGCAACGAGAGAGAACTTGCATTATACAGTTTTGCACAAAGAAACTGATGAAGAAAAATATAACGCACTGCGCTCTTTGATTGCACAGAAGAACTGTCCAACAATTGTATATGTTTCAAGGACTAAGCGCACTTTTGAGCTTGCAAGCAAGCTGACGAGCGACGGCTTCAAGGCTTTGCCTTACAACGGCAAAATGGAGTCAAACGATAAGATTGCTAACCAAGAGGCGTTTATGAACAACGAAGTATCTGTTATTGTAGCTACCTCGGCCTTTGGTATGGGTGTCGATAAGAGTGATGTTAAACTTGTCGTTCATTATGATATCTCGGATTCGCTTGAAAACTATGTGCAGGAGGCTGGACGAGCCGGTCGAGATCCCTCTCTGCAAGCAGATTGCTATGTCCTGTTTAACGACAACGATCTTGACAAACACTTTATTCTTCTGAATCAAACCAAGCTGAGCATCAGCGAAATTCAACAGGTGTGGAAGGCAATTAAGGACCTAACCAAGAATCGACCGAATATTTGCTGTTCAGCCCTTGAGATTGCCCGTCAGGCAGGGTGGGATGATTCTGCAGGTTCGGAGATGGAAACAAGAGTAAGAACCGCAATTTCTGCACTTGAAACTGCAGGATATATTGTTCGCGGTAGAAATGTGCCTCGCGTTTATGCAACAAGTATCCGTGCAAAGGATATGAGTGAGGCATCCTATCGTATACGCAAATCAGAGCTATTTACAGAAGAACAGAAAAACACTGCTCTTCGTATTGTAAAATCCCTTATATCGAGCCGCAGTATTGCAACGGCAGGAAATGCCGATGCAGAATCCCGGGTGGACTACCTTGCAGATATTCTCGGCATTGAAAAAGAAGCAGTTATAGAGTCAATCAATCTTATGCGCCAAGAAGGGTTGCTTGAGGATTATAGCGATATGTCTGCCTATATTTACGATTCGGACAGTCAACACAAGTCCACGCTTGTCCTTGATCGTTTCTCTAAACTTGAGAGGTTTATACTTTCCAAGATTACAGATGAAGGAGCATCCTTTGGATTCAAAGAACTCAACGAAGAGGCTCAAAACGAAGGAATTACAACATCCAATGTAAAAAATATCAGAACGCTCCTTTACTATTTAACGATTAAGAATTATATCACCAAAGAAGAGAACAGAGACAGCTTCTCGGTCAATCTTGTTCCGTCCCTCGACTTAAAACGACTTATGGACAAGTTTGAGAGAAGAATTGATATCTGCCGTTTTATTCTTGGTGAACTTTATGCGAAAACAACACCGGATGAAGAAAACGATGCGGAAAAGAAGCCTGTTGAGTTTTCACTTGTTGGATTGTTTAAGGCATATCAAGCAGTGCCGAGAATGGAACTGATTGATACTCCTGTCGTGCTGGCTGATGTGGAAGATGCACTTTTGTATCTCTCCAAAATTGGTGCATTAAAACTTGAAGGCGGTTTCCTTGTTCTTTACAACGGAATGGAGATCAAGCGCATCGTTAAAGATAATCGTATAAAATACAAGGTTGACGATTACCGCTTGCTTGACGAGTTTTACAAGCAAAAGATCCGTCAGATCCATATTGTTGGCGAGTATGCAAATCTTATGGTGCGTGATTACACCGCGGCTTTGCAATTTGTCCAAGACTACTTCAATATGGACTTCAAAAAGTTCATTGCGACCTATTTCAAAGGCGAGCGTTCAAAAGAAATTGAGCGTAATATCACACCCGATAAATACCATCAGCTATTTGGAGAACTTTCCGATAAGCAAGCGGAAATTATAAACGATGCCGATTCCAAGTATATCGTTGTTGCAGCAGGCCCCGGAAGCGGAAAAACAAGAGTGCTTGTTCATAAGCTCGCATCCTTGTTGCTTCTTGAGGATGTAAAACATGAGCAGCTTTTGATGGTTACTTTCTCGCGTGCTGCTGCTACTGAATTCAAGAAACGTTTGGTTGGCCTGATCGGTAATGCGGCAAATTTCGTTGAGATCAAGACATTCCATTCTTATTGCTTTGATCTTCTCGGAAAGATCGGAACGCTTGAAGGGTCGAACAACGTTGTTAGGGATGCCGCCGAAATGATCCGAAACGGCGAGGTGGAACAAGGAAAGATCACAAAAAGCGTCTTGGTTATCGATGAAGCACAAGATATGGACGAGTATGAATTTGAACTTGTTCGTGCGCTTATGACCATAAATGACGATATGCGTGTCATTGCAGTCGGTGACGATGATCAAAACATTTATGAATTCCGCGGTTCTAACTCAGAGCACCTTAAAACATTGATTGAGCATTATGGTGCAACAAAGTATGAGATGACCGAGAATTACCGTAGTAAAACAAACGTTGTCGTACTTGCCAATGCGTTTGTTGAATCTATCAGTGATAGAATGAAGTCAACGCCTATCGAAGCAGTAATCGATGAAGCCGGCATTGTTCGGATTACACATCATACGTGTGCGAATATGGAAGAAGCGGTCGTCAGCAATCTGAACGGTACTTATCAGGGCGGTAAGACCTGTGTTCTGACCAATACGAACGATGAGGCGCTTCGGATACTTGGACTTTTGTTGAAGCACGGCAAGAGAGCAAAGTTGATTCAGTCGCTGGATGGATTCAAACTTTACAATCTTCTTGAGGTTCGTGTTTTCTTGAATGCCATAGATCGAAATTTGCATTCACCCGTTATTTCGGACGATATATGGAAGAATGCAAAAAAGGAACTGTTCAGCAATTACTATAACAGTTCTTGCATTGAGAACATTAGACGCCTTATTTTAGATTTTGAAGCCACTCATTCCGTAAAGTACCGTACCGATTTTGAAGAGTTTTTAAGAGAGTCAAACTTTGAGGACTTTTACGATGAGCAAGATCGTGAGATTATATATGTTTCAACGATCCATAAATCAAAAGGGCGCGAGTTTGATAATGTATATATGATGCTTAAAAATTCATCTGGCAAAACGGATGCAGAACGTAGAGCACTGTATGTCGGTATGACGAGAGCCAAGAGTAATCTATATATCCATACGAACACCGCGCTGTTTGAAAATTATCATATACCTGGTATTGAGCATATCGAGGATGAAACGATATATGGAGAACCTTCTGAAATCATGCTTCAAACAACGCACAAGGATGTTGTGCTCGATTTCTTCAAAAATAAGAAAGAAATCATCTTTGCCCTCCGTAGCGGAACTGCTCTCAAAATCGATGACGTATATTTAACAGCAGAACGAAACGGTAGAGATGTGCGTGTAGCAAAGTTCTCTAAAGCTTTTGTGGAAGCACTTGAAAAGCTGAAGAACAAAGGCTATATGCCACACTCCTCAGAAATACGTTTTATCGTTGCGTGGAAAGGCGAAGACGACGAAGAAGAGACTCCCGTTTTGCTGATTGATCTACATTTGAACAAACAATAAGGTATGTTTAGTGGTGGAGATATCACAACAAAAACA
>CAYMVI010000024.1:2559-9096 GCA_964394075.1 uncultured Eubacteriales bacterium | reverse complement strand
TTGATGTCGTTCAGTGTGCCGGAAAGGTTAAGTTGTTGGATTATCTTCTGGCTTTCGAGACTCTGTGGGAGCATTCGACTGAAACTATGTTTGGAGGATACTGATATGAAATATTATCTGATTCAAACTTATACCTGTTACTGTGGTGAACATTTCTACCACTATGTGGCGATTCCCGAAGGCGAATCTCCCTGCGATGAAAAGTGGGCTGACTTATTTTATGGCTGGGTTGCCGATGATGCTTCGGAGTGGTGGGATGACCAGTCCGAAGAAGAATTCGATGGCGATTATGATGCTTATATTTCTGAATGTGGCTATGATGTGGAAGAGATCTCCGAAGAGGAGTATTTGCGTGATTGCAGAAAAGCATAAATGCCTATATGAAAGAGGGCTTGTGGCATTCACAAGTCCTCTTTTGATTTTTATAAAAAAATATGATATAATATATATGTAAGATAAAGAGAGGAGATAAATTATGGCTGAGAAATTTGTAGTTCTGTATGAATATTCTAATTGCGAGGGTATCTTTGATACCGAGACAGATGCTGAAGAGTATATCCTCTCTTTGGCTGAGGAAGCCGCTTACGAGGATTTTCTTGAGTATATCATGTTCCCTCGCAACATCTGGGTGCGCGATGAACCCGAAAAGTGGATGACTGCTCAGGATTATTTCGATATGTGGAAGCTGGAAGACCTGGAAGATGTTTGGCTGAATAAGGGCGGCTATCATCGTGTGCCGCGTCAGACCTCTTACTCGGCTATGCTGAGTCACTTCGTAGAAGATTACAATCTTCTGAAATCTCACTATTTTATGTCGTAAGGAGGAGATCCTATGCCCGTAGCTAAATCTTATCAGAGTCTCGAAATTATCGGTGACGTGTTCGTCTCTTCCGGTCGTCAGTATGTGAATGTGAAGATGAAGTCCGGTGCTTTGAAGACTGTGCGCTGGTATACCGATGCCGAATATCGGAAAATGTATCCCGAAGCTCCTGCCGTTGATCGCTCCGCCGATCCCTACTTCAAACCCCAGAAAGAGGTTCTGGGTTTTACTAAGGGTTATATTACCATCTTCAAGGGCGATACCTATGCCGAGATCGATTGGTTCCGTGCTTCTATTGCACGCTATGCTCGCTGGTGGGGTTGGTATATTATCTCTACTGAAGAGATTCCCGAAGATCTCCCCGAGGGTATTGAGCCTATTCAGTTGCCTTGGGAGCTGGTCGGCCAGGAAGACGGTAAGCTGAAGCCTGAACATCTGATTAAGGAAGCTGTCGAATCTCTGATTTATGAGGCTTCTGATTCTGAGTATCAGGGCGCTCTGGGCGAGCGTCTGGAGCTGTTCCTCACTGTTGAGCGCACCATCGAGCTGGACGGCAACTACGGTCGTTCTACTATGCATCTGATGCGTGACGACGATGGCAATCTGTATGTTTGGACTACTGCGTCCAAGAGCTGGGCAGTTGGCTCTGAACATCATATTCGTGGCACGGTGAAAGATCATCGCACCTATAAGAACGAGAAGCAGACTGTACTCACTCGTTGCACTGAAGTTTCCAAGTAAAATCTCTTTTTTGATTTTTCATAAAAAATATGTTATTATATTTATATAAAGGAGGAATGATAAATGTTTTGGGCTTATGCGAAGCACGAACAGGAGAAAGAAGATGTCATTCAAATGATTCTTGAAGCTGCTCGAAATGGCGAGGCCGATCTGTCAATTCAACTGGACGATCATTTCTCCGATGAAGATGTGAAATACATCAAAGAAGAAGTTTATCGAAGATTGGAGAAATAAATATGGCTAAACCTATAGTGAAAATTTTTTCTCACTCCCAGTTTAACCAGCTCCTGTCCATGTTTCAAAGCGCCGTTGATTGCGGCGAATATACGGAGAAAATTCCGTATGATACTTGGCGCAAGCTGAAGAAAATAAATGGGGATATAAAGGTAGAGTATAACTCTCCTTTTGTGAAGATTTCTTATTTGGCGGCATATAACTCTTACGGAGAAGAAGTTGAAACAATAGTCTTCTCCGCAAAGACATACAATAACGGCTTTGGTCGCTTCTTCTACGACTATGTTGTAAAGGAGAAAGATCGAATGACACTATCTGGCGGAATTGGAATGACTGAAACTCTCGCTGCCTGCGATAAAGCAATGTCCGCAGCATCTGCTATTTCTGCGGCAGATATTGCTTGTACTAAAGCAGAGAATGTTGATGGTCTCTACTGGGATGGTAGTTTGACTGGTAAGGTAGCTTCTTACGACAATTACGCTACTTCTATTGCCGAAACAACCAAAATTACTGGAGGTCCTATTAGCACCAATACCATTGAACTGAATATTCCAGGTCTTGGTTATCAGCAGTATGATGGCACCTGGGATTCTGTTGCTTCCAAAAGTGACCTGGAAAATCGCTTTAATAAACTAGAGACCGAGCTCCAGAAGAAAGTAGATAAAGCTGAAATGAAAAATATGGAAAAGGAGAACAAGACTATGATGAAGGGTATTAATTTTGACTTCGGCCCCTGCGGTAACACTGTCCACCTGTCTATGTATGGCATGGCTATCCAGAATGTGAGCGGCGAGTGGGTCAGCTACAATCCTGAGAGCCGTGAGATTATCAATGTTGATGTATTCAACATGGCTGATGGTGGCAAGTATATGTATAAGATGCCTGTCGCAATCTCTGATGTTGCGGTCGGCGATATCGTGATTCATAACCGTGTGCCTATGTTCGTGACTGCGGTCAATGAGAATGGCACTTTCGAGGTAACTGACGTCCGTGCCGGCGAGGCAAAGACCGTCATTCCTACTCGCAATATGTTTGGCTTCAACTTTATGACTAAGGTTGTGAGCCTGTTCGGCGCTTTTGCTGATGCGCCTACTGCCGATCAGCCTTTCGGCAATATGCTGCCTTTCCTGATGCTGAACGACGATAACAAGGATATCGATCCCATGATGTTCATGTTTATGATGAATCAGGGTGGCACCAATGTTTTTGGCAATCCTATGATGCTGTACTTCCTGGCCAAGGACAATAAGGATATCGATCCTATGCTGATGTTCATGATGATGAATCAGAATCATGCCTGTGGCTGTGGCAAGAATGCCGAGAAGCCTGCCACCCAGGTGTAATTTTTCTCCCTCTAAAAAGCTCTCTGTCTAACGGCAGAGAGCTTTTTTGATTTTTTATAAAAAATATGTTATAATATTTATATAAGGTAAAGGAAGATGTATAAAGGAGTGGTTTTGATATGCTAATTGAAAAGCTTCGTCCGGAAGAGCTGGGTATGATGGATACTTGGCGTAGATGGCACGCCTGGAGCAATGAGTCTAGTAGCCGAAATGGCACATATGCTGAAATGACAAGCATTCTGCATGAATGGGATATTCGAAAAAGCGAGTATTTGGCAAAGCTGTTTGGCGATCAGCTGAAGATTACCAAGCATCTGAATTATAAGAAGTCCTATGAGGAATTGCAGGAAGAGCTTTCTGATATGACTCAAGAGTATTCTCACTATGGCCGTGCTGGACGAAATGGCTATGAGTTCATGAAAGCTTGGAATAGCTATATGTTTAAAAACCGCTTCAGTTTTACCGACGACCAGGAAAATGGTTTTCGTCGCCTTATGAGTGATGACTGTCTCATTAGCAATACCTACGATGGATATTCTTTTGAGGTTGATACTCGTGAGGGTAAGAAATTTCGTATCAACCGAGGCTGTAAAACCTCTAAGGCTCTCGGCAAGCTGGCTGACATCTTCGATTTGCCTGGTTGGGAAGATTTTAGAATCTGTCATTCTCAAATTTTAAATCAGCGTGATTTGGGTGGCGATCTCACTATTTCTATCCATCCTCTCGATTATATGACTATGAGTGATAATACTTATGGTTGGGAGAGCTGTATGTCCTGGGAACAGGAAGGTGGGTATCGACAGGGAACTGTTGAAATGATGAATTCCAGAAGCGTAGTTGTTGCTTATCTGTCCGGCAATGACGGTATGAGAATTGGTGACGACTACTGGAATAGTAAGAAATGGCGCCAGCTGTTTGTTGTTGACCACAATGTTATTGCTGGTGTTAAGGATTATCCTTATCATAATGAAGCCCTTGGTTTAGAGGTTGTCAAATGGCTCAAAGAGCTTGCCGCCGAGCATTTGAACTGGCATTACGAAAATATCATTCCTTTTGGATTTGAGGGTGAAAAAGTTCATTTGAGTTATCTCCCTGATGAAAAGAATGATTTTAATCTGGATTTTCAGAATGGTGCTATGTATAATGATTTCGGCTGTTTGGATTATCATTGGATGTGCTTTTCTACTAATATTGATCCAGAAGAAATTCATGGCTCTAATAAAGAGTGGAAGAATACATATTTGCCGATTCATTACAGCGGTTCTTCTCAATGTATGATTTGTGGTAGCTTGTGTCCCGATTTGGAAGATGAGTCCTGCCTCGCTTGTGAGGACTGTCAGGATCGCCAGCGATGTGATTGTTGCGGTGAGGTTGTCAGTGAAATTTGGGGTATTGATGGTTTGCATCTCTGTGAATGCTGTTATGAAAATCGAGTTCATGAGTGCATGAGTTGTGGTAACGAGCATTATGACGAAAATCTGTCTCCGATTTTTGTAATTCCTCGAATTGATCCCAAGTTTCAGGAGAATCTGCGTGACCATTGGTTAGATAGTAATGGTTATTGGGGCTGTGGTTTTGCTCGCAGTAAAGAGGATCTTAAGCAGGCAGAATATAACTTCTTTAAGGATGAAAACCCCAATGGTTGGATTTGTGCAGATGAAAAGAAGTGCTTTGAAAAGTGGATTGAGATGCATCTTAAGCCTGGCGAGCGTCCTCATTTGAGAGAGTGGCGCTGGACGAAAGAGATTTGCGTTTATCTCGATCAGCTTAATGAGGATGGTATTTATGATTTGGCCTACGGTTTCGAAAATGATAACGAGGGCTATATCAATAGTTTCCGTGACTATCAGTGCCAACCCACTAGATTCATTGAGCTTCTTTGATTTTTTCAAAAAAAAATGATATAATATATATGTAAGGTAAAGGAAGAAAGCCTTACGAAATCAAAAAATATTTCATAGAAAGGTTTGTGTATTATGGAAAAGATTACTAAGCGTGAGATGTATGAGGCACTGATCAATCTGGCTACTACTGGTAAGCTGGAGTATGAGACTGCTGACGGTGTCGTTGGTGTCACTGAGGATGCCCTGAAGACCTTTGCTGAGAATGAGATTTCTCTGCTCGACAAGAAGGCTGTCAAGGCAAAGGAGCGCGCCGCTCAGAAGCGTGCTGAGGGTGATGAGCTGACTGATGCTGTTCGTGCCGCTATGAGCACTGAGGATTTTGAGCCTATCGCTGAGATCGCTGCTCGTATCGAGGGTGAGGACGTGACTGTGGCTAAGGTCACTTATCGTCTGACTCAGCTTGTGAAGAATGGCGAGGCTGAGAAGACTGAGCTGACTATTCCCGGCGGTGAGGGTCAGAAGGCCCGCAAAGTCCAGGGCTACAAGCTGATCGGCTAATAAATAGCTTGAGATAAAGAGCTGAGATTTTTTTCAGCTCTTTTTCTTTTTATCTGCTCCGGCCGGCCTTGGTCGCACCTTCCGAAAGACCAAAAGCAAAAAGGCTTTAAGTAATTTTTTATTTGACATTGTTGAAAATATATGTTACTATATAATAAAGGAGTGTGATAAAATGAAATATTGTGTGTCTGGTAGACAAAATAAAGAAATTTTATCTAATATTGATGAAATTTTATTACAAGAAAAAGATTTTCGAATTATTCCAGATTTTTTTCATGATTATCCTAAAGCAACTATTATTTTAAATATTGATGATTATAGTGAAATTAATAAAGATACTATCTTAAAATATAGTCAAACAAATCCAGACAAATTTATTGTTAGATTAAAAAACTTTGAAGATATTGAATGGTATAAAACTAATCATATCAAGTTTTATTATAAGTATCCTGTGTCTACTTTTTATGATGTTCAAGGTTTAATTAATTTAGGGGTTGAATATATTACTATTATGGCTCCGTTAACATTCCAAATGAATAAACTTAAAAAATTGAATGCTAAGTTTAGAATGGTGCCTAATGTTGCATATGACGCTTATATTCTAAGAAAAAATGGTATTTTTGGTCAATGGGTTCGTCCAGAAGATGTTCAATATTATGAAGAAGGTATTTACGTCTTTGATTTTGAAGATGCTGATTTACAAAAAGAAAAAACTTTATTATCAGTTTATAGAGATAAAAAGAAATGGAATGGCAATTTAAATCTTTTAATTTCTAATCTAAATCATAATGTTGATAATCGTTCTATCTTACCTGAAACTGGAAGAATGAGAAGCAATTGCGGTCAAAGATGTCAAGAATCAGGGACTTGTCATTTTTGTGATTTGTCATTAAAATTTAATTCTAAAGTATACGCGTGGTATACAGAAACATATAATAATACTAATTGATTTTTATTAAAAAAAATGTTATAATATATATATAAAGAAAAGTATATG
>CAYMVI010000024.1:0-2459 GCA_964394075.1 uncultured Eubacteriales bacterium | reverse complement strand
TAATTGATTTTTATTAAAAAAAATGTTATAATATATATATAAAGAAAAGTATATGTTATAAGGTGGTGCATTGATTGAAAACTTTAAATCAGCAAGAGCTACGTTCTATAGAGCAATTTTTTCAGTTAAAGCAAGCGTCTTTGCTGAAAGCTTTAAGACAATATTTGAAAAACAAATATGACAAAGTAATCAGCACCAATGATTATATTATTGCCGTTGGTGATATTCCGGTGGGTCTAACTGCACATATGGATACTGTTTTTAAACATCCTCCACAGGATATTTTTTATGATAGGGTAAAAAATGTAATGTGGAGTCCTGAGGGTCTTGGTGCAGATGATAGAGCGGGTGTTTATTCTATTATTCAGATCGTAAAAGCTGGTTTTCGTCCTACTATTATTTTAACAACAGATGAAGAGCTTGGTTGTATTGGCGCAGAAAAATTGATTAAAGATATTCCAGATGCACCAACACAGTTAAAATATATCATTGAGTTGGATCGTAGAGGTAGCAATGATTGTGTATTTTATTCTTGCAATAATCCAGATTTTGATGAATATGTAGAATCTTTTGGATTTGTGACTAATTTCGGAAGTTTTTCTGATATTAGTGTTATATGTCCTCAGTGGGGAGTTGCAGGAGTTAATCTTTCTATTGGATATTATGACGAACACAGTGTTTCTGAAACTTTATATGTAGGACAGATGCTAAGCACTATTGAAAAAGTTAAGAATATGCTGAAAAACGCACATACTGCCACTCCCTTTGAATATATTGAAGGATTTGCATATAATAAGTGGTTTAGTAAATACACCGCTTCTTATCCAGGAGAAGACGACGAGTGGGGTTGGGATCCTTCTTACGGTATCTCTAAAGAGGATTGGGCTACTTTTATGGAACCTCAAAGTAAATGTAATCAATGTGGAAAATGGGATTATGATTACAATCTTTTTCCCACAAAAGGTGAAGATGGGAAAACCATATTCTTCTGTTCTGATTGTGTAAGCCAACATAAACATATTCACTGGTGTAGTGAATGCGGAGAGCCATTCATTGATAAGTCTCTCCCCAAAGGTAAAATTTATCAATGTAAGGATTGTAGAGGTAAGATGAATGGTAAAACCAAATCTGGCAAAAATTAAAGAAGATTTTGATAATGTAATTCGATATTCTCAAGGGATTCCCGATCCTAAAACAGACAAACTGTTTGATATATGGTTGGAATGTAAGAGAGATATTATCGAAGTTTTCGGAGGTAAGTATATTTATGAATATCCAGAAAAAGTTTCTTTTGAGTTAGGAGAAAAAGAAAAGCATGACCGAGTAATTCGTTTTGCTGCTCTTGTCGAATCTCAATGGGGATATTCTGAATTGGCTTAGTTTATTGAGGCTCAAGAGCCTGGTTTCTTTAATAATATGACTATTTCTGATTACACTGCATGGGATGGCAAGTTAATTAAAAAAGGGACAAAATTAGTTAAGGCTTTCAAGCATTTTATAAAGAATGATAGAAGCCTTACTGATATTCAAAATGAAGCGAGCCGTATTATCCAAGAGGATAAGATTGAGGGCACATTATGCCTTTCTGTGCATCCTCTTGATTTTCTCTCTGTGAGTGAAAATACTTATAACTGGCGTTCTTGTCATGCGCTTGATGGCGAGTATCGTGCCGGAAATTTGTCTTACATGATGGATAAAAGCACAGTAATCTGCTACCTTAAAGCGACTGATTCGGCACAACTCCCGAGTTTCCCTGGAGATATAAAATGGAATTCTAAAAAGTGGAGGGTTCTTTTATATCTTTCTAATGATTGGAAAATGATAATTGCCGGTCGTCAATATCCTTTTGAAACTTCTGTTGGAATGGATATTGTTTTAAAAGATTTACTTCCTGCTTCTAAGCTTTTAAGAGATGATAAAAATCGTTATTGGACAGACTGGAATAATCTTTTATATTCAGAAGTTGAATTAACCAATCGGATCAAGATTGAATTTGATTCTAGTTATGTCCCTATTGGAAATGAATTAATATCTTTAGATGAGTTGGTTACAAACGGGGAAGGATCGAAGCAATTTAATGACGTATTGTTTTCTTCTTGTTATAAGCCTATTTATTCTATGCAATATATTACTCATTTTTGGGATTGTAATGGTGGGTATTTAACTACTAATCGAAAAGATACTAAATTTGTTATTGGTGGTTATACATATTGTTTATGGTGTGGTGAGAAGGAAACTCTTCTTGGTGCAGATACAATGATGTGTGATACTTGTGAACTAGAACATGGCACTTCAGAGAATGACATGTTTACAACCTGTGATTGTTGCGGTAGACGCATGTACTTTGACGACGGATATGGCGTTGGAGATGAAGAGGTATGTGAAGAGTGTTATCGTAAATATTGTCGTAGATGTGAGAACTGTGGAGAAACAATTTTCACAGAAGACGCACATTATCA
>CAYMVI010000023.1:0-10053 GCA_964394075.1 uncultured Eubacteriales bacterium | reverse complement strand
GGAACCGTCATTGACGGTAAATATGAAATACTGAAAGAGATTGGCCGAGGCGGTATGTCCATTGTTTACCTCGCAATGGATAAGCACTTAAATAAGCAGTGGGCAGTTAAGGAAATTCGTAAAAAAGGCAGTGGGAAGAACGATGAGATCGTTGTAAACAGCTTGCTCGCCGAAGCGAATATGATGAAAAAACTGGACCATCCTTCACTTCCTCGAATCGTGGATATCATCGACAACGGTATTACCATCTACGTTGTCATGGACTACATCGAAGGTGAGTCTCTTGATAAGATTCTGAATGAGTATGGTGCACAACCGGAAGAAATGGTTGTTAACTGGGCAAAGCAACTTTGTGATGCTCTTTCGTACCTGCATTCACAGAAACCTTCAATTATATATAGAGATATGAAACCGGCGAACGTAATGCTGAAGCCGGAAGGAAATATCAAGATTATCGACTTCGGTATAGCAAGAGAGTATAAAGAACAGAATCTTGCAGACACCACAGTTCTTGGTACCAAAGGTTATGCTCCTCCGGAGCAGTACAGTGGTCAGACTGACCCGAGATCCGATATTTTTGCACTGGGTATGACAATGCATCATTTGCTTACCGGTGTGGATCCTCGAAACGGTGAGCCTTATGCCCCAGTAAGACAGTGGAATCCGGAGTTATCTGAAGGTATCGAGATTATCATCGACCGATGCGTAGAGCCAGCAGCAGAAAACAGATATCAAAGCTGTGCTGACTTGCTCTATGATCTTGAGCATCCGGAACTGATTACTAAGGGCTTCAAACAGAAGCAGCGTAGAAAGCTTATCTCTTTTATTGTTGCAATCGGTATGTCGGTGATAATGGCAATTGCCGGTTTGGTGCTGAATATGACGGCAACAAGCCTAAACACCCAGGACTACGAAGCCAATATTGGAACATCAAATCCTACAAATTATTATACAGCTATTGATATTTATCCTGAGCGCATCGAGGCCTATAATTTGTTGATAGAGTATTACAAGGAGCATGATGCAACAGAGGACAATGTCAAGAAGATCGGTAATGTAATCGAAGCAAACGCTTCATCGCTGGATACAACACAGCCTGAATTTGCTGAGTTGTACTATGATATGGGCAAACTTTATTTCGCGCAGTTTGGTGATAGTTCCTTAAAGAGTGCTGCTGTTAATGCAAAGCCTTTCTTTGAAACAGCAGTAAATGCAGAGGCATCCTACGATAAAAAGGAAATTGCAAATTGTTACTTGTCTATCTGTAATTTTATGACGAAGCAAAGCAAGACCTCCGAAAATTCTCTGGATGATTACACGAAGTTGTTTGAGGAGATTAAAACCGCGATCGGTATCATCGACAAATCTACTGACAGTGAAGCTAATTACGATAAGATTTCGCTCTACTATGTAACCATGCTACTAATCAATGATCAGGCTGATCTTATGGCAAGTGTAGGGTTTGAACGTCAGACAGCGTTAGACTGGATGGAAGATTTGTACGGAAAAGCAAACTCTATTACATCCACACTTGATTATGTTAACGACACAAAAACCAAGATAAAATCGAGTTATGATTCGTTTGTCGCAAATATCAACGCGAAGTACAACGAAGTTGAAAAACGTCAGCAAGGAGGTAATTAAGATATGGCACAAACATTACAGACACTATCAATTATCTCTTTTGCCGTTGCAGGCGTATGCTTTGTTCTTGCAGTATTCTTCTGGTTTTTCTTTAAGATACCGACTGTTATTGGTGATCTTTCAGGTAGAACAGCAAGAAAGTCCATTGCTAAGATGCGTGCAGCAAATGAAAAAACCGGCGCCAAGTCCTACAAAGAAAGTAAGACCAACGCTGAACGTGGCAAGCTGACCGGCACGATGCCAGATTCAGGTAAACTGAAAAAGAAGAAAGACATTCCTGATGATGGCAAACCAGAAACTGGCTTATTATCAGAAAATAAGGCGGACGGCCTCGAATCCGAGGCAACCGGCGTGCTTGATGAAGCAACCGGTATCCTCGAATCCGAAACAACAGGCTTACTTATCGATGAGAATGCAACAGCACCTCTCGACACCCCGGCTCATAAGCATCCTGCTCGTGCCGCCGGCAAAAAGCTTGAAATGATCGAAGAGGTAATGTTTATTCACACCGATGAGGTGATTGAATGTTAGACCAACGATTAAAAAAATATAACCTGATAACAATTTCCCTTGCAGTCCTTGAGTTTGTCCTTATTTTGTGCGTTCCTCTTGTGAACCTTGATGGTTCATCTGCACAGAAGACAGGGGCATACATATTAGCGGCACTCTTTTGGATTTGCATTGCAATTGAGGGCATATTTGTTCACTTGTCAACGCAGGAGCGTAGATGGATGGAACGAAGAGGTTTTCGCAACCGAGCACTCAAACATTCTCCGGCAGGGGTTATCTCATTCTTTAAAAATTTGGAAGCAACAGTAGTAGATGCAGTTCTGTTTGCATCAGTGATACTTGTTGTAATCCTAGTATGGACACAAGTTAAAACAGGATGGATGATCATGGCAGGAATTTCGGTCTTATTTCTTTCGTTCAATTTGCATTGTATTTTGAACGGAAAGAATTATAGATATTTAAAATCGTATAGACTTTACAAAAAGGAGCATGAACGAGATGAGTAGAACAAGAGTTAAACTTCGTGATCGTTTCTTGGCTGCATTATTATCGGTCTTGATGATATTCGCCATGATTCCAGTCACAACGTTGCAAGCGCTCGCTGCAACGACAGAGTATCCGAACCACTACACGGTTACGGTTACGGACGGTGAGAAACCGATCGAAGGCGCTCAGGTGACATTAGTGTCCAATGAGATAACAATGTCATTGAACCTGGAAGGAACAACGGATGAAAACGGTGTTGCAGCGTTCGATTCGAGCACAATCAGCGATGCATTTGATGTGTCTGGATATGAGGGTTCAGAGATTTCTATTACTGTCACTGCACAGAAAGATGGTTATGAACAGAAAGTTCAGAACGAAACATTGTCGCTAAATAACCTTACTGCCAATGTAGATGTTGCGATTAGCGAGGCATCAACCCAGCAAGCAACAGTTTCCGTTACTGTTACCGGTGATGCAACTGTTGAAGTGAACGGCGAAGTGCAGAATTCTATAACTGTTGACGTTGGAACCGAGGTTCCGATTAAGATCACTCCTGCCGATGGTTCTTATATCAAAACACTGACTGTAGGCGAAGAGATGGTTGCTGTAACAAAGGGTGAAGCTTATGAAGGCGTCATCACTGCTGGTGAAAACATTGCTATCGTGGCAACTGTTATAAAGGAATTCACTGTTTCCGCACCTGCTGTTGAAGGCGGTGCTATCACCTTGGATGGGGGAAACGATGCTTCCCTCACTGTTGATGAGAACACGAAGGTTACTGTTGGTGTTACCGCTTCTGAAGGCTATCAGATTTCTTCTGTGGCCATTGGCGGCGAAGCCCAGACTCTTGAGAATGACACTACCTTCAGCAAGGAAATCAATGTAACTGCTGATACTGAAATTGCTGTTGTGTTTGCTAAGGTTTACACCATCACCATTACTCACAACGACAATGGTACAGTTATAACCGAACCTGCCACTGCAGGTGGCTCTGTAACAGTTGTTAAAGACAGCAACGTTAAGATTACTGCTGATCCTGATGACAACTATCGTATTTCCGAAGTAAAGATTAATGATGTTGCCGATGAGACAATCACCGGTGCAAACTATGGTGCGGAAGACAAATACATTAAAGAACTTACCGCAGATAAGGACTACACGGTCGTTATTACTTTTGCTCCTAATAGATACAATGTAACTGCTGAAGATGCCGAGAATGGTACTGTAAGCATCGAGTCTAATCTTGTTGACTATAATGGTTCTGCCAAGGTTACTCTTACTCCTGATGCAGGATATACTGTTGAGTCCGTAAAAGTAAATGGTGTTGACGCTGCGGTTACTACACCTGATGACACCACTGCCTACTTCGTGATTGAGAGTATTATTGAAGACAAGAATGTTGTGGTTACCTTCAAGAAGACTGCAACTGCGGACATGAACAATGTTTCCTTTAATACCGATGATGCTTTGAGAGCTAATTTGGACGGAACCCTTTATGTATTTGCTAAGGATGCTGCAGTAACATTCAATACTTCCAAGAATGGTATTAGAATCTATGACACCAATGATGAATTGGTTGGTGGCGCTTGGAACAAGAATTCCGTTGCAATCTCTAAGACGACTTCCATCGGAAAAATCAGCCTTTATTATAAGGCTGAAGGAGAATGGGTTCCTGCATGGCATGATGTCACGGTTGTTTCTAAGAACAACCCTTTGAACATTGTTGTCGATGTAAGTGAAACAGAAACAACAATCACTCCTGCAGCACCTAATGCTCACGGATACTATAATTCCAATGTGTCTGTTGCTATTTCTACTGAAGATAAGGGTAGCTATTCCGGTATTGCTTCTGTAGAGTATTGGATTATGAACGGCGATGAAGAGACTAAGCATGAACCTCTTTACAACTACGAAGTTGGTGGAACAATTGAGAACAAATACAACGCCAACATCATTGTAGATGCAACTGCCAATAATAGTGACAATGTAGTTGTTAATGTAAAGGTGACTGATCGTGCTGGTAATGTTGAAACCAAAACGACTACACTGAAGATTAATTCCACTAAGCCTTCTGTAAGCGTTTCTATTGATGGAACTCTTCATACAGAAGCTACTGAAGGTAAATACAATACCTCCAGAACTGCAACTGTTACTTATATTGACAGAGCAAGCACATTTAATGAAGCAGCGGCTATGGAAGGTATCACTATTTCTGCAAAAAATGCTGCAGGAAGAGATGTGGCAATTTCCAAGGCTGCAATGATTACTTGGAACCACAGTGGCGATACTCATACTGCAACAATCAGCTTTACTGCTGATGCAAATTATGAGTGGAGCGTATCTTACACCAACAAGGCAGACCTTAGTGATGACGAAATCACTACCGCAGGTGATTCCTGGGATAAATTTGCTGTAGATACACTTGCTCCTAGCGCGGAAATCGTTCTTGACAAGACTACTTGGGACAACCTGATTTCCACATTGACCTTCGGTATTTTTAAGAACTACAGCGTAACAGCTACTGCAACTGGCTCTGATGAAACAACAGATATTTATGACATCCTTTACTATAAGTCCAATGAGACAAGCGCTCTTGATAAAGATCAGCTTGAACAGGCATTTAAGGATGGTAAGTTCTCTAAAGACACTGTTACCGTTAATGCAGATGAGAGATTCACTGTTTACGCAAGAATCACCGATCTTGCTGGCAATACAAAGTACATTAGCACTGATGGCGTGATTTATGATGCATCGGAGTCTGCAATTACTATTACTCCTCCGGCAGCTAATAAACACGGTTACTATAACAAAGATATTGTTATTCCTGTTTCTGTTAATGATGTTGTGAACGCAGATACCGCATATTCTGGTATCAAGTCCATCACTTACATTGTTGAGAAGGATGGCCAGAAGACTCAGGAAGACACCCTTTATACCTTTGAAATCGAAAATCCGACCTATGATCAGCTTAAAGCTGAATGGAGTGGCAACATTACCGTTGAAGCACAGAAGAACAACCATGACAATGTTAAGGTAACGGTTAAGGTTATCGATAATGCCGGTAACGAATACGAGAAATCTGTTGTTCTTGCTGTAAACATTGATAAGCCTACTTCTACTATTGATTTTACTGATACAGCTAACAAAGTTGTTGAGGGTCACGGCTATTACAGTGCTGCAAGAACCGCAACAATTACTATCATTGACAGAGCAACTTCTTTTGACAAGGATGTTGCAACAAACGGCATTACTTTCTCCGCAGTTGATGCTAAGGGTAATCCTGTGGAACTGTCTGGTGATGATGTTGTAATTAGCGACTGGACCAGCTCCGGTGATCAGCATACAGCAACCGTAACCTTCAATAAGGATGGTAAGTATACTTGGGCTTTTGCTTACACTGATAAAGCTGATAATGAGATGAAGGATATTGCAGTCGAAGCTTCTGATTCTACATATAGCTTTACTGTAGATAAGGCCGATCCTACGGGTACTGTAACCGTAAATACAAACACTTGGGATAAACTGCTCAATGTTTTGACCTTTGGTTTGTATAGCAATGTTAAGGCTGATATTACGGCAACAGCAGATGATGCTACCAGTCCTTACATCATTGAATATTTTGAAACAAGCAATCCTATTGCTATGACTGCTGAAGATCTTGATAAGGAAACCTTTGAGCCTTATGAGGACTACAGTGTTGAGAACGATAGACAGTTCGTTGTTTACCTTAAGATAACCGACTATGCCGGCAACTACATCTACATCAATTCCGATGGTTATATTGTAGATAAGGTTGCAAGCAATATTACATTGACTCCTGCTACAGCGAATGAATTCTATGATGTTGAGGCAAATGAAGGCGGTCAGTACGGCCTGTACAATAAGGACTCCAATGTGACTGTCGATATTAAGGTTGAAGATGCGGAACCTTATTCCGGTATTAAGACTGTTGACTATTGGGTTGAGAACAATAATGTAAAAACTCAAGAAGGCAACCTCTTCACCTTTGATGTTGATGCTCCTGAACAGAAAGACCTTGTTGATGAGTGGAATGGTTCTATCACTGTAGATAAGGCACTCAATAACAGCTGTAACATTGTTGTTTATGTAAAGACTGTTGATAACGCGGGCAATGAGAAAATCAATTCTGTGAAACTGGATATTGATATAACCATTCCTGTGATTGATATCAAGTTCGATAATAATAAAGACAATAATGGTAACACTTATTTTGATGCGCAGCGTACTGCAACTGTAGTTATTACCGAACGAAAGCATCACTTTGATGCAACTGCAGCAACTGACGGTATCATCATTACCGCTGTTGATGCTAAGGGTGACAAGGTTGAAGATGCCTATATCATTAGTACTTGGACTACGGTAGATGACGCACAGAATCCTGATGCTGCGACTCATACTGCAACCATCTTCTTCGAGAAGGATGCAAACTACACTTGGTCCATTGCATATACCGACAAGGCCGGCAATGCTAACAATGGTGTAGAACTTGCTGATCGCACCACAGCTGCCTTTGACTTTACCGTTGATACGACAGATCCTACCGGTACTGTTAAAGCAACATCTGCTGAGGGCCGTGAGACCGAATGGAAAGATCTGAAGGATGCTCTTACTTTTGGTTTCTGGTCTAAGGAGAAGATTACTATCACAGGTACTTCTGATGACCTGACATCTGCACCTATCGCGGCTGTCGAGTATTACAAGGTTAAGGCAACTGCCGCTAACGATGGCACAACTGCTCTCACTGCAGCAGAACTTGATAACGTAACCTGGACCACGTTTGAAGGTCTTGAGATTACTTCCGACGAACAGTTTACAGTTTATATCAAGATTACTGACCTTGCTGGAAACTATACCTACATCAGCACAAATGGACTCATTGTTGACCACACAGCTCCTATGGAGGAGACCATCGCTCCTGAAATCACTGTTGAACCTCAGCAGCCGATTAACGGATTGTACAATGGCGATGTGAAGGTTGACATTAAGGTTGTTGACCCGCTTACTGGCGGCACATACTCTGGTCTGAAGACTATTACATATAAGGTTCTCAATATGGGTGTTGAAACTCAGTCTGGAACCCTGTACGCATTTGAAAACGCCGATCCTAAGCAGAGCGACCTGCTCCAGACTTGGACTGGTGAGATCACTGTTGAAAGTGAGCTTAACAACAGCAATGATGTGGTCATCGTAATCTATGCTGAGGATAACTCCCTCAACAGTTCTGACGACGAGGTATCAATCAAGATCGATATTACAGATCCTACAATCGACGTATCCTATGATAACAACAGTTCAGACAATGCTAAGTATTTCAAGGAAAACAGAACAGCAACTATTGTTGTTACCGAGAGAAACTTTAAGGCTGAAGATGTTAAGGTTACAATCACAAATACTGACGGTGTAATCCCGACCATTGGTGAGTGGACTAAGACTGAAGGTACTGGAAACCTGGATGATACCAAGTGGACAACAACAGTTACTTATAGTGCTGACGGCGACTATACCTTTGATATTACATATACTGACCTTGCAGATAATGCATGCGCAGGTGCTCAGTATGGTGACAATGTTGCTCCTACAGAATTTACTGTTGATAAAACGCTTCCAGTTATTACTGTAAGTTACAACAATAATAATGCAAAGAACGATAAGTACTTTGCGGTTTCTCGTACAGCTACTATTGTTGTTACAGAGCATAACTTTGATGTGGACCGTGTTGTATTTACTCAGACAGCTGCATTAAACGGCACAAACATTACAATTCCTGCAGCTTCTTGGGTAAACAATGGTGATGTTCATACGGCGACCATTGTCTTTGACAAGGATGGCGATTATACCTTCGACGTTGCTGTTAAGGATATGGCTGCAAATGACAGCGAGGCAGCAAATTATGGCAACAGTGTTGCTGGCAAGGATTTCGTTGTTGACCAGACAATCGAAAAACCGACTATCGGTGGCATAGAAAATGGTAGTGCTTATAAGGAAGAGGTTGTTCCTACTATCTCTTTCAACGATGTAAACTATGATTCTTACGAAGTTAAGCTTGTACGTACTCGTATGGGCGAAAAGAATGTTGATGTAACTGATAAGTTCATCAAGAGTGTAACTGAGCAGGCTCAAGGCGGTTCCGGTTCTTACGATACATTTGAAAAGATTGTGGAGAATGATGGTATCTATACTCTGACTGTTAAGATGATTGATAAGGCGGGCAATGAAGAAACCGAAGAGTACACCTTTACTGTTAACCGTTTCGGTTCTGTATATGAATATAGCGATGAGCTTGTTGCGCTGATTAAAGATGGTGGTCAGTACATCCAATCTGTTGACGATGACCTCGTAATTACAGAATACAATGCTGACAGACTCCTCAAAGGTTCCTTGCAGATTCTCATCACTCGCGATGGTGAAACGGTGGATGTAGACTTCACAAGCAACCCGGCTAATATTAACGATCAGGTTGGAATTGGTGAAAGTGGATGGTATCAGTATGTTTACACCATCAAAGCTTCTAACTTCGAGAAGGATGGCGTTTACAAGATTTCCTTAACTTCTAAGTACGGCGCTGTTGACTCCTCTGAGAACGATTCTACAAGCGTTCCTGAGAACTCTATTGATGAGCAGGGTAACAGAATCGTTGATACGATGAACTTCACCGTTGACTCTGTTGCTCCTGAAATCAGAAACATTGTCAACCTTGACAAAGCAATTGCCGAAAAGGACAAGATCATTGATGGCAAGTTGAATGTCAAGTACACCATTGTTGACGTAGGTGGTTTGAAGACCATTGAAATCATTGTAAATGGTGAGACCATTCAGACTCTTACCGAAGAAGATATTGCAGACAATGCATATAACTTCACCGGAAACTTTGATCTCAAAGAGCAGAATGGTACAAATGCTCACAAGGTGCAGATTAAGGTAACTGACCTTGCAGGCAACGTAACTGATACAAACTCTGAAGACTTCCTCAAGGCTCACTCTGAGGACAACAAAGACAACACATATGTGTTCTTCAACGAAGTAACTGTTTCTCGTAACTTCTTTGTTCGTTGGTATGCGAATACAGGTCTATTCTGGGGCTCTATTGCAGGTGTGGTAGTGCTCGCTGGTGGCATATGGTTCTTCATCGCTGCTAAGAAAAAGAAGAAGGAAGAAGAAAGTAAGTAATTAAGCAATAGGTAGTTCTTGTGGCTCCCGTGCAGGTCTCCCCTGCACGGGAAGCCCAGAGCTATTTATTAGAAGTTAGATCACATCAATTTTATGTGTTCCAACTTGTGATAAATAGCAAAAGATTAAGACAAGAAGGTGTTGAGTATATGAATGCTTTGATTGAAAAAAATTATATAAAGGAAATGGAATGTGGCTCTAACTTTTCCTATATCTTGAGCGACA
>CAYMVI010000022.1:0-11594 GCA_964394075.1 uncultured Eubacteriales bacterium | reverse complement strand
CTTGTGTAGCAGCTCTGATTCTCTTCATTGTTGCACCTTGATTTGCAAAAATCTCAGCAACATATAATTTATTGGCATCCATGTTATTGTTGTTTTCAGCATTTGCGATAGCTGATTTTAATAATTTTTCAACTAATGGAGCAGCAGCTTTTGGAGTAAACTTTAATATAGCTAATGCTTCGTTTACATCTTTGCCTCTAATTAAGTCGATAACAATTTTCACTTTTCTAGCAGAAATTCTAGCGTGACTTAATTTAGCTCTAGCTTCAATTACTTCTTGTTTCTCTTTCATGAAACTTTCTCCTTCCACTATTTTTTATTCTAACTATTTAACTTTTGATGTTTTGTCACCAGCGTGTCCTTTGAATGTTCTTGTTGGAACGAACTCACCTAATTTGTGACCAATCATTTCATCAGATATATAAACTGGTACATGTTTTCTTCCATCATGTACAGCTATTGTATGACCAACCATTTGTGGGAAGATTGTTGAAGCTCTTGACCATGTCTTAACAACATCTTTTCTATTTTCTTCATTCATCTTTTCGATTCTTGCAAGTAATCTAGCGTCCACAAAAGGGCCTTTTTTAATTGATCTTGACATCTTTGTATCCTCCCTTATTATTTAGAATTTCTTCTCTTTACGATAAACTTGTTGCTAGCTTTTTTCTTATTTCTAGTCTTGTATCCAAGAGCAGGTTTACCCCAAGGTGTAACTGGGCCAGATCTACCAATTGGAGCTCTACCTTCACCACCACCGTGTGGGTGATCGTTAGGGTTCATTACAGATCCTCTAACTTCTGGTCTCTTACCTAACCATCTTGTTCTACCAGCTTTACCAAGTTTAATGTTCTCGTGTTCGCTGTTTCCTACTTGACCGATTGTAGCTTTACAATTTACGCTAACTAATCTCATTTCGCTTGAAGGAAGTCTTACGTGTGCGTATTTTCCTTCTTTAGCCATAAGTTGTGCACCTAAACCAGCACTTCTTACTAATTGAGCACCTTTACCTGGTTTTAATTCGATACAGTGAATAACTGTACCAACAGGAATGCTTGATATTGGTAATGAGTTACCTGGTTTAATATCTGCATTTGTTCCTGACATAACTTTGTCATTAACTTTTAATCCTTCAGGAGCTAAGATATATGCTTTTTCTCCATCTTCGTATTGAATTAAAGCGATATTAGCTGATCTGTTTGGATCGTATTCAATAGCAGTAACAACTGCTGGAACATCGTCTTTTCTTCTCTTAAAATCAATTATTCTGTATTTTCTTCTAGCTCCACCACCGTGGTGTCTTACTGTGATTCTACCGTATGAATTTCTACCAGCGTTTTTCTTTAATTTAGTTGTTAAAGATCTTTCTGGTTTTGTTTTTGTAATTTCATCGAAAGTAGAAACTGACATACCTCTTCTAGATGGTGTAGTTGGTTTGTATTGTTTTATACCCATTTTAAATTTCTCCTTCTAATTATTTGGGGATTTATTTTTCAGGTTCAAATTCCCCCATTATTTAAACCTATAATACAGGGTATCCCTATTTATTAAGCGCCAAACTCTTCAATTGATGTTTTGTATTTTTTGCTAGCTGTTTGTACTTTTCCGCCTTTTCCTAAATATTTATAAGAATTAGCATTTGTATCGATTGTTACGATAGCTTTTTTCCAGTCAGATGTTTTTCCAACGTGGTAACCTTGTCTCTTTGGTTTACCTTTAACATTAACTGTTTTAACGTCTGCAACTTTAACTTCGAAAAGTTTTTCTACAGCGTTTTTAATATCTATTTTTGTAGCCTTTTTATGAACTTCAAAAGTGTACTTTCCTTCTGCTTGAGCAGCAGCACTTTTTTCAGTGATAATAGGTCTGATTATAATTTCTTCTGCTACCATTATGCGTACACCTCCTCGATTTTTTCTACAGCAGCTTTAGTTACAACAAACATATCGTATTTTAAGATATCGTATGTATTGATTGTGTTTACTAATGCTGTTTTAACGTTAGGAATATTCTTTGTTGAAGCTTGTACATTTAAGTTGTTTTCTGGTAATACAACTAATGCTTTTTCAACGTTTAATTTAGCAAGAATTCCTGCCATTGTTTTTGTTTTGATTTCTTCAAGTTCTAAAGCATCAAGAACGATTAATTTGTTTTCTAATACTTTAGTTGTAAGAGCTGATTTTAATGCAAGTCTCTTAACTTTCTTATTTAATGTATATTTGTATGATCTTGGTTTTGGTCCTAAAGCTATACCACCTTTAATCCATTGTGGAGCTCTAATACTACCTTGTCTAGCACGACCTGTACCTTTTTGTTTCCAAGGTTTCTTTCCGCCGCCTCTTACTTCGCTACGTGTTTTTGTTGATTGTGTACCTTGTCTTTGATTAGCTAAGTAATTTAGAACAACTTCGTGCATAACATCTTCATTAACTTCTACTGCGAAAATATCATCAGAAAGTTCGATGTTACCAACTTTTTTACCTTCTATGTTTAATAAATCTACTTTAGGCATTCTCTATATCTCCTTTCTCTAATTATTTAGTAACCTTAGAAGCTGGAGCTTTAGCTGCTTCTTTGATTCTAAGCATTGAATTTTTGTATCCAGGAACTGAACCTTTGATTAAGATAACTTCTTTATCCATATCAACTTTAACTACTTGTAAGTTTTGTACAGTTACTGTGTCTTTACCTGTTTGTCCAGGTAATTTCTTACCAGGGAATACTCTACCTGGAGATGATGTAGGTCCCATAGAACCTGGTCTTCTGTGGTACATAGAACCATGTCCTTTTGGTCCAATGTGTTGTCCATGTCTCTTAATAACACCTTGGAATCCTTTACCTTTTGATACGCCTTGTACGTCTACGATTTCACCAGCTGCGAAAATGTCAGCTTTGATTTCGTCTCCAACGTTGTAAGCAGAAACATCATCAAGTCTTAATTCTTTGATATATTTTCTATATGAAAGTTTGATTTTATCAAATTGTCCTTTCATAGGTTTATTCATATGTTTTTCTTTAACTTTTCCAGTCGCAACTACTAATGCGTTGTAACCATCTGTTTCAACAGTTTTCTTTCTTACTACTAAGCAAGGTTCAACTTCTACAACTGTTACTGGAATAACTAATCCGTCTTGGTCAAATATTTGAGTCATTCCTAATTTTTTACCGTAAATACCTTTTTTCATTTTAAAATTTACCTCCTTGGTTATTGGTTCACATCTATTGGTGAACTTGACCGTATTGTTCTTTCGAGTTGATTAAGGACTCACACTCGCTGCCATCGGTACTTTCGTATCCTTATCCGAATAAGTAAATTAATTCTCTTCCTATATTAATGAAGTGATATAAATTATTGACGAATTATTCATCAATTTTCATTTCTGCTTCAACACCAGCTGGTAATTCAATTTTCATTAAAGCTTCAGCTGTTTTTGCTGTAGGGTAAAGAATGTCGATTACTCTCTTATGAGTTCTCATCTCAAATTGTTCTCTTGAATCTTTGTACTTATGAGGTGATCTCAATATTGTAATAACTTCTTTTTTAGTAGGTAGTGGAATAGGACCAGATACGCTAGCTCCTGTTCTTTTAGCTGTTTCTACTATTTTTTGAGCAGACTGATCTAAAATAGCATGGTCGAAAGCTTTAAGTCTAATTCTTATTCTTTCCTTTCCTACACTAGTAGTAGTTTCTTTTTTAGTTTTTGTAGCTTTTTTTGCTACTTTTTCTACTACTTCTTCTGATTTTGTTGTTTTTGGCATTGTTTTTTTACCTCCTTGAATTTTTAGCGCCGACAAGCCATCCACGCACCCGGGTGTTTCAAAAACTCCCATATTAAAACCCAGGTCAAGCCCTGGGGAAAGTGCAAACTAATACCCTGTCGCTCGATTTTAAATCGAACATACTCCGTGAAAGTTCCCTACCCGTAAGCGGTAGCCACATTTCACATCATCGCATAAATCGCGTCGACTAGTATTATAACAACAATATATATATTATGCAAGCTTTTTTTATATTTTTTTCTTTTTCTTCCAAATTTCTCTCAAAAGCCTTATTCCCTAAGTATTTTTAGACAAAAAAACAGTACCCCAGCCGTCGGCTGGGGTACCATTTTTAATTAGTCCTGCTGGGTTGCAAGTAATTTTATCAGCTGTTCCAGCTTGCCGATAAGCTTCGCAATCATGCCGGCCGTAGCAGTTGTCCTCTCCATGAAGTCCATGTAGATATAGGAATCTTCTTTACAGCCATACACAATAGCTTCATTGGTGTAATGCTCGCGGATCGCTTTCGGCACGAATAAGCGTCTTTTCTCATCCAGCTTTGCCGAAGCAATCAGCTTCATATCACCAGTTAAACTGTCTTCCGGAACCAACCGATAAAGATTTTCTCCTTCCCAGACAAACCACACCTTCATATTAGGCGTGTAGTTGCAGAGTTCACACAATTCCTGTGTAAGGTTTATTCTTCCCTGTTTGTCAATCATGATGCTAACACCTCTTTCTCTCTTTTTATAGACCAACAGTTATAGTAATTTTACCACTTTTTGTAATTTATGTCAACTTTGCTAACCTTGAAAACACCTTATCTACTTGTGTTTTCAAAGAAAAAAGCGGGGAACTCTCCCCGCTCTCTAAATATGTTAGTTACTGCATTTCATATGCAAGTTCAAATATGTTCTGTGTCGCCCAGGAATCCTCGATGTATGCCCATACCGGCCCAAGCATCGCAGCCAGGATTGGCAACAGTACTTTTAGCCACAACGCCATGTCTGTACATGCTACAAACCAAGCCAGTGCGACCACTGGAGCCAAAAGAACTATGAATTGCGAAATAATCATAACCGCCGGTTTGTGGATAAAGTTAGCAAGCTTATACACCCACTTAGGAAATCCCATTGCAAAAACAGAATCCTGGTATCCGCGAATCCACATTGTAAACGCAGTCCATGCTAACGGGATTGCAAACAAGAGAATTCCCGTGAGCACGTCCATGATGCAGGCGCATATGATCAGTCCAATGAAGATTGCCACATAGATAGCACTCAAAATAATTGAACCCACATCCCGATTGCAGATAATACTGCCCTTCAGTGCAGCAATAATCAGTACATTGACAATTGCTCCCGCAAGCAACCACGTATATGTTACCGTACCTTCAATACCGAACGCCCACAGAAAAGCGATCTCAGCAAAAATTGTTGTAAAGAAAGAGTGATACGATATCAAATCGTCACTCACCAAATATGATGCGCCATCGAACCATTTTTCAAACATTTTCCAACCTCCTAAAGTTAAAGTAACTTCATTTGTTCCAAATATGTCAATATGTGCAAGAATCGTTATATCACGCAATTTACCCAAAGTCAATTTATACAATAAAAATAACACTTATCTTTCGAGAAGTGTTATTTCTTTAATTATTAAATTCTAATAGATTTTAGCATCTTTTTGTTCTAATTATAATGCTTTTGAATCTACCTCTTCTTTTAATTTAGCGATGAAGTCTTCAACTTTCATTGCTCCTAAATCGCCTTCTTTTCTATTTCTTACACCAGCTGCATTTTCAGCAATTTCTTTATCACCAACAACAAGCATGTATGGTACTTTTTGAACTTGCGCTTCTCTAATCTTATAACCAATTTTTTCATTTCTATCATCAAGCTCAACTCTATATCCTAAAGCATCCAATTTATCTGCTAACTCTTTAGCATAGTCATAATGCTTTTCTGTAGAAATAGGTAATATTTTAACTTGTACTGGAGCAAGCCATGTTGGGAATGCACCTGCAAAATGTTCTGTAATGATTCCAATAAATCTTTCAAAAGATCCAAATATAGCTCTATGAATCATAATAGGAGTTTTCTTTTCTCCATCTTCATCAATATATGAAAGATTAAATCTTTGTGGTAATTGGAAGTCTAATTGAACTGTACCCATTTGCCACTCTCTTCCTAAACAGTCTTTCATTTTGATATCTATCTTCGGACCATAGAAAGCACCATCACCTTCATTGATTCTGTAGTTGTTTTCACCACATAATTCATTTAAAACTTTCTTTAAGTCAGCTTCTGCTTTATCCCAAGTCTCGATTTCTCCCATAAAGTCATCTGGTCTTGTAGATAAAGTTAAGATGTATTCTAATCCAAAAACTGAATATAAGTTTTTAGCAATTTCTACGATATTCTTAATCTCACTTCCAATTTGGCTTTCTGTTACATAGTTATGAGAGTCATCTTGTCTAAACATTCTTACTCTGAATAAGCCATTTAATTGACCTGATTTTTCATTTCTATGAATAACATCTACATCATTAAAACGAAGTGGTAAATCTTTATAACTTCTTAACTTACTTTGGTAAATTCTAATAGAGTTTGGACAGTTCATTGGTTTTAATGCTTGTTCTTTTCCATCAGCATCTGTTAAAACGAACATGTCTTCTTTGTAATGATCCCAATGTCCAGATGTTTTCCAAAGTTCACTACTGTTAAGTTGTGGACCTGAAAATTCTTGGTATCCTTCTTTCTTATGGATTCCTCTCCAGAATTCAATTAATGTATTTAACATTGTAAATCCTTTTGGTAGCCAGTAAGCCATACCAGGAGCTGTTTCATCAAAGAAGAATAAATCTAACTCTTTACCAAGTTTTCTGTGATCTCTCTTCTTAGCTTCTTCGATCATATTTATATATTCATCAAGTTGAGATTTTTTAGGGAATGAAATACCATAAATTCTTTGAAGCATTTTGTTATTTTCATTTCCTCTCCAATATGCACCTGATGAAGATAATAATTTGTAAGCTTTAACTATTCCTGTAGATAAAAGATGTGGCCCAGCACATAGGTCTGTAAAATCACCTTGTTTGTAGAATGATATTTCTTCACCTTCAGGTAAGTCATTAATTAATTCTACTTTATATGGTTCACCTTGTTTTTCCATAAGTGCAACAGCTTCATCTCTTGGTAATAAGAATCTTTCAAGCTCTGCATTTTCTTTAATAATGTTTTGCATTTCTTTTTCAATGTTTTCTAAATCTTCTGGTGAGAATGGTTTCTCAACATCATAATCATAATAGAATCCATTATCTATTGAAGGTCCAATTGCTAATTTTGCATTCGGAAACAATCTCTTAACAGCTTGTGCCATTATATGAGATGTTGTATGCCAATAAGCTTTTTTACCTTCTAAATCATTATCAAAAGTATAAATATTTAATTCGCAATCTTCTGTTAAAACATATCTTAAATCTTTTGTTTCTCCGTTTACGCTTGCTGCTGTAGCATTTCTCGCAAGCCCTTCACTAATTTTTTTTGCAACATCTAATACGCTGCTTCCTTCTTCAACTTCGATAACTGAGTTATCTTTCAATGTTACCTTAATCATTTTTGTTTCCTCCTTTTATTTTAATGTCCTCGTATCGATTAGAACATTTTGTAGAAGTGTACAAAAAAAGATGGACCTTGCACACTCCTCGCTTAGGAGTGCTATGCACGGTTCCATCCTAAATTTAACTTAATTAGATTTGTAACGTAATCACACGTGATATATTTATGCAGGGTAGTTTTTCAACTGTGTATATCCTAAGCTTGCTTTCAGCCGGTGACAAGCCATCTCTAAAGGAATTTCAACAATTTACTTTGTCCTTATATCAATTCGATACAAGAGGTATTATACTCTCTTTTTAGCGAAAAATCAAGAAATTTATATATTTACTTATATCCCTATTCTTCAATTGTAGATGTTTCGCCTGATTCCACAACATCTCCTGAAACACTAGTTTGATCTCCAGAAAGTTCTACTTTTCCAGCCTCTACATCAATATAACCAAAAAGTATAATTTCTTCACCAGTCACACTATTTGCCACATAACAACCATTCCATTCTGAACCATCATTTAATATAACTGTACTTGTTGTAATTTTATAGTTGTCATCGCTATTATATTCATTTGTTGTGATTATTTGTGATGCTCCATCTTTATGTGATACTTTTATTGTAACTCCATCATATTCCACATCTATAATTTGTATAACCCCAGAATTTTCTTCTTGAATAACTCTTAGATTAGATTTTTCTTCATTTCTAATACCTTTTAAAAACCCTTCTAAATTTGCATGATTATATAATTTAGCATCATTAGTTATTATAAAGACATCATCCTCTATTGCTTCCTCTTTTGAATACTCAGCTAACAAATCTTCTAAAGCTACATATTCAAAAGAACTTGGAGTATCAATTTCATCAACATTGTTTTTTTCTACTCGATTAGTCCAATATACTATTACAGGAATAAGAATCAATATTGCAATTATAATTCCAAGTATTATTTTTAAGCTCTTTTTCATTTGTTTTTCTCTCCTTTACAAATTATTAATTTGCCAATCAATTGGTTCTTCATTATTAGCAATCAAAATTTCATTAGCCTTCGAAAAGTGTTTACATCCAAAGAAACCTCTGTAAGCAGAAAGCGGACTTGGATGTGGTGCTTTCAATATATAATGATTTTTATTTGTTATATATGTTTCTTTTTGTTTAGCACATGATCCCCATATTAAAAAAATAATTGGTTTTTCTCTTTCATTAAGAGCCTTAATTATACTATCTGTGAAGGTTTCCCATCCACAAGTTTTGTGAGAATTGGCTTGATGTGCTCTTACAGTTAAAACATTGTTTAAAAGTAACACACCTTGCTTAGCCCACTTTTCTAAGTAGCCATTGTTTGGAATATAACATCCCAAATCACTCTGTAATTCTTTATATATGTTTTGAAGTGATGGTGGAATCGCAATTCCAGGTTTCACTGAAAAAGATAATCCATGTGCCTGACCTTCTTCATGATAAGGATCTTGTCCTATAATTACAACTTTAATTTTATCATAATCTGCATATTTCAAACTATTAAAAATATCATTCATATCGGGATAAATTATATGATTAGAATATTCTTGTTTTAAGAAAGCTCTAATGTTTTTATAATATTCACTTTTAAATTCATTTTTCAAAATTTCATCCCATCTATTTCCTATATGTACCATACAACACACTCTCTTTTATTTTCTAACAGATTTTAAATATGCAATTTCTTTTTCATATCCATCTAATTCATTTGGCGTCTCAAGATAAAAAGGTAAATCTTTAAGTCTCTCGTTATTTATAATTTTTTCAAAAGCGCTAGCTCCAAGATAACCATCTCCGATTTTTTCATGTCTATCTTTATGACTTCCAAAAGGATTCTTTGTATCATTTATATGGATTGCTTTTAATCTATCAAGACCTATAACTTTATCAAACTCATCTAATACTTCATCTAACTTTTGTAAGATGTCATACCCTGCATCATATACATGACATGTATCTAGACAAACACCTAATTTAGAATTCAATTTTACCCCATCGATAATTTGTTTTATTTCATCAAAACTTCTACCGATTTCACTGCCTTTGCCAGCCATTGTCTCAAGCAAGACAATTGTATTTTGATCTTCTCTTAAGATTTCATTTAAGGCATCTATAATATATTTAATACCAACTTCAACACCTTGCCCTACATGACTTCCAGGATGAAAATTATAATAGCTTTTATTAATATAATCCAAACGCATCAAGTCGTCTTTCATCGTATCAATTCCAAAACGTCTAGTCTCTTCTTTATCCGAACAAACATTTATAGTATATGGCGCATGAGCTAAGATTACTTCAATACCATTTTCTTTACTAAACTCATTAAATTTATTTATATCATCTAAGTCAAGTTCTTTCGCTGTACCGCCTCTAGGATTTCTAGTAAAGAATTGAAAAGTATTTCCTCCAATGCTCAAAATCTCTTTAGCCATATGCATATAACCTTTTGAAGCAGACAAATGACATCCTATCTTAAACAAAAAACTCACCTTCCTACAATTGTTATTCTCCCGCGCTTCTCAATTTTGATAATTCAACATAAAAATTACTTATAACTTCGTCAGTATCTTCTTTTACCCAAGCAACAGTTATATAATAACCGTTTCCAACAGCTAACCATGTGAATTCATCAGTGTTTTCTTCTGTCATGTTACTATTAATCATACTTGGATGCTTACACCCCATTGAAGTGTCAGCTTCAAAACCGGCATCAGCAAGTTCAAACAAATATGCTTTATACTCATCAAAAGTAACACCTTTATCTATTTCTTGCATTTGTATGTTTTGATTATATTTTTTTACTTTAAGATTTGGTTTATTCAAAACTGGTATTTGTTGAATTGGCCATTCACTTGTTTCAATCATTGCTCTAACATCCTCAGGTATTTCAGCTTCTCGTTCAACATATACATTGGCTAAAATAACCATACATATAATAATAATTGCTAGCAAAACTCCACCAACAATAAGCATTCTTTTATTACTCATAAAAAAACCTCCTTATTTAATCTCCACTTTTTAACATAGCTTCAATATCTTTCTTTGTATACATTTCAAGTCCTTTTAAATATGTATCACTATAAACAACTGTAACTAAATTTTCTTCAGCTATAATTTCCTCAATTTCCTCATTATCAAAAGATTCTAAATAGAATTGCTTCACAATTTCCGCCTCATCAAGTGAAGAAACTGCAATTAGCATAAATGCTTCTGAAATTTTATCACCACTAAAGTTATAGATTACTGCATTACCTTTTTCATCATAAAAATAGATGCAATCATCGTTCAAATACACTTGAAAGTCTTTACTTGAATCTTGATTAGAATTTGCAGTGTCATCTTTTAATATCGTTTTTTCAGAATCATTTTGAAAAAATATTAAAAATATACTAATAAAAACAATTAAAAATATAATTACAAAAAGCCTTTTCTTCATGAAAAACCTCCATAAAAAAATTTTAACATACTAAATAATAAAATGCATCAATTGACTAAAAAAAAGATTTAAAATATAATCAACTAAGAAGATATATAAATGTGACACAAATATTGTAAATAGCTCGATTTAAAAGGCACGACAAGTATTAGAGGAGGAAATATTTAATGAAAAAAAGAGGATTTGAAGTTTGCAAAGATTATATAGATAAGGATATCAATTTACCTGTAAGAAAAACCAAAAACTCCGTAGGATATGATGTGGAAGCTGCTGAAGATACAGTAATTCCATCAATCTGGAAAAATATTTTTGGAAACTTTTCAAAATTTATAAAAGGTGATAAAGAATATTTAGAAATAAAACCAACACTTGTAAAAACCGGAATAAAATCATACTTTGGTGAAGATGAGGTTTTAATGCTTGCAAATAGAAGTTCAAACCCAGGAAAAAAAGGGTTAATTTTAGCAAACAGTTTAGGAATAATAGAAAGTGATTACTATGGAAACCCAGATAATGATGGACATCTAATGTATGCTTACTATAATTTCTTCCCAGTTGATATAACAATCAAAAAACATGATACTATTGGACAAGCATACTTCCAAAACTTTTTAAAAGTAGATAACGACATCGCCGAAGGTGTTCGTACAGGCGGATTTGGAAGTACAGATAAAAAATAAATAACACATAAGCGTCTACAAAAAGTAGGCGCTTTTTTAATACAAAAAATAGTCTGTCAGCTGTCTAAAAATAGACACAAAAA
>CAYMVI010000021.1:0-11819 GCA_964394075.1 uncultured Eubacteriales bacterium | reverse complement strand
TCATAAATGATAATATGATAATAGAAAGGGGGAATCACGAATGGTAAAACCATTAGAAGTAATAGAAGATGTTTTAATCGCGTTGGGTATTTCCGTTTCATTAGCGGATATTCATCAGATATTATCAATCGTTATATTAGTTTTTAACGTTATTTGGATTCTTTTCAAATTAGGTGTTAAAATCTATGAAAAGATTAAATCAAAGAACATTAAAGAAATCGGTGATGATATCAAAGAAACCGCGGATGAATTGAAGAAGTTAGATGATTCATTGAAAAATAGTGATTCCACGAAAGGTGAATAATTATGGGTGTTCCAAATCGTGCGGATTGGTTATTTTCCGATTCAGTGAAAGATATTTTGTTGGATAAAGATGAATTAATAAAATCTTATTTCAGACATATGCTTTCACAAACAATCGAAATGTTTGAATATGATGATTTACCGGATTCAATTCCGGAAAAAGAATTAGAAATATTACATCAATGTGGTGGATTCGCAATATGGAAAATTGTTAACGATAAATTATATGTTTTCCATGGTGGTTTAGGTGGTGTATTAGATGAATATTACCATCCTACACGTGCGATTGTTTCTAATCCATATCTTAATTTTTCATCCGATATGAAAATCGATGAAGATTGTATCGTTACATTCAATAATAAAGTTCGAACACCATTAACAAGCATATTCAATAAATACGCGATATTAATGGCGGAAACTGATATTTCATTACGTTTCGCGGTTATCAATTCACGTATTCCATCATTAGTTAACGCAAATGATGACAATACCAAAGATAGTGCGGAAAAGGTTTTCCAAGATATTTGGGATGGGAAAAAATTGGGTATTATTCTTAATAAACAATTATTAGATAAAAATGGTGTTTTCACCGCCGAATTTGGAAGAACCGCAAACAACACGATTAAAGATTTAATCGAATTGAAACAATTCTTAAAATCATCATGGTATTTAGATTTTGGAATCCAATCTAATTACAATATGAAGAGAGAATCGTTAAATTCATCCGAAACCAATATGGATGAAGATACATTATTACCATTGATTGATGATATGTTGGAAGAACGTAAACGTGGTTTAGAAAAAGTTAACGCATTTTTTGGAACTAATATTACGGTTCGTTTATCTTCTTCATGGAAGAAAATCCGCGAAGAAATTAAAAATGAATTAGCAAAACAACAAGCGGAAATCAATAAAAAAACATCCGGTGGTGATTCTTCTGAAAATGAAAAAGAAAGGGGTAGTGAAGATGAAACTAATTGATTCAATCGATGTTAACGATTTAATTACGCATGATAGTTTGGGTATTTTCCAAGTTATCCAAGCGGAATTATCAGACCATAGTGAAATCGGTGATTGGTTCACTGAATCATTGGCATATCATTTAGATATCGATTATTATCTAACGCATAGTGGCGGTAAAGAATTATCCGGTGCGTTCAAACGTATATTAGATAATAGTGTTATATCAGATGATGATAAATTAGTTTACATGGCACACATCATTTTGAACCGTTTCGCGTTAAAATGGGAAAAATTACACGATGCTATCACTACCGATTATAATCCATTACATAACTATGATATGGAACAAGTGGAAACACCGGATATAACCAAAAAGAAAAACGTGGCAACCAATGTAACCACGGAAACAAGTGATGATGATACCACCAATAAAGTTCGTGGATTCAATTCTTCATCGAGTTCAGTTGTCGGTGAAAGTTCACATGGGGCAACTATAACCGTAAGTGGTGATAAGCAAAATAATGAAGAAATTGATACCGAAACCGGAACACGTTCATTAACGCGTAGCGGTAATATTGGTGTTACAACATCACAACAAATGTTACAATCCGAAATTGATTTACGTAATAATTATAATTTCATGAATCAATTAATGGATGATGTGGATTCCGTTTTATGTTTATTAGTTTATTAACTAATAGAAAGGAAAATTAAATTATGGGAAAAAAGTATAGTCCAAGTGGATATCATATTATTGATTTAACTCCGATGGGTGAATTATCAAATGGGACACATATATTATTAGGAACCGAATGTGATGATGCGAAAGTGTTATATGAACTATTAGAAAATACCGATGATAAACCGATATTATTAAAAATGATAACCGAATACGGATTAACCGTATTCGTGGTTACACATTATGGATTAAATACGTATTGTGCGAAAACCGGTATTACGAATTTAGACATTACGTGTTCTACCAAAACAATTGTGTTATCAGAAGATTAATAGAAAGGAAAATTAAATTATGTTAGTTAAACAAGTTTATAGCATCTTAAATGATGTAATTAAAGAAACTATGGGTGAATCCGCCGTAGTCCAAGAAGATTTAACCGGATTAGTGGAATTAGGTGATACAATCGCAAATTCCATTGGTTACGATAAATACGTGAAATCACTTGTCAATCACATTGGTCGCGTTATTTTCGTTAACCGCAAATACCAAGGTTCCGCACCATCAGTATTAATGGATGGTTGGGAATTTGGTTCAATTTTAGAAAAAATCAGTGGTGATTTACCGGAAGCAACCGAAAATGAAAGTTGGGAATTACAAGATGGCACCGTTTATGAGCAAGATGTTTTCTACCAACCAAAAGTTTCCGTTAAATTCTTCAATAAATTAACCACATTCGAAATTCCATTATCATTCACTGAAAAACAAGTTAAGCAATCATTTAGTTCCGCGGAACAATTAAACGGATTCTTATCCATGTTATATAATGAAGTGGAAAAAGCGATGACCGTTAACATTGATAATCTTATTATGCGAACCATCAATAACATGATTGGTGAAACATTATATGATGAATACGGAAGTGGTCCACAAACCGGTAGTTCCGGTGTTCGTGCGGTTAACTTATTATATTTATATAACCAAACCGTTTCTACACCGATTACATCCGCCGATGCTTTAAGCAATAAAGATTTCATCCGTTTCGCATCATACATTATCAAATTATATGCGGGTAGAATGGGTAAAATTTCTAAATTATTCAATGTTGGTGGAAAAGCAAGATTCACACCAAGAGAAGATTTACATATCGTTTTATTGGATGAATTCGATTCCGCAAGTTCCGTGTATTTAGAAAGTGATACATTCCACAATGAATTAGTGAAATTACCACAAGCGGAAACAGTTGCTTATTGGCAAGGTTCCGGAACAGGTTATGAATTCACATCCACCGGTGCTATCACCATCAAAAAGTCAGATGGAACCGCAATTACCGGTAGTGGTATTTTGGGTGTTATGTTCGATAGACAAGCATTGGGTGTTTGTAATCGCGACCGTAGGGTTACCACACATTACAACGCAAAAGCGGAATTCTATACCAATTTCTATAAATTTGATGCGGAATATTTTAACGATTTGAACGAAAACTTTGTGGTTTTCTTCGTTGCTTAATATTAAACATTAAATTTCATCAGTGGGTGGGTGATAATTCATCCATCCACTTTTAATTAATAGAAAGGAAAAAGAATTATGGCACAAAAAACAATATATGGAATGATGGTTTTGAATGATTGGCAAGGATTAGATTTTATTAATCTTACCGATGGTGATGAAATTATCATTTCCGATTTCAATCCATTTATTTCCGGTTCAAAAACATATGTGAAAATAAAATACGTGTATGATTCCGGAAACGTTATGTGGAATGTAACATACACATATTCTGATGGAACAACATCTACGACTACATTACAACGTGATGATATCGACCAAGAATGGAACACATGGATTAGATCAATCGTGGGTGATACATTGATTTGTAAGATGTATTATAACGTTGCGGTCGATTCCGTAGCGGTTACATTAGATAATATTATGGATATTACCACTAATTGTATATTTTTATATCGTTTACGCGGTGATAAAAAACAAATCAATAAGAATCCTGATTTCGTGGAAAATATGGAAATTTCATATACAAGACCGATCAATTATAAATCCATGATTATCGATATGAAAAGAACCATATCCGATAAATCATTTAATTATGTTTATTTAACCGTTTTGAATCGTTTTTATTTCGTTACCGACATCACATTAATTAACGATATATTATCCGTTGGATTGCGTGAAGATGTGTTGGAAAGTTGGAAAGATTTAATTCGTTTACAAAGTGGATTCGTGGAAAGAAATAGATATGATTATGATATGGATAAGGTGGATGATTATGTTTATACGGATTTCAATAAAGCAATTACATATACAACAATCACACCTACATTAGATTTATTTGGTGTTAACGATTCAGAAGATGGTTATACATCCGATACTTATGAGTATCAATTATATTACGCGAAATATATGGTGTTGGGGGTAGTTATATAATATGGATACTAATTATTATTTCATTCATGGTTATGAAACTTGTGCGATTAATTATATCACTCAATCATGTTATACGATGAAACGTTTTCTTAAAGATTTAGTGAATGGTAATATTACCGGTTGGGGTGGTGTATTTCAAAACGATAGTGAATATTTAGTTTCTTTAAGATTTTATCCATTTCAAATTAATAAATTATATCCGGTAAAATCTACAACCGCGATTCAAATTGGGAATAAAATATCATATGTGGGTGATGATTATACATTATATAATGTGAACCAAGAATTAGCGGGTTTTTCGAATGGTTGGGTAAAATGGTTTGAATTTAGATTAACACGTGAAAATAACGATTTTACCGATTTTGAACCATATACAAATGCTAAATTATATATACCACTATTTTCTACCGTAACATTACCATTACAAAAGATATATGGATATTATATTGATTGTTATATCGGTGTAGATTTGAATACCGGTAACGGAACGGTTACATTGGTTAGAAGAACCGACCAATTCGTTATTCACACCGAAACAAAGCAATTGGGGATAGACTTACCATTAGGAAAAACGAATGAAACGGAACAAGCACGTAACCGTTTATTACAATCCATCCAATTAATCGGTTCAATAGCAACAATCGGTGTTGGTGCTTATAGTGGGAATGGTTTAGCGGTCGCAGGTGGAATCGGTTTAGCGACTAAATCAATTACCGGTGCTATTCAAAACGAAGTAGACCATTATTCAGTTAAAAATAATTTTTCCGGTGACGCATCTTCATTGATGAATCCAAAGAATATCGTATTAATAGTGGAAAAACCAAAAGATGTTCGTAGACCGGATATTGAACTACGTGGTCGCGTATTAAGACAACATAGGAAGTTCAGTTCATTAAGCGGTTACACTGAAATATCAGACATTCCATATTTCGCACCACGTGGTGAACCGATATATGAAGATGAAATAAACGAAATTATCGATCTATTAAAAACCGGTGTATATTTTAATTATTAATAATAGGATATACACGCGTGAATCAGTGGGTGAATTTATCCACTGATTTTTATTTATTTGAAAATTTTTGAAAAGTGTTTGAAATCAATTTGAAATATGTTATATTAATTATGCGATAAGAAAATCGCGAAAGGATAAGAAATATGAAAAATACAATCACAAACCAATTAAGAAAAATGGGTTACACCGAAAAACAAATCAAAAGAATGAATAATTTATTGAATTATCGTTCATCGAGTTTTAATTCGATTAAATTTGTTGCTTACGTTGTTAACACCGATATCATTCGTTTTTATGAAAAAGATGGGATGATATTAGAATTCACCAATAAATTCGCAAAAGGTGAATAATATTTAGTTTGAAAAAAGGAGAAAAGAATTATGACAATATTAAAATTATTGGATAACGTGCGTAAATACGCAATAAGAAATGGATATTACACACATATTCTTATAGAAGATGAAGAGATTATCGAAATCGCGTTCACTAATGTATACGCGAAAAGAACCGCGTTTGTGGTTCAATACCGTAAATTTGGTGATATAAATGTGAGATGGGAATTAACTAATTTCTATCAAATGTTCGAAACATCATTCACTAAATATGAACGTTTGATGAAATGTGGTATTGATGAAGAAAATGAAACACATTAAATTTGATAATAAATACATCATGGATAATCGTTGGGTGCGGATTGATTATATATCCGCATCCACACGTGGTTATTACATCATGAAAGAATCCGTATATAATGATAATCAGAAGAAGTTCGATAAATTACTTAAAGATTGTGCTTATACGAAACGATTTGATTATCAAATAACCATGATGGATGTTGTTATTTCAGTTCATAGAACATTAGATTATGAAAGATTTATCATTCAATCAAAGTTCGATAAGGAAAAAACACGTTCATATCCATGTGCGGAATATTTAGAAAAATATCGTGATGAATTAGATGAATTATCGAAGAAATTAATACGATTAGAAAGGAAAATAAAACCATGGCACATTCATTAACTAAATTACAACGTTTAGGTTTATCGATTATATTAACGAACATATTGGAATATAATCCATTAGCACGTTCCGGTGGAACATTGACATTTACACCATCATCTAATCCAAACTATATTACCGTGAATTATAAAGTATATAACGGAAAAAGACCAATCGCGTTCGAATTCACGATTGAAAGAAAAGAAGATATCAATATGGATGATATTTATGAAGTAGATTATTTGGGTGATGGTCGCGGATTCGCAATATCTAATATCACTAATATCGGGGGTGATTGTTAGTGGTTTATATTGATTATTACTACTATCGAAAACGCGATGGAAAAACGGTATATGCGACCGCGGAATTCGATAATCCAAAAAGTGCGATTAGATTTGTTTATATGCTTAATAATCGAAAAGATATGGTGTATGATGGGTTCAGTTGCGATGATGATAATGAATTTGAATATATGAATAGAAGATTATAGAAAGGAATTATTTTATGGAAGAAAAATTAAAAGTGGTAATCATGGAAGAAATGGAAAAGGTTACTAAATTATTAATCGAAAATGGTTCGCGTGATGCGATCATCATTACTAAATGGTTACAATCTTTACAACGAATCAATAATGTGTGTAAAGAACGTAATAGATACTAATCAGAGAAAGGAAAAGAATTATGAAACAAACTGATGTAATCGAAATTTTGGTAACATCCACCAAAAGAAAATCAAAGGATGGAAAAAGAAGATGGGTTCAATTAAGAACCAAGATGGATTTAGTGATTGTCGGACAAGAAGAAAAAGGCAAACAAGAAAAATGGGTGAATCTCACATTATGTGGTAAAGATTTATCCAAACGTGGTGAAGAAATCACACGTGGTGTATTGAAAATTCGTGTTTCTGATATGACATTTCCAAAAGTCTATAATGTAACCGAAACCGAAGATGAAAACGGTGAAATTAAAAAGGTTTATCCGGAAGTTAAAGTGTTTAATTACGAATCGTTTGAACCACGCGAACGCGAAGTGGAAAATCCATTCGTTACCGTAGAAAAAGACACAAGTGAAACCGAAATCGACACCGGTGATGAATTTGATTCAGTAGAATAATTATTCTTATTATAGGCGGATGGATTATGGGTTCATCCGCTTATTTTATTGAAAGGAAACTAATTATGAAATATGATTTAATTACAAGATTCAAAAAAGCAATAACAAATATCGTAAATCATGAGAAAGATATGTGGAATTGTGGTATGAAAAATGAATATTATCGTGCGGAAGATATCGCGGATAAATTAATCGAAATATTAAATGAAATGGGTGGTGGAAGAAAGTGAAAGAATTGAAATGTATTTATGAAAAGAACGGTGTTTGTTATCGACATAGATGTTGTTATATTCCACCGTTTAATTGTGAAAAAATAAGGGAACATAATCGAAAGAAGAAAGGCGGTAAGAAATAATGAAAATCAAAGGATTATCAATCAATCAAATATTAAATATGGGTTGGGATGAAATCGAACGTTTATCAGAAAAAGAATTAAAAGCGGTTACAAGTCGATTGACATCCGCATCTAATAAAAGAATTAATCGATTAAGTAAAACAACACGTGGAACATCTTCATTCGCGTATCAAACCGTAGAAGAACGCGGAAGAAAATTTTCCGTTCGTGGTAAAAATAGAAATCAGTTGTTAACCGAATTCCGTTTATCACGTAATTTTTTGAATATGAAAACATCCACCGTTAAAGGTTGGAAAAAATATATGAAGAATGTGGAAGAAAGAACACATGGGGCAACATCCGGTGAAAGTGTTACGTGGTCGGATGCGACATGGCGGAAGTATTGGAAAGTTTACCGTAGATTTGAAGAAAACCACGGTGGAACATTCAAAAAAGGTGATTCTGATAGAATCCAACAAATGTTACGTGAAATCATGGATTCATCCGATAAACGTAGAAGTGCGGATTCATTCCAAAGAATGATTGAAGATGAATATGATGATATCTACGAAGAAGAACAAGAAGATTTAGATGATTATTTTGATTTGGAATAAATTATGTATAGCATTGATAGAACAATTTATAAATCTATCGGTGATATATTAGAAGATATTCCATTTATCAAATCTAATAAGAAAATAGAATATGCGAACGTTCCGTGTGTGATTGATATCGAAACATCATCATTTTATGAAAATGGTGAAAAACGCGGTATTATGTATGCTTTTGTTATCGGTATTAATGGAAAATGTTATATCGGTAGAACATACGCGGAATTATGGGATATATTGGATAGAATAGTTAGTTTCTATGGATTAAACGAAAAACGTAGAATGATTTTTTACATCCATAATTTATCGTTCGAATTTCAGTGGTTCATGAAACATCGTAATTGGATAAAGGTATTCGCAACCGATGAAAGACAACCACTTTACGCGATTGATGAAAACGGAATCGAATTAAGATGTAGTTATCAATTATCCGGTTATTCACTTGCTAACGTTGGGGAAAAAGTTTTAACGCGTTATAAAGTGGAAAAGAAAAGCGGTGATTTAGATTATAAATTAATCAGACATAGCGAAACACCACTATCGGAAAAGGAATTAGGATATATTCTTCATGATGGTTTAGTAGTTATGGCATACATCCAAGAAGAAATCGAAAACCATCATAATAATATAACTTTATTACCACTAACGAAAACCGGTAAAGTTCGTGCTTTTGTAAAGAAAAGATGTTTATATTCAGGAAAGCACAAAAACAATCCATACAAGTTCATTAAATACCATAATATGATGAAAGCATTACCGATTGTTTCCGTGAATGAATACGAACAATTGAAACGTGCGTTCAGTGGTGGATTTACACACGCAAATTCATATTGTGTTGGAAAGATTATTAATAATGTTTCATCATTCGATTTTACATCTTCATATCCATCCGTAATGGTCGCGGAACAATTTCCAATGGAAAAAGGTGAATTGATTGAAATCAAAAATAAAGATGAATTCATTCGTAATCTGAAATTATATTGTTGTTTGTTTGATGCTTATTTCGTGGGATTGGAACCAAAGATTATTTACGAACATCCGATATCTTCTTCCAAGTGTAATTATAAATTCCATTACACCACCGATAACGGAAGAATTGTAACCGCTGATGAACTAACGATAACACTAACGGAACAAGATTATTTCATTATCGCGGATTTCTATACATGGAAAAAATTGAAAATACGTAATTTCCGAAGATATAAAAGAAATTATTTACCGCATGATTTCGTTCGTAGTGTTTTGGAACTTTACGCGAAGAAAACCGAATTAAAGGGTATATCGGATGCTATCGTGGAATATAATCAATCGAAAGAAATGTTAAATAGTTGTTATGGGATGTGTGTAACTGATATATGTAGAAACGATATCGATTATATGAACGGAACGTGGGAAAAATTATCAAAGAATCCGGAAGAAGAATTACAAAAATATAATGATAAAAAGAATCGTTTCTTATGCTATCAATGGGGGGTATGGGTTACCGCATACGCACGAAGAAATTTATTTTCCGCGATTAAAGAATTACACAATGATTACATTTATTCTGATACTGATTCCGTTAAATTCACTAACGCGTTCGACCACATGGATTATTTCAATTCTTATAACATCATGATTAAGAAAAAACTAATCCGTGCGATTAATTATCATGGATTTGATATTTCATTAATTTCACCAAAAACGATTGATGGAAAGGTAAAAACATTAGGTGAATGGGATTATAGTGATGGATTTTATTTGAAGTTCAAAACATTAGGTGCTAAACGATATATGATTTATAACGATAAAGGATATTCAATAACCGTTAGTGGTGTTAACAAACATTTTGCGATACCATATTTATATAAAGAATATGGTGATTCAATGATGGAACATTTTGAAAATGGTTTAGTGATACCACCACAATATACCGGAAAGAATATTCACACATATATCGATTTTGAAACAAGTGGAACCGTAACCGATTATTTAGGTAATGAATGTGATTATCACGAATTATCATCGATACATTTAGAAGAATCCGGATATGAATTATCATTATCACGCGATTTCATAGATTATTTATTGAATATAAAATTAATTGATTAAGAAAGGAATTATTTATGGCAAAACAAAAATTTTGGAACATCGATAACATCTTAACGCGAAAGGCAAAATATAATATCGTATTTGGGGAACGTAGTAACGGAAAAACCTATGGTGTATTACAATACGGATTGGAACGTTATTTCAAAGATAAAAGTAGAATCGGTATTATTCGTAGATGGGAAGAAGATTTTCGCGGAAAGAACGCAAACACCATGTTCGATGGTTTAGTTGCTAATGGTGTGATTAATAAATTAAGTAAAGGTAGATGGAATGATGTGATGTATAAACAACACCGTTGGTATTTCATTAAACGTAATCTATCTAATCCGAAAGATATCGAATGGGATGAAGATTGTTTCGCATATGCTTTTGCGATAAGTTCAGAAGAACATTATAAATCTACATCATATCCATTTATTAGAACGATATTATTTGATGAATTTCTAACGCGTGGAACTTATCTTCCGGATGAATTTGTGAAGTTCACATCAATATTATCTACGATTATCCGTTTACGAACTGATGTAACTATATTTATGTGTGGTAACACAGTAAATCAATATTCACCATATTTTTCTGAAATGGGAATCACTAACATTAAGAAAATGAAACGTGGTTCAATAGATGTTTATACATACGGTGATAGTGGTTTAACCGTAGCGGTGGAATATTCCGATTTTCCTACGCGTGAGAAGAAATCTAACGTTTATTTTGCTTTTAACAATCCAAAGTTGGAAATGATTAAAAGTGGTGCGTGGGAAATCGATTTTTATCCACATCTACCGGTGAAATATAAACCAAGTGAGATTATTTATAAATATTACATTGAATTCGATAACGAACGTTTACAATGTGAAATAATATCGCATGAAGATTTGTTATTTACCTATATTCACCGCAAAACTACCGAAATAAAGGATGATGGTTATTCGTTGGTCTATTCACAAATCAGTTCACCGAAACCAAACTATCGGAAGAAGTTAACAAAACCGGTTACCGATATCGAAAAACGAATTGTTAGTTTCTTCATTAAAGATAAAGTGTTTTACCAAGACAACGAAGTCGGTGAAGTAGTTAGAAATTATTTGGAATGGTGTAGTGGTAAATAACCACTGATATTAACCGAAAGAAAAACATCCGCGAAAACATTAAAACGGATGTTTTTTGTTTGATACGTATAAGGATAAGGACTACGAATCAAAGTGACAAAGACAAAGGCGTAAAAATGAAAAATCTACAAAACATTTCTACATTATTATGTTATCACATCCAC
>CAYMVI010000020.1:0-12140 GCA_964394075.1 uncultured Eubacteriales bacterium | reverse complement strand
ACTTTGCCTATTGACAAACTCGGCTCGCCACTACCGCCGACGAGCCGAGCAAATAGGCTTAACTAATAGAGCTAATTTTGTAGGGGTTGTAATGCGATTGCTGTCGCTCGCTTCTGGATTCGCAGACTATAGACTTTGTGTTTTTCCTCGGATAGAAAACGGGGGGTGTATTTCAGGAAAAAAAATTTTTTTTCTTGTTGATTTGTTTTGCTCTGGGCACAACAATCCTGGAGAGGTTTTTGAATTCGGAATTACGGATTCAGCCCAGAAATGTAATTACGGGAAAATTATAAAATGGGTCCCATACCTATTATAGTCCACCCTTCTTTTTCCCAAACCCAAAATCGAACCAACCTTTCAGCTCTTCTACTTTAGCTTTACCTGTATAAATCAAGAAAGTTTTCGTACCAATTCCAGCCACATAAATGAAAGCGTACGCCGTTGCCCATGCACCGACTGCTTTACCAATTGCCATCAGACCCTGTCCAATAACTTCCATTTAATTTCCCTCCGTACCAAAGAATGAAGCAAAAATATCGCCAAGATCCTTTTCAGGATTTATATTACTAAAAGGCGTTGCATAATAATGCCAAACAAAACCAAATCCATCCTGCACTGTGCCAATATAGTCCCAGAACTTAATTTCTTTAGGAAGTTCCCAACCAGTGCCGATTGCGATAATCTTCACTTCAATATCTTTCAAATCGTCATCGACTTCATACCAGACACAAGGACCTGCGCCCGGCTGAAACTGTGCCGTTAAAATTTTTTTAATCTTGCCTTTAATAGTTGTAATTTGGCCATCCACGCCAAGTTCATCTTTATAAATCTTAATCATGCCGTTTCCCGGTCCTCCGATCTATTATTCTGGCTTCCAAGAACCTTGTAAGACGCATTCGGCAAATCTATGACAAGTCATCATGCATTGCCGATCAGCGCTTAAACAAGGAACAAATTCATCTTCTTCTCTTAAATGGCTAATATCATATGCGCTTTCATAATCGCAAGGCTTTGTATGAAACAAAAAACTTTCATATCCGATTTCATTAAAACATCTGCGAGCTACATATTCATCACGCATACTAATCCAATTATCTTTTTCTGCGCGAGTAGGTTCAGCAGGATCCTCCTTAATCTTTCCAGTCTTTTCGTCCCATTCAATATCTACACTAGTGCTACCATCTTCATTGCGATGACAGCGTTTACTGAATAGTTGTTGACTTACCGCAAAAGGATCTCTAATTCCATGCTCGCACGCATATTTTTTAAAATCTGAACTAAAATTCATGGCTTTAAAACCATTTTCACTCACTACAATCGGTCCATGATTCATTACACTGGCTCACTTTCTCCTCGACGACGAGCTGCGGCAATCACATTATCCAACAGAGCCACTCTGGTAAGGAGACCAACACCGCCCGGCACGGGCGTTACATCTCTATTCTCTGTATTAATGCAATCTCCAACAAGTTTGCCGTTTTCGTCAAAATTAATTCCTACATCTACAACAGGACAATGAATGGCATAACAATTCAAAAATCCTGCTTGGCCGACAGCCGAGATAATAAGATCTGCGCTATCAATAAATTGCCATTTATCTTTACTCTTTGAATGGCACAAAGTAACCGTAGCGTCCCTGTCAGTTAGCATTTTTGCAAGAGGTCTTCCCACAATATCAGAACGCCCAAAAATCGTGACATTTTTACCTTCAAAATCAAAACCACAATGTTCGAGATAATCAACGATTCCAGCAGGAGTGCAAGGATGATACCAGCTCATAGGATGAAAACCATCTACGTCCTTATTGGGTTTAATTGCTCGCTTGATTGCGGTCAGGTCAATATGATCGGGAAGTGGCATCTGAACGATTAGGCCATCTACATAATCTACCATATCTTTGATTTCGGTTACGAGTTCAGTTGTAGTGATTTCTATTGGATAATAATACCATTCAAATTCAATACCAACTTCTTCGCAATCCTTTTTCTTGTTTTTAATATATCGAGTAGATGCCTCAACATCACCGATTTGGAAAACCGCCAATCGTGGGCGATTCAAACCATCGGGATATTCTTTCTCAATATATTCTTTCATGTGCGCTTTTCGCTCTGCACAATATTCTTTAATATTTTTGGTTAAAATCATCGTCATCATCCCATCCTTCTGGAAGAATACAATCCAGTAGTGTAGTAAGAATTTGGTTCATGCCGAAAACCGGTCCGCCGATCAGAAAGACCAGAAAAAACACTACTCGATCCATACCTTTTAAATCTTTTGCGTAAGGGATATATTCAATAATTGAGACAGTTGAAAGTATACCCCATAAAATTGAAATTATTACATTAGACCACGGAAATCCCATTGATAACTACCATCCTTCATTCGCAAAACCGTCTGATTTGGAAGTAACGCGAATCGAGGCTCTTCATCATCTTCTTCGTTTGAGGTAGTTTTCTTTTTACATTCAATTAATCCAATAATATTTTTTTCTTCATATAGAGAAAAATCATATACTGAACCATCAAAGTCCGCGTCATTATTTTCAGTTAATAAAAGAGTACAAGGGAATTTTTCTTCAGCAAATTTATCCCAATAAAATTTAATGGATTCCTTTGGATCAGAGGTAATATAATCATTCATAAGTTTGCCGATTGCCATCCATAAAACAGCAATTACAAATAAGGCGCATAAAAGCAAGCCACCTAGAATACAAACTGCTATAATCATATAAAACTCCTTTATATCTTTTATATAAATATTATAACATTTTTTTTATGATTTGTCAAAAATTTGACTTTGCCCAAAATTTTTGATATAATATTTTTAGACTTAGGAGGTGAAATCTATTATTAAGTTAGATTATAGTTTAGACACTCCTGAAGAAAGAGTCTAGTTGGTGGAGTAGATTTTAGCTGAGAATCCAAACCCCAACGATAAGTATTTAGAGATATTAGCTGATTACTTGATTCTTTGTATGGAGAAACAAGAGAAAAAGGAGCGCAAAATATTAACTGAAAATCGAATGATGACAGTTAATAAACGCGAAACGTCTTTTGAAGGTCTTGTTTCCCAGTTAGAGAATGGCGAAGACGGAATTTACAATTTAATTAGTGAAAATAAAAATCAAATATTTCAACCAAAAGTCACCATTACAAAGAAAGATTTAGAAGAGATTGAACCATTAAGATAGTTAAGAGAAGCCATTAATTTATGGGAAGCAAAATTAAAAGTCACTGAGGGAAAAGACGCATTTACAATTAAGAAGGCTCTCATTGAAATGAGAAAAGATTAGTACCTTATTAAGAACGCATATCGAAGACCTATTGTTTTTAATAAGTTAACTCGTTCTCGTAATTTCATTGCATTGCCAGATAAAACTTGCCGTTTCGATGCGGACGGTTATCCAATCCCTGAGGGCGTTAGTTTGCTTGACCCTGCGGTTTGCTCAGCCATCTTATGCAATTATTCACGATTAAAACAAGACTCTTCAGATCAATTTGAAGGTGACTTGTATTATTTAATGGATGCATTTGATGAGATCGCAGATATTGCATTAAAAGATTACCCCTTATATGAGAAGATTGTAGAATGTAAGATTGATGGTCTTCAAAACATTCAAATTTAGGAAATTTTACAAATGGAATTTGGAATTAAACATAGTTTAGAATATATTTCAAGTTTATGGCGTAAAAAGATTCCAAAACTAATTGCCTCTGCCGCTGAAGACCAATGGTTAGATTGGTATTATCTCAACGAAGAAAAAGGCAAATATAAGCGTTGCAGTCGTTGTGGTCAGATTAAATTGGCTCATAATAAATATTTTAGTAAAAATAAAACCAGTAAAGATGGTTTTTATAGCATTTGTAAAAAATGTCGTAACAGCAAAACCAAAAGTGTTTAATTTGAGGGTTCTTATTTTATTAAAATATTAAAGGAGGAAATTTTATGGCAGAACAACAATATTACTGTAAAAAATGTAATAGAACTATGAGTGCCGAATAGTTTTATGGATCTACTAATTTAGAAAAGTATCCAGAAGGCAAATTAGACACTTGTAAAAAATGTATTACAATGCATGTAGATAATTGGAAACCTGAAACTTATGTGTGGATTTTACAAGAATGTGATGTTCCATATGTTCCAGATGAATGGACTAAGTTACTTGAGTCTTATGCGCGCGACCCTTCCAAGGTAACGGGTATGACTATTTTAGGTCGATATTTATCTAAAATGAAACTAAAACAATATAAAGAATACAGATGGAAAGATACTGAATTTTTGCAGGAGCTTGCTGATAATAAATTAGAGCAAGCTATGAAGCGCCAAGGCTACAGCGCTGCTGAAATTACAATGGCTCAAGAAGCAAAAAAGATTATCATTCCAGAAGAAGGTTTTAAAGAACCTGTTTATGACACACCTCCAGTTGAAGATTATTTTGCTCAACAGGCTGGTGGAGATGATATGGATATTGACCTTACTGAGGAAGATAGGACATATTTACGATTAAAATGGGGAAAAGCTTATAAGCCAGAAGAATGGGTTAAGCTTGAACAATTATATGAAGAAATGATGAGTTCTTACGACGTGCAGGGTGCTGGGCATATTGATACATTGAAGCTTGTTTGTAAAACATCTTTGAAGGCTAACCAGTTGATTGACATGGGTGATATCGAAGGGTTCCAAAAGATGTCAAAAGTTTACGACAGTCTTATGAAGTCTGGTAAGTTTACTGCCGCCTAGAATAAAGCAGAATCTGGCGAGTTCGTTGATGCGATCGGACAGTTAGTTGAAATCTGCGAAAAAGAAGGATTCATCCCAAGATACTATATTGATAAACCAAATGATAAAGTTGATGAAACTCTTGCTGATATGAAGAGTTATACAAAGACTCTTGTTTATGAAGAATTGAATCTTGGTAATCTTATTGAACAATCTATTAAGACTATGATGAGCGAAGAAAATAAAGACGAAGATGAAGATATTGAAGAAGAATTAACTCTCGAAGAAATTGACCATTTAAAGGATGAAGATTTTGAGGAACATATGGATTTCCTTGAAGAAGAGCAGGAACTTGATGAGTAGGCTTTAAAAAGGTTGATTGGTGAATAATGGCTTTACAAGATTTACTTGATTTAAGTCAAAATCGAAAGAAAATTGGTTTATCAGAAGAGCGTATTCGAGCAATAATTCCTGCGGCTCGTGAATATATTGCTTTCTGGCGAGAGTATCCCGATCTTTTTGTGGACTTCATGAAAGGCCCGGACAATAATTTTAATTTATTCTTTTATCAAAGAGTCTTTATGCGTGCCGCAATGCGTCATAAGTATGTTTATGCGGTTTTCCCCCGTGCTTATTCAAAATCATTCCTTGCTGTTATGATTTTGATGATTAGATGTATTCTTTATCCTCGATGCAAGCTGTTTGTTACTTCCGGTGGTAAGGAGCAAGCCGCAGGCATTATGAAAGAAAAAGTAAAAGAAATTTGTACTTTGATTCCAGCATTTGAACGAGAGATTGATTGGGGTCGAGGCAAATCTCTTGAAGGTAAGGACTATTGTAAATACGTATTTAAGAATGGTTCTTATTTTGATAATATTGCCGCCCGCGAATCTTCGCGTGGTAAACGTAGACATGGCGGTCTTATTGAGGAATGTGTTGGTGTCGATGGCACCATTCTTTCCGAAGTTATTTTGCCAACCATGAACATTTCTCGTATGTGTATGGATGGCACTACTTAGCCTAATGAAACTTTAAATAAGTCTCAAATTTATGTTACAACCGCAGGTTGGAAAAATACTTTCCCATATGAAAAATTAATTCAGTTGCTTATTTGGCAAATTGTTTAGCCGGGTAAGGCAATGATTATGGGTGGTACTTATAGAATTCCTATTTTGATGAAGTTGCTTGATAAGAACTTTATTAAGGACTTAAAAATGGACGGAACTTTTAATGAGAGTTCATTCGATCGTGAATATGAGTCTAAATGGTCTGGAACTGTTGAAGATGCGTTCTTTAGTTCTGAGGTTTTTGATAGAAACCGAATTCTTAATCAACCTGAATATGAAGCGTCCGGTCGTTCAAGCAAAGCCGCATATTATATTCTTGCTGCTGACGTTGGACGTAAAGGATGCGATACTGTTGTTTGTGTGTTTAAAGTAACTCCTCAACCACAAGGCTCTGCTATTAAGAGTTTAGTAAATATTTACACTCTTACTGATGAACACTTTGAGGATCAAGCTATTAAATTAAAGAGTTTATATTATAAATATAATGCTAGACGAATTGTAATCGACGCAAATGGTCTGGGTGTTGGCTTGGTTGACTTTATGGTTAAACCTCAAGTTAATCCTGATACCTTAGAAGTCATGCCAGATTTCGGCGTCTACGGTGGCACTCAAGAAGATGCCGCTCAAGAATATAAGAAGTATAGAACTAATAGTACAGAGCAAGATGCGCTTTATTTAATCAAAGCTAGCGCCCCGATTAATACTGAGGCTCATACGATCGCTCGTTCTAATCTATCTTCTGGAAAAGTAAAATTCTTGATTGATGAACGTGTTGCTAAACAAAAGTTATTGAATACCAAAGTTGGTTAGAATATGAAGCCTGAAGAAAGGGCAAATTATTTAAAACCATTCACCTTAACTTCTATATTAAAAGAGGAAATGATGAACCTTCGTGAAGAAAATGAAGGTGTAAATATTATCCTAAAGCAAGCAAATAGAGGTATTCGAAAGGATAAATTTTCTGCTTTTGAATACGGTTTATATTATATAAAACAAGAAGAAGAGTCCAAGAAGAAGCGTAAAAAATTTAATGCTAGCGAATGGTGTTTTGTTACTCATAAATAAAGGAGGTTGGTTATGAGAGCTTCAAGAGGCGAAATTAAGATTGAAGAAATCTTAAAAGAAGCGGAATTGAACTTTAAGATGGAATATATTTTTCCTGACTTGAGAAGCCCAAATGGCCGCCCTTTAAGATTTGATTTTGTTGTCTTTGATGATGATGGTAAAATTGATTTTATTATTGAATATCAAGGAAAACAACATTATGAACCAAGCCAAAAGTTTGGTGGTAAAAAAGGTTTTTACCAGTAGCAATATAACGATAATCAGAAGCGTAGATTTTGTGCGTTTCATGATTTCAAATTAATTGAAATCCCATACACCGATGAAAACTTGATTTCTTATGATTATATAATGAAACTTGCTGGATATTAAAAGGAGGTGGGATTTTGGATACTACAATGACTCGCTCCGAAGAGATTCGTAGCAAAGGTTTCGATATGTTTGGAACAAATTATACTCTTCAAGATGTAGAAGGTCCGCTTGACTATCGTAAGATTAAAGTTGGCGTGAAAAATCTTGATGATGCAGTTTTGAATTTAGGTTCTTATAATTCTAGTTTGCCGAAATATAATGGTATTAGTAAAGGTATGGTATTAAGAGCTTTAGCTGATAATGACCTGCCAGAATTAAGACGCATTTCAAATTTATTTTATAGCGTTAGCGGCATGTATCAACGTGTTTGTGATTACTTTGCTTATTTATATAGATATGATTGGTATGTTGTACCAGAAATTTATGATGAAACAACTAAAGAAGAAAAGATTTTAAAAGACTTTTCAAAGATTTTGAATTATTTAGATAATTCCTATTTAAAGAAGTTGTGTGGCGATATTGCGCTTGAAGTAATTAAAAACGGTTGTTATTATGGGTATATTGTTGACAATAAAGATAGTCTTGTAATTCAACAATTACCAGTTGACTATTGCCGTTCTCGTTATTTTGTTGGCACAAATCCCGCAATTGAGTTTAATATGAGATTCTTTGATACTATTCCTAATGTGGCTTATAGAATGAAGGTTCTCAAACTATTTCCAGAAGAATTTGCAAAAGGTTATATGTTATATAAACAAGGTAAGCTTGTTGATACAGAAGATAGTAGCAGACCTTTTGGAACCAGTTTAACAAACTCAGGTTGGTATTTGTTAGATCCAAATAATACTGTTAAGTTTAATTTTAAAGGTAGCGATGTTCCAATTTTTGTAAATTCAATTCCTTCTATGTTGGATTTGGATGCCGCGCAAGATTTAGATAGACGTAAGCAAATGTAGAAGTTATTGAAGATTATTGTTCAAAAACTTCCTATGGATAAAAATGGCGATTTGATTTTTGATGTTGATGAAGCTAGAGATATCCATAATAATGCAGTTGAGATGTTGCGTCGTGCTGTTGGAGTCGATGTTTTAACAACTTTTACTGATGTAGATTCTGTTGATTTATCAGATAAGAATACCACTGCTAGCCAAGATGATTTGGAAAAGGTTGAGAGAACTGTTTATAATAATTTAGGTATTTCTCGTAATTTGTTTAATACAGATGGTAACTTATCTCTTGAAAAATCTATTTTAAATGATGAGTCTACTGTTCGTAATTTACTTTTACAATTTAATATGTTTATGGATCGAGTAGTTCGACGCATGAATACAAGCATTAAGAAATATAATTTTAAGATTTATTTTCTTGAAACTACTCAATATAATTATCAAGCATTATCTAAACTTTATAAAGAACAAACTCAATTAGGATATTCTAAGATGCTTCCACAAATCGCTCTTGGACATTCTCAAAGCTTTATTTTGAATACTGCTCATTTTGAGAATGAAGTATTAAAGTTGAGTGAAATTATGATTCCTCCACTTATGAGTTCTACTTTAAATGGCGAAGATATTTTGGGTAAAAAAGATTCAAGCGGAAGCTCTAATTCTCAAAATACTTCAGGAACAAAGAAAACAACTTCTACGGAAACTAAATAGGCCGGAAGACCTGAAAAAGCCGATGATTAGAAGAGTGAAAAAACCATTAAAAATAAAGAATCAATGAGTTAAGGAGGACACTATGAAACATACAAGTATTAAATTAGATACGCCTTGTGAGTTTATTAATGTAACTCCTGTTAATCCTTTAATTTCTAAGTGTCAGATTAAAGTTTGTTATGTAAGTGACTAGCCTAATCGTAATAGAAGTATTATTACTAAAGAAGTGGCTACTCAAATGGCAAATAGTTTGCCGGGCAGTCCGATCGTTGGTTTTTATAACGAAGCCAAAGAAGATTTTGAAGAACATAATCGTGTTATTGATATTTCTAATGGTGAGTTTAAAATCAAAGACACTACAAAACCTTATGGATTTGTTGATATGAATGCTAAGGTTTGGTTTTAGAAATTTTTAGACGATGGCGTGAATGAACGTGAGTATCTAATGACAGAAGGTTATATTTGGACAGGACAATATCCAGAAAGTCAAAGAATTATCGACCAAGGAAATAATCAGTCTATGGAACTTTCTGAAAATTATTTAGATGCAACATGGACAAAAGATGATAATGGAAAACCATAGTTTTTTATTATTAATGAGGCAATAGTCTCTAAACTTTGTATTTTAGGAGAAGACTGCGAACCTTGCTTCGAAGGCTCCCAAATTGCAAAGATTGAATTCTCATTTGATGATAGCTTTAAGACTCAGCTCTTTAGCATGATGAATGAGTTAAAAGAATTTTTAAAAGAAGGAGGAGCCAAAGAAGTGTTTACAAGATATGCAGTTGAAATTGGCGACGCTTTATGGAGTGCTCTTTACAGCCATATTGAAAAGGCTTATCCAGATACTCAGAATTGCTACTGCTCCGTTTATCGCATTGAAGGCATTTTCGAAGATAATGGACAAAAGTTTGCTGTCCTTCAGAGTCGCTCTGACATGAAGTATTATCGCTTAAATTTCGCTCTTACTGAAGATACTGGTTTTGTTCCTTCTGACACCTTAATCGAAGTTACTAAGTCCTATACTCCTGCCGAAGAGCCTCAGTTCGCTCTTGACGCTGTTGAAGAGTTTGAGACTGAGTATGCTAAGAAGAAAAAGGAAGAAGAAGAGGACAAAGATGATAAAAACGCCAGTAAGAAATCTGAAGATAATTCAGATGATGATGGCGATGAAAAGAAGTGTCCTAAGTGCGGAAAGCCTAAGTCTGAGTGTGAGTGCGATGATGATGACGACGACAAGAAGAAGGGTAAAAAGAATTATAACCTTGAAGAAGTTGTTGAATATGCTGAGTTAAAGGCTCAATACGAAGAATTAGAAGCTAAGTTTAGTGCTCTCGAAACTGAGCATGAAACTCTTAAAGCTGAAATTGAACCTCTTAAGGAGTTTAAGCTTGAAGCTGAAAAGAAAGATAAGCAAGCTATGATTGATCAGTTCTATATGCTTTCTGATGAAGATAAGGCTGATGTTATTGCTAATATTGACACTTACTCAGTAGATGATATTGAGGCAAAGCTTTCTATTATTTGTGTTCGCAACAAGGTAAGTTTCGACCTTGACGAAAATAAGAATGGTGGCGACCCCACTGTTTATAACTTAAACAATGGCGATTCTAATGATGACGCCGCTGTTCCCGCATGGGTAAAATCTCTTCGCGCAACTGCGAAGTCCATGTAATTAAAAACTATTAAGGAGGAAAATCTAAGATGATGACAGACTTTTTAAAGCTCCATGTTAAGTCTCAGGCTACTTATCCTGAAGTAGGCTATGGTCAGGTCGAGCCAAACCACTTGTCTGCTCAGTATACTGGACAGATTTATGCTCAGTTACCTGCTGATCCCTCTATCGAAGTTCTCGAGCAGGGTCAGTTTGTAAAGTATGACTATGCCAACGGCCTTGTCAATTTCACTGGCGAGGGCGAATGGATGCTTGTTTACAATGAAATTAAACTTTATAGAGATTTCCAGAGAGATTGCGAATTCGCAATGTTGAAGGGCAATTATCAGGCTCGTGTTTACAGTCCACTTGATGGCACTGTACAGCAGGAGATTTATGGTCCTACTCGCTTCTTACAGGGCGTAAGAGAGCAGTATGATCCTAAGACTGGCAAGTTCGTTGAACTTGGCGGCGAAATGATTTATGATGAGGAAGCTAAGAAATGGCGTATGGCTGAGCCAGGTGAAGAAGTTCCTGACTACTCTGTCGCTAACAAGGTTCATGATTATTATGAGCTTGACGATGTAAATAATCCTTTGATTGAAGATGAAGTTTCTAAGAGATTGTTTATGAAGCTTCGTGATTATAAGGAAAAGATGATGCCTGCTGGCACCACCATGGTTCCTCGTGTATTTAAGACCAACATTGGTGATCATTATACTACTAACATGATTAATGCTACTCCTGAGCAGCTTACTCTTGGTGCTACTTTAAAGGTCGGCGAAAAGGGTATTCTCGAGCCAGGTACTGATGATAAGATGACTTGGCAGGTTGTTAAGGTATACACCATGCCTGACCATCAGCGTGGCGTTAAAATTATGCGTATTGTCTAAGAAAGGAGAGAAGAGTAATGTTAGATAGAACTAATTTAATTGCTTTAATGAAGCAAGTTGCTAAGGCTGACCCTTCCGCTCCTGTTTCTTACAGTTTTAATGGCGAGAACTTCAGCTATGACCAGTTGAATGAAACTCTCCGTAGAGAGCTTAACGAATATGCTGGTACTTATTCCCTTTATCGTGAGAATAAGAATTTGATCTTCTCTTTAATTGAAGAGACTATCAATGAAATCCTTCCTAAGAAAGTTGAGCAGGCTTATATGCAGTTTGCTGAGACTAAGACCTTCAAGCAGGGCGATAAGCCTATTTTCCGTCGTAAGAGAGATGCACGTTCTCGTGCTAAGCAATTCGTAACTCGCGTTGGACTTGCTGGTATTTACGAAGTCTTTAAGCTCGGTCCTTCTGAGGCTGAGAGCTTCGAAGTCCGCACCTCTGCTATCGGTGGAGCTGCTCAGATTGGCTTCGAAGAGTTCCTTGATGGTCGTGTTGACTTCGCTGAAGTTACCGCTATCGTTATGGAAGGTATGGACGAACTTATTTTCAAGGAAGTCGGCCATGCTCTTAAGGCTGCTGTAAACCAGTTGCCTCCTGCTAATATCGTTGTCGCTGATGATTTCGATGAAGAAGAATTTGATCGTCTTCTCGTTATTGCTTCTGCTTATGGCGAGCCTTCTATTTACTGCACTTATGAATTTGCAGTTAAGATGGTTCCTACCGAGGGTTGGAGATATACTGAGTCCATGAAGCAGGAACTTTGGAATACTGGTCACCT
>CAYMVI010000019.1:0-12695 GCA_964394075.1 uncultured Eubacteriales bacterium | reverse complement strand
CGGTCTTAGGATCCTTGTAAATGGGAACTTCCTTGCCGCCAAACACACCATAAGTAGCTTTCATTGCCATGCCCCAAGTGTCACGAGTCAAAACAGTGAACTTATTATCGGGGCTGAACAGAGCGTGGAAGCAGAAAGCGCCAACGCCGAATACCACATTAGTGGAAGCAAAGCCCAGTTTTTCGAGAGACTCATAAATCTGCTCAACGCGATTCAGGGTGCAACCATCACCATAAATCAAGCCGATATGAGGGTCGAGAACTTTGTAACCAGCCTCATTAATAGTGCCACCAAATACATCCCACAGCTTCTGGACAGTGCCAATGGAAATGGCGACCATATCACCGGAGTCGGGGCGAATAAGCAACTTACCATTGTGGGCGAGAATCTCTTCCTTACAGGCAGGGATAATGTTATTCACCATATTCCAGTAGTCGTAGGTATCAGATACCATAGAGAAACTGGTATTGGGATAGATTTCAGTCAGCATACGCTTTACGAAAGTGATTTCATCGCCGTCGATGGCATAGTTGGCAGCCATGACAGAGTGCTCGGTAGAAACAGCGCCAATGCCAATCTTGTGCTCGGCGCACTGTGCATTGTAGTAATCATCCAGATAAGGCAGGGCGGGAATAGTGGAAGTCTTATTGAAAGACAGAAGCCAAGAAGCAGAGCAACGAGTTGCATCTTCCAGACAGCTCATACCACGGAAACCAAAGTCAGCCATTGCCATATAAGGATTGGCGTCGGGCGCAGTCTGAGAATAGAACTTGTCGGCGACCTTATGATATTCCCAGCCAACAGTAGCATATGCACACATAGGCCACACTTCAGTCTGGAGCAGGCACTCCAGCCACTGGATAACCCATGCGAAACGAGGATGGGTGTTGCGCATCTCAACCAGAGGAATGCCCATGTTGATTACAGAACCCTCGGGGATTGCACGAATCTCAACGGGCAAATAACCCAACTCATGCAGTTCCATAATACGATTACGAGCAACATTACCCAGGCCAAGATGAGCATCAACATAATGGTCATACTCAGCCATCACTTCAATATCATCGCGGTTGAAGAAATCTTCAAAGCCCTTATGCATATCCATCAGAAAAGGCTGAATACCCCAAACCACCATCTTGGGGAAATTGTCATTCATCGCCTTACGGGCAGTCAGATAAGACACCAAAAACTCCTGATTATCAGGATACATCAGAGGATGGCACTGCTTATAGGAATCGCTATACAGCATAATCATTCGACGAAAATCCATAGTTATCAAACACCTTTCTTAATTTTAGCTTTACGAATTGCTTTGCTTTCTTGTTTATTGGGAATGTGTTCTCTTGTATCAAGTTCTGCTTTTAAAAGAGATTTATACCCTTTGTGTTGAGTCCATCGCTCTTTTGCGAATGGGTCCCAATCATATTCGCCATGCCACCAGCGATGCATATCTCTATAATGTTTTAAAAGTTGTCGAGTTGGCAACTTTTTAATTTCTTCTGGAGTATATAGCCAATAACCGGAATATGGATACATTTCGTACAATTACTGACCTCCTTTATAATAACCTGCACAACGCAGTTTGCTTAAAGGTACAGGGTCGTGATCAGAGAAATAAAGAACGCCTTTATCAGACACTCTATATTTAGCAACCTCTTGAGTGCCATCCTTGTAAATTAGCAACAGCTTTTTGCCTTTGATAAAATGTTGATGCATAAACTTACCGTCCTTTCTTTATTTCTTATTCCTTTACTTCATATATATATTATATCATATTTTTTATAAAAAATCAAAAAAGACCTCTTGAGTTACAAGAGGTCTTTTATTTATGAAATTAATTTAATTGCCGCTTCCAGTCCAACGATCTCAGGAGCGAGAATACAAGGAAGAATTGTAACTACCGCAAAAGCAATTAGTGTAATTAAAACAATAAAAAAGGCAATTACAATAGCTCCTGCTTTAATTTCTTTTTCAGCAACACAATTCCAAATGAATAGGAAAATTGCTCCTAAAACAACTCCAAGGAAGAGTCCTAACATCAGCTGACCGCCGAGTTCATTATGAAGAGTTACATACCAGCCATACTTAGCAAGCCACTCGGGAGCCTTCTCCATGATCGCCTGAGTGGTAGTGCCAAAGAAATTAGCTAAAGCAGACAATATTAAATTAAGAGTCTGTTCCAAAGTAGGCGTCAAAGCCTGTTCCCAAGTCATAGATTATTCTCCTTTTATTTCTTATATCGAGCCTTAATCTCTTCCCAAAGCTCTTTATTTTCAGATTCCCATTCTTCAAAAATCTCAGTTAAAGATTTGATTTTGGGTATTCCGTCAATCTCACCATGGTAGTTACCACAATGAGAAATTGCTTCTTTATCAACAATGTCTAAGTGACAAACACAAGATTGTGTGCCACATAAGACACAATTTTCAGCCATGAATTCTTCAACAGTCATCAGTAAAAACACCCGTATCCTACAGTTTCAAAACCATTGCAAGTCCAATTGCAAATCATTGGGATTTCTTCTTCGGCATCAAGCCGAGTAATGAAAGCACCATTATCATTTAGAAGCCAGATGAAAGCATCAATAACCAAATCAAGAGTAACATACCACTCTTGATCGTTATTCCAGAAGTCAGAAGCAAAGAGCTCTTCCAAAGAATAAAATTTATCAAAACGCACATCATCCATCATTTTAGAAAAACGTCGCATTGGATAACCAGAGTCAATTAACGCTTGCTGAACATCTTCATCAATGGCGGAACTCTCACAATCATCCGCGAAGCCATCCCAAAAACGCTTGCCATAACGCTCTTCAATCTTTATCTGGGCATCTCGCAAAAACTGCATATTAGGAGCTTCAATAAGGATTTTCTCATATTTTCCATGTCCATCGTCCGACCAATCGCCGAACGGCAAATACATTTTCATATGATAGCCTCCTTAAAAAATAACTATAGGCTTAGGCTCTTCCTCATAAAGAATCCGGTCATTAATATATCGCCGACCAGCCTCTTTAAAGATCGGGATTTCCAAGTCAATCTCCCAATGCGGACGTTCTGCCGCCCAAGTGCGGATAGATCCATCTTCTCGCTCTTCAACGCACGTTACAGAGACCTCACTCTTAACACAACAAGCGCCACGCTTCAAATGAGTTGGAAAATCGTTCCAGTTAATGTCTCTCTCCTGGAACAGCATATCTTGAATTTTGTTACAAGACTTATTCTGCAATTCCTTGTGAGAGAAATTAGCCTGACCTACCATCTGGATAGAATTGCGAGTAGCGTCGAGCTGACGCCAATAAATCAAATTAGCAACCTCTTCTTTTGGAATATTGAAAACTCGAGCGTCGAACATGGCGCCCTTTTCAATCTTTTCCATATAAAGATTATATCGCTGAGCAACAGATTCAGAGATCGGAACAAGTTGCTCACCCATCCAATCGAGCACTTCTTCCTTAAAAGCACGATTAAATGCCATAGTAGCCATAGAGGCAGCAATAGAGCACATCTTCTGAACTTCGTAGTCAAACCAAGCAGAAGAAGTTAATTTCTTATAGTCAATGAGAATAAGAGTGATTTCATCGGATTGAGTGTAGCCCAAAACGCAACCCTGAATATTCTCACATAGGTATTTCATAGTCTCACGCATCGCTCTGCCAAGAACTTCATCGAATGGCTTTTCAAATCCACGAGTGAAAGTGTGGAAGGCTTTACCATCGATTCTGATTGCTACTGGAGTGCGACGCACGAGTCGAGTCTTCGGCACAGCTTCATAGAACTCTTTCATGCGCTTGCCGAGTTCGTCATTAACTGGCATTAGTCTTCCTCCTTATCTAAACCATGGAAAATTTCAATTCCATGCTCGTATTTTAACGGATATTGGATATTCATCATACGCAAACAAGACCAAGCTGATTTGTCAGCTCTATTAATAAGGGCGGCACAATCAGCCTGACAAGGCATCATTTCTTCCCAAACATCATTTCCGTGCATAACTTTTTTAATGCGGAAAGGACATTTGATTTTTGCCATATACCTGCGGAACTCTTCTTCTCTTACCTCTTCGGCAGATACAATCATTCCGCTCATTTCAGCATCTCCGCAACGACCTGGCTGACAATCTTCATATCAGCCTTACCCTTGAAATAAGGGGTGATACACTTCATAATCTTGCCACGATTCTGCGCAAGAACCTCGGTGTTAGTGGCGGAAAGCAACTCGGCAATCTTGATGCGAATTTCCTCGGGATCAGTCATAAGCTGAGGAGCATACTCCTTAACAACTTTCATTTCGATCATATACTTATCCAGCAGTTCAGTACGATCGGCAGGACAAGTGTCAATCATCTCTTGGATTGTCTTCTGATATTTAATCAAGGTTTCATCAACCAGTTGCTCCGTAATTTCGACACGGCCTTTAGAAGTGATTGCGGCCTTTTGACAAGCATCAATCATACTGGAAAGTACATTCTTAGTAGTCATGTCGCCAGTTTTCATTGCGGCAGTGCGAGCTGCCTGTAAAATTTCGAGCGTCATTCATATGCTCCTTTCTTAAAATTCATTTACAATGGTGACCTTATTGCGGTCATCCCATTCGATATTGAAAATAGAATCCGTTGTATAGATTCTTTCAACGAGATCTTCATTCATATTATAGCTGGAGCTATACATCTCACCCTCAACCATAGCCCTCTCTGCATGGGTTACATATAGGAAGATGCGATTTGCACCAGCTTCCTTAAGAGCCTTGGCAGAATGCAGGAAGGTGCCTCCGCGAGAGCAAATATCATCAATAATGAGGATATTCTTGCCCTTAACCAAGTCGCCGTTCATGATATCCAAACCTTGGATTTTACCAGACTCCCAATCACGCTTTTTGATGCCAAAAGCATAAGGCATATTAATCATGCCAGAATAGCGCTTCATAGCGCCTTCATCTGGGTAGAAAACGACTAAATCAGCCTGAGCGTCCATGCGTTCCTGATGATCATAACCGCCTGCAATTTCACAAGTTACCTTATAGATAGCGTCATAAATAGTATCATCAACATGCATCTGCTTAACATTATTCAGCAGAGCCAGAGATACATTGGAATGAGCATCCATAACCCAGACCCTCTTGAAATTCAGAGAGTTGATGATATCACAGAAATACTTGAGAGTGAAAACATCGGTATCTGCCTTTACTCGATCCATTCGAGCATGAGGGATATAAGGCAGATACAAATCCATGTCAGGGTTATTGTAGTGCTTTGCAATACAAATCAAAGTGAAAAGTTCAGCATCACTCTCATAATTCCACTTTACGCCGTAGATCTGCTTATCGGGCAGGTTGATGTGGAGCGTGCCGTCGGGGAAAGAACCCTGTTCAATTTCAAATCTTTCATCGGTGTTGATAGCATAGAGAGTAATCATACTTTATTTCACTCCTTAATAGTAATTTGACACATCTTCATAGTTTCCAGAGCCATCTTGTGGCTTGCGGGAGTAACACCGGCGCAACAGGTGGAATCAACAGAAATTTCAGCGACATCGAAGAAATTTGCCTTTGCCATCAGAACATTAGAAACAACACAGATATCAGTACAAAGACCAACGAACTCAATTTCATCAGCCATATTAACCATATCATCCAGATAGTCCATCAGTTCAGTAGAGCCGAAAGTGGGCTTCTCAATGACAAAGGGAGAATTGCTGAACAGCTCAGCCAGACGGCCGTCAATCTGCCAGCCATCAGTATCCTTAATGCAGTGCTCAACAGGCAGTTTCTTACCTTCAGGAGTGTTGAGATAATTCTTGTCGTGAGTATCTGCGGTGAAAATAAACATTGTATCTTCGGGTTCGGCGTTGATCTTCTCGACCAGACGGGGAATCATAGCCTGTGCTTCGGGAGTGCCCAGAGAACCATCAATGAAGTCCTTCTGACAATCAACGATAACCATAATCTTTGCCATATAATCACTTCTCCTTTACTTTATATATATATTATAACATTTTTTTTATAAAAAATCAAAAAAGAGGAATGGTTTTAAACCATTCCTCTTAATTTTAAAGATAAGGATTAAATCTTGAATCTCGATAAATATCAATCTGTTGACCATCTTCGTAAAAGGTGAAATAAATACTATTAAAACCATATTCATAGCCAAGCAGATAGATTGTAGTATACCAACTACCCATATCAATAAAATCTACTTGGTATTCAGTATCTTTTACAAGATGTTTCATAGCATACTCTTTATCGCCTTCCAATCCACCACGAGCGCCGTGATATTTTGCAATAATCATTTACACCATTCCTTTAATAGCAGAGTCAATTTTTCTTGCACAATTAGCAAAATCAGTTGCTCTCCAACCCTTTGTGGTCATTGCTGGAGTGCCAATGCGGACACCACTAGTTTCCTTAGGACTACGTTGCTCATTCGGCACACAATTCTTGTTAAGTGTAATGCCAATCTTATCCAATTCCTCTTGGACTTTCATGCCAGTAAGATTTGGATGAGTCTTTGAAAAGTCCAACAGGAACATATGATTGTCAGTTCCTCCACTAACAACATCATAACCCATTTTTACAAATTCCTCAGCCATTACTCTTGCATTTTTAACAACTTGGCTAATATATCTCTCATACTCAGGACCACAAGCTTCTTCTGCACAAACTGCCTTGCCGGCGATTACATGCATCAGAGGGCCTCCTTGATGACCGGGGAAAACAGCGCTGTCAATCTTCTTTGCCAAATCTGGGCGACAGAAAATCAATCCGCCTCTTGGGCCGCGGAGAGTCTTATGAGTGGTTGTAGTGACAATATCGGCATATCCAAAAGGAGACTGATGATGGCCAGTAGCAACTAAGCCTGCAATATGAGCCATATCTACCATAAAATATGGATTGTAGTCTTCATAGTCGGGAGTTAAGCAATTACCCTCGTGATCAAAATTTTGATTAGCAATATTGTTGAAAGCATCATCAATTTTTACTTTTTGAATAATTTCATAAATTCTCTTGAAATCAATCTCTCTAGAGTAAGCACTTGCGCCAGCCAGAATAAGTTGTGGACGATTGTAGCGGATTTGCTTTTCAATATCCTCGTAATCAATATATCCTTCTGGTGTTACATCATAAAAAACACAGTTATATAGCTTACCGCTAAAATTAACTTTGCTACCATGAGTTAAATGGCCGCCATTATCAAGACTCATTGCTAAAATAGTGTCACCGGGCTTAAGAACTGCCGCAAATGCTTCCATATTGGCAGAAGAGCCGCTGTGAGGTTGAACATTTACATGATAGTTAGTGTGGAACACCTTGCGCCACATATTACAGCAATATTCTTCCAAATCATTGGCATTTTCACATCCACCGTAATATCTGCCAAGGTTACCAGAGGCTCTTTTTTCTGGATATCCCTCACAATATTTATTAGTTAAACAAGAACCAACTGCGGCTCGAACATTATCGCTAACAAAATTTTCGCTAGCAATTAATTCAATATTTTTATCCTGTCTCTCCTACTCGGCAGAGATAAACTTAAAGACCTTTGATTCCATTAAACCTCCATATGATTTTACCCTTGACGGCACGAAGCCGCCAAGGGTAATTTTATTGAAAAGTGAATTAGATATTCACGTTAACATCGTCAATGAGCTGCTCCAGGGCAGTGCCACGCAGCAACTTATTAACCACATCGGAGACACTCTCGTTGTCGCCAGCCAGAGCGTAAGGTGCGATAGCCTGAGCGATAGCCACAGTCATATCGTTGTTGCTCTTGGAAGTCATAGCAGCAACTAGATCCTCGCTGATGGAGCCCATGATTGCAGCAACAGTGTCGGCATATGCCTTCTGCTTTGCAGCCTCGATAGAAGCCAGCTCCTTCTTATGAGCGATTTCCTGAGCGTTATCCTTATCCTTGCGAACCAGAGAAGCATCATGGATAGCATCAATAATCTTCTGCATATCCTGCTCAGCCTGCTTTGCGGCGAGCTTTTCAGCGTCCTGGAGACGGTTAATCTCAGCCTGGATTTCCAGCTTCTTAGTAGCTTCCTCGCGCTGGAGATTCATCTTATTGATCAGCTGCTGGTTACGGAGTTCCTGCTCCTTCTGCTCTGCCACAGCCAGCTTTTCAGCAACTGCGACACGCTTTTCGGCATCAGACAGTTTCAGAGACTGAGCGATCATTTCCTGCTGATGTGCAACGAGCATATCCTCAATATCGCTATCGACAGAGATACTCAGAACTTCGCAGTCATGAACCAGCATACCATTCTCAGGGAAGAAGCGACCCTTCTTACCACCCTCACCATCAGACTCACAACCGGAATCAATGGCAACGGCACGCATAATTTCAGAATAATTCTGATAGAAGTCTTCAATGTTGTACTGCTTGGCAACACGCTTCATTTCGGAACGAATACGGTCGCACATATACTTTACATAGTTTTCAACATTGAACCACTTATCCATGTGTTCCTTCAGGAAATCAACGCAATAAGAAACCTTAATACGACAATTTACAAAGTCCTTAGTCTCAACATCAACCAGGTCAGAAACCTTGTTGTTTTCATGGCGCAGGAACACAGTCTTAATCAGATGATCGGTAGTCTTAGGCTTGCCAGTAGACATCTGGAGCTCTTCAAAGGTCTGGTCATAGTCGAGCAGAATGGTCTGAGGACCACAGACAACCTTTCTCTCACCGCTCTTGGAAATAACATTTACAGCATAGCCGGTCCAAACATCCACGCTTACGACACCATCAAACTTGTTATCCAAGGTAATAGTACGAGGCTTGGTGTAGGAAGTGCCACGAGAAATATTAGCCTTAGCCTCCAGATTTGCCAGAGTAGAATCCAGAGAAGTAGAAGCCATAAAGCTGAAGCTATCGAGATCGATATTCTTCAAACCCTTTTCAACAGACTTCTCGCTCAGGCCGATATTATACTCGAGAGCGGCATGATTGCCAGGGAACCACAACTCACACTGGCGCTGAGTCAGCTTGCGCTTAACAACAACCTCAGTACGAGGATCGGGCAGGTACATAGCGGGACCCTTTACGGTGGTAATCTCGCCGGTCAGACGGTTCATGATATAACGACCCTCGCCCTCGGGAATTGCGATGGCGTGATGGGTAATCTTATTATCATAGTTGATAATAGCGTGCTCGGGACGAGGATAATAAATCATGGTGTCGTCACCAGTGATGAACAGCTCCTCGCCAACAGGATGGACAGTACCATCAGAATCCTTATACTCGGCAATTACCTTGACATAAATACCGGTAATCTTAGACAGCTCGATTGCGCGGAAGATACAACCGCCCTTGGGGGAATTCACGAAAGTCTCAGTAGGCTCGGGGAAAACCACAGCGGGACCATGCACGTAGCGCTTATTGCCGTCCTCATCCTTGAGGATACAATACTCCAGGCGCTCCAGAGTAACGGCATCGCGCACATAACCCTTCTTGTCATCATTATTCAGAGGAATAACCTCAATACCAGTAGGAGGAATATAGAAAGAAACCTCAGTGCCCTTGATGACCAGAATCTGACCATTTACATAAGTATTACCCTTGGTTTCAATCTTATTACCTTCTGCATCCAGCATCTCACCCTGAGACTGGCTTGCAGCGTCAGCCTCATAAACGCGGGCCAACAAATACTGGTTGGAGCGCAGAGAATGACCCTTAACAACCTTTGCCATCTGGCCGGGATACAGAGCAAAGCTCACAGGGCCACGAACATTGATCTTCTGGCCAATCTTCACATCATCAGGCAGGTTATTTGCGCCGGGCTTAGGATGCTTATTACCCTCAGCGGGGTTTTTCAGAATAATATACCAGTTCTCGGGGGCGGTAGCAAACAGATTGACTACCTCGCTGTAACCACAGCGATCAAAAGTCTTGGTCTTGGTATTGAAACGAACCAGCTTATCAGAGTTAGATAAGCTGGTCTTGGAAGGGCCGACCCAACAAACGACGTGACCCTTGGTTTCATCCAAGACATACGCGTACTCATTGATGGAGAGTACCAAATCCTTCTGCATATCACTCATATTAGAAACATTCCTTTCTTATTTTCTATAAATATTATATCATATTTTTTATAAAAAATCAATTATTATCTTTTATCCAATCACATTTTCCCATACGTTCTGCTTCTATCGCTTCATAGTCTCGTGAAGTCCAATAGAGTTCTGGAATGTTTATTCTACTATTATATTCATCATGAGTATAAGGATCGACATCAATAGGCAAAATAATACCTTGATGAAATAAATAGTTTTTTATTTTTTTATATCTTGACTCCAATTCCTCATAAGACATTTTAGGTTTAGGGTCTTTAAAGGTAAAGCCAAGTTTTTCCAGTTCGTCTCGACTCAATAAAGACCCTCCTTTTTATCGAGGAATAGATTTTGTCACAATAGGTTCATCGACATAGCAACTCAATGCGCAAGCCACTTTCACAGACTCGGCAGGAGAATGACCCAAATATAGAGCTGCTGTTGCGTAATATTGACCAGCACCAATAGAAAAGAAATCCTTAATTTCTCCGATATATCCTCCGCTACAATAAAAAGCCTTACCTTTGTAGGCAAGAATATACTGATTTTCGATTTTCTTTTCTGTGCCAAATTCTTTTACTCGCCATTCAGCAAACTCATGCATATATTTTGTCAGTTCTCGATCATTCATGTCTAGCGGAGTATGATTTTCGGCAAACAAAGCCATATGAATGCCTTCTGCGGCAAATCCAGAAGTGCCAATAAGCATACCGTTTACTTCAAAGATTTTACCTCTACCCACAGGGGTTTTGTCTGCTTCGCCATGTACGATAATGGAATCAGCAGACATAATGATTTCTTTATCATAAACTTTTACTGCAACAACGCTCATTAATCTTCTTCTCCTTCTGGATAATAAAATCTGTCCATGGGCGAACCACAGAAATAACAATGCCGGACTTCTGCGGGATTGATATTGATGGCATTTGGACCGCATTCTGGAATAACTCTACCACAGACAGTGCAGTGAGGAACTCCATCAACTTGAGAAACAAGATATTTAGCCATTAAGCTCCTCCTTACATTTAGGGCATTTTTCTGGCTTTTTATCATTTTTTTGATTTGTAAAAAATGTATAACCACAACTGGGGCATGAAAAATCATACCCCAGTTCCCAGTGATCAGTTAGAATCCACATCTTCAAGGCCATCTGCCTCCTCTATGTCAGGAGCTTCAGCTTCAACCTTTACAATACCTTCAAGAGCCTTGAAGTACCAGTTCTTATGCTTGTAGGCGCAGAACTTAGGCTTATTGAGGATGCGTACAACGACACCCTCGCGGACGTGAGTTTTTCCGATGGGGTCGGGTCCATCGTAGAATCGCTCTGCGACATTCTTAATCCACTCGCCAGGTTCAATAGTAGGATCAGTTGCACTTGCAGGATTCTCAGGAATAGTTCCCTTCCAGAAAACAGGTACGCATTTTACACCCATCTGTTCACAGCGATAACGCATAAAGTCAGGAGTGTATTCAACTACATTACCATCCTCATTAGTCATAGTCATACGATATACATAGATATCAGACTGAACTTCCTCTTCCATGTGATCGTGATGAACTGTACCAGGATGAGCTACGCACCCGTAGCTGAAAGTAGTAGTCTGACCGTACTGCTTCACGAACTCCTTATCATTCAGCTTCTTGTTTCCACACTCTGCCATGATAGGAGTTCCGGTGTCAGTGAATCCGACTACCTCGTAATAGACAGTCTCTCCCTTCCAGAGCTTTCCACGGAATAGCTCGGCATGGGGCATACGGAAAGCATGGCTACCATAGAAGCCGCCATCTTCTCCATTGATAACTGTGCGGCGAGTTCCTGTAACGAGGTCCCAAGTGTAGATAGGCTCTCCATCGCGTCTGAACAGCTTATCCCAAATTGTGCGACGGAAGCCGTTAAGGACTGGAAGGAATCCAGTTCGCTGACTGGTTCCGTGCATCTTGAGGGTAATTTCTACCTCGTCACCACTTTTGAAAGCCCCCAGGTTATATGCGAGCTGTTCGGTGTCAGCATGCTCGACGAACAGAGGTGCGAGAGGAACTCGTCTCTTTCGAGTCTTATTTCCGGAAGTAGGATGTCCTACTCGCTTATTGCTTCGAGGGATGTACTTGGTACAGATATCATGTCCATTGACTACATCAACTGTATCTCCAATCTTTAGATGTGCCGCGGCACCATCCTCGAAGCAGTAGTCCAGACAAGTCAGAGGGAGGAACAGGCCATCGCTCTTCTCGCCACGAAGCTTAATCGCAGTAACATTTCGCTTATCGGGATCCATATAACCGCCGCCAGGGATGGAATGACCGTTTTCGTCGCGCAGACGAAGCAAGTTATTATGCTGGCAGAATTCAGTGCTCAGCTGACCATCGGTAGGAAAATACACGCCGGTCATTCCAGGGGTATAGCCATTTCGGCTTACGGCAACAGTGTTACCAAAGCACTCACCGAGGTACAGATTATCGCCGTTAGGGTGATTGCGCAGATTCTTAATCTGGCAAACAAAACCAGTGTAACTCATTAGTTATCTTCCTCCTCTTCAATAGTAATAGTTGCCAATTCGGCAATCAGCTTTCTTAAATGTGTGGGCTTTGGCCCACATATATCATCTGTTGGAAGTAGTGCAAGCACATCCTCCAATTTGACAT
>CAYMVI010000018.1:0-13880 GCA_964394075.1 uncultured Eubacteriales bacterium | reverse complement strand
TTTTTGTGTCTATTTTTAGACAGCTGACAGACTATTTTTTGTATTAAAAAAGCGCTTACCTATAATGTAAATGCTTCTTTTTTTATATCTATTTTAGACAGCCTGATTGGCTGTTTTTGTTTTTAGAAGTACATATAGAGTTACTTCTTTTTTTATTGTAAAAGAATTTGCTATATGCTACCATCTATTTGAGGGGGGTTTTTATGAATAAAAAAGAGCAGAAGTTTTTGAATAGTAAGATGAATGAACTTGTTGAAAATGATATTATTTCTAATGATCAATATGAGAATGCAATGTCATTTTTTAATAAGCAAATAAAACCTGGAAAGTCAATTGTTACAATACTTACAGGTATAGGTATTTTCTTAATGGCACTTAGTATGATTACTTTGTTTGCTATCAATTGGGAGAATATTGCTAAGTCAGGAAAAGTAATTATTTCTTTCCTTCCGATTATAGGTGTAGCTGTTATGATGCTTTTCTATATGAAGAAAGAGAATAAAAAATTAGGTATATATACTGCTGTTTTTGCACCGGTTGCAATTATTGCGACTAATTCTTTGATTAATCAAGTTTTTCATATGCAAACGGAAGTATATGAAATGTTCTTTACATCATTGTTGATGTTTTTACCAATAGCATTTATTCTTAGAAATTATCTTTCTATGCTTGTATATGGTGCAGGCACAGTTATTTATTCATTATCGGCAACAGGTGGTTGGAGTACAGAATGGCAAGCTTTGCTTAGTGTTTTTGTATTAGCATTACCACTTATCGTATTTAATGTTGTTAATTATATAAAAAATAAAGAAGATAAAAAGAATGTTTTGATGTGGACTTGTAATGTTGTTCTTATCACATTATTGTTGTTTACTAAAGAAATTCTTGATCTGCAAATTATATTTATATATTTATATCTAATGTATTTATTAACAAAGATATTGTTTAAAGAAGATAATTTCTTAAGCAAAGTCTTTAAAATATATTTAGTTGGATTTATGCTAATTGGCTGTATCGCTTCAGGTATATTTGAATTTGCTAGCGAAATGGAATTGGGATTGGATGCCTTGATACTAGCTGTTTTGACAGGCTTAGCAGTGTTTGTTTCAAAGACATATGCTGATATAAAAGAGTTGGCTGTATTAGTTTTTATTGTTATGATTCAATATACTTGTTTAGATGAAATGACCTTATTTGTGCTTACTAATTTGTTAGTTGCTGCAATGGGAATTTATAAAATTGTTATTGGAAATAGAGAAAGAGATTATAAAGAAACAAAACAAGGTATTGCTATCATTTTATTATTGATTGCATATAGATTTTTACTATCTGAACTTGATTTTGCTACTAAGAGCGTATTGTTCTTAATTACAGGTGCTGCATTCTTGATCGGTGCGAATAAAGTAAAAAAAGGAATAGGAGGAGATGATGATGAGTAAGAAAAATATAATATTATATATATTAACCGTTATTATTCTTTTTGCTGTTCCTATATATACAATATATTTGAATACAGATACTTTGGAAGATGGAACAGAGTTTTTGTTTAAAGTAAGAGCTTATGATCCTTACGATGCATTCAGAGGAAACTATTTAGATATTACATTTGAAGAAGAAGAAACTCATACTAGATATGATGAAGAACTTTTTGAAGAGTACAGACACACAGTATATGCAACTATTAAAGAAGGTCCCGATGGTTTTGCATACTTTGACGAAGTATTTTTAGATAGACCGGAAGGTACATCTGACTATTATAAAACTGAAGCAAGAGAATCATATAGTTACTATGATGAGGATGATTTTTCATATACTGTAGATACACCAACTAGATATTACATGAATGAAAATAAATCATTAGATGCTGAAAAAGTTTATGATGAAAATATTGATAGCACATATGTGAAAGTCAGAGTTAAAGATGGTTTGATGGTTATTGTTGGGGTATATGTTGATGATATTTTAATAGATACTATAGAACCAGAAAAGGACTAGGTTGTTTGTAAAAAGGTTAAATTTAGGCCTTTTGTGGAACGATTAAGCAATGTTTTTACTAAAATTTGACAAATGCGTATATTTATGTTAAAATAAATTTGCGTTGATGGAGAAAAGTACCTGTGATGGTCATATCAGTGAGCTGGGTATAGTGTGAACCAGTTATGAAGGCACAGTGAAAGAACACTCTGGAGCTAATCACCGAAAGGAATTATCCGAGTAGACTGATTCGGTTGCAATCCGTTATCATATTGCTATGCTTGGTTGAGCAGACAAAGAGATTACTAAGAATTTTTAAGTTGAAATATAACTTTAGTAATAAAATGAGGTGGCACCGCGGATACCCGTATTCGTCCTTATAACTAGGAACGATACGGGTATCTTTTTTAGTTTCTAGATCAACCAAATTTTATTATTGAAAGGAAAAGATAAATATGAGAAAGAACATTTATCGCACACACCAATGTAAAGACTTAGATGTTACTATGGTGGGAGAAGAAGTTGTGATTTCTGGATGGATTGAAAGCATCAGAGATCATGGAGGAGTATTATTTTTAGATCTAAGAGACAACACGGATGTACTTCAAGTTGTTAGCAACGATGATAGTATTTTCAAAGGTTTAACAAGAGAAAGCGTTATTAGAGTTTCTGGTACTCTTAGAAAAAGAGATGAAGAAACTGTTAGTGACAAAATTGCAACAGGTGAAATTGAGCTATTAGTTAGCAAGTTAGATGTGTTAGGAAAATCTAAGAGTGAACTTCCTTTTGAAATTATGAGTTCTAAGGCTACTAAAGAAGATGTTAGATTAAAATATCGTTACTTAGATATGAGAAACAAAAAGGTTAAAAGCAACATTATGCTTAGAGCAGAAATTTTGCATTTCATTAGAAACAAAATGTATGATTTAGATTTTACTGAAGTGCAAACTCCAATTTTGACAGCTTCAAGTCCAGAAGGCGCAAGGGATTTCGTGGTTCCTTCTAGATTGTTTAAAGGTAAATTCTTTGCTTTACCACAAGCGCCTCAAATTTATAAAGAATTATTAATGGTTGGTGGGTTTGAAAAGTATTTCCAAATTGCGCCTTGCTTTAGAGATGAAGATGCTAGAGCTGATAGAACGTTAGAGTTTTATCAATTAGATTTAGAAATGGCTTATGTTGAAGAAGATGAAGTTTTGGAATTAGGTGAAGATATTTTCTATGATGTATTCACAAAGTTTTCTACTAAGAAAGTTTCTCCAAAACCATTCAGAAGAATTACATACAGAGATGCTATGGAGATGTATGGTACAGACAAACCTGATTTAAGAATTCCACTAGTTATTAAAGATGCTTCAGAAGTTTTGAAAGATACAAGCTTTGGACCTTTCAAACAAGCGGTGATTAAAGTAATTGTAGTAGATGATATTGGTACTAAACCAAACTCTTGGTTCAACGAAATTGTTGATTATGCTACAAGTATTGGTATGCCTGGTATTGGATATGTTACATTAATGGAAGATGGTTCTTTAAAAGGACCTATCGATAAGTTCTTAACAGACGAAGAAAGAACAAGATTAATTAAAGAGTTTGATATGAAGAAAGATTCTGTAATGTTCTTTATAGCAAACAGAAGTTTAAAAATTGCTCAAAAATTTGCTGGTCAAATTAGATGTGAACTTGGTAGAAAGTGCGGAATGATTGATCCAGATAGATTAGAGCTTTGTATTATTCATGATTTCCCAATGTTTGAATTTGATGAAGCAACAAGAAAATATGACTTCTGTCACAACCCATTTAGTATGCCTCATGGTGGTATTAAGGATTATGAAGAAAAGAAACCGGAAGATATTTTAGCTTATCAATATGACTTTGTGTGCAACGGAAACGAGATGGCTTCTGGTGCTATCAGAAACCATGATTTAGATAGTTTAGCTAAAGGTTTTGAGGTTGTTGGTTATACTCGTGAAGAGGTTGAAGAAAAGTTTAAATCTATATTTACTGCATTCCAATATGGTTGTCCTCCACATGGTGGGATGGCTCCGGGTATTGATAGAATTATAATGTTAATTCAAGATGAACCAAACCTAAGAGAAGTGCAAGCATTCCCAACGAGTGCTAGTGGGCAAGATTTAATGATGGGTTCTCCTAGTGAATTGACTAAAAAACAATTAGATGAACTAGGAATAGTAATTCAAAAAGAAAAGAAATATTAATTCTTAAAAAGAAAACTTCCTTTGAAGTACTCGAGAGAGTACATATTCAAAGGAAGTTTTTAGTGAGTGAAATTTCTTGTTAGCATATAAAAATATCTTAATTCAAAATATTAGATATGTTATTTTCTAAAATAGTCTCATTAATCATGCCTGTATAGTCTGCTTTTATTTCTCCATTTTCATTTATAAACAGTGTGCGTGGAATCGAATATATTTGATAAGAATAACTTAATTGACCTAACGTATCTAAATATACGGGAAAAGTATAATTATTATCTTCTATAAATTGCAAAGTACTTTCATATGTTTCAGTGTAACCATCGGTTAAATTTATCATTAAAAATTCTACATCGCCACTATATTTTTCATATGCTTTTTGAAAATCAGGTAATTCGGCAGAACAAGGACCGCACCAAGAAGCCCAAGCATTTATAACGATTGGTTTGCCTAAAAAATCAGAGAAACTAATAGTTTCTTTGTTTGTGTTTAAAAATTGAAAATCGATAGCTTTTTGTGCTTCTGAAGAGGTAGTATTTTGTTGGTTTTGTATTTCGATTTGAATATCATTTTTTAAGTTAGTATTGTTAATTAAATATTCATATGAATAATAAGCAATAATCATAAATAATGAACATACTAAAAATAATATTAATAATTTTATATATTTATTCATAAAGCCCTCCTAAACAAAAGAATATAAAAATGCATTCATAATTCCAAACATCATAAGTACACCAACTAATACTAAAAACAATCCGCATATAACATTTATTATTTTGTAATTCTTCTTAATAAAAGTAAAAACAGAATTTAATTTATTGATTAGCAATGTTGAAAGAATTATTGGTATACCCAACCCAAGTGAATATAGTAAAAGTAAAATAGTTCCTTTTAACATTGTTCCAGAAACAGATGCCATCATCAATGCTGAACCTAAAAAGGCGCCGACACAAGGAGTTAAATTAATAGAAAAAATGATGCCAAATAAAAATGCTGAAAAAATACCATTTATTTTTGTGGCTTTTTTATTATTTGTTTTAAACAAATTTATATGAATCAGGTCTAAGTAGTTAAGTCCAAAAATGATTACAATGATACCACATACGATATTTACAATTGTTTGATGATTTCTTAATAAACTTCCAAATGTTCCGGCGAAGACTCCAAGTAAGCAAAATACGAGTGTAAATCCGAAAACAAAAGAGATTGAGTTAATTAAAGTGTTTCTTTTTTTATTTACATCACCTGCAAAATATGAAAGATATACAGGTATCATTGGTAACATGCATGGTGAGATAAATGAAATAATACCTTCTAAAAAAGTAATTAGATATATCAAAAGTTCTCACTCCTTATATTGAGAATAATATTACATAGGTTATTATATCATTTATTTTTAATAATAAAATGCTATAAATAGGATAATAAGGCAGAACGATTGAAAAATTATGTAAATTATGATATAATGTCCGTGCACAATTACATTTGGTGGAATACTCCTTCAGCACCTTGGGCGTAAGACAAAAATGTAAAATAATTTTTGGAGGATAAAAGGAAGTAAAAGGTGAATTTTGTAGAATGACAATTTGGAGGAATTTTATGAATTGTCCTATTCAAAGTAAAGCAATCGCAGAAAAACTGGCTAATAAGCTCAACGAGCGAATTGGGTTCAGCAAAGAACGGTACCCCTGGATTGAAGCAAATCAGATTCATACAGATGAGGAGGGTGTTTTCTATTATATCCCTTCTCACAGCCTGATGTGGAATCGCCCCTTAATCATGGCGCACTACAGAGGTTATTTGTTCGTTGTGCTTCCGGAGCATGACAGTGTCCAGCTGATGCTTGGCGCAATTTCTGTAGATAAGTATATCGAGACCGCAATCTGGAACTATGGTTTTTTCTGGGGTGGCGGCACAATGTTGGGTGGCGCACACTGGCAGCCTCTTGAAGATCAGCGTCCTGGTATCAACAATTCTGAAATGGTTCGGAGGTACTTGACGATTTTGATGTGTCGCACCTACGAACGCTCCAGCGGATTCATTCCGGATGCTGATTACTGCGCAAAATGCCATGTTGAATGCTGTCCTCAGAGTAAGCATGAAAAGAAGATTAACTCTTCCTGGAACAGAGAAGTAAGAGAAGTGTATGACGTCATCACATTATCACAGATTCTGCAGCGGCGCATTGAAGAAATCTATGGCTTAAAGATGGTTGGGTGCTATCCTCATACTTTTAGCCAGAACAATATTATTTTGATGCGCGGCTACAAGAAAGGCACGGTAAATGTCTACATTCCGGAAGCTTTGGTCGTTGACATGCGTTATCATCCGGGAAAGTATAATCTGCGGCTGATTGCAGAAGGCTTTGCTGTAGAGGTTGGTGTTATGCCTAGATGGGATCCCCAAAACGAGGTGACTGTTCCTTGCAAGCATGAGCTGATTTACCCGCTTTGCAATCCCTGCAAAGATAATCAGGTTTCGGCAATCGAGGCCATTTATGCGTACTGGGAGAAAAACGATCCCTACTTCGACTGGTTTAAGGAAAAGAAAGCAGAGGGGAACGTACCTGAGGATTCTGGCGGCAACAAGGGCAGACCTGCCAATTTCATTGATAAAGCAAAAGCGGCATGCAAAGAGCTTTGGAAGCGAATTAACGGCCAATAATTACTTTTTCACATTTTGATTCTAAAATTAAACATATTTCTTGTGTAAGGGCCCTGTTTTGGGCCCTTACTTTTTTACAAAAAGAGACACCCATTCGCAGAAAGCCTGTGAATAGGTGTCTTTTAAATTTGATTATTTGTCAGAATTTACTGACTTTATGTGTAATGCTGAAAGTCGGATTAGATTCCGGAAAGGATGTCGCCAATTTTCTTCTGAATGCCAGCAGTAGGAATAGCACATTCGGCTTCAGAAACCATGTTAAGCAGCAGTTCGCGGGCGATGAGAATGGCGTATGCGGTGTAAGACTTGAGCTCTTCATCATTGAAGAGGGTGCTGAAGGGAAGCAGGAGAGGACAGGTCTTTGCATCATCATCGAGCTTTTCACCGTAAACATATCCATCCTGGAGAAGATCGGTTGCCCAGGCATTGTGAACATCTTCTGCAATGGTATAGAGCAGAGCGCTTACAGATTTGGAAACGTTTTTGTGAGCGGTGGTGTAAAGCTTTCGTGCGATATCAGTTGCGGCCATCCACTGGTCCTGTTCTTCATCTTTCAGAAGACTAAATGTGGTGAGCTGAGAATTGGTCAGAGGACCTGCTGTGGGGTCATCGTTATCCGTGGGAGCGAAGACGTAACCCAGGGCCTGCAGGTACTTAACGTGATCAGCTTGCAGGTCTTCAGCCTGCTCATATGCAAGATCCATAAGTTCGGGTTTGATTTCGGCTATCTTGGATTCCCCAGAAAGCCGGCGAGCATAAATCTCGGCTATGCGTGTGTACTTTTCAGACATTGCGATTTCCTCCTAATTATAGGCATGATGTATAACTCTTGATTAAGTTACCGCAAGCATTATATCATGTTTTATGTAAAAGACAAGGGAAAATATGTAAATTTAGGCCGAAAATCGACTTAAAAGGGAGAATAAATTAGATTTTGCATGAAAAGAACTGGAATTTTGCCTTTAAAAGGAAAAATTTCAGGCTAAAAAGGTTACATAAAATTGAAAAAAGTAACCTAAAGTGCTATAATATAGTTATCCCATAAAATAAAATTATCAAGTTCTCTGACAATGATACAGAGATACCTTAGCGCAGAAATGCGTATTGGGATGCTAAGGAGCGGACTTAGGAGGTCTACATCATGAAAATCAACGAAATGTCCAACAAGTACGAAGGCTGTGTGTTCCTGGGCGGCACTTGCGCAAACTCCACTTGGAGACAGGAGCTCATTCCCATGTTCAATGCGAACGTTCCCTATTTCGACCCGCAGGTTGCGGACTGGACCCCGGCTGATGCCGAGCGTGAAGACGCCTGCAAGCCTGTTGCTGGTATCGTGGTCTTCGTGATCACCGGCGACGCACTGGGTACCTACAGCGGTTACGAGATCTGTGAGGAGGCTATGCGCCTGAAGGCCATGAAGGCTCCCGAGAAGCTGGTCTTTGCAACCGTTGGCGAGCTGCCTGAAAACCAGGTCAAGGGCATCGCAAAGATCAAGAAGAAGCTGCTGGCCCTGGGCTGCCGCGTCTGCGAGACGTTGGAAGAGATCGCTGAGATCTGTAACGCCGCGTACTAATCCTTACCCCAAAAAGTAAAGTTGGAGGACTGAATTCCAAAAACTGAGACTTCTGACGGGCCGCGTGGCCCGTCAGTTTTTTTATTTTTCACCTAAATCTTCAAAAAATCTTAATAAGTATCCGTCAGGGTCTTGTATTAAAAACTCTTTATTACCCAATAATTTGTCATCTTGACGGTACCAATTTTCTTCGATTTCAAAGGCTATTTTATAATTAGCCTTTTTTAAATTGTTATAAATTTGTTCTACATTTTCCACTTCTAATTGAAAATTTATTCCATTACCGAAAGGGTAAGTTAATTCGCCAACATTCCATTTTTCATTTGCTGTAAGCTCTTGGAGCATTAGTTGAATTTCGCCAAGGCTTATAAAGGCAAATTTGTTTTCGGGTCTATCGTATTCTATTTTAAAACCAGCAGTTTTATAAAAATCTAAGCTTTTTTCTAAATTTGTTACTGAAAATTCAGGAATTATTTTGTTCCAAAACATAACTTTATTACCTCCATTTGTTTTCTAATTAGCTTGAATTATATAGAAATATGACCTTTTGGTCAATGAAAGATGCTAAAGAAATATTGAGGCAAAGTCTCGAGTGTGATATATTTATAACGAGTTTAGAGACCATAGAAAGGATGATTTTATGAAGACATTTAATAAACTTGTTAGAGACAAGATTCCAGAAATAATTGCTTCTAAAGGAGAATATGCTAAAACTAGAATTCTGGATAACGATGAATATAAAAAAGAATTAGATAAGAAGTTGTTAGAAGAAGTGAATGAATATATGACAGATGACAATGTTGAAGAATTAGCTGACATTGTGGAAGTTATATATGGAATTTTAAATTCAAAAAATGTTTCTATCGAAGAATTTGAAAATATAAGAAAAGCTAAAGTTGAAAAAAGAGGTGCTTTTCAAGATAAAATTTTCTTAGAAGAAACAGAATAATAGGAGGTAGTAAAATGGAATTACTTTTTAATGTTGAAGGTATGATGTGCACTGGTTGTGAAAATAGAGTAAAAACAGCACTTAGTGAAATAGATGGTATAATTGAAGTTGTTGCTAATCATGAAAATGGTACTGTGCTTGTGAAAATGAGCAAAGAAGTATCAAAAGAAAATATTGCTGAAGTTATTGAAAATCTTGGATTTGATGTAAAGGAAGATTAATATGAAAAATGTTATTTTGTCCATTGAAGGAATGACTTGTAGTGCTTGTTCTAATGGTTTAGAAAAATATTTAAATAAACAAAATGGAATAATTAACGCGAGTGTTAATCTTGTTATGGCGAATGCAACGATAAATTATGATGAAAAGATTTTAGATATAGATAAGTTAGAAAAGTTTGTAAAGCAAGCAGGCTTTGCAAGTAAAGGGATATTTAAAGAATTTAAAATAGAGAAAAAATCTAAAATTGAAAAATGTGCTTTTGTAATTTTTACGATTCTAGCGATTTTTATTATGTATGTATCAATGGGTCATATGATGCACTTGCCTGTGCCAAGTGTTTTTGAGCCGCATGCAAATCCTCAAATATACACTATAACTTTATTTGTAGGTTCGGTACTGTTTTTGATTTATGGTAGTGATATATTAAAAAATGGATTTAAGAATTTAATACACATGATTCCTAATATGGATACGCTTGTTATGATTGGAGTAATGAGTAGTTTTTTATATAGTATATTTGGAATGTACAAAGTATCTCAAGGAGATACTTCTTATACAATGAATTTATATTTTGAGTCTACTGCAATTGTTATTTACTTTATTAAACTGGGCAGATATTTAGATGGTATAAGTAAAGATAAAACAAAAGAAGCTATTCAAAAATTGGTTGAAATTACGCCTAATAAAGCTGTTCTTGAAATTAATGGCGAAGAAAAAGAAGTTACTTTAGATGAAATAAAAAAGGGTAACGTTTTAATAAGTAAACCTGGAGAAAAGATTGCAGTTGATGGTGTGATTATAGAAGGTAAAGCACATATTGATGAATCTTTTATAACTGGTGAAAGCAAACCGTCAGAGAAAAATGTAGATGATAAAGTAGTGGCAGGAAGTTTAAATTATGATGGTTATATAAAGTACAAAGCTGAGCGAATAGGCAGAGACTCTACTGTATCAGAAATTGTAAGACTTGTGATTGAAGCTAGTAATACAAAAGCACCAATTGCTAAAATAGCAGATAAGATTTCTGGTTACTTTGTAACGGGTGTAATTGTAATTGCTATATTAACATTGTTAGGGTACTTACTATTTGGAAGTGATTTCAAAACAGCTTTAGAAGTGTTTGTAACGATTCTTGTAGTTGCTTGTCCATGTAGTTTAGGATTAGCTACGCCACTTGCTATAGTAGTAAGTGAAGGGCTTTGTGCAAGTAATGGAATATTAGTTAAGAAAAGTGAAATCTTAGAGAATGCATCAAAAGTTGATACGATTGTTTTTGATAAAACAGGAACTTTAACTTATGGGAAATTGAAAATTGCAGAAATTAAAAATTATACAAATAAAACTGATGATGATATTATTCAACTTGCGGGTAGTTTAGAATGTGCTTCGACACACCCAATTGCACAAGCTTTTTTAGAGTATATGAATGAAAAAGAAATTTCCAAATTAGAGGTTGACGGTTTTGAAAATGTTGCTGGTCTAGGAATTGTGGGTGTTATTAATAAACAAAAAATATTTGTAGGAAACAGAAAAATAGTAGAAAAGTATAATATAAAAAATGAGCATGAAAGTGATGAAGAGGCACTTGCTACTGAAGGAAATAGCATTGTGTATGTATGTGATGAAGAAAATATATTAGCTATTATAGGTGTTAATGATATTATAAGAGATAATACAAAAGATATTATTAAAAGTTTAAATAGAAAAAACATACAAACAATTATGCTTACAGGAGACAATGAAGGTGTTGCTAAAAAAGTTGCGCAAGAATTGGGTATTACTAAAGTGATAGCAAATGTATTACCTTCCGAAAAAGTAGAGGTTGTGAAAAAATTAAAATCTGAAAACAGATTTGTTATGATGTGTGGAGATGGAATAAATGATAGTCCTGCACTAGCAACTGCTAATATTGGAGTTAGTATGAAGAGTGGAACTGATATTGCTATGGACTCTTCAGATGTAATTTTAACAAAAAATGATTTGAATTCTGTTTTAAGATTAATTGATATTAGTGAAAAAACAATAAAAAATATTAAACAAAATTTATTTTGGGCATTTTTCTATAATGCGCTTATGATTCCTGTAGCGATGGGTGTTGCAAAACCAATTGGTATATCAATTAACCCAATGATAGCAAGTTTAGCGATGGTATTAAGTAGTATAACTGTTATATTAAATGCACTTAGATTAAAGAAAATCTAAACAAAAAGAAAGAGGAAAAGATGTATAAGTATAATGATGAAATTAATAGATGTTTGAATTGCGTTAATAAGCCATGTCAACAAGCATGTCCTTTAGGAAATAGTATTCCTAAAATTGTTTCTCTTATAAAAGAAAATAAGTTAAAGGAAGCTTTTGAAATACTTTCTGAAACTACAGTTTTACCAGGGATATGTTCTATAATTTGTCCGCATGATAAACAATGCAGAAAAAATTGCACTTTAAAATATAAAGGTAACGCTTTGTCTATAGGTGAAATAGAATCAGAACTTGCAAGTGTGGCAATGCAAAACAATTGGAAAATTCCAATGATAGATGAGTCTTTGAAAGATAAAAAGATTGCAATTATTGGTTCAGGACCTTCTGGTTTGACAGCTGCAGCTTTTCTAGCAAGACGCCGGAGCTTTAGTTACGATATTTGAAAAAAGAGAAAAAATAGGTGGAGTTTTAATGTATGGAATTCCGGAGTTTAGACTAGAAAAATCATTCCTTGAAAAAACATTGAATAAATTAATTGATGATTTAAATATAGAAGTACGTTGTAATCAAAAGTATGGAATTAATGTAGAATTAGATATGCTTGCCTCAAATTATGATGCCATTCTTTTAGGGATGGGTGCTAACAAACCAAAGTTAATGGGGATACCAGGAGAAGAACTTGAAGGTGTTTTTGGTGGAAATGAACTTTTGGAATATGATTCACATCCTGACTATGTAGGAAAAGATGTTTTTGTATCCGGTGGTGGAAATGTTGCTATAGATACAGCCAGAGTGATCAAGAGAAAGGGTGCAAAAACAGTTACTATAGTTTATAGAAGAAGTGAAGAGGAAATGCCTGCAGATGTGAAAGAAATTGCAGAGGCAAAAAAAGATGGTGTTGAATTTATATTTAACACAAATGTTGTAATGATTTGTGGCGAAAAAAAAGTAGAAAAACTAGAATGTGTTAAAACACAATATAATGAAGAGAAAAAGTTGGTAAATATAGAAGGTAGCAATTTTGTATTACCTGCGGATTATTTTGTGATGTCTATTGGATCGATTGTAGATGTTGAATGTATTACTAAAAATGAAATTGAAATAAGCCAATATGGAAAAGTTGCAATAGATGAAAATATGCAAACAAAGACCGAAAAAATTTTTGCGGCAGGTAATCTTGTATCAGATAATTCAAGTGCTGCGATGGCTGCTCGTTCAGGTAGAGATGCTGCAGAAATGATACGAAAATTTTTATTATCATAAATTGGAAATTATGTGCATATAATGAATAATGGGAGGATTAGTATGAGTGAAAAAACGAAGGTAATAGTGGCTATTATGTTTAGCATAATTATAATTTATATAGTATGGATGCTCGCTTTTCCTGGAGAAAAAGTAGAAGACGATCAGAATGAAATTGAGAGTGGAGAAATAGTAAGTGGCGAAGAAGAGCTAAAATATACTATAAATAGAGTAAGTGATACGCAATTAAATTTGGTTACAGCAAACGAATATACAATAACAACGACACAATATTTTTTTGAAAATGACATTGTTTCTAATGTAACAATTACAGAAGAAATAGTATCTGGGGATTTTGCAGAGGATGTGTATGAAGGCATAAAGGCAGATGAACAATTAAGTCAAATATATGATGATATAAAAGTAGAGGGGAATGTGGTTACGATGACTTTAAAAGCGGATTACGTAAACATATATGCTGGGCTGAATTATGAAGAATTGTATGAAGAATTGAGTAATTCTTTGAAAATTTTAGCAGAATAAAAGTGCTAAAAATGGCTTGAAATAGGCAAAAGAAAAATATTTCGAAAAAAGTTAAAATTCTTGTTGACAAACATGCCCGGCAAGGGTATACTTAAAAACGTGGTGAAGATGTATCCGAGGTCACACCTGTTCCCATCCCGAACACAGAAGTTAAGCTCGAGGTAGCCGAAGATAGTAAGGGGACGCCCCTTGTGAAAATAGGAGTTTGCCACACTTTATATTCCTCTTTAGCTCAGTTGGTAGAGCGCCCGGCTGTTAACCGGTAGGTCGTAGGTTCGAGTCCTACAAGGGGAGCCAA
>CAYMVI010000017.1:0-14028 GCA_964394075.1 uncultured Eubacteriales bacterium | reverse complement strand
GAAAAACTCGCTTGGTTTCTCTTTATTTTCTCATTGTTTACTTTTCAATGTGCTTTGGCCTCAAATCGCTCCATCCGTATGTTTTAGAAGTGATGTGAACCTTGTTCATTATAGCAGTGTTTAAAAATAATGTCAACAACTTTTTTAACTTTTTTGTTGGTATTTTTTACTGCATTTTTCGCACCGTTTTTTGTGTTGTTTTTTGTCTTATTTCGTGTGCGCAAGATGTATATTAACACCCTATAAAACAAAAGTCAACAAAAACTTTTAAATATTTTTGAACTTTTTTCAAACCCGCACCAGCACTGCATTTGCCCACACAAAAAGATTTACAAAAACACAACGACCGTAATCCTTTTTTGGTTTATCCCTACACAGAATTACGGTCATTCTTTGTTATTGACTCTTAAGTTTCTTCAGCTTGTTGCACTTCATTTCTATTTTTCTTCTTATCGCGTTTAACGCTGACTACATCTATATCTCCAAACAAACTGTTTTGTTTTATTGTTACTCTATTCATTTTAGATAATTCAAGTAAACTCAAGAATGCAGTTACGACTTCCGTTCTTGTTTGTTTCTTTGTATTGAATATCTTATTAAAGATAAAAGATGGTTTATTCCATAGTTGTTTTAGTATTTCTCTTACCTTACTTAATATAGTAACCTTTTCTGTTACAGCTAACTTTTGAACATTGTATGCATTTATGTTTTTCTTTTCTATTTCTTTTCTAACCAAAGCCGAATACAAATCCGGTATAACTGCCGAATCAAATTCTGCATCTAGTTTTTCCTTTGGCAATTCTATCTTTTCTGGTAAGCGATAAAACTTCTTACCATACTCTTCTAATCTTTCTTTAAAACCACCCGTTGTTTCTTTATACTTCTTGTACTCGATAAGAAGTTGAACTAAATCAATTTCCTCTTCTTCATCTTCTTTCATATTTGGTAATAAAGTTTTTGATTTCAGATATATAAGTTTTGATGCCATGATGATGAACTCGCTCGTTACTTCCAAGTTAATCTCTTGCATCATTTGCAAATAATCAAGATACTGATTGGTTATTTCAGCAATCTTTATATCAAATATATCCATTTTATTCTTTTCTATCAGATGACAAAGAAGATCTAATGGACCTTCAAAGTTCTCCATCTTAACTTGATACGTTGCTGTACCTAACACTTTTCTTCCTCCATATCAGTTTCTTACTATTATATGTGCTTTCTAAACACGTTTTTTCTTTTCTACTATATTATATAGTAGATTAAACTATGCTCTTCTTATTATCTCCATAACAAGTAACTTGAATTTTTCAGACACTATATCTGCATTTCTAATTACTTCTTCGTGTGTTGGTACATGTCCAGCACCTGTTGCATTAGTTATACAAGATATACCCAAAACTTCAATTCCAACTTGGTTTGCAAGTATTACTTCAGGAACCGTTGACATACCAACTGCATCTGCACCTAAAATTTCTAACATCTTAAGTTCAGCTGGTGTTTCATATTGAGGACCCGTCATAAAAGCATATACACCTTCTCTTAATTCAAGTTTACCTTCAAAGCATGTATCCTCTAATTCCATTAGCTCTCTAATTGCTTCATCTTCTTCAGCATATTCAGCCGATTTCTTTTTCTTTGTTCTCTTTGGAGTTAATTCGTTTATATAATCTGCAGCTTCTTTTGCAATTTCTCTCATTCTTAAAGAATATGCGTTTGTCATGCTTGGGAATCTTGCACCAAATAATTCATTGTTTGGCCCTCTTAACGGAGAAATATTGGGCATATTCAAATGATCTGTAATTAACATTAAATCTGTAGGAACAAATTTCTTATTTATGCCTCCTGCAGCATTTGACACAATCATAGATGTAACGCCCAATAAAGCAAACACCCTGATTGGGAACGTTGTTGTAATCAAATCATGACCTTCATAATAATGAAATCTTCCTTGCATCATTATTACATCTTTTCCATATATTTTACCTATTATAAGTTTTCCTGCATGTCCAGCCACTGTTGATTCTGGAAAGTTTGGAATTTCTGAATATGAAATTTCTACTCTATCTGTTGAAATCTCATCAGCCAATTTACCTAAACCAGAACCTAAAATAACCGCCATTTGAGGTTTATTTTTTATTCTTTCTGAAATAAACGATGCCGCTTCTGAAGCCTTTTGCCAAATGTCTTGTTCTTGCATATCTCATACCTCCCATTTTCTTTGGTTTCACATATCAATTATCATTCAAAAGTTCTAGATTGTCAATTGCGTCAGCAATATTAGAATACGAGTATCCCTTACTCATTAAATGTCTTTTTACTTTTTCAATCTCCATACTTTTTGACTTTTTAATAGCTAATTTTCTTGCAGACTCATTTTCAAAGTCATTAAGTTCTTCAATATGCGTATTCATATATGCATCTATATATTCTTGAGGTACACCTCTTTTTAACAAATCAACTCTCATTTCATATACAGATGAATTCTTTAACGCCATAATATTTTTTATATGTTTTTCTACATATATAACATCATCTATATATTTATTTTCAGATAAATATTCAATTACTTCTTCTATATATTCTTCTGTATATTCTAAGCGTTCACATTTTTGACGAACTTCTTTTTCAGTTCTTTTCTTGAACACAACATACTTCATCAACTTGTCATCTATTATCATTTAAAAACCTCCAAAGAGGATGAAGATTAATCTTCATCCTCTTCCTCGTCATCATCATCGATTTCAATGCCATCTGTTAGGCTCTTATCAAAAGCTTCTGAGAATTTAGCTCTGATTTTTTGTTCAATTTCTGCACAAGTTTCTTTGTTTTCTTCTAAGTAAATCTTAGCATTTTCTCTACCTTGTCCGATTCTTGTTCCATCATAGCTAAACCAAGCTCCTGATTTTTCAACTATTTCTAAATTAACAGCAACATCAAGAATATTACCTTCTTTAGAAATTCCTTTTCCGTACATAATATCAAATTCAGCTTCTCTGAATGGAGGAGCAACTTTGTTTTTAACAACTTTAACTCTTGTTCTATTTCCAATCATTTCACTATTAGCTTTTAACGTTTCAATTCTTCTAACTTCTAATCTAACTGAAGCATAGAATTTTAAAGCACGTCCACCAGGAGTTACTTCTGGATTTCCAAACATTATTCCAACTTTTTCTCTTAATTGGTTAATGAAAATTGCAACTGTGTTTGATTTATTTAAAACACCTGCTAACTTTCTTAACGCTTGAGACATAAGTCTTGCTTGTAGACCTACGTGCGCATCTCCCATATCTCCATCAATTTCAGCTTTTGGAACTAATGCTGCAACTGAGTCAATTACGATAATGTCAATTGCACCACTTCTTACTAACGCTTCTGCGATTTCAAGAGCTTGTTCACCAGTGTCAGGTTGCGAAACGATTAAACCATCAACGTCTACTCCTAAATTTTTAGCATATATAGGGTCTAATGCATGCTCTGCATCGATGAAAGCTGCTACTCCACCCATTTTTTGAGCTTCTGCAATCATGTGTAGTGCAACTGTTGTTTTACCAGAAGATTCTGGTCCATATAATTCAATAATTCTTCCTCTTGGAACACCACCAATACCAAGAGCTATATCTAAACTTAAAGCTCCTGTTGGTATAGCTTCAACAGCCATAGTTGCTGTTTCTCCAAGTTTCATTACAGATCCTTTACCAAATTGTTTTTCTATTTGTGCTAGTGCTACATCTAGCGCTTTCATTTTCTCTTCATTCACTACATTATTTTTCTTTTCTGTTTTAGCCACAAAAATAACCTCCTCTTATTTTTTCAAGACATGTATTTTATCTACGGTTATATCGTAGAACACTTGTTCTTGTTTGTCAAGCGAACATTTTAAAATTATTTATAAAAATTTATTAAATTTTTATAAGGGTTGCTAGCAGTGCTTTTGTACTCACCCTTCACACTTTTATTCGCTAGTATTGTATTATTTTTAAAGTACAAACCTATATATGGCATCTCATTTAAATAAGTTGTTACAAACTCTTGCATAGTTTCATCATATGCCTCTTCTTGAGTTGTAGTAAGTTTTTCTATCAAAGCATCTACATTAGAATTACTATACTTAGCATAATTTCTTAGCGTTGCACTTTTAACCATATCTTGTATTTGATATTCATTTTTTACATCAAATGTAGCAACTGCTAAATCAAAAGTTCCATTAGATATAGCCGCATAAAAATCATTCCAACTCATTTTCTTTATGCTTATTTTTATTCCTACTTCTTGCAAGTCACTTTTAATTTTTTCTGCAACAAGCACTTGCTCTTTATTGCTTTCAACTACTATCAAATTAAAAGATAGTGTTTGATTACCTTTTTTCCAAGTACCTAATGAATTACTCCATCCAGCATTAACTAAAATCTGCTTTGCTTTCTCCGTATTATAATCTGATACTTCAGTTTTAAATTTTGAATACGAAGGAATTGGGATATCTTTAATAGTTGCATTTTCTTCATAAACAACGCTTACTAAATTAGCTCTATTAATAGCTTGTAAAATCGCTTTCCTAACAGAACTTTCTGCAAGTCCGCCTTTTGAAGCATTTGGTATCAAAGTTTCAAATGTAGAACTTTCATAAGAATACGAATTAATACCAATGAATCCAAACTTTTCTTTCCAACTATACATATCTGTCATTATCAAATCTATTTCTGTTGATTTAAAAGCTTTTACTGCTTCAGCATAACTACCATACTTTATCAATTCGATTTCTTTAAGTTTAGCGCCTTTATAATCCCACCAAGTATCATTAAGTTTTAACAAAACTTTTTCTGCATCTTCTGAAACAAATTCATAAGGTCCAGTTCCAATTAAACTTTGTGGTGTTAATGCTTGAATTTCATCTGTTGTTGCAACAGCGCGACTAGATACAATCGGAAAATATAATTTGCTCATTATGTATGGATCATCTTCAATTAAATTTATTACTACAGTTTCTGTATCTAAACGTTCCACACTTGATATGTTTCTTACATTTGCTTTATACACAGAATTAACATTCTCATCTTTCAAATAGTTTATCGTATAAATTACATCATCTGCTAATAGGACGTTTCCATCTTGCCACTCAACATTTGATTGTAATCTAATTACCCAGGAATTGTCCCCACGTTTAAAATACTCACTCGCTAAACATGGTTTTAATTGATTCTCATGATCCAATTCAAAAAGTGGTTCATATATTAATCTCAAAACATTACTCACATGTTCATTTTGAGTCGTTAATGGATTATACGTATCTACTCCTGCTAAAGCTAATCTAAGTTTAGGAATAATCTCAGTTACAATTTGCTTATCTCCAGAGTCTGTTTCATCTACTTTATTTATTTCATTAGAAGCGCCTATTACAATTCCAATAAACACTCCAAACACAATAAAAAACATTAAAAATTTTCTCATAAAAAATCTCCTCATAACACAGTTCAATTCTATTATAACCATACTGCAAAAACAAGAAAAATTTGACCATTATAACACATATAAAAACCTTTATTTTTACATAATTCCACGCACTTTTAGAAACAAAAAAGTGTATACCGAGATTTCTCTCAATATACACTCCAATAACTTAACGAGGTTCAACGCAAAGTTTAATTCCCGTTCTGTCTTCTTCATCTATTCTAACTTCAGTAAATGCCGGAACACAAATTAGGTCAACTCCTGCCGGCGCTACAAATCCCCTCGCTATCGCTACAGCTTTTATAGCTTGATTTAACGCTCCTGCTCCTATTGCTTGCATTTCCGCTTTTCCTCTTTCTTTGATAAGACCAGCAATTGCACCAGCCACTGAATTAGGGTTTGATTTTGTTGAAATTTTTAAAATATCCATTTGAATGAATCCTCCTTGATTTTTTAATTACTATAGTTAAATTATATAATCATTTCCAGAAAAAACCAGTGATTTAACTCAAAAAATCAAAGAATCGTTCCCCTCAAATCCACATTTATCAACAGTTACAGACTTATTCTTTCTATTTTCGACACTTTCTTACTTGCATCGTCAATTTCAAACACAACTGCATTTAGCATTGCTTCGCCATCAGCGCAAGCATATCTTTCTGGCATTTGTGTTAAAAATCTCTTTAATGCAACATCTGGATCCATTCCAATTATAGAGTTCTTAGGTCCAGTCATACCAACGTCTGTGATATATCCTAAGCCTGTATCTAATATTTTTTCATCAGCAGTTTGAATATGAGTATGTGTACCATAAACAATAGTAGCTTTATCTCTCAGATAATATCCAAGTGCAACTTTTTCAGCAGTTGCTTCAGCATGTATTTCAACTATTATAATATTTGCACCTTCTCTTTTTAGCTTATCAATTTCTTTTGAAGCAACTTCAAATGGAGAATCAAAGCTTCCGCCAACATTAACTCTACCAATCAAATCGATAACAGCAATTTTGTTTAGTCCTTTTTGAGTAACATATACACCTTTTCCAGGTAATCCTTCTGCATAATTTAACGGACGAATTAATCTATCTTCTTCATCAATAAATGAAAAAATATCTTTCTTGCCCCATGTGTGATTTCCCATAGTAATTACATCTGCACCAACTTCATATAAAGTATCTGCAATCTTTTTTGTGATCCCCATACCATCTGCAGAATTTTCTCCATTAACTATTGTAAAATCTATATTATATTTTTCTTTTAAGCTAGCGATATGCTTCTTAACAGCATCAACACCAACTTTTCCAACTACATCTCCAATTACTAAAACATTCATATTTTTAGCCTCCTAATCTGTGGTTATATTATCATACTTACCCTTTTATTTCAATATATAAGCGCATTTCAAAATCCTGCAAATTCCGCATTTTTACACAAATAAAAAAGACGCTTTCGCGTCTTTTTATTATTTTGCATATTCAATTGCTCTTGTTTCTCTTACGATGTTTACTTTAATTTGTCCTGGATAATCCATTTCATCTTCAATACGTTTAGCAACATCTCTTGCCATGATAACCATCTTGTCATCATCAACACTTTCTGGTTTAACGATAATTCTAATTTCTCTACCAGCTTGTATTGCAAACGATTTTTCAACACCATCAAATGAATCCGCAATTTTTTCTAGATTTTCTAATCTCTTAATGTAAGCTTCTAATGTTTCTCTTCTTGCTCCAGGTCTTGATGCAGATATAGCATCAGCCGCTTGAACAAGCACAGCTTCCATTGTCTTAGGCTCTACATCTCCATGATGTGCTTGTACGGCGTTGATAACAGCATCGTTTTCTTTATACTTTTTAAGAATGTCGACACCAATTTCAACATGTGTACCCTCCATTTCATGGTCTATAGATTTACCTATATCATGAAGCAAACCGGCTCTTTTTGCAAGCTTTGCATCAAAGCCAAGTTCTTCGGCCATAATTCCCGCAAGTTGTGAAACTTCAATAGAATGGTTAAGAACGTTTTGTCCATAACTTGTTCTATATTTTAGCTTACCAATTAGTTTAATAACATCTGGATGTAAACCGATAACACCAGTTTCTAAAGAAGCGTTTTCACCTTCTTCTTTAATGATGTTTTCAAGTTCTTCTTTGGCTTTTTCAACCATCTCTTCAATTCTTGCTGGATGAATTCTTCCATCTGTAACAAGATTTTCAAGAGCGATTCTAGCAACTTCACGTCTGATTGGATCAAATCCTGAAATAATAACAGCCTCTGGAGTATCATCAATTATTAAGTCAATACCTGTTAATGTTTCTAACATCTTAATATTTCTTCCCTCACGACCAATGATTCTACCTTTCATATCATCACTAGGTAATGGAACAACTGAAACCGTAGTTTCTGATGTATGATCCGCAGCACATTTTTGTACAGCATATGTGATTATCTCTTTTGCTTTCTTATTAGCTTCATCTTTAGCTTTGTTTTCATGTTCTTTAATCATTAAAGCAGATTCATGTGTTAATGATTCTCTTAACATTTCTAACAAATGCTTTTTAGCTTCTTCTTGTGACATTTGAGATATCTTTTCTAACTCTAGAATTTGTTTTTCTTTAAACTTGTCTAATTCAACTTGTTGTTCTTCTAGACTTTTTGCTTTTTCAACTAATTGAACTTCTTTCTTTTCAAGGTTTTCAATCTTTTTTTCAAGAGTTTCTTCTTTTTGAAGAATTCTCTTTTCTTGTTTTTGGATTTCTGCCCTTCTCTCTTTTATTTCTTTGTCAAGTTCTGTTTTTTCATGTTGAATTTCTTCTTTTGCAAGTATCACTTTTTCTTTCTTTTCAGCTTCTGCTGCTTTCAAAGTCTCATTAGCTGATTTTTTAGCATCTTCGATAATTTTTTCTGCTTCTTTTTCAGCTTGTTTAACCTTTGAAGTTCCCTTGGCTATTCTATTTTTTTCAACTAGCCAAAATACTATACATGCTAAGAACACTGTTACAACAAAGACAATAATTGAAGGGACTATTAATTCGTTAATAATGTCCGCCTCCTTTATTTACTTTTCAATGTTCAATATATTATCAAGGATACGTTTAAAACAAATGGGAGTATCCACGCCCCATAAACATGTTTAAATAATATATTTTCATTACCACTCTATTTTAATATTAAAACTTCCTATTGTCAATGAGCAAAAAATGCCATAAAAATCCTGCAAAAGCCCAATTTAACACCAATACAAAAATAAGTACAAGTAAAAACTTGTACTTATTTTTTATAATAGTCTATTCAATTCACTTTCTGAAAGACCTTGTAGTTTTGGTTTTTCTTCCTCTTCTTTTCTTCCGAAATATATTGGAATACCTTCATTTTCATCTATTTTTATTTCCATTTTAGAACCTTTTCTATAATAACTTTCTTCTTCAATCTCACCAGTTAACGAATATCTGGTAACTTTTCCATGTAAAATGTCATTTTGATAATCAGCCTCTTCTTTCGGCATACCGTTATCATAATATGTTCTTCTTGTACCATGTAATTTTCCATTTTTATATGGATTCTCTTCCATTAGCAAACCTGATTGATAATATATATATGAATATCCTTCTAAAACACCATTAACATATGCGTTTTTTGCACTTATTGTTCCATTATAAAAATATTCTATTTCTACACCATTAATCATACCGTTTTCATAAGGAGTTTCTGACATTACAATACCTTCTGAATAGTATCTTATATAAGTTCCTTCTATAATTCTGCCATTCTCGTCATAAACAAGTTCTTTTGCCATAAAAAACATCTCTCCTATATATCATTCTTAATACAATTATAACAAAAGAATGCTTTTTAGCAATAACCATTTTTGAGCATAAAAAAAAGGTCATTTTCGACCCTTTTTCGATATGTATATTAAACAGACTAACTAGTCTATTCTAGGTTCTACGTAATGTGTATATGCAGCATCTATTTTATCGTTGATCATTAATTCAACTTGTTCTTTTGTCATAGATTCAGCAAGAACCAACTCACTAATTAAAATTTGTTTTGCGTTGCTTAGCATTTTCTTTTCTCCAGTTGCTAAACCTTTAGATTTTTGTCTAAATGCTAAATTTCTAACAACGTCAGCTAATTCGCAAATGTCTCCACTCTTCATTTTTTCTTGATTATCTCTGTATCTTTTGTTCCAGTTAGTAGACATATCTGTTGGTTGAGCAGAAAGCACTTCGAATACGTTTTGTGCAACATCGTTACCAACTACATCTCTTACACCTATTAATTCTGCATTTTTTGTAGGAACCATTACTTGGATATCTCCAACAGGCATTTTCATAACATAATATTTTTGTTTTTCGCCTAGAATTTCTCTTTCTTCAATAGATTCAATAGTTCCAGCTCCGTGCATTGGGTAAACGATTTTGTCTCCCACTTTAAACATTTGGCATCACTTCCTAACTTTTAACAAAATATGTACCAGAGAAGGGCTCGTTCTTACGGCTCTACCTCACGACACGATTTTATTATAACATAAATAATGGAAAAAAGCAAGATTTTTTGTAAACCTGTAAATTAAAGGTTTTTTTGAAAAATTTTAGGCTTGTATAGCCTTCAAAATGGCTATACAAGCCTATGCAACCTTTATCTATAATACTTAGATTCATATATAACTTGCTCATGCATTCTGCTTATTCCCTGTTTTATGTTCTTCGCTCTAATTTCACCAATTCCTTCCACATCATCAAGTTCTTCAGTAGTAGCTCTTATAATGTGTTGAAAGTCGCCTAGAGCATCATTCATGTTTTCAATAAGATTTGTTGGTAATTTAGGAATTTTGCTTAATTGACGGAATCCTCTAGAAGGAAGTTCCACATCATCTAATGCTTTTTCTGTATCATAGCCTAGAATTTCAGCAATTTTTCCTGAATTCAACATTTCCTTTCTAGAAAGCCCCGAAATCTCTTCAATTATTTCTTCTGGAGTACGAGGTTCAACTAAATAATCCTTAATTAACAATTTTTCTTCAACGTCAATATGGTTAGAAAGCTCTTTAAGCTGCATATCGATAAGCATACCTTCGTCACCAAGTTCAATAACGTAATTTTCTATTTCAGCTACAACTTTCATGCATTGCTCAGCTCTTTGAATCGCAGTTACAACATTTTGCAAAGTAACTGTATCATCAAATTCAAATTCATTTATAGCCGAAATAATATCATCAAACGAACCTTTGTATTTTTCTAAAGTTTGTAATGCTTGGTTAGCACTTGCCAAAATTCTAGTACTATCCTTCATCACATATCTAATATTCCCTTTAAATAGTGTAATAATATTTCTTCTTTGTGAAATACTTACTACCAATTCATTTGTTTGCTTTGCAACCCTTTCTCCACTTCTATGTCTTGTTCCTGTTTCTACAGTTGGGATTGAAGGATCAGGAATCAATTGTGTATTAGCTAATAATATTTTCTTTCCATCTCCGCTTAACACTATCGCTCCATCCATTTTAGCAAGTTCATAAATCTTAGTTGGTGAATAATCTTCATTTATTTTAAAACCACCATCTGCCAAATCTAAAACTTCTTGCGAATCACTAATTACAATGAGCGCTCCAGTTCGAGCTTTCAAAATATTTTCTAATCCTTCTCTAAGTTCTGTTCCTGGTGCAATCATTCTTAGCATTTGTATAAGTTCCGAATTTCTACCTGGCGCTTTTCTCATTACTAATTTCTCCTCCCTAAATACTACTTATTTTCTATTTAAAAAACTAACATAATCAATCTTATCCATGTGTCTTCTGATTGAATAATCTGTTCTATAGTGTAATATTTCTCCCGGCTTATAGTTCTTTTTCAAGAAAACTTTATGTGTTACTACATTTTTACTATTAGTTAGTTTTTTTGAAGTTATAAACATTTTATTTTTGTATGGCAATTTATCAAATGATTCAATATCATCTTTTGTCGCATCCACAACTAATTGAATAATATATATGTTTGAAAAATCTACTCTTTTCTTTCGTTCATTCCATTTTTCCTTTGCTTCTTCAAAAGTTTTGTAGTGCATAAAATTAATAGTAACGCTTTTATTATTGTACTCTAATCGTCCTACCGGAAAACTTTTTTCAGAATCTTTTATTTCTACCAACTCAGCATCTAAATATTGAGGCAAATTATTTACGAAATCAATAAATTCTTCTTTTTCTATATATAAATTTATAGTTGGGCTCATAAATTTCAAACCTAAATTATGATACACCAAACCTCCGAAGCAGTCACTTGCTATTATTGTGGGGGTTTTATTAATTAATCTTTTTTGACATTTTTTATAATAATTTGTTCTTAATTTTTCTACTAGTTTGTGTTCCATTTTTTCTCCTTTGATTTACGAATTTAATTCAAAAGATTATTTCAATCCGCAAGTCTTTATCGCCTCAGCTATATTACTTACCGATATAATATTTATATTTCCTTTATATTTTAATTGTTTTCTACTAGCTTCTGGAATAATACAAGTTTTAAAACCTAATTTTTCTGCTTCTTTAACTCTTTTTTCTATAGAACTAATTGCTCTAACTTCACCAGTCAATCCAATTTCTCCAATTGCAATCAAATCTTTCGGAAGTGGAATATTAAGCGAACTCGAAACAATTGCTAGCGCAATACCTAAATCTGCAGAAGGCTCGTCCAATTTCATACCACCAACTACATTTACATATACATCTTGATTAGATAATCTAATATTAGCTTTTTTCTCTAGCATCGCAATTAATAAAACTAATCTATTATATTCAACACCAATTCCAGTTCTACGAGGCATACCAAATGCGGTTGTTGCAGTTAATGCTTGTATTTCGATGAGCATTGTTCTAGTACCTTCTTGTACAGCTACAACAATTGAACCTGACGGATTACCTTCTCTGTCTGAAATCAAAAGTTCTGAAGGATTATCAACTTCAACCATACCTTCGCTTCTCATTTCGAACAATCCAATTTCATTTGTTGAACCAAATCTATTCTTAACACTTCTTAAAATTCTGTAAGAAAAATATCTTTCACCTTCAAGATACAAAACAGTATCAACCATGTGTTCTAATACTCTAGGTCCTGCAATAGTACCATCTTTGGTAACATGTCCTATAATTACTGTGGTAATTTCTTTTTGCTTACAAAGCTGCATAATCTTTGCTGTAATATCTCTAACTTGGCTAACACTTCCTGGCGCCGCTGGAATATCGCTGCTGTACATCGTTTGGATAGAGTCGACAATCATAAAACTTGGTTTGTATTCTTCAAGTGCTGTTTGTATAAATTCTATATTTGATTCACCTAAAAACATTATATTGTCATTATCTATATTTAATCTATCCGCTCTCAATTTTATTTGTCTTGCAGATTCCTCTCCAGAAACATATAAAATTTTTGAATCACCTATTTTTACATTATCACAAATTTGTAAAATCAATGTCGATTTACCAATACCAGGTTCGCCGCCAAGCAAAATAAGAGAGCCTGGAACTAAGCCTCCTCCAAGCACTCTATCAAGTTCTCCAAAACCAGTTGTTACTCTTGAAATCGACTCACTTGTATCTACGTTTTTCAATTTTACAACTTGTGAACTCATTGTCACTCTGTCTTTTGTAACTTTATCTTTTATTATTTTTTCTTCAAAGAAACTGTTCCAACTATTACATGCCGGACATTTTCCAAGCCACTTAGCTGATTCGTTTCCGCATACGTTACATACAAATACAGTTTGATTCTTTGCCATTAAAATTTCCTTTCAATATTACTTTTGTTTATTTTCATTTTGATATTTTACAAGTTTAGCTTTTACTAATATATACATCGCATGTGACCATGATAATTGTTGAACCCATGCTGTTCTATGTTCATTTCTATCGATTTGTTCTGGTAAGAAACTTAAATTATCTGCATGATTAGTTACCCAATCAAATAACTCTTGTGCCTTCGCTATATTACCTAATTCAATATAATACAAAGCAAGCCACAATGAAGAAATTATCCAAGCATTTCCTCCCACATAGTTATCCCACTGATATCTCATATATCCACCATTTGGTGTCTTTAAATCATTTTCAATTCTTTTAACTGTATTTTCTACAAGCTTATCATCAGCTTCAAAGATGTGATACGGAATTACTACACCTAAAACAGATATATCTGTGTCCGCATTATCAGTACTACGTTTTAAATAACTACCTTCAACAAATTTATCTAATATAGCTTCTTTCATAAGAGTTAATGTTTTATTAATATCTTTTATTATTGAAGCGTATTTATCTTTATTGATTTCTTCTAGCATCGTTCTTCCACATTTTAATCCGTCGTAAATACTTGCTGTAGAATATAAATGTTTTCCTTTGCGTTCTTCCCACAAATCAAAACATTCTTTAGAAATATAATCTTCATCTATAAAGTTTAGCAATCCTGTGATAGCTTTTACTATTACGGTTTCAAGTTCTTTATATTTTTTATTTTCATATATTCCAATAAGAATCGATGCTGTCTCATCTATTTGTAATCCCCAAGATGGAGCAAGTTCTCCGTTTGAAAAATAT
>CAYMVI010000016.1:0-16117 GCA_964394075.1 uncultured Eubacteriales bacterium | reverse complement strand
AAGGAAAAAATGGAGTTCAAAGAACAGATGCTCAAGTATATAACTATGTTGCAAAGGGCGCTACTGTTTTACCAAATAATGATAAGTATTGGCTTACAAGAGCTTATGCTGAAAAAATAGGCTGCACGCAATTGTCTGGTGATGTAATGAAAGAAGTTATAGGCTATGAGCTACCTGAAATCAAAGTTTCTACACTTGGATATAATAGTATAAAATGTTCTTACTTTGTTACAAAAACAGGAACTGTATTTGTGTGGCCGCCTTACATTTACAACAATGAATTATATGTAAATAGTGACACAAAACTAGTTGATGAAAATGGTAATTCGTATGTCCCAGAATCTGGTGAGGTATATACGAGAACAGATGCTCCAACAAATATATTTAAATTCAAAATAGATAATACAGAAATCGCTGTATCAGCTTATGGAGCACCACAAACCTTAAGACAAGTAAAACAATTGTTAGAAGGTGACTATTCAACTTTTCCACCACAAGCTTTTTCTAATATAGGTTTTGCAGATGGACGTTCAGCACCACCATTAGGACTCGAATCTAGAACGTTATTTGAACTTGATGCTCAATAAAAATAATAAAAGACATAGGCTAATGCACCTATGTCTTTTTGTTTATTCAAAAAATATCAACCCTCTTCTCTTCTTATTTCCGAAACTGCTAAAATGGTCTTTTTTAAGTTGTTCTTTAAAAATTTCGTAATCTTTAAATCCTTTTGAAATGTAAAATCTTGCTAGTACATCCATCCATTCTTCTGCACTTATTTTTCTTTCAAAATAATTGTTTTCTAATGCATATCTTGATAATTCGTAAAACATTTCAAATGGTGTTTCAAATTTTTCTAATACAAATTCTAATGTGTTTTTATATCTTTCTGAGTTGTGGTATACATCTACCATTTCTTCTACATATTTTAGTTCTGTTAATTCTTCAAATGTTATATATTTATTTTTTAATATTTCATATGGTGGATAGCTTGTATATTCATATTCGTGCAAATCTTTTTCTTTTGTTATTTGACATCCGCTAAGCATTTTTAAGAATCCTAATTGCAATTCTGTAGGATTCAATTCATACACATCATTAAATGATTCTTTAAATCTTTCATATCCTTCATAAGGTAGTCCTGAAATTAAATCTAAATGTGTTGTTATATTTCCGACTTTCATTATTCTTTGAACTACATTTTTTATAACTTCAAAGTTTGTTGTTCTATTTATTGCTTTTATAGTTTCTGGATTTGTTGATTGCACACCTATTTCTAATCTAAACACTCCATTTGGAACTTTTTCTAAAAACTCTAATGTTTCTTCATCTATCAGATGTGCAGATATTTCAAAATGAAATTCCGAACTTATATTATTTTCTAATATAAATTTCCAAATTTCTAGCGCACGCTTTTTATCGTAATTAAATGTTCTATCTACAAATTTAACCAAACGAACTTCGGCTTTTATTAATATTAAAAGTTCTGATTTTACTCGTTCCATATCAAATGGTCTAATACCTTTTATTGTAGAAGACAAACAGTAACTACAATTATATGGACAGCCTCTAACCGTTTCTATATACACAATTTTCCCATCGTAATCCTTTACGATTTCCTCAGCAATTTTCGGTATATTATTTGTATCACATGTTATTGCAATTTCACCTTCTATAACTTCTCCATTTTCATTTCTGTATGATACGTTTTTCAAATTATCAAAAGGAATTTTACATTCCATGTAATCAATCAACAGCGCAAGTACCTCTTCTCCCTCACCTACTACTATATAATCTACACTTTGGTTTTCTTTTAAAATCTGTGCACTTCTGTATGTAACTTCAGGACCACCCAAAATTATTTTCACGTTTGGACTAATCTTTTTTATATTCTCAGATAGCTTTAAAATCTCTTCTACATTCCACAAATACACACTAAAGGCAATGATGTCTGCATTGTGCATTGTTATCTCTCTTAAAACATTTCCTAACGGTTCATTTATTGTATATTCTTTTAATTCAACATCTTTACCTTCTAGTGTTTTGTATAAATATTTTAATGCTATATTAGTATGTACATATTTTGTATTTAAAGTTGTTAATAAAACTTTCATTTTTTCACTTCCTATCGCATGAAGAATATCACAAAAAGCCTTGTTTTTCAACATCTTCACACTTTTCTTTTTACAACATATTATATATAAATTGCACTTTATAGTGCGACTAGATATCACTTGTTATTAGGAGGAATATGCATGTTTGATGATGACAAAAAAGATTATCCGTTAGATTTTGATTGTACAGCTATTGTCGAAAAATTTCTAACTGTTTGTTTACCAGTTACCACAACACCTTCAGCTAAGGTTGGTAAAGTAAAAACAGAATGTTGTGGCACTCCGATTATTTCTTTAAAACCACCAATGAAATGTTGCGATGATAAAAATGATGGTTGTTGCAATTTTACTATCGTTCAAAAAATGAAAATAGAAATTCCTATTTCTTTTAACGCTATAACAAAAACCGACGACTTGTTTGTTGATTGTGAATTCAAACACGATCACGACAAAGATTATTAAAAAAGGATACTTTCAAAGTATCCTTTTTATTTATCTTTCTTTATCTAAATTTGCAATGTGCTTTGCTCGACGTTTTAACTCTTCTGGCGTCATCCACGCATCAAATGTTGCAACGAATTCACCATACTCTGTAGTATCTTCTATCAACCCTTTCGCCCTATCTGATTTTTCTGTATAACTTCTTTTCTTTCCGTTCATAAAATCACCTCTTCAATAGTTTATTTCGAAATAATTTTTTTATACTTTCTCATCGTCCATTTTGTTGTTATTTATTTTCTAAAATGATAAACTTATATTAGCTTAATATAAGGGGGACTTTTATGGAAATAATCGCAATTATAGTTTTAATAATTGTGCTAAATAACTCTAGTAAAAAGGACAAAGAAATTGCACAATTAAAAGCAAAAATCCGAGGATTAGAAAAACGTTTGACAGAATACACTACAACAAACAAATCTTATTCTGCTCAAAGCGTTTCAAGTTCTGAGGGTGGACAAGCATGGGATGCAACTACATCTTCTAACCCAGTAACATCTCAACCAATTCCAGTTGCACCACCAAAAAGGAAACAAATTGGTGTTAGCTTTACTGGGGCTCCAATTTACGAAGATGAACCAGGTGCAACTTCTAAAGTTGAAAAAGAAAAGTCTACAAGAAATGAACATGAATTAAAAAATTCTCTTATTCTTGCCGCAGGTGCATTCTTAGTAACTGTTGCAGCGGTTTGTTTCCTATACTCTACTTGGGATATTATTGGAGATTTCTTAAAAATTGGAATTTTGGGTATCATTGCTGTTATGTTCTTTAGCATGAGTTATCTTGCCAGAAACAAATTTAAAATTAATCAAACTGCTGATACATTCTTATACATAGGTCTTGCATATATACCTGTTGTATTATTTGCATTTTCAATTTTGAATTTAGTTGGAGATTTCTTCTCTATTTCAGGTGCTGGAAAGTATATTTATTTAGCAGGATGTTCACTTATTGTTATGGCATTATATTTAGTTTTTGCTATAAGAAACAAAGACTCAAAACTATACATAGCGTCTAGAGCAATGCGTCTTGCATTTATTTGTTTATTAACCGCTCACTTTTCAGAAAGCGAAAATGTAATAATGTCTGTGCTTGCAATCTATTCAATTTTTGCAAACATTTACAAATCAAACACTATGCCTTTATTTAAGAAAGAAGGAATCGCACTAACTAATTATTTCACACTTATTGTTAGCGGATTATGCATTCCATTCACCTTGTTAAATATCGGCGATACAACTTCAATAATTTTTATAGTAGTAGCCACTTTAAATAGCTTTATTTTTTATGCAAGAAATGAACACAAAGGTATCATGTACTGGGCAGTTCCGGTCACAGTTTCATTATTACCTTTCATTATATTTGCATTAGATGCTATTACAATCGACTACATTTATTTACAAGCAATTCACATTGCTTACTTAGTGGTAGTATTTTTATTATTCAACTTTAAGTCAAACAACTTAAAAAATAGTTTTAACATGTTAACTTTATTACATTTATTTGTGCTTGCTGCAAGCGCATTTTCAAATGACAATGATAAAATTCCAAGTTATATTATTTCTCTACTTGGTATGGCAATGTATTATCTACCTGTATATAGAAAAGAAAAAAATCACATTCCTCTTTTTGCTGGAGCGACAATTATAAATTATGCAATTCTGCTTACATGTCATGATACATTCACATATGAATTAATTAACGTGTTTTTAATTTTAACAACAACAATATTTGCTCTATTTGTATTTAGAAAAGAAGAATATTATAAAATAATTCCTATCACTGGGTTATATGCATTCCTTGGAATATACTCAGAAATATTTGTAGGAAGTTTTGATTTAAGCTTTACACTTTTAGTAATCAGTACTGCTATATTAGGACTATTATCAATTATTAATCGTAACTCACTTGTATACACTATAAGTTCATTTGTATTTTTAGCAACTGCAATAACAACTTATGATTACATTACAAACTTCTATATAGAAGCTGCTATTTTTATTTTATTTAGTGCTATTCAAAGCATTCGCAATAAAGAAATTCCTCAATCAATTTCGCAACTTGCTTTTGTTTTGGGAAGTTTGCTTCTATATCAAAAAGTGTTAGTAGATGCTTCGTTAGATAGTGTTGTAGCTCTAACTACTTTTGGTTATTTAGTTGCCGGTGTATTCTCAATAAGATTTATTTTGAGTAAACATTTCAATCACTCAACAATTAAACTTCTTGAATATATTTTTTGCGGCATACTTTATTTAAGTGTAATTTCAAGTTACTTAGATCCATTAGATTTAGTATACTTTGGATTTATGCTTGTAGTTGCAATTCTAGCAACATATAAATTAAAATTCGGACCAGCATTTTTGTGTAGCGTTGCATCAATCATCATAACTGCATTTATATTAACTGCAGGATTCTGGATTGCTATTCCGCTTTGGATTTATCTAGTTGCAGCCGGAATTGTATTGCTAACTTTTGCTACAAAGAATGAGATGAATGAAAACAAACAAAATTTAAAAGCATTCTGGCAAAATACAAAAGAGAAATTAGATTTATAAAATTTTAGACAATAAAAAAGTAGACGCTTTGAGGTGTCTACTTTTTTCATGAAAAACTTTTAAAGCTTTCTAAATACTCCAGCTACTTTTCCAAGTATAGTACAAGTAGGAACTAAAATTGGTTGCATAAATTGGTTTTGTGGTTGAAGTCTTATAAAGCCTTTTTCTTTATAGAATTTTTTAACTGTTGCTTCATCTTCAATTAAAGCTACTACAATATCTCCGTTTTCAGCATTACTTTGTTTCTTAACCAAAACAAGGTCGCCATCTAAAATACCAGCATCAATCATACTATCGCCTCTAACTTTTAGCATGAACGATTCAGAATTTCCAACGAAGTCTATTGGAAGTGGGAAGCTATCTTCTATGTTTTCTACAGCTAAGATAGGAAGTCCAGCTGTAACTTTTCCTACGATTGGAACATCTACCATTTCTTTTGATGTGTAGTATCCTTTATCTTCAGTTTCTTCTTCCCCAACTATTCTTAATGTTCTAGGTTTTAATGCAGCTTTTTGAATTAAACCTTTCTTCTCAAGTCTAGTTAAATAACCATGAACTGTAGAAGTTGATTTTAAATCCAACGCTTTACAAATATCTCTAACAGAAGGAGCATAACCTTCTTTCTTTATTTGCTCTTTCACATAGTCCAACACTCTTTGTTGTTTATCTGTAGCACCTGTATTTTTCATATAATACCTCCTAGTACACTATTCTCGTGAAAAAGCGTATCACAAACATTTATTCTTGTCAATAAAATATGCGAACAAAAGTTTGAATTTTGTTCGCATATAATTTTTTCATTTTAAATTAATTGTTTAATCCATTATAGTAATCGATTTCCGCATGAATATTCTCAGTTGTTGATAGTGGAATTACAACATTGTATTTGTAATTAACTACATATGTTTCTTCAACATACTCTACTCCCATTTCATTTAATGCAGCTTCATCTAAGAAGAACCAATCGTCTCCGATTTTTTTCATAACTTCTTCTGTTGTTCCATCTTCATTATATTGTATTCCTGCTAATTCTACGTTTTCTAATCCATAGTATTTTACATTTACAGGTGATAACACACCTGCTGTTCCATACTTAGCCGCTTCTCTTCCAACTAAAACTTTTACATCAGACAAGTTCTTTTCTTTAACTTGATCCTTTGCGTTATCTATAACATCAACACCCCCTACTATAGATACAGTAGCTATTATCGCCATTATTACAACCATGATAACTATTGTAACTAAAGTTACACCTCTTTCACTTCTCATTAAAACATCCTCCTCTTTCGTTCTTTTCACACGAACTAGTATATCATTATATAAAAATTTTTGTATATAAAAAGGCAAAAAAATAAGCGGGATTTTTCTCCCGCTATATTTCTCTTATTCAGCTGTGTATGGTAATAAAGCGATATGTCTAGCTCTTTTAATAGCAACTGTAACTTCTCTTTGATGTTTAGCACAAAGACCTGTTACTCTTCTAGGTAAGATTTTACCTTTTTCGCTAACATATTTCTTTAATTTTTCAACATCTTTATAATCAATAACTAAGTTTTTGTCAGCACAGAATGCGCAAACTTTTTTCTTGATTCTTCTTTGTCTTGGCATTGAATCATCATCGTTATTATTTCTGTTATTGAATTTTCTTGTTCCTTTTTTATCAGCCATTTTACTTTCCTCCAATCTTAATATTTCCTAATCAGTTTAATACACAAATTAGAATGGTAGATCATCGTCTGTAACTTGAGTGAAGTCATTAGGAGCTGTAGCTGCATCAAATGTAGCACCTGCACCTGTAGAGAATGGATTTGCTTCTCCGTCTCTCTTTGTATCTGCAAAATATGTTTCTTCTGCAACAACTTCTGTTACATATACTTTCTTTCCATCTTTGTCGTCATAGTTTCTTGTTTGTAATCTTCCTATAACGCCAACTTGTTGACCTTTTTTGAAGTATTTGCTACAAAACTCTCCAGTTTTGTCCCAAGCTACTACGTTGAAAAAGTCAGCTTGTCTTTCTTCACCTTGTCTTGCAAATCTTCTATTTACTGCAATAGAAAATGATGCAACAAGTGTATTGTTTCCGCTTGTGTATCTTACTTCTGGATCTCTAGTTAATCTTCCCATTAGAATTACTTTATTCATATTAAAGTCCTCCTCTTAGTCTTTTTTTACAACGATGTGTTTAATAACTTCGTCAGTGATGTTATAAACTCTATCTAATTCGTCGATAAATTCAGGATTGCTTGAGAAATTAACTAATACGTAATATCCTTCAGCTTGTTTTTTGATAGGATAAGCTAATTTTTTCTTTCCGATTTCTTCAACTGATTCAACTTTACCATTAGCATTTATTAAAGCTGTAAATTTTTCAATAGATGCTTTAGTAGCCGCTTCATCAAGATTAGAGTTGATAATCATGATTGTTTCATAATTATTCATTCTTAGTACACCTCCTTTTGGACATATGACCCTGTATCTCGTACAGAGTAAGGCAGATTCACTGCGGTTGCTATGATATCATGTTTTCCCCATTTTGGCAAGGATTTTTTAGATATTAAGCATTTTTCTGGTAAGTTCTACCAAATTTAATTCTGTGTAACCCTTGATGTCAATTTTACTTCTATCTTTCTTTACTTCTTCTTGCATAATTTGAATGATTTTTTCTTGATTTTCTTTCTTTAGCAAATCTATATAATCAATTATGATAATTCCGCCAATATCTTTTAATCTAATTTGACGCATTATTTCTTTGGCCGCCTCTTCATTTACTTCTAATGCAGTTTCCTCCAAATTGCTGTTTCCGATATATTTGCCAGAATTAACATCTATTGCTGTTAAGGCTTCTGTCTTATCAATTATTATATATCCACCGCATTTTAACCAAATTTTTCTATATGCCGCTTCTAAGATTTGTGTGCCTAGCCCAAACTTCTCTATAATGTCTTCATTAACAAGTTCAATTGTAGTTGTGTCTAAAAGATTTTTGTTTTCTAAAGATTGTTTTAATTCTTCATACATTTCCTCATCGTTTACATATATATTAGTTAATTTTTGATTAATTAACTCTCTGGTAATCTTGGAAATAAGTTCGTGTTCGTTATATAAAAGCTCTGTTTCTTCACATTTTCCTGCTTTAATTTTGATATTATTCCACAATTCTACAAGATGCTTTATATCTCCGACTAATCTTTCGTCACTTATTCCCTCTGCATCTGTTCTTACAATTGCACCGCAGTTATCTGGAATGTTCTTTTTCACAATTTCAACTAGTCTATCTTTTTCTTTTTCAGACTCTATTTTTTGTGAAATAGTAATAATATTTGTGTTTGGCATTAGCACCACGTAATTTCCTGGAATCGTTATGTGCGTAGAAACTCGAGCTCCCTTATCTACAGTTGGAGCTTTTTTAACTTGAACTAAAACGCTTTCTCCAACTTTTAAAACTTCTGATATTTTTGAATCTATTACTTGTTCTTCTTTTACAATATCAACTTTTGGCAAGGCATCTTTTATAGAGATAAAAGCATTTTTCTCTTTGCCGATATCTATAAATGCAGCTTGCATTCCATCTACGACATTTCTTACTTTTCCCATATAAATGTTGCCCATTATATTCTTTTGTTCCGACTCTAAAGTATATAATTCACAAACTACATTATCTTCAAGTATACAAATATTAACTTCTGTACCATTTTTGTTTACGATAAGCTCACTCATTTCACTACCCCATTACTATTATATAAATTCATTGCGCTTCTCACACCGTTAGCTAATATTTCTTCTATAGACTTCACTGCATTTTTTACAGCTACATCAAAGACTTTCCATTCTTCATCACTCATTTTGGCAAGTACAAAATCTTTTAAATCCATATATTCCGGAGGTCTACTTGTACCCATTCTAACTCTTGGAAACTTATCGGATCCAAGCAATTCCGTAATATTTCTCATTCCATTATGTGTTCCCGGACTTCCTGATGGTCTTATTCTTATTTTTCCTAGTTCAATATCTATATCGTCATATATTACAATTAAATCTTCTAGGTCAACTTTATAAAAATCTACAATTTGTCTAATGCTTTCGCCACTCAAATTCATATAAGTTTGAGGCTTTACAAGCATAATTTTCTCTCCATTATGCATATATTCCCCCACTAAAGCATCAAATTTACTTTTGTTAATGTCAATATTTGCCATTTTTGCCATTTCATCTACTACAATAAAGCCTGCATTATGGCGTGTTTTTTCATATTCTTTTCCAGGGTTTCCGTAGACCCACAATAATCCTCATAATTCATACCTCCGTAGGCTTAAAAGTTGCACTTTTTTGCCGATATAGCTTGAATTTTTACCTAAAATATAGGATAATATAGACGGTACATTTTGTCAAATAAAATGAACTTTGGAGGTTAGTATATGCTTAAGAAAATCGTTTATAAAATAATGGATCCTATAGCTGCACTTTTGAAACCTTTTAAAATAGATGTTAGTTCTTTCTTTACTTATGTCTTTGGTATATTTACAGTATGCCTAGCATTTGACAGATTGATGGAACTATTCACTGTTTTATTTACAGGTCAATTTGTAAGTTATTGGTCACCTATCATGTATGCATTTGTTTATTTTGTAATATGTGCTGGTTATTCTATTATATGCGCTTCACCATATTGTAAAACAATTACACAACCAGTTACTTATTACATTTATTATTCTATAGCATTCAGAATAATAGTTACAACAATGATTGCTCAATGGATTAATCAATTGCTTTGGTTTATTCTTATGAGTTTTCCAAACTTTAAATACATTGCAATGAATATGCCAGAAGTTATAGCTCCTGCAATCACAGCAATCACTATATTATATCCACTTCTTGCAATTAAAGAAGGTATATATTATTACATTAATGATGTTATGGATGCAGACCAAGACTGGATTGATTCTTTCGAAGATTTCAAAGGATTTAAACTTGTTCCTGCAAAATCTACAAAGAAATTACCAGATGCTTTTATGTGTAATGCAAAAATTTGTTTAGATGACCAAACTGGTAAGCCAGCAATCATCCCTGAAAAGAAAAGATTTGAAGCTGTTCTTGTTCAAGGTGCTACTGGTACTGGTAAAACTTCTATGATTGTTGAGCCAATGTGTGCAATGGACTTAGAACGTAAATACTTCTTTAGAGAAGTTAGTAAGAAATTAGCTTACAATGCTTTACATTCAGGTTTAGCTACACTTAAAGTTCCTTATAGTAACGATTATTTAAATAAAACATTTACTTTATCTTACTTAGAACCAAGAGAAGGTAGAGTAAGTGAATATAAAAATTACGTAAAAGATATGCTTAAATATACAGACCCTAACACAAACGAATTATTCTATAGAGGCATTGGATTTACTCTTGTAGCTCCTGATAATGCTTGTATAGAACGTGTTAGAAAAGTAGCAAAAGCTTATGACATTCCGGTTAATGTTATCGACCCTGTTGATCCTGAAACAAAAGGTATCAACCCATTCATCGGTACAGACCCTGCAAAAGTAGCTAGTATCATTTCTACAGTATTAAAAGGAATGTACGAAAGTGAAAATTCTAGTGGTGAAAATGTATTCTTCGCGAACGTTTCTCAACAGGCTTTTGAAAACTTAGCTATTCTTTTAAAATTAGTTTATCCAAGAATGCATGATGGTGCACTTCCTACTTTGGAAGACATGCTTGCTATTCTTAATAACTTCGATATGGCAGAAGAAATGTGTGAAGTATTAAAGAAAGATCCTGAACTTGCTGAAGATTATAAATCTTTGGTTGGTTATTTCGAAAAGAACTTCTACAAACCACCTGTTAATATACATGGTTATGAAATTGCTTCTACTTATGGTAGTGGTAGAAAAGAAACTGAAAAACACGTTTATGGTGCTATTACACAGCTTGACAACTTCTTAAGAAACCCTGGTGTTAAACGTGTACTTTGTAGTAGAGATAACAATATCAACTTGGATGCTGCACTTGCTGAAGGACAAATTATTACAGCTTGTACAAGACAAGGTGATTTAGGTGAACTTCACCAAAAAGCGTTTGGTATGTTCGTAATACTTTCGCTTAAAGATGCTGTTTTAAGAAGACCTGGTGTTGAAGATTCTAGAACACCTCACTTTATTTACATTGACGAGTTCCCTCTATATGTTAATAAAGATACAGAAGCATTCTTTACACTATTTAGAAAATATCGTTGTGGTACTTTAATTACAATTCAGAACTTATCACAGCTTACTAAAAATAGATCACTTGCTTACTTTAAAGACGTTATTATCACAAACACTAAAACTCAAATCGTATTCGGTGATATGTTAGAAGAAGAAGCAGAGTTCTGGTCTAAAGAACTTGGTACAAAGAAAAAATGGAAATACAAACGTGTACTTGCTGATGGTAGCACACAAGAAGGACAAGACAAAATCACATCTATGTTCATGGGTGCCGAAGTTGATTACAAACCTTATTATAAACCAGCTAAAATCGTTAACTTACCATTTAAGACTTGTATTTATAGAACAAAAAATGATTCAGGTAAATCAATTGTTGGTAGAGGTAAAACAGACTTCATTAATAGCAAATATTATGATCCTCATAAATCTGCAACATATAACTTCGAATTATTTAGATCAAGCGACACACCATCTTCATCAATGGTTAATTCAACAGCTGCAGCCGCTGCCGCTTCAGGAAGTTTTAATATAAGTAATGATAGTAGTTATTATGCTGATCCAATTGAAACACTAGTAGATCCAATTCCAACAACTCCTGTTGTTGATACATCATCAAGCTCAATTGTTGAATCACCATTCAACAAAAACTTAGGCGATACATTAAATTTAGGTGTAACAACAACACCAGTTAATAATGACATTATTATTGATATAGGACATGATGGTATTGATGATTTCTATATAGAAGGAGCAGATACAAATCCAGGACATCTTGGAGCTCCATTCTCTCCTCTTATAGAAGAAAATGACGGTGATCCAATTATTATAGACTTTAAGAGAAAGAATTAAAATTCAAGAAGGTGTTTATAACACCTTCTTTTTTATTTCATATTTGTGCATTATTGATTGAAAATTAAGCAGCAAAAAAGACAGTTCTTTTTGAACTGTCTTTCGCATTTTTATAACTTAATATTTTGTTGCCAATTCCAAGAATCTTTACACATTTGAACCATGTTTTTCTCAGCTGTCCAACCCAATATCTTGTGAGCTTTAGATGCATCCGAATAACATTCAGCAACATCACCAGGTCTTCTATCTACAATTGTATATGGTACTTTTACATTGTTTGCTTCTTCAAAAGCATGAACAATATCAAGCACACTATATCCAACTCCAGTACCTAAATTAAAGACCTCAGAGCCCTTATTTTGGCAAGAATATTCGATAGCCTTAACGTGACCTTTCGCAAGATCAACAACGTGAATATAGTCTCTTACGCCCGTTCCATCTTTGGTTGCATAGTCGTTACCAAATATACTTAACTTTGGTAATTCTCCTGTAGCAACTTTTGCTATATATGGCATTAAATTGTTTGGAATTCCATTTGGATTTTCTCCAATTAATCCACTTTCATGTGCACCAATTGGATTAAAGTATCTCAATAGTACAACTGAAAAATCCGGTTCAGCTGTCGCTGTATCCCTTAAAATTTGCTCATTCATATATTTAGTCCAACCATATGGATTAGTACATGATGTTGGCATATCTTCTTTCAAAGGTACTTGCTTTGGCACACCATATACTGTTGCGGATGAACTAAACACAATATTTTTTACTCCATACTTTCTCATAGATGATAATACGTTTAGCGTACTATCTATGTTGTTTCTGTAGTATTCTATTGGCATTTTACAAGACTCACCAACTGCTTTGAATCCAGCAAAGTGAATTACTGCATCTAAATCTTCTTTAGCAAACAATTCATCTGTTGCTCTCGCATCAGCAAAATCTATTTCATATAATTTAAAATCTTTTTTAGATATTTGTTTTATTCTATCTATAACATCTCTCTTGCTGTTTGAAAAATTATCTCCGATGACAATGTCATGTCCTGCAGCTAAAAGTTCTACTGCTGTATGTGAGCCTATATAACCAGCCCCACCTGTTAATAATATTTTCATATAAAAACCTCTCTTGTATCTTACTTATTTTCTAATAGTGGAATTTCAGCAAGTTCCATTCTGTATCTTCCTGTGTCAGGATCTTGTTTGAACGAAATTAATGTCTTGTTCATTTCTGGTTCAAGTTGTCTTAAATCTGTTGAGAAATATAGTTCAATACCTTTTAATTCAACGTTAATTCTCTTAACGTTTTTGAACAACTCAATAATATGTTCATCATCTTCACCAATGATTACAAGTTGTGGTCTCTTATCAAATCCACAATCTTTTGCTTGATAGTTGCTGTAGAACTCTTCATAAAGTTTCATCTTCTCCATGAATTTTTCTTCCCAACCAACATTTCTTCTAACAACTTCAAAAATGAAATCAATCTTTATATCGTTTTTAACAAGTGTAACTCCGCCACCTGTAACTGTAAATTTCATGTTTTGTCTTTTTGCAAATAACATAGGTTTAACTGTAAAACTTCTAAATGCTGCAACTTTTTGCATATATGCAATTAGAACTTGGTTACCAGCTAGTCTTTGTTTTAATTGATATACTGGCTTTGTGTTATCTGATTGAACCCATGTAGTTTTTATTTCTCTAGAAGCTAATAAGTTTCTACCATTAGTTTCTAGACAATAAACTCTGTAAATTCCTTTTCCTTCATCACTTGAGAAATAGTATCTTGTTACAAGTTTACTCTTAATCATATCCTCTAATTTTTTATTAAGCTTATCTTGTGATTTAACTTCGATACCTTTCTTTGTTAACATCTGATAAATTTGTCTAGATGTTATAAAACCGAAATCACTAATAATTTCTAGTATTTGCATGTGTAGTTCATTTAAATATCCCATATCCATCTTAAATACAGCTTGAGACATTGATGCAAATCCATCTTTTCCATCAAATACTTTGATTTCATTATCCCTCATCGCAAATGGCGATTTAGGTGCTTTAATAGCACTATCTTCTATCATTTTCTTTTCCTCCTTTTTAATAAGATTAATCTAAAATCTCTAGTTTAATCTTTCGTCCATCTTCAGAAACTTTTTTTACTTTTACAGTAACAAAATCTCCATAAGAAAGACTTGGGTTGTAATCAGCCAAACCTACTAAGCCTCCGCTGATTTCGACGAACACACTATTTTTGTGTCTACTTCTAACTACGCCTCCCAATACATCATCGCACTTTACCGCTTGCACTCTTTCATTAAAACTGTGCTCCGGACTTTCTGTTGAGATAAACGATAGCTTTCCAGTATCACGGTCGTATTTTTTAACTGTTACAGCAAGTTCATCGCCGATATTTAGTTTCTCTCTTAAATCATAAGCTTTGCACCAAGTAATATCTTCTTTATATAATATTCCTGTTGCATCATTTTCTATTCGAATAAACGCGCCATATGATTTTATGTTTTCAACTATTCCGATATAAGTGTTGCCTTTTTTTAATGTGTTACTAGCTATCATAGAAGAACTCATTTATCAATACTCCCTTCAATATTTGTGTTAACGCCTTTCTACCAAATCAATTATATAGTAATAAAAAAATATAATCAAGCGCATTGGATGATTATATTTTTATCTAAGTTATCAACTATTTTTTACCACTTTTTTAAATAATATATAACAAAAAGGCACGGAATTTCTCCGTGCCTTTCAACTAATTTGTCAATAATTATATCCCGCAATCATAGTCGGTAATTTGAGGTCCTTCAACCTTTCCTTTACGAAGTCCTGTGGTACTTGAAAGATTTCACTCAAATTGTATGTCGTTGGTATCAGCAGTCTGTTTACTACATCTTTCACAGACTCACGCGGCATAAGCAATTCATCTACCAAAGTCTTTTCCCACTGTGTAAGTTGCGTGTTTTTTGTAATAACAAACTCCTTTTTGCAAGTTGTAATATATCTTGCAAACGTCATCATCAAAAAGACTCGTCCGTCTCGAACCGATTCACCATATAGTTCCTCGGCGTAAAACACACATGAATTTCCTTCTTCATTTGTGACAAATGCACACATAATCACTTCACCATCAAGGCGATATTTTGAGAGATCATGTGGCAATATAGATACTTCTAGTACCTCACCAATTTTGTTAATATCAACCGTTACATCGTCCGGGTCAGTAAACCATTTTCTCAGCGTGCGCAACGGCATATGCTGAAAGTCCCGAATATCTACCATGACTTGCTTCTCCTTCCCACAATACTTTTACACCAATTTGCCGACATTTTCCAAGAAATACGTTCTCTAGAACAACATATAAATCAATTCTATTCGCTCCTTGATTTTAGCATGTTTGCAGGATTTTTTCAATCCTAATATTATTTACAAAAAGGTATAAAAAAGACTGAATCATCGCTCGATTCAGTCTTAATAATTTATATATTATACTAATTGTAAGATTACAACTTCAGCTGCGTCGCCTTTTCTCTTACCTAATTTAATTATTCTTGTGTAACCGCCTTTTCTATCAGCGTATTTATCAGCGATTTCACCAAATAATTTTCCTGGTAGGTCAACGTTATTTCCGTTTTCATCTTTAACTTTATTAATGTTTGCCATAATTTTTCTTCTAGCAGCAAGTCTTGATGGTTTGTCTTTTTTAGCTGTTCTAGTCACTTCTTCTTTAACAACTTTATTAAATTTCTTACCATTTTTACTTGTAGCTTCTTCAGTAACTTTGGCACCAGTTTTAGGATCTACTTTAGCGATCTTAACTGTTTCTTCAACTGTTTCAAAGGCTACAATTTCTGCTTTATTTGCACATTCAGAAACAGTAGCATATTGCATCATTC
>CAYMVI010000015.1:0-17627 GCA_964394075.1 uncultured Eubacteriales bacterium | reverse complement strand
TGACCGAAAGGGGACGCCCTCATTTGGACACGATTTTGTGTCCAAATGAGGGCGTCCCCTTTCGGTCAACGAGGGTGTCCCTTTCGGTCATCTTCTTTTTCTTAGAGCTTCATAAGCTGTTAAGCTAGCTGCAACTCCGGCATTTAAGCTTTCTGTCTTTCCTACCATTGGAATTATTATTTTCACGTTTGCTAGTTCTTGAATCTCTTTTGAAACTCCTTTTGATTCATTACCAATTACTACAATATTCTTTCCTTCAAAACCATAATCAAACAAATTATAATCTGCATCAAGAGCTGTTACTATTATGTTGTATCCTACCGATTTTAAATCTTTTAAGTTTGCATACAAATCTAATCCATCTAAAATATTAACTCTAAAAATTGCCCCCATTGTGCTTCTTATAACCTTTGAATTATATGGATCCGCGCACTCTGGTGATAACAACAAAGTATTAATTCCTGTACAATCTAAAGTTCTAATAATAGTTCCTAGATTTCCTGGATCTTGCACTCCATCAAGCGCAAAAATTGTTGATTCATTTATCTCTTCTGTAGTAGCTTTCTTTTTTAATACAGCTAAGATCCCTTGTGGTGATGTAGTATCAGAAATAATTTTGAAAACTGGTTCTGAAACATATTCTACTTTGTTATTCTTTGTGTCGATTGCTTCTGAAAATAATTCTTCACAAATAACAATTACACTAATTTCAAAGTCAGAATCTATAGCTTCTTTAACCATCTTAATTCCTTCAACTACAAACTCTCCACTTTCATCTCTTTCCTTTTTTAAATGAAGTGCTTTTATATGTTTAATTAATTCGTTTGATTTGCTAGTAATCATAGTTCCTCCGTTTATAAAAAATATAGAGCGACTAAAATGCCGCCCTACGAAATTTTATTGATAATAAACTTTTAGTAAAGCATTTTGATTCATGTGATAATGAGTATCACCTGTAACTAAAGTATCTTGATATTGATATAATAAGATTTCTCTAATTTCGTCATTAGCTTCACCTGTGAATCCATCTTCAACAGTTTCAACTTTTACAAAGTTAATTACATTTGCATCTGTATCTTCAACAAGTTCTGAACACTCACCAGATTTTAAATCTTTAACTGCATTGTAAAGTGCTTCACTTCCTAATTTGTCTTGTAATAGAACTGATGCTGCATATTCAAGGTTACCATTTACTAATGTGTATGATGCACCGTTGAATGTATATCTTAATGAAGAATTTTCTTGAGCTAAAGTCTCAAAATCTCCACCATTAATAACTTGGTTACGAATATCTTCTGCTTTTGCATAAACCGCATCTCTTAATCGATCACCAGAAACTTCTTCTACAGTTTCACCAGAAACATCACCCGAAGCATCTCCACTTACAGGATCTTCATAATCGAAAGTCATCATTCTGAAAGAATATGATTTCATCTCATCTTCAACACCTTCTATAAAAGCATCATAATATTCTTCTGGTAATTCATAATACTCTTCTAAGTTTTGGCTTAATTGCGTATATAAGTAATTATCAGAAGCATATTTTAAATAATCTTCTTCTGAAATTCCATTTTGAGCATAAACTGTCTTTTCAGCATAATCTTTTTTGAATGTTTGCATTTCTTCTTCTGGTACTGTTATACCATGTTCAGCAGCTGCATGAGCATATATTTTTTCTGATAAGAATTGATTAATAATTTCTTCTTTTTCTTCCTCAGTAGTTACCTTTGCAATGTCGCCTTCAGCTTCGTTTGTTATTTTTATATAATCTTTACACTCTTTTACTGTGTATATGTTTTCTCCAATTGACAAAAGTTCATCAGCACCTAAATTTGATCCATCTCCATGAGATGTAGCAAGGACACCTATAACCAATACTACCATTACTACAGCTATAATTATTATAGCAATACTCTTATTCTTATCCATCTTACATAATCATCCTTTCAACACTTGTAATACGTTTAAAACTTCTTTAAATATATCACTATCCTTTTTACTTTGCAACCTCAAAGTAATGTATGGAACAGCCCCCGAAGAGAACATAATTTTGCTCTTATAAATATCTATAAGCATTTGTATTGCTGCATTTGAGATAACATCCGGATTGTTAAATTGGATAACCACAGAAGTATCATTTTGTGAAATTTTGATGACCTGCAATTCTCTTGCGTGCATCTTCACTTTTGCAACCTCAAGCAAATTATAAACCTCTTTTGGAATCTCACCATATCTATCAATCAATTCGTCGATAATTTCTGAGATTTGTTCCTCTTTATCCAAATTGGCAATATCTTGATAAACCTCAATCTTTTGATTTAAGTTTTCAATATATGAACTTGGTATGTATGCAGTAACTTTCAAATCAATTTGAGTATCAAGTTCTGGTAATATTTCTTCACCTTGCATTTCTCTTACTGACTCATCTAAAAGTTTGCAATACATCTCGTACCCTACCGCATCCATGTGACCATGTTGCTCTGGTCCTAAAATGTTTCCAGCACCTCTAATTTCTAAATCTCTAAGTGCAATCTTAAATCCAGAACCAAACTCGGTAAACTCTTTAATAGCTTTTAGTCTCTTTTCAGAAGCCTCAGCTAAAACTTTATTCTTTCTATAAGTAATATACGCATATGCTGCTCTATCACTTCTACCAACACGCCCTCTTATTTGATAAAGTTGCGCAAGACCAAGTCTATCCGCATCTTCAATAATAATTGTGTTAGCATTTGGAATATCAATACCCGTTTCTAAAATAGTTGTACAAACAAGTACATCAATTTTCTTATCTATGAAATCAGCCATAATATTTTCAAGTTCAGTACCAGTCATCTTACCATGTGCCACAGCAACTCTAGCTTCAGGTACTAGTTCAGAAATTTCATTTGCTTTCGCATCAATATTCTCAACACGATTAAACAAATAAAACACTTGGCCTTCTCTTTCAAGTTCTTTGATAATCGCTTCAGCAATTACATCTTTATCATATTCTAAAACATACGTTTGAATTGGTCTTCTATTTTGTGGTGGTTCATAAATAACACTCATATCTCTAATTCCAACGATAGACATATGCATTGTTCTTGGAATAGGTGTTGCAGTCATCGCAAGCACATCGATATTAGTTTTTAGATTCTTAATTTTTTCTTTATCCCCAACACCAAATCTGTGCTCTTCATCGATAATTAAAAAGCCCAAATTTTTAAATTCAACATCCTTTTGAATTATTCTATGTGTACCAATTAAAATATCAATTTCACCGTTTTTCAAACGTTTGATAATATCATTTTTTTGCTTAGTAGTTTTAAATCTATTTAGCACTTCAACTTTAACTGGATAGTCTTTTAATCTTGATGCAAACGACTCATATTGTTGTTGAGCAAGTACAGTTGTTGGAACTAAATATGCAACTTGTTTGCTATCCATAACAGCCTTAAAAGCCGCACGAATAGCTACTTCTGTCTTACCATAACCAACATCTCCACAAAGAAGTCTATCCATTGGTCTTTCACTTTCCATATCTTTCTTAACTTCATCAATACATCTTAATTGATCATCAGTTTCTTGGAAAGGAAATGCCTCTTCAAACTCTCTTTGCCAAACAGTATCTTCAGAAAATTTGAAACCTTTTTGCTTACTACGTTTTGCATAAAGTTCAATAAGACCTTTGGCGATATCTTTAAGTTGTGCTTTAACTCTAGCCTTAGTATTTGCAAATTCCTTGCTACCCATTCTATTAAGTTTTGGAGCACCATCTCCTCCACTCATATATTTTCTAATGTTATCTAATTGAGTCGTTGGAATATACATTGTGTCATCATCTTTATATTTTAATTTAATATAATCTCTCTTCACACCATCAACAAGTAAAGTATGAATACCAACATATTGTCCAATACCATGAGTTGCATGAACTATATAATCACCAACATTCAAGTCGGCAAAAACAACTTTCTTACTTTCTTTAAATACAGATGGTTTATATGTTCTCTTCTTCTCTTTGACATTACCAAACTCACCGCTAGCAATTATCAAATTAAGTTCAACATATTCAAAACCTTCAGTAATATTTCCCGGGATAACGATGATTTGTTTACTATTAAAAAACGCCTCATCCATTTGTTCTAGAAATACAGCAGGAACATTGTGTTCTAAAAGCATTGTGGCAAGACCACGAGCTTTTGAAACAGTTCCACCAAGAACCAAAACTATTTTTCCTGATTCATGTGCTTCTTGTACTTCCTGTACAAATATATCCAACGAACCACGAAAAAAGTTCACCTCCCTACAGCTAAAGCTGTATCCGTTTCTTTTTGCATGCGTATTGATATCAACTCTTTCTAAGTTGATTATATTTTGTTTTTCCAAAGTCAAAATCATATCTATGTTCGTAGCCATAGAATTTGTATAACTTGGAACAACTTTATTTTTATCTAAATATGCTTCAACAAATTCTTTGTTATCATATTCGATTGATTGACATTTAGAATTAATTCTTGAAGGCTCATCCAAGAAAATAACAGTATCTTTTAATAAATAGTTAATTAATGTAGATGTTTCTTCATAGAAAAATTCAAAATACTTATCTATCTTAGTTAAATAATTTCCGTGTTTAATAACATCAGTATCTGCAATCGCATTAGGATACTTTGCAAGTATTTTGTCCGCAATACTTTCAAGTTTTTCTCTTTCAATCAAAAACTCTTCTGCAGGGAAAATGTTTATTTCGCTAATCGCTTCAATAGTTCTTTGCGACTCAACATCAAACACTCTTATCGAATCAACTTCATCTCCCCAGAATTCTATACGTACAGGATCATTTGTTGTAAGTGGGAACACGTCAATAATTCCACCTCTTACAGAAAATTGTCCTCTACCTTCAACCATATCAGTTCTTTCATAACCAAGTTCAATTAATTCGTTAGTTAAAGTATCAAGTAAAATCGAAGTACCATTTTCTAATTGAATAACTTTAGTGAAAAGTTTATCTTTATTAATAGTCTTTTGCATTAAAGCTTCAATCGTTGTTAATATTACACAAGACTCGTTATTATAAAGTTTTGTATAAATCTTTAATCTATCCATCGTAGCATCTTTATTGGTTGTATCGATATCATAATAAATAGGTTCTCTCTTTGGGTAAACTAACACTTGTTCATCAGAAAAGAACTTCATATCTTCTTTAAACTTCTTAAGTTCTAACTCATTATATGTAACAATAAGTATCGGTTTTTCTGTATAAAATCTGGTAGCATAAATAAAATGCGACTTCTGACTATCAGATAAACCAGAAAGCGTTATTGGAAAATTTGCTTTATTCACATCTATAATATAGTCGTTAAACTTTTTCATCTTTGGCAGCTCTTTAGCTAATATATCCATAAGGGTAATTCTCACTTCCTTTTCTTTTCAGACATACAGTGTAATTTTAACATAAATTACCATGAAAATCAATAAACAAAGTCCACAAATTGCCTAAACATAAGCATTTAAAGACACAAAACTAACAAAATATTGCCAATTACTCCCACCTTTTGATATAATTGACGCATAAAAGGAGTGATTCTATGAAAAAATATATTCCACACATCATATGGTGTATAATAATTTTCTACTTAATACCAGTATTAGTTGGCATTATACCAGTAATCGCCGGACTTCCAGAAATGTTCTCCTTACTAATTAATATGGTATTACTTTTAATTGCAGCATTATTATTTGGTAGAAAACACGGATTCAAACTATTACTTCCAATCATATCAATAATCGTATTTATTCCAGCAGGATTACTATTTAATTATTCACCAGCAAGAATAATATTCACATCAATAATGTATTTAATAACATCATTAATAGGAAGCTTAGTTGGATTAATGTTTAGAAAAAAATAAATAGGTCCAAAAAGGGACGTCCTCAAATGGACACTTCGTTATTTAGATAGACTCTCTAAAATTTTTTGAAGTGTCCATTTGAGGACGTCCCTTTTTGGACCTAAATTATTAATTTGACACGATGTATATCGTAGTCTTCTACTTCACCTACATATTTTTCAACTGCATCAATTATAAAGTTTGGATTCATGTTGTTTACACTTCCTGCTGTTGAATGTACGATTACTTCTTTATTATCTTTATCAAAAGATATATCTAATATAAAATTCTTAAGTTCAATCTCTTTAGTTTCTTTTTTAGAATTAGATTCTTTTTCAATTACAATTGAATCTCCTTCAAAAAGTTCTATTACTTTATCAAATTCTGCTACGTCAATTTTTATTCTGTATATAGCTTCTCTTACAAGTGACATTAAACTTTTTGCACTTTCTAAAAATTCAACTTCAATAACTCTATATCCACCAGGCAATGTAGAATTTAATTCACCTAAAAACATTTCTGCATTCATTGCTTGTTCTACTTCTAAATCAAAATACTCACAGTCACTTGTAACACCTACACCTAAAGGAAGAGCAAATGATATTTGCACACGAGGATTAAAGCCATTTGAATATTTAACTGGTATACAAGTTCTCTTGATGCATCTAATAAATGTTCTCATAGAATCTAAGTGTCCTACATATTTAACATCATAACCTTTTGTATATTTTACTCTTGCTATCATCTACTTCTCATTCCTTTCAAAACATACTCCTGTACCCATGCATGCAGCACCACAACCACTACAATTTTGTCTGCAGTTTGAAGTAACTTCACCACGCATAGATTTTTCATATTCTGATTTCAAATAATCTTTAGTAACCAAAACATTTATATGTTCCCAAGCAAGTTTTTCATCTGTACTCATTTTTCTTTCAGCATAGAATTTATAATCTATACCTTCATCAGCAATAGTCTTCATCCAATTTTCGTAATTAAAGAATTCGCCCCAACTATCGAACTTAGCACCATTTTTCCAAACGTTATAAATTACTTTGTTTAGTCTTCTATCACCTTTAGCAAGTATCGCTTCTACCACGCTTGTTTCTGGTTCGTGCCAATTATATTTAATCGCTCTATTAGTAAGTTTAGATTTCAAGTAATCTTGCTTTTTCTTAATCTCTTCATAATTATCTTGTCCACACCATTGTAATGCTGTAAATGGTTTTGGGACGAATGTTGAAGTACTTACTGTAACTGTTAATCCTTTAGCTCTTTCAGCTTTAGGAATTGCATAATACAAATCAACAATCTTATTTGCAACATCGACAATTCCATCTAAATCTTCATAAGTTTCTGTTGGAAGTCCAATCATAAAGTAAAGTTTTATTGTGCTCCAACCACTTCTAAAAGCAAAATCACAAGCACGCATAATATCTTCTTCAGATAAACCTTTGTTAATAACATCTCTTAATCTTTGAGTACCTGCTTCAGGCGCAATTGTAAATCCACTCTTTCTTACTTCACTAACTTCTTTTAGAAGTTGCATTGAAATCGAGTCTGTTCTAAGTGATGGTAAAGATAAATTAATATTACGTGGTTTAAATTTAGAAATCAAAGATTGAGCAAGTGGATGGAAGTTTCTATAATCACTTGTACTAAGCGAAGTTAAAGAAATTTCTTCATAACCCGTGTTAGCAATTAATTTTTCAGCAAGTTCATCTAATCTTTCTTTACTCTTTTCTCTTACGGGTCTATAAATATATCCTGCTTGGCAAAATCTACAACCTCTTATACAACCTCTAAAAATTTCAAGCATTACTCTATCATGTACGATATTCATATATGGCACAATCCATTTTTCAGGATATGTTAAAGTATCTAAGTCTTTAATAATTCTCTTTGTGATTTTATCTTTCGCATGAGAATTAATTTTTTCTAACCCTTTGAATGTACCATCTTCATTGTAAGTATCCTTATAAAATTTAGGTACATATACTCCATCAATCTCAGCAACCATTTCAAGAAATTCATCACGAGTTTTATTTTCTGCTTTCCACTTAATATAGCAATTAACTATTTCTAGATTAACTTCTTCACCTTCACCCATTACAATCAAATCTACGAAATCAGTAATAGGTTCTGCATTGTAGGCACATGGTCCACCAGCCATTACAAAGGGATCATTTTCTCCTCTATCTGCAGACTTTATAGGCACTCCGCCCAAATCAAGCATGTTTAAAATGTTTGTATAACTCATTTCATATTGAAGTGTAAATGCAACAAAATCAAAATCATGTAAAGGAGTTTTAGTCTCTAAAGAAAATAGTTTAATATTTTCTTCACGCATAATTTTTTCCATATCAATCCATGGAGCAAAAACTCTTTCACAATATGTATCTTTTCTGCGATTGTATAAATCATATAAAATTCTCATACCTAAATGAGACATTCCCACTTCATATACATCAGGGAAGCAAAATGCCAAATGGCATTTCACTTCCTCTAAATTTTTTACACAAGAATTCATTTCGCCACCAGTATATCTAACTGGTTTTTCTACTTTTTTTAATATTTTGTCTAAATTATTTATCATATTACTTATTCACCTTTTACATCAAACGTTTTAGTTTTTATTTAATTTTTCAAGTTCATTCTTGGCATATATCGACTTTTTGAAATTCTGTATTGTTGAAGTATTATTATTTGACATTACCGCTGCTTTATAAGCATCAACATATTTTTGTATATACTCTTCTTTTTCTTTTTCTGAGACAGCATATGTAATGTTATAGTTACCAATTTTAATATTTGTATCAGATGTATCTAAGTTCATTTTTTTGGTAGTCTCATTCGCAATTCCCATTACTGTAGCAAACATAAGATAATCTTCCCACAACTCTACCTCATCAATATTCCTTTTATCCAACATAGAATACGCTTTTAAATATTTTCCAAAAGCAAGCCATTCATTTCTCTTTTTTTGTCCATCTACAGATAGTCTTTCTGCTGTATAACAAATAACATCGTGAAACAAACACTCTAACAAGAATCCATTCCACATAATAGCAAACAAAGCTAATTGTAATGCAGAACTTGTTGCACTTCCAACTAATAACGCTGTTATTCCCATCTCAAACAACATAAAAAAATAGTACCAGTTTCCACTTCTCAATAAGTTTAATTCACTCGGATTTCCTACGTAATATTTTCTTTTCATCAACTCTATCCATCCAGCTTTTCTGTAATTTTCTCTTAGTTTATTTGCTTGCCATCGATTTCTAGACATACACCATTTTATAATCTCTGGTGTTAATACATCATGTTCCGTATATATAGCTTGTAAATATTTATAAGTTTGTTCTTCTCCTAAAGAAAGTTCTACATCTTGAATATCATTTAATTTTATATTTAATCCTGTGTTACTTATATCGTTTTTATTAAAAATAAATTCAATTACACCTTTCTTTTTTAAGCTCATTAACAAAGCAGTGAATATATCCGGAAAACATGTTGAGTCCATATAATAATCATATTCATTCTTTATTAACCAGAATACATTAAGTGGACATTCATCTTTATCTGGTGGTGTTCTTATATATTTGTTCTCATCTAGTGGTATCTTTAATAGTTTTAATTTTCTATAAACAAAAACATCTTGTAACAACGCTTTTGAAAAAGTAAATACGCCAAGTCCATATAGACCAAACAAACAATATATTGTAGGTTCAGAAAAAACTCCAACTAGCAATCCGCCTTCTGATTCCATTCTTATTTCTTCTATTTCTTTATCATGAATTTCTTCTATGGCATATTCAAAAAGAAAAATTACTCCTCTTATTACAGTTGCTAGAAGCAATGCAACAAAAGAAATTCTCCAAAGTTGAAAAAGTTTTTCTTTCACTTCTTTTTTCATGTTATTCCTCCTAATAAATCGTTATAATTAACGACCGCCCATGCCGCCTCCGGCCACCTCCGGCCTCCGCCGCCTCCTGAGAAGCCGCCTCCGCCACCGCCGCCAGACGAATATGAACTGCTATAATCACTACTGCTATATGAACTTGCAGCTATTGCTGCGTGATATGCTCTTTGAGCTTTTAATAAACCATCATTAAATGCATTATCAAAATTATATGATCCCATTCTCAAAGCTGGAGAATTCATAGTCTCTAACGAATCATACACGTCAGGCATATTAATCTTTAATTGTTTCAAAACTTTTTTGGCAGTACCAAAAGCTGTCGCATATACTAAATATTTTTCCCAGATAACTACTTCTTTAACTTCTCTTTCGTGAAGCAAAGTATAATCTTCCATATACTTTTGGAAAGCTCTCCATTTTTCTTGCTCATCTAATCCGTTTGGAGAAAGTGGAGATATTGCTTTCTTTGCTTTTTTACGGCTGTATGGTTCATAAATATATCCTATAATTAATGCCAATAGAATTATACCCATCATTCCCATACCACCGTCACCAGCGATAGAAAAACCAAATACTATTGGGAAAATATATATCCAGCTAAAACCAAATACAGAATACATGCATCCATTTTTTAATTCAGCTTCTTCTGGTTGCATACCTTCATACAAGTTTGCAGTACGCAAAGCAGATTTCGCATTAGAAGTAAAATCATCTTTTAAAGACAATGCACTTCTATATTCTTTCTTCATATATTTTTCAATAGTTTTAGTTGTAACTTTTTCATATTTTTTCTTTACAGAATCCAAGAAATATTTTACGTCTCTTTCCATTCTATCTAAATGAGGAGTTTTAGTTGGATCACATATTATAATTTCAGTATCCCAACCTTCATCTTTAATTTCAATCGCACCTTTTAATTGCATACTTAAAAGAATAGATGAAAATAAATTTCCAAACTCGCCACTCGGTAATTTATCAAACACATTTTTAACTAATGCATTCGCTTCAATTGGAGATGCATGTTCACGAGGAAAGTCTCTATAATACTCAAGCTCTTGTGATGGCACATATTTCTTTTTCGCCTCACGACGGATTCTTAGGTTTCTAGTTATAGCTTTAAAAAGAGTAAAACCAGAACCAACTGTTGGAATAAAAGCAATTAAAAATGGAAGAGTCTCATTTATAAACTTTGCTTCATCTCTTCTTCTATTTGCTTCATCAGCCCACTCAGTTTCTTCTTCCACTACATCATCTAACAAATATGCTTTTACATATCTTTTGCAATTTTCTGAAATCATTTCAGTTGGGAATAAAGTTCTAATCTCGAACATTGTTCTTGTTTGCAAATTCCATCCTTCAAACTCAATCTTATTTAAGCTTGTTACATTAATTTCACCATTAAGACCTTCAGTATGTCCCCATACTTTTATATCTTCTATATCTTTAGCTTTCTCAGGTAAATGAATTGTACCTGTAATTTTTTCTACCGGCACACCATTATCATCACCAATAAATTGCCAATAAAATTCTGCACAGTCAGCACCTTTTTTGATGCCGTCTTTAATTGTATAGCTTATTTCATACTTTCTTGTATCTGAAGAATTACCAAGACCAGCATACCAACCTATTTCAAAATTACCTTCATAAATTTCTCCATAGTATCCATCTTTATCAACAGTGTATTGCCATTCGCCTACATCTCTAAAATCTTTAGCTTGTCCGTTATCAGAAATCTCTTTAACTTTTACATTCGTAATCTCTGTATACTTTGAACTATCAATTTCAAATGTCTTAAAAAGTGTGTTTGTTCCTTCAACCCAAATGTGCCAAGATTCAACCACATCAACATCGCCATTTTCTTTAATGTATGCTTGGTAATCAATTTCTTTCATACGTTGACTTCCTGCAAAAACACTACCACAAGAAATCATCATTACACAAATAAGCAATACTAAAAACTTATTTAGCTTTTTCATTTGATTCCCCCTCTTTTGACTAGAGGACGATTTAAATAAATCGTCCTCCTAATCTAAAAATTAATCTTCATCTTTAAGTGTATTGATTTTAAATAGTTTAAATAACTCTACAATTATAAGCGGAGCTACAACTAACAATGTTGTCCAACCAACTTGAGCAGCGCTTAAGTGCGCAATCTTGAAGATTTCATGTAATGCCGGAATTAACATTACGATGAACATCATTGATGCAGATAAAGCTACAGCACCAAGTAAGATCTTGTTAGTAGAGAACTTAACTTTAAAGATTGAATCTTTGTTTGAACGTAAGTTAAACACGTGAACTAACTCTGCTAATGCTAATACTGCAAATGCCATCGTTCTAGGAACTGCAGCATTTTCTTCCGTAATACCTTTTGGATTGAATCCAGAGCCAATTAAAAATGCAAGTAATACTAAGCCACCAACCATAAGTCCTTGGTAAAGAATTCTCCATACCATACCTTTAGTAAAGAATTTTTCACTCTTCTTAGGTTTTCTATTCATAATGTTTGATTCGGCAGGGTCAACACTTAATGCAAGTGCTGGTAAGCTGTCTGTTACTAAGTTAATCCATAAAATATGGATTGGTAGAAGTGGCTCTACCCAACCAAGCATAGTTGCTACGAATAATGTAATGATTTCACCGATGTTAGCAGATAACAAATAAGCAACAGCTTTTAAAATGTTATCATAAATTCTTCTACCTTCTTCAACAGCAGAAACGATAGTAGCAAAGTTGTCATCTGTTAAAACAACGTCTGCAGATTCTTTAGCAACGTCTGTTCCAACGATACCCATAGCAGCACCGATATCAGCTGTCTTTAACGCTGGAGCATCATTAACACCGTCACCAGTCATAGCAACAACTTCGCCATGAGATTTCCACGCATTAACGATTCTAACTTTATGTTCTGGAGAAACACGAGCGTAAACTGAAATATCTTTAACTTGTTTCTCTAAATCTTCTTGAGACATTTCTTCAAGTTCAGCACCAGTAATAGCTTTGTCGCCTTCTTTTAAGATACCAATATCTTTAGCAATAGCAACAGCTGTAGCTTTGTGGTCACCTGTAATCATAACAGGTCTGATACCAGCATCTTTACATTTAGCAACAGCTTCTTTAACTTCTGGTCTAGCTGGGTCAATCATACCAACCATACCGATAAATACTAATTCAGACTCTAATGAATCTTTTTCTTCTTTACCAGGAATAGCATCAATTTCTTTATATGCCATAGCTAAAACTCTAAGAGCTTTGCTAGCAAATTCATCATTATGTTTTAATAAACTATCTTTTAAATCTTTAGAAATTTCAACAGCATTTCCATCGATTAGAATTTTATTACATCTACTTAATAATTCATCGATACCACCTTTAGTGTATACCAAGAATTTATTTTCAAGTTTATGAACAGTAGTCATTAACTTTCTATCAGAGTCAAATGGAATTTCATCAACTCTAGTAAACTCTGCATCTAATGCGTCTTTAATAATATTGCTTTTGATACCTAAATCAACTAAAGCTGTTTCAGTAGGATCACCGATTACTTTGTATCCATCCTCATTTTTTATTTTTGAATCGTTACAAAGAATCATACAATCTAATAATTTCTTGTAATGAGCATCAACATCATTAACTTTTTCATCAACTTTATACGCTTTATTGTTGTAGAAAACTTCTTCAACTGTCATCTTGTTTTGTGTTAATGTACCAGTTTTATCTGAACAAATAACTGTAGCACTACCTAAAGTTTCAACAGATGGTAATGTACGAACAATCGCGTTTCTCTTAACCATTCTTTGAACACCAATAGATAAAACAATAGTAGAAATGGCTGGAAGACCTTCTGGAATAGCAGCAACAGCTAAGCTAACAGCAGTCATAAGCATTTCAACCCAGTCTCTCTTGTAAACCAAAAGACCTACTATAAATATAAGTATACAAATACCAATAGAAACAACACCAAGAATCTTACCAAGTTCAGACAATCTTCTCTTTAATGGTGTTTCGCTTTCATCAACATCATCAAGCATTTGAGCAATCTTACCAACTTCAGTATTCATACCGGTTGCAACAACTATCCCTTTACCTCTACCATAAGTAACAAGGCTTGATGAAAATGCTTGGTTAGTTCTATCCCCAATACCAACTTTGTCTTCTTTAATAGTTAATTCCATCTTTTCAACAGGAACAGATTCACCAGTTAAAGCAGCTTCTTGAATCTTTAAATTAACTGCCTCAGTAAGTCTTAAATCAGCTGGAACATAATCACCTGTATCTAATATAACGATATCACCAGGAACTAAATCTTTAGATTCAATAGTTTCAACTTTACCATTTCTTAAAACTTTTGAATGAGGTGCACTAAGCTGCTTCAAAGAATCTAAAGACTTTTGAGCCTTAACCTCTTGAACCACACCAATGATTGCATTTAAGATAACAATCATCAAAATAATAATTGAGTCTGTTACTTCACCACTAACAACTGCCGAAATAATAGCAGCAATGATAAGAACAATAATCATAAAGTCTTTAAATTGTTCAATAATCATTTTCCAAATAGGCTTTTTATTTTTTGAAACAATTTGGTTTAATCCATATTCTTCTTGTCTCTTTTCAACTTCTTCAGCAGTAAGACCAGTACCCACCTTAGTCTTAAGCTCTTCCTCTGTTTGCTCTACAGATAATGAATACCATTCTTTGTTTTCCAATTTAACTTCTCTCCTTTTATAGTTTTATAAAATAGTATTTTTAATTTTTCTTTACTAACGCATCTATTGCTTCATACAACGCTCTTTCAGCATCGTCAATTTCAGTTAATGTTGCATCATCTATACTTAATAAATCCTTTGCATCATCATATGCTTCATCAAATACATCATAACTTTGCCATGTATATAAGTTTGAATTGTCATATACATCTTTAGCTTCTCCCGCCACCAATTTTCTTAAAGCTTTCTTAGCCTTAACAACTTTCTTTTCTGTTGTGCCAGTAGCTTTTTCTAAACATTCAATGGCCTCTTCAATCTTTTTACAAGCATTATTAATTCTTGTAAGTGATGAAGTATAGTCAGTAGCATCAGCATATTCTAAGGCTTCAACTAAATCATGATAAGATTTTTGAGTGTAGTCTTCTTCATCATAATATGAAGCTTCATCTACCCAATCTTCTAAATCATATAATGCATCTTCTATCTCAGGATCAACATCATCTACTATAGCATCTTCTATAATAAAGAAATAATAATGAGCATTATAATTAACCGCAATTAATTTATCAGTCTTAATATCAACTTGAGAAAGTTTCAAAGATTCAAGTTTAGTGCCATCCACATTTATAACTGTATAATCTTCATCATCATCAAATTTATACTCTGTTTTATCTTCAGTCTTGATGTACGTGCTATATATGCCAGAAATTGTCTTAGCTTTTGTTAAATCAATCTTTTCTATAACAACTAAGAAATCATCCGCATCTAAGTAATACAAGATAATACTATCTTGAGCTGGCCATTGGTCATCGTTAGCAACAAAGTAGCCTTCTCCACCTTTAGTTTCATCAACACCACGAACTCTAATACCATAATCATCATCAATTAAGTAATCGTTATCCACAACTACACCAACATTAACATTTGAAGAACCCATCAAAACTAAATATTCCAAAGATGTATCTTCCATAATCAATATAGCTTCAGCAGCCTCTGAATAACTTGAAATACCATACATCAAAATATTATCTTCATCAGGAAGTTTATATCCATTTCTTCTGTTTGCCACATAAATTTTAGTTTCAGAAATATTAGTTACCACAGCATCAATAGAATCATAATCACTGTCTGTGCCAAGTTCTAAAATTTTTCCGTTTACCGAATCATATAGTAAAGTAACTTTTCTACCAAACATATCTAATGCATCAACAGCATCTAAAGTAACATTTTTGGCTTTCTTGTCTTCTTCCTTAAAAGTAACTGTAGCTTCTTTTAAATTATCACTAAACTTAATATTAGTAACATCAGCATCTTCTATATATGTATAGCCAAGATACTCTGTAATCATTGGAGTACCTTCACCATAAATAACACCTTTATCGTTATATGCCACAATCTCTGCGGTACCAGTTCTCATTGCATTCCAGATAAGAATAGCAATATCACCTCTATTTGCAGGATCTCCCGCTTTGAAAGTAGAAATACCCTCAAAAAGTTCGAGATCATCAGCACAAGACATATAATTGTTAGGCCAAGTAAGTTCACTTCTCTTAACTTCTTCTTCAAAGCCTAATGCTCTTAAAACCATCGTAGCAGCTTCCGCATAAGTAACGTTGCCCGCTGGTTTAAAGGTTCCATCCTCATAACCATTAACAAGTTTTTCATCAGAAGCAACTTTAATATGACCATAAGCCCAATAAGAGCTTAACACATCGCTAAAATCAAGATATTTATTCTTAGCCGCTTCAACTTGAGACTCCTTTCCCATAGCTATAACAAGCATTTTAGAAAGCTCTGCTCTAGTAACCTTGTTAGCCGGTAAAAAAGTACCGTCGCCATAGCCATTAACTATATTGAAAAGTACCAACTTCTCTACTGCCGCTTCATACTTAGTATCTTTAATATCCGTAAGTTCTGTAGCAGCAAAAGATGTAGCCGTAAAACAAGTTACCATAACCAATAGTAAACATAAAAATTTCTTCATACGCACATCCTCCTAATATACATGGTAAGATAAATTTACCATTATCATATTATATTATTTTCCGTAAATTCTCAATATTTTAACACTAATTTTACAAATAAAAACTACACTTTAATTTTACAAATTTCGTTATAAAAATCTTCCCTATTTCTGTGCGTATACACACCTTCAGTAATATCTTGGATCGCATGTCCCACAATAAGTTTAAGAATATACTCATTCACATCGCATTCTTTGGCCAGAGTAATAAACGTATGCCTTGTATCGTGAGGAAAATGATGCATATTAAGCCTCTTCATCACCTTGTTAAACCTTCTCCTATATTCAAAATAATTCATAGGTTCACCACTCTCCTTAACAAACAGAAACTCATCAGTTTTCGCCACACGATTCTTAATAATATCAAGTACGGCATTATGAATCGGCACAAACCTATTCCTGCCAGCTTTAGTCTTAAGACCGCCACGAATAAAACCTTCCTCCAAATTAACATCAGAAACCTTAATACTCACAAGTTCACTCGGTCTAAAACCTAAATAAATCCCAGTTAAAATCATATCCACAAATGGCATATCCAAATTATTCCAAAGCTTTTCAATTTCTGCTTTACTAAAAGGTAACCTTTCAATCTCCTTTTCCCAACTAGGAGTATCGCAATAGCTGGCCACATTTTTATTAACCAATTCATGTTTAATAGCATATTTATATAGCACATTAAAAAGACACTTCATCCTCACCTTAGTAGCATCACCAACCACTTCAGTACGAAGAGCATCTTCCAAATCTCTAACCTTAATTTCATTAATTTTCATATCATGTAAAGCATGCGAATGCTTGAATGCCGCCACCCACGTCCTTCTTGTAGATGGTGCAATTTTTTCAAAATAATCCTTACTCCAAAGCTCATAAACTTCCTTAAAAGTAACCCTTCTTTTGTAACAATAAAATTTAAAGCTATTAAGCAAAAACATAACAAACTTCCTTTCTTAGTTTCCTACTTAGGGAACAGCCACTTTAACGACTTATGCCACCCCATTTATGTATAGTATACAACCTAAAATATCAATAAAAAAGAGACAAAAACTCAAAAAATAAATCATTTTCTAGACAGTTTCATATGCTGAAGCTATCACAATGGCTCT
>CAYMVI010000014.1:0-18343 GCA_964394075.1 uncultured Eubacteriales bacterium | reverse complement strand
CCTTGTAATAATCCGATAACTCTTTCAAGTCCTAAACCTGTATCAACGTTTGGAGCTTTTAATAATTCATAAGTTCCTTCTTTTGTTTTATTGTATTGCATGAATACGTTGTTCCAGATTTCAAGATATTTACCGCATCCGCAAGTTGGATTACAATGTTCACTACATTTTTCTTTTCCTGTATCAAAGAAAATTTCTGTATCTGGTCCACATGGTCCTGTTTCACCAGCTGGTCCCCACCAGTTATCTTCTCTTCCGCAGAAGAAAATTCTTTCTCTTGGGATACCTGCTTTTTCCCATGCAGCAGCTGCTTCTTCATCTCTTGGAATTCCTTCTTCACCTTCGAATACAGTTACTGATATTCTATTCATATCAAAACCTAAAACTTCTTTTAAGAACGCATAGCTCATTGCGATTGATTCTTGTTTGAAGTAATCTCCTAATGACCAGTTACCCATCATCTCGAAGAATGTTAAGTGTGATGGATCACCAACTGAATCGATGTCACCAGTTCTGATACATTTTTGGTAGTCTGTTAATCTCTTTCCTTGTGGATGAGGTTCACCTAGTAAGTAAGGTACTAGTGGATGCATACCTGCAGTTGTGAATAATACTGTAGGATCATTCTCTGGTACTACTGGAGCACTAGGTATTCTTTTATGTCCGTGTTTTTCAAAAAATTCTATGTATTTCTCTCTAAGTTCTATAGCTTTCATTAATCTTCATTCCTTTCAACGTTTAAAGACTCTTATACGGCTATTTATTATATATCAAAATCAAAAAAACAACAATACCCAATTGTTAATGTCCCAGAAGGGGACGGACCCTAAGTGGGACAACTTCCAATTTTTGGTGTCCCACTTAGGGTCCGTCCCCCTCCGGGACACAATTAAAACATTTTTGCTAATTTCTTACCTTTTCTTACTATCATCTTTCTAAAATCATTCATATCATTGTGGTACATACTTCCCACTACGCTTCCTACTAACGCTCCTATCACCATTCCAGTAACTATTTTTTTCATTGTTTATTCCCCTTTCGTTTATTTATATTTTTTATTGTTATTATCATTTCTAGTATGCCTATTACTAGCAAAAATATGCCGAAATATTTTTTTAAACTTTTCGAATCAATTAGCTTTGTGAGATATGCGCCGACACCTGCACCAATTATACTTGGCAACATTAATTTTTTAGCGATACTTTTATCTACGTTTTTATTTTTGAAATGTATAATTATCGCAACAATCGCTGTTGGTATAAAGAATATTAAATTTGCCGCTTGCGCAGTTTGTTGTTCAACGTTTAAGAATGATGTAAGTATAAGTATTAAAATACTTCCTCCACCCATTCCTAAACTTGTTATAAATCCAGAAATAATTCCTGTAATAATTAACTCCACAAAATCATCCTCGCAGACATTACAATTAAAAATATATCAAATGTAATATTCAAAATTTTTTTAGGGATTTTCTTCATAACTTTTGCGCCAATAATCCCGCCTATCACTCCACCAATCGCAGCTTTTATCGAAAGTGATAAATTAAAGTATTCAAAATTAGCGTAGAATATTGCAGTAATTAATGTGTCGATAAGTATAGTAGCAAGCGTGGTACCTCTTGCCTTATATTCATCCACTTTCAAAAAATTAACTAACGCAGGAAGAATTATAAGCCCGCCACCAGAACCAAAAAATCCGACTCACAAATCCACCAGCAAGACCTATTAAACAAGTAATCAAACAACCACCTCTTATTTTGTCCCAGAATGAGTCCGTCCCCAAGTGGGACAAAAAAACACCTAATATAATTATTAGGTGTTTGGATTTTTTTATTCATTTATTTTAATTTTTCTTCTGTCTCGTCTGGTATGTAGTATTTTGTTCCTAACATTGCGTCTGGTAAGTATTGTTGTTCTACTTCGTGATTTGGGAAATCGTGTGGATATTTATATCCCACTCCATATCCTAAATCAGACATTCCTTCTGCTGGTGCGTTTCTAATATGCATTGGTATTGTGCCTGTGTCTTTTGTTTCAACATCTTGCAACGCTTGATTGATTCCTAAATATGCTGCGTTTGATTTAGGACTTCTTGCAACATATGTAGCAGCGTGTGCAAGTATAATTCTTGCTTCCGGCATTCCAATTTGATGTATTGCTTGAAGTGCTGCATTAGCAACAACTAATGCATTCGAATTTGCCATACCAACATCTTCAGAAGCACAAATAACAATTCTTCTAGCTAAGAACATTGGATCTTCTCCAGCATATATTGCTCTTGCTAAATAAAATAAAACTGCATCTGCATCTCCACCACGCATCGATTTAATAAACGCGCTGATATTATCGTAGTGGCTGTCTCCTGTTTTATCGAACTTGATTGCTTTCTTTTGAATACATTCTGCGGCAATTTCTTTTGTGATTTCTATATCACCGTCTGCATTCATCTCTGTAGTAAGTGCTGCAATTTCTAACGCATTAAGTGCAACCCTTACATCTCCACCAGAAAGCTCTGCAATATGTTCAAGTACACCTTCATTTATTTTTAACTCACATGCACCCAAACCTTTTTCTTTATCTTCAATAGCATTTTGTAAAACCTTTGTTATATCTTTGGTTTGAAGTGGTTCTAATTTAAAAACTGTCGAACGAGATATCAACGCCTTATTAACTGAAAAATATGGATTCTCGGTAGTAACACCAATTAATATGATTGTTCCATTTTCAACGTAAGGCAACAATGCATCTTGTTGTAATTTATTAAATCTATGAATCTCATCTATGAATAATACTGCTTTGCCAGATGGATTAAGTAATAAGTTTCGCGCATCATCAACAACCTTTTTTATATCCGCAACTCCTGCTGAAACCGCATTGATTTTTTCGAATTTATTTTTAGTTGTATTTGCGATAACTCTTGCAAGTGATGTCTTCCCACACCCTGGTGGTCCATACAAAATTATGCTTGATAATCTATCCGCTTTTATAAGTCTATATAACATTTTGTCTTTAGATAAAATGTGTTCTTGTCCAACGTATTCATCAATTGTCTTTGGACACATTCTATATGCCAATGGTATATTATTTTCTTTCATAAATTCTCCTTTAATTTTTGCTAAAATATATCAACGCTTTCTTGATAATATCTTCTACAGTTAATCCTGAAGTATCAATTCCCTCAATAGCTTTTGAAGCTTCTTTTGCAGGATATCCTAATACTTGTAATGCAGTGATTGCTTCGTGAACAACATCATCATTTTTAATAACTGTTTGTAATTCAACATCGTTTTCTGCAGCTAATGATTCTTCTTTCTTTAGTTTATCCTTTAATTCAAGAATGATTCTTTGTGCAGATTTTGCTCCAATACCAGGAAGTTTTGTAAGTTCTTTAACATCATTTGAAATTACAGAAAGTGCAAATTTTGATGGTGTGATATTTGATAAAATTGCTATCGCAGATTTTGCTCCAACACCACTAACACTTATAAGTAATTCAAACATTCTAAGTTCCTCTTGATTATAAAAACCAAACAAACTTATATTATCTTCACTAACTTTATAATAAGTATAAACTTTAACCTGGCTTCCAAGTTCACCAAGTTTTCCGATACTATTTATCGCCATGTATATTCTATATCCAATACCGTTATTATCAACAACAACACTATCAGCTAGTTTTTCTTCTAAAGTTCCTTTTATATATGCGTACATAAAAATCTCCCTTCTTTTGTTTGCATTTAAAGTGTACATCAGTTCGCATTGAGTGTCAAGTTATAATCCAGCTTTTTGTCCCGGAGGGGGACGGACTCAAAGTGGGACAATTTGTCCCGCGATGAGTCCGTCCCCCTCCGGGACAAGAAAAAGCGCCGAACTTTTCAGTCGACGCTTGTAATTTCTTATTGTAATTTTGTTGGTTCAGAATATTCTACACCAAATGTATCAACTGTAGCTTTTTCAATTACAGGTGGGTTAACTGGTCTATCACATTCTAAAGATTGTCTAATATATTCTTCTGGATCTGTATAGTAATCAACATCAATTTGTCTTCTGATAACTTCAGAATTAACAACTTTATCTGCTACGTCCATTCCTTCGATAACTTTACCAAATGCAGCATATTGTCCGTCTAAATATGTTGAATCAGTTGTTACTATAAAGAATTGTGAACTTGCAGAGTTTGGATCATTGCTTCTTGCCATTGATACAATACCTCTTGTGTGAGATAAGTTGTTTGCAATTCCGTTTGCAGAGAATTCTCCAACTATGTTGTAACCAGCTCCGCCTGTTCCGTTACCATCTGGATCTCCACCTTGAGCCATGAAGTTTGGTATTACTCTGTGGAATATTAAACCATCATATGTTCCGCTATTTACTAATGAAATAAAGTTTTCAACTGTTTCTGGAGCTATTTGTGGATATAATTCCATTTTGATTATTCCTAAATCTTTAATTTCCATTGTTACTACTGGATTTTTTTCCACATCTTTATATGGATTGTTTGCTAATTGTTCGTTGTTCATTGTTTCGTCCTTTCCTTCTACATCAGTTGTGTCAGTTTGAGTTGTATTGCTTGTTAATTCTCCACCATTCATTTCTTCATCTTTGCCACAAGCAACTAAACCTAATGTTAAAATTACCACTAAAAGCAATATAGTTAAAGTCTTTTTCATTATATTAATCATCCTTTCTTTTTTGCCTAGAACTAGTTTATTTTATATTCAAAAATTAGTCAACAAGGTTCAAAATAAATTCACACAAAAAAAGATGAGCTTTAGTGCTCATCCTCTTTATTCATTTCTTTTAACATTTCTAATTGTGATATTAGAAGTGATTCCATCTTTGCTTTGTATACATCAAATTGCTTTCTAGTATCAGCATATTGAATCTCTTTTGCAGATATTTGCTTTTTGATTTCTTCTACTGATTGGTTTGCAGCAAATTCAGCTTGTTTAACAATGTTATCAGCTTCTGCTTTAGCATTTTGTTTAACTGATTCTGCTGTACCTTGCGCAACGATTAATGCATTTTGCAAAGTGTCTTCTATTGATTTATAGTGTTGAATGCCTTGGTTAAGCATTTCAATCTTATCTTTATATTCAATATTTTCTTTATATAGTTGTTCGTAGTCTCTAAGTAATGTTGCCATAAACTCATGAACTTCGGCTGTACTATATCCATTTACGACTTGTTTGCCGAATGTTTTGTTTTCAATTTCTAACGGAGTAAGCATTACAAAACCTCCTTAATTAACTTCTATTTATTTTATCCATGAAACAGATAATTTGTTTTTGATGTCTTCTTTCATAACTTCGTTTGTTATTTCATAGTTGAATGGTGCAACTAAGAAAATAGCATTTGATATTTTTTGCATATTTCCATCTAGAGCGTATGTAGCACCGCTAACGAAGTCAATGATTCTTCTAGCTACGTCTTTATTTACGTATTCTAGATTAAGAATTACAGACTTTTTCTCTTTAAGATGTTCACATATTTCTTCTGATTGTTCAAAAGTACTTGGTTGTGAAATAACAACCTTAACTTGTTGCATTCCTGGCATTCCTACCACCTTCTTACTTTTACTAAAGAATGGAGTTGAAGCTTGCACTTCTTCTTTTTCTTCATATGCTGGAGCACTTGTTGTTTCTGGCTCGTCATAATCTAAATAGTCCATTCCGTCTGTTTCACTAACACCTAACATTTCCCAAAATTTGTTCATGAATTTATTTCCCACTAAAATAACCTCCCTAAAAAAACATACTTTTATCTTTTGTATAGCATTATTTTATAAAACGTCATAATCCTTTATATACTCATATTTTATTTATCTGCTATTAGCTTGTCAAACAATTCTCGGATTTGTAATTATTATTTAACAGACATGTAACAAATGTAACTTTTTTGTAACATAGTCACCATAATCCGCTAAATTTAGGCAAACACACGGTCTTATATTTTTATATCCCCTTTACCTCGTTTTAATCCGCTACTAATAACTCATCATATAGCTTTATAGTGCCTCTATTGTCGATCATTTCTTGTGAAACTCCCATCTCTGCTAGCTCTTCTGCTGTGTAGTTATCTAGAATAACAAAGCCTTTCGCACTCTTTAGGATTTTCACAAATACCTCAGTATCGTAATATGCTTTTTTCACAGTTACTGTAGGAATCTTTATAGTTTTTGTCACAGTAGCATCTCCAGAAGTTTCGACTACAATAGTTTCATCTCCAGATTGTATTACTTTTTCTTCACCTGAAGGAACTTGAAGTTCTGTGTAGTGAATTACATCTTCATTTACTTTTAGACCTTTTGTTCTCCACCAAACCACATCTACACTAACTTTTCTATATTTAGTAAGTTCTTCTACGTTTGAATTTATTTTAAATATGCAAAGTATGCCATCTTCTTCCGTTGACATGTATTCTACTGTTGCAGGAATTAAACGGTCTCCTGTGCTTTCAAATCTTAAATATGTTGTTTCATTTAAAGTTATTTTTTCTAATCCATCTTCGCCAAGTGGTATCGCTATATAACAACAAAAGTTATTTACTAATTTAACTTTATTTGAGTTAGCTGAAATTACTTGGTCTTTTGTTGTCTTTAAGCTTTTCAAATAATCTGTTGTAAGTTCTGAAAAACTCGCTGGTGTTAGTATATTTTCATATCCATCAACTCTATATGAAACCAAGCCAGCTTTAGTTGCATAAACAGCTTTTTCAGCATCGTTTAATTCAGTTTCATATTTAGTTCTTTCTTGTATTAATGATTTTAGTTCTGAGCCAGCAGGGCTAAGCTCACCTACTATCTTTGCTTTCTTTTCTACTTTTTCATTAATTATATTTTTGTATTCTCTTGTTGAATCAAGCAAATTACTATTTCTTAAATTTGAATATATGTAGTTTTCAATTTCTGTATCTAATATTTTTACATCGTTAGTAAAGATTGTTTGTTGACTTTCAATTGCTTGTTCAATCTTGGTGTCTAATTCCGCAATCTTTTCCATTAGTTGCTCTTCTGCTTTTGAAACATAGTTCATAATAGGAGCACCTTTTGAAACTCTTTCTGCATCTGATACTGCAGTTTTTATAATTCCATCATATGAACTTGTATCTACCACATCTTCATCTCTAATTATATATCCAACAAATTCTTCGTAATTTATTAATTCACCATTTTTAATCATTACTGTACTTGCAGGTTTTTGGAATAAGCGCACCAATGACACCACAAAGAAAACTAAGCCTATTATCATAATAGACAAAGCCACAAGCACAATATTTTGATTAAGTCTTTTTTTCTTTTGTTTCGCCATAGACGCCTCCGAATTATTTTTTATAATCTTCTAATATTCTTTCAGTTATTTCATCTAGACTGTACCACTTAATTTTGTCTTCTCTTCTAAACCATGTAAGTTGTCTCTTCGCATATCTTCTAGTTTCCATCTTTAAGATTTCAACCATCTCTTCATAAGACATTTGTTCTTCAAGATATGCTTTCACTTCTTTATATCCTAATCCTTGAAGAGCAGTTTTAGACAACTCATATTTTTCTAATAATGATTTTACCTCTTCTATAAGACCTTCTTCAAGCATCTTATCTACTCTCAGATTAATTCTTTCATATAATTTCTCACGCGGTGTTTCTATTCCATACACCATGTAATCATATTTTGTTTCTTTTACTGATTCTTCATCAAGTTGTGTTTTTGTTTTTCCTGTAACTTTGTATATTTCCAACGCACGTATAACTCTACGAACATTATTCATATCTATATTATCTGCTGCAACAGGGTCAACTTCTCTTAGCATATCATGTAAATAGTTAGGGCCCTTACTTTCTGCTAAAGCTTGCATCTCGTTTCTATATTCAGTATCTTCTTTGACTTCAGAAAATTCAATACCATTTATAAGGGTACTAATATATAAGCCTGTCCCACCCACAATTATAGGAACCTTACCTTTTGATAATATTTCTTCAATAGCTTCTTCTGCCATCTTTTTATACATTGTTACATTATATAATTCATCTGGTGAAACAATGTCCATCAAGTAATGCATTATACCATTTCTTTCTTCCATCGATGGTTTAGCTGTACCTATATTCATTTCTTTATAAATTTGCATTGAATCTGCAGAAATTATTTCACCATTTAATTCTTTAGCTATTTCAATTGATGTAGATGTTTTTCCTGAAGCTGTAGGTCCAACTATAACAATTACTTTTGGTTTCACTTTTTCACCTCTTCTTATTTTCTGTTAAATTTCTTTTCAATTTCATTTTTAGAAATTCTTATAGCAGTTGGTCTACCATGAGGACATGTAAAAGGATTTTCTAGAATCATAAGTTGATCTAACAATCCAATTAGTTCTCTTTCTTCTAACCTCATGTTAGCTTTTACAGCAGCTTTACAAGCAACTGTTGCTATAAACTTTTCTTCTATTTCTTGTGCGTTTGTTTTATTTGTAATATCTATTCCATCTAATATATCCATAAACAAATCTCTAGTATTCATTTCAAAACATATTACTGGAACACCATTTATTTTTATTGTGTTATCTCCAAACTCTTCTATAGCAAACCCAGCTTGTTCAAAAAGATCTATGTGATCACGTATCATATGCATATCTCTTTTTGACACTTCCAATATATCTGGTAATAACAACATTTGAATTTCTTTTCCACCTTGACGATAAAAGTTTTCTTTAACTTTTTCATATAGCACTCTTTCGTGAGCAGCGTGTTGATCTAATATATAAACATCATCTTCATATTGAAGTAATATGTATGTATCAAACGCAACGCCTAATAATTTATATTCTGGTATTGGTGATGGATTTTTAGCCATATAATCTTCGATTAAATTTCTAGGTTCATCACTAACGATGTTTTTTACAACTAAATCTTCATCCATATTTTCTACGTATTGTTGATTTCCGTTTTCAGGATTGATAATTGATTCTTCAACTACATCACCATTCTCATCAACTTCCTTGTCAACAACAGGAACTGTCATTGTAGCATCCATATCAAACTCTTCAGCTAACGGCTTAGATATTACTGTGTCTTCGTTAGCTGAATTTAAGTTTCTCAAAAATGAACCTGGAGCTTTTTTCTTTTCTGTAACTTCTATCACATATTCATTTTCTTTTAATGTGTTTTCTCTTAGTTCTTCAACTTTCTTTTCTTGTTGTTTTCCTTTGAATAATTCAAATAATGTTTTCTTGACTTCTTTTTCCGAAGCTATATTTACAGCAGTTGGTGTAGATGCATTTTGCATAGGAACAGCAGCCGTATATGTTGTTTGTTCAGCTTTAGTTTCCTCGTTATCTTCTCTTGTTAAATCAACTCCAAGCAATGTATTTTTAATTGCATAGTGAATTGATTTAAACACTTTACCTTCTTCTGAAAATCTTACTTCTAGTTTAGCGGGATGCACGTTCACATCTACCATTTCTGGTGGCATATGAATATCTAGAATACAAAATCCAAATTTACCATGAGGTATCATTGTCTTGTATGCTTCATCAGCAGCTGCTGTTAAAGTCTTATCTTTAATAAATCTTCCATTTACATAGAACATTTGATTTGATCTATTTGATCTTGCTATCTCTGGTTTTCCAACCACACCTTTGATAGTTATATTTTCATAATTAAAATCTACAGCAACTAAATTTTGTGCTATATCTTTTCCAAACACGTTGTACACAACATCTATCATGTTGCCATTACCGCTTGTTTGCAAAACTTCTTTTTTATTATTTAATAATTTAAAAGATATGTTTGGATTTATTAATGCAATTCTTTCAACTGCATTTTCTATGTATCCACCTTCAGTAAAATCTTTCTTCAAGAATTTGTATCTTACTGGTGTATTGTAAAATAATTCTCTTATTATAATTGTAGTACCATAAGGTGCTCCGCACTCTTCTTTAGATAAAATGTTTCCACCTTCAAGAATTACTTTTGTACCCATTTCTTGATCTTTAGTTCTTGTTACCATTTCGATTTTTGAAATAGCTGCAACACTGGCTAAAGCTTCACCTCTGAACCCCATTGTTGAAACCTTAATAAGGTCTTCAGCTTTTCTAATCTTACTTGTTGCGTGTCTTTCAAAAGCTATCTCTATATCATCTGGCGCAATACCTTTGCCATTATCGGTAATTCTCATATATGTGATTCCGCCATTTTCAATCTCTACTGAAACTTGTGTTGCTCCCGCATCTAAAGAATTTTCTACTAATTCTTTTACAACGTTTGCAGGTCTTTCTATAACTTCCCCCGCTGCTATTTGATTTATTGTTAAATCATCTAACAAAACAATGCTTCCCATCAGCATTCCTCCTCTTTTGTTTTAGAAAATTATTTTAAGTTATATTTTTTCATTATCGCATAAATTCTATCTAGTTGTTCTACAATCTCTTCTTTAATCTTTGGATTAATTTCAGTTGCAGACGCATATGGTGTTTCATCCACAGTTTCTGCATGATCCATCGGACCATATTCCAAAGTGATTGTTTCTAGAGTTGGACAATTTTGAATAGCCCATTCCAAAAACTCATAATCTTCTTCATGCATCTTTGAATGATTTGGAGCTAAGTACCCTGCTTTTGTAAGCATTGAACCAGCTAAATGTACTTCAACTAATTTGTCCATTGGTAATTTTGAAATATATTCATCAAACGGTATTCCTACACGTTCTGCTGTAGCTCTTGCGTGCCCTATATCAAACAAAAATCCACAATCATTATCATTTACTATTTTTGTTATATATTCCGGCATCACCATAAATCTATTATACGGCTTATTAAAGTTATATGGAACATTTTCTAAAATTACTTTCATTCCAAACTCATCTTTAAGGAATTGAATATTCTTTTTTATTCTTTCAGTAATTTCTTCTTCTGTTGCAGGGTCATCAGGCCCTCTATTTATATGAGTCGATACATAAGGTGTATTAGCTCTTTTAAAATAATCTCTTTGCAAATCGTTGTCTCTGTTTTCTTGAAAATCTGCATCAGCTATGTTTGAACCATGTCCTACATAACCATGAAACATTACTTCTCTTTGACTACGACACCAATCAAACGGACTTAAGTCACCATCGATACTATATAACTTTATATAATCTATATAGTCTATCTTTCCCTCTGGCATAAGTTCTCTTAATTCCATTAAATAATTCACGCAAAGCTTCATTTCTTTTCTCCTTTGTTTTTATAATTTACTTTTTAATTTAACTAATGTATTTAACGCTTCAATTGGTGTTAATTCATTTACGTTTATCTTATCTATCTCTGAAGCAATTTCTCCAAGTTTATAATTAAATAAATCAAATTGATTTTGCATTGCATATGCTTTTTTAGGTTCTTGTGGTTTTGTATTCACAAAGTTATTTTCTTTTAATGTTTTCAAAATCTCATTTGCTCTTGTTGTAACGTTTAATGGAATACCTGCAAGTTTTGCAACGTGTACACCATAACTTTCATCCGCACCACCACGAACAATTTTTCTTAAGAAAATAACATCTTCGCCTTTTTCTTTTACTGCTATGCAATAGTTTTTAACACCATCAATTTTTGTTTCTAGCTCTGTAAGTTCATGATAGTGTGTTGCAAATAAAGTTCTTGCTCCTATCTTTTTATTGTCTGCTATGTGTTCTACAACAGCCCACGCAATAGATAGTCCATCAAATGTTGAAGTTCCTCTTCCGATTTCATCAAGGATAAGTAAACTCTTCTTTGATGCATTTGAAATAATGTTTGCAACTTCATTCATCTCTACCATAAATGTTGATTGCCCAGATGCTAAATCGTCTGATGCACCAACTCTTGTAAAGATTCTATCTACTATACCTATTTTAGCATAATCTGCTGGCACGAAACTTCCTATTTGCGCCATCAAAGTTATAAGTGCAACTTGACGCATGTAAGTTGATTTACCTGCCATGTTAGGTCCAGTAATTATATTTACTCTATCTGTAGTTTGATTCAACACAGTTTCATTTGGAACAAATTCACCAGATGGAATAAGTCTTTCAATTACAGGATGTCTTCCTTCTTTGATGATTATTTCATCTGAGTCAGACATTTCTGGTTTTGTATAATTATATTTTTCAGCAACTTCAGCAAGTGAGCATAGTGCATCTACTGTTGCAACTGCTGTACTGCTTTGTTGTAATCTTTTTATTTCTAAAGAAATTGCATCTCTGATTTGTACAAATATTTCATATTCTAAATTAACAACTCTATCTTGTGCTCCAAGAATTGTTCCTTCAATTTCTTTTAACTCACTTGTAATGTATCTTTCACCTGTTGTTAAAGTTTGTTTTCTAGTATATCTATCTGGTGCCAAACCAACATTAGATTTTGAAATTTCAATATAGTATCCAAACACTTTGTTGTATCCTATTTTCAAATTCTTAATTCCTGTTAGTTCTCTTTCTTTTGCTTCTAGTTCAACAATCCAAGACTTGCCTTCTGTTGATGCAGATCTTAATCTCATAACTTCTTCGTTATAAGATGCTTTGATGATTCCACCTTCTTTAACACTTACTGGTGGCTCATCAACAATCGCAGCTTCTATCAAACCAGCAATGTCTTCCAATGTATCTAAACTTTCATACAACTCTTTTAAAATTGGTGATGTGAAATTAGCAAGTTCTTTCTTTAATGTCGGTAATTGCACAAGCGAATTTTTTAATGCAACCATATCTTTTGCATTAACAGTTCCATAAGCAACTTTACCAGTTAATCTTTCAATATCATAAACATGTTTTAATAACTCTGTTAACTCACCTCTTCTCATTGCAGATGATTTAAGTTCTGCAACGCCATCTAATCTATGATTGATTTCTGAAACTTCCATAAGTGGTTTTTCAATCCATCTTCTTAAAAGTCTACCACCCATTGATGTAGCAGTTTTATCTAACACCCACAGTAAGCTTCCTTTTTTACTTCTATCTCTTAATGTTTCTGTAAGTTCTAAATTTCTACGAGCGATAGAATCAAGAACCATGTACTTTGAAGTGTTGTAATACTCAATACTAGAGATATGTTTCATGTCTATTTTTTGAGTATCTTTAATGTATGCAAATAAAAGTTTTGACGCTTCTTTTGCATAAGGATAATCTTTTAAATTTTCATATCCCATAACTTCAAAATCTACAAGTTCTTCATCAGTTGTTGTGATGTATGTTTTAATTCTATCTGTGATTTCTTTTATTTCATTTGTGCTTGCAAGTAATTCTGCATTCACAACTATTTCTGCAGGACTAAATCTTACAAGTTCGTTTAATGTCTTTGCAAAGTTATTGCCTTCGATTATTTGAGTAGTACAAAATTCACCTGTTGAAACATCTGAGTAAGCAATTCCATAGTAAGTTCCAACTTTGAACAATGCAGCGATATAGTTATTTTTTCTTTCTTCAAGAATGTTTGATTCAATAACTGTACCTGGAGTGATAACTCTTACTACATCTCTTTTTACAATTCCTTTAGCAGTAGCCGGATCTTCCATTTGCTCACATATAGCAACCTTGTGTCCGTTACTAACTAATCTAGCTATATAATTTTGGACAGCATGATGAGGAACGCCACACATTGGTGCTCTTTCTTCTAGCCCACAATCTTTTCCAGTTAAAGTTATTTCAAGTTCTTTTGACGCAATTACAGCGTCATCAAAAAACATCTCATAAAAGTCGCCTAATCTATATAAAAGTATGCAATCTTTATATTCATCTTTAGTTTCCATATATTGTTTCATCATAGGCGTTAAGCCTTCCATTACAATCACACCTTTCACCGGAAATTTTATCATTTTGAGGCATTTTTTGCAAGAAAAGAACAATATAAAACGCTGGGTACAATCATGTACTCAGCGTATATTTTTTATTTCTTTTTATTAGCTTTTGAACCACCAGATTTTTTAGCTTTTGCAGCTGCAGGAGCAGTCTTTGCAGTAGCTGCTACTGTAGATGTAGCTTCAACAGGTTTAATATCTTTATACTTAATTTTGTATGACTCATCATTTCCTATAATTGTATATTCAATTATAGTGCCTTTTGTCATACCCCATTTAGTCTTAAATGTGTCTGCAACTTCAGAAACAAAGTTGTCAGCTTCATCTTTCTTTTTCATATTTATGTTAAGTGTTACTAAAGAACCTCTTAACTCGGCTTTTGCAATTACATTCTCATCTTTTAAAGATGCTACTGTAGAATGTAATTTGCCTTGTTCATCACGGCTGATAACTAAAGATTTGTTACCTGTAGCATGAAGCACTTTATCATCATAAACCGCATAAGTACCTCTACCTTCTCCACCATAGTTACCATCGCTATCTGGATAGTTAGCAATAGATGTGCTAATTTGATGGATTTTGCCTGATGAGAATGTAATGTTATTTATTTCTTCAATTCTAGCTTTTGGCTCTTTTGAAGAGAATAAAATAATGTCTTTCTCAAGTTCTGTTGGTCCAACATAATCTTTGATTTCGTCAAACTCTGGGTTGATTTCATCTGTTAAGATGTATGTCTTCTCTGTTTCATTTATTTGTAAATGTGTTCCGAAAGGTTTTAGTTTATCTTCTATTGCATCCTCTGTTTTTTGTCTATCTACTGTATAAATAAGCTTACTTCTAACGATTTCTTTCTTAACTGTGTCTGGAACTAAAGGATTAAGCTTAATTGCCCCAATTTCAAATCTTTTCTTCATCTCTGACTCATCAAGCGCACGCTCAATAGTTTTTCTCATTAAGCATTTTTCGCCTTCTGTGTAGTATGTGATTTCTTTGATTTTAGGTTCATGAGCTTTTTCTTTGTAGTCTTCTTCAGTTGTGTAGAAGTTTCTAACTTGCTCTTTAAGTTCGTTATTTGTACCTTTTTTCTTTTCAATAACTTCAATTGAATTAATAGCTTCTGTCTTAGCACTTGTGCTAATTCTTCTAACAATACGCTCGATCTTAGTATTATCCGCTCCATCAACAAAAGTTTGTTCTTGAGTAATAAGTCTACCCATTGTATCTATGTAACTAATAGTATTTCCTTTAACTTTTGGATTTGTCTTAGTACCATATTTAAATCCAGCAATTGTCTCTTTAATAAATCTCATAAATCTAGAGCCTTCGTATAAAGCTAGAGATTCAGAAGATTGAAGTGTCTTATCATAATCGCCTGTAGGCATATAATTTCCGCTCAAAACTATCCCTCCGAATTCAATTATTTTTTTCGTCTCGTACACTCTAATTTTATATTTTTTAGTAGTAAGTGTCAACGGAAATTAGAGGTAATTTCACTATCATTCTAAAGAGCTTTTTACATCTATCTCTTGAAAAAATCGGTTTGTTGTTCTATCATTATTTTGTAAGCAAATTCGGTTACTTGTAAGGAAATTTATTTTCTTTACCACTCTAAGAAAGCGAGGTATGCAACATGTCAAAGCGCACATTCACATGGCTTTTCCTTCTGCCCCTGCTGATCTTCCTTTGCTACACCAACACTTGTGTCGTCGCACCTGTTGCGCCTCATGAGATAGAAGCAAGCGGAAAGCAGCCTCAGAAGCAGCAAACCCACACAACTCAGTACTATCTCCTGCCCGAGGAACCTTTTAGCCTCGAGAAGCCCAAGGAAAAATACCCTGACCGCAAATACAAACTCGCAGACAAGCACCGGTTCAATTCTGGTCGCTACAAAACCAAATAAAAAAAGAACCCGCGAAAAAACTTCGCGGGTCTTTTTTTGTCCCAGAATGAGTCCGTCCCCAATTGGGACAAAAAAGAAAGTAGGCACATGGCCTACTTTCTAGTTGATATTAAATTAATTTAAACTAAGCAAGTTCAACTGTAGCTCCAGCTTCTGTTAATTTAGCTTTTAATTCTTCAGCTTCTGCTTTAGGAGCGTTTTCTTTGATAGCTTTAGGAGCAGCTTCAACTAAGTCTTTAGCTTCTTTTAATCCTAAACCTGTAGCTTCTCTAACTACTTTGATAACAGCGATTTTGTTAGCTCCAGCGTCTTTTAACATAACGTTGAATTCTGTTTTTTCAGCGGCAGCTGCTGCTTCTCCACCAGCTGGTGCTGCTACAACTGCTGCTGCAGCTGCAGATACTCCAAATTTTTCTTCAATAGCTTTTACTAAATCAGCTAATTCTAATACTGTAAGTTTTTCAACTTCAGCAACAATGTTTTCGATTTTTTCCATTTTAAATTTCTCCTTTTTATTTTTAAATATTTTTTATTTTATAATTTTTGCTAACTTCTACTCGAATTAAAACGAATTCGAAGTAGTTAGTTGCAAGGAACTTAAATCGTGAGAACCGCAGTCGTACGTTGGTACGTCGAGGACGCTCGCGATTTCAAGTGACGAAGCAAATGACTGCTTCCAATTTGTTTTAAGCGTTTTCTTCTTGTTTTTGTCTCGCTTGATCCAATACAACAGCAAGATTTCTGATGTTAGCAAGCAATACAGTAGCAAGTTGAGTAAGTAATGTTTCTCTTGATGGTAATTTAGCAAGTTTGATAACTTCTTCAGCGCTAATTACTTTTCCATCCATGATACCAGCTTTAATTTGATAAAAATCATTGTTTTTTGCATAATCATAAAGAACTTTTGCTGGTGCAACATAATCGTCATAGCTGAATGTTACAGCTGTAGGACCTTCTAAGTATTGAGCAAGGTCAGCGATTTCTGTATCTTTTACAGCAAATTTCAATGTAGAGTTTTTAGCAACTACGTATTCGCAGTTTTCTTTTCTAAGATCAGCTCTAATTGCAGTAATATCTGTAACGTTAATTCCTCTGTAGTCAGCAAGAATAACTAATTTAGATTTGCTTAATTTTTCTTTTAGTACTTCAACGTCGCTTTGTTTTTTAGCAAGTGTTTTTGCGTTTGGCATCTTTTCAGTGCACCTCCTTATAGTTAATTTAATATCATATTTCATAAATAAAGCTTTCGCTTTATATGAGTTCATAAAAAAATCTGGCCCACTACCGAAGTAATTGGGGCCAGATATAATCCGCTCGTTTTACCTCGGTAGGAGTATTTACGTAAGATTAAATCTTACAACCTACTTTCTTAGGTCAATATTTATCTATTTAAGCTTTTACTTGAACACCAGGTCCCATTGTGCTAGATACTGACATACCTTTAATGTATTGTCCTTTAGCAGCAGCTGGTTTAGCTTTAACGATTGCATCATATAATGTAGCAAAGTTTTCAGCTAATTTATCAGCACCGAAAGATAATTTTCCGATTGGGCAGTGAATGATGTTGTTTTTATCTAATCTATATTCGATTTTACCAGCTTTGATTTCAGCTACGGCTTTAGCAACATCCATAGTAACTGTTCCTGATTTTGGGTTAGGCATTAAACCTTTTGGTCCTAATACTTTACCTAATCTACCGATAATACCCATCATATCTGGTGTAGCTACGATTACATCATAGTCGAACCAGTTTTCTTTTTCGATTCTTGGTATTAAATCTTCTGCTCCAACAAAATCTGCTCCAGCAGCTTCTGCTTCTTTAGCTTTATCACCTTTAGCGAAAACTAAAACTCTTTGAGTTTTACCTGTTCCGTGTGGTAATACGATAACACCTCTAACTTGTTGGTCAGCGTGTTTAGAATCTACACCTAGTTTGAAGTGAGCTTCTACTGTTTCATCAAATTTTGCTTTTGGCATTTTTTCAATAAGTTCAAATGCAGCTTTTGCATCATAAGATGCACCTTTTTCAATAAGCTTTAAGCTTTCTTGATATCTCTTTCCTCTTTTCATTTTTACCTCCTGTGGTTCTAACGAGTTTTTTCAACTCTCCCATAATTAAATAATTTTTGGAATAAACTATTCTACGATTATTCCCATGCTTCTTGCTGTACCTTTAACCATGCTTACAGCGGCTTCAAGGCTAGCAGCGTTAAGATCTTTCATCTTTGTTTTAGCAATTTCCTCTGCAGTTGCTGCTGATATTTTAGCTACTTTATCTCTATTTGGTTTTGCTGAACCTTTTTCGATTTTTGCAGCTTTTAATAATAAGTCAGCTACTGGTGGAACTTTAGTGATGAATGTAAAAGATTTATCTTGATATACTGTGATAACTACTGGAATTGTCATTCCTGGTTGATCAGCTGTTCTATCGTTGAATTCTTTTACGAATTGCATAATATTAACACCACTTGAACCTAATGCTGGTCCTACTGGTGGAGCTGGAGTAGCTTTACCAGCTGGGATTTGCAATTTTATAATGTTTGATACTTTCTTTTCTGCCATTTCTTACACCTCCTATATTACATTTTCTGTATTTGTGAAAATTCTAGTTCTACAGGAGTTTCTCTTCCAAACATAGATACTAAAACT
>CAYMVI010000013.1:0-37146 GCA_964394075.1 uncultured Eubacteriales bacterium | reverse complement strand
GAAATGGCTAAGCAACAACAACTACAAAGAGATCAACAACAAGCTAAACAAATAGAGGCGGATGAACAAAAACGTTTGGCTGAAATGGCTAAACAACAACAATTGCAAAGAGATCAACAACAGGCTAAGCAAATAGAGGCAGATGAACAAAAACGTTTAGCAGAAATGGCTAAGCAACAACAATTGCAAAGAGATCAACAACAAGCTAAGCAAATAGAAGCAGATGAACAAAAACGTTTGGCTGAAATGGCTAAGCAACAGCAACTACAAAAAGAACAAGCTCAAAAGCAAGTTGCTCAAACAACACCAAGCGGTGTAAATATAAAACCAAATCCAAATGCACCAAGAGCAGTACCTAATAAGGAATTTGATATAGATGTAGAACCAATAGCAAAGGCTACAACAGAGCCGCCAAAGCCTGTAGAGCCTGTTAAACCGGTTGAACAGCCAAAACCAGCGGAACCAATTCGTCCAGTAGAGCCACCAAAGCCAACTGAACCAGTGAAACCGATTGAACCGCAGGGAGCTGTGGTTACTCCGGTTGTGCCAACATCTAATGTAACTTCAAATGAACCTCAACAACCTAAATATGCACCACCATCACAACATGTTCCAACACCGGAACAATTGGCTGGAGCAAGAGTTGTTTCACCAGCATTAAGTGCTGAAGAAGCAAGAATGAAAGAACAACAAGAAAATCTTGCTAAAGAACAACAAAAAATTAGAGAGGCACAAGAAAAGTTAGAGGAAGAAAAGAGAAAACTAAAAGAAGAGCAAGAAAGATTAATGACTGCTCAAAATCAATTGAGAGCAGATGGTATGATGCCAAACATGCCACAATATACAACTACTGCAGGAGTAGCTGGGGGAAGACCGCAAGCTCCAGCAGGATCATTCAAAAAAATGGTTGTATTTGTTGGCCCAAATAAAGCAGGTACTACATTTGTTGTAAATGCGGTGGCACATGCTATGGCTAATGAAAAAATAATGACATCTGTACTTGATATGACTAGAGATAAAGGTATGTGGTATATCTATAGCCAACAATACAGCACAGCAATGCAAAAGAAAATGGCAAACTACATGCAAAGAATTTCTGATGGAGAAGAATTATTTATAGAAACATCAAATCCATTCTTAAAAATATATTCTGCACCAGGTTCTATAAGCGATGTTAGAAGAGGATATAAACACAAAAATATTATGGATGTAGTAAGAAATAATGCAAACGTAGTTTTAGTTGATGCAGATTTCACTACACCTATAGATTATTTTGATCATGCAGATGAAGTATATGTGGTTCAAGATTTAGATATATTGAAAATGCCTGATACAACTTTATTCTTAAGAGAGCTGAAAAATAGAGGCATGAACATGAAGAAGATAAGAGTTATCTTAAATAAGTATGTAAAAACTGCCACATTAAATTCTAAAAAACTTATTCAGGTTATGAGCACATACTCAGATCCAGGAATGACATATATGGAATCAGAATTATTACCATCAAAAGTTGATTTTTCAACGATACCATATAACATAAATAATTATACAAAATATACAGAGGCACTATGTAGTGGTCTTACAAACTATAAAGGTTACTCAAATGATTTCTTAGCGGTAATCAGTGAAATAGTGTCAAAGATAGCTCAAAGTAGTGCATCGACTAAGATGCCACAAATGGGACAACCAAAAGGAATGAAGAAGTTTTTTGGATAAGGAGGTTTAATTAATGGATTCACAAAACACAATATTCTTTAAAGTTGAAAAAGAAAAGAAAAGCAATTCAAAACAAATTTTAAGACAAGTATATGAGGCGCTTGTAGAAAAAGGATATGATCCAATAAATCAAATCGTTGGATATATACTTTCTGGAGACCCAACATATATTACAAGTCATAAAGATTCTAGAAGTCTTATCAGACAATTAGAAAGAGATGAATTGTTAGAAGAATTAGTTAAAGAATATATTGGAGTAAATGATGAAAAATAGAATAATGGGTATTGATTATGGAGATGTGAGAACCGGTATTGCGATATCAGATCTTCTTGGAATAACTGCACAAGGTTTAGAGTCAATTAATCACGGAGAAAGTGAGAAAAAACTTTTAAACAGAATTGCAGAAATAATAAAAGAATATCAAATTGAAAAAATCGTAATAGGATATCCTCTTAATATGAACAATACTAAAGGTCCTAGAGCAGAAAAAACAGACAAGTTTATAGAAAAGCTAAAAAGTAGATTTGGCTTAGAAGTTATCAAAATGGATGAACGTCTAACAACTGTTTCAGCGCATAGGACAATGACAACTCTTTCTGTTTCAAAAGACAGAAAGAAAAACATAGTAGATACTATATCTGCAGAATACATTCTGCAGATGTATCTAGATAGAAATGCTTAAGTCAAAGACTTATCAAAGAAAGGAGATTAAAAATGAGCGACGAGAATGTAAACTTAGAAGGACTAGAGGACTTCGATGAATTAGACAATAAAATCATCTTAAATGATGAAGACGGAAACGAAATCGAATTCGAATTCCTAGATGTTGTTGAATTAGACGACAAAGAATATGTAATACTATTACCAGTAGCTGAAGCTGAAAAAGGCGAAGTAGTAATCTTTAGAATTGAAGGAGAAGGCGACGAAGAAAGCTATGTAAGTCTTGATGACGAAGCAGAAGCTGAAAGAGTTTTCGAAGCATTCAAAGAGAAAACAAAAGACGAATTTGATTTCGCTGACTAGTAATAAAAATGGGACATCGTAAGATGTCTCTTTTTTTGTCCAAAAACATTGAAAAATCTGGAAGAGTATAATATAATTCACATTATGTAAAACGGGTTAAAAAGGAGATAATAACTAATGAACAAAGAATTAATTGCAGAAGTTGAAAGAGACATTGAAGTAGAATTAAAAAAGCAGGACGCTATCGAAGAAATTACAACAGCAAAGGTATTAAGTGCATTTAAAAAATTTAAAGTAAATGAATCTCATTTAAATGGAACAACAGGATATGGATATAACGATTTTGGAAGAGATACAATTGAAGAAATGTATGCTGAAATTTTCCATACAGAAGACGCTTTAGTAAGAAATCAATTTATTTCTGGTACACATACAATATCTACAACTTTATTTGGTATCTTAAGACCAGGTGATATTGTATTAAGTATAAATGGAAAACCATATGATACATTAGATGAAGTAATTGGTATTAGAGAGAATCCAAGTTCGCTTGCTGCATATGGAATAAAATATGAACAAATAGATTTATTAGAAGGTAATAAATTTGATATAGAAAAGATTAAAGAAAGAGTTTCAAAGAAAGATATTAAATTAGTTATTATGCAAAGATCAAGAGGATATGCATATAGAAATGCTTTCTTAATCGAAGAAATGGAAGAAGCAATCAAAGCTGTTAAAGATTCAAATCCAGCAACATATGTGATGGTAGATAACTGTTATGGTGAATTTACAGATGTTAAAGAGCCAACAGATATCGGAGCTGATGTTGCGGTTGGTTCGCTTATTAAAAATATCGGCGGTGGAATTGCTCCAACAGGTGGATATATTGTAGGTAAAAAAGAGTTAATTGATTTAATCAGTGATAGATACAGTGCGCCAGGATTAGGTAAAGAAGGCGGAGCAACATTTGACTTTAATAGAAAAGTACTACAAGGATTATTTATGGCTCCACACATTGTAACTCAAGCTAAAAAAGTAGGAATCTTTGCAGCAAGATTATTAGAAAATTTAGGATACGAAGTATCTCCTAAATATAATGAAAGAAGATCAGATATTGTTCAAATGGTTAAACTAAATGATCCAGACAAGCTTATAAAATTCTGCCAAGGCATTCAATCAAATTCTGCAATTGACTCTGCAGTTACATTAGAAGCTTGTGATATGCCAGGATATGAAAGTCAAATAGTAATGGCATCTGGTTCGTTTACATCTGGTTCTTCAATTGAAATTAGTTGTGATGGTCCTGTTAGACCACCATACGTTGCATACTTACAAGGTGGACTTACATATGCTTATGGAAAAATGGCTGTAATTGATGCAGTGGAAATGTTAGAAAAATAAATTTGAAAATTCCGTGAGGTGAAAAAATGAATGTTATTGTAATAGGCGGTGGTGCCGCAGGAATGATGGCGGCAATCATGTCTAGTAGAAATGGCAATCAAGTAACTATATTAGAAAAAATGCGTAGCATGGGAAGAAAGCTTTCTATCACAGGAAAAGGTAGATGCAACATTACTAATGCTACAGACATGGATAGCTTCATAAAGAATGTACCTGGAAACGGTAAATTTTTGTTTAGTGCTTTTAGTAAATTTACAAACCAAGACGCTATAAATTTCTTTAATGAAATTGGTGTTAAAACAAAAGTTGAAAGAGGAGACAGAGTATTTCCTGTTTCAGATAGCGCGATGGAAGTAATAGATAAATTGAAAAAAGAGTTGGACAAACAAAATGTAAAAGTAATAGTAGATAGTCCTGTTAAATGCTTAGTTGTAGAAGATGGAAAAGTAACTGGCGTAAAAACAGAAGCGGGAAAAACATATCCTTGTGATAAAGTTATCCTTGCTACTGGCGGTAAAAGTTATCCTACAACAGGTTCAACAGGTGATGGATACAAAATCGCAAAAATCCTAGGACATACTATAATAGAACCAAGACCTTCATTAGTACCGTTAGAAACATATGAAAAGAAGATTGAAAAGCTGCAAGGTTTATCTTTAAAAAATGTAGGTATAAAAATATTTGATGGTACGAAATTAGTATACGAAGATTTTGGTGAAATGTTATTTGCTCATTATGGTGTAACAGGTCCAATTATTTTAAGTGGAAGTGCACATTTATTAAGAGTAAAAAATATAGAAGAAAAATTAAAATCGCAAACAGTCAAAATAAAAATAGATTTGAAACCAGCTTTAACTACAGAAAAATTAGAAGCAAGAATACAAAGAGATTTAGAAAAATACACAAAGAAACAATATAAGAATTCATTAGGCGATTTGTTGCCTGGAAAAATGATTCCTTATATTGTTGAAGAATCGGGAATAGACGAAGAAAAACAAACAGACCAAATAACAAAAGAAGAAAGAAAAAATCTTGCAGAATTGTTAAAGAACTTAGAATTCACAATAAAAGGATTTAGACCAATTGAAGAGGCAATTATCACAGCAGGTGGAATAAGCACGAAAGAAATCAATGCTTCTACAATGGAGTCGAAAATTGTAAGTGGATTATATTTTGCAGGCGAGATAATAGACGTAGATGCATACACAGGTGGTTTTAACTTACAAATAGCTTATAGCACAGCCTATGTAGCAGCGCAATAAAAGTCGAAAAATGACAATCGAAAACACTTGAAAAAGCACTTTTGATGGTAATAAAATGTCTTTTGTGCCGATAGAAAGGGATATTATGGAGAATACTTTTATAACAATTAGAGAAAAAGAATATTGTGCAGAAATAGTAGAGAAAAGATCGAAATTTATTGCCAAAGTTATAAAGGTTCAATCAGAAGAAGAGGCCACTAACGAACTAAAAAAAATACGTAAAGAACATAGAGATGCAAGACACAATGTTTTTGCATATAGAATAATGACCGTTGGAGAACGAATGAGTGACGATGGAGAACCTAGCGGCACAGCAGGAGCGCCAATACTAGAATTATTGCGTGGAGAAAATCTGCAAAATGTAATGGTGGTAGTAACTCGTTACTTTGGTGGAATTCTATTGGGAACTGGAGGTCTAGTGAGGGCATATAGTTCGGCTGCCAAAGATGCAATAATTGCTGCTGAAAAAGTTACAATGAAATTGTGTAATGAATATAAAATAGATACAAACTATAACTATCTTAACATTTTGAATCATTACTTCAAAAAACAATCAATCTTGGTAAGGGATACAGAATTTTCAGATAATATAATTTTTACAATTACAGTAGAAGCTGATAGAGCAGAACAAGTTTTGAAAGATATAGAAGAGAAGACTGCGAGAACTGCTACGGTAACATTGAAAGAAACATATTATCAATAACTGTAAAAAAATTACAATTTAATATTGCTTTTACCATATTTTGGTAGTATACTTTGAGAGTAATCAAAATTAATTGCTGAATGTTGTTATAAAATAACTAAATCATACGGCAATGTTAGGAGGTTTTTATGCAAGAAAAGATTAAAGTTGTTATCGCTGATGACAATCTTGAGTTTGCAGAAATAGTACGAGAATTTCTAAATAACAAACCTGATATCGAAGTATTAGAAATAGCAAAAGATGGAGAAGAGGCACTAGAGGTTCTAAATAGAGTAGAACCAGATGTAGCGCTATTAGATATAGTAATGCCTAAATTAGATGGAATAGGCGTGTTAGAAAAATTAAATGCAGCACCTAGAAAATTGAAAACGAAATATATTGTATTATCAGCAATCGGTCAAGATGCAATAACCCAAAAAACAATTATGTTGGGTGCCGAGTATTACATGATTAAACCATTCGAATTAGAGATGTTACTAAAACGAATACGTGAAGTGAAAGTAGGAATTATAGATTTGAGAAATCAAAATCAAATGGGTGTGGCACAAACAAAAACACCATACATAACTGAGAATCTAAATTCGTTAGAAACATCAGTGACAAATATAATTCATGAAGTTGGTGTGCCTGCACATATAAAAGGCTATCAATATATAAGAGAAGCAATAACATTAGCTGTACAAGATATGGAAGTAATTAATTCAATTACTAAAGAATTATATCCAACATTAGCAAAGAAATTTAAAACTACACCATCACGTGTAGAAAGAGCGATAAGACACGCGATAGAAGTTGCTTGGTCAAGAGGTTCACTTGAAACAAACAGAATGATGTTTGGAAACACAGTATCACCGCTTAAATGCAAACCAACAAACTCTGAATTTATAGCAATTATTGCAGATAAGCTAAGAATAGAAATGAAAATTGCATAGATATAAAAAAGATTAACAATTTAGTTGTTAATCTTTTTTTATGCTATAATGATTGTAGAAAAATGACAAACAAAGGAGAAAATCTATGTACGAATCAGAATATGAAGATTTAAAACGTGAAAAAACGACAGGACTTATATTTATAGGAATTGCAGCAATTGTTTTAATATTTTTTGGAGCCTTTTTCTTTGGTGGAATGATAAGAAAAATAGGAAAGAATGAAACTGTAGAGGCGGATAGGGTAACAATAGATATTTCGTATGGAGATGAAGAATCTTCTGATACATACAGACCTACATATTACTATACTGTAAAAGGCAAAAAATATAAATATACTCCGTTTGCTTATACAAATATAGGAGTAGAAGATATGAAAGATCCAACATTGTATTATCATTCATCAGATCCTAGTAAAGCTGTTGCTGAATATGAAACTAAATTTTATGGTACATATTTTATAATAGTTTTTTTAGCGGGAATTTTTGCTGTTGTTGGAAGTATTATTTTCTTTGGTGCGTTGAAGAAAGAGAAAAAATTAAGGCATCTTGAAGATCATGGAACTCTTTTTAAAAATCTTCCTTGTAGAGTAATTGATACTAATTCTAGTGTAAACGATGAGCCAGTTATAATTATTGAAGTAGATTACCAAGCTCCTAATGGTGAAACTATAGTATTTAAACAAAAGAAAATAGGAGACTATGGAAGTGCCGAAACAGCAGATTTGCTAATTGATCCAAATGATTTAAGTATGTATTATATAGATTTTAATATTGAACAATAAAAATTAGCCCCCTTGAACAATGTGTCAAGGGGGCTTCATTTTACGCTGCGATGAAGGATTTCAGATTTTCCGTGCGGAGACTCTTAATTCTTTCGGGCGTACGATTTTTTGCACCGCAAGGAATATTTCCTTCGATGATGTAACAGTAAAGGGCGATGAGCAAACCATTGCTCTGCATTTGCTTTTCGGATGCTCTGGAACGCTTAAGATCAAGCAGCTTTTCCTGTACCTTAGGAACGTTGATTTCCTTAAGGTTGAAATATGCGCCGGCAAAAGCGGGGTCGTATCCGATAGCTTTTTTGAATGCGTTGATATCGTCGTTTTCTGTGTAATTGGCGATAGCTTCGCCAAAATAAGGAATCCAGAAACCATGGATCATTTCGATTGTCTGCTCTTTGTCGATGATTTCAACACCGTTTTCTTTGGCGAACTTCATGACAACTTCTTCAGGAGTCTGTTCACGAATGAAACCGAGGCGTTCTCTTTCGAAAGTTTTGTCGATACCCATGGCGTTTGCGAGATGTTCAGCATCATCGTTACTCTTTTCAGAGAACCAATACAGAGCAATCATCTGGCGAATCATAGATCTTTGCGCATCGTCATCATAGCTGTAAAACTCAGCGAGAGTATCGATGTTTTCAAAGCACTGCTTGAGAGGCATGTCTGCGTTGATATATCCGCGCTGAATTGCAAAGAGAGTCAATGCATAATATACCTGCCATTCGAATTCGTGTTCGGGAATTTGTTCGCCGGTTTCGATGTTGTATGCCATTCCCTTGAAAATCATGTTTTCGTCGGCCATGTACTTGAAGAGGTCGAAGTAACATTCACGTTCTTTTTCACCAGAAATCTGGAATGTTCCCAGAATTTCATCTGTGAATTCGTAATGCTTTACATTTCTGCTGACAAGCTGACCGTTTTCAAAGGTTCTCACGAAGTGAGCTCTTTCACTGAATTCAGAGAGCGGGTGAAGCATCATCATGAGCATTGCAATCATGAAGTTCTGGAATTTGCTTTCAAGGAAAGCTTCTTTGATAGCAAAAGTGGTATACGATGTGTAGTAATGCTCAGCGTGAATCAAAGTTTTAGTTGCGCGATAGTCACGGAACTTGTAATTGACTTTGCTTGTGACCGGATACTCAACAGGATTGAGTTCCGAAAGCTCAATGACTTTTTTACGGAGCTTAGAATCGAGTTGATTTAATGCAAACTGAATTGCGCCATAACGCACGTGCACAGTTTTACCCATGAGGGTATAAAGCAGGAATGTTTCTTCGGGGAAGAGATAATGCTTGTGCAGGTTGTCCCATTTTGTGTAATTGACAGTGAGCTGGCCGTTGTTAAGCCAGAGTTCCTCTACGAAAAATTCACCGGCGGAGAAGAAGAGGAAGAAGGACCGGATGTATTTTGCCTTGGTCAGTTCATCCATATCTTCAGGTGCATCGCACAGGTGAGTTGCCATCATAGAGATGAGGTGTTTGAAACCATGCAAATAATACTGTGCATTTTCGATTGTGCGGAGACATGCGAGATCGTTTTCGAGAATCTTGGGGTTAAGCGGGCGAGCAAACTTTACACCATAACCGCAGTGCCGCAGGATGGCTTGGAGTCTCTTTTCGCCGATCACATTTGCGAATACGGGCAGAGCTTCATTGTGAAGCAGTGGGAGATCGATACAGTAGATGTGCGAAAAACCAGGCATCTGAGTGCTGGGTAAAATGAATTCCTCGTAGTCCGGTACGAGAAGCTTCCAAAATTTGATGAGAGCCTTGGTATCGCCGTTTCCTAATGTAGGATCCTTGATAATTGTAAGTTCCATAGCGTTCCTTTCTTTCAAAAATGATTTTTTAGGCTCAATCATTCTATCATATTATGTCTACTTTTTCAATAAAATTGGTAAAAAATGTGAGTCTGAAAGCGTTTTTATTGTAAAAAATGAGCATATAATATACAATATTTTCGAGAAAAGGGGGCTTAAATATGAAAAAAGTATTAAGTGTAGTGTTGATTGTGCTAGTAGTAGCCGGAATTATAGGCGGATGCACATGGAGTTATTTTTATTTTACAAGTGATGAAAGATTAAATAATTCAGGAGATAAAGTAGTGATTTCTTCTGAGGCGCTTTGGTCTGGAGAGAACTATCCAAGAGTTGATGCATCACTTGCGACACAACCTTTAACAGATGCATTCAAAGCTAATTTTACAGCTACACCTGTTGAAGAAATTGAAACAGATTATACAAACACACACCCAGCTTATGTGAGATTAATAAGTGGAGAAGTGGATTTAATAGTTGTTACTCAACCTTCAGAAGAAGAACTTGCTAGTGCTAAAGCAAATGGGGTTGAATTAGAAGTGATACCTGTTGTAAACGAAGCGTTTGTATTTTTAGCAAATGTTCAAAATAAAGTAAATAATTTATCTTTAGAAGAAATTCAAAATATATATTCTGGAAAGATAACTAACTGGAATGAAGTTGGTGGAGAAAATGCTAAAATTATTCCTTATCAAAGACCAACAAACTCAGGAAGCCAAACAGGAATGTTAGCATTAGTAATGAAAGGGATTGAAATGCTAGAACCTGTTACAGAAACATTTGAAGAAACAATGGCTGGATTAATAACAGCAATAGCAGATTATGATAATTCAAAAGATGCATTAGGGTATTCATATTATTACTATGCAACAACAATGTATTCAAAAGAAAATGTTAAGTTATTAAGTGTAAATGGTGTTGAACCAAATTTTGATACAATCCAAAAAGGTGAGTATCCAATTGGAACATATTATTATATAGTTATAAATGCTAATGAACCAGCAGATAGTAATACAAGAAAACTTGTTGAAGCGATGCTTTCTCCTAGAGGTCAAGCGGTTGCGCAAGAAGCAGGATATGTACCTGTAACAAAGTAAAGGGGAAATGTGTATGAAAAATAATCAGATTAAGATTATTGTGATTTCGCTAGTTGTTTTTGCAATTGTTGCTATAACATTTACATATGCAATGATTCAAACAACTATAGATAAGAAATTGGAAGCAATTCAAAGTGGAGAAATGATTATTTCTTCTGGAGAAGAAATAGAAGTTTCAAAACCTATTTTGGGTATTGATGTAAATGGAACTTTTAATGAAAATTCGATTACTTGGATTGAGCAAGCTTATCAAGAAGGAAACACAAAAATTGAATATTATAAGATTAGTGGACTTGTAGACAAGGAACTTGAAAACAAAATAAATGCAAAATTAAAAGAAGCTGCATTTGAAAAGTTTGATGCAACTAAAGTTGATAAAATAAGATTTAATTCGAATCAAAATATATATGCTAGTTTTTCTAATGTAATAAGTGTACGAACAAATATCACAACATCTAGTGTTTCTGGACAAGTTGATTATAAGTATGAAACAAAAGACTTAAATATTGAACTTGTTAATGGTGAAGAAATAGATTTTAGAGATTTATTTGTAGATGAAAATGCTATGGCCCAAATTATGGCTGCAGCTTTTCATGAAGATGAAGCTTGGAAAAAGCAATGGGAGAAAGAAACGGATATCTGGGACGGCGGATATGGCTTTGACGAAGAATTGTGGAATGCCCCAATTTTAGATATTGATGAAGATGAAATTATAAAAAAAGTAAATAATTATAAAAAATTGGGTTGCGATCACTTTGTATTCACACCACAATATGTTTCAGCTGAAATGAAATTGAGTAGTGGAGATACCGAATATGTATATTTGCAATTTGGTACTACACCATCTGCTATAGCTATTTATAATAGATATTTAACAGACAAGAAAATTTATGAAGATGAATCTTTAGGACGTAAAAATATTATAAATTTATCACATCTCAATGTAGATACAAGCGTTGTTTATACCGCTTACGAAAATGATAGAACAACAAATTATTTTGCAGATATTCAAGTGTATTCAGATATGTACGATGAAGAATATGAAAACGAAGAAAAAGCAAAAGAATATATTATTAATTTAGCTAAAAAAGAAGTGGTTGAACTTGAAAGAAAAGCCCAAGCTGAACCTGATAAATATTTTGTATATACAAAAGTTTATAGAATTTATGATTCGCCAGGAGAAATGTTTTCTATTTCTGAAAACTTTAGTGAATATTTTACTGATATATCAAATAAAGAAAAATTATATCAAGAGGTCGTTAATGCATATACGTATGAAGACTTTGAAATGTATGGAATAGGTAATATATACATAGATTTAGAAAATGAAGAGAATGCGTATATATCTGGAGAAAGAAGTTTTGTGGATAGAAATTATAGTTTTAAAACAATGAAAGAAATAAAAACTCTAGAAGATTTATTCGTTGATGGGTTTGATTATAAACCAGCTTTAAAAGATGCGTTTTATAATAAGGTATGGATACACAAAAGACGGAGAGTTGCTTGACGAAGAAGAATTAGAGCAAGAGTTTCAGGCAACAGAATTTAAATATACAACAAGATGGGTTGGAGCAGAAGAAGGAACAGTTATTGTTATAGAAGTATACAATAAAACTATAGGTTATTACCAATCACCATATAATGATGATTATAGAAATTCAGATGCTTATATACCGATAACAGTATTTAATCCGGAAGATTTGAATGTATAAAAACGTCCAAGAGGGACATCCTTATTTGGACACTCTAAAAACAATATCTTTAGTATGTAAAACATTATTGTTAGAGTGTCCAAATAAGGATGTCCCTCTTGGACGTTTTTATTGACCTTTATATTCTTCTAAAACAGCTGTTACTGTTTTTGTTCTTGAATCTCTAATTAAACCAATTTCAACTTCATCGCCAACGTTATAATTAGAAATTTCTGTTGTTGCTTCTGCAGCGGTAGAAATAACTTTTCCACCAATTGAAACGATAATGTCACCAGCTTTAATTCCAGCCTTTTCTGCAGGAGAATCTTTTGAAACTTCAACTACAGATGCGCCGTATTGTATTTGTTGATAGAACATACCGAACCAACTATTATATCCACCAAATGGATCACTGTTTGTTGCGTATGCACCGTTATCTAAAGAAACACCAAGGAATGGTCTGTTAGTTGCATAACCGTGGGTTAAAATGTCATCAATAACTTGTTGCACGTCTTTTACAGGTATTGCGAATCCAAGTCCTTCAACATCATAACCTGTAGATTTAGCAGAAACAATACCGATTAACTCGCCTTTGATATTGAATAGTCCGCCACCAGAGTTACCAGGATTAACAGCAGCATCAAATTGCATTAGATTCATTGTAGAACCATCAATAGTAATCTCTCTTTCTAATGCGCTAACAAAACCATATGTTACAGTTCCGCCAAGTTCACCTAAAGGATTACCGATGGCAAGTACAAAATCACCAACTAGAGTAGATTTAGAATCTCCAAAGTAAGCAGCTTTTAATCCGGTAGCTTCAACTTTAATTATCGCCATATCGGTTTTTGCATCTTTACCAACTAAAGTAGCATCATATTCAGTACCATTTCTTAGTCTAACTTTTATTCTTTCAGCACCACTAATTACGTGGTTGTTTGTAAGGATGTATCCATCTTCAGAAATAATTACACCACTACCGTTTCCTTCTGAAGTATAACCTTTAGAGTAATAAATTGATTGTGTTGTAGTGTATTGTGTGATTTCAACAACTGAATCTGCAATACTTTCAACGACTCCAGATAAAGATGTTGCTGGTAATACAGCAAAGTTATTTCCGCTTTGTGAGATAGCAGCTGTATTATTTAATATATTTTCAGTACCAGAAGTACTAGTTTGTGTTGTTAATGATGCGTTGTGGAAAGTAGAGTAGATGCTGCCACTAGCAAAACCAATAGAAACTAGAAGTGCTATGCTTAATAATTTTGAAAAAACTCCACCTTTAGATCTGCCAGAAGATTCATCCATTTCAGCATAAATTCTATCACGTTCAAAACCATTCATAAAAGACATAAAATTCATCCTTTCATAAAAACAATCTTTAAGTAACTTGCTTGAATATTCATAATTGTTAAGTTATACTACATATGATAGTATAAGTATATGTTACATTTATGTATTATATATGAAAAAAAGATGAAATTCAATATAACGAAAGGTTGAAAAGAATGGTAAATTCAATAGAAGACATAGTTGAATTACACAAAAATCAAGGCATGATAGAAGATGCATATTTAAAGATTCATTTAGATGAAAAAATACTTAATCTAAATCTTTTTACTATGCAAGTAAATACTATACATGCTGAAAAAAGCGACCTTGATATATGGCAAGAAAGAATAAATGATGAAATAAAAAAAGATAGACAATTGGAAAAAGAGATAAATGAATTTAAAACTCTTTTTGAATACTTAAATAAATTCAAAATTCGTCATGGAGAACTAAGAAAATCAGAGTGCCCAGATTTTATAATAACTAAAGATGGAAAGACAACAGGCATAGAAATAACTAAGATATATGTTGGTTATGATTGGTTGTCTGAAAAATTAGCAAATGAAATCACTAAGTACAGAATAGATAAGGACGAAGTTGCTGGATATATCGAATATAAAAAAGCTACAGACAAAATAGAAACTTTTAGATTAAAACATGGTAAGTTTATAATTTCTCCAAAGATAACGCCTAAAATGAAAGAAGAATATCAGATAAATATTAAAAACAAAATTTTTGAAAAAATAAGAAAACTATTAGATGATTATTGTAAGTGTGATATAAATATTATATATGCTACTATAACAAGCCCAGAGTATTTTGAAGATATAACTGACTTAGAAGGCTTTGTGAAAGAGATACAATATTATATGGCACATTTAGATGCGGATTTGACGGACAGAGAATATAGATTAGTTTTGAAAATGAATCAAAAATGGATTGAAATAAACTTAAATGATGGGTCATATAAGGTTATATAATCGGGAGGTACAAATGAAGAAAAAGTTTATGGAAATGGATGTCTTAGGGGCAACCAGAATAAATGAAGCGGAACTTTTAAATGAAATAAACTTAGAAATATCAGTTCTTAAAGGGCTAGATATATTTACAAATGCACATGTTTTAGGGGTAGTAAAAGTTACTTTGGCAATGTGTAAAAAAATGAAAATGAAATATGAAGATGTAAAAAGATGTGTACTTGCAGCATATCTTCATGATGTTGGAAAGATAAGAATACCTCCGGAAATTTTGCAAAAGACATCAAAATTAACAGATGAGGAATATCATATCATGAAAAAACACACAGTGTATGGTTACGAAGTGTGTATGGAATATCCTAATTTTAGAGATTTGGCGCCTATAGTAAGAGGACACCATGAAAACTTAGATGGTACAGGCTACCCAGATGGTTTAAAAGAAGAAGACATTCCAGAAGAAGCAAGTCTTATAAAAGTTGCCGATGTATATGATGCTTTAACTCAAAGAAGACAATATAAAGACGGTTATAAGCAAAGTGAAGCTTTTAAAATAATGATTGGGGATGTTCAAAAAGGAAAAATGTCTGCATTATATTTGAAAGTTTTATTAAGTGTAGTGGTTGATGACTTAACTGAAAAATATATGACTCATTATAATAACGTTTTAACATTACAACAAAATCTAGAAATACTTCATGAATTAGAAAAGATATATAAAGATATTTATGATAGAGGGATTACTCCAAAAATTGAGAAGAAATTGAGACAATATGAATTAGCTCCAGGTTATGATATGAGTACAAATGCTAATTTACTTATTATTAAACAAAAAGCATTGGAAAAAGAAGCTGAGTGGAGAGATTTTTGTGAAGATGAATTAAAAATTATCACAAAAATGTTAAAAGAAGTAACTAAGATTTCAGATAAGATTCAAAGAGAAAATAAATATAAAGATTAAAAAACGTCCAACGGGGACAACCATCTTTGGACACATCACAGATAATTATATAAATTTTTCAAAGATGTGTCCAAAGATGGTTGTCCCCGTTGGACGTTTTTTATTTTAAATTCCTTGCAAATCGAAGTTTGGCACGTATTCTTCTTCGTGTGAACCTAATTCTTGTACATAACCGTTTTCTAATTCACAAACCATGTTAAGTATAAATTCGTATTCTCGTTTAGATAGTTTTCGTCCAAGCTCTTCAAATTCGTTTGCTTTATATGTAGGGAAGTATTGAGCCATTACACTTACATAAATATCTTTTGGAAGATTTTCTTTTATCCAATTAATTATTTTTCTGGTTTCTGTAAGATGAGTTGGCAAAACTAAATGTCTTATAATAACACCACTCTTAATAATTCCGTTTTCATCAAATATTGGCGTGCCAACTTGTGAAATCATTTCCTTAATTGCTTCTGTTGCAACATTAAAATAATTAGGAATCTTCGAATACTTTAATCCAAGTTCGTTATCAAAATATTTTAAATCTGGTAGATAAACATCTACATATCCTTTTAACATCTTAATAGTTTCAATATTTTCATAAGAGTTTGTGTTATATACAACTGGAAGTGTAAGTCCGTTTTGTTTTGCTATATCTAAAGCTTTTATGATGCTATGTACATATGGAGTAGGTGAAACTAAATTTATATTGTGTACATTCTTAGCTTGCAATTCTAAAAAGATTTCAGCTAAACGCTCGACAGTGATTTCTTTTCCGAATTGTTCGTGAGATATTTGATGATTTTGGCAAAACACACAATTGAAATTGCATCCTGAAAAGAACACTGTGCCAGATCCATTAGTGCCGCTTATGCAAGGTTCTTCCCACATGTGGATAGAAGCTAGTGCTAGCTTCGGATTAGAGCTACATTTACAATGTCCTAAATTTTCATCTCTATTAATATTACAATTAAAAGCGCATAGCTTACAATTTTCCAATTTAAATCCTCCAATATAAAAGCTGATGTGATGAGACATCAGCTTAATTTTTTTAGAATATACCAGTTAATGTTCCGTTAGGTAAAACATCTACTTTTTCTGCAGCTGGAACTTTAGGTAATCCAGGCATTGTCATTATTGCACCTGTTATAACTACGATAAATCCTGCACCATTAGAAACTTTAACTTCTTTAACTGTGATTGTGAAATCTTTTGGTCTTCCAAGAAGTTTTGCGTTATCAGATAATGAGTATTGAGTTTTTGCAACACAAATTGGTTTCTTATCTAATCCGATTGATTCTATTTGAGCAATTTGTTCTAAGGCTTGTTCTGAGTAGTCAACACCTTCTGCACCATAAATTTCGCGTGCAAGAGTTTCTATTTTTTCTTTGATAGATAGTTTCTCATCGTAAATAGGGTGGAAGTTTGATTCTTCATTTTCTAAAACTTTAATAAGTTCGTTAGCAAGTTCAACGCCGCCTTCGCCACCTTTAACGAATACTTCTGAAACTGTGCATTCAGCACCGTTTTGGCTACACAACTTTTTAAGTAATGCAACTTCGTCTGATGTATCAGATTCAAATTTGTTTATTGTAACAAGTACAGGAACTCCATACTTTTTCATATTTTCAATATGCTTTTGAAGATTGCAGAAACCATTTTCTAAAGCTTCTAAATTTTCTTCTTTTAAATTAGCAAGTTCAACGCCGCCGTTATATTTTAATGAACGAATTGTTGCAACGATAACGATTGCATCTGGTTTTAAACCTGCCATTCTACATTTAATATCTAAGAATTTTTCAGCTCCTAAATCTGCACCAAAACCAGCTTCTGTTACCACTATGTCTGCAAGTTTTAAGGCAGTTTTTGTAGCAACTACACTGTTGCATCCATGAGCTATATTTGCAAATGGTCCACCGTGAATGATACAAGGTGTGTTTTCTAAAGTTTGAACTAAGTTCGGTTTCATAGCATCTTTTAGAAGAGCAGTTAATGCACCTTCGGCTTTTATATCAGAAGCGAATACAGGTTTTTTATCAAAAGTGTATCCAATCAAGATGTTTGAAATACGTTTCTTTAAATCTTCTAAGTCTTCAGCAAGACAAAGGATTGCCATCATTTCTGAAGCTGTTGTAATAGAAAAACCATCATTTCTTTCAGGTCCGTTTTTTGCTCCTTGACCAATAGTTATATTTCTAAGAGTACGATCGTTAACGTCTAAAGCACGTTTCCATGTGATGTTATTAGTATCAATTCCTAATTCATTACCTTGATAAATATGATTATCTATCATAGCTGAAAGAAGATTATTAGCAGCAGTCAAAGCATGAATATCTCCAGTGAAATGAAGATTAATATCATCCATTGGAACAACTTGGCTATAACCACCACCAGTAGCGCCGCCTTTTAATCCCATAACAGGACCAAGAGATGGTTCACGAAGTGCAAGTAATGCTTTTTTTCCTAATCTACACAAAGCTTGACCTAGACCAATGCTAACGGTAGTTTTACCTTCGCCAGCTGGAGTAGGGTTAATAGCTGTAACCAATACTAATTTTCCATCCTTATTTGATTGCACTTTTTTGATAAGTTCATCTGAGAGTTTAGCTTTATATTTGCCGTATAACTCCAAATCATCTTCAGTTATATTTATTTTTGCTGCAACTTCCTTTATAGGAAGGATTTTTGCGTTTTTTGAAATTTCGATATCACTTAGCAAAATAATCACTCCTTTGCATATTTCTCAAGTAGTAATGATACACCAAAAAGCCAGGTTTGTCTATCTCAAAGCATTGACAATCTTTGTAAAAGGGATTATAATTCCTCTTGTAATGTGATGAAGAAGAGGAGTACGGTTACAGCGCTTTTAGAAGAGAAAGATACCTTGGCTGAAAGTATCTAAAGCAAACTAATCAGAAGACACTTTGGAGCAGGCTTATGAAGAGAAAGTAAGCCCGTAATATATGCGTTAAATTTCTAATGAGTATAAAATTGGGTGGTACCACGTACAAAGACTATACGTCCCATGAGTTCTAGATTGAGCTCATGGGACTTTTTGTTGTTTTAAGATAATCTTCTTAGCACGAATATTTTACGTCCCAATACATTAATTTATTAGGAGGAATAAAAATGAACGAGTACAGAACACACTATTGCCACGAACTAAGAATGGAAAACGTTGGCGAAGAAGTAAGACTTGCAGGATGGGTACAAACAGTTAGAGACTTAGGTGCTATGATGTTTGTTGATTTAAGAGACCACTATGGTGTTACACAACTTGCAATTCAAGAAGAAGCTCACTTAGAACAAATGAGAAAAGTAACAACAGAAAGCACAATTTCTATTACAGGTAAAGTTTGCGAAAGAAGTAACAAAAATCCTAACATCGCAACAGGAGATATCGAAGTTATCCCAAGTGAAATTAGAGTTACAGGAAAAGCTAAAAACGTATTACCTTTCGAAATTAATATCGGACAAGATGTAAGAGAAGATTTAAGATTAGAATATAGATTTTTAGATTTAAGAAATGAAAAGATTCACAACAATATCGTTTTCAGAGCGCAAATCATGAAGACTATTAGAGAAATTATGGATGGAATGAGATTCGTAGAAATCCAAACTCCAATCTTAACAAGCTCATCACCAGAAGGTGCTAGAGACTTCTTAGTTCCAAGTAGACTTCATCCAGGTGAATTTTATGCATTACCACAAGCACCACAACAATTTAAACAATTGCTTATGATGTCTGGTTTTGATAGATATTATCAAATAGCTCCATGTTTCAGAGATGAAGACCCAAGAGCAGATAGATCTCCAGGTGAGTTCTATCAATTAGACTTAGAAATGTCTTTTGCAACACAAGATGATGTATTAGCTGTTGTTGAAAATGTTGTATTAAACACATTTAGAAGACATACAAAATGGAGTGTTAGCGAAGATGGAATTCTAAGAATCCCATTTAGAGAAGCTATGAGAAAATACGGAAGTGATAAACCTGACCTTAGAAACCCATTAGTTCTTCAAGAAGTAACTAAGTTATTTGAAGGTACTGAATTTAAAGCTTTCCAAGATAAACATATAATTGCAATAGTAGTACCTGGTGCTGCAAAAGAAACAAGAAAATTCTTTGATAGCATGGGTGAATTTGCACAAGTAGAAGGTGGAGCTAAAGGTTTAGCATATGTAAAAGTTGAAGAAGGAAACACACTTGCTGGTGGTATTGCAAAATTCTTTACACCAGAAATGACAGAAGAATTCTTAAAAACTTATGCTAAAGAAAATGATGCTGTATTCTTCATCGCAGAAGAAGAGGAAGAAAGAGCACAAAAACTTGCTGGCTTAATTAGAATTGAACTTGGTAAGAGATTAGATTTATTAGAAAAAGAATGCTACAAATTCTGCTGGATAGTAGACTTCCCAATGTATGAAAAAGACGATGAAGGAAAAGTTGAATTTAACCACAACCCATTCTCAATGCCACAAGGTGGATTAGAAGCATTAAATACAAAAGATCCACTAGATATTTATGCATACCAATATGACTTAGTATGTAACGGATATGAACTTGCATCAGGTGCTGTAAGAAACCATGACGTAGAAATCATGGAAAGAGCATTTGAAATTGCAGGATATTCAAGAGAACATGTTGAAGCTAAATTCCCAGCATTATTCAATGCATTCCAATATGGTGCACCACCACACGCAGGTGCTGCTCCTGGACTTGATAGAATTGTTATGCTTCTTGCACAAGAAGATAGCATAAGAGAAGTAATTGCATTCCCTAAAAATAGTAAAGCTAGAGATTTACTAATGGGAGCACCTTCTCCAGTATATCTAAATCAATTAAAAGACGTTCATATAAAATTAGACGTTGAAGAGAAAAAATAAATAAGAAAAAGACGCCGAAAAAAGGCGTCTTTTTTACGTGAATATTATGAAAAATATTTTTGCTTTTTGAAGTTAATATTGTATAATGTTTTGTGAGGAAGGTGTTATTATGAATTTTGACGAATTTAAAACGCTGTTAGAAAAGTACGGACAAAGTCATATCACTAAATCTTATGAAAGATTAGATGAAGAAGGTAAAGAAAAATTAATGCAACAAGTTGCAAGAATTGACTTTGAAAAAATGAAAGATCTATACGCGTTATCTCAAACAAAAATTGAGATGAAAGATGCCATAATTGAACCAATGGCATACCAAGATTCTGCTAAATTATCAGCAGAAGAAAGAGCAGAAATAATCGAGCTAGGAGAGGCTGCGATTAGAGCCAATAAACTTGCTATAGTAACAATGGCAGGTGGACAAGGAACAAGACTTGGACATGACGGTCCAAAAGGAACGTATGACTTGGGATTAGAGTCACACAAAAGCTTATTTGAAATCCAATGTGATATTCTAAAAGCTGCACAAGAAAAGTACGGAGTTACAGTACCTTGGTACATAATGACAAGTAGGGAAAATAACGACGATACAATTGCTTTCTTTGAGAAAAACAATTATTTTGGTTATCCAAAAGAAGCAACAAATTATTTCTTTAAACAAGGTGAACTTCCAATGATGGACGAAGCAGGAAGACTTGTTATAGAAGAAAACGGATTAGTAAAAGAAGCTGCGGACGGACATGGTGGAGTTTTTGAAGCTCTAGGAAGAAACGGTATCCTAGCTGATATGAAAGCTAGAGGAATCGAATGGATATTTATAGCTGGTATCGATAATGTATTGGTACAACTAGTTGATCCACTACTAATGGGATATGCTATAAAAAATAATTTTAGAATAGTTTCAAAAACTGTTCCTAAATCAAATCCAGACGAGAAGGTTGGAGTATTCTGTAAGAAGGATGGAAAACCATACGTTATAGAATACAGTGAGATTTCAACTGAACACGCACACATGCGTGATGAAAATGGTGAGCTTGTTTATGGAGAAGGACATGTTCTTCTAAACTTGTTCAATGTATCTGCATTAGAAGAAATAGAAAAATTCAAATTACCATATCATGTAGCTCATAAGAAAACAGCATACATGAATGAAGATGGAGAGTTTATAACTCCTGATGCACCAAACGCATACAAATTTGAATCATTCTTATTTGATGCATTTTCACAAATACCAGAGTTTGGTCTATTGAGAGGTAAGAGAGAAGAAGACTTCTCACCAGTTAAAAATGCTACTGGAGTAGATTCTCCAGAAACAGCAAGAAGAGATTATTTGAATTATCATGGATCAGCAAAATAGTAGTTAAAAACAAGGAGGGCTTTAAATGGGTACATATATAATTACAGCAATAACATATATATTAATAATTACAAATTGGATATTAGGAGAGCGTTTATATAAAGAGCCAAATAATAGAGCTTTCTTTAACAACGTAACTACGATGAATCTTGCGAAAGAAAGATATATCACAGCAAATCCAAAATACATATTAAGATTGTCTATCTGTACAGGTATATTTATGGGATTTTACTTAGGACTTGCAAATCTTGAGGGAATAGATAGTTTTATTACTGTACCTACGTTAGTGACACTATTTGGTGTATATTTAATGGAACTTACAAGGACTATTAGTCTAAAAGAAGGGAAATTGAAATTTTCAAGATTTTTATATATTCCAAAAGAATTTGATGTTATGAGAATTACGGGAATGTATATATATAGTTACAATAAAAAATTCTTAAAGAACCATGCTTATACAACAAAGTTAGTAATAGTAGAGGATAATGGAAAGAAACATAAATTTTCTTTATCGAGCTTAGATAATAAAGCGGTACTTAATTTGATGAAAGATACATTTGGAGTAACAAACAACAAAATGTATATTGCAAAAACGAGAGATATACCTGCTAAACAACCATACAAGGATGTAAATGGATAATAAGATAATTTCAGATGTCGCGAAAGCGGCATCTTTTTTATTGGTAAAGTTTATGTATATTTTTTCAATGCTTGGCAAAAATTACTTATGAGAAAAACAAAAAGGAGTGATTTGATGACAAGCAATACAAATAAGAATGTAATATGTGTGAAAGATATTCCTTCAAATATTATTGAAGAGGCGATCTTTATTTTGAAAGAAGATGTTGATGAAGATACAGTTGATATTAGAAAAGAAATTGCTCGTGATGAAGCCGAAGAATTCTTAAGTGAATACGTTTTTGATTTGGAAAATATACATCGAAAAAATACAGAGTCTAAAAAACGAAAAATAAATTTAAAGCAAATCATGTATGGTGTAGCGCTTATTGTAGTGGGGATAATCGGAATATTTTTGTTAAAATAATTCTAAGTTTAAAAGTTAAACATATATTACTTTTGGGTGATAATTGTGATTAATGTGAAAAATAAGTTTGGGAATAAAGCACAATGGTAATAAAGATACACATATATTTATTTTTAATAATGGCATATATGTATGCATGTGGAATGCTAGATATATTTTTAATTTATTATGTGTTTGTAATTATGCACGAATTAGCACATATGTTAGTAGCGCTTTCTTGTAAAGTAGATATTCCAGAAGTTACATTGCTACCAATTGGGATAAATGCGAAATATAATGGCGAGACTTCTTTTTTGAAAGAATTTTTAATATCACTGGCAGGACCACTTGCCAGTTTTTTATTTTTTGAGATAATAAATAATCCTCTTTATGCAATGTTTAATTTAGTAATTTGTTTAATAAACTTAATACCGATACTTCCGTTTGATGGAGGTAGAATATTAACATCGTTTGTTCGCAAAGAAAATAGAAGAAAAGTGAATTTTATAATACGCAAAATTTTTATTGCAATTTTGTTTTCGTTTGCGTTGTTTCAAATGATAGTATATAAAAATTTTTACTTTATTATTTTTACAGGATATATATACACAATATCTAAAGAAGAATTGAAAAAAGAAAAACTTTGTAAGGTAATTGACTATTTACAAACAAAGCAAGAAACAGTAAACTAAATAATAGAGGTGAAGTGGATGTTTACTAATGAAAAAGGTTATTCACTAAGTGTATTAGTTATAACAATTGCGGTTATGTTAATACTTACGATGACTGCTGTTGTTACACTTAGAAATGTGACTGCTGATAGAGAAGTTACTAATTTTATGAGTGATTTGCAAGAAGTTGAACAATTCGCAAAAGAATATTATGCCAAAAAAGGAGTCATTCCAGCTTTATATGGTGAGAATGGTATCGCGGTAGAATATACTATGGATCCAGAAGCACAGATACAAGCGAGTGACACTGATACAGGAAAGTATTATAGAGTTGACCTTTCAAAGTTAGGTAGTTTAAATCTTGTGGACTCACAAAGAGGATATATAATAAATGAAGGTTCATTAAAGATATATGTTGCTAACCCATTAACATATCAAGGGATTACATATTACACACTAACTGATGAAATGTTAGGAATAAATAGAGTTTATGGTGCTGACGAAGCTTTTGAAATAAAAGTAACAGGTAATCCGCTTGCGTGGACAACAGGATGTAAACTTATAGTATCGGTTCCAGATGAACCTAATGTAAATGATTTATGGACGTTTAAATATTATAAAGGTGGTCCAATTACTGCAGAGCAATTTAAAACATTAGGTAACTTTTTTGAATATGGTGATACTATTGAAGTAACAGAAAATGATATCTATAGCATATATGTAGAAAATGCAGAAGGTTTTGTAAAAGTTACTAATGTAATAGTAAATAAAATAGATGATATAGAACCATACATTTACACAACTACAGATGATAACATTGTAATTATTGATGATGAAACTGGAATATCAAGAGTAATGTACAAAATCGTTAATTATGAAATACCAGAAAATCAAAGAGCAGAGACTGACAAAGCAGTAGAAGCGTATTTCCAAGGGACACCAAGCCATTTACCAAACGCAGCTCAAGAAGGTCGTTGGACATATGTAGAAGCATATACTGGTGAAAAAGTAAATGGTGTTACTGCAAGTGTTGGAAAAAGTATTACAACATATAAGTCAGAATATGAAGAATATTTAAGAGTGTACAATGAACACGAAGCAGCAGGTAATGATTTGAGAGCGTTAGATGCAGAATATCCACAATTCCAATATAGTGGAGAAACATATGGTGATGATGTGAGAAACATCGTATTATATGTTGAAGATTATGCAGGAAATAGAAGTGTAACAGACAGAAACAATGTAATGTATAGAGTTTCTAGAAATATGTTATTAGATAGTAATTTTATTGATACAATTCTTAAACCTTTAAATGGTGCTAAAGTTATTATTAATGAAGATGCGCAATACACAAATGATAGAAAAGTATCTTTAACATTAAAGGCACAAGGTTCAAGTTCGATGTATTTCTCTTATAATGGAGAAGAGAATTTAACAGACATCACATGGATGCCTCATTCTGGATTTGTGTCAAATTATGAACTTAAAGATGAAAATGGTGAAATAGAATTATTTGCATATTTTACAGCAAATCAAACTGATGAAGACGGTGACTTAATATACACTGTAGCATCAGACACAATCTTTTTAGATACAAAAAAACCTACTACAACAGCTCCAACGGTTGATGAAATTACTTACGACATGAAAATTACTGTTCATAACAAACAAGAAGATAATGAGAGCGGTATAGATAAAGTAGTTTTTGGTTATAAAAAAGCAGATGATTTACAATATACATGGGTAGAAAAAATAAAAGATGTAGTTTTAGAACCACAAACAGTATACAACGTAAGAACTAGAGCAACAGATAAAGCTGGCAATGTAAGTGAGTCTGAAATAACAGAAGTAAGAACTCCAGCTGCGCACGCTAGAACGTTACCTAACGAACCAGCAATGGCTACTGGTATGAAAGCCATTATTTGGGATGGTACATTAGAAAGACCAGAAGATGAAATAGAAATAAATCCAAATACTTGGATGACAGCAAACGGTGAGAAAGTAACTTGGTATAACTACTCTCTAGGAAATGGAATGACAGATTCAAAAGATAGTATTTGGGCAAACGCAAAAACAATGGACGGAAGTTATTGGGTATGGATACCTCGTTATGCATATAAAATAATCTATTATACCAATAGTTCAAAAACAGATGTAAAAGGTTATTATCAAAATTCGACAACAGATGGAATAAATTATTTTGAAGCCGACGGAAAAACTGTTGCTGAAAATCCTGATGATGTAAGATCTATTTATGCTTCAATAGATATAATGTTCTTAAGTGGAACTTCTAATACTCAATATAAAGAGGAAAACTTAATAAATAATGAAATTACAGTAAAAACACTTTCAAATGACTATATTGTGCATCCTGCATTCCAAAGAATAGGTGATTCAGTTGTGCATAACGCGGATGGTAACTGGTCAAATGATCTAACAGGTATTTGGGTTGCCAAATTTGAAGCGTCGAGAAGTGACGCTACTATATCAGAACAAGGTGAATCAAACACGATAAAATCAGTACCAAGCGTAAAAAGTTATACAAACATAAAAATAGGCGATGCGTATGATTACTCTTCAATAATGTATCCTGCACTATCATCTCACATGATGAAGAGCAGCGAATGGGGAGCTACAGCATATCTTGCATATAGTGCATATGGTAGAAATGGATATGAAATGTCTGCAAATAGAGCTTCTAGTTATATAACTGGTGGCGGTGGTGCAGGAACAGGAACATATTCACCATCAGAAAATCAATTTAATAATAATTATGATTATAATACAGCTGGAACAGACTCTAGATCTGGTATGAATGCTTCAACTACAGGAAACATATATGGCGTATATGATTTGGCTGGTGGTGCAGCTGAATATGTAGCAACATATCTATTAAATATGGAAGATAATATATCTGAAAATGGTACATCCTTGACTGATACTGTAATGCCATACATGAGAGAAGCGTATAATGTTGGAGACCCAGATGGTCCGTTGAATAACTATAAGAAAAACGGTATAACAGACAATGTTCACGGAAATGCGATATATGAGACTTCAACACATTATGTTGGAAATAACGCGATTTTTGGAGATGCTTCAAAATATCCAAGTGGAAACAAACCATTCTTTATTAGAGGTGGCGAGGCAAAAGATGGTGCTGGAGCCGGAATATTTAGTTTTGAAGAAGCTGATGGAGCAGCGAATGAAGCTATAGGATTTAGACCGGTATTAGCGTTTAGATAATTAAGAAAATGTCCAAAAGGGGACGTCCTCATTTGGACATTTTTTATTGCAAAAATTTAAAGAACCTTATGCAAAACTGTCCAAATGAGGACGTCCCCTTTTGGACGCGCATTATTGCCAAAAATATCTAAAATACGCTTGACTTTGCGCTCTTGAGGTTGTATAATGTCACTCGTGTAATCCGCCTAATTATGGTTATAAATGCCTTAAAGGCTACCTAAATAAGAGATTAGCGAGTTTTATATGAAGGAGGTGCTTTAGATGTACGCTATAATCAAAGCATGTGGAAAACAATACAAAGTAGCAGAAGGTGACGAAGTTTACCTAGAAAAATTAGAAGTTAATGAAGGTGAAAAAGTTACTTTTGATCAAGTTTTACTTATTTCTGATGGTGAAAAAATCAAAGTAGGATCACCAACAGTTAAAAGCGCTAAAGTAGAAGCTACAGTTATTGCTCAAGGTAAAGGTCCTAAGGTTGTTGTATTTAAATACAAAGCTAAAAAGAATGAAAGAAAGAAACAAGGACACAGACAACCATACACAAAGGTTAAGATTGAAAAAATCAGCCAAAGAGCAAGTGCTAAAAAAGCTGCTACTGCAGAAGAAGCTGCTGAATAATTAGATTTTTAATCTAAATCAAATACATTAGGATTTTATAAAAATGCTAATAGATCAAGATTTCGAAAGGAGTGAAAAACATGGCACATAAAAAAGGTATGGGTAGTACCAAAAACGGACGTGATAGTGAGTCAAAGAGACTTGGTGCCAAAAGAGCTGATGGACAATACGTTTTAGCTGGAAACATCCTTGTTAGACAAAGAGGAACTAAGATTCATCCAGGTACAAATGTAGGCATTGGTAGTGATGATACTCTATACGCAAAAGCAGACGGCGTTGTAAAGTTTGAAAGAAAAGGTAAAAATAAAAAACAAGTTAGTATCGTTACAGAAACTAAATAACTATCAATAAAAGTGGCACTTATCCAACGGATAGGTGCCTTTTTATGCATAAAATGAGAAGAAAAAACACAGACTTAATTATGTAAAATTTGTTGAAAAACCTACTAAAATATGGTAAAATATTGCATAGAAGGGGAATAATTATGTTTATAGACTATACAAAAATCACTATTGCGTCTGGAAATGGCGGAAATGGTGCGATTTCTTTTAGAAGAGAAAAATATGTTGCAAATGGTGGCCCTGACGGCGGAGACGGCGGAAAAGGTGGAAGTGTATACTTCAAAGTAGACCTTGGGCTAAACACATTGATAGATTTTAGATACAACAAAAGATATGCTGCAAAGAATGGTGAACCAGGAAGCGGCAGTAGATGTAATGGTAAAAAAGGTGAAGACCTTTATATAAAAGTGCCCCAAGGAACTGTAGTTAAAGATGCAGAAACTGGGGCTATAATTGCTGATTTATCTAAAGAAGATCAAGTAGAATGTATCCTTGAAGGCGGAAAAGGCGGAAAAGGAAACGTTCACTTTGCTACAGCAACAAGACAAATCCCTAATTTTGCAGAAACAGGAGAACCTGGTAAAGAAAGGGCAGTAATCCTTGAATTAAAGATGATTGCGGATGTTGGACTTGTAGGTTACCCAAATGTAGGTAAATCAACATTGTTATCTAGGATGACACTTGCTAGACCTAAGGTTGCTAACTATCATTTCACTACGTTAGAACCAAGTTTAGGTGTAGTAAAATTGAAAAATGGCTCTAGCTTTGTAATGGCAGATATTCCAGGACTTATTGAGGGAGCTAGTGAAGGCGTAGGCTTAGGACTTCAATTCTTAAGACACGTTGAAAGAACAAGAGTATTACTACATGTAATAGATGTTGCAGGAACTGAAGGTAGGGATCCTGTAGAAGATTTTGAAAAGATCAACATAGAATTAGCTAATTATAGCGAAAAACTACCTAAAAAACTTCAAATTATAGCAGCAAACAAGGCAGATGTACTACAAAATGAAGAAAACTTTGCTAAATTAGAGGCTAAAGCCAAAGAAAATGGCATGGAAATCTTCAAAATATCTGCTGTAACAGGTGAAGGTCTGGATACTTTGTTTATGAGAATCGCAGATCTATTAAAGGACATCCCAAAAGAAGAATTTGAAGTTGAAGACAAAGTGGCTCATTATACTTTCGATGACGAAACTCCTGGTTGGACAATAACTAGAGAGAACAACACATTCACAATCGAGGGTAAAGAGATAGAAACTATAATGAGAAGAGTAAACTTTTCAGATTACGAATCAATGGCTTATTTCCATAACACTTTAAGAAAAATGGGAATAGAAGCCGAACTACGTAGGAGAGGCATAAAAGAAGGCGACATAGTTAAAATATTTGACTGGGAATTTGAATACGAAGAATAGTGTTTAAAACGGACAAGTATAAATTGCTATGTTAGGAACATAAATCACAGGGCAGAAAAGAAGAACTTTAAGGAGGTATCCCTATGGATGGACTAGCTTACACTGTGATAGGAATAATTGGAAGCTTTTCGCTCCTGAAGATGATGGCTGGGAAAGATGGTTGGTTTGCAACCGTTTTCTTAAACATCTTGTTTGGTGGGGCTTTATTCGCCATGCTAAACATTTGCAACTTCATCATCCCATTTAATGTTATCTCTGCATCTTGCATAACATTACTTGGTTTTCCAGGAGTAATATTGCTTATCATTCTGAAAATTATGTTCAGATTTTGACGAAAAACCAATTTGAAAAGAGAGCTGAATAGCTCTTTTTTTATGCCTAAAAAGATGTAACAATTCTATGGATTTCTTGTTATATAAAAAGGTTTGTGATATTATGTAGGGGATTAAGACCAGATAAAGGAGATAGTATGAAAAAAGGGATAATCAAGACTTTTACTTTTATGTTTAGTGCTATTTTCCTAGCTAAAATACTAGGATTAGTTAGAAATATAATTTTTGCAAGTTTGTATGGAACTGGAATAGAAGCGACTGCATTTTTTACCGCTTCAAGAATACCGCTTCAATTACTAGATATGAGCTTGGGAGCTGCGATATCATCTACGTTTATTCCTATATTTAATGAGTTTATGCAGAAAGAAAGCAAAGAGCGAGCAATGAAATTTATGAATAACTTCATGAGTATAATCATTGTGATATCGCTTATATTAACAGTATTAGGCATAATTTTTGCACCACAAGTTGTTAATTTAATTGCTCCAAACTTAGATCCTACGGCATACACATTAACGATAGAATTACTACGAATACTATTCCCAATAATGTTATTTACAGCGATAGCGTTTGTATTTGTAGGATTCTTACAATCTATGGATGAATTCAAAATACCATCTATAATAAGTGTAGTCGCTAACGGAATTGTAATTTTATATTTGATTTTATTCAATGGAAAATATGGAATAAAAGGTGCGGCAATCGCGATGCTTATAGGTTGGGGAACGCAAATACTAGTTCAACTTCCAGTAGCTTTCAAAAAAGGATACAGACCTAAGTTTTTCATAGATTTTAAAGACGAAGGTATCAAAAAAATGTTGGTACTTGCATTACCAATATTAATTAGCACGTGGGTACAACCACTTAACAATTTAATAAATATCAGATTTGCATCAGGACTTGAAAATGGGCAAGCAATTTCAGCGATTGAATATTCATATAACTTATACATAATAATCGTTGGAGTATTTTCATATACATTATCGAATATAATATTCCCAGAGCTTTCAAGGCTAACTGCGGATAATAATAAAGAAGAAATAAAATCAGTGTTAAATAATTCTTTTAATATATCAATGTTATTTATAATTCCGATGTCTGTAGGAATCGCACTTTTAAGCTCAGACATTATAAAGATGATATATGAAAGAGGAGAATTTACAGCCGAGTCTACAATGCTTACAAGCGCAGCACTTATCTATTATGCAATAGGTATGATTGGTTACGGTTTAATGGAATTTTTGAACAAAGCATTTTATGCAATGCAAGATTCAAAAACACCTATGAAGACAAGTGTGGTTGCAATTGCGTTAAATATAATACTAAGCATTGTATTAGTTAGAACGATGGGATATGTTGGATTACCACTTGCAACATCAATCACATCGATAGTAACTGCAATCTTGATGTTAATATTGGTTAATAAGAGAATCGAAGGAATTATTAACAAAGAAACAATGAAAGAATCTGCAAAAACAATAGTTGCGGCAACTATCATGGCGTTAGTAATAATTGTTTTAAAGAAAGTGATAGTTGGAGAAACTATCTTGTACACATTGCTTAGAGTTGCAGCAAGTGTAGTTGCAGGTGTAGTTATTTATTTTGCGACTGTAATTCTTATGAAAAACAAAACAGTGGTAGATTTTATCGCAAAGATAAAAAACAAAGCGTAGTGAGAAGGAAGATATATGAACACATTAAAACAAAGTTACGTATATAAAATGTTTGTTGCTATATCTAACTGGTTAACTAAAATCTTTTCAGAAAGTGCATTAGTTGGATTTTTTATAAAAGATGTTAATCATGAAAAAAGAGATACAGAAACAATATTTGTAAAGTTAATAAATAAGATTATTGAAGTGTTGAGAAAGTTATTTTGCAAATTAAAGCTAGACAAGCTTTTTGAAGATAGCATTTTTGCGAAGCCAATGATATGGCTTTCTCTAACAGTATTTTTAACACCATTCTTACCAACAATGGTTTGCATAGCAATGGTGATTTTCACTGGATTATCACTTTTCTTAAAACTGATGATTAATCCGGAATTCAAATTAAAATACTTCAAAGCAAATCTGTGGGTATTACTGTTTATATTAGTAATTGCAGTAAGTGCATTTACTTCAATATCGGTGGAGGAAAGTTATCAAATAGCTCTTGTAATGATTGCTTTTGCAATGGCGTACTTCGTGATAATCAACACAGTAGAAACTAAAAAACAATTAAAGTTCTTACTTTACTTATTTGTAATTGCAGCAGCATTATCTGCTGTATATGGAATTCATCAATATATCTTTGGTGATGTATATTCACAAGCTTGGCTTGATTCAGAAATGTTTGAAGATATAAAAATGAGAGTTTATTCAACATTCGAAAATCCAAATGTATATGGTGAATATTTAATTTTAGTAATTCCAATTGCTGTAGGATTATTTTGGACAGAAAAAGGATTCTGGAAAAAATTATTCTTACTAGGAATTGTAGGTATAACAACTTTAGCAATGGTATTAACATTCTCAAGAGGATGCTGGCTTGGAATATTATTTGCGCTTGCACTACTTGCAATAATGATTGATAGAAGATTCATTTTGCTTGGAGTGGTTGCATTATTAGCAATGCCATTTGTGTTACCAGAAACAATTATCAACAGATTTATGAGTATTGGTGATATGTCAGATTCATCAACATCATACAGAGTGTATATCTGGATGGGAACATTAGCGATGCTAAAAGATTACTGGTTCTGTGGAGTGGGATTAGGAGAAACGAGCTACAATACAATTTATCCATTGTATTCATACAACAACATTGAAGCTCCACACTCACACAACTTGTATCTACAATTTGTATCTCAATTTGGAATAATCGGATTAATCACATTTTTAGGAATGGTATACAACTTCTATAAAGATACCACGATAAAAATGTTGAAAAAGAAAGATATTTTATTAGCAGGAATTGTAGCTGGTATGACAGGATTTTTCTTAGAAGGAATGTTTGATTATACTTGGTATAATTACAGAGTTATTTTAATTTTCTGGATGGTTATAGCTTTCGGTATAGTTGCAACAAAACTAGAAGAAAAAGAAGAAGGAAAGGAATGAAGATATGATTAAAGTTATTAATATTATCAGTGATACTAACATTGGTGGTGCTGGAAAAGTTATCATAAACTTTTCAAGAAACTTTGATACTAAAAAATTTGAAATTGTTGTGGTTCTTCCAAAGGGAAGTGCACTAGTAAAAGAATTAGAAGGAGCACCAATCAAACTAATTGAAATCGATGGATTAAAAGACAAATCATTAGACTTTAAATCATTGTTCAAACTTAGAAAAATTATTAAAGAAGAAAAACCAGACATTGTTCATACTCATGCATCTAGTATAGCTAGAATCGCTGCGAGAACAGTTAAAGGTGTTAAAGTAATTTACACAAGACATTGTGCATATCCAGTAAGTGAAAGAATCAAAAAAGGAATTGGACAATTTATCTACAAGAGTGTAAATGAATATTTCTCAGACAGAATAATTGCAGTAGGGTATGCTGCTGAAGAAAACTTGTTAGAAGGTGGAATATCAAAAGATAAAATCGACACATTCTTTAATGGTGTTGAACAAATTGCCACAACTTCTGATGAAGCTAGAAAAAAATTAAAGAAACAATATGGTGTTGCTGATGATGAATTTGTAATTGGTATTCTTGCCAGACTTGAATATGTAAAAGGTCACGACACATTTATTGATGCAGCAAACATACTTCTAAAAAAGGGTATGAAAGCTAAATTCTTTATCTGCGGTGCTGGAACAGAAGAAGAAAGACTAAAAGCAAAAGTTAAAGAGTTAGGATTAGAAAAGAATATAATCTTCACAGGCTTTGTAAAAAATGTTGGAGATTTCTTAAATATATTTGATATTCAAATTAACTGTTCTTTCGGAACAGAAACATCAAGCTTGTCTTTATTAGAAGGAATGAGTATTGGTGTACCAGCAGTAGCATCTAACTACGGTGGAAATCCATATTTGATTTTTGATAAAGAAAATGGATTTATAGTTCCAATTCAAAAACCAGAAGCAACAGCTGAAGCGATTGAAAAAATATTAACAAATGCAGATACAAGAAAATATATGCAAGAAAAATCTGTTGAAATATTTAACAATAAATTCACAGTTGCTCATTACGTAAAAAATGTTCAAGGAGTTTATGAAAAAGTGGCAGCACAACCAAGAAAGAGACATGTAAATGTATTAGATATTTTTATAATCTTAGCAGTATTAATAGCTGGGGTTATAGGTTTCAAACTTATGAATAAACAAGATGCTACAACAGTAATGTCAAATGGAACTAAAGTTGTATACAGTGTAAAAGCAACAGCTTGTTTACCAGAAGTTGAAAAGTATATAGAAGTTGGAACAACAGCCTATGATAGCGTTAAAAATTACAACATCGGAACAATCATTGAAGCAACAACAGAACCAAATCAAGTTATTGTTCCAGACTTAGTAAATGGAACATTTGTATCAAATGAAAGAGAAGACATGATCGATGTAACATTAAAAATTGAAGCTAATGCAAACGTTAGTGATAGAGTAATTTCTGTAGGAGACTACGAATTAAAAGTTGGTAAAGAAGCTTTTGTAAGAGGTAAAGGATATGCTTTATCTGGTTACATTATTTCTATAGAAAGATAGGTGGAGACATATGACAGAAAACAAAAAGAAGAAAATAAATATAATAGATTTATTAACAGTTCTTGTAGTTATACTTTTGATTGTTGCGGCATATGTTAAATTTGGAAAGTATAATGTAAAGACAGAAGATAGCGCGCAAGGTACATTATTATATACAGTAGATGTATATAGTGTAAGAGACTACACTGCGATGGCATATCAATCAGGCGATATAGTTTTTGATTCATTAACAGGTGTAAATATTGGTGTTATAGAAAATGTGGAAATGACAGATGCAGTAACATATGAAACTGCTGAAAACGGTACTTTAGTAAAAGCAACAAATCCATATAAAAAGGATTTGGTCATAACAATCAAAACTCCAGGAACGGTTGAAAATAACGCGTATTATGCAAATAAGAGTATAGAACTAAAAGTAAATAGTCAAAAAGCCATAGAGACAAAATATGCAAAAACAACTGGAACAATTTCAAGTATTAATGTAGAATGTGAGTAGTAAAAAGCAATAAAAATCTTTTTCAAAATGGAGGGTGCGATGAACGTACTTCTAGTTACAATGGAAATGAATATTGGTGGCGCAGAAACACACATATTAGAGCTTGCTAAAGAATTAAAAAGAAGAGAGCATAACGTGTTTGTAGCATCTGCCGGTGGAAAACTAGTTGCTGAATTAGAAGAATTCGGAGTGATACATGTAGAAGCACCGTTAAAAGATAAAAAGCCAAATGATGTTTTGAAATCTATAAAAACAATAAGAAAAATAATTAGAGAAAATAAAATAGATATTGTTCATGCACATGCAAGAATTCCAGGTTTTATTTGTGGATATGTATGCAAAAATGAAAAAGTTCATTTTGTAACTACAATTCATGGAATATATAAAGTTAATTTTATATTGAAGCTTTTGACAAACTGGGGAGAAAGAACTTTAGGAGTAAGTGAAGATATAAGAAAATATGGAATTGATGAATATAAATTAAATCCTGAAAACGTAAAAGTTACTGTGAATGGAATTGATCTAAATAGATTTTGTAAGAAAGAGGTTTCGGAAGATTTAGGAATTAACTTAGATACAAATAAGAAAACAATAATTCATATAAGCAGAATTGATAAAGAATCTTCAAAGGTTGCTGAAACATTAATCGAAATGGCTGATGACTTGGATAAACGTTTAAATGGTGCACAAATTCTAATTGTTGGCGCAGGAAATTATTTGGAAGAGTTAAAGAAAAAATCTGAAGGTAAAGCCAATGTGTTTTTAGCTGGACAAAGAACAGATGTAGACAAATTGTTAAATAAAGTAGATTTGTTTGTGGGAGTAAGTAGAGCTGCGTTAGAAGCTATGGCCACAGAACTTCCAGTTATATTAGTAGGAAATCCTGATTATGGTCAAGGATATTTAGGGGCTTTTACAGCAGATAAGCTAGATAACGCAATAGAAAACAACTTTACATGCAGGGGATTACCTGTTCTAGAAAAAAATACACTTTTGGAAGATATTGTAAAAGTATTTGGCGAAGATACAAAAGCACAAGGGGAGTATAATAGAAAAGTAGTAAAAGAAGGCTATTCAGTAGAAAAAATGACAAACGATGCCTTAGAAATGTATAAATTTTAACTAAAAGACCGCTATTTCAAGCGGTCTTTTAAAGTACTTGATTTTTAATAATTTCCGTTATAGAATAACACAAATTGAGGTGAGTCCTCAGGACGTAAAAAGCGATTTTCTACTATTATATATATAGGACTGAAATATTTGCTAAAATTGTTGACAAATAGGGAAGTGCAGTGTATAATTAGCTAGCAAACCGCAAAAAGGTTCTTTTTTTTTGAACAAAAATGCGTGGAAATACCGAACGAAAAGGGGTTGAATGCAATGAGAGACAAAATTACATTAGCATGCACAGAATGTAAACAAAGAAATTACGATACAAAGAAAAATAAGAAAAATGATCCAGACAGAATCGAAAAGAAAAAGTATTGTAAATTCTGCAAAAAACATACAGATCACAAAGAAACAAAATAGTAAAATAAATGTATAAAGGTGTGAAACTATATGCAAAATGAAGAGAAAAAAGTAAACAAAAGCTTTGCTCAAAACACAAAAAGTGAATTGAAGAAAGTTATATGGCCTACAGGAAAACAAACTATGAAAAGCACAGCTGTTACTATAGGTTTTGTTTTATTAATTTCAGTTATTCTAGTTGTTTTAAATATCACTTTTGATTTCATAAGCAACGGAGCTTACAACCTAATGTTAGGCACAGGCAAAGACAATGAAGTTGTTGAAGTTGTTAGTGGCGATGTAAGCGGAGAATTAAGCGGCGAAGTTAGTGGCGAAATCAGCGGTGAAGTTGTAACAAGCGGAGACGCAGAGTAGTAATAGAATAATAGTTTAAATGAAGGAGGAATACCATGCCTCAAGATACTAATAACACAGAAGTAGCAAGATGGTATGTTGTACATACTTACTCAGGATATGAAAACAAAGTAAAAGATACTTTGGAAAAGGCTGTAGAAAATTCAAATATGCAACATCTTATTCAAGAAGTTGTAGTTCCTCTAGAAGAACAAATCGAAATAAAAGATGATAAAAGAAAAACTACTTTGAGAAAAGTATTCCCAGGTTACGTACTTATCAAAATGATCGTAACTGAAGAATCTTGGTACATCGTAAGAAACGTTAGAGGCGTTACAGGATTTGTTGGAGCAGGAGGAAAGCCAGTTCCACTTACAAATGAGGAAATTAGAAATATGGGCTTTGAAAAAGTACCGGTTGAAGTTGATTTTGTAGTAGGTGATACTGTACAAGTTATCGCGGGTCCTTTGGAAAGCTTCATTGGCGTAGTACAAGAAATAAATCTAGAAAAAGAGAAAGTAAAAGTTTTAGTTTCTATGGTGGGGCACCTTTTTGGCGGTCTTTTGGATCATATTGGTGCTCATAATGATGATTC
>CAYMVI010000012.1:0-41037 GCA_964394075.1 uncultured Eubacteriales bacterium | reverse complement strand
TATGAGATTACTTACAATTCCAAAAGACAAATATGATGAGTACAGATTAAATTTGATTTTTGATTGTTACAAGTGGGATCCTCAATTCCAAGACTATAACACAGTGGCAAAACATGTTCTTGTAATTACAAAAGAAGAACATGAAGAATTAAAAAAATTAACGGAGGCAATTGATAAAGAAACAATAGAGGCCGAAAGATATTTGAATGAAAATCAAAAGTTTGCCAAGCCTCTAAATCTACCAAAAGAAATGTCAAAAGAGCTTAAGCTTATGAAAAATTATGATCCAGAAAAACATATTAGATTAATGCGCTATGATTTTCATCCTACAATTGATGGATGGAATGTTAGTGAAGTAAATAGTGATGTGCCCGGTGGTTTTGCAGAAGCATCATTGATGCCACAAGTAGCTAAATATTTGTTTAAAGATGAAAAACTGTGGCATATAAATTTTGGAGATATTTTAACAGGTGCTATTGCAAAAAAAGTTAGACCTGGTGGAAGAATAATGTTGGTGCATTGTACTTCATATAGCGATGATAGACAAGTTATGGAATATCTAGGGGACAAACTTGAAACAATGGGATTTGAGGTTATATATGGAGCGGCAGAACATGTGTTGTTTAAAGAACAAAAAGCATATTGTATTCTTTATGGAAATGAAGGTCCTTTAGATGGAATTTTTAGATTCACACCATTAGAATGGTTGAAAGATATCAAGCCAAAATATTGGGATGGATATTTTGATACAGTAACTCCTTCATGCAATCATCCGGTGGCAATATTTGCGCAAACAAAAAGATTCCCATTAGTGTGGGATAAATTAGAATTAGAAGGTTTATCTTTAACTAATTGGAAGAGATTATTACCAAAGACAGTTGAGGTTAAAGAGGCCAAAAACGAAAAAGGCTATATATATAAACCATGTATGCGGAAGAGTTGGCGAAAAAATATCAATAAAAGAATCTTGTAAAACAGATGAATATGAAGAAATCTTGAAGGATGTAAAAAAGAATCCAAAAGAATATCTTGCACAAAAGAAATTTATTAGCAAACCGTTAGAAAGTGAAGAAGGAGAAAAATTTCATCTATGTTTAGGTTCATATACAGTTGATGGAAAACATGCGGGTTATTATGCAAGAATAAGTTATAGACTTCGTATAGATTCTAGAGCTGCAGATATTCCTGTGTTAATTGAAGGGAGCGAAGAATAATGCTTACGAATAAAGAGGTATATAAAATATGGGCACCAGCTGGTGCAAAATGGGTAGATTGGGTACGTCCAGTTCCATTTGTAGAAATAAAAGATTATTCAAAATCGTATAAGTTTTCAAATCTTTCGATTCCTAAATTAATATATTTAGATGATGTTCCTGAAAATACAGCAATCTTTTTAGATTTGCCAGGATATGATGCAATAAAGGAAGGTCTTGCGCTAGCAAGAATGGGTATGAGGCCAATTCCTATATATAATGGAACAAATGAACAACCAGGTTCAAGAGCAACAGTCGATAATCATGCTGTAGAGGTTGCGTTATGGTGGGGAGCTAATGAACTAAAAAACATACAGATTGATAATAATGCTGCACCTGTATTTTTGTTAGATTCAAATCGTATAGATAGATACAAAATGAGTGTTGCGGTGTTTGATAATAGCTGGGATGTATATGATCAAGATGTACCATCTGCAGAATATCTTTTAAACAATAAGATTACTAAAATAATTTTAAGAACAAAAGATGAGGTAAATCCGGATTTGAAAAAAATATTATATAAATATCAACAAGTGGGATTAAAAATATATTATACTGACGGATACGTAGAACCTGTCGAAGCAGATGTTTTAAAGTTAAAAACGATAAAAAGAGCACCTCATAAGGATATATAAAAAGGAGCAAGACAAATGATAAAATTTGAAGGAAATATTGTTCAATTTGGTTTTGGTGCGGTAGGAAAAAGCTTCTTTGAAAAACTTCCAAAAGAGATAGATTATAACGAAAACAAATACTTTGTTATAACGAGAGATAATTATGAATTTCAAGCGTATGTTAATTTAGGTGGCATCGTTGCTAATTTTATAACGGCTGATATTAATAAAGAAAACTTTGCAGAAATCTTTGGAAAGTATCTTAAAGAAGGGGATTTATTAATAGACTTCGCTGATACGGTTGGCACAAGAGATATATGTAATTGGTGCGCCGAAAACAATATAATGTATTTAAACACCGGAGAAGCAGATTGGCCAGAAAATTGGTACAGTATTTTTAATGAAAATGAACTAAAAAAAGAATTAAGAGAAAAACACAAACAAAGTTCTAATACAAACAAATATCCTATAGTTTTACAACACGGAAATAATCCTGGATTAGTTTCTTATTTTGTAAAAGAGGGAATAGAGTATATTGCGAAAACACAATATAAGCACAATAAAGAATTAAAAAACTTCATAAAAAATAAACAATATAATGAAGCTGCAAGATTATTAAATATAAAACAAATCCATGTGAACGATATAGACTTGCAAGAAGTAAAAGGCGACAATAACGATGACACTTTATTTAGTACTTGGTGTACAGATTCTTTTTGGTTTGAAATGCTTAGTGAAGCTACAATGAATTTTGGTACACATGAGCAAATAGATTTTGAAGATGAGTGTAACTTAGTAAACAAAGAAAAGGGATATATAGAATTTAAAAATTTGGCAGCAGACAGAAGATGTCGTACATACTATCCAAATGGCCCGTTTGAGGGCTTTTTAGTTCCTCATGAGGAGACAATTACAATTGCTCAAAACTTAGAAGTAATAGAAAATGGTAAGAGTGTATATAGACCATCAACAATGTTTATATATCAACCATGTGATTATGCAGTTAATTATTTTAATAAAGCAAAAGTAAATGAATATCCTAATCCAGATTCAGAAAAACCTCAAGATTCAGAAGACCCTGCAGGTAAAATTATAATTAGAGGATACGAGTATCCAAGTAAGGCAGAGATACTTTATCAAGAAAAAATATCTTCAGGAACAGAATATGTAGGGGTACTTTTAATCGGAGAAAAATTTAAACCGGTATGGGTAGGAAATAGGATAAAACCAGAATTTTTGTACAAAAATAAAAAAGATTCTTATTGGCAAACACCGACGATAACACCGGTTGCAATGTCTGCGTTGGCAGGAGTTTGTTGGATATTAAAAAATAAAGATAAGGGTGGAATATATTTTCCTGATGATATCCCAGAACATAAAGGCATATTAAAAATGGCTGAAAAATATATTTCAAAAACAATATATAAAACATTAAAGAAGGATGATTTGGAAGCAAGTATGAAAATAGATTTTTCAAATTTGCAAACAAAAGATATCTTTGTAAAATAACAAAAATAAAAGAGAAGATTTTTTGAAATCTTCTCTTTTTAATTTGTAATTAAGTTTTGTGGGGAATCACTGTATTAGTGACCACCACCGCCACCGCCGCCTCCACGGCCGCCGCCATAACCACCACTGTATCCGCCTGTACGTGCAGTGTGTGATGCTGAACGAGTAGCTGATCTAAATGATCTACTTGAAGAACGGAAGCTTGATGATCTATAGTAGTCATTTCTTAATAATGGACTTTTAGATATTTCTGGACATCTAATCTTTAATGCTTTAACAACTTTTTCTGAAATACCAAATGCAGTAGCATATACTAAATATTTTTCCCAGATTGGTAACTCAATAAGTGTACGTTCATTCATAAGTGTTTCACTATTTAAGAAATTATATAAGCCTCTCCATTTTTGATATTCATCTTCACCTTTTTGTGTAAGTAGAATATATTTTGCTGCTAATTTCTTAATGTGACGACCACATAAAATAGAAACAATCATAAATATGAAGAATGAACCGTAAGCTGTACCAACTCTTGTTGCTAAAGAACCCATTAAGAAGAAAAATGCTAAAATAGGGAACACATATGTATATGTAGTTGCTTTTGCATTAAGTTCATTTCTTGGTTCTTTGTATCTTGCTTTTTGGAAGTATCCTTCATTAACACCAATTTCTACAACTGTTTTGTCAAATGCTTTTACAAATGAATCTGTATGTTCGTAATCTTTAAGTACATTTGCCTGGAAGACACTTAAAGGTATTTCACCAAATGTAGAATAACGAACAATTAAGTTAAAGTACAATTCTTCAGTTGGCGATAATGCTTCAAACATTTCACCTGGAGCTGGATCTTCATTAACTAGTTCTGATGGAGCAGTGGTTGCTGTTAAATCTGTGAAGTTTGAATTTCCTGAAGATAAGTCTGTAAATGGCTGTTCATTAAGAGGAACAAATCCTGAAAAACTAGCAGAACTTGTACCAAAGATTTTCATTTCATCAATAGCACTGTCAAACGAACGTTGAAGTGAAGCTCTAGCCAACGCCATTGGATCGTTCGGGTTAATGTTTTCAAATGGGTTATCTGGATTATCCGAATATGTCGGTGGTGTTCTGTGAATTGAAGGATTGTATTTAATTACAATCTTTATATTCTTTTTAACCCAATCAAGCATTGGATTTATACGTTCTAATTCAATATATTTTTTACGAACAAGGCTTAGCATTGCAGCTGAATATCCGTCACGTGGCTCTGTCGAATTTTCATCGCTAACATCTTTTGGATCCTTACAGAAAACTAGGTGAGTAGCAAAGTTTGGATCTAAGTCACTTGGGATATCTCTAAAATATTGAATCTCTTGTTCTGGTTTATAAAATTGATGTTTTTCACGAACTTTGCTTTCAATATTTTTAGTTCTTTTTGCAATGAATACAGACAATGCAATTAATGCTAGAAATGTAAATGTTTTTTGAGTTTTTGCATCTTTATATTCTTGAACATATGCTTTATATTCTTCAGTTATTTCATCAAGAGCTACATCATCATAATAATAATTTTTAGGTGCGTAGTCTGTAAATTTGTGTTTATCTACACCATATGAAACTAATTCAAATTCAATAAACTCAGTGAAGTCATCAAATTTTAAATCAGAACCATCAAGTTCAATTAAGAATGTGTGATAGCCTGGATTTAAAGTTTCAGATTCTGAATATTCAAATTCATTTTTCTTAGTGCCATATGTATATACATTATAGAAACCTTCTGCTGGCATATCTTTATCTTCAATTAATATTTGAGCCTTGAAAGAATCTAAATGATTAATTGTTTCTTCAGAGTACATGCACAAATACAAATCTGAACAGTCTGCGTATCTAAATGCAGCATTTGTCATTTCGTATTGAAGTTCGAAAACTAACTCATCACGATATGTTCCTGGAATATAGAAGAATACACATTCATATTGTCTGCGATATTCGTTATATGGTCCAGGACTATAAAACCATTTGTTAGGACCAGTATTAGAATACTGTCCAGTATAGTCCCAATCTTCCCAATAAAGTTTTGGACTTTCTTTATATTCTTTCGTGGTTCCATCATCAAAAATTTGTTTAACGTAATTTACTTGGAACTCTGTCTTTAATCCATCTGTTGTAGACTCAGGTAAATCTCTCCATAATTCCCAGAAAAGATTGTCGTAAGATGCAGCGTGGATGTCATAAGTTAAACGTTCAGTTACAACAACTTTTGCTTCAGCTCCAGGTTCGTCTACAAGAACAGCGGTATAATCGACATCTGTTATACGAGCATAGTCGTTTATTCCTGTACTTTCTTCACTATCAAATTCATTTGCGATACCTGAAAAAACAGATACAAATATAACGAATATAATAAAGAAAACGTACATTTTCATAGTAGTATTCATGCGTTACCTCACTTTCGTACAGTATGTTTAATAACACAATAAGTATATATGAAATGAGGAATAAAAGTAAAGTCTGTGTGACTTTTATGTGAAAATAATTTTTATAATTATGAAATGTAAATTGAGGTTAAAACTTTTAATCCGATGGAATATCAGAAACAAGAAAAAACAACCATAAAATTAAAATTGTATCATCAATTTAATCTTACGGTTGCTTTAATTTTTATGATTGTCAATTTGGATTTCCGACTTTATCTTTTGTTATATCATATAGTTCATCTGATTCAGCGCCTTTTGGTAGGTTGTTTTTATTAATGTAGTCCCACTTACCATTATTATACTTGTTATCGCCATAATATATAGAATAACAATTACCGCTAGCTAAACGTTCATATAAGGTTTCAGGCCATTCGCCTGCTTGAAAGCGAGGCAAAGCATCTACAATTATTTCTAATCCATCAATATTAAAAATAAAACACTTAGAATTTATTTCATATTTTGGATAAACTTCGCCTGATTGCGGTTTGTATGAATTACCGTTTTCATCAACTAGTTTTGTATCTCCATTTACCCACAATTCATCTTTATAAATATAAGGTGGCCATACAAATACTGTACCGGTGTTTGTTACAAAATACGAACAATCAATGCCGTTCGTATATAATGTTGATACTCTTATTTTAGGTAATTCATAACCTATTGCTTCTTTTGATGTATCTGGTTCGATGCGAGTGCATTCTAATTTTGCTGCATAACCTCTAGGTAGCCAGTACTTACCTTCCGTATCGTTTAATGTTGTAGCACCTTTTGCAATGTAGTTATATACTTGAGCATCGGTTCTTTGCACACCATTTTTCCCTTCAGTACCTTTAAGAGCCACAACTTTTTGGTCAAGTAAATTTTGTACTTCAGCAATGTTATTTACAAAGTTAGAAAAGTTTGCATTTTCAATTGTGTCTGTAGAAGAGCCAAAAGCAACAGCTGCTAAAATAATTATTACTATAATGGTGATGACTAAGGAAATCATCGAAACACCTAAATTTTTCTTCATAAAAATCGCTCCTAACTAATAAAAGTAATTTTAGTCAAAAGCTATTATATATATATATATATATATATTCAAGGGATTTTCGATAAATTTAATATTACATTTTTGTGACATCAAATCATTGACATAACTGGCACAGGGTGATATATTGAACGCGAAAAATAATCTGTAGATAAGGAGGAAGACTTCTAATGAAGAGATTCGGAACCGCTTGGCTTACAACCAATCGGAATTGTAACAACAACTGCAGTTGGTGTTATGCAAAAAACACATTAGGGACCAAAGCAATAATGAATTTGGAACAAACAAAAATTGCTGTGGATGAACTCAAACGTCGCGGTGTCAAAAAGATTGTTCTCATTGGTGGAGAACCTACGATATATCCTCATTTTTTCGAGTTGTCAAAATATATTGCTGAATCTGGAATTCAGGTTTCTGTTGCAAGTAACGGACGGAAATTTGCAAATATGGAATTTGTAACAAAGACAAAAGAGGCCGGAATTAGTGGTGTTGATATTTCTATTAAAGCAATTACAGAAGAGGAATATCACTCTAACACTCATGCGTATGGTCTTAAAGAAATGTTGGAAGGTTATCACAATTTGAAATCTGCGGGAGTGCATGTGTCTACTTCGTATGTGATTGTTGATGATGACAAGAAACACTTTGACGATTTTGTTAGTTTTTTGGAAAGAGAACAAATCACATCTGTATTTATTCAATTTGTGAAACCGACACTTAGCTTGGAAACAACGTACGAAATTATGCCTCTAGATAAGATGGGGAAATTTGTGACGTATGTATATGAGCGTCTTTCAAAAACAAATATCGATTACACGTTGGAAATTTCTTTCCCGATTTGTCTTATCGATGAAGATATTTGGGATAAGTTGCTGAAGGAAAATCGTATTTCGAATTGCTGTCACGTGCCTCGTGGAAGTGGAATAAATATCGATGAAAAATTCAGAGTCCTTCCGTGTAATCATTTTGCTGAATTTCCTTTTGCAGAAACTCCGATTGATTTTGCAGATCAAACCGCGTTAGACAAATTGTATGAAACTGCTGCGGTTAAAGAGTTTAGAGCGACTGCAAGAATGTATCCTGCTGAAAAATGTCAGACTTGTGACAAATGGAACATTTGCGGAGGCGGATGTTTTACCAGATGGTTGACTGAAGATCCTAGTGCCTATATCAAGTAATTTCTAAATCAACTTAAGCTTAATAAAAATGGTGTGTAAGAGCGAAGTTGTTTTTTGAAATAAATACTGAGAAAGGAGGAAGACATCATGAGTAAGCTTCAAATGTTGCTCGGTAGATATGCTGGTACCAGAAGCGCTGCTCCTGTGGCACGTGGCGTTAGAGTCATGTATAACATGGAATGTGGTTGTGCTGGTAACTTTGGCAAAGACTGTAGTGATCCGCGCGATTGCGACTGCGATTGCGTGTATGATGACGACGATAACTATTAACAAATAAAGCGAACGGCTCGGGAATTCCCGAGCCGTTTTGATTATGTATTTGAGTATTATTGAGGTGTTTTATACATATAAAGTGCTTCTACTCCACCTGGTGAGCGTATTATACCTTGAGAGTTTTTACGTTCTTCTGGAAATTCAATAAAAATAATTTCGTCATTAACAGTTCCAAAATTGCCGTCAAGCCAATTTATTATTGCAGCAGATGCATGTGGTAAAATTCCTTGTCCGCCAACTACTATTTTTATACCATCTACATTAAATGAAAAAACCCTACTAGTATCTCCGCGTTGGATATAAACTTCACCAGATTCTGGAGTATATGAATTACCATTTTCATCAACTAGTTTTGTAGCACCATTTACATACAATTCATCGTTGTAAATGTAAGGTGGCCATATAAATACCGTCCCGGTTTTTGTTACAAAGTAAGAGCATTTTATACTATTTGTATATATAGTAGAAGTTTTAATTTCAGGTAGTTCATAATTTATAATTTTATTCATATCTCCTGATAGAAGAGTACAATGCATTTTTTCTGCATATAATCGGGGAAGCCACGAAAGCCCTTCTTTATCTACTAAAGTAGCACCTTTTGCAACATAGTTATATACTTGAGCATCTGTTCTTTGAACTCCATTTTTTCCTTCAATTCCTTTTAATGCTACAACTTTTTGGTCAAGTAGGTTTTGTACTTCAGCGATGTTGTTAGCAAAGTTTGAAAAGTTTGCATTCTCAATTGTGTCTGTAGAAGAACCAAAAGCAACAGCTGCTAAAATAATTATTACAATAATTGTGATGACTAAAGAAATCATCGAAACACCTAAATTTTTCTTCATAAAAATCGCTCCTAACTAATAAAAGTAATTTTAGTCAAAAGCTATTATATATATATATATATATATATTCAAGGGATTTTCGATAAATTTAATATTACATTTTTGTGACATATATAATAAGAATAAAGCCAAAAAAAGAATATACTTTTTTTAGAAAGTTGAATAAAATATAAGAGAAAATTATTAATATTTATGGAGGTAATAACATGAACGCAGTAGTTATTTATAAATCAAAATATGGTTCGACAAAAGCTTATGCAGAGTGGATTGCAGAAGAATTAGGTTGTGATATTTTTGAATATAAGAGTGTGAAAATAGATGACCTATTAAAGTATGACACTATAATTTATGGCGGTGGTTTGTATGCTGAAATGATTAGTGGCGTATATTTATTAACTAAGAATATGGATAAATTAAAAGGTAAAAAGATTGCAGTATATTCTACAGGAATTACACCGCTAGATTGCAGAGAATACTATGACAAATTGGTTATAGAAAAGAACTTTACGCCAGAAATGATGGAACAAATTAAAGTGTTTAACTTTATGGGAAAGATGATTTTAGAGGAGTTGTCGTTACCTCATAGAACAGCAATTAAAGCTTTAAAAGTGTTAATGAAGAATAAAGAGAATCCATCTGAAATGGAAAAATTATTAATTACACTTTGTGATACAAGTGGAGATTTTACAGATAAAAATGCGATAAAAGATTTAATAGAATATGTGAAAATGTAGGAGGAATAAAATGGATATAGTTATGCCAAACTATGAGCATGGTGTATTAAATACGACGGCTTCAATATTAAAGTATTATGGAGTAGAAACGAAACACAAACCTTTAAGTACGTTGAATGAATATTTAGGTGGAAATAAAAAATATAAAAATGTAATTTTGCTAATCATGGATGGCATGGGAGAACATATTTTAAATAATATTTCTCCAGATGGATTTTTAAATAAAAATAAAAAGACAGTTGGGACAGCTGTATATCCATCTACTACAACAGCATCACTTACTACATATTATGCAGGAAAACCACCTTATGAAACGGGATGGATTGCTTGGTCACAATATTTCAAAGAACTTGGTAGAGCTGTAGATTTACTAAAACATACAGAATCTTATGAAGGTCAACCTTTAAAAGGTACTGGTTTCAAAAAGTTTAAAGAAGTAATTAAATACAAAACTATTTTTGAACAAATTAAAGAAGCATCACCAGAGACAGAAGTTTTTGAAGTAATGCCTGAGTATTCTGAACGTCGTGCGTACAATACTTTAGATGCTGACAACATTGATGAGATTATTGATGATATAAATATTTTATTAAAGTTGCCATCTAATAATTTTATAATGGCGTACTGTGATAATCCTGATGGAATTCTTCACAAGTATGGAACTGATTCTGTTGAGGCAAGAGAGTATTTGTTAGATGCAGAGAAGAAAATTGAAATATTTGCAAATAATTTACCAGCAGATACATTGTTAATTATTTCAGCTGACCATGGTCATAGAAACATAGATAAGGCACATACTTTGCTAGATTATCCGGATATTTGGGAATGCTTATTAATGCCACCAGCTTTAGAATCAAGAGTTGTTGGTTTCTATGTGAAAGAAAATATGAGAGAAACTTTTGTTGAAAGATTCAATAGTAAATTTAAAGATGAATTTTGGCTAATGACGAAAGAAGAATTTTTAGATAAGAAGTTTTTGGGCGAAGGAGATAAACATCCAAAGATAGATGATTTCATTGGAAATTATATAGCTGTATCAACAGGTGGAAGTATTATTAGATTAGAAACATTTTTAGCAGAAGGAAAACCTATTAAGAAATCTACTCATGCAGGTTTAACACGTGATGAAATGGAGATTCCAATTATAATAATAGAAAAATAAAAACACACCCCGCTAAAAAAGATTAGCGGGGTGTTTGCAATTTAATTTTTCTGAGTAGCCACCATCATGCAGGTGTCGATAAGAGCAATCGTTTTGAAAGATTCGGAAAGTCTTGTTGCCTGGTCCATGAGATAGTACCTTGCACAAAACTTAATCTTGGGATTGCTCACGGGAATATGCTTGTTGGGTTCCATTACGCTCATTACCAGATACATGCGATAGGTCTGTAGGAATGTGCAATCCAACTGGCGGATGCGAGCAGCGAGTTGTGCATATACTTCTTTGTGAATCATCACCATTTCAGGGAACGTGCGATCAGCAAAGTGGGGCAGCCATTCTTGGATTTGATCGGGAGTATAATTTTTACGCTCGATATATTCCGTAAGATTGGTCAGCTCGCTGATGATTTTCGTGTCGGTCGTTTTGCCGTAAATTACTTTACCGATGACTTGTTTTGCGATAGTCTGGTTCTTTTTGCGCCGGGGATAACTTGCTGTTGTACTCATTCGAATGATTTCCTTTCTACAGAAACGGAATTTGAATAGCGAATATTTCTGCACAAATAGTATACCACAAAATTATGTTAAATTCAATCAAATGCTTATAAAATGGCAATTTTTAACACAAAAATGCCCCAAAACGAGATTTTTTGTAAAATTTGTACTAAAATATATAGTAGGAAGGGAGGGAGTACTATGTCTATTGGAAATAAAATTGTAGAAAGAATAAGACAAGGCGGTTTTACACCATTAGAGTTACAGTACGATCCTGCCTTAAAAAGTTTGATTGAGCAAATTCTGAACGAACAAAAGATAAGTTGGGAACAAGACTTTTCAAATGGAGATCCAGAATGGGAAGCGTGGGAAAGTACTTTATATCATGAAGCAGAAACTGGACTACTACCAAGAGATATCGAAGAGGTTATAAAACAACTTTTAGGAGAAGCTTCAGAATTTAAAATGTCAGAAGTACATTTTTCAAGAGTAAATAAAGAAAGAGCTATACCTGGAATGTCACCAACAATAAAAAGATCTTTAGGTAATGACGGAATAGTGCATTTTTATCCGCAATTTCCGGAGTTTGACTACATATATAATCAAATTTTAGATCCTAATTTTTCTGAATATCACTCTATGATAGATAAAGTTTTACTACCTTATATCGATTTTCTTGAAACTACTGATATAGATAATGGTCAAAATTTACCTTTTGAAGTTCCGGAGAATATTCGTAGAGGAATGGCTGAAGTTTTTGAAGAAGTTGAAGGACAAAATTCTGCAGATGGTTTAAATAAAGATGGTATGATTGATTATACATTGTACAATGTTTTGCAACTTGCAAATTCGGTAGAAATGAGAGGAGTTCTAAATAAAGTAAGAAATGCTAGAGTAAGAAATGGAGGAGCTATGACTCCGGAACAAGAACGCGATGTCATTGAAGAAATTTTTGCAATGGTGATTTCAAAACATGATAAACCTATGCCAAAATTAGAATGTATCTTAAATGGAATTTCTGGACAATTATACATGAATACATTGGACGAAAAAGATATGAGTCATGCAGGTATAACTGATAAAGTGAAAAATGCCTTTAGATTGTATACGATGCATGAACGAGGTGATCAAACTTTTGAAACAGATGAACATGGATATAGAACTGTAGATGTAGGGTTAGGAAGTCGAGATGTTTTACTAAGAAAATATGGCGACAATATTTCTAGAGCTATGGATAATTTGGGGGTTGAAGTATCCACGATAATGGAAAATGCAGATAAGATTCCAGAAGAAGAGTATTTAAAACATGTTGCAAGATTACATTTTAGATATATAACAATTCATCCTTTCAGAGATTCAAATGGTAGAATTGGTAGAAATCTTATTAACATGATGTTAGGCCAAATTGGTAGAAATTTCGTTATGCCAAAAGATGTGAAATCAAATTATCTTGCTGCGATGGAAAATATGCGTCAAGGAGTATATGGAGAAATGGGACAATTTGATTATCTACTAGCATTATCAGATTATCCACAAAAGTTATTGCCAATAGAAAGTAAGTATTGTGAAGGCTTAGCTCAGATAATAGAAAAATCAAATACATTACCAATAAGAAGACAACGCTCAAGAGATGATAAACCTGTTGAGAAACCAACAGTTCCAAAAGCAGATATTGAATTCTAAACTTAAAAGATATAATATTATTATGCACGGTAAATAGTTACCGTGCTTTTTAATTAGAACAAAAGAGGGAATGAGATGGAAAAACAAAATAGTAAATGTTTTAATGCATACGTATTTTTATCTACTTTTGCACGCAAGATGATAGAAGTATATATTCCATTGATATTATTTAAGTTTGGATATTCGTTAGATGAAACTATTTTATACTACATGTTGGTTACAGTTTTATCTCTGATAATTACGTTTCCAATATTGTATTTATCTAAATACATTGGAAATAAAAAATTATCTTTTATAGGTGTGGTTACTTTTATTATTGTGCAAGTTATGCTTACTCAGATGATATATTCAACAGCATATATTTTCTGGCTTGCGCTATTATATTCGATTTATCGACGAGCATATTGGGTTGCTAGAAGTTATTATATGATGGTGTTAGTTCATGAGAAAGATACTTCGAAAGAGTATTCTATTTTAAGTGTAATTAATCAATTTGCACTTATGCTATCTGGTTATGCTGGAGCGTGGTTATTAACATTTTTAGACAATAAATATGTAATGCTTATTTCATTTGCATTATTTATATTTAGTACATTCTTCTTAGTTAAGTTAAAAATTGATGAACATCCATCGGAAAAGCCATCAATAAGAAAAGCGTTCAGAGAATGTCCAAAAAGAAATATACATGTAATTGGTACATATGAGATTTTGACGATTACGAAGTTTTTATTTACGCTGTATGTATTTATAAATATCAAAGAAACATACTTAGCGGTTGGAATTTTAGAACTTGTTTCAAGCTTAGCTACTATGTTATTTACATACTTATATGGTAAGAAAATAAATGGTAAAAAAGATTATTTAAAATTAAGTATAGTGTTAGTTACGTTAGTATATCTAGCTAAAGTAAATATAACGATGGCAGTACCTTTCGGAATCATATGTTTCTTAGAAGGTTTGGTAACTAAAATGCATGAAGTATCAATATATAAAGGTTGCATAAAGTTTAGTAAAAAAGTTGGCGAATACAATGCTAATATTATTCGTGAATTTTCGCAAAATTTATATCGTGCGATATTAATGATTTTAGTGATGTTTACAGATGATTTAAAAGTAATGATTTATATTGCAATAGCAATGATGTTCACGGGAATTTTCTTTAATTTCAAAGAAGAAAAGTTAGAAAATAAATAAGGAGAAAGACAAATGGATGAGTTAGTTTTTAAAATTGCAGATGCTGTGAAAAAGTGTAGTAAGATAATGATTAATTTAAATGAAGATATGGGTATTGAACAAAAAGAAGGAATCGGAAATTTTGTTACACGTTACGATAAAGAAGTTGAAAAAAATTTAAGGAAAGAATTATTAGAGATTCTTCCTGAAGCAGGTTTCTTTGGTGAAGAGGGAGAAGATAAATCTGAGATAGCAAAAGAGGGATATACTTTTATAGTTGATCCAATAGATGGTACTACTAATTTTGCTAGAGGATTAGATATAAGCACAATATCTGTTGGTTTGTTGAAAGATGCTAAAGCTTATATTGGTGTTTGTTATAATCCTTATAAAGATGAAATGTTTATCGCTCAAAAAGGAAAGGGAGCGTATTTAAATGGTGAAGCAATTCATGTTTCTAACAAAAAATTAAGTGAAGGTTTGGTTTATTCAGGAACTGCAGCATACTATCAAGAACTAAAAGAAAAAACTATTGAAATGATAGGTAAATTATTTAGAGTTGCAAATGATATTAGAAGATTTGGTTCTGCATCTTATGAATTGTGTATGGTTGCTTCTGGTCATGCTGAAGCTTTATATGAAATGAGATTACAACCTTGGGATCTTGCTGCCGGCGTATTATTAATTGAAGAGGCTGGTGGTAAGGTAACAGATTTAGAAGGCAACGAAATTGATTTTTCAAAACCTACTGCTGTAGTTGCATGTAATAATTGCGATGATTATTTAGGATACTTACAATAATATATAGGAGAGATTAAAATGAATATCGAAATTGAAGAAAGAGTTTTAGATATTGATGTAGAAAAGATGGTTGAAAAACTTGAAAGTTTAGGAGCAACTAAAGTTGGAGAATGGCATCAAAAAAGATATGTATATGATTTTAATCCCGTGCGTGAGAATGAATGGATACGTTTAAGAACTAATGGTGAAAAAGTTACACTTACATACAAGAATATAGAAGATGTAAGCTTGGCTGGTACTAAAGAATTAGAAGTCGAAGTAGAAGATTTTGAAAAAACAAATGAATTATTAAATATTCTTGGATACATGCCAAAAGCTTTTCAAGAAAATAAACGTATTAGATATTTACTTGAAGGTACGGAAGTTGATATTGATTTCTGGCCACTTATTCCTGCATATTTAGAGATTGAAGGAAGTAGTAAAGAAGAGGTTGAAAAGATAGAAAATTTGTTAGAAGTAGATAAAGAAAAAATAACATATTTGAATTGTAGTGATATTTATAAAAGTATATATGGAATTGATAGTTCAAAAATTAAAGAGTTAAAATTTTAAAACGAAAAACACCTGCTTGTTTGAACGAGCAGGTGTTTTAATGTGTGGTAATTATACCGGTTTGTCTTTTTCGATGAAACGGGTAATTTGTCTTATAAAGAAATGACACTGCGAGAAGTTTTTGAATGCGAAGGTGAAGACAAGCTCACCATTTTCTGCGCGTGTGACGGATTTGATTGTGGCTTTCGAATTTGCGATTTTGAAAAGCTTCCAGTATGCGATGTAAGTGCGAATCATGTCGGGATCAGTTTCATTATCTCGAAGCGTTTTGAAGGTTGCAACCCAGAGGGAGGTTTGCTTTTCAATCTTCGGATATGTGAAGTTTTTGGGAATTCGAAGTGACACGGTCACATCATAGGATTGTATACCTAAGTTATCACGAATCATAAGACACCTCTTTCTTAATAGTGGCAATTGAAATATCGATTTGTCTAGGAAATATGCTATTTGAACGGGTTGATTATAGCATGTAGTTTACGAAAAATCAAGAAAAGGGCAAAAAAAGGCAACCCTAATGCCTTGTGACAAAAGGGTTGCTAACAAATTTGTTAATTAGGTGCGAAGGTAATTGTACAGATTGACAAAGTACTCTTCGACCATTCTGCTAGTCGAATACTGATTCGACGTAACAATGGAAGCATACATCATGTTCTTCCAAACAGGTTTGTTTTCGTATGCGGGGAGCACCTCGTATTTCAGCAGGTGCATCAGAGCCTTTGCATCATTTTCGTCCTGGAAAGCAGTACCGTATTCGCCGTTACCGATGTTCCAGCCGTTGATGCCGTGCTGTGCAGCTTCACGCCACCAGCCGTCAAGTGTGCTTACGTTCAGAGTGCCGTTCATGGCAGCCTTCATACCAGAGGTACCGCAGGCTTCCAGAGGAACACGAGGATTGTTCAGCCAGATATCAGCGCCGGCTACGAGTTTCTGAGCCAGTGCAATATCATAACCTTCGAGGAATACCACGTTGTTAGGATACTGTTGAGAGAGATGGTAAATCTCAGAGATATAACGCTTGCCGTGCTGGTCATGTCTGTGTGCCTTACCCGCGAAGACAATCTGGATATCGTACTCTCTGATGAGGTACTCGAAGCGTTCTCTTTCGCGGAAAATGAGGTTCCAACGTTTGTACTCGGTTGCGCGTCTTGCGAATGCGATGAGGAACTTGTCTTCCTTAAATTTGACACCGGTTTTCTCTTCAATTACGTCGATGAGTTCGCGCTTGCATGCCTGATGTGCTTCGTGGATGCCGTCAACATCCTTATGCTCGAATGCTCGTGCAATGTCGGGATGCTGCCAGGTGGGTTTGTGAACGCCGTTGGTGATTGCGATGATGTTGGGAGCGCCGGATACCCAGTGCCACATATCGCGAGCTGCGATAACCTGAATGCGGGAAACGCCGTTTGCCATGGAAGAGAGGCGGAGAGACGCAACGGTCATACCGAAGGGATTTCCACCGATTCTTTCCAGCTGCTGATAAGACAGGCCGACATTTGCGCCAACCTCAATCATCATGTCGATGGGGTGAGATTCGTTGCCGGCAGGGACGTTGGTGTGGGTGGTGAAAGCAGTACGTTCCTTGACGTGACGCCAAGCACGTTCAAATGCTTCGTTTTCACCCAGGTTGGGATCCTGTTCTTTGTAGAGTCTCATGCGCTGAGAGATGAGTTCGAGTCCGGCGAAAGCAGGGTGACCATCGTTGTAATGGTAGCCGTCAATCTTGAGACCGAGTGCATCAATAGCGCGGATGCCGCCGACACCAAGTACAATTTCCTGAGCAATACGCTCTTTTTCGGAATCATTCCAAGCGCCGCCGTACAGGTTGTGAGAGATGTTTGCGAGATCGCCGTTCACTTCCAGATCGGTGTCCAGATAATAAACGGGGCCGTTTTTCAGTTTCCAGATCTTCACGTGGATCGTGCGACCGAAAACGGTAACGGTAACTTCTTTGCCAGTGTCTTCAACGAAGTTTGTGTAGTTTGCATTGCTGGATTCTTCGTCGTGAATTTCGCCGCGGTCATTCAGCCGCTGCAGGCCATATCCTTTTTTCCAGAGAAGATGGAAGAAGGTCATTGGATAAACCGTGGGATTATCGATTACTTCTTTGATCATGTCGCCGGCAAGGATTTCGAGGCCACCTCCGTAGGTCAGGAAGTTGTTGTATATTCCGGAACCCATGGAGAAGTAAGCAATCTTTTTAGAATACATAAAAGCTCCTTCCTTCTACATTGATTGTTGTAGATACATATATGAAAATATTTACGGACAGACAAAATGTTACACTATTTGATTTTGTTTGACAAGCACAAAAAATTTACAAACACACAAAAAATTTTGAAAGCTACTTGGGACAAGGTTTATAAAATTTTGAAAAATTAAAAAGGTTGAAATTGTAAATGTGGTTATGATATAAATATTATGTAATGAAGAAAATAACAAAGGAGAGATATGTATGAAATTGTTTTCATCAGTGAACAGGAAAATCAAATTTAGAGAACAAGATTACATCGAAAAAAATTATATAAGAGCTGATGGAAAAGCAGTAATACCAATCTATTTAAAAAGTGTAGACGATATTTATATGAAACACGATTTTAAAAGGTTAGTACTATCAGATGCGATAGTTGATTATATTGAAGAAGTTGCTTCAATTATTCCGTTTAAGTACGATATAGTTTTAGAATTCCATTGCCCAAAGATAGAGGAATGGGAGCAAAATAAGATTAGAAAAGTTGTCAGAAATAATTTTGGTATGGATATTGATGATGTTGACTACGAAAACCGAATGAATAATTTTGTAGCAACAGCATTAACTTTGCTAGGAATATTACTTTTAGTGTTGGCATATAGTGTAGAATCTTTAGCACAAAGTGTAGTTCAAGAAATTATTTTTATTATAGGTTGGGTTTTAGTATGGGACATGCTTGAAACAATATTATTTGATAATAATAAGAGAAAAATAAAAAGATTAAATAAATTACAATTATACGATAGCAGAATAGAATTTATAGAGTATGAGAAGAAAGACTAAGAAAGAACTATATGCGGAATGGAGTGACGCATATAGCATTCTTTTTATAGAATATAAAAATAGAAAAAAGGCTGAATTAAATTCAGCCTTTTTAGTTTGCAATTACATTACATAGAACAATTCACCAAAGAATTGTAATACACTTCCTGCAAGTACGAATAGGTGAAAGATTGAATGAAAATATTTTTTCTTTTTACCAACACCATATAAAATAGCACCAATAGTGTAACAAATACCACCAGATAAGAAAAATGCAAATCCACCCCAGCCGATTCCTGCGATTAATGGCTTAAGATAAAAAACTACACACCAGCCCATTACTAAATAACATATCATTGAAAATTTTTTTGTGCTTTTTAAATCTATAGAATTAAAGGTAATGCCCAGTGCTGTCATCGCCCAAATGATTCCAAATAACCACCAGCCAGCAGCTGTATTTTGTTCTCTAATTGTACAAAGTGCAACAGGAGTGTAGCAGCCAGCTATTAATAAAAATATTGAACAATGATCTAATACTTGAAATACTTTTTTAGCCATAAGTTTAGGACTAAGTCCGTGATAGATACTTGAAATTGTATAAAGAATAATTAATGTTGCGCCATAAATTGCGCCACTAACTATACCATAAACATTGTGGTGAATAGTAGCCATAATGACACATAAAACTGTTGCAGTAACACCGAATGCTCCACCAACAATGTGAGAAACCATGTTAAAAATTTCTTCGCCTTTTGTATATGAAGGAAGAACTCTGTCTTTTAATTTTGTTCTTTGCATAATGACCTCCTTAACGTCTGAAAATAATTATAATTAGAAAAATAAATACTGTCAATTCCTTACGGCTTGAAGAATTAAAAGGTATGTGATAGATTATATTCACGGGAGGAATAATAAATGAAACTTAAAGATTTATTAGAAATGTCAAATGGTACATTAATCGGAAATGCAGATTTAGAAATAGAGATAAAAAATTTTTCAATAGATAGTAGAAATGTAGGAGAGGCTTGTATATTTGTTCCTTTGAAAGGAGAAAAAGCTGATGGACACATTTATATAGATAGCGCTTTTTCAAATGGTGCAATTGGAACATTTACATCTCGTGATTTAGAACCTATTGAAGGTAAGATATTAATAAAAGTGGATGATGTGTTGAAAGCTTTGCAAGAAACTGCAAAGAACCTTAGAACAGAACTTATAGATATCCCTGTAGTTGCTTTGACTGGTAGTGTTGGAAAAACCACAACAAAAGATATGATTCATGCGGTGCTTTCTAAAAAATATAACACATTAAAAACGCAAGGAAATTTCAATAACGGAATTGGACTGCCGCTAACTTTATTATCTTACAAAGATGAAGAGATGATGGTTTTAGAAATGGGGATGAATAGTTTTGGCGAAATTTCTTTACTATCTGATATTGCTAGACCTGATTTAAGCTTAATTACAAATGTAGGTCATTCTCATATCGGAAACTTGGGCAGTAGAGAAAATATATTAAAAGCGAAACTTGAAATATTAGAGGGAATGCAAGAGGGAGCACCTGTTCTTTTCAATGGTGATGACGATATGCTTGCTACTGTCGAAAATATCGAACAAGAAGTAGTTGAATTTAGTATATCTAATGAAGATGCTGATGTGTTTGCATATGATATTGATATAGATGATTTTACTACTTCATTTTCAGTAAAGGAAAACGAAAAAGAATATCGAGTGAAAATTAATTTATCTGGAACTAAGTTCGTACATAATGCTCTTGCGGCTTGGACTATTGGAAAAATGTATGATGTATCTCCTGAAGATAGAGTAGAAGCATTAGCAAATTGCGAATATACAAAAATGAGAATGAATATTAAGAAAACAGATAAATACACAATAATTAATGATTGCTATAATGCAAGCAGTGAGTCAATGGCGGTTGCTTTAGAAATGCTTGCAAGACAAAGTGGAAGAAGAGTAGCCGTTTTAGGTGAAATATGTGAACTTGGCGAATTTGCAGAACAAATACATTTAGAAGTAGGCGGAAAAGTTGCTCTAAGTAGAGTGGATGTTTTAATTTTATCAGGAGATCATGCAGCAGCTATTAAAGAAGGTGCTTTGAAACATAAGATGCCTGCAGAAAATATACATATTTTTAAAGATGCAGCAGATATTGTTCAAAATATATTCGAAATTATACAAGAAAATGATGCCATTCTAGTAAAGGCATCTCGTGTCATGGAATATGAAAAAATTGTAAGTGCTCTTGAAAATAAGAAAGCTTGAAATATGCTTAAAATCAAGCTTTTGAAAAATGAAAAACTTTTTTGAAATTTCTGTTGACTTAACTGAAACCGTGTGATAAAAATATACACAATTATTAAAATCAATTTTCGAAGAAAATATGGAGCGTTAAGAAAATGGGAATTTTAGTGAGAACTAATATAGTTAGAATTACAGAATATGTTTTTTTAGCTAAAGACGACTGCATAAGCAGCGCCCTTATTTTAATGCGCGTTTAGACCAGGGAGATTCTCTCTGGTTTTTTTGTTGTTAATAACCTGTTTTTTCAGGCTATTATAAATTTCGGAATCTCTGCCCAATTCACCAAACATGTTCACAACCAAAAAACTAGGAGGAGGTAAGTTCTATGACAAAGTTAAACGAAAAGTACCAAGGATTGTTTTTAGACCAAAACCAAAGCCCTAGCCAGTTTTTGGAGAGACGGCTGGCAACGATTTACGGGATCAATTCTATGGCCATCCGTGCACTGGATTTGATCCGTGAAGAAATGTGTGCAGAAAAAGGATTCAAACGTGACAACGGTACGGACTTCTACAACCACTGTGTGGACGTAGCTAACACTCTGATTTCGTTCGGCATTACCGACGAAGATGTTATTTGTGCAGCTCTGCTTCACGATATCATCGAAGATGTTGAAGGTTACAGACGCATCACGATTGCACGTATGTTCAATGAGAACATTGCACGCCTTGTAATGCTTGTAACTAAGGAACATGGTGTTGACTACAAGCAGCCGGAGGCAATCAATCGTTACCTTGAAGGCATCTTGTCTGACATGAATGCAGCGGCTATCAAGACCGCTGATCGAATGCACAACATGATGACTTTGGAGGAGAAGTCTTTTGAGGCTCGCTACAGAAAGGCAATGGAGACCAAGACATACTACTTGCCGTTCTTTAAACAGAGTCGCTACATGTACCCTCGTTATGAGAATCTTTTCTATGCAGCTAGGGCAGAAATCGAACCCTTGATTTTCCACATCGAATCTTTTTATCAGGAAATCCTGAGACTCAACAGCGAAATCGAAACTTTGAAGGCAGGCAAGAATTCCGAAGATAACGGAGACTCCTAATAGGAAACCGTTAGCAAAAGTCAAATTTGTCGCCAAATGAGACATCACACAAATTAGATGGTTTTCATTACCTCGTGAAAACTAGAAAGAATCTTCAATGAAAGGAAACAGAGGATTGCAAATGATACAGAAGTGTAAATGAAAAGGCTCCAACTTGAGAATAAGTTGGAGCCTTGCTCTTTGTTTAGGCTAGAGCAGCCTCAGATTTGTTTACTAGGGTGCGTTACCAACGCAATTCATAATATGACGATGCGGATTCGGTGACGGATTGCGTATATTGCTTCACCTGGCTACGACTTGTTTTAGTCGGAGTAGTAGGCGCCAGAGAATATCCGTACTCGCTTAGCCATGCTTTTACTTCTTCGCGGAGGTCAATCGCGAATTTAAGTGTTACACTGTATGCACAGTGATTGATGGCTGTGGCCATACGCTTCTTGCAGTAGATCTTTTGAAATTCAACAAGCTCACTATCGGTCAGCGTGCTGACATCTTTTTGACGGTAAGCATTGTACTTTTCTCGCTCTGCGGCAAGAAGTTGCAGGCGCTTGAAGCTTCTATTACGCTCTTTCGCGCGATCACTCAGAATCCGAGCAATTTGGGAGTTAACCAACTTGACTTGAGACATGATGAATCCCCTTTCTTATAGATTTTATACGACCAACTAGGATTATATCATTAAAATGTAGATGTATCAAGGCTTTTAAGGTTAATTGACAAATTCGTAATCTAAGATTTTTATTTTGTTAGAAATAAAGTTTTCATTTTTATCTATTTTTTCGCTTAATGTTGTAGAAAGATATTTCTTGTTGTCATCTGCAAATACAGTGACAATAGGCTTTTCAGAACTTTCATTTTTTAAGATACTTGCGATTAAATTTGCGCCAGAAGATATACCGACTCCCAATCCAAGCTCTAGAGCCACTTTTCTAGCCATGTTTACGGCATCATCATCGTTTATAGGTATAACTTCATCAATTAAGTTTCTATCAACGATTTTTGGTATGAAATCATCACCAATACCTTCTATTTTATGATCTCCTAAAATTTTCCCTTGAGAAAGAAGTGGCATTTTATCTGGTTCGAGTGCATATATTTTAATAGCTGAATCAAATTCTTTTAATCTTTTTGCAGTTCCAATTAAAGTACCGCCAGTGCCTATTCCAGATACAAAACCACCAATGTTATTTTTTAGAGTATTAACAATTTCTTTGCCGGTTGTTTCATAATGTGCTAGCACATTGTTTGAATTTTCAAATTGATTTGTTAGGTAAGCATTATTTTGTTTGGCATATTCTTTTGCCATTTTTATTGCTGCTTGAAAGCCGCCTTCTTCTTTTGAAACAAGTGTAACTTTAGCGTTGTACATTTTCATAAGATTTAATCTTTCAACGCTAACCCAGTCTGGCATAAAAATGTGTACAGGATTTCTAAAGTAAGATCCCATTGCAGCAAGAGCAATACCTGTATTGCCACTAGTTGCTTCAACAATTTCCATTCCTTCCTTTAGTTCGCCAGATTTGTAAGCTTCTTTTATCATATAGTAAGCAACGCGATCTTTTATACTGCCGGTTAAATTATAAGATTCTAATTTTGCATAAATGTAATTTTCTTTGTTGTTGTATACGTATTTTATTTTTATTAAAGGTGTGTTTCCAACTTTTATATTCATATTAATTCCTCCTGAAATCAAAATATAATTTAGTGTATATTTATTCAGTAAGCCGAAAAACAGTTACAAAAAAAGAGCTACGCACGCCTGCATAACTCTTCTATATAATAATCCATCAGTACTATTATATACATCGCTGCAGGCAGAAAAAACCTATGCCCACATGCGAGGCATAAGTTTATCTACAACAACAACATACTGTATATAATACTGATTTTTTCATTAAATTCATCCTTTCTGGAAATTTCTATGATTACATAATAAATGCTTTAGTACTAGAAGTCAAGTGAATTTCGTGATATACTTGCAACATCAAAGTTGAGAATAGGAGAGAAAATCATGAAATTAACAATAAAATCTAAACAAGATTACGGTACTCATATAGATGAATTTAATGAAGAAATGGATTGTATAAAAACTGAACTTGAAAGCTCTACATTGCTTACTTTCCAAGAAGGAAACATCGAAATTGAAGATGATAGAATCACATATATTCGTGGTGAAAATGTAATGGAGATTGCCAGAGGCGAAGTGACTGATTTTGAAATGATCACTAAAGAAGGTTCAATAAATATGCAAATTGAGGGATTGATAGTAGAGAGAATTAAGCAAGAAAAGGGTGTATTAGCGAAGACTAAATATAAATTAATAATTAGTGAAGATTCTGCGTATACTAATGAATTAGAACTATATTATGAGTAATTCTAAATATTATTATAGTTTTGAGTGCGAGTACTTTAAGAGGGAACACTCGCTAAAACTTGCATTTCTCAGCATTTCATTATATAATGTGCAAAACTTTATACAACGAAATGGGGGATTCTGAATGAAAAAACCGAAATGTATCATTGACAAACAGGACTACTCGGTGCTCACGGTGTTGGCTTGTGCGGTGATTGGTTGCGTTTTGTTGCTGTTGGTGGTGTGGACATCTGAACAGGGCCGGCTTTGGGAAAGAGTACTTTTTTCTTTAGTCCTGGGATGTACGGCGTTGGGTGCTGGTTCGATGTTTGGCTGCTATATTGTATATCTCAGGCAGTGCTTTAAAGAAGAGAATATGCAAAATCAAAACAACCACGATGATACGAAGTAGTTTCAGGCAAATGAAGGAAATATAATTACAAATTTGGAAAAGCGTTATTTAAGTGTTAGCCACGGAAAACATTTAGATAACGCTTTTTATTTTTTTGTTTGAGAAAAAATAGCGCACTTGTTTTATAAATCGTAAAGCGATATAATTTTTATGAAAGTAAAGTGAAAGAAGGAGGAGTCGATTTTTCGACAATTAAAGAATGCTGGATAAAATATTTAAATTGAAGGAAAATAAAACGACAGTTTTTACAGAGTTTATAGCTGGATTGACCACATTTATGGCGATGTCATATATCATTTTTATAAATCCATCAATATTATCTCAAACAGGTATGGATTATAATTCGGTATATATGGCAACAATTCTTGCATCAATTGTAGGTACATTAATACTAGGACTTTATGCAAATGTTCCATATGTACAAAGTGCAGGCTTGGGAATTAATGCACTATTTACATATACTATTTGTGGAAGTTTGGGGTTCACGTGGCAACAAGCTTTGGCGATGGTGTTTGTTTGTGGATTGATTAGTTTTATAGTCACGCTTACGAGTATTAGAAAGAAAATAATTAAAGCAATACCCGTTTTTATGCAAGAAGCAATAACGGTTGGTATTGGACTTTTTATAACATATATAGGATTGAAAAGTTCTGGAATAATTGAATTCTCAGTTTCAAAAATTTCAGAATTAGGAATTGCGAATGCAGCAGATGTTGTTCCGCAATTAGCTCCATTTAGCACAGCTCCGGTTTTACTTGCTGTAATTGGTCTAATGATTACATCAGTACTAGTTATAAAGAAAGTAAAAGGTGCATATTTGTTGGGGATAATAATTACAACTTTGATTGGAATTCCGATGGGAGTTACTCCTTTACCGGATTTTTCGAATTATCAAGCATTACCATCTATTGAACCAACATTTATGAAATTAGATTTTTCAGGATTACTTACTGCTAAGTCTGGTTTTATAGTTGCAGTAATGACAATCTTTACACTATGCATTTCAGACTTATTTGATACGATAGGAACTTTTATCGGAACAGGAAAGAAATCTGGAATATTCCAAATTGATGAGAATGGAAACATGTCTAAGAATTTAGAACGTGCAATGATTTCAGATTCGCTTGCAACTACAGTTGGAGCGTTACTTGGAACAAGTAATGTTACAACATATGTAGAAAGTAGTGCGGGAATTGAAGTTGGAGGAAGAACAGGTCTTACAGCAGTATTTGCAGCTTTGTGTTTTGCATTATCATTATTTATAGCTCCGATAGTTGCTTGTGTTCCTATGGCAGCGATTTCACCAGTACTTATTTTAATTGGTGTTGCAATGATAGAAAATATAGGATCAATCAATTGGAAAGATATTGTGATAGCAATACCAGCATTTTTTATAGTAATCATGATGCCTTTATCATATTCAATAACAACAGGTATTCAATTTGGTTTTATATTTTATGCATTGGCTGGTCTTGCTACCAAAAAAGGAAAAGAAATATCTCCACTTATTTATATTTTCTCGGTACTATTTATAATTAGCTTTGTATATCAAGCATTAGCATAGGAGGATTTTATGAAGAATAATAAAGGTATATCAATTTTAGCTTTGATAATAACTATAATTGTAATAATCATTATTACTTCTATAACAGTATATAATGGTATTGATTCGCTTGAATCCGCGCGTCAAAAAAGTGCTCAAGATACATTAAAAGTAATTTGCAATTCATTAACTAAAGATGATTCGTTCTTAATGTTTGATGAAAGCGGAGATGCGGTATTAAGTGAAACAGACTTTAAATATTTGGATTTAGAAAATTATTATGATGATGCGGTTGTGTTCACAGTTAATAAAAAAGAAAAATTTGAAAACAATCAAAAATCAGTAACTTATAAATTAACTTCAGAAGAAATTCAAAGTGGAAAAAAATATGAACATTCATATTCATATGATTTGAAAAATGAATTAACAAATTACAATGTTGTGTTTGATGCCGAAGCTGGTGTTAATATGCCAATGGTTTTGAAAGGAATGAAACCTTTGATGATGGATAAAGTAACTCCAGTAGAAGATATGTATCTAGATAATTGGTATTCATATGAAAAAAAGACTGCTCAATTTGCGAGAGTTGAGTACGATGGAAAAATATATGTTTGGATTCCTAGATTTGCTTATAGAATTCAAAACTTTTATCAAGATAAAACATACCCAGAGGTGCCAAGTACAGCAATCGATATATTATTTATAAATGGTAATACAAATTACATGACAAATGGCGAAAGAATTCCTGTAGATTATATTGTGCATCCAGCATTTACAGTTGGAACAAAAGAATATGCAGGATTATGGGTTGAGGAAGAAGCTTCACACATGATTACAAATTTAAATAGTGCATCAATCATTCAAACTGTGAAAGGTTCTGAAGGTAAAGTTAACTACAACTTGCATATGATGACCAATATGGAAGCAGGAGCAGCAATGTATTTAACATTTGCTTTTGATTGCCCTTACGAAATTGATTTAACTTTAAATGAATATGTAGCTGCAAATGTTGGAGGAGCAGGTCCGTTTGATTCTGAATTTGTAACGTTATATGATGAAGATGAAAGCAAAAATATGTTACGTGGTGATGCAATTAGAGAAACACCATGGAAGAGAGTTTTGAAAGAATATCCGACTAATAGTGAACCGTATATTATTAGAAAATTTGCTTCGAGCATGTTTGATTTCGTAAATACAGCTGGTAATGAATCAGCTTCAAGCAGAAGTGTAATTGCAATAAATTAGTTTTTGAAAGAGAGATGAGTGTATGGAAATTACAAGACCTACATTTATGGAAATAAATTTAAAAGATTTTGAGCATAATGTTAAACAAATACAAAACAAAGTGGGCATAGGCGTAAAGCTTATGCCCGTTATAAAAGCTAGTGGATATGGAACATATATTAATCAACGTTTAGATGTTCTAAATATGTTTGATATAGTTGCTGTAGCATGTGTTGATGAAGGAGTTTATTTAAGAAGTATAGGATATGAAAAAGAAATTTTTGTACTTAATCAACCATATGAATCTGAAATTGGAAAAATAGTAGAAAATAAAATTGTGGTTGGTGTAAGTTCTTATGGATTTGCAGAAGCTTTGAGTAAGGTGGATGCTCAAATATCGATCCATGTAGAAGTTGGAACTGGAATGGGCAGAACAGGTGTACATCCATATAAAATAAAAGAGTACTTAGAAAGTTTAGGTGCTAATATAAGTGTTGAAGGAATATACACACACTTATCTTCTCCAGATATAGATGATGAATATACTAAAAAACAACTAAAATCTTTTAATGCTGCAGTTGAAACAGCAAAAGAAATTTTGGGAGAAATAAAGTATATTCATGCAGGTGCGTCAAATGCAATTTTAAATTATCCAGAATCGCATTTTAACTTGGTTAGACCTGGACTTATATTGTATGGCTATCCGTCAGAAGATGATATAGAAAGCAAAATTGATTTGAAACCAATTGCAAAATTAAAGTCAAAAGTTACTTTCTTAAAAACTGTTGAAGCAAGTACGAGTATAGGATACAGCAGAAGTTTTGTTACAGATAAAGAAACAAAGGTCGCAACGATTCCAATAGGATATGCTGATGGATTTAGAAGAACTTTTTCAAATGGTTGGAAAGTTTTAATAAACGGAATAAAAGTACCTATAATAGGTAAGGTATGTATGGATAGTTTTATGGCTGATGTTACAGCAATCGATGATGTAAAGGTCGGAGATGAAGTTGTAATCTGGGATAATGAAAACATTACATTAGAAGAACTTGCTGAAAAATGCGACACAATAAATTATGAAATTTTATGTACAATAGGAAATAGAGTTCCGAGAAAATTTATAAAATAATTAGGAGTTAAAATGGGAGTATTAGAGATTATAGTTATATCAATAGGTCTTGCAATGGATGCTTTTGCGGTATCAGTTTGTAAAGGGCTAGCTATGAAAAAGTTAAACGTAAAAAAGATGATAATTGTAGGATTATACTTTGGTGGTTTCCAAGGTCTTATGCCTCTTATAGGATATTTGCTTGGAGCAAACTTTGAAAGTTTTGTTACTAAAGTTGATCACTGGATTGCATTCATATTACTTTCAATAATAGGAATAAATATGATAAAAGAAGCTTTGAAAAGCAAAGGTGAATGTGGGTGTGAATCTCATGATGATTCAGTTACATTTAAAACAATGATAGGTTTAGCAATAGCAACAAGTATTGATGCTTTGGCTGTTGGTATTACTTTAGCATTTTTGAAAGCCAATTTGTTGGCGGTTGTTTTATCGATTGGGCTAATAACGTTTGTATTATCTATGCTAGGCGTATGGATTGGAAATAAATTTGGTAACAAATATGAATCAAAAGCTCAAATAGCCGGCGGACTAATTTTGATAATTATGGGTACAAAAATCTTGTTTGAACATGTTGGAATATTGTAAATTTATTAAAGGCAGACTTTCTTGAGTCTGCTTTTATTGATATAACAATATATATAAGGTTTGTCGAATTTTGTCGAACACTTTTTTGAGAAATTACACAGTTCGATTGATTTTTCACTTTTATGGGTCTAAAATGAGGGAACATTCAACAAAAATGGAAGTGATGAAATTGCATTTGAAAATGCTAGATACAAATGTCTTGATAGATTTGATGCTTTATACATTTTTAATAATGTTTTTAATAGGTGAAACTTGGAAAATAAAAAGATTACGTGTTGAGTTAAGAAGTGCTCGAGATAAAAATGAAGAACTTACTATTCAATATGATGAGGTAAGAGAAGTTAAGCATAATTTCTCAAATTTTATTCAAGCATTGTATGGATATGTTGAGGTAAAAAACATTAGTGGAATAGAAGAAATGTGTAAAAGAGCTCAAGTTGAAACTGTCAATTTAAATATTCAGAAGGATTTGAATATAAATAGAATCGCAAATCCAGCAATTGAAAATTTGATTCTTAACAAGTTGATGATTGCAAAAGAAAAGGGAATAACTCTTAAAATTGATTGTAAAACGAATTTGAGAAACTTATCTACATCTATTTATGATGTGAGTAAAATAATTGGAATTTTGTTAGATAATGCTGTGGAAGCTGCGGCGGATACAGAAGACAAAATTGTAGAAATTAAAATGTTTGAAAGTAAGAGTACTAGAAAGAAAATTATACGTATAGAAAACTCATATAAAGGTACTATTGATGTAGACAAGATTTATATGAAAAATTATACTAGTAAGACTTATGAAAAAGGAAGTCACGGACTAGGCTTATGGAGCGTTAAGAAAGTTGTAGAAGCAAATGATAAAATAAATCTAATTACGAAGGTAAATGATAAATTTTGCCAACAAGTAGAAATAAATTTTTAACACAAGGGAGATTTCAAAAATCGCTCTTATTTTTTTTGCCCATTTTCTGGACTTTTAGCTGAGTGCTATGATAATATATTTTTGTGCAAATTGAGATATTTAGCATGTTTGGAAAGGATTAAATATGAAAGAAATTATTGTTATAGGTGGAGGGCTTGCCGGCTGTGAAGCGGCATACCAAATTGCCAAAAGAGGAATACGTGTAAAACTATACGAAATGAAACCTATAAAGTTTTCGCCAGCACATTCAAATGAAAATATGGCTGAAATCGTTTGTAGCAACTCGTTCAAGTCAAACAATTTAACAAATGCATGTGGTTTGTTGAAAGAAGAACTTAGAAAATTAGACTCATTGTTAATAAAATGTGCTGATGCAACAAAAGTTCCTGCGGGACAAGCTTTAGCTGTAGATAGAGAAAAATTTGCAGAAATGGTATCTAATGAAATCAAAGCAAATCCTAATATTGAAGTTATAAATGAAGAAGTTTCAAAAATTGATGATGACAAGATTACAATCATAGCAACTGGGCCATTAACATCAGATGCTTTATCGGGAGAAATCGCTAGACTTACAGGAAGTGAAAAATTATTCTTTTATGATGCTGCAGCACCAATCGTTGCTAAAGATAGCATTAATATGGAGAAAGCTTTTACAGCTGATAGATATGGAAAAGGTGAGAGTGACTATATAAATTGTCCGATGACAAAAGAAGAATATGAAGCGTTTTATAACGAGCTTATAAATGCAGAAATTGTTACTCTTCATGATTTTGAAAAAGGTGGTCTTTTTGAAGGGTGTATGCCTGTTGAAGAAATGGCTAGAAGAGGTTCTCAAACTTTGACATATGGGCCATTAAAACCAGTTGGCTTTGATAAAAAGTATTATGCAGTAGTTCAATTAAGACAAGACAACGCAGAGGATACTTTATATAACATGGTAGGATTCCAAACAAATTTGAAATTTGGAGAACAAGCTAGAGTATTTAAAATGATACCGGCTTTAGAAAATGCGGAGTTTGTTAAATATGGAGTTATGCACAGAAATACATATATAAACTCATCAGAACTTTTAGATAATACTTATAATTTGAAAGGAACAAATATTTATTTTGCTGGTCAAATTTCTGGAGTAGAGGGATATGTTGAATCTATTGCATCAGGACTTGTTGCAGCACTTAATGCGGTTCAAAAAATAAATGGTGAAGAAAAAATAACATTCCATGAGCATACTGTTATTGGTGCGTTAGCAAATTATATTTCAACACCAAATAAAGATTTCCAACCAATGAATGCTAACTTTGGAATTTTAAATTGTGATAAGAAAATAAAAAACAAAATTGAAAAATATGAATATCTTGCAAATAGAAGTTTAAGTCATTTTTAAGGAGTTGATAAATTTGAAAAAATTTATATTTACATTAATCACTTTACTATCAATGTCAACTTGTGTGTTTGCTGGTGTTACAGTTGAGTTAAATGGGGAAACTCTTAACTTTACTGATGCGAATGGGTATACTGTAAATCCGCAAATTATAAACAACAGAACAATGGTACCGCTTAGAAAAATTTTTGAAACATTGGGCGCTGATATTGAGTGGTATGGCGAAACAGAAACTGTAATAGCAACTAAAGGAGATACAAAAGTAAAATTGCAAATTAATAATCCGATTGCGGAATTAACTAAAGAAGGGGTTACGCAAAAAATAACATTAGATTCTAAGCCGGTAATAGTTAATGATAGAACTTTGGTGCCACTAAGATTTATTTCTGAAAGCTTAGAAAAACAAGTTGCATGGGACCAAGAAACACAAACAGCAATAATTATTGATTATGATTATTTTATAAATGTATTTAGAGCAAAAGCGCCGGTTTTTTATAATTCGCTAGTAAAAAAATCAAGTGCACAACCAGCGACATTAAAAATAACAAGAGCGTATTATGATTTGAAAAATGCAGCATATAATAATGTGTCGAATGTTACTGCACAAATATATAATAATTCAGCAACAAACAAAAAAGTAATTGTTAATTTAGATGGAAATTCTGAGTTATTTAATGAGATAAAATCAGAAGGTTGGGCAAATTTTGATATTACATTAAATACTGATTCTAATGGTGTAACTTGCACATCGAGTTCTGCTACTATCAATCAAATGATTGGAACAAATTATAAAACAAATAAAGAACTTAACCTTGTGGGATCTGTAAAAGATTCTTGGGGAACTTTTATAAAAAATATTTTTGGTAAAGAAGAAAAAGATGTTAATCTTGCTACGTTTTATAATATAAATTCTGACTATACAAAGCTTATGAATTTATTTAGTTTTTCAAATACGGCAAATTCTTCAACAATAAGCGCGAGAGGCATTAATTATTTGAATGCAACTTTGAAAAATTTCGATTATACAAAGTTTGATAACGTCTTGCTTGAAAACGAAATAGTACAAGTATATAATATTTTAAACAAGTTAATTTTTAACTATGATGTGACTATGGACGAACTTCTTTATAATGCGTCTACTATAAATGTTTCAATTACTGCGACTGTAGAAGGCGACACATATAGAACGAATTTCGTAGTTGAACTACTTAACGAATATAACGAAAAAGTAGTATACACAGTTAATGTAACAAGATAATGAGGAGGATGAAAAATGAAAAGATTTATCTCTATGTTACTAGCATTTACAATGATTTTTTCAATTGCTAGTGTTTCTTTTGCTACTGATATGGTAACAAGTGCACCTGTACTAATAAGCTCAAGACCAGTAGCTATAGCTGAAAGAGGAATATCTGTAATTCTTAACGGTGAATATGTAGATTTTACAGATGAAAATGGAAATGTTGTTGAACCACAACTTATTAATGACAGAACAATGGTTCCAATGAGAAAAATATTTGAAGTTTTTGGCGCAGATGTACAATGGGATGGAGAAACAGAAACTGTTACAGCTGTTACAGCAGAAAAAACTTTAAAATTGCAAATAAACAATCCTGTTGCTAAAGTAATTACAACAGAATCTGGAGAATCAGAAATCACACTTGATTCTGTACCTGTTGTAATAGATGGAAGAACTTTAGTACCAGTAAGATTTATAGCAGAATCTTTAGAATTAAAAGTTGGTTGGGATGGAGAAACACAAACTGTTGTAATTATCGATCCGCTAAAGATATTAGAAGTTATTGAGAAAAATGCACCAACATTTTATGAATATTTAACAAATGAGTATGTTGTTCCTGAAACAGTTGCTGCTGAAGCTGATATGATACTTAACATCAAGTATACAAACGGCGACAATAAAGCTATGAACACAAATGCGAAATTTGTAATAGATGCTATGATTAAAGGTGCTGCTAATTTGTATGAAATGAACATGGATTGCAAAATAACAGGTAAAGGTTTAATGTATGAAGAAATTAAAGCTGCTGATATGACAAACATTTCTTTAGATATGGTTTTAGATACAGCTAGCATGGTTGGATACATTAAGTCATCTTTATTAGAAGAAGATATCGGAAACAAATGGTTAAAAGTTTCTGAAGCAGCAGAAGAATTTGAAGATGTAATTGCAAATCCACAAAATTATACAATGGATGATTTAGTAGATATGTTTTTTGATTCAGTTGTTATGAACGAAGAAACATATGATTCTTTAATTGCTGTTGTTGAATTAGGTTGCAGATTCGTTAGCGATGAATTTTTCAAAGTATCTGGTAGAACAACAAAAACTTATACATACGAAATTACATTAGACGAATTAAATTCTTTGTTACAAGAATTAGGAATGGACGGAGATTTAAAAGATTTTGCTAAATCTGGGAAAATTAAATTTACATCAAAATATGCTAATGGTGTAAACACAGCTAGCACATTTGATATCGCAGCAACAATCTATAATGGTAAAGAAGAAATTGCAATTTCTTTCACAAGTGATTCTACATTAAGCACAACAAAAACTGTAAATGTTAAGTTGCCAGCAGAAAAAGATGTTGTTGAATATTAATATCAAAATAAAAAAGTTACCACAATAATGTGGTAACTTTTTTTACGCTTTTTCATATATAACAAGTGTTTTTTCGTGATTTTCATTTTTGATTTGCTCTGGATTATTTATAACACTGATTAGATCTTCTTTAGAAGAAATGCAATCAGCAACACCATCAGAATAGGCTAGAATATATTTAGCGTTTTCCAAAGGAACAGTAAAGTTATTAATGAATGGAAGAGCTTTCTTTTCACCGGTTAAAGCTCCAAAAGAGTGTTTCTTTAAAAACTTTCTTAAAGTATTATTTCTAATGTTTTTCCTTATATGCACTCTATATGCAGGATTGCTCCAATTCCAATTTGATTTGTAAATCTTCTTTAGAAAAAATGGTTCTTTGTATGGTGTCAAAGCTTTTTGTTCTGGAGTTGCTGCTGTTCGGAAAAGCGTATTATAATCCTCATCAAGTACCAATATTTCGCAATCTCCTATAGCAAAACAGTACAAAGTATCTTCTGTGATTTTTCCACCAACAGCGACTGTAGCAAAGTAGTCATTTGCTAAGTAATCTATTTTTCTGTCGGCATTTAATTTTTGAATTTGGCTATTTGAATTTTTTACTGCAGAAAAAATTTCTTTTTCGGTAATAATTGAATCGTTGAATGAATATAGTGAAGAAATAAATGTTTCGGCACAAACTTTTGCTGCTTTTGCAGCACCACTTGGGTTAGGATATTTTTCTATAACTTTTAAAGCCTCTTCTTTAGTAGTTGGGTATGACGACATTGTAGTACCATCCTTAAAATCCCTAGTTATTCCATCAGCAACACAAAACGCATCTGCTTCTGCAATATAATAATCTTCTAAAACATGATCAAGATTATTTTTAGTCATTATAGCGAAATCATATGTTTTGGCAAATTTTAAATTAAACATGATTTCCCTCCTCGTTGAACGATTATATCATAAAAATAAATGAAAGTTTGAGCTGAGGTGAGCGGAAAAAAGCAGGGTTTTAATGAATTTTGGAGGTCTTTTGAAAAAGATAAAAAATTCGCTAAAAAACCAATTTTTTCTTCGTTTTTTGACCTATTTTAGTGGTAGATATTGTAAATTTGTTATTTTTGTGATAAAATACCAGTGTCAGAAGGAAAAGTAAATATTGCTGAATCCTAGAAATAGGAGCCGAGGAACCAAATTTATGGGGTGTATCATTTATGAAGGAAACCTTTTATTCCTAACCCGACAGCTAACTTGGTAAGCATGTAAGAGGAAATCTGTTAGTCACGGGGTTTCTGTGGCTTTTTTTATTCCTTAAAACTTGTTCCTAAAAATATTATTCTATAAAGAATTATATAAAGGAGAATGAAAATGGAAAGTAAAAAAGTAAGTATAATAATTCCAATTTATAATGTTGAAAAATTCTTAGCAGAAGCAATTGAAAGTGTAATTAACCAAACACACAAAAACTTAGAAATTATCTTGGTTGATGATGGATCACCTGATAATTGTGGAAAAATTGCTGATGAATATGCAGCAAAAGATAACAGAATAAAAGTTATTCATAAAGAAAATGGTGGACTTTCAGCTGCAAGAAATTCTGGTATCGAAATTGCAACAGGTGATTACATGATGTTCCTTGATTCAGATGACCTTTTAACTTTGGATGCTTGTGAATTATTCTTAAACAAAATTGAAGCTGAAAATGCAGATTATGTTATAGGTAACTATATTAACTGTGATGAAGATGGTACAGTGTGGGCAAATCCTATTTTTAATACTGAAAAATATGGTGAATTTAAACTAGATATAAAAGACTATACTGATTCATTCTTTATAATGAACTCAAGTGCATGTAACAAAATGTTTAGAAGAGAGTTTATTGAAAAACTTGGTTTAAGATTTGCTGTTGGTTTACCAGCAGAAGATGCGATATTTACAACATATTGTTTTATAAAATCAAGTAGAGTATTTTATATTCCAAATATTATTTATATTTACCGTCAAAGAAATGCGGGAACATCAATTTCTATGAATTGTACCCAAAAATACTTTAACGGTATAAGCAAAGCGTATAAGATGATTTACGAAAACTTTAGAGATAATAATGAACTTGGTTTTTATAGATTCTTCTATGCTAAAAGTATGACATACATGCTATACAAATTTATAGATTCACAACTATTAACAGAAGAAGAAAAAATTGAAGTAATGTCTGATATGAGATGGTTCTATAAATTAAGTAAGGAATTAAATGTTCCTGCTTGTCAAGAATCATTAGAATTAATAATAGATAAAATTATTGATGGTGATTACAAAGATGTAATAGATATTTGTAAAGTAATCGCTGAAGTAAGAACATTTATGCCAGATGATATAAAACAAAAAATGTCTAAACCACAAGCTGAAATGTATATTAAGATGATGAATGATAACTTCTAAGCTTAAAATATAAGGAGGTATTATGGAAAAGATAAGTGTTATTATGCCTGCATATGGTGTAGAAAAATACATAGCAAAAAGTATTGAGTCTGTGTTAAATCAAACTTATAAAAATTTAGAATTAATAATTGTTGATGATGAATCTCCGGATAACTCTGGAAAGATAGCAGATGAATATGCTGCAAAAGATGATAGAGTAAAAGTAATTCACAAGAAAAATGGCGGTGTAGCTAGTGCGAGAAATGCTGCACTAGACATTGCGTCTGGAGAGTATATTACTTTTATAGATAGTGATGATTTTGCGGACGTACATCAATATGAAGTTTTATATAACTTAATAAAAAAATATAATGTAGATGTTTCTTTTTGCGAACTTCAAAGATTTTTTGATGATGAAGAGCCTATAAAAGAAAACGTTGAAATAAAAGAATCTCTTATTGAAACTTCTGAAGCATTGAAACAGATGCTTACAAATGATTGCGTTGGAAACTATATACACATAAAGATGTTCAAGAGTGAACTTTGGAAAGATATAAGATTTCCTGAAAATTGTACATACGAAGATGTTGCAACTTTGTATAAAGTGGTTGGACAAGCTTCAAAAGTTGCTTATACAACAGAAAAACTATATTTTTATCTTGTAGGTAGACAAGGTGCAATAACTGCAAGCTTTAGTGAAAGAAAGTTAGAAAATAGTTTGGCTGCATATTTTGGTCAAGCTGAATATATTACTAAAAACTTTCCTGAAATAAAGGATTATGCAGATTATACAATCATAAGATTGTATACAAGCGCGTGTGAAAAAATGTGCTTGAATAATTATGATGAAATGTATAATAGAGCAGATGTTTTAGAAAAATATGAAGTTTTTAGAAATGCTATGAATAGAATTGACAAAAGTCTATTGTTAGAAAATCTAGAACCATATAGATTATTGAGTGCAATAACGTTAAATTATGATAGAGAAGCATTCAAAAAAATGCTTAAAGAAATTCATAAAGTGAAATAATTAAAAGAGAAAGAACATACTATTTTGTGAGGTGGTAATCTTGTATAGATACTTAAACAAAATAATCGTTCTTTCTCTTTTTTTAGTTTTGTTTGTAACATGTACATTTGCGTATGAAGAGGGCGAAGAAGAATTAAATATTACTGATGCAGAGTGGTTAAAAGTTTCTGCAGAGTATGAAACTCAGCCTAAAATTTTATCAAAAGTTGCGCTAGCATATGATGTAACATATCAGAAAATATTATATGAGAAAAATATATTCGAAAAAGTTTCAAATGCATCCACTACAAAGATATTAACAGCAATTGTGGCCTATGAAAATTCGAATTTAGAAGACCTGGTACTAGTTAGTAAAAGAGCAGCAGCTATTGGTGGTTCAAGAGTTGGTTTAATATCTGGCGAAAAAATTTCGATGCAAGATTTGTTGAAAGGATTGATGCTATCATCAGGAAATGATGCTGCTATAGCAATAGCAGAACATGTTGGCGGAAGTGTCGAAAAATTCTGTGAAATGATGAATGAAAAAGCTAAAATATTAGGAGCAAGATCAACACATTTTACATCACCACATGGTTTAGATAATGATAATCATTATACGACTGCGAATGATTTATTAATCTTTACAAAGTATTTGTTGGATATAGATTATTTGGCTCAATTAGTAGATCAAAAAGAAGCAACAATAAAAATAGGCGATAGAATGAAAAATATTAGAACTACAAATGAGATGCATTCGATATATGAAGATGTCACTGGTGTAAAAACGGGCTTTACTAATAAAGCGGGTCGTTGTTTGATAACATCCTTAAAAAGAAATGATAGAGAGTTAATAATAATTGTGCTTGGTGCAGATACTAAAAAGCAAAGAACATTAGAAACAATTCAACTTATTAATTACGGAATGAATAATTTTGAAAAAGTTGATTTATATAAAAACATGAAAAAGCAGTTTCCTATATTGGTGGAGAAATCTAAAGAAAAAAGATTTGAAATTTCAATTTCAGGAGATAAATTTGAACTTTTAAAAAAGTCTGAAAAGGACAAAATAAGGTATGAATATAATGTGTCGACTAAGTTGATTGCACCAGTTAGTGAGGGGGAAAAGCTTGGCGAAATCTCAATATTTTTAGACGATAAATTGTTAAATATTGTAAATTTGACGGCTTCTTGTGAAATTAACAGAAAAAATATCGGCGAATATTTTAAAGAAATCTTAAAAAATAAGTTAAAATATATCGAATTTATGCAATAAAATAAGGGAAAATATGGCTATTTGGAGGGTGCCAGAATATAATGACTGATATCTTAAATAAGTGTTGAAAAATATGCTAAAATGTAGTATTATACTTTCTGGAATAGTGTCTCTATAGACCGAAAAGGAGGAAATATCGTGAAAAATAATTTGAAAAAATATGCACTTATGATATTAGCGTTATCGCTAGTTTTTCTTATAGGAACAAATGCTTTAGGAACAGAATCAGTGGTAACTGATGGTTCAATAGATTTAGAATTAAACGCCTCAAGAGAGGATTATACAGAACCAGAAATTCAAGATACAGAAGAGCCAAAGCAAGAACCTGTTAAAGATACAACAACTGAAAATAAAGAAACAACGTCTAAAGAAGAAAATGCAGAAGATGTTGAATTAAATGATGCAAGCGAAACAATTATTAATAGCAAAGATAAAAAAGCTAGAAGAATTGCAGAGCTTACAGATAAATATAACGACAAAGTATTAGGTACTGTTGCATATTATTTAGAATTAGCACAAAAGTATAGTTTTCCAGTATGTTTTATTGGATTAGCTATGGGTGCTTTTAACTTCTTAATCATAGGTAACAAAAAACTTGATAAAAAAGAGCAAGGATTTGCTTGGATTGTAGGATTTACAATCGGATTAGTTGTTTTCAATGTAATACCTTTACTATTTGCACTAATTGTTGCAGGTAGATAATCAAATTTTATAGCAAGCAGAATAATTGGGAAGGTGATTAATATATGAAGGTGCTATTTGCAGTAGGATCTGAGCAAGTATCAAAGAATATAGCAGATAAGTATTACGAGAAATATGGGGAAGTACTGGAATATAAAAATGTGTTTTTCTTTAAGGCATTGATTGATGAGATAAAGAGAGACAAAACCTATGACAGAATAGTTGTTAGTGAAGAAATCGAAGAGTATGCTAGAACAGCTGACTTAGAACAAGTAGATAGAAGACTATTCAACTATATCGACCAAATAACTGATGAAACGCAAGATACAGATATTATTATCATTTGCGGAAATAGAAGAAATAAAGGCGATGCCTTTATTAATAAATTATTTAGCATAGGTATATATAACTTATTGATCGGTGATGACAGAAACGTAACGCCACTTTGCGATATCTTGAAAAAACCAAAAACAAAGAGAGAAGCAAAGCAATATTTAGGAATAGATACATCGCTTATTTCTGATAGTTCTATGACAAGAGATGATGAGGTTGATGAGTACCAAATAAGAAGTATTTTAAGTTACTATGATGGTATAAGAAATCAACCAGAAAAGTATGTTGAAACTTTCGATAGAATCTCAGAACAATACAGCAGATTGCAATTAATAATTATTTATAATTATTTGCCGCCAGCTGTAAAGAAAGCGATTGCTGAAACCGACAGATATAAACATTTAGCGGCACCTCCAGGTGAAGCTGCAAAAGGACCTCAAGGTGCTGGTCCTGCTAAACCACAGCAGCCATCAGCTCAACCACAAAAGCAAACAATTGCTAAACCGCAAAAAGAAAAGAGAGGGCTATTTGGCAATCTTAAAAAGAATAAAAATAATCCAAATAAACCAACTTCTGAGCAAGCAATGGAGTCATTGGCTCAAGCAGGAAGTATAGATTTAAGTACAAATACACCGCAATCTCCACAAGCAAGTCAAGCTGCAGAACAAGCTAAGCTTGCTGCAGAAAAAGCAGAAGCGGATAGAATTGCGGCAGAACAAGCAGCTAAAGCAAGAGAAGAAGCTGCTAAGAAGCAACAACAAGAAGAGTTGGCGAGAAAAGCTAGAGAAGAGCAAATGCAAAGAGAGCAACAAGCTCAAGCGCAACAGAGAGCACAACAAAATCAACAAGCTCAAGTCGATTCTATACAGCAAGCAAAAGAAGCTGAACAAAGACGTTTAGCAGAAATGGCTAAGCAACAACAATTACAAAGAGATCAACAACAAGCTAAACAAATAGAAGCAGATGAACAAAAACGTTTGGCTGAAATGGCTAAGCAACAACAACTACAAAGAGATCAACAACAAGCTAAACAAATAG
>CAYMVI010000011.1:0-49102 GCA_964394075.1 uncultured Eubacteriales bacterium | reverse complement strand
CACCAAGAGGTTGTTGTGTAACTAATGAGTATGGTCCAGTTGAACGAGCATGTATCTTATCATCAACTAAGTGGTGAAGTTTTAACATGTACATTACACCAACTGTAACTTCGTTATCGAATCTCTCACCAGTTCTACCGTCATATAATACTGTCTTACCTGATTTAGGTAATCCTGTTTTTTCATATAACTCTGCAAAGTCTTCATCTCTAGCACCATCGAATACTGGAGTTGCAACTTTGATTCCTAATTCTTTAGCAAGGAATCCTAAGTGAACTTCTAGCACTTGTCCGATGTTCATACGAGAAGGAACACCAAGTGGGTTAAGAACGATTTGAAGTGGTGTACCATCTGGTAAGAATGGCATATCTTCTTCTGGAAGAATTCTTGAGATAACACCTTTGTTACCGTGACGTCCAGATAATTTATCACCAACTGAAATCTTTCTCTTTTGAGCTATATATACTCTAATTACTTCGTTAACGCCTGTTCCAAGTTCGTCTGAATTTTCTTTAGTAAATATTTTAACATCTACTATTGTTCCAGCTTCACCATGTGGGCAACGAAGTGATGTATCTCTAACTTCTCTTGACTTCTCACCGAAGATAGCTCTTAACAATCTTTCTTCAGCTGTTAATTCTGTTTCACCTTTTGGTGTAACTTTACCAACTAAGATATCTCCAGGTCTTACTTCAGCACCTATTCTAATGATACCTCTATCATCAAGATCTTTTAATGAATCATCACCAACATTAGGAATGTCTCTTGTGATTTCTTCAGGTCCTAACTTTGTATCTCTACATTCACAATCATATTCTTCGATGTGAATTGATGTAAGGATATCTTCTTTAACTAATTTTTCATTAATCAAGATAGCATCCTCGTAGTTGTATCCTTCCCAAGTCATGAAACCGATTAGTATATTTTTACCTAACGCTAATTCACCTTTATCTGTTGATGGACCATCAGCGATAACATCATTAGCTTTAACCTTATCACCTTTCTTAACAATTGGTCTTTGGTTAGAACATGTTCCTTGGTTAGAACGTTTAAATTTAGTTAATGTATATTCTTCTAAACCTTTTTTTGTTTTGATTGTAATCTTATCAGCTGTAACTGATTCAACTGTACCATCGTTTTTAGCAAGTACGCAAACACCAGAGTCTTTTGCAGTTCTGTATTCCATACCTGTACCAACGATTGGAGAATCTGTTTTGATTAGCGGTACTGCTTGACGTTGCATGTTTGATCCCATCAGTGCACGTTTAGCGTCGTCGTTTTCTAAGAATGGGATAAGGGCTGCAGCAACTGATACAAGCTGTCTTGGAGAAACGTCCATAAGATCAACTTCGTTTGGACTAACTTCCATGATTTCATCTCTATATCTAACTTTGATTTTTGAATGTACAAAGTTTCCTTTTTCATCTAAAGGTTCGTTAGCTTGTGCGATAACAAATTCGTCTTCGCTTTCAGCATTGAAGTATCTGATTTCTTCAGTTACTCTACCTTTCTTTTTATCTACGATTCTATATGGAGTTTCAATGAATCCATATTTGTTAATAATCGCATATGTAGAAAGAGAACAAATAAGTCCAACGTTTGGACCTTCAGGGCTTTCGATAGGACATAATCTACCATAATGTGAATGGTGAATATCTCTAACTTCGAAGCTTGCTCTTTCTCTTGAAAGACCACCAGGTCCTAATGCAGAAATTCTTCTCTTGTGAGTAAGCTCAGTTAATGGGTTGTTTTGATCCATGAATTGTGACAACTGGCTGCTTCCAAAGAATTCTCTAATTGCAGAAACAACTGGTTTGATGTTGATTAAAGATTGTGGAGTTACGATATCTAAATCTTGAACTGCCATTCTTTCTCTAACAACTCTTTCTAATCTTGTTATACCAATTCTGAATTGGTTTTGTAGAAGTTCACCAACGCATCTTACACGTCTGTTACCTAAGTGGTCGATGTCATCTACACTTCCTAAACCATAACCTAAGTTATTTAGGTAGTTAACAGAAGCAATCATGTCTTCTTTTGTTATATGGTTTGGTAATAATCTATCTAAGTTATCTTCTAAAGCTTTGTATAAATCTTTAGCTTTTGTATTAGCTAAGATTTCTTTTAATACTGCATAGTTAACTCTTTCTTCGATACCTAGTTCAGATAAATCTCCGTCTACGAAGCTATTAATCCAAACTGTTCCGTTACCGATGATTTTAACTATCTTGTCTTCAACTTTAACTTTAACTTCGTTGATACCTGATTCTTGAATAGCTTCAGCAGCTTCATGAGAAATTACTTTATCTTTAGATACTAAGATTTCTCCAGTTTCAGGATTTACAATTCTGTTAGCAGCTATCTTTCCTTCGATTCTTGTAGCAAGAGATAGTTTTGAATTGTATTTGAAACGACCAACTTTAGTTAAGTCATATCTTCTTGGATCGAAGAATAAAGCTGTAAGTAAGTTTCTAGCAGCTTCTACTGAAGGCATTTCACCTGGTCTTAATCTCTTATAGATTTCGATCAAAGCTTCTTCTTCAGTCTTAATAGCATCTTTTTCAATTGTTGCTATGATTCTGTCATCTTCTCCAAATAATTCGATAAGCTCGCTATCTGTAGCAATACCCATAGCTCTTAAGAACATTGTGATAGGTAATTTTCTTGCTTTGTCGATTCTTACATTGAAGATATCGTTTGAGTCTGTTTCAAACTCTAGCCAAGCACCACGGTTTGGCATGATTGTAGCTGTAAATAGCTCTTTTCCTAATTTATCATATGTCTTGCCATAGTAACATCCTGGTGAACGAACCAATTGTGATACTATAACTCTCTCCGCACCATTTATGATAAATGTGCCGTAGTCAGTCATTACTGGGAAATCTCCCATAAAGATTTCTTGCTCTTTAACTTCCCCAGTTTCTCTGTTGATAAGTCTTACTTTAACTTGTAATCTGGTAGCATAAGTCGTATTTCTTGCTTTTGCTTCTTCTATTGTGTACTTTGTTTCGTCATTAAAACGATAATCAACAAACTCAAGTATAAGCTTGCCAGAGTAATCCATAATTGGAGAGCACTCTGTAAGTACTTCTTTTAACCCTTTCTTCACGAACCAGTCATAAGAATCTTTTTGTACTTGAATAAGATTAGGCATTTCAATAACATCATGGATTTTGCCAAAGTACATTCTGCTAGTTCTTTCGTTTTTAACTTCTCGCATAAAAACTAATCACCCCATAATAAAATTTTGTTATAACTCTTATCTAGCCACCACGAATTTTTGTATACCACGTTCAAGATGCCTGTGAATGTCCATATTCTTTTGTTTATACCAAGCAAAGATTGCCTAATTCAAAAAAGTTATCACGTTTAGGGTTGAGTAATTGAAAACATTTATAAAGACGACAAAAAGGCAACCAGCAAACCCTATTAAAATTGCCAATTACCTCTTAACTTCGACTTATCTATTTTCTTTTACATATGATAACTTTTTTATATTAATCAACCCTTACTTAATACATTATCGCAGGTATTATACCAGATAAAAACTATATAAGTCAAGCCTATTTGCGGATTTTTTATTATATTTTCATCTCTATATTAATTTGAGAATGTTTTTGTTTTATTCGCTCAAACATTCTCAGAAATTTGCGTCAAGCACAAATTTCCTCCGAACTCGCTCGGTAAAACAAAAATCATTCTCAAATCATCAGTATAGCGCCTATTTAAAAGAAAAAGCGTCCATTTTTTAGATGGACGCTTACTCATGTTTGCTTAAAATGTGCTCACAAATGTGCTTATGTTTTAGTCATCTTCAGGTTCAGCAGTGTCATATCCCTGGTAGATGCCACAGGAAACCACATGGCATTCGTTGCAGTCTCCCATATGGCAATTGGGATGACCCTTGATACGAGTACCCTTCGGTTTGCTGCCAGCAGGATCAGAAATTACTTCGATGTTCACCTTACCGCTGGAAAAACCATGCTCAAAATTCAGAACCACGCCTTCTCTTGCTTCAGACTCAGTCAGAGTCAGTTTCTTTGTTGTTCCTTGTACAAGTTCAACGCTCTTCATAATAGTGCTCCTTTCATGGTGCTTGGATGTGATGAAAGATCGACTTACAAATACAAATATGACTTTGGTTTGCTGCATAAGCTAGTGCATTGGAAACACTCCTTCCTCCGCTAAAAACAAGCTTATTATTTATCGCGATTATATCTCCACAAATATACTTTTTCAATAGAGATTTCAAATAATTTTCAACTACTTTTTTATGTGAATTTTCCAATAAATCTTACAATAAAAAACGACTGATGTTTTGGTTATACATCAGTCGATATTTTGTAAAAAGAATGAGGGCCGGCGCACGCGCCGGCTCCTCGGGATTTGCCTTTACTGAACTTCGTCAGCCTCGGGCTGCGCATCCAAACCGGGTCCCTTAGCGGGAACTTCGATCTGCTTAGACTGCTTGGGTACACGATCAGCATGAGTTGCATGTGCATGACGAGCACCGCTCTTGTACTGACGCTGGCCGTAATTGTAAATCGCGGTTGCGATCCACACGATGGCTGCCAGAGCAGCGATACCCCAGAAAACAGGGCTGTAGAAAGCGGTCTTCAGACACGCGAGGATATTCTTGACCACAGCTTTGCCGATCACGACTGCCAGTTCACAGAGAACGACACCGACGTAACCAATAACGGCGATCATAGCTCCTCGGCCGAATGCGCCAGCGCGCACATAGCCTTTCTTCAACCTGTTCCATACTCTCTTCAGCAGGCCGGACTTCCGGTTGGTTTTGTTGGTCTTTTTTGTGTTTACTTTGTTGGACTTAGACGTAGATTTCATTTGAAATTCTCCTTTTCACGCGCCATGATTTAGTTTTTTAGTAAGCGCAATTTTATTGTAACACATTTATGTAAATTTTGCAAGTTCTATGCCATTTTTTGGATAATTTTGCATAATATTTCTGCTGATTCTGCCCTTTTAATCGGCTCATCTGGTCTAAAGGTACCGTCTGGATACCCGTTTAAAAAGCCGTTTTGGGTCATTTCTTCTATATTTTCTTTCGCCCAATGATCTGTTATATCGTTATAATCTGCCTCATTTTGAGTGTTTTCTAGCTCTATACCAGCATTTTCTATAAATCTTGTAAGCATTGTTACAAATTCCGCCCTTGTCATATTTCCTTCTGGCACAAATTCCTCTTCCGTTCTTCCCTTTATTATACCTTTATCTGCCAAAGTATTTATTGCATCCTTTGCCCAATGTTCTTCGCTCACATCTTTAAATCTCTTTTTCTTGACCTCTTCAATTTCTGTTTTTAATACTTCTTTAAACACATCCCACATGCTCACATTTTCCATTCCTAATCTCCAAGTTCCTGCACCTTTTAAATCGTATGTATTAATTAATTCCAATTTTTCTTTTATTGTCTCATCACTTTCATACCAAAATTCATACTCTCCAGTCTCTAAAGTTTTGCCATATATCTTTGGTTTTTCATCTGATTCTTTTATTGTTATTACTGCTTTCATTGATTTACTTTCCGAATCATAAGTAACCTTACTATCATATTTTGAAATTAAATTTTGAACTTGTATGTATGATGCTGCAGCTCCGCCAGAAGTTGCTCCTGTTTTCCAATACCTTGCATAAAGCGGTAACCCTAAAACTATTTTTTCTTTTGTAACATGTTTCAACGCATACTTAATTGACTCTTCTATAAATTCATAACTTGCAACACTACCAGCTTCTCCACCTTCATAATGTTCATCGTATGCCATTATCATTAAATAGTCTGCGTACTTTCCCAGTTCAGCGTAATCATATGAACCATGCCAACCCGTTGTCCAACCTTTTGGGTTTGCAGCAACACTTACTGCAACTATTTTTTCTGCCGGCATTTTTTCTCTTAACAATTTCACAAAGTCTACATACCACTTACGTGATCCTTCAGTCATGTTTTCTATGTCAACATTTACTCCATCTAAATTATTTTCCGTAACAGCAGTTACTAATTCATCTACTACAACATCCATTTGTGAAAACATCGCAACACCACGTTCTCTATTCCAATGATTACTAAAGAACGGTACAACTTTTATTCCTTTCTCATGCATTGCATCTACGAAATTTTTATCAATCTCATTTACAACTAATCTCCCGTTTGAACCAATATCAAAATAACTTGGCGACACTTCATCTAATGTGTTTTGTGTATTTTCTACTAACGCTATGTAATCACCTGTTCCATATAAGTATGTCATATTATATTTTGCATTTACTGCAGTTGAATAACTAACAACAATACAAATTATTAATAGCACAACCACCGCTCTAAATATCTTTACTCTTTTCATTCACAACAGCTCCTTCTTTTGTACTACCTTAATTTTAATTTCTAAAATAGTTCTTATTCAATGCAAAGTAATTTCCAGTGTTTCCAAAATATGATATACTCCACTTAATTTAGGAGGGACTATTGTGTCTATTGAATATGTTTTAAAACGCAATGCTAAAAAGAATATAAATATCACCGTTAAAGATGATGGCACTGTGATGGTATCTGCTCCAAAACGTGTTTCAATTGCAGAGATTAATAAAGTGATTGAAGACAGACGCGATTGGATTGAAAAAGCAAGAAAAAAACAGTCTATTAAAAAAATAATTCATACAGATATGGATATTTATAATGGATGCTCTATTTATTTTTTAGGAGAATTGATGGAGGTAAATATTGTACCTTCAAAAACAACTGGAATATCTATTGAAGATTCTAAAATAATTTTTGAAGTAAAAAATAAATATATAGAAAATCAAAGCTATTTAAATACACATTTTTATTCTGTGTTAAAAGAAAAACTCACTTTAATTCTAACTGAGTATATGAACATGTATTTGAAAGTAATGAATTTGAACATCAACACTATGAAACTTCGCGCTATGCGTTCAAGATTCGGAACATGCATGCCGACTAAAAAAGAAATACTTTTTAATACATATTTAATCCACTATCCCCTTGAATCAATTGAGTATGTAGTTCTTCATGAAGTCTCACATTTGATACATGCAAATCATAGCACTAAATTTTATAATGTAATAGCCAAATACATGCCCGATTGGAAAGTTAGAAAAAACAAACTCAAAGAATATAGTTTGCAATAAATTTAAAATATTTTTAAGCGTAGAGTAAGATACTCTACGCTTTTTTACTAGTATGTGTCAAAATTTGCTATTTTTATGTAAATATGATATAATTTTAATGAGGTATTTTTCTATTTGTGCTCCTATCAAACGCAACAAGGAAGTGCAAAAATATTATAATTATGAGGAGGAAATACCAAGTGAGACGGAATTTTGAAAGTCTAGCCATGATGTTCGGAGGAATTGGTCTTGTAATGGCGCTTTTCCTTGGCGGCACTATTTTCTTTGCTGCTCCCATCGGAGGAATCAACGCAGTAGACCAGTTAATTGAAATGGGCCCCGAAACCTTTGACCTCGCACAGTCTGATATCGTTCCCGGCATGATGTCCACCGCATTTAATTTCGTAATTGGATTATTTAGTGTAACATTCACAATCTGTGAAATAATCGTACGTCCCCCCGCCTTTCGAGATTCTAGAAATTGGTACGATCCCATCTGGAAAAAATGGAATTTCGTATCAACTATCGCTTTAATTGTTTGCCTGGCTGTTTTTGCTGTCGCTGGTTATTTGGCATATTTTGCATTTCAAACCATCATAATCAATGTACAGCTTGCTGGTGCAATACTGAAAGCACTTCAGATTTCCGGAATGATCCTAGTCTCTGTAGGTGCTATTGGTAAGGTACTTTTTACCTAAACAACGAAAAACCGTGTGGCTACACGCTGCACGGTTTTTTTATGTGATTTTATTTGTGCTTTTTATGTCAACATGGTATAATGCCCTCGACAAATATTGTTCTTAAAGCTCCTGACACTTCTTCACGCATATATCCAAATTTATAATTAAACCGGAGGTTATCTTAAATGAAACAGAAATTCCAAGCATTTAACATTGCCACAAAAGGCTTCGCAATCCCCATTATCATACTTTGCATACTTGCTGGCGGCTTGATTTTCTTTGCCGCTCCAATCTTTGGTCTCTGCGGTGCAGTTGATCTAATTTATGGTTCTTTCAACAAAGCACTCCCTGCACTTCAGATTTCTATTGCACCCACAGCAATCAACTTTGTGCTTGGCGGCCTTTGGCTTGCAAACACTGCGATTGTCTTGTTTTCTCCAGTTCCTGACGAACGGACAAAAGAAAACACTAACTACCCTTGTTGGAAGCGCAGAAATACCGTATGGTGGGTCTCTGTAATTTCCTTGGGTGTTATTCTGCTTGCAGTTTGGATTGCTAGTGTTGTCGCATTTAAGTTTGTTGAAGCTGCAGCTATCACTTCTGGAATCATTTTCATCGTATTGCACGCAGTGGGAATGGTGATTTTTTCCTTAGGCGGTCTCGGCACCTTAATCTACTGCGAAGCATCCAAGGAGGTATAACTATGGAAATTGAAGATGGTGTTGTTCAGACCACAAGATCAAAGCTCAATGACATTGCTTTTCTCGTAGGAATCATCACATATTGTATTATTGGCATTACCGTTCCCATATTGGGAATTTTCAAATCAGTAGAGTTAATTAAGCAGGGCGCTGAAATAGCCAACAGCGTCATTAATCCGATTGGCCTAGGCCTTATTGCCACTGCTGTCAACATCCCCGTAGGATTCTCTTTGCTTAGTTTTCCCATTGCCAATATCGTTGTGTTTGGCAACTTACAAATAGCAAAGGATTATACCAACGAGCAAAAACAGAAGTTTGATAAAGTTCTGAGTATCGCTCTTCTCATTTTGATTTGCTTTATGGTCGTGGGTGTGCTTGCCGCGTTATATGCAATAGTCTACATTGAAAGCATCGCCTTCACCTCGGCAATCATTTTTATCACACTTCAAGCACTCGGCCTTTTAATTTTTGTTTCAGGAGCTGTAAGCCTATTCTTTTATGGCTGACAAAAAAATAAACCGTGTGAGAGTTCTTTCTCACACGGTTTTGTTTTTATTCTTCTTCACTATCATCTCTATCAGAATCTTCAAAAAATTCTATCATTCCTGCTGCTTCTGCTTTCTTAACTACAGAATCAATTGATGTTATTTTAAACTTAATTATCTTTTCACCATATTTTATTTCTACAACATCCCCAACTTTTACATCATGACTTGCTTTAGCAACTTTGCCATTTATAACAACACGTCCTGCATCACAAGCTTCGTTGGCTACAGTTCTTCTTTTTATAACTCTACTTACTTTTAAAAATTTATCTAATCTCATATGCGTTTCCTTTCATGTTTTTCTTACGGGAATTATATCATTAATTCTAAAACTTATCTACAAAGAGTATCTCAACTAACTAAAAAAAGAGGTTACGTCGGCGTAACCTCTTTAATAATTTGCATGCATAATTACTATTTATTTATAATCATCCTCAATGCAAAAACTTATTTTTTGTTTACTAAATCTTTAAGTGGTTTACCAGCTCTGAATACTGGAGCTTTTGATGCAGGTATTTTGATTTCCTCTTTAGTTTGAGGGTTTCTACCTTTTCTAGCAGCTCTTTTTCTAACTTCGAAAGAACCAAATCCAACTAATTGAACTTTTTCACCTTTCTTTAAAGCTGTTTCAACAGCGCTAATGAATGCATTTAAAGCAGCCTCAGCTGATTTTTTAGAAAGTTCTGCATCTTCAGCAATTTTTGCAACTAAATCAAGTTTGTTCATTTTTAATTACCTCCCATAAGTTTTTCTTTTATTTGATATAGTATTATTTACTATTATCACTATTTTTATATTTCGCCATTTTTTCTTAGAATCCTGCTAATTTTTAAAACTTTTTTTAAAAAAATGTTGATTTTTCAGTAGTTTGCAACTTTATGTCTACCAAAACAGGCATTATTTAAGGTTTTACAAGTTTCAATTTTTCTAAAACCTTGTGAATCTTATCTCCATAAGGTAACATGTGATAATCTTCTCTACTAAACACTTCTAATTTTAATAACGAAATTCCATACACAATTACAGCCATTACAATCGCAACTAAAGTTGCAATTGCGCCCTTTACTATGTATGTGCTTACTAAGTAATGTGTTCCCCATGCTGCAATTCCCATAAACACTGTTGCCATTAATGGTTTAAACAACATGTCTTTTTTACTAGAATCAAAACTTAATACTTTTGTTAATATTGTTATTTCAATTGTTGTTACTGTCATTGAAGCTATTACTGAACTTATTGCTGCACCGTATATTCCGATGTTTGGATTTCTAATCAATAATAGGTTTAATATCAATTTAACAACTGCACCACACGCTAAGCTTCCTGCTGGTACAAGCACTTTTCCTAATCCTTGCAATGCGCCACCAATCGTTTGATTTATTAATGTAAATATTATTGAGAATGAACTTATTTGTAATAATATTGGTGCTTCTACTCCCGCAATGTTTGGGAATAATAATTTTAATATTGGTTCTGCTAATACACATATTCCAATTGCGCAAGGGAATGCAATTAGTAATGTTGTTCTAAGTGAAAATGTAATTCTTTTTCTTGCTGTCTTCTTATCTCCACTTGCCATTGATTCTGATATCGCTGGTACCAATGCTGTTGCGAATGCAACGTTTAACGCAGTTGGTAATCCTATAAGTGTATCAACTCTTCCCGATAATATACCATACAATCTTGTAGCTTCACTTGTGATTGCTTCTGCCGAATCAAACATTCCTTGTAATGCAACTTTTAATCCATTCATTACTGTGAATGTATCGATGTTTCTGTTAATAGCAGACACAACTGATGCAAGTGATATTGGAATTGATACTGCTAAAATTCTTTTTACTATTGTTAACTTTCTTTCTTTTTTGTATTCAACTGTTGATGAATTTATATTTTTCCAAATTTCTTTTTTTACTTTTTGATAATACAAGAATAAGTATCCACATGTTATTGCTGTTGCAACTGTTGATGCTGCGTTAGCAACTGCTGCCATTACAACTGTTACATTTGCTTCTGATATATTTAGCTTTGCAGCTAATTCTGATGGATTTACTATTGTTAAGAAATATACCAATACAACAAATGCTATTGTTAAGAAACTTTTAAATACTTGTTCAAGCATCTGTGCATTAGAAGAAACTTTCATGTTGTACATTCCATTAAAGTAACCTTTAATTACCGCAGCAACTGCTACAAAAAATACTGCCGGTGATAATACAACCATAATTATTTCTACATCCGGATTTCCCATAGCTGCCGCTATTGAACCGGCGCCGAAAAATAATATGCTACTTCCTATAAGTCCAACTATTCCAAATAAAACTAATGCTGTTTTAAATATCTCATGTGCTTCTCGATTTTTTCCTACTGCAATTCTTTCAGAAACCAGTTTAGCAATCGCACCTGGCACACCAATTGATGCTATTGCAAGTAGCAACATGTATATTTGATATCCTGATGAATAAAGACCATTTCCTTCATCACCAAAATACGGTATGTTTGTAATTACTAATCTATATATAAGTCCTAAGACTTTGATTATGATTTGCGCTATAAAAATTGTTAGCACACCTGACATAAAGGATTGTTTTTTGTTTTTCTCTTTAACTTGTTCCATTAGTCCTCCTCTTTTTATTTATACTATTCTATATGATTATATTTATTTTATTACATTTTTTCAATATTTTGCAGGCATTTGTAACATGAAAAATAAGTGAACGAATTAAAACAACAATCGTTTTTTGTGTCGTTTTAAAACATTCACTTATCGCAAATTACTCTTCCATTTGCTTTCCTAAAAAACCAGCCGCTGATTGCACAACTTTCATTTCCACATCATTCATTTTAATGTTGGGTTCTTTTGAAAGTAACATTACAGTTCCTATTGTGTCTCCTTCTGAGATAATTGGATAAATTACTTGAGACGCATACTTTTCTTCAAACTCATTATCTGTAATTAATACCGGCATTTTCTTTTCTGTTTTTTCTTTTGATGTCCAGATAACTTTATCTTCCATTAACTTCTCTAATTCTGAACTTATACTTTTTTCTAGATAATCTTTTTTAGGTGCTCCTGATACCGCAATCACTGTATCTTTATCTGTAATACAAGCTATATGCCCTGTAGTCTTGGCTAATGTTTCTGCATACTGCGTAGCAAATTCATTTAACTCTCCAATTGGTGAATATTTCTTTAATATTATTTCACCTTCTCTATCTGTAAAAATCTCCAAAGGATCACCTTCTCGGATTCTTAATGTTTTTCTAATTTCTTTTGGGACAACTATTCTTCCCAAATCATCTATTCTTCTGACAACTCCAGTTGCTTTCAAAACAACATCCTCCTTTTTCATATATTTTTCTATTAGTTATTATTGTTTTTTTGACAAAAAATATACAAAAATTTTTATGTATAACGAACGTTTTTCTGAACGCGAAAACGGCGCGAATTACTCGCGCCGCCTTCTAGGTCTTCAGGGTTATTGAAATTATTTGCGGAAGGGATTTTCCGCGTTCGCGAGCATTGAGCGCTCATACTGGCCCGGATAGGCGATTTGAAGCGCTTCAATCGGAGAATGGTGACATCCTTTCATCAAAACCTTGCCGATACCGCACTCATAGAATGTGCGAACAGAAATGTTTTGGCAGACTTGCTCGTGTGTCCACTTGAGCTTCTCCTCAATCATCCACTTTACAGCGTCGATGACGATCTCCTTTGTAATCTTGGCCGTTTTGTTCATGTGCCACGGCTTCAGATTCCAATGCGGGAAACTCAGTTTTGCAAGCTCATACAGACCGCCAGAGTGTTCCATGGCTTTACCGATACCATGTTTCTCCAGCATCTTTGCTGAAAACTTGCGGCAGAACAGCTCCTTATCCTCCGCAATGCCTTCTTTTTGACAAACCCATACACACGCTTCAGCGCAATTTGCCGGGTTATTCCAGAATGCATTGGGACAGATGCTAAGCTCCCAGGGCTTGATATCCCATTCAGGGAAACAATACTTAACGATCTCGTAGGTACTGCTGCCGAACTGCTTGTTGACACCAGCAAGCTGGTACTCCCTAAGGAGCGTTGTAGTGAGGTTCTCGCATACTTCTGCGCGCCCCCACCCCTTCATCTTAAAGACAAAGTACCGCGTTAATTCGTACGCCGTTTCTTTATCCCAGAAGTTGTTGGGAAAGCACTTGATTTTGCGCCACCGACCATCGATGTAAGCACCTCCTGCCAAGACTCTCTCATAGGCACGTTCTGCGTAGAACGGTTCAGCCGGAGAAAGGTCTCCAAATGCTGCAACATAGCTTTTACCCTTGCTGTGACTTGCCACTGTTGATTACCCCTTTCTATAGGCAATAAATTTTGACTACTACATTATACCATGAGTTTTAAATTTTATCAATTATGTAAATTTCGTTTTTTATTGCGTATATTTAAACATGTTAAAAGAGACGGTCATTTAACCGTCTCTTTCTAATTATTTAGCTTCAGCTTCAACCGCTGCAGCAGCTTTTCTTCTGCCTCTCTTTGGTTTTTCTTTTGCTTTTAGAAGTATCATATCTAAAGTTTTAATAAAGTCTTCAATTAATATAATCTTAATTGTTGGAACTTTACCTCTAATATAATCTTCCATAGCTTGTTTTAATAATCTGATATTTCTATCTTCATTTGTGATATCTTTTACATTTTGATATCTAGCAGCAATCAAATCTTTTACTAAAACAATATCTTCATTGCTTAATAACAATATTCTTTCAAACAATGTATTCATATTGTAGTATTTCATGATTGGAATATCTAAATGTTCTTCTACAAATTTATCTGACATCTTATCTACTCTATCCGGAATCATTTCAAACAACTCTTTAGAAATTTCAATATACTCTTTCTCTTTTGTTTGAAGATTTAAATTATTGAAATGTTCTAAAATGTAATTGATATTGTCGTCTGGTTCAACTAAATTCGTTCCCATCATATAAGCATCAATATCTTTACAATATTTTGATGTAGCAGCAGCTACATTCATTCCATTTATGAAAGTAAGTTTCAAATATTCTAAATCAATATCTACTAAACCTTTTTGAATAAAGAAATTGAAGATAACGTATAATTTGAAATACTCTGCAAGTTGAAGTCTACCAGCTTTGATATCTTCCATCGCCTCAGTTACTACATTGTTGAATTCTGTATCTTCTATCTTCCAATAATCTTCTGTAAGAAGTCTCTTATAACTTGGCATTTGACTCTTATTTTCAAGTGCTAAAATTGCATCCATATCATCTTTAAAAGTCTTCATATCAAAGATTCTAGTTCTTACATATTTCTCAACAAATTTAAAGAATCTATAGTCTGTTTTGAAAGTGAAATAATAATTATTATCAAACTCTTTAATATAGAATTGTCTATTGTCTTTCAAAACTTTTGATGCAACTAAAATTGTTCTGTACTCTTCTAAAGAATTGATATCTTTTAATTTATCTTTTGTTATTTTACCAGCTTTAATTTCAAATGAAATTGCTATAGTAAAGATAAGCAAAGATTTAAGTACTAGATCTGTTGTGTCTGGATAATACCTTTTTGTTGTTTCAAATATTTTTTGAAAATCATTTAATGCGTGTTTCAAAATTCTTAAGTTACGTGTTCCGCTTCTGTTAAATGTTTGTGTGATTATGTTAGAATTCTTTCTTAAAAATTGTATTAATTGTGGATTATTTTCGTAACGCATTAATACACCATTAATGATGTAATTAAATTCTGGAACGTATTCGAAAGTTTCTCCAATTAATTTTTCTTTGATTCTTTCATAGTCATTTGCTTTATCAAAGATATGTTCAATTTTATCTTCGATAAGCTCAACCATTGGTTTGTTATCTGCAGAATCAAGTTCTACATCTTCCTCTTCTTCACCTTCAACATCTGGTGTATCTGGTCTAATTTTGCCTTCATTGTTTAGTATATATGTAGCAATGAAAGTTTTCATTTCGATGTTTGAACTTTTTAATTTCTTTGATAATTCTTTTTCATTACAAATAAGAATTGTTTTCATGTGGTCATGTTCAACGAAGTTATTTATATATCCAAGTACGTCGATAACGTCAAGGTTTGCTCTTTCTAAGTCATCAAAACAAAGAACTTTATCATCGATTTCAAAGAATTTTGAATAATCAATTTTCTCATTCATTTGCATGAAACCAAAAGAGTTAGCCATATCGATACCAGTCTTAACGTACTCTGGAATGTTTGTGATATTTCCATTTTCAATTACTTTTTTGATTGATTTATTTAAACTTGGATTCATCTCGATAAATATCTTTTTACTGATATCATCAAGGTTTGAAATACCATACAAAGACATATAAATAGTTTTATATCTTTTACCATTTATATCGGCAGACTCAATCTTACTTTTTACTTTGTTATTCCAAAAGTAAGTTTTACCGCTACCCCATTCACCATTTATCATAATGGCATGGTCTGTATATGGTTTTCTTATATAATCCATTACGCTTTCTACTAATTCATCCATTACTTGTTTAAAGCCCCTCTCTTTTTACCTTAAAGAACTTTTATCTTCCGTATAGAACTGTCGCTACAATTACTTCTTTAGCTCCTGCAAATTTTAATGTACGTGCGCATTCATTAACCGTGCTTCCTGTTGTGAAAATATCATCTATAAGAAGTATCTTTTTATCTCTTATAGTAGCTTCATTCACTACGGAATAAGCATTTTTAATATTTTCTTTTCGCGCATTCACATCTAGCAAACTTTGCTTTTGCGTATGCTTGATTTTTACAAGCACATCCCTTTTTACTGGAATATTTATTAGCTCACTTACAAATTTAGCAATATATGCACTTTGATTATATCCACGAGCTAGATTCCTTTTATAATGAATCGGCACCGGCACAATCAAGTCTGCACAAAAGTTGTATTGCTGTAGCCTGTATGCTAACAAATCCCCAAAAGATTTCGCAAGATATCTTTTGTTTTCAAACTTGTATTGTAGCATTTTGTTTTTCATATACGATTTATATTCAAAACCGCATATTAATTTGTCGTAATAATTGCCATTTTTAGGATATAATACGACCTTTTCCTGGTAATATTCTAATATATTTAGGCATTTTCGACAAGTGTATCTTTCATTTATTTTTTGACCGCAAAGCCCACAAGCCCTAGGAAATACCAGGTCTACAATTTTCGTAAACATAACTCCTCTTTTCATAAAAACACGAAGGGCGAACCCTATCAATAACGATTCTTCGTTATCAATTGGATTCGCCCCCATTATTCAATAATTAAAATTCTAAAGAATTGATAATATCATTAAATATCTCTTCTCCAACCTCATTCATTTCAACTTCATTTCCTGTGAAAATTAAGTTATATAAGTTATTTCCGATTATGATATATAATGAGTCAATTATCTTACCCTCTTCAGATAATACCTTAAATTTAACCGCAGTATTATTAAATATTTTTGATGTGCTTGATTCTACAACTTCTCCATCATTACTTGCAATAATAGAAAGCATGTATGTGATTTCTGACACATTATAATTTTGAATATCTGTAATTGTATTTACTTGTATAAATAATTTAAAGAATGCTTTTGCATCGTTTACATTACCTGTATTATACGAATCATCTACAACTACATATTTGTCTTTATAAACAAATTTTAATCCAAGTTTCGAATTTTTGTATGTTGTATTTACTGCATCTTTAACTTTTTCTGTTTCAAAGAACTCTAAAGTTGCAAGTACATTATCTACTAAATTTTCACTCTTGATGTTAAAGAATCTGATTTCATATATAACATTCTCTCTTTTTATGACTAACATGTTTTGATTTTTAGCATCACAATATAAAATGTATTCTTTATCTTTCTTTTCTCCTGTTTCTTTTACAGCGTATAAATTATCGTATTTATTTGCTCTTAATCTTGCTAATGTTTCAATGCTCTTTAAGTAAAATTCATCATTTTGTTCTATGTCTACAACAATTAAGTCATTTGTTCTGTAATTGATTTTTTCATCACTAGTAGAATTCATCGTAACTGACTCTGGTATTGTAAATCTTATTCCATAATCATCATCTTGATATGTAATAAGTTCTTCTACACCTGTTGTAAATTCATATGTATCCCCAGTAACTTTTATATCTCTTAATGCTGTATGATTTTTATTGCCAACAATTAAATCTCTTTCAACTATAACATTCTTTGCCTTTAATGTTCCTATTGCGGCATCTGAAATAAATAGCGAACCGGTTATTGTTGCATTACTTAATACTACATTGTCATCGTATATTAAAGCATTTCCATGAATATCTCCACTATAAACATCTATGGTTAAGATGTTTGGAATTATTCTTGATATGATTGTGATAACTTCAGCTCTTGTTATTGTTCCTTGTGGTCTTAAAGTTTGATCTTCATATCCAGAAATGTATCCATAGTTAACTGCTGCATAAAACTCTCCGCGAGCCCATTTAGAAATCGCATATGCGTCTGTGCTAGCCGTTTTAATTGTGTATGCATTTTTTATTTTGAAAGCTCTTCCTAGAATAACAACTGCTTCTTCTCTAGTTATTGGTGCATTTGGATATATATATCCTTGGTCATCACCTTGAACTATTCCTAACTTAACAGCTTTTCTTATTTCATGATAATACCAATCATCTCTCGAAATGTCTGGTATATATTTTGCAGATTCTGCTTCTGCTCCTAATATCTTATTTATTACTGTTATGAACTCTGCTCTTGTCATACAATCGTCAGGTTTAAAAGTATTATCATCATATCCTGTAACGATTCTATATTTTTCAAACTGATTTATTGTATCGCTAGCCCAGTGGTTCTCTGTGTCTGTAAAAGCAAAAGACACATTAAACATACTCATAAATGCCAAAAGCGATATGATAAAAATAGCTTTTTTGTTCATTCCAGCCCTCCTATCTTGCTCCAAAAATATCTAAGTATTTTCCAAGCTTATATTTTAGTCCTGTATTTCTAGTTCTAGTATCCACATTGTCTATCATTCTAGTAACAAGTGGTTCCTTTCCAACCATAACTAACAAATTCTTTGCTCTAGTAACACCCGTATACAACAAGTTTCTTGTGTATAGCATTGGTGGACCATTGGTTATAGCCATTACGCACACAGGGAATTCACTTCCTTGACTCTTGTGAATCGTAATAGCATATGCCAATTCTAACTCCTCTATGATGTTTGATTCATATTTTACGATTTTTTCATCATCATATATAACTTCAACATAGTCTTGAGTTACTTTTTTTACAATTCCTAAATCTCCATTGTAAACCCCACTGCCGTAAGATTTACCATCTACACCATCCCAATAAATATCATAGTTATTTCTAATTTGCATAACCTTATCGCCTTCACGCAAGATAAAGTCACCAAATTCACGCTCCGCTTTGAACTTACTCTTAGGATTAAGAGTTTCTTGAAGCATCTTATTCAGATTTTTCGTTCCAGACGGACCTTTCTTTGTAGGTGTTAGGATTTGTACGTCCCTAAGTATATCATATTTTCCGCATTTTTGGAAGCCTTGAATCAACTAATTCCACAATTTGGTCTACAATACTTGTTTCTTTTAAGAAGAAAAAGTCACCATCTTTTTGATTTACCGTTAATTCTTTGTCTCCACTATTGATTTTATGCGCGTTTGAGACTATATGACTCTCGGCAGCTTGTCTATAAATTTCAGTTAATTTCTTAGTCACTAAGCAGTCACTTTCAATAAGATCTTTCAAGACGCTTCCTGGACCTACTGATGCTAATTGGTCAATATCCCCTATTAAAATTAGCTTTGTATTGTCTAAAAGTCCTTTCATAAGATAGCTCATAAGCACTATATCAACCATTGACATCTCATCAACTATTACAACTTGCTCTTTAATCTTATTTACTGTTGCATCTAAATTAAGTTCATTTTCTTCCATTTTGCCAAGTTCCAAAAGACGATGTAATGTTTTTGCATCTTCTCCAGTCGTTTCTGTCATTCTTCTAGCAGCCCTTCCTGTTGGCGCCGCCAAGACAACTTCCATTCCAACCTTTTTAAACAAATGTAATAACACTTTTACAATTGTTGTTTTTCCAGTACCAGGACCACCTGTAACTATTGCCACTTGATTTTTAAAACAAGCTTTTACTGCATCTTTTTGTTCTGCAGATAATTCTATTTGTAATGCTTCTTCAGCTTCTGCAATCTTCTCATCTAAAGCATTTGTTTTCTTTGCAAAGTTATTTGAAAGCATAAGTATTTTCTTAGCAACATTTTCTTCAGCTTGATAATATTCTTTAAGATAAATAAATTCATCTTCGACATATAATTCTTTAGCAAATTTTTGTTTTGTAATTTCATTTTCAACTAAACTTGTATCAACCGCTAGAATTTCAGCTACATATTCTACTAAGTTTTGTTCTAAAACACATGTATGACCATTTCTTGCAGATAATCCTAATGCATATTTTATTCCACTTGCTATTCTTTCAGGCGAGGTACGTTCAATCCCCATAGAAATAGCCATTTTATCTATATGTTTAAAATCTACTCCATATAATATTTTTAGTAATACATACGGATTTTCTTTTATTGCATTTATGGCATTCATCCCTAGTTCTTTATATATTCTATTAGCATTAGCTGTGCCAATACCATATTGTTGTAAAAATATAACTATTTGCCACAATTCCCACACACTTTTAAATGACTCTGAAATTTCTCTTGCTTTTGCTGTTGTAATTCCTTTTATTGCAATCAACTTTTCAGGTTCATATTGCATTATATATATAGCGTCTTCTCCAAATCTATCTACTATCTTTCTGGCTGTTGCCGGACCTACACCTTTGATAATTCCACTCCCTAAATATTTTTCAATTTCATCTGCAGTGTTAGGCATAGTTTTTTCAAATGTATCTATCTTAAATTGTCTTCCATAGACATTGTGATTTACAAAAGTTCCTTGCGCTACAATTAAGTCTCCAATGTTTGCAAAAGGCAGATATCCAACTGCAGTTATGCTAGCATTCTCAACCATTAGACTACAAACTGTATAACTATTAAGTTCATTCGAAAAAATAATCTCTTCTATCTGACCTTTTAATTCCATAAAAACCTCTTTCTTGTGTTATTTCATGTAAGTTTTCTATGGAACATTATATAATTATCTATTTTTTTTAGCAATGAATTTTGCGCAAAAATCACACATCTGTTTGCCTATTTTATGTACCGTTTCGCAGGCATCCCAAAAGTTATCCCTCATAAAATAAATAAAACCATAAATTGCAAAAGACCAAAGTAAGACTGTACCTAAAAATTCTGTCATAAAGCGCTCACCTCTTACCATATTATATGTTTTAGTTTTTTATAGTGTGTACGCTCTAAAAATAAGAAATTCCTATTAGAACACCATCGTTCGGAAGTTGCATTCCTTCTCATAAAAAAAGAGTGGACTTCTTTGTCCACTCCATTTTTCTATATACTTGTTTCTGCAACAATTTCGCCTAGACCTTTTATCAAACCTTCTACTTTTACAGTTTCATCATATACTCCGATAACCGTACCTGTGTAGAAATTGATTATATAATCATATTTAACATCTTGTACTCTGATGTTATCTTTTGAAAAAGTTCTTGTTTCAAAATAGTCTGTCGAATCAGCTTGAAAATAATAATATTTGTAGTTGTCATTAATATCTGCAGCATTAACATCGATAATATTATTTATTTCTATGTTTTGTAATTTATCCTTAGCTATTATATATAACAATTCGTTGCTCAATACTATATCTGGATATTGGTTTAAGTCTATATCAAACTCACCAACTAACATTTGATTTTGTACATTCAAAGCAAAGTCTCTTACGTTAGCAAATTCACTATCCATTACTGCATTTGTCGCTTCTTGGATGTTTTCTAAACTATACTTTCCAACAACTCCAATCAAGATTATCATTACCATTATAGTAACAACTAATGTTATTAAACTTATTCCTCTTTGGTTCTTCATAACAAGCCTCCATCTATTATCTTGGCAATTATTCTGGCTCTACAGCCGCAGCGCCATTACTATTCTCATACGCAACCATGTTTACTGTTCCATAAACTTTTCCGTTATAATAATCAACAATAAAGTAATGATCTTCTGCTATTGCTGAAACACCTAATTTAGCAGCATCAATGTTATCTACAATTCTCATATAGTCAACACTTTCTTCATCAACTGTTGCTATAAATTTTTGTAAATCTCCATTAGACATATCTTCAATATAGTAAGCGTAACCAACTATATCATCAACTTTTTTTCCAACAAACGGATATGCTGCTTCATTTCTAGCATTATCAGTCATTCTCTTAGAAACAGCTTCTTTTAATTTTTCTATTTCTACCGCAACTTTTGTATCATTTGCTTCATCTATACTTTCAATACCAGAGTTCATAACAATGCTAGCAAGAATAAGCATAACAACAATCATAATTGCCAAAGTTATCAAAGAAATACCTTTGTTATTCTTCATTATTTTTTCTCCTTAATAATCTCTTGTACATATTGTTTGAAAGAATCTTCAAATTTTAAGTAAGGTCTTGTTTTATGTTCTGTAATTGCCCATATATCGAAATCCCAATCTGTAAATGTAGATCTTACCATCATTTCATCAGCTCTTGCAGAATTAAAGTTTAAGATATTGTTTGTATCTGATGTTCCTATGCTTTCTAATTCTTCACCTACAGCTAAGTTTTTCTCCCAGAATACACTTTTTACTTTACTTGGAGAAGTAACAGCTAAGCTTGAGAATCCAACACATCCACCAGCTGTCTCAACTTTATTTAATATTGTAACAGCAACATATACGTCAGAGATATCTACAGCAGCACCATTTGTAGCACGCATATAACCTACGATACCACCCATATTTGTTTTTCCTGTTGCAATGTTTCCTACTGCATAACTATCATATACTTGCAATTTATTTGCTGATAAAATTTCGATTTTTCCTGCTATACCACCTAAATCTTCTGTTCCTGACATTTCTGAAAAGTTTACAGCACATTCATTGATATAGCTTGTAGCACTTGCTGAAGTAGATCCAATCAATCCACCAATTGCTTCACTACCATTAATTTGGCTAACGTTAGCTAAGCACTCATGAATTGTTCCTGAATTTAATACTCCAACTAAACCACCAATTTGACTTTCACCATTTACTAAACCAATTTGCATTTTTGTATTATTAATGCTTCCTTGTTGTAATGAACCAACTAGTCCACCGACTTTATCAACACCTGTTACTGTACCTTCAACACAAATTACGTTTTTAACTGTTCCAGCCATTGTTCCTGCAAGAATACCTGTATAGTTTTCACCTGTAACTTGTGAATTTTTAAATGTTGTATTAACGATTTGTGCAGTATCTTTTACATCTGCAAATAATCCAATGTATGATTCTGTTGGTCTATAAATTTTTAAATTATTGATTGTATATCCTCTACCATCAAATTTACCTGTAAAACCAGATACTGGTTTCCAACCTTCTCCAACGCCATATTCAGCCATATCAATATTAGCTGCTAATTTAAATGTAGCGTTTGGATATTGGTGTAAATACTCTAAATCTTTAGCTGTTCTTACAATGATTGTATTTTCAGAAGGAATTATCAAACCTGCTTCAATAGCAACCATATCATCTAAAGAATAATATGTTTTTCCACCATATTTAATTCCAGTATAATTTATTACATCAAATGTGTCGTAGTTAACGATATATGTTTCATCTGGTAATAATAATGCAGCTGTTGTATCTGCATAATCTTCTGGTTTCAAATAATAGTATCCATATCTATATTCTTCTTCAAGCCCATGTATACTTAATGTTATTGGTTGATTATCCAATGAAATACCTGGCAAAACAAAATTTGGATCAGATTTTGCTTGGTTAGCTTTGTTTTCTACATAGGTTCTCATATTTTGAATATCTTTTGTAACATAAATTCTTCTTGTTTCATCAACGTCCTCAAGATTCTTCAAAATAATTACTACAATTAGTGCAACCACCAAAACAACTGACAAAATTGCAAGCCATTTTATTGCTTCCTTTTTTCTATCAATAACTAGTGATTCTTCATCTTGTTTTAGTATACTTTTGAAATCTATTCCCATATTTTCTCCTCCTAGAAAAATCATATATTTCTAGTATTTAGCTTACTATTTATGGTAGTTAAAGTCAATAAAAAGATTACTAATAAAAAAAAGAAAGTAGATGAATTTTTTCATCTACTTTTTATTTCAAAATTCGCTATTACAATTATTTTTCCCAAGGTAAATTTTCTTTACCAAGATGTCCATAATTTGTAGTTTCTTTATAAATCGGTTTTCTTAAATCTAAAGAAGTAATAATTCCTTTTGGAGTCATATCATATTCATTTATGATTTTATTAAGAATCTCTTCGTTTGGAACTTTATTTGTCCCATAAGTATCAACAAAAACAGAAACAGGTTTTGCTACACCAATCGCATATGCAACTTGTATCAAACATTTTTCAGCAAGGCCTGCTCTTACAATATCTTTTGCAATCTTTCTCATCATATACGCAGCTGATCTATCAACTTTTGTTGGATCTTTTCCTGAAAATGCTCCGCCACCATGAGGTGCATAACCACCATATGTATCTACTATAATTTTTCTACCTGTAAGTCCACTATCCCCAGCAGGTCCACCGATTACAAATCTTCCTGTAGGATTAATAAAATACTTTGTATTTTCATCTAATAATTCTGCAGGTATTACAGCTTTTACTACATTTTCAATAATATCTTTTTCGATTTGATCATGTTCAACATTATCATCGTGTTGTGTTGAAACAACAATCGCATCAATTCTCTTTACTTTATCTCCATCATATTCAACAGTTACTTGAGATTTTCCATCTGGTCTCAAGTATGTTAAGATACCTTCTTTTCTTACGGCCGTCAATCTTTCAGCTAGTTTATGTGCATAGTAAATTGGTGCTGGTAAATAGCTTTCTGTTTCGTTGCAAGCATATCCAAAGATGATACCTTGGTCGCCAGCTCCTTCTCCTAAACCTTCTCCATTTTTCTCTTCTAAAGAATTGTTAACACCTAAAGCAATATCTGCAGATTGCTTCTTAAGCATTACTTTTACTTCGCAAGTATCAGCATTAAATCCATACTCTTCTTTTGTATAACCAATTTTTCTAATTGTATCTCTAACTATTTTTTCTACATCCACAACCGCATTACTTGTTATTTCTCCCATTACTAAAACAAAGTTTCCATTTGCGCATGTTTCGCAAGCAACTCTTGAATTAGGATCTTGTTCAAGCATTGCATCTAAAACGCTGTCTGATATCAAGTCACAAACTTTATCTGGATGTCCTTCTGTTACACTTTCACTTGTAAATAATTTTTTCATATTTATTACTCCCTTTCTTATTTTATTTAATAAAAAAGAGGCGATATACAAGATATCACCTCTTTTAATTATCTTGTATCATTCGAAACTTTTCATTTCGTCGGTATTAGCACCTTTGCTTTCGCCGGTTGCTGTGGAGTCATAGAGCCGTTCTCTCGTCCACTCTTGATATTTTTATTTACTTTATTTATTTTTTCTTAAGCTAATTTTGCTTTTACAATTTCGTTTATAACTTTGTTATCAGCTCTACCAGCAGTCTTTGGTTTAACCGCTTGCATAACTTTACCCATGTCTCTTATTGTTGTTGCATTAACCTCTGTAATCGCCTCAGCAATAATTTGTTCTAACTCTTCTCTTGATAATTCAGCAGGTAAGTAAACTTTGATTACTTCGATTTCTCTTTTCACATTCGCAATCAAATCATCTCTACCACTTGCTTCAATATCTGCTAAAGTTTCTTTTCTCTTTTTCATTTCTTTAGCTATGATTTCGATAATTTCGTTTTCTCCAACTTCTTTTAGTGTATCTTTTTCGATTTGTAGGATTGCAGATCTTATCATCATGATTGTGTTTTTCTTAATTTCATCTTTCTCTTTCATAGCATTTTTGAAATCTTCAAGTAATTGCTCTTTCAACATAATTAATGCACCTCATCTCTTGATTTTTAATAAAATAAGGCAGATTTTAGAATCTGCCTTATACATGTATGTGTTATTTATTCAAAAATTAAAACTTTCTCTTTCTAGCAGCCTCTGATTTCTTTTTTCTTTTTACACTTGGCTTTTCATAATGCTCTCTTTTTCTAACCTCTTGTAAAACTCCACTTTTTGCGCAGTCTCTTTTGAATCTTTTTAAAGCATTATCTATAGACTCGTTGTCTCTAATCTTTATTCCTGACATATATTTCCCTCCTTCCAGAGTAGCTTAGCAAGTTAATACTAAAGTGTATTTAAAGTTCTTGCAAGACTTGACTTCTTTCTAGAAGCAGTATTGTCTTTTATAACACCTTTATTTGCAGCTTTTTCTACAGCTTTAACCGCTACTTTGAATAATTCAGTAGCTTTTTCTTTGTTTCCTTCTTCAACAGCAGCATTAAAGTTTCTAATAGCTGTTTTGTAAGCTGATTTAACCATAGAATTTTCGCTTGTTTTTGTCTTTATTGTTTTAACTCTTTTCATTGCAGATTTTATGTTTGGCATATCGGTTTGCACCTCCTTTTTAAGCTCTTAAGTCGATTACTTACAGTAATATAGCATAGATGTCTTTAAAATGCAAGACTTATTTTAAGAAATGCGCTATTTACAGCCTCCCTAGGGATTTCGTTGTTTCTTCCATAATCTTCCAACTGTTAGGAGCTATTTTTTATAAAATTTTTATTTATTTTTTGTTTTTTGTAAACTTGTAATTCCGTAGCGTTTTCGCGGTCTTTTGGCTTTATATCAAGCTTTTCAAGCAGTTTTTAGGTTGATTTTTAGGCTTTTGCGAGGTATAATTATGTTATACGATTTACTAATTCGAACTTAGGAGATGATTCTTATGGTAGGTAAAATTGTTAATCATTTAAATTCAATAAATAACTTTTCTAAAAAAATTATAGTATTTACTTCTATAATTTCATTTATGCTATGTGCTTGCGGTGTAGGTATAATCTTTTACGACGCTTCTATAGGTTCTACCATTACGTTACATACTATTGGTTCTACCTTTATATATACAGCAATCGTTTTATTTGCTCAGTTTGTTGTAGGAAGTTTAGTAATTGATTTCTTTAAAGCAATCATAGAGAGTGAATAATTAAGAAAAGGTCCGAATGGGGACGCCCTTATTTGGACACTTAAGTAATATATTGATAGGGTATATCGATTTCTTAAGTGTCCAAATAAGGGCGTCCCCACTCGGACCTTTTTTCGCGAATTTCACTCAATACTATTAGTTTCTCTCATATAGTAAAACAAGTATTGTTGTGCTATTCCACCGTATTCACCGAATCTTTCTACAGCAAATTGGTTTAGTTTTTTAGCACTTCCCTCTTCTCCATATAATTCCGCCATTACTTTCTTTATCCAAGTATCTACAGGAAAAGCTTCCTGTTTCCTCATTGAAAACAGCAATATGCAATCCGCAACTTTATCGCCTATTCCTGGGAATTTCTTTAGCTCTTTCTTTGCATCAGCATAAGACATATTAACAATCGCATCAATATTTACTGCTCCACTTGCAACAGCTTGCGCTGCATTATGTACATATTTATCTCTAAATCCCAAATTAAGTGCTCTCAAATCTTCAACTGTTGCTTTTGCCAGTTCTTTAGGCGTTGGGAAAAGATAATATTCTGCATCATTATATTCAAGCTTTTTACCATATGATTTTGAAATATTTTCTATTGTTTTTGAAATCCTTGGAATATTGTTAGCCGCTGAAATAATATAACTTATAACCATCTCCCACGGATCTTGATTTAATATTCTTATTCCATAACCATAATCTATAGCTTTTTTCATATTCTCATCATTTCTAATTAGAAGTTTCTTTATTTTTGAATAGTCACATTGCAGATTCAAGTAATCCGAAATGTCTTCTAAAGCAGTATCTTCATTTAAAAATGTGCCTTTTACTACTATAGTAGATTTGTTTTTCTTTTTTATATTTAAAACGCCATACTTAGTTACGCCAGTATAGCTGTCATCATCTTCTTTGCGCCACCTGAAACATTGCCCACATTCGAAAATGTGGGCAAGTTCAAAGTCGCTTAAATTATTAATTTCAACTTCTTTCATCATTCGCCTCCTTCAGTAGGCTGCTCTTTCTTCCTCATCCTTTCTGCCCAGTGTTTGCGACACAGTGCAATGTATTCTTTGTCTCCAACGAAAACGTCATCCGACTTAGAACCCAGGAAGAAGGAATGTGTAGCAGTTCTAGCCATACAGTCGTTGCAAACTGCTTTTCGCTTTTGTACTTCATCCGCGATGCAAAGTAACTCTTGCATGATAGCAAACGGTTTTCCTTCTGCGGTCATATCGAGGCCAGAAACATAGAAGTTCTTGCCTTCGCTAGCCATTTGTTGAATAACTTGAATGTCACCTTTCAGGAACTGAAATTCGTCGATAAAATAGTCTTGCACATCATAGTCTCTAAGCTCCTTCAGATCACTGATGCATACAGCTTCGATCGTACCGCCTCTACGACTCTTTATTACGTCTTGTCCAAAGCGCCCATCGATAGCAGGTTTAAATGCCATCCGGGTTCTTTGAGCAATAACAGAGCAGTCGTATTCAGCAAGTAGGAAAGCTGTCTTTTGTGAGAACATTGGTCCAGTGTAAACGGTAATCACGGTGTAAGCCCCCTTTGCAGAAGTAATGTATTTTTTGTTCTACCACATCTACTATATACAAACCTTTTTTTCACTTCAAGTTGTATTTTTTTCCATTCTATTTTTTCCTTGATGTTCACACAAAAAACATATTTTTATGCTATACTTTTCTCGAGGTGACAAATATGAATTCTTATAAAATTTTAATTGTTGATGACGAAGCTCGTATGAGAAAGTTGTTAAAAGACTTTTTTAATACAAATGGATATGAAATTATAGAAGCAGAAAATGGCCAAAAAGCTCTTGAACTTTTTTCAATGCATCAAGATGTACATTTAATTATTTTAGATGTAATGATGCCCGTACTTGATGGCTGGGCTACTCTTAGAAAAATTCGCGAAACTTCTAAAGTGCCAGTTATAATGCTTACAGCTCGTGGCGAAGAAAGTGACGAGTTATTTGGATTTGAATTAGGCGTTGATGGATATATTGCAAAACCTTTTAGTCCTAAAATCTTAGTTGCGCGTGTAGAAGCTTTATTAAAAAGATGCTACCCAACTTTAAATTCAGTTACTTCCATTGACGGTATTACAATAGATACTAAAGCACACATTGTTACTGTTGATGGAGTTAATGCTGATCTAAGCATGAAAGAATTTGAACTTCTTCAGTACTTAGTAGATAACAAAGGAACCGCTCTTTCTCGAGAAAGAATTTTAAATGCAGTATGGAATTATGATTATTATGGCGATTCGCGTACTATAGATAGCCACATTAAAAAGCTTAGAAAAAAACTTGGCAAAAAAGGAAATCACATTGAAACGATTAGAGGTCTTGGATATAAGTTTGAATAACGTTTGGGGGAAGTTATGAAAAATTTATCAATTAATCACAAATTGTTTTTATCTCTTGCATGTATCATCTTAACAGTTTTGTTTACGATTCTTTTGTTGAACTCAACTGTACTTGAAACATACTACATGAAATACAAAGAATCTAGTTTGATAAAAACATATAAATCATTCAATACTATGTACAAAGATGTATATGTGGATAAAGATGATTTAATAAATTTAGAAAAAATAGAAATAAATCAAAATATAGATATCGTTGTTAAAGATTTTGAAAAAATAACAATCTACTCTACAGAAGAAGATTTCACGGGTAATATGTTATTTATAGACAAACATTCAAGTATTGCTATCAATGAGTTTTTTGAAAAGAAATTAGCTGATACTGAAAATGCATATTATACAGAACTATTAAGCGATTCAAAACTTTCAGCGGATTTTTTGGTTTTGTATGGTAAATTAGACAACGGATATTTATTACTTCTTAGAACTCCAATTGAATCAATTCGCGAAGGCGTTCAAGTTATAAATAAATTTATGATTTTAATCAGTATGACTTCTATCTTACTTGCAAGCATATTAGCTTACTACGTTTCTAGAAGTTTTACAAAACCAATTCAAGAACTAAATGAAATTGCAAAAGGAATCACCGAGCTTGATTTCTCTAAAAAATATGCAGGAACAGCAACTGACGAAATCGGTGTATTAGGTTCAAGTATAAATCAACTTTCAGATAGCCTTAGAACTAAAATTCAAGAACTAAATTCAATTAACCTTGAACTTGAAAAAGATATTGAGAAGACATCTAAAATTGCCGAGATGAGAAATCAATTTGTATCAGACGTATCGCATGAATTAAAGACTCCTATTTCTCTTATTCAAGGATATGCAGAAGGATTAGTGGACGGTGTTATTACAGACGAAGAAGATAAAAAATATTACTTAGAAGTTATCTTAGACGAAGCAAACAAAATGAGTAAATTAACTAAAGAACTTTTAGATCTTTCTAATCTTGAATATGGCAACAACGAACTTACTATTGAAACTTTTAATATAGTGGAACTTATCACAAATATATTAAAGAAAAATGAAATTATATTTAAAGAAAAAAGTATGAATGTAACTTTTGAACACGAGTCAGATTCCACACTTGTTTTAGGAGACGTATTCAGAATCGAACAAGTTTTAACAAACTATATAAACAATGCATTAAAACATGTGGATGAAAAGAACATATTAAAAATAACTCTCGTACAAAAAAATGAACATGTTAAAGTTACAGTATTCAATTCAGGTAAAAATATTTCCGAGGAGAATCTTTCTAGAATATGGACAAAATTTTATAAAGAAGACTTTTCAAGAAATCGTGAAACAAGCGGTTCAGGCATTGGTCTTTCACTTGTTCAAGCAATTATGAAAAAACATAACAACAAGTACGGAGTAAATAACACTGCAGATGGTGTAGAATTCTGGTTTGAATTAAATATAGAAAAATAAAATTATTAGCCTATATCTTCTTTTTGATATAGGCTTTTTCTTTGTGATATGCGTTTCCATATTTGTCTTAAAATGGTATAATATACTTAAGTATTTATTTAAAGGTGGTGAGCAAATGATTGATAAAGAAGTTAAAAGAAAAATAGAATCAAAAGAAGAAATCTCTATCGAAGAATTAACTAAATATTTTAGTCACTTGCCAGCACCTATCGAAAAGGGATTGTTTAAAAAATTTAGACAAAGACGCGCTGAAAATACACATGCCGAAACACAACAGTATTTATTAGACAATTTCGATGCTATATTGGAATCAATGTCTGCACCAACATTCACCGACTTTTGTTTGCGCGGTTCAAATTTTTCACGTCAAAAAGAACTTTTTCAAAAATTAGCACAAAACAATCCTAGAATTATTGAAATATTCAATTTGCAATACGGCGATGAATCGGCTCAAATGTTCGATAGTCTTTTAAGTTGTAGTCGTGATGCTCACATATTTTTCGAAACTAATTTAAAACAATTTTATGAAAATACAAACCAATATCAGTTCCAACCAAGCGACTTTTTCAGAACGCTGCCATTAAGTGAAGAAATTAGACCTCTGATATTATCAACATTATGCGAATGTGCTGCCGATCAAACTATTCGAAAAGAAGATATTCCGTTTTTTCTACACGAATATATATATAGTCAAACTTGTGGAGAACGTGTTTTTTGGAATGAAATTAGAACACCAATTTCCAAAATTCCAGAATCAATAAAATCTAAAATACAAGAAGCCATAACACCCGAGACGGCACTTTATCTAGTGCAATCTACAGATCAACCTTTATATGTACGCCAATTATTACAAAGTGTTGGATTAGATAGTCCTGAAATTGCAGAACACATAGACACACATCTTGATGATATTGTACAAGAGGTTTCAAATCACTCTCGTGATTCACTAACTATAAAAATGATAATGGAAGAACTTTTAGAGCATGAAGGTGTAAAACCTTCTGACATTGAATATTCTGCAAAAGGCGGATTTGGAAAAGTGTTTAAAATTGGAGATAAAGTTTTAAAATATGGACGTAGAGCCCATAATGCAGAATTACCTTACAATTCAGAACTTTTCTTGCAACCTCTTCTTAGACAAACTCTAAGTGGAACTGATTTTCTAGAAATATACGAGCAAGTTGATGTCGGCGGAAGTCGTGAAGACATGTACCAATTATATAAAGCTTTGAGAGAACAGGGATTAGTCTGGACAGATATTAAACCAGGAAACTTTGGTCAATTAAGAAAGGAAAATAAAGTTCACTTTGACGGAATTAACTCCGTTTCTCATAGAGCTGTTGGATTCAGAGAAGATAGAGAAATTCCAATCGCTCAACCAGGAAAATTTGTATTAATAGATTTGGACTTCGTCTTTTTAGAAGGAACTCCATACGAAATACCAACTGAAGGAACAGCCATGAATAATTTTCATGAATTTTCAGCCCGATATAAAAGAGAAAAAGAAGCTGAGCAGGACCCAACTAAGAACGTTAACAAGAAAAAGGCTCATAATTTAGATGAAATTTAAAGCGACTAATTTTATTAGTCGCTTTTACAATCTTTTTAACTCCATTTCACATTTCTTTCACAATTGTAGGATATACTTTAATCATGGTAATTAAATAAAACATTTTACCCTATGACAAACTTTGTTTTTTTAGGTTCCCCCTTTAGTCAAAGTTTGTCATTTATTTACCAAATAATTGAGCCACACTTTCTTAAGATGCGGCTCTTTGTTTTAAAATTCATTTATTATTTTTTCTAGTTCTTCTTTAGGCAAAAAACCAACAACTCGTTCTACTTCTTCTCCATCTTTAAAGAATACCATTGTTGGCATTGCTGTTACTCCATATCTCATTGCGCAATCAGCACTTTCATCTACATTTACTTTATAAATTTCAACTTTGTCTGAATAGGCTTCGTCTATTTCTTTCAAAATTGGTGTCAACATTTGACATGGTCCACACCACTCTGCAAAGAAGTCTATTATTACTAATTTTTCATTATTTAAAACCTCTGATAATACTCTTTCATTTTCTATATGATGGATCATTTTCATCTCTCCTTGTTATTAAATTTATATAAATTGCATATATTTTTACAGTATTTTACATTTATCATATAAATATACCCATTCAAACTGAATTTTAGCATATAAGAGAATCATAATCAATTTACTTTTCACCAATTTAGTTATATAATAGGTGCATCAACGGTTAGGAGGTTTTTTTATGGATACAAGACCTATCGGTATGTTCGACTCAGGAAGTGGCGGACTTACTGTTTTAAAAGAATATACAAAACTATTACCTAATGAAGATTTTATTTATTTTGGAGACACAGCTCACCTACCTTACGGTGATAAATCTCCAGAAAAAATAATAGAATACTCTGAAGAAATAGTTAAATTTTTGATGAAGAAAAATGTTAAGATGATTGTTATTGCTTGTGGCACCGCCAGTTCAAACGCATACAATTATTTAAAAGAGCATTACGATATTGAGATAAAAAATATTATTTCTCCTACAACATCTGTTTTAAAAGATTCGAATGTCGGAGTAATAGCTACAAAAGCTACTATCAGAAGTGATGCTTGGGCAAATTCAATTCATCTAAATAATCCGACAGCCCACGTTACATCTGTAGCATGTCCTCTATTTGTTCCATTAATTGAAGAAGGTTTATTAAACAATCCTGGTACGGACTATATTATAAAGGAATATGTAGATAAACTAGATGTTGTCAAAAACAATATTTCTTCTGTAATTATGGGATGCACACATTATCCACTTTTAACTGATAAGTTAAAAGCTGCTTTACCAAGTAACGTTAATCTTGTAAATATTGGAGAAATTTCAGCACAAGATACTTTGCAATATTTGAAAGCAAATAATATGCAAAACACAGCAACACACAAAGGAAAAGTTGAACTACACTCAAGTGATAATTTTACATTCTTCAAAGAGAACGCTAAAACACTTGGTTTTGTCGTAGATTAAAATACAAATGAAGGAGGCTCTTATGTTCGATTCAAGTATCAAATTCAAATATTCTTGGAGACCATATCAAGCAAGAACTTTAGAGCAAATACAAAAATATATTCGTGACCAAAAAGTTCATATAGTTGCAGCTCCTGGCTCAGGGAAAACAGTTCTTGGCTTGGAGCTTGCAAGATTTTTAAATCAACCCGTTATCATGTTTTCACCTACTGTGACTATCAAGAATCAATGGGTTGATCGTTTTATGACTTCTTTTACAGATTTTACAGAAGAACCAGCTTGGATAAGTCGTAATATTTATGATATTAGATTTTTTAACGTTGCAACTTATCAAGCTTTACATTATGCATACAAAAGAAAAAAATTTAAAACTGATGTTGATCCTGAAGAAACAGATGACCCAATAGAAGATATTGATAATCAAATTGCTGAAGAATCAGTTGAATCTTACGACATCGTTTCTGAATTAAAAAATAAAAATGTAAAGACAATTATTCTTGATGAAGCTCATCACTTAAAAGCTGAATGGTGGAATAGTTTAAAAGAAGTTTTGGCTCAATTAGAAGGAATCACTGTAATTTCTTTAACTGCTACTCCTCCATATGATAGCAACTTGGGCGAATGGAAAAAATATATTTCTTTATGTGGTGAAATTGATGCAGAAATAAATGTACCTGAATTAGTAAAAGCAAAAAATTTGTGTCCTCATCAAGACTATATTTATTTCAATTATCCAACACCTGAAGACGAGAAAAAAATATCTGAGTATAATTCAAACTTAATACGTGCCACTGAAGAAATTCAAAACGATGAAAGATTTTTAGATATGATAAAAGTTCATCCCTTTATCGCTGCTCCAAATGCTAATCAAGAAGAACTGCTAGACAACGTAGAATTCTATAGTAGTATGCTAGTTTATTTAAATAGCAAAGATGTAGCCCTTTCAAAGGAACACGTTGAAATCATAGGTACAAAAACAGCTATTCCAGAACAAACATTATCTTGGTTTGAAATTCTTTGCAAGAATATTTTGCAAACTCACAGAAAAGATTTTGAAGAACACGAATCTTACATAGAGGAATTGGAAGATAAGTTCAAAGCTATTGGCGCTTACGAAAAAAGAGTTCTTTCTTTTTCAGATAATAAAACTTTGCAAAAATACTTTTTAAATAGTATAGGAAAATTAAATAGTATTTCAGATATTTTGAAACTAGAATACACATCTCTAAAAGAAAATTTGCGAATGGTAGTTTTAACAGACTTTATTCGCAAAGAATATATGAAAGATAATTCTGTAGAAACAGACAAACTTGGCGTGTTGCCTATTTTCAAAAGATTATATACAGATTTTCCAAACATAAATATGGCTGTGCTTACTGGTACTTTATTCGTTATACCAACCGCACTTGAAGAAAACTTAAAAGCACTTGCTACAGAACAAAATTTAGATTCAGAAAAAATCAAATTTGAAAAACTTGAGATTAATCAAAATTATTCTGAAGTTAAAATCTCTAACAGTTTGAGAAATAAAGTTATGAATCTTATTTGCAAACTTTTCGCGGACGGTAATATAAATGTTATCGTCGGAACAAAATCTTTGCTTGGCGAAGGTTGGGACGAGCCTAGCATCAATACATTAGTGCTTGCAAGCTTTGTTGGTTCTTTCATGTTATCTAATCAAATGCGCGGACGTGCAATTAGAGTAAATAAAGATCCAAACAAAACAGCAAACATATGGCATCTTGTTTGTGTTACTAATTCAACAGTTAAAGATTCACTTATAAACGCAGACTTTGATATGTTAAAAAGAAGATTTAATGCATTCCCCGGATTAGCATATAATGCTTCATCTATATCTGCTGGAATAACAAGACTTGGCAACGTTTATCCACCGTTTTCTAACGATAAAGTTGCACTTATTAATAGCACAATGAAACAAAAAGCAAGTAATAGAATGAAAATGTTAAACGACTGGAATGTAGCATTAACAAATAACGCCGTAAACGCAAGTGCATTAATTAGTAATGTTGCAATGCCGGCCGAAAAGAAAGTAAGTAGAGCTTGGTTTAAAGATAGAACATCACTACTATATCAGTTGATTTTCTTATTAGGACTACATTTTTTAACTGTAGCTTACGATTTCTCTACACCATTAAAAATCGCAGAAGGAGCATTAGCTTTATATACTCTATATACAATTGTAAAAGCTTTCTTTACCTCTCCTTCTAAGAGGATGTTAAAAAATGTAGCTGCTACAACACTTGATTCATTATGTGCGTGTAATATTATAAAAACTCCAAGGCGTAATGTATTTTTAAAGATGCGTGTAATGGAAGATAATCAAATTTCTTGTAGTATAGATGGTGCAACATTAAAAGAAGGAACAATCTTCTCAACAAGTGTAAAAGAAGTTTTTGATACGACAGATGATCAAAGATATATCATCGCTAGAACTACAAAACGTGGCCGTGAAATCAAAGACTACTACAACGTACCCTCAGCACTAGCTGGCAACAAAGAAATGGCTGAAGTATTCTCAAAATTCTGGCACAAGAGAATTGGCAATCACAACTTAATTTACACTCGTACTACAGAAGGTAGAAAGAAATTATTAAAAATAAGAATGAAAAATATATCCGTCTTCAAGTGATGCGAAAAATTTTAGGGACATGCCTTCAAAAAAACGAACTAAATTTATTTAGTTCGTTTTTTTAAGACTGTCCCCTCGTCTTCTTTCGTCTTCTTCAATTATTTTTATCGCAAGTCTAATTATTTCATCCATTCGGTCATATTGTTCAGTTAGATACAAATATCCAATTAAGGCTTCAAATCCTGTTGCATATTTATAATCTACTATATCAGCATTCTTTGCCGAAGAGTGAGGATTCGCATTTCTTCCTCTTCTTACAACGTCCAATTCATCTTCAGTTAATTTTTCTTCTAACATTTTTACAGCATATGATTGTCCATTTGCACTAACGTATTTAATGCTCTTTTTATGCAAAGCGCCGTTCTTTGAAACGCCTTGTTTTACAACGTATTCACGTATGCTCTTTTCATAAACCGCATCTCCCATATATGCTAAAACTAATGATGAATATTGTAATACTTCTTTTTTTTTCATATGACCTCCGATTATTTTTCAGGTGCTTTTTCTAATGTGATACATCCGATTTTTGCACTTCTAAATTCATCTAATAAAATATTTGCAACTTTTGTATAATCTACTTCACCACCTCTTACAAGGCATCCTCTTTTTCTTCCGATTTCCTCTAACACTTCAAGTGGCATTTCATACTCAAAATCTTCTGGAATTTTATATCTTTCAAGTAAAGCTTTTTTATTAGTTTCCAAAAGTTCCGCAACAAGATTTAATGCCAACTCTTCGATGTCTATAATATCATCTTTTATTGTTCCAATGTACGCCAAGTGTCTAGCAGTTTTCTCATCATCAAACTTAGGCCACAATACACCAGGAGTATCTAAAAGTTGAATTTTATCATCAAGTCTCACCCATTGATTTTTTCTAGTAACACCAGGTTTGTTTCCCGTAGCTGTAGTTTGCTTCTTCGCAACCTTATTTATAAAAGAAGATTTACCCACATTAGGTATTCCAACAATCATTGCTTTAATTGAGGCTCCAACAATTCCTTGTTTTTCTCTTCTCTCTAATTTTTCTTTCATTAATTCACAAGCTGCATCAACAACATTTTTCATTCCAACACCTTGATTAGAATTAGTCAAAATTGCGATTTGATTTTTTGAGGTGTAATATTTCACCCATTTCTTATTTTCTTCTGAATTTGCCAAATCTGATTTGTTTAAGACTATAACTCGTGGCTTGTCAGCAATAATTTCGTTCAAGATTGGATTTCTACTTGCAATCGGTATACGAGCATCCACAATTTCTATAACTACATCAACAAGTTTTACAGCATCGCCAATTTCTCTTCTTGCCTTTGCCATATGACCAGGATACCATTGTATTTGTTTTTGCACTTCTGCCATTTTACTCACTTCCTCTTCATATTAAAACCATTAAATATGATTCTTTATAAATTCTACAACATGGTCTTCATTTACTTTTAGTTTTTCTTTATCCTCTTCAGTAATCTCTGTAAAATATTTATCTAAATTTTTATATTTTGAAATTGAGTTCAAAGGATATCCAGGATTAATTTTTTCTGACTGTGTATCAACCATATAGAAGTCCGCTTTTTCCCATGTGTATGTACTTTCGTTACCATTTTCATCGATTACAGCTAAACCATAAATCCATTTGCAGTTAAGCTTTCCATCAACACCATACTCTTTTACTAAACTTATATAATGTTCAATCATCTCTTCATCATTTAAAGTTTTTCCATTTACTCTTCTTACAAACAATCCTGGTTGTTTATCTTCTGGAACACCTTCTAAATAAAGAGTATCATCCATTCCCATACTTGGCATATTAGCATTTTGAAAACAAGCTCTCGCTTTTATTAACGCATTCTCTATTGCGTTTGTTCCATTCTCATCCACATCTAATTCCATATTCAAATCTTTAAGTGACAATACTTCAATCTCACTTTGTTCCAATCCTTTCGAAAATCTTTTAGCTTTTGTAGGATTGCCTGTAGCAAAAAGTATCTTTTTCATTTTATACCTCCACGTTTATATTATATATTCCCAACCTGGTTGCCATGCACCAGTTTTTCTCCAGTCATTTGCATTTGCTTCTTCCCATGTAATACTTTTCGATATAACTTCTAACGCAAGCTGTGGTGCGCGATGAGCAACTATACCGATTGTTCTTCCTTCGTAATTTTCTTTTATAAACTCTACGAATTCTCTCATCCTCTTTTCAACATCTTTCAAACTCTCTCCTTGAGGAAAAGCTTCATCAATGTGATCTTCATATACAACTAAACTTTTATGCTGTCCATCAAGTTCTCCATAGTTGCATTCTCTTAATCTAGCATCAGTTATTTTTTCGGTTTCTGCAAAAGCAATATTGCTAGATTCGATTGCACGTTTCAAATCTGATGTGAATATTATATCTAGTTTATCTCCTCTTTCTTTAGAAACTCTACCTAAGTTTTCAGCTTGTTCACGTCCAAGTTCATTAAGCATAGCTTCTTTCCAACCACTACACAGCTTTGCAGCATTATCTGTAGTTGTACCATGTACAAAATACATTATTTTAACACTCACATCTATCACCCTTTTTATCTAATTATTATATGTTCAAAAAACGTTCTTGAAATATTATTGTCCAGCAGAATTTAACAATCCTAGTACTTTACTTGCGAAAAATGTTAGTCTATCATTATCTACACTTCCGTGATTAATATGTTTAACACCACCTGTTTGCATGTCTATTGTAAACTCTCCAACAACCCAATGCTTTTCATTTATTCCTGGCATATCTGGAAGTTGTTCTTTTAAGAAACTTGGTAATCCAGAGTATTCCAAAGTAATATATCTTGGCATTCCTTCAACTAAAGCTAATGCAACATATTTGCTAGCAGCATCTTCATATGCGTAATCAGGAAATGTAAAATAAAATACAAAAGATCCTTTTTCAGTTTTATTCAAAGTTACATCAAATTCATCTCTTGTAACTTCTCTATCTAAATCTTTAACAATCAAATTGGCATTATTTCTTAATAATTCTCTTGTTTTATTCCAGCCATTTAAAAGATAGTCTTTCATCGCTTCCGGGCCTTCGTTCAAATGCTTGTTAAACTCTTGCCAATTGCCAAACACCTCTCTAAATAAAATTACATTTGTGTATTGATATTGCACACTTGTACTTACTACATCTCCCATTTCAAGAACCCCTCTCTTAATTAATTTTTATAATTTCTCCGTTTTCATATCTTCCATAATTATAATCTAACGCAAAGTTTTGTTCTGGTAATTGTCCAAAATATATTTCGAAATTAGCAACATTAAGAATTTCAGATATTTGTTTTACGAATTTTAAAGCTTCTTTAATCACTGCATCATCGTATATAAAATTATCTTTGTAAAAAATCAAATTACCATTTAAGTAATACCCTCTAGTTATTTTGTTGAACTCTTCTTTTTCTAATCCTTTTGTTTGACAATATTCGAAATGAGACATTGCACTACCTTCTGGCAAAAATTCAAGTTCCCCATTTAATATGATAAATGCTTTTCTTTGCTTATGAAAATCTCTTGCCTCATCCTTTGTTTCGTATCTATAATCCATATTCTTCACCCCTAAAACACGCATATTATACCATATTTTCTCGATTTTTGAAATATAATTACCCCACATATCACAAAAAAGCCTGGGGATTCCCAAGCTTTTGGTATGTTTATTCCATTTCTAAGTCTGCTATTAGCATAAAATGGTCAGATAATGTCTTTCTTGTCTTTTGATTTATCATGTTTTTTTCATTCGTAACTAATATATTATCAAACTTCATATTATCTACAGTTGTTACTTCATCAAAGCCTTTTTCATAGTTTTCCCTTGTATAATCCATCATATCTATAAAATGTTCCGCATTAAAGTCACCTGTTACCACAGTAGGATTTAACTTTTTTATGATCGAATCAAAATCCTTAAAGACTGGTTTATTAGCCTCTGGAGTAGAATTAAATCTTCTAAAAGGAAAACCATGGTGAGTTAATACTTTGATTTTTTCACCATTTACTACAACCTCAATCATCAAATAACCTTTATCGTAAGTGTAGTATGTGTTGCCACTACTTGTTGTTTTTGATAATTTAGGGTTCTTAAATAATCCAGATTCAACATTGGTTATAGGATATTTAGATAAAATAGCAAGCCCGCAATCAGTATCTTTTACTAAATTACATGGACTCAACTCAATCATTTCCTTATAATTTAATTCTGTGTTTCTCATTAAATTATCTATATATGCAACTTCTTCATTAGTTATAATTTCTTGAAAACACACAATATCAATTTGTTCACTATTTATTATTTCTATGGTTTCTCTAAATAGTCTGTCATCTACTTCCGTTGCAGCTTCTCTATCAAGATATTCCTCAGATTCGTCACCTATATAAAATCCACCACTTATATTAAACTGAGCTATTCTTAAAATGTTTTCCATTTTATCACCCTTTCTTACCTATGATTTTATTATAAAAAAGGACTATTTTCAACTTTCCATTTCTGGCATTTTAGACATAAAAAAACAACTATATCTCTATAGTTGTCTTTTTTATAATTATTCAGCTGATTCTGTTGTTGTAGCATCTTCTTTAGATGTGATTTTAGCTTTAACTCTAGTAGCTTTACCTACTCTGTCTCTTAAGTAGTAAAGTTTAGCTCTTCTGATTTTACCAGCTCTAACAACTTCTACTTTTTCAACTTTTGGTGAGTTAACTAAGAATGTTCTTTCAACACCAACACCATAAGCTATTTTTCTAACTGTGAATGTTTCGTTTGAACCACCACGTTGTCTTTTGATGATTGTACCTTCAAATACTTGGATTCTTTCTTTGTTTCCTTCTTTGATTTTAACGTGTACTTTAACTGTATCACCAATGTTTAATGTAAGAGCATTTTCTCTAATTTGCTCGTTTTCGATAGCTTTAATTTTATCCATTTGTTTGACTCCTTTCTTCTTTGATTAAATCAGGACGTTTTTTCTTCGTTATTTCTAGCGATTGTTCACGTCTCCAGTTTGCAATATTTGCGTGATGTCCAGAAAGCAATACTTCTGGAACTCTTCTACCCATAAACACTTCCGGTCTTGTGTATTGAGGATATTCTAATAATCCTTCGCTAAAAGATTCATCTTCAACAGATTCTTCTTTTATAACGCCTTCAACATTTCTGCTGATAGCATCAATTAATACCATCGCTGGAAGTTCTCCTCCTGTAAGCACGTAATCACCAATCGAAATTTCTTCATCTACTATTTCATCAATCACACGTTGGTCAATTCCCTCGTAGTGACCACATAGTAAAATTAGATGTTCTTCTTTAGCAAGTTCTCTTGCTATTTGTTGATTAAATACTTTACCTTTTGGAGAAAGGTATATCACTTTTGGCTTAGATTCTAAACCTTCAACAATTGATTTATAAGCATCATATACAGGTTCCGGTTTAATCACCATTCCTGCACCACCACCATAAGGGGTGTCGTCTACATGCTTACTTTTATCTGTAGAAAATTCTCTAAAATTTATTAGATTAAGTTCAATAAGATTGTTATCAAGCGCTCTTCCTAAAATGCTTTCCTTTACAGGTGCAAACATTTCTGGGAACAACGTAAGTACATCAAACCTCATCGTCTTCTAACCCCCTAGGAACTTCTACATAGATTTTTTTGTTTTCAACATCGACTTTCTTAATTACATCAGCAAGTGCTGGTAGTAATAAGTCTTTTTTATTTTTTCTTTTAATTACATATACATCGCTTGCACCAGCTGTAAATACATCTTCGACTACTCCCAATAATTCATCTTGATATACTTCACATCCGATTAAATCAGCTATAAAATACTCATCTTCTTCAAGCTCTTTAGCAAATTCACGTGGAATTTTTATTATTCTACCTTTTATCTTTTCAGCATCTTCAATGATGTCGATTCCTTTTAACTTAAGCAATACAACATCTTTTTGATATCTTACTGATTCAATAGTGTACTCTTTCAAGTTACCATTAAAATCAATAAATATATTTTTCAATTTTTCATAATCTTTCATCTTCGCAGTATATGGTCTTACTTTTACTTCACCTTTCAAACCATGCGTGTTTGATATATGACCAATCTCAAAATACTCTACCATTTGAACGCCTCCAAAATAATTAGTCTAAAATTTCTACGCTAACTTTTTTGCCAACTTTTGTAGCATATGCTCTCATAAGAACTCTAATAGCTTTAGCTATTTTTCCTTGTTTTCCAATAACTTTACCCATATCTGATGGATCAACTCTGATTTCAAGAGTTACATCATCACCATTTTCGTTTTCTGTTATTTCAACATTGTCTTTGTTGTCTACCAAGCTTTTTACAAGCATTTCTAACATTTCTTTCATTTCATATCCCTCCAAAGTTAATTAGATATTAGTTAGAAACTTTATCAAATAGTTGTTTTACAGTGTCTGTAGGTCTTGCTCCGTTTTTAATCCATGTTTTGTATTTTTCAACATCTATTTTGATAACAGCTGGATCTTTCATTGGATCGTAGATACCGATTTCCTCGATGAATCTTCCATCTCTTGGGAATCTAGAATCTGCAACTACTACTTTATAGTAAGGAGCTTTTTTAGCACCATCTCTTCTTAATCTGATTTTTACCATTAACCTTTTCACCTCCTCTAAGTTTACACTTACCTATATTTAAATTAAAACTTAAAATCTTTAGTCAACTTTTTGATGTCTTCTTCTGTCATGTTGTTAGGGTCCATGTTTTCTGCATTTTTCATCATGTTCTTCATCATCTTGCCCATTGCACCCTTACCACTCATCATGCTCTTCATCACAAGTTTGGTATCTGTATATTTTTTAATAAATCTGTTTACTTCTTGAACTGTAGTTCCAGCACCTTCAGCAATTCTTCTTCTTCTCTTTCCATTCAATATGTCTGGATCTTCTCTTTCCTCTAATGTCATTGAAAGAATAATTGCTTCAGCTCTTACGAACTCTCTTTCATCTATTTTTGCTTTTTCAATTGCTTGATCATCTATACCAATCATTCCTAAAATAGATTTGATAGAACCAAGTTTTTTAACTTGTCTTAATTGATCTAAATAATCTTGCAATGTGAATTGTTGTTTTCTTAATCTTTTTTCAATCTTGATTGCTTCTTCCTCATCGAAAGCTTCTTCAGCTTTTTCGATAAGTGTAAGTACATCGCCCATTCCAAGAATTCTTGTTGCCATTCTGTCTGGATGGAAGACTTCAATATCATTCATCTTTTCACCAGTACCAGAGAACTTAATTGGCTTACCTGTGATTGCTTTAACTGATAAAGCAGCACCACCTCTTGTATCACCATCAAGTTTTGTTAGTGCAACACCATCTATTCCTAGTTGTTCATTAAAACTTTGAGCAACGTTTACAGCATCTTGACCTGTCATTGAGTCAACAACTAATAGAATTTCATGTGGGCGAATTGTTGATTTTAATCTCTTCAATTCTTCCATCAATTCTTCATCAATGTGAAGTCTACCAGCAGTATCGACAATAACTACATCATTTAATTTTGAATTAGCTTCTTTCAAAGCTCTTGTTGCTATACTTACAACGTCTTTAGTTTCTTTATCTGAGAAAACTGGAATGTTAAGTTGTCTTCCTAGAACTTCTAATTGATCTATAGCCGCAGGTCTGTATACGTCACACGCTACAAGTAAAGGTTTCTTACCTTTCTTTCTAAGCATGTTTGCAAGCTTACCAGCCATAGTTGTTTTACCAGAACCTTGTAATCCGGCCATCATGATTATAGTTGGTGGATTAGGAGACATGTTAAGTGTTGATTCATCTTTTCCTAAAAGTTCAACTAATTCATCATGAACAACTTTAATTACTTGTTGTCCTGGAGTTAAGCTCTTCAAAACATCTTGTCCTAAAGCTTTCTCACTTATTTTTGCTGTAAAATCTTTAACTATTTTATAGTTTACGTCAGCCTCTAGTAACGCAAGTTTAACTTCTCTAGCAATTTCTTTAACGTCTTCTTCTGTTACTCTAGACTTACCTTTTAACTTGTTTATTACTCCTTGAAGTTTTCCACTTAAACTTTCAAAAGCCATTACTCAAAAACTCCTCTACAATAATTTTCGTAATTCTGTCTTCGTGTACTCTTCTTTAGATTTTTCTATAACGTCTCTAATTACACTTTGTCTACGTTCTTTAGCTTTCAAAAAACCTAATTTTTCTTCAAAGTCGATAAGTTTATTTTCGCCTTCAACTAAGCCTTTTCTAACGCCTTGCTTTGTAATGTTAAATTCCTCACCAATCTCTGCTAAAGATAGGTTTTGATTGTAATATAAATCAACTATATCAGCTTGTCTTTCAGTAAGTAATTTGCCATACATTTCTAGCAACATACTAATATATATACTTTTACTATAAATATCCTTCTTCATATGTTACCTCCGTAAACCTCGCTTAGTTTACTCTCTTTTTTTGCTTTTGTCAAGCACATTTCTGAGTTTTTTATTTATTTTTTAGAAAATTTATAAAAAGGCATAAAAAAACACCCTATTTCTTCCAAAAACAGGGTGTTTTTTACTAATTTTCTGCCTCTTTCAGCCATTTTACATCTTCAACTAGAAATACCTCACACGCTCCCGCGCCATCGTCACTACGAGTTAAGCTAGAGGTCCATCTAAAACTCGGATTACTACAAGTAGCTCTAACTAAATAACCCGTAAGTTCCACATATTCACCAGTTTTTACCGCTTTCACCGCTTTTTCTATATCTTCATTAGCCGGAATAATATGATTATTAGAAATATATTTTCCAACTTCATCCCAACCACCATTATTAGCAAGCCATCCTCTATCAGCCGTGTTGTAGCTTAAGAATCTAGTTCCTTTTGATTTAAACTCTAACTTTTCAATATTTTCATCTCTAGCAATATATCCCCATGCCAGTCCAAAATCTACTGGAGAAAGTTCATCTCCAAGATCATAAGGCACATAATCTTGTACATCTACAACTCTCGCTTGAATCTTATATTCAGCCAAATGCGTTAATTTTACATTTGCGCCTTCAACAAACATTTCAGTAGAGCCAAATGTTGTTTTTTGTTCTGGATCAGGTAAATTTCTTAAGTCAGCTACTATATTTTCTTTATTTACATATCCTTTATCAAGCCAAACTAGAAACCAAAACAAGATTATAAACATTACAAAAAATCTACCAGCTACACCATCTGATGTATGTTTGGTAGATTTCTTTTTTTCCTTTTTTCTATTAGACATTAACTCTTGCACTCGATATGAGTACTCATGCGGATCAATTTGATTAGTATTTAACATATACTTCAAATTTTCCATCTCGATATCAATATCCATATGTATTCCTCAGTTCTTTATATAACTATTTAGATTTTTGCTTTAAGAAGATTTTTTTGATTCCGCCAAGCACGTCAACTTCTTTAAATAGAATACTTCTCCAATTCCATTTTGAAACAGTTGTTAACGCATACTCTTTTGGAATTGCATTAAATATTAGTTCTTCAGAAGCACCGGCTTCATTTAAGATATCTAACATATTGTATGTATTTACCGCAATTGGTTCAACTTTATACCCATCTAAATTTGTTGTAACAGTTGTTGCCTTTTCAGCAACTGGTGCTACTGCATTAGTAGCAGGTGTTGTAGTTTTTGCAATTGTTGTATTCGTATTAACTGTTGTTCCAGTTAAATTATTCACAATGTTAAGGTTCTTTGCTAATGGGTTTTCAACAATTCCCCCATTCTTGCTTAAGAAAGCCATTCCATTAACAGCTAAATCAAAAGTTGGTTTGTATGTGTAAGCACTTTTTTCTAAAGGGTTGCTAAAGTTACTTACCATAGGTCTATACAAACTAGAACCATCAATCTTCAAAGAATCGAAATAACTATTCATATTATCCTTCGCTATATTAGTTTTTTGTACAGGTGCAGGAGTATCTAAATCAAAGCCTGTTATTTTAGCAAGCCCTGAAAAAGCTGGTGCGTGTTCGTAGCCGATGCTATCAAACATGTCTACATCATCTTTTTTGTTTGTAAATTTAGAAAGGTCATTCATTGTATAAAATGTACCATCTTCAATTTGCGTATTAAGTTCTTTTATTAACTTATCTTTTATATCTGATGCAAACAACTTATAGCACCCCCTTTTTACCCTTTGTACCATTTAATTTTATTACTTATGTAATTCTTTTACAATTACATTTGTGTTACAAATACGTTGCATCTATATTGCAAAGAACCCTTGCTGTGCTAATGCACATTACAAGGGTTCCTTTTACTTTTAATTATTCAGTTTTGGACCAGATTGTTATTCCATTTCCAAAGCCAAATCCCATTATCCTTACTTCGTTAAAGTTTTCATATCCTTTATCAATTTTTATTTCTAATCCACCTTCACTAATTTCTTCTGTTTCAAACAAATCAATATACAATATTTTATTTTGCAAATCATAATCATAACCCCAATGTTCATAGTCTAAAGTACATGAAATTTCATTATTAGTTACGTTCAAATCTGATAGCTTATCCAACGAAAAAAGATTCTCACGTTTCCATATTAATGCCGGATCTTTCTCTGGGCCATTATCTATGTATATATTATCAAAATCATTATATCCCGCAGCTATATCTACCGCTAACCAACCACGTTTCCCCATAGGATTTAAAGTGGATAAATTATATACCGTTATGTACAAATTTCTATCTCTAATTTCATATTTATAATTCCACGAATTTATGTGATACGAATTAGTAATTTCACACGTAACTCTATTTTCTTTTACATCTAATGAAAATATACCGTTTTTCTTGAGAATATATATCATCTTTTTGATAATATTCTATACTCCAAAAAATTATTAAAAAAGCTAATATCGCACCTAAAACTATAAAAAACTTCTTCATCATACATCACTCCTAAAGTTTTTATATTTGCACATTTATTATAATACACTTTCTCATATATTGCAAAAAACCCTTGCTGTGCTAATGCGCAATGCAAGGGTTCTTTTTAGTTTTAATTATTCAGTTTTGGACCAGATTACTTTTTGATTTCCAAGACCAAATATTCTTACTTCATCAAAATCATCATAGCCTTTATCAATCGCAATTTCTAATCCATTTTCATTTTTTTCTTCTTTTTCATATACATTAAGGTACAATCTTCTACTTTGTAAATCATAATCATATCCCCAATGTTCATAATCTAGCTTACAAGAAAATTCATTATTAGTAACATTTAAATCAGATACTTTATCTTCCCAAAAAGCATTCTTATTTTCCCAAAGTAATATTGGTTCTCTCCCATCGCGATTATCAATATAAATATTATCAAAATCATTATATCCGAGATTTATATCTACTCCTAACCAACTATGCACAGATTTCGGATTAAAGAAAGATAAATCGTATGCTGTCAAATACAAATTTCTGTTTTCTAAAGTATATCTATAATTCCATGACGAAATATGTGAAAACGATGTAATCTCACATGTAACTCTATTTTCTTTTACATCTAATAATGCAATATAATTCTCATCGATAGAATGTATATCGTCTTTTTTATATTCTTCTATCCCCCAATACGAAACCAAGAAAGTAAAAACGGCCAACATTCCAATTAAAAATTTTTTCATAATTATTCTGTTCCTCATTATTAATCATTTATATATTTAAACACTTTGTTGGATTTGCACCACCATAAAACACCTCACTTGCCGAAGGTAACATTAATTGCGTAGAACCACCTGCATCGCTTAAGATACTATTCGCTAAATTTATAGGTGTAGGAATAATTCCTGCACTTACTGAATAATCAGCAACTGAATTCCACATTCTTGCTGCAAATGATGAACAATTATTATATGAGTGCCATGTATCATTTGATGGTAATACAATTTGAGAATTCAAAGTATTTAATTCGCTTTGTGTCAATAATTGCACTGCATATACACTTTCTGTCGAAGAAAATGAAGAAAGCACAGATTGCTTGTAAACTTCATAATTGTAAAAAATTCCTTCATGAATTTTCCCCTGCCATGTTCCTATTGTAATACATTCTACCGGGCCAATAGATAATCCACCTACTGTTATTTCATTGCTAGTTAAATTCTGAACTTGTATCCAAGCATGATGTCCAGCAACTGCAGACAATCCTGTTTCTGACGAATTTGTTCCCCACGTAGATGGATCTGAACAAACTCTAATTGACACCACATTTGCATTAGTACTTCTTGTTTGGTTCTCGTCATTCTCAATCTCCGGCGCAACCATTTCTTGATACTCATAGTCATCACCAAGGATATTGTAATAATATTTTAATGAATGTGTCAATAAATATTTGTCAATTAACTCTTTTACTTCAGTAGTTTTATTTTCAATCAATTCATCATAATTACTTTGAATGAATAAAACAATTTCTTCACTAGTTTCTTGAGTTATACCTATTGATTGTAGAAATGTAATTTCTTGTTCATCTAGTTCATTATTTAAATCATTAAATATTTCTCGTGATTCACTTTCTGTATTATCTGTTAAGAAGTTATAGTCAAATAAAATTCGTTTAAATATTTCTTCGTGGATATATCCTAAATTTTCACCACTTTCTGCAGCAAATGAAATACTTGTACAAGAAAGTACACTTAGAACTAAAAACATCACTAACCAAAATTTTTTCATACACATACCTCCTAAAATAAATTTATTAAAAAGTCGCACCTTTTTAATCTTTCATCTATATAACTTTTTAATTTTCATTTTAGAGACAAAATTTTCACTTTTATTTTTCTTCCATATATTGCAAAGAACCCTTGCTGTACTGATACACATTACAAGGGTTCTCCAGGGGATTTATTTCTTCAATTTAATTGTAACTTTTTCATCTACAAAATCCATCATTACTTTATTACCATCAGATACTTCGCCATCTAATATTTTTTCAGCTAACGTATCTTCGATTAATGATTGGATTGCTCTTCTTAAAGGTCTTGCTCCATATACCGGATCATAACCTTTTTTCACGATGTGTTTTTTCAATTCATCGCTTACTTCGATTTTTATATTTCTATCTTCTAAACGTTTTGTTGAAGAGTTAATCATAATTTCAACTATCTTTCCAATTTCCTCTTCATCTAATTGTTTAAATACAATTATCTCGTCTACTCTGTTTAAAAACTCTGGTCTAAATTCTCTTTTTA
>CAYMVI010000010.1:0-55677 GCA_964394075.1 uncultured Eubacteriales bacterium | reverse complement strand
TGTCTCATCTATTTGTAATCCCCAAGATGGAGCAAGTTCTCCGTTTGAAAAATATCTTTGTTCAAATAGTCCAGATTTAAGTTGAGCCTTTGGTGCCCATACATTATAAAATCTATCTGTGTATTTCTTTAGTCCAAGTATATTAAGCGCTTTATTTATAAATATCGCATCTCTTGGCCAGCAATATCCATAGCCACCACACTTTTCAAATTTTTCATCAACATTTGCAGTAGCAAGTGTCGCACCGGTTTCAGGATTCATATATAAAGCGAATAATAAAATTGTTCTATTAATAATTTCTCTTTCTTTTATTTTTGTTATATTGTCATACAAGAAACTTTTTTCGAACTTTTTAAGATATGTATCCCAATATTTTTTAGTAGATTCGTACAATAAATTTTCTTCTTGTTTCTTGCACCAATCCATTGTCTTCAATGTATCTTTTAAATTATTTTCAAATGCAATATATAAAGTAATTTCATTTATGTCTGAGTATAAGATTGCAGCATCTTCAGACATACCGATATAATCTTCTTGATTAAAATCACCATTTAATAATGCTAAGCTAGAATTATTTATTTGATATTTTGACATTTCTTTATTAGAAACAGTTGTCATATACATATCTTGACAATATTGAATTAGCGCATTTGAAACAACCATTCCAGAAACTTTTTTATTTACATCAGAATTAAGTTTTGAATATAAAAGTAAATTTGATCTTCTGTGAAATTTAAGGGTCCTTACTAATATATTTTTCTTTGGCAAAATATAATCTCTTTGTAAAATTTCTTGACCATCTAAATCTAATTCTGTGTATAAAATATTTCCATCATAATATTGTCTTTTTAAAGTCGCATAATCAAACCATCTAACATCTCTGTCTCTCAAAAGCGCAAATTTGTATTGATCAATATTTTGAAAGTAATCAATGTTTGGATAATATAATCTAATAAGCTCTCCTTTATCATTTAAACAACCTAATATCTTTGAATTTCCAATTATCGCATTATTAAAATACTTTGACATTTGTTTCTCCTTTGCTTTGGTTGATTTACTACAATTTATTTTCCTAATAATCTAAACATTTCTTTTTTATATGCTTCAACACCTGGTTGATTAAAAGGATTAACTCCTAAAATATATCCACTTATTCCACACGCTTTTTCGAAGAAGTATAGTAATTCTCCTAAGTTTTCTTCATCAAGCTTGTCCATTTGGATAAGTAAGTTTGGAACGTTACCGTTCATATGAGCAATTATTGTTCCTTGCATTGCAGAATGATTTGCTTCATTCATTGTTTTACCATTTAAATAACCAAGTTTATCAATCGCATTTTCATCAGCCTCTAAAGCAATATCTCTATTAGGATTTTGTACATCTATAACAGTTTCAAATAGATGTCTTTCTCCATCTTGAACGTATTGTCCCATAGAGTGTAAGTCTGTTGTATAATCTACACTTGCAGGGAATATACCTTTCAAATCTTTTCCTTCGCTCTCACCGTATAATTGTTTCCACCACTCGCTAATGTAATGCAATCTTGGTTCATAGTTAACTAACAATTCTATTTTCTTTCCTTGTTTGTATAATGCATTTCTAACAATAGCATATTCATAGCAAGGATTATTTTCTAAAGAACTATATTTTTCTTCAGCAGCATATACGCTAGTAAGTAACTTATCTATATCTATACCCGCTGCAGCTATTGGTAATAAACCAACTGCTGTAAACACAGAATATCTTCCTCCAACATCATCAGGCACAACAAAAGTTTCATAACCTTTTTGATTTGCAATTTCTTTTAATACGCCTTTTTCCTTATCTGTTGTGACAAATATTCTTTCTCTAGCTTCATCTTCTCCATATTTTTTCTCCATGTATTCACGAAGAATTTTGAAACTAATAGCTGGCTCAATTGTAGTTCCTGATTTTGAAATTACATTCAAGCAAACTCTCTTATCATCTATATAATCAATTAAATCATTTAAGTAATCTGCGCTTAAATTGTTACCCGCAAACAAAACTTTTTTATCTCCAAAGTTTTTAGATAACGCATCAATTACAGCACGTGCTCCTAAGTATGATCCGCCAATACCAATTACAACAAGCACATCAGAAGTCTCTTGTATTTTCTTAGCTGCCGCTTTGATTTGATTTAATTCGTCATCTTGTATTTTTAGATTTAACCAACCTAAAAAATCCGAACCTTCTCCTGTACCATTGTGTAATTGTTCATGCGCCAATTTCACTTGTTCTGCAAACGCTTTTCTTTCTTCTTCATTAATTGTAGAATTTTCAAAATTTACTTTTATCATTTTATCCTCCTATGTATTAAACGAATCCATCACATTCGCTAATAAAGTAACTGCATTTTTAGCTTCTTCTAACGAGTTTCCTGTAGCTCCAACTTCAATTATAAAAGCACCTTCACTTACATGTTGATTGTATCTAGATGCACTCAAATTTAAATTTCGGAATAATCCAGGATACATTTCATTTGCTCTATTTTGAATCATTATTGCAAGCTTTAAATTTTCCATCCATTCATCATGTTTTAATCCACACGCATCTGTACCAATAACAAACATTAACTGTGCAGCTTTTTCACCACTAACGTCAATCGTTGGTGCGTAATTTAAATTACTGGATAATGCATCACGATGTATATCTAACACAAAATCATAATTATGTTTTTTTATGTGCGTTTGAACTGTTTGAAGCGATGCTTGATAAGCCCCATTATAATTTGGATAATCATGCAGTGTATCATCATGAGTCACTTCAAACCCTCTCGCTTCAAGTTGGTTTGAAAGTTCTTCACCAACTTCAACCATATTCAACTCTTTATTTAAAGTTCTATAATTACTTCCTTCATCACTGCATCCGTTATAACATTCTGTTGCATGTGTATGAAAAATCAAAAACTTAGCATTGTCAAATTTCGAAGTTTTTTCCACCTTTGAAAGTTCTTCAAAATTCAAATTTAATTTGCTATAGTTAGTAACCTTACAATTACCTATTTGTATGCCACCATTTTCTCCAATTATAACTTCGTACTTATCTGGCAACTGATATTCTAATTTAGGTCTTGTAGAAAAATCCACTTTCAATTCTGTTTGACTCACAAACGTTTCATTTTCTTGTTTGTCCAGTTCTGTTGCAAGAAAAATTTCTGAAGTCGATGATAAAGGAAATTCATTTTCAATAATTTTTGTTATCAAATTCTTTCCAGAAACTTCTGTATAGTCAAATCGAAAATCGCCTTTTTTTAATTTTATTTCTATAATACGAATGCCAAGTATAGAAGTTAAAATCAGAAGCATTGCAATAATTGATATTATTAAGATATAAATTGTTCTTTCTAGCACTTGTTTTAACAAAAGTGTTTTTACTTTTATCATCCAATCACCCAAGAACATTTATATTCATTTCAAAACAAAATTATTACTTAAATTTATTGTAGTTTTGTAATATCATCTGTGAACTTTGCAATTAAATCTTTAGCCTTATCTTTAAGCATAGCAAGTTCTATTTTTGCATCAATTAATTTTTCTTTTTCAGTTTCGATTAACGCATCGATTTCTTGTCTTTCTTCCATAGCTTTAGTTTTAGCATCTTCAACAATTTGTTTTGCTTGTTGTTCAGCTTTAAATAAAACGTCTGAAATATTTCTCTTTGCATCTTCGATTTCTCTTTTTTGGCTCAATAGTTCATTTAGTCTGTCATTTAACTTTGCATTTTCGCTTTTCATCGAAAGCAATTCTTGGTTTTGTCTTCTAAGTTCATTTTCGTAATCCTTTTTCATGTCAGCGATGTAATTTTCTACATCTTTTCTGTTTAAACCAAACAGTCCTTTTGAAATATTCTCTTCCATTTTTACCATTCCTTTCTACTTTATGTCTAACCACTTATGCCGCTTTTACTGCTTATTTTGAATTCTTTTTTACTTCCTCTAGCATATATTTTGTGCCTTTGTTTTCCAAAACTTGAACCAAATCAAATCCTGGTCTTCTGTTTGCTTCTATCAATAAAGGTCCTTTATTAGATATAGCAACATCCCAACCAACAACTTTAACTTCTGGATTTACCATAGCTGCATCGCACACCATTTTTTTAATTTCTTCCCAATATGGAATCTCAAATCCATCAAATTTAACACCTGTCGCTGGATGAGCTTCTACCTCTTCTAAATCTTTTGATAAAGCATTACCTATCAATTTTCCTTTTTCAGTATCAATTCTTACGCCAACTCCACCTTGATGAAAATTATCTACAACAGCTTTACCATTACCAATTCTAGCAGCAGCGTAGAACAATTCAGATTTTCCATCTATTATTCTAGTCATTGCTCTAATTGTGTTTACACTATGTGGACAAATCTTACCCCAACGCTCATCTTGTATTACATATTCTTCGATAAACATATTTTTTTCTGTTAAATACTCTAAGAATTTTTCTGGAGTTTCAACTTGTGAAATGTACATCTTTTTAACATCAGTTCCAGCTAAACCATCAGCTGGTTTAATCATAAATACCTTGTTGGTATCAAGGAACTTTTTTAGTTCCTCTAAACCAAACTCAGGTATGAAATATTGACGTCTTGTATAATCTGAATAATATTTATGAAAATTAGTTTTTATTCTTAAATTAACAGCTTTATCTTTTGGTGAATATTTTTGATAAAATTCAGAACCGTATTTTATAGTTACATATTCAGATCTTTCTTTTAATGATTTTTCATAAAACTTATAATTCAAATAATCTGTATATCCAGAACCAAATAATAAAGTTGAAAACATCGAATCAATAAACATCCATGTTGGACTCTTTTTATTTTTCTCACTTACAACTTTTAAATTTTCATAAAATCTTTTTCCGTTGCCTTTTAATGCAAAACTTAAAAATTCTTTCATTTCTATCTCCTTATTATTTACCCATTTGTTCTTTTGCTTCTAATATACCTTCGTATATAGCTTCGGCTGCAGCATCTTGGAATTCTTCAGTTTGTAGTTTAGCAAAATCCTCTTCATTAGAAATAAAGCATAATTCACAAAGTATTGCAGGAAGATTTGTAACCGGTCTATCCTCACCCGTTATATTTGAAATATTACCTGCATCATTTTGTTCTAATATCCATATATCTTTTCTGCTAACCACACCTTTATCCATTAATCCAGTGGCTTCAACTATATTGTTCTTTACAAGCAATGCTAGTTCTTTACTTGTGATTCCATATTCTTCTTTTTCACCAGTTTTATTGTAATAAAGAACTAATGTGCCATTATAAATACTATTAGAATGTGAGTTAATATGAACACTTACAAGAAGATCTGCATCCTCATTATCTAGTACATACTCTATTCTGCCTTCTCTATCTATATACACATCTTTTGTTCTTGATGCTCTTACCTCTATGTCATCTTCATCTTCTAATAATTCCATTATTTTTAACATTACAGCTAATGTGTATGTTTTCTCTTGCTCAGCTAGAGTTTTACCACCATTGTGACAAGCACCTGGATCCGAACCACCGTGACCAGCATCTAGTAAAACTACAAATTTGCCATCACTATTATTTTTATCATCTGCTTTTTCCGAAATAGTTACAACCACATCATCGCCAACTTGTTTCATGCTATAACTCATTTTTCCTGTTGCTTTTAATGTTATCTTGTTAGTTCTTATTGTAATTGTTTCAATGAAATCATCATCAATTTCTAAATCAGCTTTACCGCTATCAAACTTAGATGATGAATAAGAAATAGTGTATTTGTTTGTTCTTGTTGTTTCTGTAGTATCAAATACATTTTTCTTTACATCTTTTAAAATTAATTCCGCATAATCATCGTAAGCTTTATATTCTACATTTCTGTATTCTGGTTCTTCGATTGTAATTTCTATTCCTGCTGATTTTTCTTTAATTGTATAATCTACAGCGTTATTAAGTTCTATAACAACTCTAACCACATCTATATCGTTTTGAGCAAATCTAATTTCTTTAATGCTCTTGTTTTTGGGTGTAATATTTTCGATTCCATCTGTTTGTAATAAAGCATTAGAAATATCAATTACTAATCTAGTAGGATCTTCAAGCATAAACTTTTTGTAATCATATCTACCAGAGATATTTACTTTAACTTTATCTGTTGTTGACGAATATGTAACAGATGTAACTTTTGCCATCTTTTTAATTTGCTCTTCTGTTAATTCTTGTTTTTCATTTTCTTGTGGTTTGTTAATTTCTTCACTTGATGTGTCATCTGAAACTTCCGTATTAACATCTCCACTAGGCTTTTCTATTTCTGGTATGAAAATTTGATTACCTATTGACGCTACAAGTACATAATCTTTAGTAGTTTCTTGTGGTATTTTAAAATCGCCAGTCAAAGCCATATATGTAGTCAATTTATCTGCACTTTGAGTGATTGTATATTCAGGTAATTTCTTTAAATCCAAAACAATTCTATTTGTATCGTTTTCTTGTACCCCAAATCTAATTGTCTTAATAATGTCATAATTTATTTCTTGAGTAGATGTACTTGTTGCAAAAACAGATTCTTCTAAATCCACAACCATTCTTGCTGAATTAACTGTTATATAACTTGCTGACACATAACCATTTATGCCTTCATATGATGCTTGATACCAGATATATCCGCTAGCATCTCTTAAAACATTGGTTATATTCATCGTTGCTTTATCCGGAACTTTAGTTAATATCTCTGCACTAGTGTTCATCTCTGCACGCATATTCAAATATGGTTCAGCTTTAACTGTTCCTTCTGCAAGCACATAATTTTTATAACTATCAATTGGAGCTGATGTTTTTATCTCTGTAAAAAGTACTCCATCAACAACTTTAATTATTACATCTGTTATCTTTGCAATTTTATCTTCACGTACTAATGTAATTCTTTGATTAACACCATCCCATTCTACAGTTGCTCCATACATATTAGAAATAGCTCTTACAGGAAGATATGTTGTGTCGTTATACAACAAAGGAAAAACTTCAGTTCCATTAACATCAGTAAATTTTTGAAGTACATCATTGTATTTAATTTTTATGGATTTACTTAGAAGTAATGTAATTTCTTCATTTTCTCCAGAAACAAAATTTTGTATTGTCTTAACAGTAGATGAACTAACACTTCCTTGACCTAATAAAACCATTCTTTCTTCGCCATTCCATTCCACTGGAATACTGAATAATGACGCTATCGCTCTTATAGGTAAGTATGTAGTTCCTTGATATGTAAGTGGATAAACTTTTGTACCATTTACATCTGAGAATTCTTTCAACTCATTATTGTAAACTATGCTAACTTTTCTATTTAAAATTGCTTGTGCATTTTCGTCAGTCGCCAAAGAAACGCTGGACGCGCATAAACAAAGTATTAAAATCACTAAAAAGGAAATATATTTTTTCATCTCTTTTCACTCTTTCATTTGTATAATAAAATTCCTCGTAAAAACCTAAACTTTTACAGATAAATAATATCATATTGTGCCTGTAATAGACAACTTTTTTCACACATTTATCAACATAGTTTTTTATAAAATTACACTCATTACTATACATAATAAAAAAGATGTTTTTTATCAAAAAAATTCTATAAAAAGACAAAAAGAATGCCCCGCCAAACAAACGGCGGGGCGCTGTCTTATGAAACCAAACGGTTCTTAACTGCAACCGCATGCGCGGCCTTCAGCTTTTCCATGATTCTCTCGGGAACGCGATCGAACGCGCCGCCACACTCTCCGGTTGCATCCATGAGACCCATCTGATAGGGCTTGCTCTGGTCGACCACATAGGGCTCAAAACCAGGGAACATGTTAAGCGGGTGCTTCAGCAACGCTGCGTGGGGAATTTTTGTCACCTTGAGGCCGCCGACGGTCTCAGGGGAATACACATAAACATTCTTGCCCTCGCGGACACCGACGTTTCTACCACTCTTACCGATAATCATGTACATACCATTTCTTTCCATTTTACTAGCTCCTTTTCTTTAATCAAAATGTTGATGGATAACGTGCTGTCTTACCTAAAGGATTCATATGAAGGTATAAGACATATTAATATTATACTATTTTTTGCATTTTTTTACAATATATTCTAATTATATACATATTTTCATCAATCTTACCAAAATAAATCTTGTTTTTTTACATAATATCAAACTACTACGGAAACAATAATTTCAAATATTTCTTTTTAACAAAAGGAGGTTGTTATGCAAAAAATAGAAACTAAAAAAGATTATCAAAACTATGTAGATAAAGTGTCTCCTAACTCCCCTTCAATGCTAAATTTCATAAAAGCATTTTGTGTTGGTGGCTTTATTTGTGTGATAGGACAAGGTATTAATGATTTCTGGTTGTTACAAGGACTAGAAAAATCTGACGCTTCTGGCGCAACTAGTATTACGTTGATTTTTATAGGAATCGCACTTACTGCATTTAATATATATAGCAAAATCGGTAAATTTTCTGGAGCTGGTTCTATCGTACCAATCACAGGGTTTGCAAACTCTATTGCATCACCTGCCATTGAATTCAAAAGCGAGGGACTTATTCTTGGTGTAGGCGCAAAACTATTTCAAGTGGCCGGTCCAGTTTTAGTTTATGGAATTAGCACTTCTATTTTAATAGGCTTTATTTATTACATTACAACGCTTGGCGCATAAGGAGGAACTCATGGCTACAAAAAAATTAGGAAAACAAACGGTATGTTTTAGCACACCACCAATAATTTCGTCAACTTATTCAATAGTTGGACCAAAAGAAGGTGAAGGTCCTCTTGGTAAATATTTCGATTTAGTTTTAGAAGATGAATTCTGGGGCGAAAAAACTTGGGAAAAGACGGAAAGCAAAATTGTTAAAGAATGTATTAGCGGTTGCTTAGGACAAGAACCTGTTAGCAATGAAGATGTAGATTTCTTACTTTCCGGAGATTTATTGAATCAATGTATCTCTTCATCATTTGGAATTAGAGAACGCTCTATTCCTTATTTAGGTTTATTCGGTGCTTGTTCTACTTTTGTAGAGTCGTTAGCATTAGGAGCAATGTTAATTGATGGACAAATGGCAGATACAATTATAGGATCAACATCTAGTCACTTCTGTAGCGCCGAGAAACAATTTAGATTTCCACTAGAACTTGGAAATCAAAGACCACCTACTTCACAGTGGACAGTAACAGGTGCAGGAGCCGCTCTTTTAAAAGCTGGAGGAACAGGTCCTAGAATAACTCATGCTACAATAGGAAAAATTGTAGATATGGGTATAAAAGATGCGAACAACATGGGTGCAGCGATGGCACCTGCGGCAATCGATACTCTATATCAACATTTTCAAGATACCGGTAGAACACCAGATTATTACGACTATATATTCACTGGTGACCTCGGTAATATAGGAAAAACAATTGTTAAGGACTTAATTAAAACTCAAGGCTATAATCTTGATAAGAATTATGAAGATTGTGGTTGCTTAATTTTTGATGGAGAAACACAAGATACACATGCTGGCGGATCAGGCTGTGCATGTTGTGCAACTACTTTCTGCGGATATATTTATAACCGACTTCAAAAGCAAGAACTAAAGAAAGTTTTACTTTGTGCAACGGGCGCTTTAATGTCACCAACAACAGCACAACAACAAGAAAGTATTTTGGGAATAGCACATGCAATAAGTATAGAAACTTAATTAACAAATTGTAATTTATTATAAAAAAGTACACCTCTATTTGGTAAACTCAGTAAGGCAAATGTGTTTACTAAATAGAGGTGTACTTTGTATAAGAATATTTTTCTTTTTATCTCATCTTTTTCATTTCTTTTTTATAATCACCCGACATCATTTCTAAATCATTGGGAATTGCATTATCTGTCATTTGTCTATTGCTATTTTTTCCACCTTTATTTGAAAAATCATTCATATTTCCCATACTGCTTGATTTCCCACCAACATTAGTAATATTAGAAGATATTGTAACATTCTCACCTTCTACTTCATTTACATACAAAGTATATGTATTATTATCTTTTAACAACGAAGATGATAAAACAATTGATTGACATGATTTTTCAAGCATAATTGTATAAATGGCTTCGGTACCGTTTTTTATTTCTAATTTGTCTCCTGCATTATACGAACCGTTTATACAAATTGTATTTTGAGTCGAATTAGATGATGGACTTTGTGCCATTCCAGAAGCACCATAAGCTAGTAACGTACCACCTGTTACAACACATTCTCTTGCGTAGTCTAGCGCTCCATTACCACTATTTGTAGGTCCTGCTACTATTACTTCTCCACCCTTTATATAAATAGATCCATTTGCGTCTAATCCATCACCAGCTGCATTTATTTTTATACTTCCGCTTTCTATCGTTAAAATACAATTATTTGATGAAGAAAATGTATTTTGCCCCATTCTTCCATCCATCGATGAACCGTCATTTCCTCCTGCAACATTTATCCCGTCGTCACTTGCAACTATATCAATGGTGCCCGAACTTATAGATATTGAGCTTGCTTCTAATCCCTCATAGCTTTTTAAAATAGATATTTTTCCACCAGTTATATTTAAAATATTATCAGCATGAATACCATCATCGCCAGCTGCCGCTTTTATAGTACCTCCTGAAACAACAATATTGTTATTACAGTGAATTGAATCATCTGAAGAATCAATATTAAAATTTCCGCCCATAATAGTTAAGTTGTTAACCGCTTTAATGGCTTTCGCACTTTGAGTATCTTCCTTATCTAAGGTAGTCTCCCATTGTCCCCAACGACGACCGCCACCAAAATTCATCATATCACTTGAATTATTTGATGTGCTGCTTACAGTACTACCTCCACCAGTTGTAATATTAAAAGTGCCTCCTGCAATATTAATATCAGTTTCTGCTTGTATGCCATCTGATACCGCCGTTATATTAAATGTACCACTTTCTATTGCTACATATCCTCTTGTAACATCTTCATCATTTGTAGATTTTATACCATCTCCACCAGCATTTACGGTAACAATACAATTTTTAAGTGACACACTATCTTTTCCAACAATACCATCGTCAACAGAATCAACCACAACAGTTCCACTCAAAATCGAAAAATCATCTTTAGACTTTATTGCATCGTTATAATTACCTTTTACAGTTAATTTACCAGTTCCGGTAATATATAAATCCGATTTACTAAAAATAGCAGCATCTGGTTCAGTTTCACTAGAATCCTTATACACATATGTAGTTGCATCTTCAATATAATTTTCTGTGCCGCTGTTTGTTTTTATAATTACATTTTTAGCAGCTTTTACATATATAGGAGATGTTGCACTAGATTTTATTGTTGCATTATTTAAAACCAACGTAACATTGCTATTCTCTGCATCAATAACAATTTGTCCATCATTAAGGGTACCAGAAATATAGTAATCTCCTGCTGTTATAATGTTTACGACATTGCCATTTACACTAGCTCCTTTTCCATCGATTTCTATAATACTATCTTTTAAATTAATCTTTGTAGCAGTATTTTCTGAAACCTCAACATTTTCAAAATCTTCGCCTTTCATATTTTCAATAGTTTCAACCGCATCATTAACTTGAACATCTACATTCATTTCAACTTGTGTTTCCAAATCAGTATTTGTTACAGAGTTTTTTCCACATCCTGTAATCGTTAATATACAAGATATAGCAATAATTAAAGTTGTAATTTTCTTTTTCATTATAACTCCTCTCCGGTTGCAGCTCTCGAACAATTTATAGTTAAATTACCATTTCTGCATCTTAATTCATCAATCATTTCCTTTTCTTTTGTTTTGTCTTTTAATTCAAGTTGATATGTAACTTCATATAAGCTTCCCAAATTTATTGTTTTCGATTTTATAATAGCTACTTTTGTCGCATATTTTTCGAATATGTCATCAAAAATTTCTGTATAGTTTAAATTTTCAGGAACTACAATCTTTAATTTTCTTTCTTCTTTTTTACCTTCCCCAAATTCAAACTTCATCAATAAAAACATAACAGCCCCAATAATTAAAGTTATAATCATAGCAAACGTAATATATCCCATACCTGTAGCTAGACCCACAGCCATTGCAAAAAAGATACTACAAATTTCTTTAGAAGTACCCGCAACAGATCTAAATCTTACTAGACCAAATGCTCCCATAACAGCAAGGCCTGTCCCTAAATTTCCGTTAACCAACATAATTACCATTTGAACTAATGCAGGTAACAAAACTAAAGTTATTGCTAAGTTTTTCGAACGACTACCTTGTGACATATAAACTAAAGAAATAATAAAACCTAATACTAATGAAACAACAGTACAAATTAACGCATCAGCAACCGAAAGTGTACCCGTTGCTGAATTTAAAATGCTTGTAAACATTTTTATCCTCCTTATTTTCTAAATATTTTTATATTGCTTGTGAGCAATAAATCTTCTTACTCCAATATTTTTTTCCTGTAAGACTCTTTTTATATATATTTCCATACTTTGAAAAAGACCTAGGAAAGATTTCCAACTCTGTTAATAAATTAGTTAACCAAAGTGGCATTCCTCCATTTGCTTTTATCTCCATTAAATATTCATCATTATCTAATAACTTTGTACCATAATCTCCAGCTTTCAAAGAAAGTTCTTTTTCTCTACTTCTAATATTTTTATCAAAAGTAATTCTAAGTTCTTCATCTTGAATTCCGTTGTAAGCAACCCTATCATAAGCTAAGAAAAGTTTTGGTTCCAAATTATAATATTTGATAATATAATCAATCTCATGCAAAATTTGCGGATTTACATTAGGCTCAATATGGTTATATAAATAATTTTCAAATTCTTTATAACTCATAGAAACTCTTCTTTTATAAACTACACCGTCAAATTTTTTCTTAATTTCAAAAAACACTGTTGAATCGTCACTATTTGGAACTCCGTAACTTCTTAATCTTAATTTTTCTTTATATATAGGTTTTTCAATAGAAGTTCTTATAAGTTCACTATCATTTGTGTCGAAATAAATATTACAAATGTTAGTCAAACCGTATTTATCCATTTTTATGTACTCTCTAGATTTTTCGATTATTTGTTCATATTGTTCTTTTGTTAAAACATATTTTTTCTCTGTTCTCTCAAAAACAAACTTAAATCCTTGATTCATATCCTCACTCCTTTATACCCAACTATACGCCCTTTCTAGGTAAATACCATGTACGAATTATGAATTGTTTATGAACTTTCAAAAAGAAAAACAAGGTACCTATTTTTTATAAGCACCTTGTTTTTTATATTAATTAAAATACTTTTAATATTGAACTATTATTTAAAACTTCTGTAGAATACAAAAATAATACATCTGTCCCTTCTTTATACTCAACCAAATTATATTGATCAATCATTATATTGGCAATGTATCTTAAATCAATAACCGTAATTTTCTTATATCCTTGTACCATTAAAGGAATTAAACTACTTCCAAAAGAATCTCTGTAAATTATAAGTTCTTTATCTGATGTTGCAGCTTCATTTTCAATTACAAAGAATGGTTTGGCACCTTCTAAGAAAATGTCGTATGGATCTACATTTTTAAAATCTTCTTCATTATAAATTTTTGTGTCATAAAATTCTGCTGTAGTTCCGTCCAATCCAGTTACTTTACAATTTTCTAAAACTTCGTTTGTTAAATATACTAATTTTTCGCCTTCAATTGGTAAAGCAGATTGTCCATAGTAAACACCATAGAATGGTTCTAATGTTTTTTCTTCATACTCAGCTTCTACATTAATTCCCATGCTACTTGCAAGTTTCTCTACAATTTTAGAAATTTTTTCTTGTCTCCAATGAATATCTGTTGCATAGTAATCATCAACCGTTAAATCATTAAATATATCAATGTACTTGATATCCACATTCATATTTTCTTTCATTATAGAAACGAATTTATCATAGTCAATTGATGGATAACCGTTTTGATCTGCTATAAAATAATTCTTGTCAGGAATTAAAGAATAATACACATTCATTCCTTTGTCTTTTAATTTGCTGTTATAAATTTTATTAAATTTATTTGCTGCATCTTTTATCAAAGCCTCATTCATTGTACTCCAATATTTAGATACTTGTCCGTCAACTATATAAATATTATTGTTATCTTTTTTCATAAATATATTAAAAGACACTTTCGCTTTTAATTCTCTAAAAGTATCTCTCCACACAAATTGATCAAGTGTATACTTTTCAAAAAATCTCATAAAGTTTCCATCAGCCTCTGTTTTTGCCATTACAGTATTATAAGTAAATTCCGGAAACTGTTGTAATTTTCTTCTTTCAGATACAGATATTTCGTCTGGTGCTTTAACAAGATTTATAATAAAAAATCCAAAAACAAATAAGAAGAAAATAACTACTACAAAAATATCTTTAATCTTATCACTCATATCTGCACCTCCTAGAAACTAAAATAAATAAATGGGCTAAACGAACCATCTATCAAGAACGCTGTAACTACTAAAAGCAATGCTACGTATGTAATTGGAGTTAATAAGTTTATAACTTTTCTTGCAAAATTTTTTTCTTTTAATTTTAAAATTATATTTTTCAAAATTGGTGTTGCACCAATAAATCCAATTATAAATATCACAGCATAACTTCTTAAATAATATAAAGTCTCTTGCGTTATAGCAGGTACTCCACCTAAACCAAGCATAACTTTAATTCTATTCATCGCAACCGAAAGATTTCCAGTGATGCCTCCTTCCATTCCAGCATCAAAAATCACCCAACTTATCAGTACAAAGAAAAGCGTATATATTCTAGAAAAAATTGTAGGTAACTTTTCAAGCCATTTTTTTAGGAATACCTTTTCAATAAGTAACAACACCGCAAACATCAAACCCCATATTACAAATGCCCATTTAGCTCCGTGCCAAAGTCCAGTAAATGCCCAAACAACCAATATGTTTCTAAGCCACTTTATTTTAGAAACCCTATTTCCTCCTAGCGGGATATAAATATAATCTCTAAACCATGAACCTAGTGACATGTGCCACCTTCTCCAAAACTCAGTTATACTCTTTGAAATATAAGGATAATCAAAGTTTTCTAAGAATTTAAAACCAAACATTTTTCCAAGTCCAATCGCCATATCACTATATCCTGAAAAATCAAAATAAATATGAAGTGCGTACGCGATTGCATAAGACCACATAAATAGGACTGACATATTTTCAGAAGTTTTAGCTAAATCACAAAAAGCCGCTAATGTATCCGCAAGTAAAACTTTTTTAGAAAGTCCAATTATAAATCTTCCAATTCCTTGAGAAATCATTTCTAAAGAATGTGTTCTTTCTTCTAACTCTTTTTCTACATCTACATATCTAACAATTGGTCCAGCTATAAGTTGAGGGAATAAAGAAACATATGTCATAAACGTAAACGGATTCTTTTGAAATTTTGCATCACCTCTATAAAGGTCAATGTTATAACTTAATATTTGGAATGTATAAAAACTAATACCTATTGGCAATGCAAGCTTTAATAACGGAATTTCTGTTCCGAAAATACCATTTACATTAGTTAATAAAAAGTCTGCATATTTAAAAACAATCAGTCCTGCAAATCCAAATATCAAAGACGATATAAGAGCTATTTTTGAACCAATCTTACCTCTATATTTTTCAATGAATATTCCATGTAACCATCCAGATAATGATGTTAATACCATTATTATGGTATATGCTTTTTCTCCCCAAAAATAAAAAAATAAACTTGCTAGTAGTAGCACATAATTCTTTACTTTAAAAGGTACTATAAAATATAGTAATACTACTATTGGTAAAAAATAATATAAAAACGGAATGCTAGAAAATAACATTTCTTTCCCCCTTATGCATATTAAACAAAAAGGTCACTTATAAAAAGTGACCTTTCGTTTTTTATATTTTTACGATTTCTAAACGACTTATTCTCCGAAAAGACGTTCTAATTTTGCACCAACATTTGCAGCCCCGAAATGATCAACAAAAGCATTATATAAGTTTGTGCAATTTTCTTCTGTAGACATTACTAACATAACAATGTTTCCACTATCTACAACCATTACTTTGTCAGCATTTGCACAAATCCATTTTCTTGGGTTAGCATTTGTAAAAATTTCATTTTTAACAGATGCAACATCTTCTCCAGCTTTAACTTCTACAATACATAAAGAATGGTTCGAAGGCATCATCATAGATTCGCTTTTTACAGAATCAACAATTTTAGCATCAAACACTTCCGCTTCCAAACCGATATCGTTAAAAGCACCTTCTCTATCGATTTTCATATCGAATGGAGCATTAACTTGGACATCTGCTGTTGTATTTAATTTATCTACCAATGTTTTCATAGCTGTGCTAGTCATCATCGGATCAACATATTCATCAGGATTTTCTACTGGTTCATCAGGAGTTACAATTGGATCTTCAGGCATAACTGCAGGTTCATCATCACCTGTTGATGGCTCATCAGGCATAACAGCTGGTTCGTCATCGCCCGTTGTTGGATCTTCTACAACTTCACCAGAAACTTCTGTTTCAATATCTCCGCTCACTTCTCCACTAACTTCACCACTTACACTTGGGTTTTGTTCAACTTCATCTTTACCACAAGCAACTAGTGAAAAGCACACTACTAATGCTAGTAATAACATAACTATTTTTTTCATATTCATAATCGTCCTCTCTTTTAATTATGGGGTTCCATACAATACTAAGTTTAGATATAATATGCATAAAAGTCAATAGTAAAAATCACAAATAATGTATATTATATATCACCAAATTTTCCTTTTATTTCAACAAAAAACGACTCTCTATAAGAAAGTCGTTTTTATATGTTTATAAACTAACAATTATCATTATTTAACAATTTCGTAATAAGTTCCCTCTTTAGTATCAATAAGTCTAATCCCCTTTTCTAGCAGCCTATTTCTAATCTCATCCGCTTTAGCATAATCTTTAGCTTTTTTAGCTTCATTACGTTCCTCGATAAAAGCTAAAATCTCTGCTTCATTTTCTACTACAGCAGCTTCAGCTTCTTTGGTAAGATCAAGTGATAATACCATATCAAATTCATCGATTAATTTGCGTTTTGTAAAGTCATTCGCATCTGATTTCATCAAATCGTAAATTGTAGTAATTGCAAGTGATGTGTTGAAATCATCATCCATAGCATCAGCAAATTGAGTTTTGAATTTATTGTATTCTTCCTCATCTAAAGACATTTCTTCTTTGCTTAATTTAGCAATTCTACCCTTTAATTTTTGATAAGCATTTTGTGCACCAGCAAGATTATCATAACTAAATTCTAATGATTTTCTATAATGGCTTGACAACACAAAATATCTATATGCTAGTGGCTCGTATCCGTTTTCAATAAGAGTATTTACTGTAAGAATTCCACCTTTGCTCTTACTCATTTTTTCTGAACCCATGTTTAAGTGTTGTACATGGAACCAATAGTTACACCATTTATGTCCTAAGTACGCTTCACTTTGAGCAATTTCATTTGTATGGTGTGGGAAAATATTATCAACGCCACCACAATGGATATCTAGATATTCTCCTAAATGATTGATTGAAATTGAAGAACATTCAATGTGCCATCCTGGATAACCATAGCCCCATGGAGAATCCCATTTAAGTTCTTGGTCATCAAACTTTGACTTTGTAAACCAAAGAACGAAGTCTGATTTATTCTTTTTATTTTCATCTTCTGTTACGTCTTCGCGAGCACCAATAATCATATCACGTTCATTATTGTTATTTAGAACATAATAGTTATCAAGTTTGCTTGTATCAAAATAAACATTTCCACCAGCCATGTATGCATATCCGTCTTCAAAAAGCTTTGAAATCATTTTTATATAATTATCAATTTGAGTTGTTGCTGGAACTATTGTGTCTGGTTTTCTAATATTTAACTTTTCGCAGTCTTCAAAAAACGCATCTGTGTAAAATCTAGCAATGTCTAGAACTGATTTTTGTTCTCTCTTAGCGCTGTTAACCATTTTGTCATCGCCTTCATCGCCATCACTTGTTAAATGGCCAACGTCCGTAATATTCATTGCTCTGTCCACATCATATCCACTATATCTTAAATACTTCTCAAGTATATCCTCATGTATGTAACTACGTAAATTACCAATGTGAGCAAAATGATACACAGTAGGTCCACATGTGTACAACTTCACCTTTTTCTCTTCATTTGGGACAAATGTGTCTAATTGACGCGTTAGTGTGTTATAAATTTTCATATAAACCTCCTGTAAATTAAAATTTATACCCATATAAATATCATATTTTTCCCTAAAAGTCAACGTTTCTAGCCACGCAGAGATAAAAATAAGACGGTATGAATTAATGTTATTCAACCGTCACAATTTTATTCATCAAATTCAACTGACAGATAAAAGCCTACATCATCACTCTCTCTTATATCAATTATCTTACCTTCTTTTGATTTCAAACGTTCAAACAATGGAATATTAGCAGACATTGCTACCGCTGGTTCAATCATATAATACCAACTAGAAGGAAGTGCTCCCTCTGTAACTTGTACTACATCTCCAACTTTTACAAGTCCAGCTCTTTCCATTTTAAATTCTAACACTCTCATCTTTAGGCCTCCATTCCCGCTTCAACCCAGCCAGCAATATCATCTTGTACGCAAAATGGTGCGTCATGTTTTCTGTTATATACCTCTTCATATTTTGCAATTTTCAGTTCGTAATCTTGCTTTTGCATTGTATATTTTCTTTCTTTAAATGGTTTTGTCAAATCAGGATAAATCGGTTTCATTACATGCATAACATACTTTAGTTTTGTAAAACCTTCTTCATCAATCTCTTCCTTATTTCTTATCTCAACAAAACACGGAATAATTGGGACATTATATTTACAAGCATAATGATATGCACCAATTTTCATAGGTCTAGGTCTTCTATAATTAAACCACATCTCTTGTTCAGGATAGATAAGCACGAAATCATTATTTTTGAATATTTGTTCAACCGCCGGAGTAAAATTATTTATCATATAATCATAATTATTGCTTATAGGAATTGTGTAACAATGTTTAAATAAAAAACCAACTTGACCTTCGTTCAAAACATTAGCTTCCTGAATTATTATATACAATTTTTTCTTAGATTTCATTTTATGCAACACATGTCTAACCACAGTACTATCAACTTTATTGAAGTGATTAGATGTAATAATTCCAGTTTCTAAGCCTTTGATATTTTCTAATCCTATTATTTCTGTATCTGCATTTTCTTGTTTTGTTGCCATATCAGCAAACTTAGCAGCAAGTCTTGCAGATTCTCTATTAGTTCTTTTCTTTCTTAAAATGTCAAAATTAAGAATATACTTTTCGCGATCCGCAGCTGTTACTATCGGATCTCCCTCTTCAACTTTTTTGTTAAAATTTTTCTCTTTAATAGCAATTTCTATATTTGAAATTACCTTTAATCTTGATTCGTTTTTCCCCATAGTCATAACCCTTTATTTAATAGAAAATCCACCTAATGTATTTCTATCTACAACATGTGCAAATGATTTTCTATCATCAATAATTTTCAATGCGTGTTGCACCATTTCTTCAGCAGCAATCGCATCTTTTTGCTTTTGTTCATCAGAATATTCTGTACGTATTTTCATCAAATCATTATAATACTCAGTCTTCTTCGCATACTTCCAAAAATATTCTTCGTACATTACATTATCATATTTCCATGGTTTTTGGAACATGTTGTAATGAATTAAATGTAAATCTTTATCATTAAAGTTATTATCTGGTACAGGCATCCTGTCCCATCCAAGATGTATGTATTTCAAGCTTCCTTTACACAAGAAATTTAAATAATCTTGGTCTGGTGCAACAGTATCAAAATTATATTTTCCTAAAAGATATACAAACTTTTCTTCTATTTTTTCTTCTCTTAATTTTTTTAGATTCATTACAAGGATACCAGAGTTGAAGTACATACCTTCATCTGCACCAACAACTTCTTTAGTATACTTAACAAGTCTCTCATCGGCATTAACAACACCATCTGTTATAACACCCAACATATTGTCTCCAACATCTTCAAAATACAATTTTGAAATATCATCAACAACTGTTATATCTGCATCTAGATACAAAGCTTTATCATAATTTTTAAATAGTGATGGTATAAAAATTCTGTAGTAAATTGAATTTGTATAATAGTCTCTTAATCTAAATGACAAATCATTTTCAATAGATTTTATCTTTTCATTTACATTTACAAATTCAACTTTAAAATTTTCATTTTCTAATTTCTTTAATTTTTCCTCAGATGTTTTCGCTAATCCGTCATTAAGAATTATAAATTTGTAATTATATTCTTTAGATGCATTGTCCATTATTGAATGAGCAGCAACTGTAAAAAACGGAACGTAATTATCGTCTATGGAGAAAAATATTGGAATTTCAATTTTAAACATTTTCATTACTCCTTATTATCGTTTTATATTCTTCGATTATATCTTCGTAGTCATAAATCTTATAAACATCATGTACTTGATCTATGTGCCAAGGTTTAATGTTTATAGTTTTAAAGTATGGTATGAACTTCATTGTCATACTAAAGTGTCTTATCACTGTATCTTCCGTTCTTTTCTTTTGCTCGTTATATTCTCTTGGTAATAGCAATTTAAATTTGCAACATTTGTTTAAAGCTGTTTGATCTGGCAATAGCATCTTTTTATCTAGACACATTTGTCTACATTTGCTTAACGCTCTTGTCTCTTTTAATTTTTTTAGATTCATAAGAAGCACACCAGAATTCATATAATTAATATCTATGAACCATTTGCCATAATAATCTTTTACAGCAGCAAATTCATAATTCGAAACATCAGTATTATAAATTTTTGCAATATCATCATAACAAACAATATCAATGTCCATATACAATACTTTATCTGGCAATTCTTCTATCTTATCAGCAAACAATCTAAGAAATATATAAGGTGTATAATGTGTTTTCATATTCTTACCTTCCATCATTTCTTCTCTAAATTGTTTTGAAATGTCTATTACTTTAATTTCACTTTTTGAATTAGCTTTTTTTATTACTTCTTCTAATTCTTTTCTGTGAGCTTCTGTTATTGGAGTATATTTTTCATCTATATCACTTAAATCAACTGTTAACACATTTATGTTTAATTGTTCCTTGTTATATTTAACTATCGATAAAAGTGAAATTAGCAATCCATCATAAATTTTGTCATTACCACAAAACATTAAATTAATCATGCGCTCTCTCCTTTTTTTATATACTTTATATATTCAACATCATTTGTTTTCGCTCTTTCATTCATAACTTCTAAAACTTTATCTCTTAATTCTGTCTTTTGCTCCGCATATGTTTTGTTTTTATCTGCATAAAATGGGCCATCAACAAAAGTTACAATTCTAGGATTTTTATTTTTTCTTTTTCTATATGTTGTTGTAATCGCATAAGTAGGAACATCTAATTTAACAGGATATCTAAAAGGTTCTTCTTTGAATTTCCTTATCTTTGTATAGTAGTCCCACACATGAGCCTCTGGATATATAGCCACAAAATTTTCGTTTTCAACACATTCTGTTATGGCGTTCATAAAGTTTTTGGCTGCTCCTGCATTTGCTGGTGTTGGTAATCCATTTGACAGTTCAGCAATTTTCCCCAAGAACTTCATCGATACATTATCAGGATGTATCACTACATAAACTTTTCTAATAAATTCTAATAAATTTGGAATAAGCGCATCGCCTAATGTTTGTGTATGATTCAAATACAAGAAAGCTCCTGAACACTTTGCTTCTTTTAAAACTTTTTTATTTTCAATTTTAAAATCAAACTTTATTTTCATATATAAATAAGCAAAAGGTTTCATTATAAATCTGTACAAACCAAACGATAAAACTTTCCAAAAGACATTTCTATTTAAGTATTTGTAATTCTCATCTATAACTTTTACTTTTAAGTTTTTGTTATTTGTAAAATCATCTTGCTCTGTTTCGTAATATACAATCTTTTCTTTTTCCATAGGCACTCTTTATATATTTAATAATATTTTTTTATAGGCTCCATTCGCATTTAACGACTCTCCTTTTAAAATTTGTTGAGCCATTATCCCTGAAATCGATGACATCATAAAATTAGCTTTAATTATCGCCTCACCTTTTTCCAATCCCTGCTCTACATAGATACTTTCAATCAAAGATGTAACATTCAAATTATAGTTAGTAAGCAACTCTCTTATATCATCGTTCCATAATGATTCTGTAGTAAAGTTAAGCAGTATTTTTGCAAGTTCTGGTTCTTCATTACAACAATCATTATAGTACTCTAAAAGAGTTTCTATTTTATTATGGCTCTTTGCCACTTTAGTCTTTAATTCAGCTACTAATCCAGTTAGTATTTCTTCTAACACAGTATGAACTAATCTTTCTTTAGTTCTGTAATAATATGTTAGCTGTCCTACAGCAGCACCAGCTTTCTTAGCTATGTCACGCATAGTAAGGTCTTTGTAACCTTTTTCCGCTAACATATCAAATGTAGCCTCTTTAATTTTCTCTCTTGTCGTTTTTTTGTAATGAATAAAACGCACCAGCTTACCCTCCTTATCAACGTACTAATCTTAGTACAAGCGTACTAATTATAATATGAATGTACAATTTTGTCAATATTTGGCTCTTTATTTGTCCCCGTTTCAAAAAGGCACAGAAAAGCGCTAAGATATTGAAACTTAGCGCTTTTAACATTATAAATCAACTTATTTTAATCTAATTTAATGCTTATATCTGAGTGCTTGCTTGTATCTAAATGCTTATATTTAACCCCGCATTTATCAAACAATCTCTTTGAAACTATTACAGAATCTGTATCTGCATATTTATCACTTAAGTATATAACCTCTTTAATTCCCGATTGTATTATTATTTTTGCACACTCGTTGCAAGGAAATAAATCTACATATATTCTAGCATTTTCTAATTCTTTAGTGCTTCCTCTATAGTTTAAAATACTGTTCATTTCCGCATGACATACATGAAAATATTTTGTCTCTTTAGGATCTCCAGTTCTTTGCCATGGAAATTCATCATCTGCAAATCCATTAGGAGCACCGTTATATCCTACCGATAAAATTCTGTTGTCATCACCTACAACACATGCTCCAACTTGTGTAGATGGATCTTTACTTCTCATTGCAGAAAGTTTTGCAATCGACATAAAGTATTCATCCCAAGATAAATAATCGTCTCTTTTTAATCCATTTGCCATAATAATACAACCTCACTTTACATCTTAAAATCTTAGTCCATTTTATACTTGTTACTTAGTGAATTATTAGAATAATCTTTATTACCTGTAACATCACCAAGTATCTCTATAAAATCTGGAATTTCATACTTTTCATCCTCTGACTTTAATTCTATTTCTAAAATAGCAGTTTCCTCCCAAAAAGGATATACATCTATTTCATATTTCAAGTTATTCATATGAATTATATACCTTGTCTTTGATAAAGTATTCCCTCTGTGAGGCATCATAAGAAAATTATCATATTCCTCTTTCGTTATTTCTGATTCTATCTCAATTCTACTCATATGTGAAACACTTTTTTTAGAAGTATAGTAATATTTTGTGTTCCCATCTATTGTCATCATCCTTACTCGATCACCAAAACCATTTTCTTTCATGCCCAAATACGTTTGAGTAATCTCTGCAACTTCAACATCAGTATTAACTTTTATCCATTCTAAGTCTGGCATTTTTATAAGAAATTTCTTTTCTATTTCCATTGGTGTTTGTCCGCTCATATACTCTCCTTATTCTTTCAAAAAAAACAGTCTTATATAATCAATATATAAGACTGAGGGATTACTATTTCTTTGTTTTAGCTGTAGCACTCTTTGTAGCTGTTTTAGCTTTTGAAGTAGTAGCTTTAGCTTTTGTTGTAGATGCAGTTTTAGTAGCTTTAGTAGCATCTGCAATTTCTACATATTCATATGATTGTGGTTTGCTAGGAACCCAATTCCAGTTGTTTCCTGAATTGTTATCCCATTCATTTTCACCAGCTCTGAAACAGAAATTAAGTTCTGTTGTTTCTGCTGGAACTGTAACTTCTATTTTATAGCATGATTTTAACTTTCTCATTTTCTTTTCAGATACGTCTGACCAATTGTCATAACCGTAATGTAAAAACATATTTTCAGAATTCATTAAATATCCTGTGTACTTTACTTCGTATGTTTTTCCTGTAGTTTTCATATAATCACCTATTTTCCCTCTCTTGTACATATACCAATATATTATAGTATCTTAATATATAATGCAACAATTTTTTTATTTTTATGTTGTCAAATGAAAATAATTATGCTACACTTAGGTGGTAGCGAAAATAGGGGTGTAGTTCATCGGTAGAATAAGAGTCTCCAAAACTCCAGAGGAGGGTTCGATTCCTTCCACCCCTGCCAAAAGAACCGTTTTAAACGGTTCTTTTTTATGCTTTTATAACAATATTAGTTTTCCTTTTAAGATTCAAATTATACTTATTGAAAACATTATGTAACCATGATATAATGCGCGTACCAAATATAGTTTTGTACGTTTATCCGCAAATAATTTTCGAGGAGATTAATATATGGAAGACAAAACAATCACATCGCAAGAATTGATAGCATTAATTCAAAATATGAGCTTTGAAGAACAATATCTGTTTTTCAAAGGTGCTGCCGAACTCTCAAACTTAAAGCTTTGTCAAATTTGTTTGGATGCCGGTCTCGACATCAACATGCAAGAAAGCATGTATAAGCAACCACTGTTGGTATCTTTAATGTCCAACCCCGGTGTGCTAACTTTAGAAGTAGCCGATTGGTTTATTAAGCACGGTTATGATATCAACCTTGCAAGTGCTGCTGGCTACACCCCACTGAAGTATGCATGCTATCACGGAGATTACACATTTGCCAAATATTTTATCGACAATGGTGCAAAAATCCAATCTGGTCCCAATGTACAATTCTTCAGTGATTTGCATGATGCTGTTAGTGCTTGTGAAACTCACGAAGAAGGAATCAAGGTTGTGCGGCTGCTTTTAGATTCTGGCGCACCGTTAGAGGACACCGATAATACTTCTAGAAATCCTTTCATGCGCGCTCTTCAAACAAAAAAACATGATGTTGTAGAACTCTTCTTAGAAAGAGGTGCAGATCCTGATGTACGTATCAACGGAACAACTCCTATTCACAGAGCAGTTGCTCTCAATGATATTTATACAGTTCGTTTGCTCATCAAGTATAATGCTGATATCAATGTAAAAGCACGTGCATCCTGCGGATATCTAAAGTCGTATCACGCTATCACTCCGCTCGACATCGCAATCTACAATCAAAACCTCCCCTTGAAAGACTTACTGATTAAACACGGCGCTAAAGCTTCTACCAAAGCAGAAAAAATTGAAGCCGTATTAGCTCATTATAGAGGCGACGAAGGTTTGACACTTATGCAAAAAATCATGCAACTTCCCGAATGAACAATACACATATAAAAAGAGTAGCGTTACTTTAACGCTACTCTTTCTTATTTTATATAAACTCTTCCCAAACTACATTGGCAAAGTCCAATCCTTTTTTAGTGAGTTTTAAAAAACCATCTTTTATTTCTATCAAATCTTGTTTTATCAACTTTTCAATTTCATTTGCAAATTTATTTTCCATCTCAAACTTTTCATTTGCACACTTCACATCTATTCCTTGAAGAGTTCTAAGCTTTAAAATCATATACTCTCTTATTTTTGCATCTTCATCTTGAACTTCTTCTATATCTCTTATATCCTCTTCATTACTTATTTTTTCGATATACTTTTCTATACTTCTTTCATTTGTGTATCTCATATTATCTACATATGAACTTGCTCCTGCACCTAATCCTATATATTCTTCTTGATTCCAGCAAGCCATATTGTGCTTAGACTCATAACCAATTTTTGAAAAATTAGAAATTTCGTATTGTTTATAACCAGCCTCTTTCAATCTTGCTTTTGTCAAATAATACATTTCTCTTTCTATTTCATCCGAAGGCAAATTCTTAAAAATATCATTATGAAGTATTAACGAATAACAAGAAATATGTGTTGGATTTTTTTCTATTAAATAATCTAAACTGTTTTTTACATCATCTATTGTTTGACTTGGCAACCCAAACATTAAATCTATATTCACATTTTCAAAACCAACTTCTTTTATTAAAGCGTATGCTCTCTCAAAATCTTCTAACGTGTGTACTCTTCCAATTTCTTTTAATATAGCATCATTTGTTGTTTGAAGCCCCATACTTATTCTGTTTACACCAGCAGCTTTATAATCTTCTAATTTTTCTTTTGTCACAGTACAAGGATTCATCTCTATTGTTACTTCTTCTGCTTTAGGCAAAATAGTTAGTAACCTTACTATATATTTGCTATCTATAAAGGATGGTGTGCCACCACCAATATAAATAGTTTTTAAATCATTAAAAGAAAACCTTGCACATTCCTTGTACAAGGCTTCCATATAAGAATCTATTAAATTTTCTTTTCCCTTAAACGAATTAAAATCGCAATACAAACATTTTTGTTTGCAAAAAGGAATGTGAACATATACAGACTCTACCAAATTACTCTACCTCTTTTGCTAACTCTTTTATTTTTTTAAATCTATGACTTACTCCAGATCTGCTAAGTGGTGGCGTTAGCATACTACCAATCTTATCCAAACTTGCTTCTGGATATTTTATTCTTAAGTTTGCAATTTGTTTTAAGTTTGGAGATAACTTTCCAAACAAACCTTTTTCTTTTAGTTTCATTATATCTTTAAGTTGTTCTGATGCTGCCATTGCAGTTTTATCCATATTAGCAATTTCGCAATTAATTCTTCTATTCATATTATTACGATACTCTTTTTCAACTTTAACTTGTTCAAAAGATAACGTGGCTTTATTTGAGCCAACTATACGAAGAAAGTCTGCAATTGTTTCCGAGTCTTTAATATATATAACTAAACTCTTTTTTCTCTTCATCATCTTCGCCATAATATCAAATTCAGCAAGAATAGAAATAATATAATTTGCATTTTCTAAACTACTTAAAACTATTTCTAGATGGCTTCCTAAAGATGGATCCATTATAGATCCACTTCCTAAAAATACGCCTCTTAAAAAAGCACGCTTACAGCATTCTTTTTCTTTTATTGTACCTTTGTCATCCATAACAATTCTAAGATTAACATCAATATTAAAAAAAGTATCGTTGCTAAACACTCTTTTTAAATCATCATCATTATCAATGATTAATTCATATAAAACAGTCGTATCTTGTCCCAACTTTTCTTTTTCAATATTAGTAACTGGTGTAATCCCATACAAAGTTTTAAATGCGTTATACATTCTTCTTATAGAAGATGCACTTTCTGTTACCATCTTTATAACAAATTTATTTCCAATTCTCACAACGTTGCAGTTAGTAATCATGCACCCTGCAAGTTCCGCAAGCTTGCAACATTCACTACTACGAGTATTAACTTTACTTAAGTCTTCTTTTAATTCAGACGAAAATGACATTTAAATCACCCTTCTACAATTATTACTCTATCGTTATTGCTTAAATCTTTTACCTTTTTAACTTTCTTGTAATTATACTTTTTAGTAAGTGCCATTACATCTTTTGCTTGGTCATAACCAATTTCAAAAAGTATAACGCCATTCTTCTTTAAATGTTTTTTTGCATCGTGCAAAATTCTATCATAAAACATCAAACCATCTTCGCCACCATCTAAAGCTTTCTTTGGTTCTTGTTTAACTTCTTTTTGCAGTTCTTTCAAGTCAGCTTTTCTTATATATGGTGGATTCGAAACTATCATATCATATTTATCTTCTACATTTTCGAATAAATCTGATTTTATAAATTTCACATCAACTTCATTTAGTTTTGCATTCTTTTTTGCAACAGTTAATGCCGGACTACTAATATCTGCAGCATCAACTTCTGCGCCATTAATATACTTTGCCAAACTTATCGCAATACAGCCACTTCCAGTACACATATCTAACACTTTTTGTGGGCATCGTTTAATCGCCTCTAAAACTAAAATTTCTGTATCTTCTCTAGGAATTAAAACATTCTTATTAACCATAAATTCTAGTTTCATAAATTCTTTCTTACCAGCTATATATGCATATGGTTCACCAGAACATCTTCTTTCAATATAACTTTTATATATTGTAAATTCTCCATCCGAACATTCTGTATATTTAATAAGTTCGTTAGTAGAAATATTCATTGCAAGCGCCAAAAGCATTCTTGCTTCTCTTGTACTAATGTCGTTTTTAGTAAGCATGTCTTTACCATATTTAAGAACATCTTTTATATGATTTACCATTTATCATCTTCTCCATTTTCAGGTATAACTGCTTTCATAGAAGCTATAGCAACTTCTATTTGCGAATCATCTGGTTCTCTAGTAGTAAATTTTTGTAGCCACTTACCAGGAGCATTCAACCATGTAACACATTTATTTTTACTCTTACCTGCGAATTTAATTATTTCATAAGATACACCCGCAACTATTGGTAAGAATAATAATCTAAGACCAATATTTATAAATGCATTTTCATAAACGCCAAGCAACGAAAATACAAGGATACTTACAATCATTACGAATAGTAAGAAACTTGTTCCACATCTTGGGTGAAATCTGCTATATTTCTTTACGTTTTCAACAGTTAACTCTTCACCATTTTCATAACAAAAAATTGTCTTGTGTTCAGCGCCATGATATTCAAACACTCTTTGAATATCCTTCATTTGAGAAATCAAAACGATATATCCACCAAATATAACTAACTTAACAACACTTTCAATAAAGTTATAAAGCACTGGATGATCAGCTTGATTTGGAACAACAAATTCTGTTATTAAGTTTGGAAGAACAATAAACATTCCAATACTCAAGAACAAAGATAACACTACAGCCACATAAATTGCTGTATCAGATAATCCATTTTCGTTTTCTTTCATGTCGTCTTTTTTCTTTGCTTTTTTATTATTTTTCTTTTCTGCTTTTTCTATTTTTTTCTTTTCTTTAGATTTCTTTTCTTTCTTAGGTGTTGGTTCTTCATCTTCAAAAAACTTAGCAGAAAAAGTTAAAGCTTGCACACCTATAACTAAAGAACTAAAGAATGAATAAACACCTCTTATAATTGGAACTTTCGCAATCTTTCCCACCTTTGGTGTAGGCTTTTCATCTATTATAATTTCTCCATCTGGTTTTCTAACTGCAACTGCAATTTTATGAGGGCCTCTCATCATTACACCTTCAATTACAGCTTGACCACCAATAGAAGTCATTTTCTTTTCACTCATCTAAGTCACCTCGAGACACATTATACAACAAATTCCTATTTTTTCATATATCGTTTACTTAATAACCATAAATTTACCTATTATTATTTTATGGCATAAAAAAAGCAGGTCATAAAACCTGCATTTTTCTCATCTAAGAAATTAGTCTTTGATACCATATTTCTTTTTGAATTGTTCGATTCTACCACCTGTAGCTTGGTATTTTTGGTTACCTGTGTAGAATGGATGACATTTTGAGCAAACCTCGACTGTCATCTCGCTCTTTGTAGAACCAACTTTAATAATGTTACCACAACCACATTTGATTGTAGCTTCTTTGTATTCTGGATGTATTCCTGCTTTCATCTAATTCACCTCTTCCCAACTACTTGTATATATATAATTTATTATTAACATTAACTCATGCCCACATATAATAACATATTTATTTTGCTTTTGCAATAAAATATTTACAAAATATGCAAAAGCTGTAACGCCAAGTATTTATAGCAAAGCATCACGTTTTGGATATTTTTTACATTTTATATTTAAAAATATGCGAAGTCGTTATCATCTAACAACTTCGCACATTCTCGCATTTGTCTACTCATCCTCAGTAGTACCAAGGGCTTTCTAATCATCGGTAATTCCGAGCGATGCCTTCTGGTCAGCAACTTCATCAGGGATACCAAAGCCCTCCAACGTCTGCTGGATAAACTCCCGCCGCTGCTGGGCTTGTTTGGCATCTTCTTCAGCCTTTGCCTTTTCTGCCTTTTTGCGCTGAGCTCTCGCTCTACGCAATTCCTTTTCATGTGCCTTTTTGGCTTCCGCCGTGCGTTTTCTTGCCTCTCTCAGACCATCAAAAAGCCGCTTGGAAGACTCATCTCCGTGACTTGCCTTAGACTTCTGATAAATCTGTTCGACGCACTCGTCATCGATTTGACAGCTCTGAATCGCATCAACCAGCGCCGCCTGCAGTACCTTGCAAGGAATATAGTTTTTTCTGCAGAATTCCTTGAAATTGTACTCAGATTTGGCATACATTTCTGCATACCGTTTCTGGTCGCGTTTGTTAAAACGGAATGTAGGACGGGAATCTATGAGCGCTTGGTAGTGCCGCAAAGAATTAATGCGAGCGCCTTCTCCTCCATGCCTTTCGCCGTTTCTGGCTGCTTTAGATGCAATCCTGCATGCCACTTCCTCAGAAACCATACTCTCCTGTACCGCTTTTTCCAGACAGCGATAGAAAACTGCTTCGCTGACATCATAGAACTTGCAGTAATGTTCTGCCGAGACTTCATCAGGGGAACGAGCATAGCTGCTTGCGATAGTGAAAATCTGGTGACGGGTTAAACTTTCTATTTTCCGAATCATTTTTCTACCTCCATTATACGGTATTCTCGAAAGAATTATGTTTACTACCGCCTCCATTATATAACCTTTTACTCCTATTTGTCAATCTTGAACTTCGCCAAGAGCTCCTCATTGCTTTTAGTTGATGTTACTAGTTTTATAAGATTTTCTGTTACTGTTGAAACATTCCCCTCATTTAGCATTTTTCTTATCTTCCAAACAACCTCTAATTCCTTTTGTGTAAGAAGTAATTCTTCTCTACGAGTTCCTGATTTATTTATATCTACAGCTGGAAATATACGTTTTTCAGAAAGTTTTCTATCTAAGTGCAATTCCATATTACCAGTACCTTTAAATTCTTCAAAAATAACCTCATCCATCTTACTTCCAGTTTCAACTAATCCAGTAGCTAAGATAGTCAAACTACCTCCATCTTCTGTGTTTCTAGCAGCACCAAAAAATCTCTTTGGTTTGTGTAATGCTGCAGGATCAAAACCACCAGATAATGTTCTACCAGAAGACGGAATTGTAAGATTATATGCTCTTGCAAGTCTTGTAATACTGTCTAACAATATAACAACATCTTTTTTATGTTCAACCAATCTCTTAGCTCTCTCTAAAACTATCTCCGCAACTTTTACATGATGTTCTGGCAACTCATCAAAAGTTGAATAAATAACATCACCTTTTATAGAACGCTTCATATCAGTTACTTCTTCTGGTCTTTCATCAATAAGAAGAACTATCAATTCTACATCTGGGTGATTTTTAGTTATGCTATTAGCAACTTTTTTAAGTAATGTTGTTTTACCAACCTTAGGTGGAGAAACAATCATACCTCTTTGTCCAAAACCTATTGGTGCCATTAAATCTATGATTCTATTAGCATATTCAGTTGGCACAGTCTCAAGATGTATTCTCTTATTTGGAAAAATAGGAATCAAATCATCAAAATTCTTGCGTCTGATTGCAACATCTGGCACATCGCCATTTACGGTATTTACATAGATTAGCGCCGGGAATCTTTCACCTTCTTTTGGAAGCCTGCTAATTCCTTTTACCTTGTCACCTGTATCTAGTTTAAATCTTCTAATTTGAACTGGCGATACGTACACATCTTTTGGTGTAGAAAGATAATTTTCTCCTCTTAAAAATCCAAAACCATCTGGCAATACTTCAAGCACACCTTCTACAACAAAATCGTCTTTACTGTTTAACTTAGCGCCTTCTAGCTCAATTGGCTTTTCAGCAGTAAAAGTAGCTGGCTCTTCATTTACTGATTCTTTTTCAACTTTTTCATCAGCACTTTGAAGCTTTATAATTTCATTTATTAATTCATCTTTATTTAACTTACTAATATTTTTCATTCCTTTTGATTTAGCAAGGTCACGCAAATTAAGAAGTGATAATTGTTTTAATTCTTCCCCCATAAATTCATACACACGCAATAATAGACTTATCCCGTGCTCTCCTTTCCTTATTAATTTAATTTTTGGTGATATAAAACTTTCGAGGACCGAAAGCTTTTTATAGAAAAAATATTTTATCGAACCTTTAATCTATGGGCTTATTTTATCTCAAAAACCCCAATTAGTCAATATTTAGGCGGATTAGAAGTATAAAAAAAGACGTCATCTTCTTACAAAAGATACGTCTTTTATATGCTTGCATCAACGAAAATTGTCTCATAGGGCATTACTAAACCTAGTTTCTCCCTAGCATAATTTTCGATATATTCATCTGTATTTATTATTTTTTTAGTTTCTTTAAGCTCTTCAGTTTTCATATTAGCTTCATCAAGCTGAGCTTGATATAGTTCTATCTCTTCACTCAATCTTTGTAATTGAATTTCTTGATTTATCAAAACGTATGCAAAATACACAAATACACAAGTCACAAGTAAAGTAGAAAGTAATTTTTTGAAAAATTCTTTCATCTTATCCATCCTTTATCATTAGTAAAATAAACCACCTATTTAATATATTTAGACATTTGTCAAAAAAATCCTGCTAAAATTTTCAAGTTTTTTCATTTTGTAACTTTTTTCTTTTGAAATTTGCCTTTGTAAATAGCTTTTTAGGAAATTCAAACAGCGCCCCAATCACATTATGTAATGTTATAAATAATCCTCTTAATATTTTAATTACAATTCTACTAAATAGAAGTAAATAAAAAATCACCCCAAGCAAATACCCCAAAAACATGTATCCCCTTAGTTCACCATCATTAGTTATAAAACTACTCATAATAACTATAAAAGCTGCAATTATTAAATAAAGTACATCTTGCAAACACACTATTAGCAAATTATCTTTTCCACATTTTCGCATAGCTCGAAAGAAATCAAATATCAAAGCTAAGATTCCACCAGTTAAAATGCTCCATAAAAACACATATACTTGATTTTGAATCATACTATTCTCCTATTTAAATATTTTAGTTAGTAATTTTTCCTTATTCTTGCTCGACCCTTTATCGCTATATTGCAAAGAATTAATCGTACCTTCAATTCCAAGTTCTGTACTATCCAAGCTATAATTATTCAAATGCAAATCTGTCCCCTTTACAACCAAAAGCCCCATCTCAGTAACCATACTAATTAGTTGTTCATCAAAAGCAAGTACATCTACAACACCTGTAACATTAAGCCTGTTACGATTCTCCAAAATAACATTTTGAACTTTTGCTATATTGTCCATAAAAAATCAACTCCTCACATTATATATATGAGGAGTTTGTCTAAAATATGTTTATTTTTTAATCTTCATCATAATGAGTTTCGATGTTTCTCTTTCTAGTATAGTAATCATCCATAAAATGATGTAGCTCGCCTTCTTTTTTATACGATATTACTGTATCAAGACTCACGCCTTGAGCACTTCTAAAAATATTAACATCTATATTCTTGTAATCTTGTTTTAACTCTTTAATCAATTCTTTTACTTTTGCTCTCTTAGAATCTTTCTTATCCTCTGCAGCCTTTTTAGTTACCTTACAAGCACAAGTTATAAATTCCAAATCATTCTTTTTGCCCCAAGAAATAATATCTTGTTCTCTAACATAATATAAAGGTCTAATAACTTCCATTCCTTCATGATATGTACTCAAAACTTTTGGCATCATCGTTTGATATTGTGCACCATAAAACATACCAACCAAAATAGTTTCTACCACATCATCAAAATGATGTCCAAGCGCAATTTTGTTACAACCTAACTCTTTAGCTTTTCTATACAAATGACCTCTGCGCATTTTTGCACAAATAAAACATGGATGCTTTTCTATTTTATCTACGTGTTCTAAAACATGTGTTTTAAAAACAGTTATCGGAATATTTAGTAACTCAGCATTTGTTCTAACTCTTTCAGCATGCTTTTCTTCATAACCAGGATCCATTGATAAAAACACAACATCAAAATCTAAATTTCCATGCACCTTCAGCTCTTGAAAACATTTTGCTAGAATCATCGAGTCTTTCCCGCCAGAAATACAAACTGCGATTTTATCTCCAGGTTTTATCATTTCATATTCATTTATTGCTTCTAAGAATCTATTCCATATTTTCTTTCTATATGAAGTTATAAGACTACGTTCTACTTCTTCATATTTTTGTAATTGTCGTTTCATTTTAATACTCCTTTAATAGTTAGGATGCTTATTATTTCTTTATCAAATCTTTAACAACCTCACCAGCAATTATTAAACCTGCAACAGAAGGCACAAATGAAATGCTGCCAGGAGAATGTTTTCCATTCACATAATCAGCTATCGCTTTGATAGGTTCTTCTTTCGAGTAAAGAACCTTTACATTTTTTATTCCTCTATTTTTAAGTTCTTTTCTCATCACTTTAGCAAGAGGACATACTGAAGTTTTAGATATATCCACCACTTCAAATCTTGTAGGATCTAATTTATTTCCCGTACCCATACAAGATATTATAGGTATATTCAAAGTTTTAGCTTGTTCTATCAAATCAAGTTTTGATGATACAGTATCGATAGCATCAACGATATAGTCGATTGAATTGTCTATCCAATTGTTAGTATCCTTACTATAAAATTCTTGTCTAATTTCAACTTTTGCATTTAGATTAATATCTAAAATTCTGTTCTTAGCAACTTCCACTTTCGACATCCCTATTGTACTATGTAACGCAATAAGTTGTCTATTGATGTTAGATTCTGCCACCGCATCATTATCTATCAATACAAATTTTTTAACACCAGCGCGAGCAAGTCCTTCAACTACATATGAACCAACTCCACCAATTCCAAACACAGCAACTTTCTTACTATTCAATTTATCTACATTTTCTTTTCCAATTATTAATTCTTCTCTACTAAATTCGTTCATATTATCTCTCTTTTCGTAAAAGATTAACTTTCTAACTTCTAGTATTATATTATGAAACGCCCACTTTTTCAAGTATTATGTAACCATAGCACGCATTTTGCTCAAAGCCTTCTTCTCAATTCTAGAAACTTGAACTTGCGATGTACCATATATTTTGGCCACTGTTGATTGAGTCATATCCTTATAATACCTATATATTATAATATCTCGCTCTCTTTCTTCTAAATTTTCAAGCATAGAATTAATCATAAGCTTGTCCATCAAATTTTCATATGGTGTTTCTTTTTCTGGTATTATTTCTCCCACACTTTTGCTATCTGCATCATCAGATATATTCCTATCTAATGAATCAACAGAAGTCGTAGCATCCAACGCCATAATGATATCAAGCCTATCCACTTTCAAAATTTCTGCAATCTCTTCTACACTATATTTTTTATCAGTATTGTTCTTTTCAAATTCCCTTACCTTTGTCGCAAGTTCTTTTAAACTTCGGCTAACCTTTATCATTCCATCATCTCTTAAAAATCTCTTTATTTCTCCAATTATCATCGTAACAGCATAAGTAGAAAGTTCTGTTCCAAAACTTAAATCAAATTTTTTTATCGCCTTCACGAAACCCATGCATCCAAGCTGATACAAATCTTCTAATTCATAACCTCTATTATTAAATCTTCTAACTACATTCCAAACTAATCCTGCATTCTTTTCAATCAATTCGTTTAGCGCTTCATCATCACCACTTTGTGCTCGCAAGATTAATTCTTTATTCATAAATCCTCCTTACGAGCTATCGTTTTTTGCATTTTAACTTTAGTTCCCATACCAACAATCGATTCAACTTCAAACTTATCCATAAAGTTTTCCATAATAGTAAAACCCATACCAGATCTATCTAAATCTGGTTTTGTTGTATACAAAGGTTGCTTTGCAATTTCTAAGTTTTCAATTCCTTTTCCATAATCAATAACTTCTACATCCAAAACTTGTCCTTCTATTTTGCAAATAATATGTATGTTACCTTCTTGATTTTCATAGCCATGAATAATACTATTTGTCACAGCTTCAGAAACCGCAGTTTTAATATCTGAAATTTCTTCAATCGTAGGATCAAGCTGCGACGCAAAAGCAGCAACCGTTATCCTTGCAAAAGCCTCATTACAAGACTTACTCTTAAACTCTAATTTCATCTCATTTTCCATTTTGAATTCTCCCTTCATAAATAGTTAGTCTACTAACGGAATTATTTTGAAAATTCCAACCATACTAAATATTCTTTTAATCTCATTATTTATATTTTTCATTTCAGCTTTACCACCAAACCTTAACAGCTGTTTATATCTACCTATAATCATTCCTATTCCAGCACTGTCCATAAACTTAACATTCTTAAAATCAAACACCACCCTCTGAGGCAAATACTTTCTAATCGCATCATCAGAAAGCACCGCAAGTTCACTACACGAATGATGATCAATCTCACCATCAAAACCAATAGTCAAATTGTTAGTAGCCTTATCAAAATCAATAACCATTCCTCAATTCCTCCTTTGTAAAAATCTACACACATCATACAAAACCCTACATAAAAAAACTGCCGAATTCTAGTATACGAATTCGACAAATTTCACCCCTCCCCACATCAAATTTTCGACGCTAGGGGACGTCCCTTGTAATGAATTTTTTTTATTACAAGGGACGTCCCCTAGCGTCGAAAATTATGTAAAATTATTGAAAAATAGCGGTTTTCGTAGTATAATGTAGATGTTCGAAAATAAATTTGGCTTAGACATGAAAGGAGGTTATCATGCTGACTGCATTGATAATTATAGCCATTTTCTTTTCGCTCGTTTTTGGTATCGCACGCTGGATGCTGCGCTCTGTCAGAAACGGTGCAAACTCCGCCCTGAATCTTTTGGAAAGGCGGAATCCCACGCTCGCCGCACAAATTCGCGACGTGCTTTATGTGATCAGTGAAGGTGGACGCATCGTCCTCGCCCTGCTGATCATCGCGATTGTTTTGAGCGCACTCTTCGGTTAAGCTCTGAGCAAACGCAAAACTTCCCCAGCCGGCGCGTGCCGGCATTTTTTATTGCAATAAAAAAAGACTTACTTTTCAGTAAGTCTTTTTCTTTTAACTTATTTCTTTAAACTTTCAATTCTTTCGATTGTTTTGTTTAATAGTTCTTCGTATTTAATTTTCTTGTTCTTTTCTTCTTCAATTTTTGCTGCAGGAGCTTTAGCTACGAAACCTTCGTTTGAAAGCATCTTGTCAACTCTCTTAATTTCATTTTCATAAGTTAATTTTTCTTTTTCAAGTCTTTCAATTTCTTGAGCGATATCAACTAACTCATCAAATGGAATGAAGATTTCAACTCCAGGAACTGCAAGTGAAATTGCATTTGCAGGAATTCCTTCTTTAGAAGTTTGAATTGTTATTTTATCTGCTGATGCTAACTTTTCAATGAAGTCATGTCCTTCTTCAATAGCTTTTGAATTTTCTGTTACAAATATCAAACTAGCTTTTCTTGAAGGTACAACATTCATATTAGCACGAATATTACGAACACCTTTAATAATTTCTTTAACTAATTCTATTTCTTCTTGTTCTGTTTTATATTCTTTTGCCGCATCATATTGTGGCCATTCAGAAATCATGATGCTTTCATCGTTGTGTTGAAGATTCATATAAATTTCTTCAGTAATGAATGGCATAAATGGATGTAACATTTTTAATGCAATTCTTAAAACTTCATTTAATGTGTATAATGCTTCAGCTCTTGTTGCATTTGTCATATCATAAAGTCTTGGCTTAATCATTTCAATATACCAATCACAAAGCTCATCACGAGTGAAGTCCATGATTTTTTGAATTGCTATACCAAAATCATATCTTTCCATACATTCTGTAACTTCTTTAACAGCTTGATTTGCTTTTCCAATAATCCATTTATCTTCAATAGCAAGTTTAGCTTCATCACAAGAAATCTTTTCATCACCAATATTCATCATTGCAAATCTAGATGCATTCCAAAGTTTATTAGCAAAGTTTCTACCAGCTTCAACTTTTTCTGGAAGGTATCTTGTGTCATTACCAGGAGCTGCACCTTGAACTAATGCATATCTAAATGAGTCTGCACCATATTGTTCAATTACATCAAGTGGATCAACACCGTTACCTAATGACTTAGACATTTTTCTTCCTAATTCATCTCTTACCAATCCATGAATTAAAACATGTTTGAATGGTGATTTACCAGTATGTTCAATACTTGAGAATAACATTCTTGCAACCCAGAAGAATATGATATCATAACCAGTTACCAATACATCTGTTGGGAAGAATTTCTCAAAGTCAGGAGTTTTTTCTGGCCAACCTAATGTTGCAAATGGCCATAACGCACTACTGAACCATGTATCTAAAGTATCTTCATCCTGATGCATCTTTCCACCACATTTTGGACAAGTTGTTACATCTTCTTCAGCAACAACCATCTCGCCGCATTCTTCACAATAGTATGCTGGAATTCTGTGACCCCACCATAATTGTCTTGAAATACACCAATCTCTTACGTTATCCATAAAGCTGAAATATGTCTTATCAAATCTTTCTGGAACGAATTGCATCTCACCACTTCTAACAGCTTCATTAGCAGGTTTAGCTAGTTCTTCCATTTTTACAAACCATTGATTTGAAAGCCATGGTTCAACTGTATCGTGACAACGATAACATTTACCAACATTGTGAGAATAGTTTTCAGTTTTAACTAATACTCCTAATTTTTCTAAATCTTCAACGATTGCTTTTCTAGCAGTTAATCTATCCATACCTTCGTATTTAGGAACGATATCTGTCATATAAGCATCTTCTGTAAATACTGTAATCACTTCTAAGTTGTGTCTTAAACCAACCTCATAGTCGTTAGGATCATGTGCTGGTGTAATTTTAACCGCACCTGTTCCAAAATCTTTTTCAACATATGTATCTGCAACTATTGGAATTTCTTTATTCATAATTGGAAGTACAACAGTCTTACCAACTAAGTGTGTATATCTTTCATCATCTGGATGAACTGCGATAGCTGTATCTCCAAGCATTGTTTCAGGTCTTGTAGTAGCAACTATGATTCCATCTTTTCCATCTGGAGTTGCATATCTAATATGCCATAAGTGTCCAGCCTCTTCTTCATATTCAACCTCTGCATCTGAAATAGAAGTTAAACATTTTGGACACCAGTTAATCATTCTTTTACCTTTATAGATTAAACCTTTGTTATACATATCTACAAAAACTTTTTTAACTGCACGAGTTAAATTTGCATCCATAGTAAAGCTTTCTCTTGTCCAGTCACAAGAAACACCCATTTTTCTTAATTGTTGTAGGATGATTCCGCCATATTCTTCTTTCCAATCCCAAGCTCTTTCAAGGAATTTTTCTCTACCTAAATCTTCTTTAGTAATTCCTTCTTCTTTCATTTTAGCAACGATTTTAGCTTCTGTTGCTATACTTGCATGGTCAACACCTGGTACCCAAAGTGTTTCAAAGCCTTGCATTCTTTTATATCTAACGATGATATCTTGCAAAGTGTTATCCATACCATGTCCCATATGAAGTCTACCTGTAATGTTTGGAGGAGGCATCATTATAGTAAATGGTGTTTTGTCGCTTTGATTATTAGCTTCAAAATACTTTTTCGCTATCCAATTATCATAAATTCTTTGTTCGAAATCTTTTGGTTCATAATTTTTGTCAATAAGTTTCATTTTTTTCACTCATTCCTTTTCTTTATATTTTTATTTAAATTAATTTGCAGCAAGCAAAATAAGTCCACCAATAAAAATAATTATTAATCCAATTATTTTTAAACCTAGTGAAGCATTATTCTCTTCTCCAAAATTAAAATATTTTTTTACTAATCTTCTTGCATCCAAGGCAATGCATGTGCCGACGAGCGCAATTGAAGAACCTATTATATTAAGCCACATATTACCACCTCTTGTTGTCCAAGGGAGCCTCCGTCCAAACGGGACACCCTTCTTTGGACACCTTTAAATCATTATTTTCATGTTTCAAATTTTTTGAAGTGTCCAAAGAAGGATGTCCCGTTTGGACGGAGGCTCCCCCTCGGACAAACAAAAAAGCGATTTCATCACCAAAGGACGAAATCGCTCGTGTTACCACCTTAATTTATAAAAGTAAGTTAGCTTACTTTTACCTCAATACACTTAACGCGTGCTAAACGTTTTTCCCTACTATTACTTCAAGAAAACAACTTCCAAGCTACCTTCAGCTAACCAGCGCATAGAAAAGCTTTCACCCGGTGGCTTTTCCTCTCTAAATGATAGTTTCGCTTACTCCTCTTGTTCAACGTTTTTACGAAATTCTGGATTCATTATATACCCTAAATCACAAAAAGTAAATACACAAATTAAAATAAAGCAAAGGGAAAGAGCCCCCCACTCGGGGAGCTCACCTTTGTTTCAGTATTCAATTTTCTTGTATCATACGGAAAAAGTCGGTATGATATTGAATAACCTGCAGATCGAATCGGCTGGCATTCTTAATTCTCTCATCGAAAAACGGGATCGGTTCTCTCCAGTCGGTGCCCTCAAGCATCTCAGGAATTAACGGCACTTCGTCTTTTATTTTTTGTACAGCTTCGCTGTTTGCCGTATACCTATGCTGCTTATTCTCGTTCACCTCTAGCAAACCAATCTCTAATTCCTTATAGAAAACTCGAAATTTCAACCTAAAACCCACCTTTCACAAGTTTTTTTTCGATACAGTACTATTATACCATATTTTGTAAAATTTTCAACACTTTTATGTAATTATGTAAAATTGCATTATTTATCCTCACGCCCATCAGGCTTCCCCTTTTTGCCTATTTGAGGTGCACCTGCTTCTTTTCCTTTCTGGACATCTCTATCCAAAAAGGCACTTGCAGTCTTTACTTGGCTTGTTCCAACTCCCGGTTTGTTACCAAGCATACTTGCTAACATCGCACCAACATCAAAATTAGGTCCATCTTGAGCTTGAATCCTATCTTCTCGCTCAATCACTTTAGCCATCTCTTCTTTTCTTATAGAGTATGCGCTTCTAGAAGCAATCTTCACTGCTTCTGGTAACAGAGCTCCAATTCTTTTTTCAACAGCTTCAAAAACTAAATCCATATCTACGTATGTATCTTTATGTTGGTCATAATATTCTCGAACTGTTTCATCGTAGCAAAGTTCTACCAATGTATCTTTCCATAAAGAATTGTGTCCTCCGTTTTTCCTGCTTACCACAGTTCCTATTCTCGGATGTGCCAAATTAACTTTTTGTTTAAAACCAACATAATCCTCTAGTAATCGTTTTAACAATTCTTCATCACTATCTAATAAAAATGTGGCCTCACAATCGAAATTTGGAGCAAGTCTAATTTTCTTTTTTCCATCTTCAATGTATTCAATAAAAGCTATATTTTCAATATGATTATCTTCGTGTAGCATTTCAAGATGATCAACCAATCTCTTTTGTATTGCTGTTAAAAGTTCTCCTACTTGTTCATCGTCATATCCTGCTGCATAAAGAGCATTCGGAAGATTATCTAAAACATAATCTAAACTTGTAATATCATCGTATCCTTCTCCAAATTCATTGTCCTCTTCTTCACCAATAAAGCTTCGTAAACTTCTTAGTACTTCGCCTTTTTCAGGATCAACAACCGATTCAGATAAAACACCATATACTAATTCGCCCTCTTCATTTATGAACTTAACTAAATCATAATGCGCTGTTGGAATACCTCTTTGTTTTGCAAATTCTTCGGCAATAAGTTCTGCATAAATACCAAAGTTTCTGTTGTCACCCATAAAGGCTTCACCTTTTATTAAGGCTTTCTTACCATTAAAATCTACCCAGTTTTTATCTCTATTCTCATTGCCGAACTATTTCTCGCGAACCACTTTGAAAAGAAACTCCCGCTTTTGTTAAATCAATAAAACCATTTTCGTCTCTGAATTGTTCTAAATCTTCAATTGAATATTTACAAGCTTCGAATTGGCTCATTTCTCCCATCTCTTCACCTCGTTTTATATATTATTCTCCATAATATCTTCAACTTCTTGATCAGTCAGGTATCTCCACTTACCTCTTTCAACACCTTCACAATTCAAGTTTCCAACACCTTCTCTTTTTAAAGCAATTACTGAAAGTCCAATTGCTTCGCACATTTTTCTAACTTGTCTATTTCTGCCTTCATGAATTTGTATCCAAATTCTTGCGATATTATTAGTGTTATCTTTCATAAGAAGTTCTACTTTTGCAGGTGAAGTAATATAAGTTTCGATTTTTACACCTCTTCTTAATTTTTCCAGATCAGATTCTTTTGGAACTCCTCTAGTTTTTACGATATATGTTTTTGTGGTTTCATGTTTTGGATGTGTAACTTTATTTACAAATTCACCATCATTAGAAAAAAGTAAAAGTCCAGATGTAAACATATCTAATCTTCCTACAGGAACTACTTTTTCTTTAACACCTTCTAATAGTTCCATAACTGTTGGACGTTCTTTTTCATCGCTCATTGTTGTAACATATCCAACAGGTTTATTTAAAAGTATATATACTTTCTTTTCAGAAGAAACAATTTTTCCATCAACTTCTATTACATCTTTTTCTGTATCAATTTTAGTTCCAAGTTCGCTAACAACTTTTCCATTAACTTTAACTTTTCTATCTAAAATCAATTCTTCACTTTTTCTTCTTGATGCCACACCACACTCTGCCATAAACTTTTGCAATCTTACTTCCATAGTTTTTCCCCTAACATATTTTAAAAATTTTATGAATTACAAAACAAATTTTTTCACATAATAATAAAAGACTTCATAAAATATTTTATAGACTTTACTTTTCCATAAGCTTCTAGCTAGGCTTATGGTTTATATAGATTATCGAGTTTAAAATTATTTTTCCGGAATTATTTTAAACTCGATCTATCATAATTTTTATTCATATAATTTAGCATATTCTTTTGCAGAATGCGCCCAAGAAAAATCTTCACTCATAGCTTTCTTTACTAAAGCTTTCCATTCATCTGTATTTTTGTACACATCTAAAGCTTTCTTAGACATTTCAACTAAATCATCCACTTGATTTCCCCAGAAAGTAAATCCATTACCTTCTTCTTTGTTCCCTACATATCCTACGATAGTATCTCTTAAACCACCTGTAGTTCTAACTATAGGAATAGTTCCATATCTCAAGCTTATCATTTGAGATAAACCACAAGGTTCAAACATTGAAGGCATTAAGAACATATCACTACCAGCATAAATTTTCTTTGCAAGTTCAGTATCAAAATAATTATTTATAGAAACTTTATCTGGATACTTTTCTTTTAAATATTTCATACGATTTATATAATGTTGTTCTCCAACACCTAGTGCAATAAATTGAATATCTTCTTCTAAAAGTTCATTCATACCTTCAAGTAAGATATCAAAACCTTTATGATATACAACTCTTGATACAACAGAAAACACAGGAACATCTTTTACTGGTAATCCCAAATCACGTTGTAAGTCCTTTTTATTTTCTGCTTTTGCTTCGACAGAATTTGCATCATAATGTTTCGCAATCTCTTTATCTGTCATTGGATTGTATTCGTCATAATCAATACCATTTACAATACCAACTAATTTACCTTCTAAGGCTTTTTGTCTTAACAAACCTTCATATCCAAAACCATACTTAGGAGTTTGAATTTCACCTGCATAAGTTTTACTAACTGTTGTAACTAAATCAGAATAAATAATACCTGCTTTTGTAAAACTTATATCTCCATAGAATTCAAACTTACCTGGTGTAAAATATGAATCGTCTAAATCAAAATGATATAAGTTACCTTTATTAAATCTACCGTTATATTCTAGATTATGAATTGTATAAATTATCTTTGAAGTTACATCTCTACTTTTTTCTCTAAGCAGTAATGCGATAGGTCCAGTTTGCCAATCATTCAAATGAATAATATCTGGATTTTCTCTTTTGATAAACTTAACTACAGCCTTATCAAAGAATGCAAATCTTTCAGCTTCATCAGGATAGCAATACATTCCGCCTCTATCAAAATAGGTTATATTATCTACAAAATATGTTTTTAATTCTTTGCCATTTATATCTTGTTTATTTACTCTCAAAATACAATTTTCTTTTCTACCTTGCATGTAAATAGGAAAATCTGTAACGTATTCCATATCACATTGAATTTGTTTATATCTTGGCATGATTACAGATACATCATAACCTAGTTCAATTAATTCTTTTGGTAAAGATCCTATAACATCTCCAAGTCCACCACTTTTAGCAAATGGTGCAACCTCTGCAGAAACAAAAAGTATTCTTTTCATATGTGCATACTCCTATCTTTCGTATTTTATAACTAACCTTCTCTTAATGTTTTTAATACTTCTTTAAACTCTTTTGGAAGTTCAGCTTTAAATTCTATATACTCACCAGTAGTTGGATGAGTTATTCCAAGTACTGACGAATGAAGCATTTGACTTGTTGCTCCAAAAGGATTTTTTCCATTTGAATATACATCATCACCAACAATTGGATAACCAATATGTGACATGTGAACTCTTATTTGATGAGTTCTTCCAGTTTTAAGTTCAACCTCTAATAATGTATACCCTTTAAATCTTTCTAACACTTTAAACTTTGTATAAGATTCTCTTCCACCTTTTACAACAGCCATCTTTTTTCTGTCTGTAGGATGTCTGCCGATTGGAAGTTCTATTATAGCTTCGTTTTCTTTAACAACACCTCTTACCAAAGCTAAATATATCTTTTTGAAATTATGATTTTGAATTTGCTCAGCAAGTTTATTGTGAGCAAGATTGTTTTTAGCAACAACCATAACTCCAGTAGTATTCTTATCTAATCTATGTACGATACCAGGTCTAACATCTCCATTCTCATCAGAAAGTTCATACTTACCTAGCATAGCATTAACTAATGTACCAGACCAATTTCCAGCAGCAGGATGAACAACCATATCTTTAGCTTTATTCACAACTACGATATCATCATCTTCATAAATAATATCAAGTTCAATATCTTCAGCTTTTATAGTTTCATCTTTTTCAGCAACATATTCATCCGGCATTGAGATAACTTGTCCAACTTTAACTTTAGCAGAAACTTTAACATTCTTTTCATCCAATAAAATGATACCATCTTTTATTAGCGTTCCAGCTAAAGTTCTAGATATATTAGGATTAAGTGCAGCTACTGCGCTATCTATTCTCATTCCATCTTCTGTTTCAGTTACTACTTTTTTTATTATTTCCACTTTCAAAAAACTCCTTCAATTCTAAAAAACAAATTAAACAAACACCAATAACAATGCATACATCTGCCAAATTAAACACACCAAAAAATTTTAGTTGTATAAAATCAACCACAGCACCTCTAAAAATTCTATCAATCAAATTACTTACACCACCAGCAATTATAAATTGCCAAATAATGAATTGAGGTTCGTTTCTATTTACTGATTTTAAAAGATACACGCATAAAATTATTAGTATCATTAACGATGTTATTACAAATAACCAATTATTATTAGTCAACATCCCATACATCCCACCAGTATTTTGCACATACATCAAATTAAAAATATTTTTAATCAATGGAACATTTAAAGATGTGCTAACAACAAAATGTTTTACTAACTGATCTATTATTAAAACAATTAAAAACCACATATTTTATACCTTTGCTAAATTTATCTTTCGTCTCTTCCCAAGCTTTCTTTTTCACTTCTGTCAGATCTTTTTTGACCTTTGCCGCCCTTTTTTCTTCTGCCTTTTGAAGTTGTGCTACTCTCTTCAGCAACAGGAGCTTCAACTTCATTTTTCTTCAATTTATTTACTTGAGTAATTCCTCTTGATGCAATAAATTCATTAACCGGATTTGAGAACCACTTGATTGAAAACTTAGTTTTTTGTTTTGCAACCGCTAAAGCCATGTTTTCTTTTTGGTGTTCTGCTGGCACAGGTTCATTAATAGAAATAAGACCATATTTTTGTTTAATGAATAATGGGATTTCATTTCTATCTTCTACATCCATATTCATAAGTTCTCCAGGAACTAAACCTGTAAAGTTCGCCCAGAAGAATCTAAATCTTCTACCTTTCCATTTAACTACATATTCTCTTTTCTTTTCTTCAACACCATCAACAACATCTGAATCCGGAACATTCTTTTCAGCTTTTTCTAGTCTAGCTTCATACTCACCGATTGTTATAAACAAAGCAGTGATGTTTCTTCTCAAGTTTGCAACGTAAGTTCCATTTTTTAATTCATCAAATTGTCTTTTTAAAGATAATATTCTATGTTCATTATCTTTAGCTTCTTGAGTATCTACAATTTCACGTTCTTCGTGATCTTGTTCTTCGCCATTTGTTTCATATGTCTTTCTAGTTTCAGAGCACTCCTTTAAAGACTCAAATATATCATCTAATGGTGATTCTGATTCTGCTATCCATTTATATTGAACTAGATAATCTTCTAATCTTTTCTTGGCAGCTTCATATTCTTCATCTGATTTAATTCTTTTTAACCCTTCATATCTCTCCATTTAAAATGCTCCTTCTCGTTATAATAACAACTAATTATACAGATTTATTATATACCATAGTTTTCAATAAATAAACAATAAATTCCTAAATTTTTCCTACAAAAAGGGCATTTCTCAAAAGAGCAAATACTCATTTTAAGAAACACCCCAACCTATATTCTAATTATTTAAAAATCATCATTACAATTATTACATCCGTCATTCAAATTACATCTTGTACATGTGTTACATCCATTATTTTCATTACATCTTCTACAGCCATTATTTCTATTTAACAAACATGTTAGAAAAGCTGCCAGCAATGCAGCTAGTGTATATATAATAATCCAAACAATAAAAACTGTTCCTAAAGTTTCAAACAAAAAGGCATACACAATTAAACTTACAAGCGCAACTATCGCCGCAGGCACATATGGACATCTAGTTATCAGTTGTAAAACAACAGCAAAAATTACAACAAAAAATAACGCTGCTAAAAAAATTAGATTCATAAAAATCCTCCTTTCGTCATATGCTTTATACATACTATGCCGAAAAGAGGACTTTAGTTCTTAATATAAAATTACATTTTTGAAATTATACGAGCAAGTTGTACACCAGAACATGAGGCCATCATAAGTCCTGTTGTTAATCCGCCGCCATCACCAATTGAATATAAATTCTTAATACTTGTTTGGAATGTTTCATCAAGAATCAAACCATTACTATAGAATTTTATTTCAGGTCCATATAACAAGTTAGCAGGATCAGCAAATCCTTCAACAAACTTATCCATAGATTTAATAAATTCTAAAATATCAGTCATTGTTCTATAACCTAATGCATAAGTGATGTCTCCTGCAACAGCAGTTTTTAAAGTTGGAACAACTTTGTTATTTTTCAAATCTTCTTCCCAAGTTCTTCTTCCTCTAAAAATATCTCCAAGTCTTTGAACAACGATATTTCCAGCACCAAGTTCATTTAAGTTTTTCGCAACATTCATACCATAATCAATTGGTTTGTTAAATGGATGTACAAAGTTGTGAGAAACTAATATCGCTAAGTTTGTATTTGTACTCTTCTTTTCTTTGTATGAATGTCCATTTACCAACGTTAAGTTGTTATCATAAACTTCTGTTGCAACAAATCCACTTGGGTTTTGACAGAATGTTCTAACTTTATCTTTGAAAGGACCAGGTCTTGCAACTACTTTACCCTCATACATATATTTGTTGATGTCCTTCATTATTTCATCAGGTAATTCATATCTGATACCAATATCAACCGGACCAGTTTGTTGTTCAATAGCATGTTTGTTACACATCTTTGTAAGCCATGCAGCACCTTTTCTACCAACACCTAAAACAACTTTATCGCCGAAAACAACTTCTGCTTCATACTCTTCATCAAAAGCCTTTTCAGATGGTTTAATTTTAATACCTTTAACTTCATTGTTTTCAACAATCAAATCATCAACTGTAGTGTTGAACATTATATCAATTCCATTATCTAATAAAAACTTTTCAATTCTTCCATATAACTCATGAGCCTTTTCTGTTCCCAAATGTCTAATTGGAATATCAATTAAATCAAGATTTTCTTTTTTAGCTTTTTGTTGAAGTTTAACAATCTCATTTCTATTTTCAATTCCTTCAAGTTTAGGATCAGCACCAAAATCAAGATATACATCATCAGTATATGCAAGTAAATCTTTAATCTCTTGTGTGCTCAAATATTTTTTAATATAGCTTCCGCTATTTCCACCTAGATAAAAATCATTCTCACCTTCGTTATATAAAGACAAATGATATGATAAAAGCTTACCATCAGAGAATGCACCTGCTCCTGAAAATCCACTAGTAATATTACAGAAAGGTTTACATCTCATACATTTATTAACTTTTTCAATTGGACAAGTTCTATCTTCCACACGTCTACCTTGTTCAACAAGTAAAACTTTTTTACCCGTATTAAGTTTAATCATTTCATACGCTAAGAAAACTCCACTTGGACCCGCTCCAATTACTATTACATCATATTTATTACTCATAATCATTCCACCTTTCGTTTTAAGCTTAAACTCAAAACACCAATGCCATTATACATATTTTGTTTTAGCAAGACAAGTAAAAAAGTCCCAATTAATACTCATTACACAAATTGTTAAATTTCGCATAAAAAAACAGTCACATACTTTCGCATGTGACTGTTTCAAAATTTGTTTTTCTATTGCTTGGAAGTTTCCAAGGCTTTCTGTTTTGCATCTTTGATATAGTTTGTCCACTTAATGTAACCATAAGTCGTGTTGGTCAAATAGCCAAGTTTTAGTACAAGCAGCACAAACTGGCCAGACAAGATGTTGATAACACTTTCAAGAATTGTGCAGATGTACCACGCAATCCATTGTTCTCGGTAACGCAACAGAATAAATACACCATTGGCAATACCTACCGCCGATGCACATGCATCCAAATAACAGACAATTGTTTCTAAAGTCTGATTACCACCGAACAAATCTGTCATGATGTCCAACTCCGAAAGGAATCCACCCACAACGATTGTCCAAACAACAATACCAGTAATCACAAGGAGTTCCATCCAACCGGAAAGTTTACGAACTTCAGTAAGCTCTTCCTTTTGCTTATCAGGATGCTTATGCCAGTTAATAAAACTGATAATATCAATCGGAAGCCAGAAGAACAGTGTAGTTGCCATGGTTGCAAAGCGGTAAGACAGCAGGATGCAAATTGCGATTTCAGTCAGTTCAACAAAAACCGATACAATGAAGTTCCATTTGCTTTGTTTGGAAATTAGCAGCTCACACAGGATGTTCAAAAAAGTATCTGCCAGGTACAATCCCATGATCAAAGCGCCATTGATGCCGTTGACATCCTCTTCAGGAAAAAGGAATGCGAAAAGCACAGCCAGCACCAGGATGCTGAAAAACCATACTTTTTCATAAGTGGTGAAATAGTTCCATAAGTCTTTTGCGCGTGTTTTTAATGTGGTTTGCATTTTACCTCTCCTCTCCGATTAATTGATTCACAATAGTAACTCAAAATTTGACAAAATATGAACTTTTCGAACTGCATTATATCATAGAACGCAAAAAAAGATAGCACAAATTTGCACTATCTTTTTTCTTAATTTATATTTCATCCATGTTATTACGTGTACTTGTAGAAGTTCTATCAACATTTTTTTCTTTATGTGGTGTTTTACTTCCTTGCTCTCTGCTTTCCGTTACTCCTGCAAATTTTTCTCTTAACTCGTCTATCGCGCTTTTAGATTTCATTCTTGGTGCAAAATCCTCTTCAAGTCTTTCTGCAGAACGAACCATACAGCTAATTACTCCAGCATCGTTTATAAAATTTTTTGAAAGTCCCCCCGCGATTCCTCTTGAAAGTTTCATGTCTTCATACATTTCTCGTAACATATATGCTGTCGAACCATATATATTAAAAATTTTCATAAATCCTAAATTTATGTATGCAAAAGAATGTCTTAACCTTGTACGTTCTGCTACTTCATGTAGCTCCATCATCTGGCTAACTAAAGGTGATGCTTCAGATTTTTCAATAGAATCCCTTGCTGCAGCTTCAATTATATCAAACATTTTATCACGTTTTCCCATTTTCATATGAAAAGAAACAATCTGTCGTATTTGACCATCTTTCTCTATAAAATCCATCCCTATATTTTGTATTCCACTTTTATTCGCATACAATTGGTTCATTATATTTAGTACAGTCCCCTTATTTTCTTCAGTCATTATTACAGAAAGGTAGGGATCACTTCCATAAATATCTCCTCTATGACCTGCACAACAAGCAAAAGTTTGAACCCCATTATTTATACAACTTCTTAAAGCACCTTCAAGATGACTATTACCTTCAGCCCACTCAGAAATTGCAATGTCCAATTCTTCTGGTGAGTTGGGTTCAACTCCTGGTTTTCCATTTGCATAACTCATATAAATCACCTCTTATAAACACAATATCTATTTATTATTATAACATTTTCAAACTTATTTGTTAATACTTTCCATTTTATATATCCCCTAAAACTGAAGGAAACCAGTGGTGGGGACCACTGGTTTTTTACAATTATGCTTCTTAAATATCCTTCTCCTGGTAGATAAAAAACGGAGAGCACCATTTGATATACTTCTGCTCAAATCCATTTTCAAATCCATCCATCAACGTCCACCCCTTAGTGTAATTGTACTTATTAGGGTCGTGGACTAATATTCTCCCATCCTCCGTTATTCCATACAAGAGGATGAAATGACCGCCATCTGTAAAGATGTCCTGAGTAGGGTTCGCGATTACAATCTGACCATTTTCAAGCGCTTCAACGACCTTATCCCAGTCGTAGGTTTGTTCGCCGGTAAGCCCATAAACATCCGCGCTATCAGGGAACAAGCTGTGATACGAGCCATGTTCGGTATTGTAGTGACCAAACTCGAGCGCTAGCTCATCCGGCAGGATCTCGTAATCCAGCAAATAAGTGAATGCCATTGCCACACACGTTATGCCACATCCATGAGATGCAACCGTACCATAGCGGCCATACGGCACATGTGCATAATCCGCTTGGAAATACAGCGGAACTTCCGGAATTTCTTCCGTTACGATTACTGTCGGGAATATGACTGTTACTGTTCGTTCGCCTTCTTGTGTCTGGTAGGAATAGGTACTTCCATTCGCTTCTCGAGCGGCTGCGTCAGCACCTTCTTCGATTATGCTTGCTTCTTCGGTTGCGTTCGTTTCCTCTTCTGTCACGTCCTCAGTCGGCTCGGTCGGCCCAATGATTACAGTAACAGAACGTCCTTCTGATGATCCGTATTCGCTGGCGTGTACAGGTGTTACCATCAGGAAACACATAAGCACCGCCATCAAGATCACCATGCTGCCTACTCTTGTCCGTATTTTCTGCAAGAATATTACCCCTTTCGCCTATACGGCTCTTAATTCATAGTTTTTCAACTACGCATATATTATATCACGTTTACATAACTTTCTCAAGGACAATTTGTCTCGACGTCCCTATTTTAGGCGCTTACATCATATTTTCAATAAAAATACCGTATCCCTTTGTTGGGTCACTTACATACACATGTGTTATTGCACCTATCAATTTACCATTTTGAACAATTGGACTTCCGCTCATTCCCTGGACAATACCACCAGTTTTACTAATTAAATCTTCATCGGTAACTTTCACAATCATCCCTCTGGTATCATTTGAATTTTCAAATATCTTTTGAATTTCAACTTCATATTCCTTTGGTTGATTTTCATTATCAACTGTACAATAAATACTCGCTTTACCAATTTCTATTTCATTTCTCGAAGCTACTTGTACTTCTTTTCTTCCACGAAAATAATTTTTGTTGTTACTAAATTCACCAAAAATTCCATTCTCATTATTACCAGAAATTTTTCCAACTTCTATTTCTTCCAAGAGCAAACCTTTTATTTCACCTGGCGAATTTTTTGTGCCTTTCTTTACATCTAAAACAGAGGCAATATTTACTAACCCACTTTCAACTGTAATTAACTCCTTTGATTCGACGTCTGACACGCCATGCCCAAGAGCAGCGAACGTGTTGTTATCTGGATTATAAAATGTTAATGTCCCAACTCCCATTACACCATCTCTTACCCATAAACCAAGTTTTAATTTACCATCATCAAAAGACTTTATCGGAGTTATATTTTCAATCATCACATTATCATCTTTTATATATTCAATCTCTACATTCTTTCCTTCTTCAACTAAATTAACCGCAGCTACTAATTCTTCTATCGTCTCTACTTCTCTTTTATTTATCTTGGTAATCACATCTCCAATTTCTATTTTAGTTTCTGAATATGGTTTGTGCCATGTACCATCCATTGCTTGTATTGGCATCTCACCAATTACTAAAACTCCTTCCGAATACAATCTGATAGCGATCGTATCTCCACCTAAGACTACACTAGTTGCAGGCAATACATTTACGCTTACATCTTTTTTCATAACTCCACCAAAAGCTGATACTGTAAAACTTTCTGTACCTACAACAGAACTTTTTATTTTAGCTAAATTTCTAAATAAGGAAGTTGATGTCGAAAGATTTTCTCCATCCATTTCAATTCCTTTAATATAACTTATTTCATAATCTTCATCTTGAAACAAAATTATTTCTTTTGGAATTTTATCAATGTTTGTAATATAAACAAATAGAACCATACATACTATAACTGTAAAGTAAAAATTTTTTGGTTTCATTTTATTTGCTCCTTTCAATTTTGTTTCAAAATTAACTTGTCCAAAATCGAAAGAAGTTATTAAGACAAAAAAAATTACCTACTAAGATTTAAGTAGGTAATTTTAGAAAATTTTAATTACACTCTGCACTTCATATTTTTACGAAGTTCTTTTGCATGTTTCAAGACAGCAGCTGATAAATCATTACCAGCAAGTATTCTAGCAATTTCTGAAATAACTTGTTCTTCTTTAAGTTTAAGAACCTCAGTAAACGTTCTGCCTTCTTTTGTATTCTTTTCAATAAAATAATTTGTCTTTCCAGAAGCTGCAATTACAGGTAAATGCGTTACACAAATTACTTGATGCGTGTCACTAATTAATTTCATTTTTTCTGCAACAGCTTTTCCCGCTTGTCCGCTTATTCCAGTATCAATTTCGTCAAAGATCATTGTTGGTATTTCATCATATGCAGAAAGCACTGTCTTAAGAGCAAGCATTACTCTAGAAATTTCACCACCAGAAGCTATCTTACTAAGTGGTTTTAAACCTTCTCCAATATTTGTGCAAATCAAAATTTGTACATGATCCATTCCGTTATCTAAAAACTCTTGAACTTCTTCAAAAGCAAATTCTATATAAGCTTTTTTCATTTCTAAATCTTGCAATTCGTTATTAACTTTTTCTTCAATAACTTTTGAATAAGATTTACGAACTTCTCTAATTTCAATTGCTAACTCTTTTAAGATTTTTTCTTTTTTGCTTAACTTGTTTTCAAGCTCATTAATAATCTCTTCAGAATTTTCTAAAGTATTTAACTCATCGCTTATTTTATCTAAATACTCTAAAACTTTTCCAACATCATTTCCGTATTTACGTTTCAATGAGAAAATCAAATCTAATCTTTCTTCAATTTCATTTTGTTCATTCTCATCAAAACTTACTTCATCAGCACAATCCATAATTTCACTAGATACATCTTTCAAAGAATAATACGCATCATTTACAACTTGAAGTGCATTTTCGTAACGCTCGTTAAGTGTTGAAACTCCAGACATTTCGTGCATTACAGAACTTAATTCTTCTATAATATTTTCATCAAGTAAAACATAAGATTTCTTTAATGCAGTAACAATTTTTTCTGAATTCATAATCAAAGTTCTACGCTCTTCTAGACCCGCTTCTTCACCAACTTTTAATCTCGCATTTTCAATTTCATCTTTTTGATATTTCAATAAATCAATTCTTCTAGCACGTTCAATTGGATCACCATAACTTGCTTTAATCTTTTCTTTGATTTCTTTATATTCAGTAAGTTCTGCTTTGTATTTTTCTTTTAATTCAGATAAATCTTTTTCAGCAAAACTATCAAGCAAATTAATATGTGTTTTTTCACTTAATAAAGATTGATTATCATGTTGTCCATGAATATCTATCAAAGCTTCTCCTGTTTCTTTTAGTTCTGCAAGAGTAACCATTCTACCATTTACTTTACAAATGCTTCTACCATTCATATAAAATTCACGAGTCAAAATAATGGTATCTTCACCTTCAAAAAAACAAGCTTCAACAATCGCACTTTCTTCTCCATGCTTAATAATTTCTTTAGACATTCTGCATCCCGAAATTGCATTTATTGAATCAATAATCAAACTCTTACCAGCACCAGTTTCACCAGTCATGATATTAAGTCCATCTTCAAAATTTATAGTAACATCATCTATTATTCCAATATTTTTAATATGTAATTGACCTAGCAAATGAAAAACCTCACTTTTCAAATCATCTTAATTGGATTCTAACACACGCAAAATAATATTCAAGCGAACACTTTGTAAATAATTTAGTCCAAAAGGGGACGTCCTCATTTGGACACTTTCGGCACCATCACGATTATGTAACCCTTGTATGATAAACTGTCCAAATGAGGACGTCCCCTTTTGGACCACTTCGCTCTTGTTATCCATTCGCTTTAATGATATAATGCAATTGAAGTAGTTGAGCGATAACGACTTGCAGTAAATTTGTGGTAATTAAGGTGATATTATGGATACTAATATGAATAATAAAATGGAAAGTGGCGAAGCACTTGCTGAAAATAAGTTAATAATCTTATATTTAATGCACCGTGTTAATTGCACATTATCTAACCTTCAAATTTTGAAGCTTTTATACGATTTCGAGGGTTTCAATTATTACTATTTCCAGCACATTCTTTCTGACCTTGTAGAGAAAAAATACATAATGAGCTACAAACAAAATGAAGAATGGCTATATGAAATTACGGCACTAGGAACAGAAGTTTTAGAACTTACTGGTAACATGCTTCCTGGTATCGTAAAACACAAATTAAACGTACTTACTCAAGACTTATTAGACAATGTAAAAAATGAATTAATAGTATCTGCAGAATATATACCAGAAGAACACGAAACATATACAACAAAGTGTAGATTATCTGAACCACAAAGAACAATATTCGAATTAAACATACTTTGCAATTCACAATCAGAAGCTAAAAAAATTGCTGAATGTTGGAAAGCAAATGCAAATAAATATTACTCAGATATAATAAAAATGTTTGAAGAATGACCGAAAGGGGACGCCCTCATTTGGACACGATTTTGTGTCCAAATGAGGGCGT
>CAYMVI010000009.1:0-63773 GCA_964394075.1 uncultured Eubacteriales bacterium | reverse complement strand
ACAGTATCTGTAAGCTCTATGTTTTTTATTCATCTTTTTTTAGCGCATTCAAGAATAAATCTGTTACGTTTGGACCAGATACTCTTGTGTTGTTTGCACCTTCCATTGATGAGTTTGTAAGACCCGTTCTTCTTCTAACAAAGTTATCAACTTTGAAAATGTTACGCATCTTTCTCTTTGTTTCAGCTTCGTGTTTGTGACGTGCACTTCTGTTACGATACTTGTTGTACATTAGCAGATAATACACAACACCGGCTGATAATAGAAGCCAATCATATTCCCATTCGATTACATATACACCTAAAGCTGCAAGGATTTCAACTAATACTGACACTCCCAAAAGTTTTGGTACGTGAATCGGCACGCTTCCCATTACTTCTTTTGTTCTAGCATTTACTGCTACGTAATGTAGTATTTTTTTATTTCCTTTTACTTCTTGGTAACTGTATAACCAAACTGGTAAATATGCTGATTTCCATTGTTTACCCTTTAATTCAAGTTGTTCATTTGACCAATGAACACCACGATCATACATTGTTAATGTTTCATTAGCAGCATGTCTCGCGATATCTTTCGCTTGCATTTCTACTAAAGGACGTAATTCATCAATGTTTGTATCACGTTTTTCTGAAGTATATCCTTTTAAGAAGTTTGAGTTCCACTTAACGCTATTTTCAATGTCGAATGGCATGATTGCGTTAATAACGTTGTTTGTTTTGTCGCTAGAAACCTTGTTTAATTTGTCAGAACTAGCTTCTACAGTTAAACCTTCTATTGCGATATCAAACTCACGTTTTACATCATACAAATCTGCATCGTAATATGTCTTTGTGTTTTCTCCAACCTTTTTAGTATATCTTCTAACTTGTTTTTCACCTTGACCAGAAAGTGCAGCGTGTCCATTTAAGTCTACTAGCATGTATGGGAAATATACTCCCATGATATTTTTAACTGTAAACTCTTCTTTGAATTTTGGATTCGCAAAGAATTTTCTTTTTCCTACGAAATCTTCAATCAAACGTTTTGCTTCATCTTTAGTCAATTTGAATGGTAACACAACATCCGGAATGCTTCCGTTTGGAATTTGTTGATTCACTGTTAATGTATTTCTACACCAGTGACATCTTGCAATCGTCTTTTCTGACGTGTCAATTACAACTTCCGCGCCACAACTTGTACACTTAAGTGTAAGAATGTTTTGCGCATCCTCTTGAATATCTTGTGTTCCAGAGCCTATTATCTCGCCCTCTAATTCGTGGATCTCTGTTTGCATTCCTTCTACTTTTTCATTTTCGAATTCATGTCTACAGTACTTACATCTCAACATCCCTGTGTGTGGATTTAATGAGATTTCAGTTGCTCCACATTTAGGACACTTTTGTTGTCCATCTTTAGCACCGACATCAGTCTTTACAACAACAGGCTCGTTATTATTTCCAACTGAATCTGTTGTCATATATTATAGTCCCCCTAAAATTTTAGCTTTTTGTGCATCATAATCTTCTTGTGTGATTAATCCTGCATCAAGCATCTCTTTTAATTTTTTTAATTTTTCCATTGGGTCTTCTTCTTGAGGTTGTTGTTGCATGCCGCCGCCCATAGCGCCTACCATGCCTCCCATGTTTCCGTTACCCATTCCCATGAATGCAAGACCAGCCATTGTACCTAAACCACCAGCATCTCCGATTCCTTCAAGAGCTTTAGCTGTAGCTTGTTGTACGTTTTGATTTCCTCTGCCTTTAGCATTAAGAGCATCAAGTCTTTGCATTTCTGTGAATAATTCTTTTGTATTTGCATCGTATTCAATATGAATAACGTTCGCAGTTACAATTTCAATACCATACATAGATCTCCATTGTTTTTCAGCTTCAACTGTTGCAGATAAAGCTTTTGCGAAACCTGTCGCATCCCCTTGAATTTTATTCATACGATTTTGTTTTTCAGGATCGTTTGTGTAATTAGAAAATGCAGAGCTTAAGCATCCGATTACATCTTTAAACATTTGATCTGCAATTGGATCATATTCGTCTGCTAAATCTAAAACTTCTCCATCTTCTAAATATTTAGTAGTATTGAAGTTTTTAACGAATAACATTGGATCTACGATTTGAATTGTATATTCGCCTCTTGCGATAGCACCAGCTTGTACACCAAGATATGCATCATCCCAGTAAATTTCACCTTGTGTTCCAAATGGATTCTTTGGAATTGGTCTTAAATTTACATATACTAATTTTTGTTCTGAACGAACAATGCCGCCGCCTTTTACTTTATCCCATGTTGCTTGCCACACATGTTTAAACATGCCGTCTCCAGCAAACATAGATTGTGAGTTTGGATCATCTGATGTAAAGATGAATCCACCTGGCTCAGCGATGCATCCTGTGATTGCACCATCTTGTAATGTGATTAATGCTGTACCTTCTGGTACGATAATTTTACTTCCATTTGTGATAATGTGTTCTGTTCCTTTAGTGTTTTCTCCAACGCCATTATTATTTGTTGTTTTCTTAACAGCTGGATATAATGCAGCTGTTGCTGGTACTCCTTCCATCGGTTTGTAGAAGTCTACCCATTCATCAGCAAACGTTCCACTAAGAGCACCTGTAAATGCTTTTATAAAACCCATATTAAAATCCTCCTCTTTCGTAACGAAATATTTTTATCTTTCGTTTTGTTGCCTTTACGTTATCACTCTTCAAAAAATTTGTAAAGTACTTTTTTCTCGGAAGTTCGCTCCGCTCTAGTTTTTGAGGGTCAAAAAAAGTCATTTCCAAAATTTCGGAAGCCGCTACTTCCGTAGGAAATGACTTTAATTTTTATGTTACAAAAATGTTACAAAATTCTTTCAAAAAAATTTCAAAAAATTTTTTTGATTTTTATTTTTCGGTTATCAATTTTTGAATTTCTGCTTTCTCGAATTGATATTTTGTATTACAAAAATGACAATTTACTTCTGTAATTTCATCTTCAGCTAACTCTTCAACAGCTTCTTTGCCCATACTAAAAATTGCTCTTTCCATTCTTTCTCTTGAGCAATCACAATGCCATGAAACATCTCTTGCTTCTACTTCATAAGTGTCTAAATCATCTGAAATATATGTAGCAATTTCATTTAATGACATTCCATCTTCAAGCATTTCTGTAATTGATTTGCTTTCTGAAATTCTTTTTTCAATTAATTCTAATATTTGTTCTGGTGTGTCAGGCAACGCTTGAAGTATATATCCACCAGCTTTTTTTACACTACCATCTTTATCAACTAATACGCCTAGCGCAATTACAGTTGGTATTTGTTCTGACTTTGCAAAGTAATAAGTAAAGTCTTCTGCAATTTCACCAGTAACCAATGGTATAGAACCAATGTAAGGTTCGCCAATGCCTAGGTCTTTAATAATTCTCAAATCTCCATTACCAATTATTCCACTAACATTTAATTTTCCGTTTGGTTTTTCTGGTGCTTCGGCACGTGGATTTGAAACATATCCTTTAACATTTCCAGTATGATTTGTAACAACCAAAATTGAACCTAACGGGCCGTCCCCTATGATTTGAAGTGTTAATTTTTCTTCTTCACTTTTTAAGCTTGCTCCCATTAAAGCTCCCATTGTAAGCATTCTACCTAGTGCTGCCGTTGGTGTTGGATTTAATTTATGAATCTTTCTTGCTTCTTCAACAAGTTCAGTTGTATCCACACAAGATATTTTAACCATATCAACATGCGCCATAAACTTTTTTAAATTTGCCATTATTATTCCCGTCCTTATTTTTTATTTATATACAATAGTAGGTTTTGCATAGAAAAAACCTCACACGTTATGGTGAGGTTTCATGGTTTTCATCTATTAATTAGATAAACAGCGTAATTAAAATTTATTAAACTCTAGTTACGTTAGCTGCTTGATCTCCGTTTTTTCCATCAACGATATCGAATTGAACTTCAATGCCTTCTTCAAGTGTTTTGTACCCTTCCATATTGATTGCTGAAAAGTGAACGAACACGTCTTTAGCGTTCTCTCTCTCAATAAATCCAAAACCTTTCTCTGGATTAAACCATTTAACTTTTCCTCTTTCCATGTTTATTCCTCCTACTTTCTTTAGTACTTGAATTGCCCTCTTGCAACCTAGACTCAGTTTATCATAGTGAATTATCAATGTCAAATCATATTTGCAATTACTTCCAATGCCTTCTCAAGTTGTTCATCTGCCTCTGTTTCAGCGTTATCTTCAACTTCATAATTTGGTATGACACCAATCTCATTTATCTTATTGCCATTAGGCGAAAAATATTCTGCAATTGTTAATTTAATATATGTGCCATCACCTAAACTTTTAAATTTTTGTACCAAACCTTTTCCATAAGTTGTTGTTCCAACGGTGCAACCATTTGCAGAATCTTGAATTGCTGCTGCCATAATTTCTGATGCACTTGCAGAATTTTCATTTGTAATAACTACTATAGGAATATTAATTGCCTTTGAGTCAGAATACATGTATTCCTTTTCGCCTTTTTTATCTACAGTGTATGTTATTACACCTGTCGGTAATAGGCTATCTATTATTTCTCCTGCTGTAGTTAATAATCCGCCCGGGTTATTTCTTACATCAATAATTAATCCTTTGATATCATTTGTTTTTGACATTTCTTTAAATGCTTTTTCAAAGTTGTCTGCTGCTTTTTCATCAAATGATTCAAACTTGATATATGCAATGTTGTCATTCATTACTCTATATTCAAATGGATATAATTCTACTTTTCTTCTTGTTAATGTTTTTTCAAATTCTGTATATTCTGTTTCAGATGTATATCTTCTAAACTTAACTGTTACTGTAGAATTAGCTTCGCCTTTTACTGATGATGCAACTTCTTCAAGAGATGCTGATGTAACATCTTTTCCATCGATTTCTAAAATATAATCTCCAGGTAAAATTCCAGCCTCTTCAGCAGGTGAATTTTTTATAGGTAATAATACTATAGGAAGGTTTTTAATCGTATCTACCGACAAATACATTCCAACTCCTTCATATTCACCTTCGGTTTCTGTTAAAAATTCTTCTGTTTCATCAAGATTAAAATATGATGTGTAAGGTTCTTCAAGACCCTCAAGCATGCCTCTTATAGCAGCTTCTTCCAACTCAGCCTCATCATATTCAAACAAAAACTCATCATCTAATACTTTCAAAACTTTTTCTAATTTTTTAAATCTAGCTTCCGTTGCAACATACTCTTCGTTACCCAATGTCATCTTTGTATGTTGGAAAGATGTAACCACAAATACTGTTGCTGCAGTGATTATCATCCATAAAATTGTTTCGCCTGCAGAACCTCTTTTTTGTCCGTTGCTACTCATTGATTAACCCCTTTCTTTTTTAGCCATTAATAAACTTGCTACAAAAGCTGTGAATGGAATTGTTGTTACAAGTCCAAAACTTCCCGCTATAGATCTTAAAATTTCTTCAATCATCATTTCTCTATTTATAATATGTATAAAACTTTCTTGAGTAACTATAAATAACATTATCAAAACAATTGAACTTCCTGTATATGCAAGTATCAGCGTATTTGTCATTGTACCAATCATATCTCTACCTATATTCATGCCAGCTTTCATCATCTTGCTTCTTGTGATATGAGGATTTTCTTCTTTAAATTCATGAAGCGCAGAAGCAAGTGACATTGCAACGTCCATGCATGCACCCAACGCACCAATAATAACGCCTGCATATAATATTCCTTTAAAATCAAACATATATGCACCCGACACAGTTACTAATGTACTAGCTTCTTCGCTAATCCCCGAAAGATCCATTAAATACCCAAAAACTATTGCAAAAATAGCCGAAATTATAATTCCGCCCGAAGTTCCAATAATTGCAGCAAATGCTTTTTTATTAAATCCAGCTATTATTAAAAGTACTACACAAGTAATTAATATCGTTACTAATATTGTAATAAATAATGGATTTGCCCCGTTTATTATTTGAGGGATTATTATATAAAATACAGCTAAGATCGTAAGTATTAAACTTACTAAAGCTTTAACGCCTTTTTTACCACCTATCAAAACTATTGCTAGCGAATATATAATAACAATTGCCCAAATGTAGCTAGAATTATTTCTTTCACTTATTGCCGTTTCTGATATATTTCCATTTTCAAAAGTTGTATAAACTAAAACTTTATCACCTTCTTTTAATGGTCTACTTATTGCAGCCATTCCACTATAATACGAAAGCGAATGTTTAATTACTTTTGTTGTGGCATAACCTTTATCTTTTATATATACTTTCACATCTTGATAAGAATAAACCGTATATCCGCCATCTTCTTCATAAACTTCTCCAGCTTCTACAACAGTACCTTTCAATATATCAAAAGAAATTTCTCCATTCACATATAGCTCACTATTTATTGATTCATCAAGTGCAACCTCATATCCTTCATCATAAAGAACTTCTCCTGAATCTATTTCATCAATCACTGGTGTTTCTGTAGCATACACAGCTCCACAAAAACAAAAAACCGCAACTAATAAAAACATCAAATATTTTTTCATACGTTATTCTCCCTACGAATTAAACTTTTACTCTTAAATTTTACTACTACGGTTTATTAAAATCAATTTAATTAACGTGATTATTCTGTAAATTTTACGGAAGTCCGCTTTTGAAGAACTTGCCGTCTGCCTTTTTTATGTGTCTAGAGACCTCAAGCATGGTAAGTTTTATGAATATATCTTTTGTTGATTCAGTGGATTTAGCACAAATTTCTTGAAAGGATGTTCCTTTTTTAGTTATTAAATTATAGATTGAAACAAGGTTTTCAGGGATTTTGTTTGGGCTACCACGTGGTGTGTTTTCTTTTATTTTCAAATCGTAGTTTCTTAACACATCATTTGCATTTCTCGCACATTTAGCTCCATCCACTAATAACTGATTACTCCCTTCGAAATTAATATCATCTATACCTCCTGGAATCACAAAAAGCTTCTTTTCCTGTTTCTTAGCATATTCAGCAGTTATTAACGAACCACTTTTTCGCTTTGCTTCTACTATTAATACACATTCTGCAAGTGCAGATATGAGTCTGTTCCTTTTATTTAAGTTTATCGGAAGCGGATCGCTTCCAGGAAACTGCTCGCTGATAATTGCTCCACCGCTTTCGATTATTTGCATCGCAAGTTTTTTGTTTTCTCGCGGATAAATTTTATCTAAACCATTTCCCAGAACAGCAATTGTCTTTCCCTGAGCTTTTAACGCACCAGCATGTGCTTCACTATCTATTCCTATTGCCAAACCACTTACAACAGCAACGTCGCTTGATGCAATGTCTTCTGCTATATTTTTTGCAATCTCTTTTGATTCGTATGATGCTTTTCGAGCACCAACTATCGCAATTGAAAAATTATTTAATATTTTTTCATTACCCAACACAAATATGAATTCCGGACAATCTTTTAACTTCAAAAAGTTCTTTGGAAAATATTTGTTATTCTTATGAAGTATTTTTATATTCATCTAGTTCTCCTAAAAGTTTGCCTTGGATTTTCAATTATTGCATTCTTTATCTTTTCGATTCTAATTGCTTGACCTTGATATTTATACACTTCAATCACATCAAATGAAATCTCGTAATTATATGCATTTGTTTTATAGATATAATATTCTGCCACTTTATAAATATGTCTTTGTTTTGGAATATTTACGGACTCTACAGGCATTCCGAAAAATGTTTGAGATCTTGTTTTCACTTCTACAAAAGCAAGTTCTTTTCCCTTCTTTGCTATGATGTCTATTTCTCCAAATCCGCAATTATAATTTGTTTCGATTATTTCGTATCCTTCCTTTTCTAAAAATCTCGCTGCTAATTCTTCTCCCTCTCTTCCTAAAATTTTATTGTTCATTTTCATTACTCCTATCTAATGTTCTGTATTGAATCGCTTCTGCCACATGTGCCAATTCGATATTTTTCTTTCCATCTAAATCAGCAATTGTACGCGCTATCTTTAATATTCTTGAATATGTGCGCGCACTATAACCATATATATTAAATGCGCTTTCCAAAAACATTTTTGTCTCTTCATCTAACTTACAATACTTTCTTATTTGTGCTGCAGATAGTTCTGAATTTGAAATTATACCTTCATTCTTATATCTTTCTAATTGCACATTTCGTGCGCAATTAACACGTTCTCTAATCATTTCTGAGGACTCTGCTTTTTCATTAGATTGCAATTTCTTATAATCAACTCGTTCAACTTCTACATGCAAATCTATCCTATCTAATATAGGTCCACTTATTTTATTTTTGTAATTTGATACTTGTGTAGGAGTGCACACGCAAGCCTTTTTCTTATCATTTAAATACCCGCATGGACACGGATTCATGCTTGCCATGAATATAAAATTACTCGGATATGTAACGGTTGAACTTGTTCTAGAAATTGTAATTTTTCCATCTTCAAGAGGACCTCTTAAAGACTCCAGCGCACTTCGCGAAAACTCCGGAAGTTCATCTAAAAACAAAACTCCATAATGCGCTAAAGTTATTTCTCCAGGTTTAGGATTTTGTCCACCGCCAAGCAAAGATACAATTGAAGCTTTATGATGCGGTGACCTAAACGGTCTTTCGCTAACTAATGCCGTATCGTCCAAAAGGACTCCTGCAACGCTTTGAATCTTAGTTATCTCTAATGCTTCATTAAATGTTAAATCAGGTAAAATTGTGGTCAATCTTTGAGAAAGCATTGTTTTTCCAGATCCGTGGACTACCTATTAACAGACAATTGTGCGCCCCAGCTGCAACTATTTCTAACGCACGTTTTACGTTTTCTTGTCCTTGGACATCAGCAAAATCTAATTGTGTTTTTACTTTGCTTTTCATGTTAATCTCACTAACAAACGGTTCGATTTTTGTTTTGTTATTTAACAAATCCACAATTTCTTTTAGATTTTTAACTGGAATAATTTCTATACCTTGAACAACGCTCGCTTCAAATCTATTATCAAAAGGAACAACAATTTTCGTTTTACCAAGACTTTTTGCCACAATGCACATTACTAGCACACCTTTCACTTTGTTGATACTTCCATCTAAAGATAATTCACCTATTAAAACATACTCTCTCAATTCTTGAGTAGATATCACTTCTGCATTTTTTAATATGCCGATAGCGATTGCTAAATCAAATGTTGCACCTTCTTTTTTAGTATGTGCAGGTGCAAGATTTACCACGATTTTTTTGTTGGGCATTGTTAAATCTGAATTTTTAATTGCAGTACGAACTCGTTCCTTAGATTCACGTACAACAGCATCCGGCAAACCAACAATATCCCAAGAAGGCAAACCATTCCCCACATCAACTTCAACGTTTACTAAACTTCCTTCCACTCCCGAAAGCGCAATACTATATGTAGTTGATAACATTTTTCCTCCTATTAAGCTCGAAAAATAAACCTATGCCGTCGCTCATAGATTGAAAATTTACTATTTAAATAATTAATTGGAAATTAAAAAGAAAATAAACTCTTAGAATTAAATCTTACACTGCGAAATTATCACACCACTCTCAGCTTGTCAAGCTCGAAAAATAGCTTAGAAATATTGTTGTAGCTTCAAAAAAATGGTATAATATTTAATAATTATGAGGATATTCGTACTATTTTATATAGAGGAGATGGTTTTATGAAAAATAATAGAGGTATTTCATTGATAACACTTGTTATCACAATCGTTGTTTTAATCATCATTGCAGGTGTTACAATTTATTATGGTGGTATGCAAAACATTGATCAAGCAGATAATGTTGGTGCATATACAGAAGCTTTAAATGTAAGTGATGCTGTTGTTTCTAGAGCATTCTTCAATAGAACGAATGCTACTAAATATCCATACATCGGCACACCTTTAACAGATGCAAATCCTGTTGAAGTTAACGGATTACAATATGGTGATGGTTGGTATCAATTATCTCCAGAAGAAGCTGTAGAACTTGACTTAGAAAACGTAATCAGAACATATATTGTTAATTATTTAACAGGTGAAGTTGTTTCTGTTCTTCCTATTATAGTTGATGACGAAGAATACTTTGCATTAGACGACTTGAAGCAAGTTGTTGGAGAAGTTTCTGGTGATGTTTCTCCTGATCAATTTAATGTTACTAAAGGTGTAAACAAACCAGTTTTATTAAAAGGTATGGTTCCTGTTAGAAATATTAATGGTAGATGGATTGTAGTTAACTCTGAAGATACTAATTGGTATGATTACTCTGCCGAAAAAGAAATGTGGGCAAATGTAATGCTTACTGATGAGCTTGCTGTAGATGGTTATACAAACGAAGAACTTCGTAAAACAGAACTTGTTAATATTGAAGGAAGAGAAGTTACTACTGAAGGAAGTATGTTCGTATGGATTCCTAGATATTCAAAAGATCCTGCCGGAAATATTGTATTTAGTGAAATATATCATGACTATACAGAAAACGGTTATACTGTAAGTTCTGCATTTAAAGAAAATGGTAATGTTACAGGTATCTGGGTAAGTAAATACGATGCTGAAATAACTTATTAAAATAATAAAAAGCCCTCGACAAAAAGTCGAGGGTTATTTTTTATTTAATTAATTCTTCAACGATAGCAGTACGGTCAATTTTATAATATGCAAGTAGCTCTTGCCATTTACCTGATTGACCAAATTCATCTTTGATACCCATTCGTGTCACCTTAGTTGGACATTCATCGCAAAGCACTTCACACACTGCGCTTCCTAATCCACCGATTACGCTATGGTCTTCTACTGTGATGATTCGTTTTGTTTCGCGTGCTGCTTTTAATATAATTTCTTTATCAATTGGTTTTATTGTATGCATATCAATTACGCGTACATCAATTCCTTTTGATATTAAATCTCTTTGTGCCGCTAACGCTTCACCAACTGTTACTCCAGTTGCTATAATCGTTGCATCTGTTCCATTTCCATGTTGTACACCTTTGCCAAGTTCAAATTCTGTACCTATTTTATATACATCATCTGTTTTTGCTCTAGTTAATCTCACATAAACCGGACCATTTAATTTGATTGCTTCTTCAATCATCCATCTTGTTTGATAGTCATCACAAGGATATAACACAGTCATATTTGGAAGCGTTCTCATCATGCTTAAATCTTCTAAAGCTTGATGTGTCGCTCCATCTTCACCAACTGTTATACCGGCATGTGTTGCTCCTATTTTTACATTAATTTTTCCATAGCAAATTGTGTTACGTATTTGATCATACGCTCTTCCTGATGCAAATACTGCGAACGTACTTGCAAATGGTACTTTACCACCTAATGCAAGTCCTGCTGCAGTTCCCATCATGTCTTGTTCTGCAATTCCTATGTTAAAAAATCTTTCTGGATATTTTTTTGCAAAGCCGTTTGTTTTAGTTGCTCCTGAAAGGTCTGCATCTAGCACAACTAAGTTTGAATATTTCTCTCCTAATTCTACTAATGCTTCTCCATAACTTTCTCTAGTTGCTTTTCCCATTAACTCTCGCCTCCTAACTCATTAATTGCATTTTCATACTCTTCATCGTTTGGAGCTTTTCCATGCCAACCGACTTGGTTTTCCATGAATGATACTCCTTTTCCTTTTACAGTATTAGCAATTATCATAGAAGGTTTGTCTTGCGCTTTTGCATTTGCAATCGCTGCTGTAATTTCATCAAAGTTATGTCCTGATATTTCTTGAACATACCAACCAAACGCTTCAAATTTTTCTTTGAAAGGCATGATATTCATTACTTGTTCATTTGTTCCATCAATTTGCAAACCGTTGTGGTCTAAGAATGCTATCACATTATTTAATTTGTAATGTGATGCTGTCATTGCAGCTTCCCAAACTTGACCTTCTTGCACTTCTCCATCGCCCAAAATACAATATGCATAATTATTTTTTCCATCCATTTTAAATGATAATGCAAGTCCGTTTGCAACCGATAAACCTTGTCCAAGCGAACCACTTGGAGCGTCTACTCCTGGTGCTTTTCCAAGTGCAGGATGTCCTTGTAATCTTGAACCAAGTTTTCTAAATGAACTAAGTTCAGATTTATCAAAGAAACCTTTTTCTGCAAGTACGGCATATAAAGCCGCACTTGCATGTCCTTTCGATAATATAACTTTATCTCCTTCAGTGATATCTTTAAAGTAGATATCTACTAATATATCTGCGCAAGATAGTGCCCCTCCAGGATGTCCTGAACTTGCAGCATGTACTTGCTCTAAGATACTTCTTCTTACTCTTTTAGCAATAGTCTCCATTGCTACCTCCTATTTAACTTTCAAATATTTTTGCATTTTAACTTTTGCTAATTTTATTCCTCAATTGGGAATATTGTAATTGATGCTGTTGTAGAGTTTATTGTACCATATGTATCACTTGTTAATCCATCGTTGTCAACATCATATGTATCAGATTTCTTATATTCTCCTTGACCACCACTTACATGACAATGTAAGTTAGTATCTTTAAATGATACTAAGTCTCTCAACATCAACGTTGTTCTTTCCATGTTAGTATCTGTTGAAATTGTTAGTCTTACCCATCTAGTTGTATCTACACCTATGTTTGGTGTAATACCACCATAATGCATCTCGCTTTCTGGTTCAATCTTATAAACGTTGTGGATTACTCCGTCTTTTTCAAACATCTTGTTAACGGTTATAACACTTGTTGCTATAGATGAGCCTCCTTGTGCAGTTGAGAATACAGCATCCTTAACTTGTGCTCCTACTGGTAATACCATATATATTACTGGTTTTGTTATGTGTTGTGTTTCTGCATATGGATATGTAGATACTGCAGGCGCAAAATCTAATACTATATCTTCACCAGCTTCAAAGCTCGTACCTGAAGGGGTTCCATAACTTACTATTCTACCAGCAAGTCTTGGTTCAGAAGCAAATTTTGATGTTGATGACGCTGTTGCTGATGCAGGAGTTGTTCCTTCTGGATAAGTAAGTTTCATTGTATGTTTAGCTTCTCCTGTTATCCAACCACCAATTGTTCCTGAGCCTCCAACAGAAGAAGTTGCTTGATATGCATAGAATCTTGTTGTAGTTAAAGAACCTGGAATTTCAGCAATATTATATGAAATCGCTTTCAAATAATATGTTCCTGATAAACCATTTTCCGCCGCAATATCTTTTGCTATTACTCTAGCTCCCGTGCTATTTGATGTCGCTGAAATTGTAGTACTATGAGGACCACTTTGTACTCCAGCATCATCAACAAGTGTTACATATGCAATCGCTTCTGTATATTGTACTAATGGTACTTGCATATATGCAACCTTTGCTGTAGGAGCAACATTTTCTCCTGTAGTAACATCAAAGTTGATATCTACATCAATATCAGTAATATCAGCTACACCTTTATATTCGAATGCCATATATCCAATAGTATCGTAATATGCTTTTCCTTCGTGATAACTTTCTTCAACTGTACTTTTAGTAGAAGATGACATTTGAATATTCGAATAACTTACTTCTTTTTTACCAATTGTAAATTGTTGTGTAAGTGTATCTGTTCTCACCTTTCCTACATAGTCAACTGTTACTACTTCTTGTACATAAAATATTTTCGTACCTTCAATAAATCCAGCATCTTCTTCTAATGTATAAATACCTTTTGGCATTTGTAAACCACCTGTTGTTTTTACATCATTTGCAACAACAGTTGTTACTCCATTTGAAGTTGTGAGTGTGTAATTATTTTGTCCACTAAAGCTACCATATATGTCTTTAAAAGTTGCATATATTGGTTCTCCATTTACATCTGTGCTATATAGACAAAGTCTTGTTGTAATTGATTTGTAATAAGAAGCATATGATGCTTGATTGCTAGCTATATAGTAAAAACTTGTTACTGGATTTTGTTCATAATCATTTCCTACATATAAATTAGATGTTCCTGTACTATTACCTAGATACAAGCCTCCACCATAAGGAGCGGCTGCAGAAACATTATTTGCTTTCAATGTTTTTGAATCATTCAAAGTAACTTTTACTGCAGGTTCTTTAGTTAAATTACCATTGCCGGCACATTTGTCCCAAATAGTTTCATCATACATTACTAGTAATTGTATCTTACTATATGCTGCATATTTACCAATTGTAAATGTTACCGTACCAGTTTGTGCATTTGTATAAGTACCTGTTCCTTGTTGTATTCCAGATGTCGAAGAATCGATATCTAATGTTGTAAACACCACATTTGTTATACCTGAGAATTCTCCAACCTTTGTCCACGAATCATTTTTTATATACATACCGGTTGGTACACTAATTGTAACTTTCTTTTCTTCACCAGCCATCAAGTTACTTGCTTTAATTTCTAATAATTTTGCACCATTACTATAATTCCATGCAGGAATATCAACACCTTCCTCGCTTAATTCTACATATGTTGCAGCAACTGTTCCTGTTTCATATAATTTTGCAGAAAGTGCACCTGCACCTATTTCAAATGCTGTTAAATAGCCTGGTGCTGTTTCTTCGTCAATCTTTGCATATCTTCTATCTACACGAGATGCATCATACAATGTACCTGCACCACCAAGTATAGAAGTACAATTATTGAACATATTTGTACTTGTAACGATTGAATTTGGTACAAAAGTTTTATCTACATATATAGTTAAAAGACTTGTATCATTTTCAAACATTTCTTGTGTATTTGTTAAATTTGTGAAATTCATTGCTGTTAAATTTACAAGTTGTAGGTTTGGACAATTTGCGAACATATTACTTGCGTTTTCAATATTCCATTCACCTATAACAATTGTTGTTGCAAGAGATCCGTTAAACATATTGCTGTAATCAGTTAAGCTTGTGAAGTCTAATTCTGATAAATCTAAATCTTTAACTCCGCAACCATAAAATATATTGTCTACACTTGTTACGTTTGATACATTCCATTTTTCAAAACCTGTAAGTTTTGTAACACCTGCGCATCCTCCAGATTCAGATCCAAACATATTATCCATATTTTGTGTACGAATTGTATTAAATAATCTTAACCCGTTGATGGTCTTTGCTGATGTAAACTCAGCAAATGTTCCTGCTGCATTTTCATGTAACATTATCGCACCACTTGAATATGCTGTATGTTTATTTACAATATATAAAACATTTTCTACAACATAACATGTGATTTTTCCTTTTCCTGCCTCGTCAGCATACCAAGAAGCTGATTCACGACCACTTGATGTATATTCGTTTGTTATATAAATATTTGTAATTGTAGATGGATCAAAGTTTTCTCCTGCATTTGCGTACCAAGTTTGTCCTGGTGCTAATGTTGGAGGAACCATATCTACTGATGCATAGTATGTATCAATCTTCTCTAATGGCAACTCTGCACTTTCAAAACCTTGACCGATTGAGTTATACCATTTACCATTTGCTCCATCAATATATTCTGCTGAAGTTACTGGTAAACTTCTATGAATTGTACAATTTGCTCCTACGTCTACCTTAGAAAGTCTTATACATCCTTGGAACATATTTGTTGTAGATTTAACTTTCGCAGTATTCCAATTGATGAAATCTAGTTCATTAATTAAAGAACAGTTTTTAAACATGTCATCCATATTTTGAACTTCGGCAACATTGAAGCTTCCTACATCAACGTATGTTAATGCTGTACAACCCTCGAACATACCCGTCATATATTTTGTAATACTTGTATCTATGTTTGATATATTTTTAACGCCAGTTATGTTTGTAAGGTTTGTAAACCAATATGCTGTTGATATAGGCGTTACAATATCTTCAATTGATACTGTATATATTACATCTTTATATTGATCCCATGGTCTTGCCTCAGCTGATGCAAACTTACCAGCTACAGCCCAATAAGAATCTTCGGCATATAATGTCTTTCCTGTTGTTGGGTTTTCCGTTGTTTTAATTTCTAATGAACCATCTGTATAATAAAGTGCAAATACTTTTTCTTTTGTGAAGTAACCAGCACGTGTTACACCTTGGTCAATTCTTGCATAAGCTTTATCGACAGCAAGCTCAACATATTCTGTACCTCTACCACCAATGATGTTTTTAACATTTAAGAACATATCTGTACTTTCTGTAATTCCGCTTGTTACAAAATCTTCAGTTGCATAAATTGTTGCTAATACAGAACAATCTTTAAACATATTTGTTGTATTTGTCACATTAACTGTATTGAAAGAACTTAAATCTAAGTATGAAACTTTCGCAGCTCCTTCATACATTGATTCCATGTTAGTTACATTGTATGTATTAAATGTTCTTGCATCTATTGTTGGAACCGTCTTACAATTTTTAAACATGCTTGACATGTCAGTTACATTAGATGTATCGAAACTAGATATAATTATCTTATTTGCTTTCTCGCATCCATTAAACATTCCTGCCATGTTTGTTACATTTGTTGTATCAAAGTTTCTTAGATCTAACGTTAACACATTTGTGCAGTTTTCAAACATATGACTCATGTCTGTTACTTTTGATGTGTTAAAGTTTTCTGTTGAAATATTTGTAAGCTTCTTACAGCCCGCAAACATTCCTTGCATTGTTCTTACCCTTGATGTATCTATGTATTCAATATTTAATATTGAATTTAAATTACTCATATTATTAAACCACCATGCAGTTGCACTTGGAATAATATTTTCTTCTATAACAACTTTGTTTATTGAAGAAGCTTTATGAGCCCAAGGAACCTCATCACCGTTTTCAAAAGCAAACGGTACTACCCAAATATTTTCTTTGCTGTTTGAAACAACTTTACCTATAGCAGGGTTTCCTGTTGTATTAAATCCTAAGCTTCCATCTGTGTAGTATAACGCATACACTCTCATGTTTGTTCCTGTGAAATAACCAGGTGTATCTACGCCGTATCCTTCACCATAGTCAACTTTTGCCATATCTTTATCTGCATTTTCGTGTGAATATGTTGTTCCATTTCCTCCGACTAATGAGCTACATCCTCTAAATACGTTTACTCCCTCTGCAACACTTTCCATAGTAAATCCTTCTTGAGAGATAATTGTCTTTAGATCTGTACAATTGTAGAACATGTTTGTAATTGTATTTAATGATGATATATTAAATGAACTTATATCCACATATTGTAGCGATGTACAATCTTTAAACATATTTTTCATTCCTAGAGTCATCGATGTATCAAATCCTGTTAAATCAATTTCTTTTAGATTTGTACAACCTTCAAACATATAACTCATTACTGTTGTTTGTTTTGTATTTAAATTTTCGATATTAACTATCTTTTCTAATTTTTCAAAACCGTAGAACCATGCAGCTGTCCATGCAGGTTTTATTTCTTCTTCAAATTCTACTGAAACAATTTCTTTCTTAATATCTAATCCATACCAAGGAAGTTCTATTGTTCCATAGAATTCATTTTCTAATAACCAAACGTAGCTTTCATCTGCCAATGTTTGACCAAGTTTTGGCGTTCCTGTTGTGTTAAATCCCATCGTGCCATCATCATAAATCAAAGCATATAATTTTTGATTCCATACAGCATATAATGTTGCAGACATATTCAAGCTATATGTATCACCCGAATTGTATTCAACTACGAATGATTCTTCTGATGTACTCCAACCTTTAAATACGTATCCATCTCTTGTTGGTTCTTGTGCACTTAACACAATATCAACATCATGTTCTTTTGATTGTGATTCAAAGTTACCTTCTCCACCGTTTAGGTTGTAATCAATTGTATAGATTGTTCTTTCCCAGAATGCATATAATGTAGTGTTTCTAGAAATTGTGATTGATTCTCCAATTATATATCCTGGTAATTCTATATCTTGTTGTTCAGTCCATTTATTCATAAACGTATATCCTGTACGTTTTGGAACTGGAGTGCTTACTATTATCGTTGGATTTGCTGTGTCTGTGATGTTGTATGAATTAACTCTTTGTATTCCTTCAGATACAGTCTCTTCCATTGTTCCTCCATTAGGATCATATGTAAGTGTTAATGTTCTGTAATATAAACCATAGAACGTTCTGTTTTTATTCGTTGTTATTTTTGATTTTGCAATTAGACTGTCATCTACTTCTTGAAGCGTTTCTTCAGTATAACCAGCTGCAATCCAGTTACCATCAATACCTGTATATAAATCTTGTGATGGAGTTACGATTTCTGTATCAATCATATTTCCAAGGTAATCCATGTATAAAGTACCAATTCTATTTTTAATTGTTTCTGTTTCTCCACTATAAGATATAAACGTTACTGTAACATCAGTAATATATGATGCGTAATAATCTATATCTTTAGATAATTTACCTGTTCCAAAATTGTTAATGAAACTTGCACCAGCATTTGCTGCCGGATCTGTGCTCCAGCCTCTTGGTTGCCATATAGAACCGTTTACATTTACGCTTTCTATTTCGCCAAAATCAATTTCAGAATCTGCACGCATACCCAAAGTATTTGCCTCTGAGCTTCCAGTTGCTGTTCTTACTGCATCTAAATATACGTGAAGTGTTGCAGTTATTATTCTTTCATATCTAGCGTAGATTGTATCATCATCTAGCAATTCAATTGTTGAACCTATTGCATTTGTAATTGGTGTATGCAACTCATTGCTGTCAGACCAACCTTTATATGTCCATGCTTCATTTTCAATTATTACTACATTATATAGAGGATCAACAACTTTAATCTCTGCTGCTTTTGTTTCGCCGCTATAACTCATGTATGCAGTACCTTCAACGAAAGTTGATTTTGTAACACTTTCCGTTTGATATTCTTGATGTTCTAATGCAACTTCTTTTAGATATGCTGCATAGAAAGTTCTGTTTCCTTCTATTAATATTTCTGTATTAGCCATATATTTTGGTGTTTCATAATTTATTGCATCATCGTCCCAACCAAATCCTTGCCAAACTCTTTCTTCAGAAACAGCATTTGTGATTGTTCCTAATCTAATTGTTGTTCCACCAATTTCAGCATTTGAATTTAATGTTATTCTATGTTGTTCTGTCTTTACATCTTCAAATAATACTTTTGTTATTACTGCATTTGTTTCATAAATTGCGAAATATTTTAAATCTTTTGTTGGTAAAATTGTGTCTCCGCCAAACTTTGAAACAACACCGTCTTTGTGAGTTAAATCATATCCATCTTCTGAAGCTAAGTATCCCAAAGGAGTCCATATTAATTCATCTTTAGTTACTTCTTCTAGTTCTGGTAATTCTACATTTTGAATAGAAATAATTTTGCCATCGACTGTCATTATTCTTGTTCCATATAATTGAACATATTTAGGTGTTCCATTCTTATCTAATGTGTATACATCGATATTTAATGTATCACCATAAATCGCATAAATATCTTCATCTTTATATGTTGTTAGTTCTTCTTCTTTTGAATAATGTTTAGCATCCTCTGCTAAATAATTTAATAGACTGCACCATTCTCTCGCTTCCCAATCTACTCCATCAAGAACTACTTTTTCAAAATCACCTGTTACATATGTTACAGGAAGAATGTTTCTACCAGTATCTAATAATGCTTTTCCTTCTACAGTTGAAGTTTCATCATCATAGAAATGTCTTGTAATTGTTACATCTCTTCCATATAACATGTAATATGTTTCATCTTTTATTGTTTCTATTGTTCCATTTAAATCAACCGCTTTTTCTGCTGTAAGACTTGATGTTGCAGTCCAGAAATATGGTTCCCAATTTTCGCCATTGAAATAAATAGTTTCTACTGTTCCAATATTCGTTACAACTTTATCTATTTCACCTTTATATGTACTGTATGCAATATGACTTGTTGTATCTGTTCCATAGAAATTAACTTTATTGATATTTACAATTCTGTAATATGAAGCATATAAAGTAACATCTTCGTCAAACATTACTTCATCATTTTCTTCAAAATCAATTTCCGCTTGTGCAGTAGAATCAAAACTATATCCTCTTGGTAACCAATCAAGACCACTTAATGAAATGTCACTTATTTCTGGCAATTTCATTATTGCTTTAAATACATCACCTGTTGCATTTAATAATCCACCAGCAGATACAACTACTTCTTGATCATTAAATATCTTTGTTGTTATTTTTACATCTCTACTATAAATTGCATAGTAATTTGTATTGATATAAATATCAGCATCTCCATTGTTTGGTACTTCAATTAAACCTGTTGCAACCTTTTGTAGACTCCATCCATCTGGTGTCCAAGTTGCAGATTTATATGTTGTATTTGCTGCTGTTCCTAAATTTATTTTTGCATTTATTACAGTACCATTCCAAGCAAGATATGCTGTTCCGGTAACTTCTTCTGGTGTGGCATTGCCATGAGTATATTTAAACGCGCTAACTTCTGATTCATAAGTTGCATAGAATGTAACGTCTTGTTTTGTTTCATACTGTCCTTTATTTACTAAATCAATCTCTGCATTTGCAGTTGCATCAAAACTCCAACCTCTGAAGTTCCATGAATTATCATCTGCTTGTTTTTTTACATTCAATGCAATTTCTGGAGCTGTTGATGTTGCTGATGTTGTTACTGTTACGTCATATGTATTTGTATATATTGGCAATAAATCCACATAGCTAGATGATTTAAAGTATTTATATGTAATTGCCAAATTTCTTTCATACAACATGTATATGTCTGTGTGATCATCAACTTCAATTGTCGATCCAACTAACGTATATTCAACACTAGCATCATGCGCTGTACTTAGTGTCCAACCTCTTGATGTCCAATCTGTAAACACAGCTGTTATTTCTGGAATTTCAACCTCTACAGTTTCTTCTTGATTGTATAAGTATGCTTTTACTTCTTGTTTCTTTTGTGTTGTTCCTTCGTAATAATAGAAATTCAATGTGATTTCTTTAGAGAATATCGCATATAACACAATATCTTCTTTTGTTCCCATTACAATTTCTGTTTCTGCAATTTTAGCGTGTGGGTCTCTGCTCCATCCTAAAAATGTAGATTTAGATCTTACTGATGTAGGTGTTAAATCAACCGGCATATTGCATCCAACATATAGCACATTATTTGTTGAAGATAATCCATCACCTTTTATTGATGTACCACCATTTGTTTTATAATCGTATGTTACTGAGAAGATAACCTTTACATCTTTAACAGCTCTTGTAATTCTTCCACCAACGTCTTGAACCCAAATTGTATACGTATCATTTTCTGTAGCAATATATGTTACTTCAGTTTGAGTTGTTTTTTCTAAAGGTATCCATTCAGCGTCTTCTGGTTTTGCGTCTTTACCTTTTGTCCAAGCATATGCTGCTAAACCTAAAGATTCATCTTTAATAATTGCAGTTAACGTTGCTTGTGCCTTACCAAAAGTAACGTCATAACTTACTACTTCTGGATCAATCAAGTCTATATTTTTTACTTCAACTACTACTGAATTAACTAGACCAACAGCATCTTTTGCCCATACATAATATTTACCGTTTTGTTCTGCTCTAAAAATTAGATTTGTTAATTCATTTGTTTCATTTAATTCATGAGACCAATATACTGGTTCAATGTTTTCTGTAGTTACTTCCCAAGCAACTAGACCAGATTCAAAATCTTGAGCAGTTACTGTAATGTCATATCCTTGATCATAAACCATATCTGGTTCTTCAGGAAGCAAGCTAATAAGTTCTGGTTTATTTCTATCAACCTTTGAAACTTCAAATTCTTTAATTTCACCCATTCTTGTTTGAGATGAATTAAATTGTGCAGAAACAACAGCTTCTATTAAACTGTTTTTAATAACTTTTATTGTTTCTTTATCTGAAGTTACTTCTTGCCATTCTCCATCATCTATTCTGTAATAATTTTTATATGGATATACACCATATGTATCTGGATATTCTATCGTTATAACTTTACTTGTACTCCAAACATCTTCTGGAGTTTCTGTTATTGTAATATCATTCGGAATTGTTGGGAACGCTTCTGTTGTCGTTACTCTTGATTCAGAAACGTTTCCTGCAGCATCTTTCGCGCGAGTCTTGATGTCCATTTTTTGACCTGGAGCTGCGTCTTCTATTTTGTTTGTTTCTTGCCAAGTATACTCATTTGTTGTTCCCGCATCTCTATAACCAAATTCAACTGTTACTGAAGTAGCATCAGTTTGCTTATTGTATATTGTCATCGAATAACCTGAAATCACATAAGAAGGTTCGTCTTTACTAGGAGCTATTGTATCGACGATTACACTTGTTTCTGCTATTCCATCTGCCATTTGATCAACTTCGTTCTTACACCAAACGTAAATATTATTTACGCCTTCTTTTAATGTTATGATTGTTGTTGGCTCATATTCTTTCCAACCAGTTGTGCCCGCATTAACAGCTTTTAGCTTTGTGCTCACATACATGTGTGTTGCACTTGTTGCATCAATATGTAATGTAACTACTTTTTCGTTAATGTAAGGATCTCCTGATTCTACACGAATAGAATTAATAACTGGCTTAGCAGGTATAACTACAACCATATCTGTAACAGTAATAGTTATTCTTGTTGAGTTACCACCTTCTTCTGTAGCAATTACAATGTATGTGCCATTATCTGGCACGTCACAAGTAAATGTTTTTCCATCTGTTGTTTGAGCTTTTTCTGTACCAACCATAACACTTGTAATAGCACCACCATAGTAAGGAGTTACTTTAAGTTCAATATGACCTTCAGTTGTGCTAACAACTTCAATTGTAGGACCATCTTTACGAGCTATGTCAGAAGTATCTGTATAAATATTTTCACCTGAATATGCATACAAACCTTTTGCATAATATACTGTTCCCATTGCATCGTAAACGTAGACGTCATCCACATTGAACTTTACAAGGTCATCCTCAACAAAGTCTAGATATCCTTGACCTACAGTTGATTTTTCATATTCAATTACATGTAAGTCGACAACGTAACCTGTTATCTCTTCTTCATCAAAGCTTTCAAAAGTCGTTGGTGCATCTTGTACCCTGACTTTTATAAAACCTTGATTTAAGGTTTCTTCGTCGAGTCCTTTCTTAGAGTTCGAAAGACGTTTTGTATTAACCCCTTTCTTAATCTCCGTGATTTCTTGTAAGTATTTTGTCTCTGTGGCTTGGTCGATTGATTTCCATGAGCCTTGGATAAATACCGAGGCTAGTATCAAGGTAACAATTACCATGATAACCACCGTTATCATCGACACTCCGTCTGTTTCTTTTCATAGTTTCAGCTCCTCCTTAAACTATTCGATGTTGTCTTTTGTGTATTCGTATTTGTACTGCTGTTGCAGCACTGTACAAACTATTTGTAACATTTTCTATGCCTCATGTCTATACACGCGCGTGCGTGTAAAAGTATATAAGAAATATTACTGTAAAAAAACTTGCAAAATGCCTTTACGGAAGCTATAACGAGGATTTTTGAAAGCAAAAAAATAAAGCAAATATTAAATTTGCTTTACCTTTTTGTTACATACGTGTTGCACATGTTCTATTTTTATAATTTGCAAAAAATCAAATTTATACTTCCGTAAGAGTTGCTAGAATTTTATCAACATTTTATTCAATTTTTTGTTAGTAACCTAACATATTCACACTTAGTTTTGTGTTTTCAAAAACAACTCTACTCCACTAATAATTCCTTCTACTAATTTTGCTTGGTAATTTGGGTTTTGTAATTTTGCACACTCTTCTGGATTAGATAAAAAACCACATTCAACTATTACTACTGGTATTGTTGTTTTATCTATTATTTTTATTCCTTCTATTTTCAAAGCTTCTCGCTTATTTTCTATGCCTGTAGTTTCTCTTATTTGAGCTTGTATACATTCCGCAAGCAACTTACCCTTTTCTGAATTTTTTGAATAAAATGTTTGCCATCCAAAATACTTAGGGTCCTCATATTTATTCATATGAATTGATATCATGAACTCTGCGCCGCTAGAATTCGCTAAATTTACGCGATTATTAATATCTTGGGACTTTATACTTCTTATAGTTGAATCATCATTTAAACCCGAAATATTGTTTTCATCTTCACGTGTCATTATAACTTGATATCCTCTTAAAGCAAGTTCATCTCTTAGCTTGTTTGCAATTTGCAAATTAAGATTACTCTCTTTAACACCATCATCAGATACAGCACCACCATCTGGTTCACCATGTCCTGCATCAACAATCACGCAAGTAGTGGCAAGTGCCATACTTGTAGTTTCCTCTATTTTATTAGCATTCATGCTAACAGGTGTAATAATACTAACAAATAACATTATTATCATCAAAGCATAAAACTTCAAATCTTTTTTCGTAAAAATAAGCATACACATCTCTCCTTAAAGAAATGTGTATGCTTTAAGTTTTTATTTATTCGTATGCTTTTAATTTATATAACTAATTCCACAACCTTTACATGTTGTTGTTGTTCCATTATCAACCCATAAATGTACATATGTTGTTGAACTGTTGTATGAGTATCCACATCTTGAACATGTATATTGTGTATATTTTCCACAAGTTCCACTCTTCTTAGTTTGGCTTGTATAACTATGTCCTAAAGCTGAACCTGTTGTTGCACTACATCTTGTACATGTTTTTGCTTTTGTACATGTTGCCGATGCATAATTATGGCCTAATGCAGCTATTGTTTCTGTTGAATCCACTCCGCTACAAGCATTACATCTATATGTTTTTAATCCAGCAGTTGTACATGTTGCCGCTCTTGTTATTTCTGCAGCTATCGGACCATAGTGTGCAGATGAATCTTTTGAACCTGTAGCTCCACATCTAGAACATTTTCCTGCATTTATACAATCTGCGTTTATATAATTATGTCCGTATGCAGTAACCACTCTTGAACTCATATATCCATTACATTCACTACAATAATAATCTATCTTTCCGTTTGCAGTACATGTCGCTTCCTTAGCAATTGTTGCTGCCGGCATACCTTCATGGTTAGTTGAATCTTTAGCTATAGAATATGTATAGCTATAACTACACACTGAACATGTTGCTTTTCCAGTTCCGGTTCTTAAGCATGTTGCTGCAGTTGTTGTTGAATATGAATAACTATGACCATTTGCTGAACCTGTTGTTGCACTACATCTTGTACATGTTTTTGGCGCTGTACACGTTGCTGCTGCATAATTATGTCCTAATGCAGAACCCGTTGTTGCACTACACACACTACATGTTTTCGGAGCTGTACATGTTGCTGCCGAATAACTATGTCCATTTGCTGAACCTGTTGTTGCACTACATCTTGTACATGTCTTTGGCGCTGTACACGTTGCTGCTGCATAATTATGTCCTAATGCAGAACCACTTGTTGCTCCACATCTTGTACATGTTTTTGCTGCTGTACATGTCGCTGCTGAATAACTATGTCCTAAAGCCGAACCACTTGTTGCACTACATCTTGTACATGTTTTTGCTACTGTACATGTTGCAGACGCATAACTATGTCCTAAAGCAGAACCGCTTGTTGCTCCACATCTTGTACATGTTGCTGCTGCTGTACATGTTGCAGACGCATAACTATGTCCTAATGCTGATCCTGTTGTTGTTCCACATACTGTACATTTTTGTGCTACAGTACACGTTGCTGCTGCATAATTGTGTGCTATTTTTGCTATAGAAGTTGTTCCTGTTGCTGCACCACATCCGCTACAATAAGTTGTCTTTACACCTGTGCTTGTACATGTTGCTGCAGTTGTTGTTTTTGTTGTTGTTCCTCCAACGTGATTTGAAGAGTTTTTACTTCCATAAGTATATGTATTACTTCCTGCTGTAGTACATCTTGAACATTTATAGTAATAAATTGCTGGAGATGTACATGTTGCACTACTCTTCAAATAGGTACTACTTACAGATTGTACTGTTGGATTATGTCCTAATGAACTACCACTTGAATAGTAAGTATTTGTTACTCCTTGTGAAGACATTCCACAAAGAGCACATTCATAATAATATGTTGGTGCTGCTGTACATGTCGCGCTACTTCTTAGATAATTGTTTGCTGTTGAAGCAAACGAGTGTGTACATGTAACTGTTGACCAGAAATATCCTGGACTTGCTGCACCACCGTCTATTTTAGCATAGGCTTTTCCTACGTTTGATGAACTATATACTGTTCCTGAGCCACCTTTCAAGCTTGTGTCTTCAGCAAACATTGATGATCCACCATCAGTAACTGCTGTAGTTACAAAGTTTGATGTAGCATATATTTTTGATAAAGCCGTACACCCTTTAAACATATTTGACATTGATGTTACTTTTGATGTGTTGAATGATGTTACATCTAACGTTGTAAGTTTTGAACATCCATTAAACATTGCAAGCATATTTGTTACTTTTGCTGTGTTAAAAGATGTTAAAGTTATTGATGTTAAAGCACTACAATTATTAAACATGTAGCTCATGTTTGTTACGTTTGCTGTTGATATACTTCCTAAAGTAATTGAAGCAAGCTTTGTACATCCACTAAACATTTCTTTCATGTTTGTTACTGAAGCCGTTGTAAATGCACTTATATTTAATGTTGGTAAAGTGCTACATCCTTTAAACATTGCGTTCATATCTGTTACTTTAGCTGTATTAAAGTTACTAACTGTTAATGCTGTTAATGCAGAACATCCATTAAACATTCCTGCCATATTTGTTACATTTGTTGTAACTAATTTACTTACATCTAATGAACTTAATTTTGAACATCCATAGAACATGTTTGCCATTGTAGTTACTCTACTTGTATCTAATTTTGATAAGTCTCCTACAGAAGTTAAAGCTGAACATCCATAGAACCAATATGCTGTTGATGTTGGTGTTATTGTTTCAGTTACTTGAACTCCTGTAATCGAAGTTGCATAGCTATACCAAGGTACACTTGATGCAGAAGTATATGTACCTAGTACCCATGATGTTCCTGATGCTTTTAGTGATACACCTCTTGTTGATGTTCCTGTCGTGTTAAACTCTAATACATTGTCCGAACATAATACTGCATACATTTCTAATTTAGGAATTGTAATACTGCTTACTGTAACGCCACACGAATTACATACGTACCACTCTCTACCTGTAGCAAGCGTTGTTGGCGCTGTATAATTATATGTTGTTCCCCCAACGTGATTAGAAGAATTTACACTTCCATATGTGTATGTATTCGTTCCCATTGCAGTACACCCAGTACATTTATAATAGTAAACAGCAACATTTACACAAGTCGCTTCACTCTTTAAATATGTTGTTGATGTTGTTTGTGATGTGTATGAGTGAGCATTTGTTGAACCATATGAATAATATGATCCATCATTATTTTTTGATGATACTCCACATCTTGAACATTCATAATAATATGTTGCAGGTGCTGTACATGTTGCTGCTGTTCTCAAATAATTTTGTGATTTTACAGAAAATGCATGTCCTAATGCTGTTCCTGATGAATAGTATTTTGACGTATCTGCAATAACATTACATCTTGAACAACAGTAATAATATGTTGCTGCAGCTGTACATGTTGCATCGCTTCTCTTTGTTGAACTTTGTTTTGAACTATTATGTCCTAATGGGCTTCCACTTGCATATGTATTAGTAGAAACACTCGAACATCTTGTACATGAATAATAGCAATATGCCGGTTCTGTACAAGTTGCTGCTTTTGCAACGATTCCACTTAATTTATTGTAATCATGTCCTAATGCTGTGTTAGCATCTTCAAAAGTAGAAGCTGTTGTGTATTCTGTACATCTTTCACATTTTTTATTATAAATTGCATTTTTAGTACATGTTGCTGCTGTATTTAAGTATCTAGCTTCAACTACTTGTTGCGTATATGTGTGTCCAAGTGGATTTCCATTTACATATCCACAAAGACTACAATATGAAGCTACTGTACATGTTGCGGCAACGTATTTGTGTTCACAAATATTTGAAATTTGTAATTGTGCTGTTCCTATAACTGCATTTGAATTACCTATATCTATTGCTCTTGCATATAAAATTCCATCTTGAGTTATTTTTACAGGTCCTGTATATGTTGTCCATGATTTATTATCTAAACTATATTGTAATGTCGTTACTGATAATTGTTTTGTGATTGTTACATTTATTGCTGTAGTTAAGTTTTCTGTATCTTTTTCAAATGTAATTGTATCGCCTGTTATTGTAAATGTCGCTTCTCTTGTTCCTGTATAGTTTCCTTTACCTGTAATTACCATTGTTGCCGTACCTAAGTTTTTATTATCTCTATAAGTTACAGTGTAATCGGTATTTAAAACTAATGTTTTATTCAAAGTTAAATCTTTTACTACTAGACCAGATTGAGTTATTGCTGATCCAGTATAAGATTTACTTGTTATTCCTGAAACGCTCATTCCTGATGCTATCGTTTTTGGTGATATTTTCATTATTACATTTCCTGAGTAAGGATTAAAGTTTGGTGCTACTATGTAATAATAAATTGTTTTTGTGCAAACGTTTGTGTAAGTAGGATTTGTTGTGCTTCCTGATGTATAGTTTGATGATGTTAATTGATTTTCAGAATAATATATTGTTGCTCCTGAAGCAGGTCGTGACACATTCACATTGATAGAATGTCCTTGACCATCGTATACATTTTCATATCCATAAGCATCTACTTGCATTGTTGCATTCGTAATTTTAAAAGTTGTAGTAATGACATCTGCGTAGTTTCCTATACCCGTTATAGTAACAGTTGCTGTTCCTACGTTTATGTTGTTGCTATATGATAGTGTGTAATCTTGTCCTTCTACTAATTTTATCTCACCCATCTTTACTGTTACTGATGGAGTTATTTGAGAACCTGTATAAACTTTATCTGGAATTGAATCAACTGTTACTGCTAAACTTTGAATTACATCTCTATTTATTATGCTGAAAGCAGTTATTTTCCATGTAAAGTTTTTTGTAAGTGTATTTTTTGTATCTTCCCACAATGTATTTTTTATATCTGCTAATGATAATTGTAGATTATATGTACCAGCATCTGTTGCTGCATATACTCCACTTCTTACATAGTCTACACTTTCTTCAACTGCATACTTTTCTGTAGCATCAAACATTTGTGGTGTGTTGATTGTTGGTACAGAAATATACATGTGTGTAATTTCAAAATTTACTGGTGTTTCATTTAAAACTAAATTATAGTTTGCTGCTCTAAAAATACCATTATCTACTAGTTTTAAATTTCCTAATTCTATTTTATATGTTCCTACATCTTTTTCCGCCGCTCTAGAAAGTCCGCCTTCAAATTTTGGAGTTTCTCCATTTATTTGTCCTGTATATTTATATGTTAATTCAGGTGTGTTTGTTGTTTTATCATATACTTTTGTTTGTCCGGCGTCCGGAGTTACTATTAAATCTTTCTTAGCAACTACTACTTGTACGCTTGCTATTTTTTCATAATATGCATCATTTTCTAATACAACGATTGTTATTTTAGATGTACCAAAGTTATGAGGTGTGATTGTAATTGTATAACCACTTACTGATGCAGTTGCTACATCTTCATTTGTTGAAATAACTTCAGTTCTTGTTTGTTCACCTTCATAACTAATTACTGTTGTTGCAGAATCATCTCCATATGTAAATGAAAAAGTATTTTTTGTTAAAGTAATTGTTCTTTGACCTTTTTCTATTCTTGCTAGTATTTTTCTTGATGTTCCCATTGTTGATTCTGTAACAGTAATTGTTGCATCACCAGCTTTTATACCTGGTGTAATTTTTATTATGTCTCCCACAAGTTCTACTTGTGCTATTTGTTCATCTGAAGTTGTTACTTTTAAATCACCTGTAAATGGTGATTTTGTTATCACAACTTGTTGTGCTGGTTCGCCAACTGCCAAATCTACTATATATGAAGATAATTCAAATGCAGTTTGTCCCCATACAGCTTTTAATGTAATATTTGCATCTGCTTCATATGTATCTCCCGATACGTATGTAACACTTGCTAATGTATTATCTGGATTTACAGATGTTGACCAACCCAAGAATTTAAATTCATTTCTTGTTGGTATTATGCTAGATAATGTCATTGGCACGCCTTGTGCTTTTAGTTGTCTTGCAGGTGGATTTTCTCCGCCATTTGCATCATATATAACTTCATATACCATTATCATTGCTGAAGAAACATTTCCTGCATAGTCTTTCGCCCAGAAATAATTTTCTCCATTAGTTATTGAAGAATTTTCTTTTACTAATCTTGTACTTCCTGTACCATCAGCATTCCATGATGAAGGCGCAACATTCGATGTTGTCCAATTATATCCAACTACTATTCCATCATCAAAAGCTTCTGCTTCTAATACTAATTGTTCATTATCATAATGTACACTCATTGTAATTTCTGGTGCAATTATATCTTTGAATATTGCATACAATGTTGTATTCATATCTTTTTCGAATATTTCTCCTGATGTATACACTATGTCTTTCGAACTTTTTTCTAACGCCCATCCTAAGAAAACAAATCCTTTTTTAACTGGTTCTTTTGCTGGAATTTGTTTTGGTTCTCCTGCTTTTGTTGTTATAGGAGCAAAGTCACCTGTTGTTTTTTCTGTACCACCATTTAAATCAAAACTTAGTGTGTAACTATTAATGTCTTTTTCCCATACAGCATAAAGAACAATACTTTCTTTTAATTCAAATGTTGCAGCAGCTGCATAGTCTGGTTCAACTGCACTACTTCTTAAAGCCCATCCTTTAAATTTATATCCTTCTCTTGTTGGTGTTTGACCGGCAATTTGTACTGTTGAATTTTCTGCTGCTCTTTGTGTTGCTGGAGCATTATATCCACCATTTGCATCATATTTCAAAGTTAAAAGAACTTCTTTGAAGTTTGCAATGATTGATACATCACCAGCTGGCATTTTGAATGACGTTGTTGAACTTACTGTATTTGCTAAATTTGCAGCACCAGATGTTATTTTCCAACTTTCAAATTCATATCCATCATTTGCTGTTGCTGCAATAATTACATTTTCACCTTTTTGTTGTGCACCACTACCAACTACTTTACCAGCACCTTCTGGAGAAACTGTAATTGATACTGTTTGCGCATTACTTATCCATACGGCATATAATTCGATATCGCTGTCAATTGAGATTACATCTCCTGGACGATAGTCTGCTGATATCGCTTTTGGATTGGTACTCCATCCATCAAAACCAAATCCTTCTTTTCTTGGCGCTTGTAAACTAATTGTATATGTCTCTTTAATGTTAAATTCCGCTGGAGGAGCACCTGTACCACCATTTGCACTATATAATACATTGTATGTTTTTTCACCTTTTACCCATACTGCATACAATGTTGTATTTTCATCTGATGTAAATTCTGAACCAGGTCTATACTCTGCTAATGTTGCTTCTCTCTTTGTTGCCCAACCCATAAATGTATATCCTTCTCTTGTTGGAGATTGAAGACTTAAAGTTAATGTAATATTTTCTGTTTTTGTTTCTTGTGGAGGTTCATTTATTCCGCCATTAGCGTCATAAATAATTTTATAAGTTGGAGTATCAATTTCAGTAACATCTATTGATTGCGATCTGCTTCCATTGTCAACTTCGCTTGCAACAATCATATATGTTTTATTTTCATATACTGGTAAAGAAAATGTTGTTTCATTTCCGTTTTCAGAAATAACATTTGCTTTTTTTCCTCCAATTGTTAAACTTAATTTTCCTTCAGCCATTGCTCTTACAACTACTTCTATAGTCGCACTCTTTTTATTAGCCGCCATGTTTACCATCTTAGAAACAATCATCGGTCCATCTGCATTCAATTCTTCTGCGCTATAATATAACGCACTCTCGATTTCAACACCTTTGGCGTAATATACTATTCCATTAGCATCGTATACGTATACATCATCTTTTCCGAAGTTAACAACTTCTGTTGTTCCAGCTTTATACTCTGTATACTTTTGACCTCTTACTGAATCATCAAATTGAACTAATTCAAGATCTACAACATATCCCGTTAAACTATCTTTATCGAAACTTATAAATGAAGTAGGTGGATTCACCACGCGTACTTTGTAAAAACCTTTGTTTATAGTTTCATCACTCGTACCATATATCTGATTGGTTATTCGCTTATTAGCAACGTTTTCTTCAACATCTTTTAATTCTTGCATAAATGATGATTTGTTTGCGTTATCAATTGAGTTACTTGAGTTGTAAACTGCTAGTAATGATAATATTATCAGCACTATAACAGTCACTACCAACGACACCATCGATATTCCTCTCTTAGTTTTCATCAAAGTCTTCTTCATATTTGTTCCTCCTACTTGCTTTTTGCACCTCTCCACAAATGCAAAAGCTATTTCTTTTGTTTAGTCTTTTCGACATTCTATTTGTAACATTTCTTTTTTTGATTGTCTATACACGCACGCGCGTATAGTAGGAATTAGAAATATTACATTCAAAAAAATCTATCAAATCCTTTTACGGAACGTACTGCGACTATTTTTTATTTCAAAAAAATAAATCAAATATTAAATTTGCTTTACTCAAATGTTACTATTTGATTTCAAACTCATATTTTTTGTGGATAACTCTTTTTCAAAATTCTTATTTCCGTAAGTTTCACGTGAAACGTTATCCACATTTTTTGATAACAAAAACATCTCTTTTCATTCGCGATACAAAAAAGACTCGATTGTTTTTCAATCGAGTCTTTTTTATTATCTTGATTTTGTTTTTCTTCTATCTTCTAATAAGTTACTTCCTGAAAGTGTTTTTGCTTTCTTCTTAACATTTGCACCATCCTCACCAATTTCAAGAATGTTTGCATATCTCTTCAATTTGTTACTTATCATAGCTACAGTCAGTGTCATTATTGGATATTTTTCTAACTTGCCTTTTCTGTTAGCAATCTTAATCCAACCTTTTTCAACATCTTCTTGTGTATAATACTTTGTAATGCCTTCGTCAAATAATTTTATAATATTTTTTCCGATTATTTTTGCATTCTCATAATCAGCAATTACTACAAAATCATCACCACCAACATGGCCTATAAAATCACCTTTTGCTCCAAATGTTTGTACTGAATCTTGAATAACATCACTTGTAAATTTTATTACTTCATCGCCATTCATAAATCCATATTTATCGTTGTATGCTTTGAAGTTATCTAAGTCTATGTACAAAACTGCATATACACCACGTGATGCAATTCTTCTTTTTAATTCATTCTCTATTTGAACATTACCTGGAAGTCCAGTTAATGCACTAATGCAACGATTAGCATTAATTAGTCTTGATACATTTTTTATTGTATATAAAAAATAGTTATCATCTAGTGGTTTCTTAATATAAAATTCTATTCCCTTTTTTAGCATATCTAATTTGTGTTCTTTTTCCATGTTTTCTGACACTAAAACAATTGGAGTAATGGCATACTCAGATGTCTTTCTTAAAAATACAATTAAATCGTTTATTTCTATCTTTTCCAAACTGTCTTCATTTATTATTACTAGGTCTGGAATTGTAAGCATTGCTTCTTTGATCGACTTCATTGATGAATCTGTTTTTACAATATGAAATTTATTTTCCTTTGCAAATAATTTTTGAGATAGTGACCAAACTTCATCATTATCTTCAATGATTACGACGTACTTTGTATTTACCATACTATTCCCTCCTATAACCAATTAGATATTCGAGCAAAATCTTCTAGCGAAAGGTTTTCCGCACGCTTGTTTATATCGATTCCAAGCTCCTCTAACATCTTTTTGATTTCTTCTTTATCTTTTGCAACTGCCAACAATGAATTTCCAAGATTCTTTCTACGTTGTGAAAACGCAGCTTTTATAACTTGGAAAAATTTCTTTTCATTTTTTAATTCTATATGTTCTTTTTTTACTTTTAAATTTACTACACATGAATCAACTTCTGGCACTGGCATGAAGTTTTCTTTTGGAACATCTATCACAATTTCTGGTTCAGTATAATAATTTATACTAACAGTAATTGCACCGTATTCTTTACCGTTTGGTGTAGAGCAAAATCTTTCACCAACTTCTTTTTGTACCATAACAGTAATTGATTCTATATTTAGCTTTTCTTCTAACAATTTCATTACTATAGGTGTAGTTATATAATATGGCAAATTTGCTACGATTTTAACGTGTTCTTCGCCGTTTATTAATGCATTTAAATCTGTCTTTAGTATATCATTATGAATGATTTCGACATTGTCGTATAAAGCAAATCTTTCATTTAATACAGGAATCATATTATCATCTAATTCTACTGCAATTACCTTTTTTGCACTTTCAGCAAGCGCAGCAGTTAATGTTCCAAGACCTGGACCAATTTCTATTACTAGATCCTCCTTGCTAACTTCAGCTTTTTGCACTATATCTAGCACAATTCCCTCATCAATCAAAAAGTTTTGCCCAAGTTTTTTATTTGCTTTTAAATCATATTTCTTTAGCATAAAGTTTGTTTCTTCACGTAAATTCATATTACACCTCTATGATAGATTATACTTTGTTGATTAATACTTGTCAATTAGTGGAAATTACTATTTATATATCTGTAACCCTTGATATATTCAGTATATCCCCTCCTTTTTGCTCTTTTTTAGAGTTATAGAATTGGTAATTTATGCATAAAAATTTGACAAGCGTTTAAAATAGTAGTAGAATGCCAAATGTTCGGCGCCCATAACAAGGAAGGAGCTTTTAATGGAAGAACAAAGCAGTATACTCATACAAAAGAAGATTATTTTAGGAGTGACATTTTTATTTTTATTTGCTAGTTACATTTATGCAAAATATGATTTTAATATATCTAGAAATACGGAGCTTGTAATAGCTCAAAACTCACTAGAAGTTAGCGGTGAAGAAGTTTTAGCAAAGCAAGTTGCTTACACAGCTTTAACTGAAGTTGCCGAGGATCTAGTAAATCCCGAAATTGTATACGAATCAGAGCCCGAACTTATAATAAATAACACACCTTCAGCTACAACTACTATCGCTTCAAATGATAATAGTTCAGGTATTCCTGAAGAATACGAAAGTGTATTAAGTATGAATGCTACAGCTTATTGCTTATGCAAAAAATGTTGTGGTAAAGCTGCTACACATCCACAATACGGTGTTACAGCTTCAGGATACAAAATTACACCAGGAACTAATGAGAAGATAATTGCAGTTGATACTTCTGTTATCCCTCTTGGAACTAAAGTGTATGTAGAAGGCTTAAACGGCGCAAATAGTTATGGTTACGCTGTTGCCGCTGATACAGGTAGTGCTATTAAAAATATGAAAATTGATTTGTATATGGACTCACATGCTGATGCATTAAAATGGGGATTCAAAAAAGTTAATGTTTATTTGTTAGAAGATTAATTTTTTAAGACACTTTTTAAGTGTCTTTTTTTTGTCATTTTTTTGCTAATTTTCCAATAAATTTTTGCATTATAAAGTTTTACTTCGATAAAAATATAATTGACACAAATTCTAATATTTTTATTTTGGAGGTAATTCATGAAATTAAAAAAATTGTGTTTTCTATTTATTACTTCACTTACTTTATTAGGATGTAACCTTGTTCTAGCAGTTACTTCAGGCGATTCAGGAGAATTGTCTGGTGAAGCTTCTGGAGATGTAACTCCTATTGTAAGTGGCGAAATTTCTGGAGATGTTTCTGGTGAATCAACACCTAGCGGAGATACTTCTACTGATTCAGGAGAGTATATTGATGTTCTTAAAAGTGTAGCTTTAGATATAGATTTTCAAACTGAAAAAAATAATCCTTTAAATGGAGTTTTAAAATCATCAGTGTCAGGTGATGAAACTTTTGTTTATGCGATTGTAACTACTCCTTCTCATGGAACTGTAACGCTTAGCAACTCAACAAGTGGCGACTTTGTTTATACTCCAGAAACAGACTATGTTGGTAGCGATTTATTTACTTTTAGATTAGAATCTGGTGATGTTTATTCAAATGTTGCTACGGTTTCTATTACTGTAAAAGCGCCTAGCGAGCCTATTATTCCATTTTATTATGAAGACATGCAGGAACATTGGGCTAACTATTCTGCATCTCATTTAGCTGCAAGAGGATACGTTATAGGCGAAAATATTGGTGATGAATATTTCTATTTTCCAGATAGAGAAATGACTCGTGGAGAATTTTTATTATTCATTCTTTCTTTAGTTGAAGATAATCATTCAGCTAAAGCTGCTGATATAAAATTTGCCGATGATGATTTGTATCCAGAATGGTTACTTGAAAAAGCTAAGATAGCTTATGATTTGGGCATTATAAAAGGAAGCGGAACTGAAGGCGAAGTATATCTTAATGCATATCACAAAATAACTCGTGCTGAAGCTTTTGTTATGATCAACAATGTACTAACTTCAACTAAATTAATAATTAATGCAGCTGATGAAATAACATTCTCAGACAAAGCAACAATTCCTTCTTGGTCTTTACAAGCTATTAAAAATCTTTCAGCATACAAAATTGTTCAAGGTGATTCTAACAAAAATATAAATCCACTTAACACTATAAATCGTGGTGAAGCAGCTGAACTTATATATAAAGTTTTGAAACAAATTGAACTTTTAAAATTAGAAGATGTTCCTGCTGAACTTTCTCTTAAATAAATTAAAAAACAACAAAACCCCCAATCGCAGCTGTAATGCTACAATGGGGGTTTTCTAATTTGTTTACTTTTCGAAATATGTTACGATGTAATCGCTGTTGCCGGGGATCACAGAGATGCCAAGGATTTCATATACTTCCGAATTGAAAGATTCCAAAAAATTCAGATATTCTTTCACGTCATTAGTATTGAAAATGTAATATCCGTCGAGCACGCTGACGTCATACGATTCAGTGTTTTCGCTTTCCTTCCACTTGCCTTTGAGGCGCGTGGTGACAGCAAATCTGTTATTGTCCTGCGAAATGGTGACGTCCAAAATTTCGTACTCGGTGGTATCTACTTTAGCAACATATTTAAGATAGGCATTTTTGTTTGATGTAGTATACAGAGACACGATACCTTCGCTGCTGGTAGATGTGTTCATTTCTTCTTCGCTGCAGGCCACCAGAGTGAAAATCATGAGAACCAAGAGTATGATGCAAATTAACCGTTTCATCGTTTTATTTCCTCCAATTTCAAATAGTAGGTTTGTTTGCTCAAAATTTGATATAACATATACGTAGTTTATTTGCTTGTGTTCCGCATTATATCACGGTTTCAAACAATTTTCAATCTTTTAAGCTCATCATATACTAAATGTATAGGCAATCCCATAACTGTTGAATAGTTTCCATCTAATTTATCTATGTGTACAGCAAACTCTTGTTGAATAGCATATGCGCCTGCTTTATCCCATGCATTGCCAGTTTCAAGCCATTTATCAATTTCTTCTTTAGACATTTCTTTCACATGTACATTCGCTATATCGCAAAAATTTGATTCTTCTATTTTTCCATCTTTTCTATAAATAATAGATACACCTGTCATAACTTTATGGGTTTTGTTACTCAAAGTAATCAACATTCTAACTGCATCATCGTAATCTTTTGGTTTTCCTAAAATTTCATCGTTATCCGCAACAACAATAGTATCACTACCTAATACAACTACATCTCCTTCTTGAGATGCAAATATGTCTTGTGCTTTTTGTTTTGCTATTTCTACTACTTGTTCTGATGGTTTTAACTCTTCGTTTACAACTTCGTCTGAGGCGCTCACAATTACCTCAAATTCTTTAGTTATCATAGATAACAACTCTTTTCTACGTGGCGATTTTGATGCTAAAATTACTCTCATTTTTACTCCTCCAAACCTGTATTTTCTTATTCATTATACAGCAGTATTTTAAATACAAAAAGAAAATATTTTGTAGCATTAGTAAACTTAAATTAAAACTTATTTACTTTTTATGTAAACATTGATATAATGTGGGCGTTAGTAATACACCTCGTACTTAGAAAGGATGATTTTATGCCCACTGAAAAGTCTGACATTGTCCCCGCCTATATTGGCCCTTTCACAATCAGGTTGCAAACAAAAACGCCTGAGCAGCTGCAAAAAACAATTATCAATGCTCACAAGAAATGTGAACGTGAACTGCGTAAGCTGCTTCCACTCCCCGATGATAAAGTCACAAACGATCCTATTCGCCGGCCCTTTTCTCAGCTTAAGCGTGAAAGAGAAAAAGCATATGCACAAGTCTTTGCGATTGAAGATTACAAAGAGGCTCTTAACGGCTTATTAACCTTCATCGAATGGCTTCACACGTTCATCAATAATCCACAGGATCCCTGGTATAACGTCCCTATTTATCGTATCCAGCAATCTACTTTCGAGGAATTTAAAAACGCAAATATGTTTTACCGTGACTACGATGGCACGCAGTTGAAAATCGGCATCTATATCCCTCGCGAAAAAGAACACAAAACCGTCGAACTGAAGGATTTACAGATCAGCGAACGAATTCAGAAAGGTGTAATTCTCATTTACTTAGCACCTTATCCCAATCATACTCCTTACAAGTTCCGCAATCCTCATACAGTAGGTGAATTCTCTATTAATGTTTCCTGTCGCATTAGCGCTATCAAAGCTCGTTTAAACGGCGAACGCAAGCCCGTTGCTTCTAAAGTATCTCAGCAAAACTGCAGTGTGGACGAAGCTCGGCTGCGTTATAGAGAAGAATCTAGACATTGGGAATATGCTCTTCGTGAACGCCTTGCCGCACTTCAATCTTTAAAAACATGGGCTAACAAACTCGTTGTTCTCACATCTTCACCTGAGGATCCGTGGCACAACATCCCTGTTCATTTTGTAAGACAAGGTACTTTTAACAAGTTTATGCATAGCGGAAAATTCTACCGCTACTGCAGTACTCCTCACGCAATGATTGGTGTTGCCATGAAAGAAGATACCTATGAAACCAGAAATCTTCTTTTAAATCAGCGACGTACCAGACAGTGCTTCATGCCTTCTGAAATTACTGAACACGAGCGGTTCTCTGATGTTGTTCTCGTTGTTTGCATTCCCCCGATTCCCAAATGGCCTATCCTGAAGTGGAACTAAACTAATATAAAAGCATCTCCTCTTTTTGAGGGGATGCTTATTTTTATACTTTTTATTTGCCTAATTATGTAAATTGTGATATAATCACCAAGTACTTGTACATTGATAAAGCACAACGTTTTGTAAAATCGTTGTTCATATTGATTTAACTTACGTGTGCATATTTGTGTCAAGTCGTAGCACCAAGTCCCGCCATTGATTTATGAAATTCAGTGGCATATATGTCATCAGGAGGTAAAACATGACAGCAAGATTATTCTTAAGTAAGACTACAACTGAACCCGTTCTGCTTTTCGAAGACAAGAAAGCAAAGTACTACTACGTCTTCAACGCAGAAACCAATTCCCTCAAGATCCTTAAGGGACAACGTACCATTCACAAACAGAAAGCACGCAGCGGCGATGCATTCTTCTGCACCGTCCGAGACAAAGATTTCATGATCAATCAGCTACACTTTCCGCGCAAGCGCTCCGATCTGGTTGCCTGGACTATCGGCTATCCTAAGGAACTTCGTGCAGCGAATCCCGAGCATTTCTCCACAATGTATGAAGACAATTATCGTCAAAACGTCAAAGGTAAAGCACCTCAGAACTGGTGCCTCAGCGACAACAAATACTACTATGTCAGCATGTGCAAACCGAAGAACTATTCCGTCACTTATGTTGGCGATGGTCCCGCTGATATGATGGGCATTTTTGCCGCAGAACCTATTCGTTTGGCAGCATATATTTCCGAAGACATCACTGCTCAATCCATCTGCAAGCTCTTCTCCAGCTATCTGGAAACCAACACCTTTGATTTCCCTCTCAGCTATTTTGAGAAGATCTGCCTGCGCCTGGGTCTCAGCAAGAGCGAAATCGCGCGCATCGTGAAGAACAAGGAATCTCGCTTCGCTTCTGAATGCGTGGTTCGCGACTACCACAAGCACTATATCAGAAAAGCATACGCATAATTACAAACTATCAAATGTGAAACAAGTTAAATCCATATGAGAAAGCGCTGGTAACCTGCTAATAGAGTGTTACCAGCGCTCTTTTTATTTGTATGAAAATATAATCGAATCTCTAGTTTTTGGGCACAAAAAAAAGACAACCCAAAGTTGTCCTTTTGGCGGAGACAGAGAGATTCGAACTCTCGCGGCCCTTGCGAACCCTAACAGTTTAGCAAACTGTCCCCTTCGACCGGCTTGGGTATGTCTCCATGTGTCTTGGCGGAGAGGGTGGGATTCGAACCCACGATACGCTCGCACGTATGCCAATTTTCAAGACTGGTGCCTTAAACCAACTCGACCACCTCTCCATATGAGACCTTGTCGCTGTCGACAAAAATTATATTAACATTTAAGTCTCACCTTGTCAACAAAAACTTTATTTGTTTTCTAGTTTTTGTTTGCCTGTATCTACATCTATAAAATACTTATATCCATTTTGTTTTGCGATGTTTAAAGCTTCTTCTTCTTCTTTAACTAAAGTATATTTAGATTTACCTTTTTCGATTGGTTTTGCATAAGTATTTGTTGTGTTATCTCTTGAATACACACCATTTATTACAACACCAGAATCTTCAAAGTCCAGTAATGCCAACGCAAAGCAAAGATCACTTCCTGTATTTTGATATGGGTTATATCTTATCATTCCCACTTTTTGAATACATTTATTCATGTTTTGTTCCATTTCTCTACAGTATTTTTTTAATGTTTGAGTGTTTTCTTTTACTATAGTTACATCTTCAAGATAGTTCTTTAAAACATTTGTGATGTCTTGGCCATCGCCTACTTTTGTCATATATTCAACATACTTTTTCTTTAATTTTAATGTCATTACTAGGTTATATATTGTTAAACCTAATGTAATTAAAATTAACACAACTAGCACTATTGTTAATGTTCCTGTTTCCGGCATTTTATCAACTCCCCATCAAAAGAAGGAAAACATGGTGATTTTCCTTCTTAGTTTTATAAAATGTTATTTTGTTACTTTTAGTCAACTTTTTATCTGTTATTTTCTAAAAGTTCTAATATTCTTTCTAATTCTTCGTTTGAATAGTATTCAATTGCAATCTTACCACGAGATTTTGTTTGTGGTTTGAAATATACTTTTGTACCTAATGCATTCTTTAATCTATTTTCGATATCCTTATAAATTATCTCTAACTTATCTAATTTTTTAGTACCTGTAGCTGCTTTTTTTGCTGTTTTTTCAGCTTTTACAAGTTGTTCTGCATCTCTTACATTCATATTGAAATTAACGATATCTAATGCATATTTATATTGCTTTTCTCCACTTGCAAGCGAAGCTAAGTTTCTTGCATGACCTTCTGTAAGTTTTCCCTCACTCACAAGATCAATAACTCTTTCATCTAATGATAAAATTCTAACTGTATTAGCGATTGAACTTCTGCTCTTACCAAGTGTTTTAGATAATTCTTCTTGTGTAAGATTATGAACTTCCATAAGTTCTTTCAATGCTTTTGCTGTTTCAACTGGATTTAAGTTTTCTCTTTGAATATTTTCAATTAAAGAAACTTCTCTTATTTTCTTTTCATCGTAATCTCTTACGATTGCAGGAATTGTCTTTAATCCAGCAAGTTTAGAAGCTCTCCATCTTCTTTCACCAGCAATTATTTGATAATAGTCATTCTTTTTCGTAACGATAATTGGTTGTAATACACCATGTTGTTTAATTGAATCAGCTAATTCTGCAAGTTTTTCTTCATCAAAAACTTTTCTTGGTTGATCCACATTTGGCTCAACTTTATTTATTTTCATTTCAACGATTTTCTCGTTCGCAGCTAAATCTCCACCTAAATTATCTACATCCACATTTGATGGAAATAAAGAACCTAAACCTTTTCCTAATCCACTTTTATTTACAGCCATTTTCATAACCTCCTATTAGTTTCTTATTTTGTTTTGTCTAATTAGTTCATTTGCAAGTGCCATGTATGCTTTAGAACCTTCAGATCTTTTATCATATAAAGAAATTGGAAGGCCATAACTTGGTGCTTCACTAAGTTTTACATTTCTAGGTATTATAGTCTTGTACACCTTGTTTTTAAAGTATTTCTTAACTTCATCTATTACTTGTTTTGAAAGATTTGTTCTTGCATCATACATTGTAAGAACAACACCTTCGATATCTAATTTAGGGTTTAAATGTTTTTGTACTAAATCAATTGTACTCATAAGTTGTCCTAAACCTTCTAACGCATAATATTCGCATTGAATTGGTACAAGCACTGAATCTGATGCTGTTAAAGCATTTAAAGTAACAAGTCCAAGTGATGGTGGACAGTCTATTAATATGTAATCATAATTTCCTTTTTCTTTTTCAAGAACATCTTTCAATTTAGTTTCTCTTGAAATTTGTGAAACTAATTCAACTTCTGCACCAGCCAAATCTATATTAGCAGCGCATACTTCAAGGTTTTGTACTGCAGTAGGTTGAACAACATTCGAAAGTTTTTCTTGATTTACAATCAAATCATATGTAGATTTTTCTACATCTTTATTCCCTCCACAACCGCTAGTTGCATTTCCTTGTGGATCAGCATCTATAAGTAATACTTTTTTGCCAGCTAAAGCTAAGCAAGAGCTTAAATTAACAGATGTTGTAGTCTTTCCTACTCCACCTTTTTGATTTGCTATTGAAATAATTTTACCCATACTTTTCCTCCGTTTAATGTTTCACGTGAAACAAGCATCGCTTCGCCGCATTCAAACTACCTATTTAAAGGCATTTTTCTGCTCATCTCACATTTTCTTATGTTTTTACCATATCCATTATATAACAACATATTTTATATTCAAAGAATTATTTTAATAAAATTTAATGTTTCACGTGAAACATTAAATAAGCATCATCTTAGTATACTAATCTTCCTTCTAAATAGCATAAAATAGCCGTCTAACAATTAATCAGACGGCTTGTTTTTTTTGCTTATAATGGTTGTTTTGCAGGTGTTCCTGCCTTTCTAGGATATTGTTTTGGAGTAGTTTTTTCTTTTGAGAATATTATTATTGTTCTATCCGAATCAATATCTTCTAGTTTGAATCTTTCTATAATTTCTTGCTTTATATTCAAGGTTTTTATAGCATTTTGAGCGCTTTCTAATTCTTCATCAGCATTTGCTTTCATACAAATAAATTTTCCACCCACTTTAATAAATGGTATACAAAGTTCTGAAAGTGTTGCCATGTTAGCAACCGCTCTTGCTGTTGAAATATCAAATTTTTCGCGATATTTAGGATCATTTCCAGCATCTTCAGCTCTACCATGAACTGTTTCGATTCCTTCTAATCCTAATTCTTTTATAACCTCATTTAAGAAATTTAATCTTTTATTTAAGGAATCTAAAAGAACTATTTTTACATCTTTTCTAAAGATTTTTATAGGAATTCCGGGGAATCCTGCACCTGTTCCAACATCTATCATATAAGCATTTTCAGGAATATATTTAGCAATTGTCAATGAATCTACGAAATGTTTAATTATTATTTCTCTATCTTCTGTAATAGCAGTTAAGTTTATTTTTTCATTCCATTCTTTTAATAGAGATTTGTATTTCATAAACTGTTCTATCATCTCATCAGTAAGTTCAATATTAAATTTCAAAGCTTGCTCTTTTAATAAAGTTTCCATAACTTCTCCTTTTGGTTTACTTTAATATTATTTAAGTTTATTTAGGTTTGTTTTTTAATTTTATTTTTTATGTTAGAAACTAATCATTTTTTAATATATTTTTCAAAAATACCCCTTTTATTCAAGTCGAGATTTAATATATTTTTATTCTTTACCTTCAAGGTTTAAATATATTAAAAGTACACTTATATCAGAAGGCGAAACTCCAGATATACGAGACGCTTGACCGATTGATTCAGGTCTTAATTTTTCTAATTTTTGTCTTGCTTCTATTCTAATTCCTTTTACATCGTCATAATTAATGTCAGCAGGAATTTTCTTTTGCTCAATTTTTTTGAATTCTTCGATTTGTTCTATTTGTAATTTTATATAACCTTCATATTTTAATTGAATATTAACTTCTTCTCTTTCTTCTGCTGTAAGTTCTGGTCTATTCTTATCAATTGGAGCTAACATATCATAGTTTAGCTCTGTTCTTTTAATTAAATCTACCAATTTGAAACCTGTTGTAACCTCAGTTGTACCAGCGTTTCTAAGGATTTCGTTTAATTCTTCTGAAGGCTTAATATTGGTTGTTTTTGCACGCTCAATTTCTCTTTCGATATTCTCATATTTTGTTAAGAATTTGTTGTATCTTTCTTCTGAAATTAAGCCAACTTTATAGCCAATTGGTGTTAATCTTTTATCGCTATTATCTTGTCTTAGCATTAATCTGTATTCTGCTCTAGAAGTCATCATTCTATAAGGTTCGTTAGTTCCTTTAGTTACCAAATCATCAATTAAAACTCCAATATAAGCATCAGATCTATCAAGTATTAAAGGCTCTTCTCCTCTAATATATTTAACTGCGTTAATACCTGCAATTAAGCCTTGTGCAGCGGCTTCTTCGTATCCTGAAGAACCATTTACTTGCCCTGCAAAGAACATTCCTTTAACTATTTTTGATTCTAAAGATAACTTCAAATCTGTTGAATCAATACAGTCATATTCAATAGCGTATGCAGGTCTTGTAAATTCAACATTTTCAAAGCCCGGAATTGTTCTATACATAGCAATTTGTACTTCTTCTGGTAAACTTGAAGACATCCCTTGAACGTACATTTCTTCAGTGTTTTCACCCATTGGTTCTATGAAAATTTGATGTCTTTCTTTATCTGCAAATTTAACTACTTTATCTTCGATTGAAGGACAATATCTTGGTCCTGTACTTTTTATAACACCAGCGTAAAGTGGCGATCTATGTAGGTTTGCACGAATTATTTCGTGTGTTTTTTCATTTGTATATGTTAAATAACAAGGGATTTGATCTATTTTTAAATCATGATTTTCGAATGAAAATGGTGTAATTTCATCATCGCCATTTTGCACTTCCATCTTAGAAAAATCTATACTTCTTCTATTTACTCTAGCAGGAGTTCCAGTCTTAAATCTTCTTGTTGGAATACCTATTTTATTAAGGCTTTCAGTAAGTTTTGTCGCCGGGAAAACACCATCAGGACCACTCTCATAATTAACTTCTCCAATGTGTATTCTTCCTCTCAAATATGTACCAGAGCAAAGGATTACAGCTTTAGCTCCAAATATAGCTCCAATGTGGGTTTTAACGCCTTTCACTTCTCCATCTTCAACTATATATTCCACTATTTCTGCTTGTTTAACATCAAGGTTTTCTTGTAATTCAAGAGTATGTTTCATCTCTGTTTGATATTTTCTTCTATCTGCTTGTGCTCTTAGTGAATATACTGCAGGACCTTTTGATTTATTTAACATCTTTGATTGGATAAATGTTTTATCAATATTCTTTCCCATTTCCCCACCAAGTGCATCTATTTCTCTAACTAAATGTCCCTTTGAAGTGCCTCCAATACTAGGATTACAAGGCATATTAGCAATACTATCTGCATTAATAACAAACACACAAGTTTTTAGTCCTAGACGTGCAGCAGCAAGCGCAGCCTCGCATCCCGCGTGACCTGCACCTATTACTATAACATCATACTCACCTGCTCTATATTCCATCTTTCATACCCTCTCTTTTTTCAAGTTTCACGTGAAACTAATCTTTAAATTACTTACCAACACAGAATTTTTCGAATATTCTGTTTAAAACATCATCCGAAATGCTTTCACCTAAAATCTCACATAAATCTTTAATTGCTTCCTGAATATTGATTGAAATCATATCTACTGGAAGTCCATCTTTAACTGTATTATTTGCCTTTATTAAGCCATTTTTAGCTTTATTAATTAAATCTTTATGTCTAATATTTGTGATGATTAATTCATTTTCTGATTCTAGATTTTTTAAATTAAATAATTCTTCAATCTTATCTTCTAATTCTGTGATTCCTTCACCTGTTTTGGCTGATATTTTAACGATATTTTCATCATTTATATCTAATTTTTTTTCATCTAAATCAATTTTATTTTTTATAACAATATGATTTTTATTTTTAATTTCTTCATAAAGTGCTTTATCTTCTTCTGATAATTCCTTACTGCCATCAACTAAAAACAGTACTAATTCCGCATCATTTAAAGCTTTTTTACTTTTTTCTACACCGATATTTTCAACAATATCTTCTGTATCTCTAATACCCGCGGTATCAACTAATCTTAATGAAATACCATTCAAACTAACATACTCTTCAATTGTATCTCTAGTTGTTCCAGCAATTTCTGTAACAATTGCTCTATCTTCTTTTAATAAGACATTCATAAGAGATGATTTACCTACATTTGGCTTACCAATAATTGCTGTTAATATGCCATTTTTAAGGATTTTTCCGCTTTCAAAAGACTTTTCTAATTTCTCTAATTTTTCAATTTTATCATCTAATGTTGCTATGATTCTTTCATTCTTAACATCTTCTATATCTTCATATTCTGGATAATCAATATCAGCTTCTATATCAGCCAATAAATCAACTATTCCATCTTTAATTTCTCTAATATTTCTTCCTAGTTTTCCTTCAAGTTGTGCAGCTGAAGCCTTTCCTTCTTTTTCTGTTTTGCTATTTATAAGATCTGCAACCGCTTCTGCTTGTGTTAAATCCATCTTTCCATTTAAGAAAGCTCTCTTAGTGAATTCTCCTCCAGCAGCTGGTGTTGCACCATTTTCAAGCAACAACTCTAATACTTTTTTAGAAGCAATGTAACCACCATGGCAATTTACTTCACAAATATCTTCACCTGTATATGATCTTGGCGCTTTAAAATATGAAACTAATACTTGATCAACAACATTTCCTTCGCTGTCAATTATATCACCTAGTCTTAAAACATTTGGCTCAAAATCGCCAGTTTTAACAGGTTTAAATATTTTTTTTAATATTTCTAATGAGTTATCTCCGCTCATTCTAACGATTCCAATACCACCATTTCCAGCTGGTGTTGAAATTGCAACTATGGTTTTCATTACTTTTTCACCTCCACAAAGTCAAATTATTATACAATTTTTTCCTCTAAAATTCAATACTTAACATAAAATTAAAATTTAGTCAGGTCCAAATGGGGACGTCCTTATTTGGACAAGAATCAATCAAAGAAATTTCTTAAATAAAAAATGTCCAAATAAGGGCGTCCCTGTTTGGAATGGCGTCCCTGTTTGGACCTAAGGGCGTCCCCAACTCGCGAAAAAAATACACCGACGGAATGTCAGTGTATGGTTTGTTTCGAATTATTTGACGTTATTTTAAAGAAATTACAACTTTTCTATATGGTTCTTCACCTGTGCTTTGTGTTTTTACTTTTGGATGATTTTGAAGCGCATTATGAATTGCTTTTCTTTCAAATGGATTCATAGGTTCAAGAGTGATGCTTCTTCTCTTTGCAACTACTGCATTTGCTCTCTTTAGAGCAAGTTCTTCTAAAGCTTTAACTCTCTTCTTTCTATATCCTTCAATATCAATAATTATTCTTACATAATTTTTGATACCTTTATTTCCTACAGTTCCTGCAATCATTTGAAGAGCTTCCATTGTTTCTCCTCTATAACCAATTGCGATTCCTGCATTATCACCTGTTACATCAAATCTTAAGATATTATCTTCTATGTAAGATTTGATTTCCAAGTTTAATCCTAATTTTCCGAAATAATCATTTAAGAATGTGATTACTCTTTCTTTTACAACATTTGCATCTTCTTCCGTGATTTCTTTGTACTCTTTTACTGGTTTCTCTAGTGCTGGAGCCTCAACTTCAGGCGCAGCTTCGATTTCAGTAATTCTAACTTTAACTTGTTTTGGATCTAAGATGCTAAATAATCTTTTTTTAGGCTCTTCTACGATTTCGATTGAAACTTGTTCCTTTGTTAAACCAACTTTGCTTAACGCATCTGCAACGGCTTCATCATAGCTTTTTCCTATACCTTCTGCAACTTTAGCCATTAAAAAAACCTCCTTTATATTAAAACCTTGCGGTTTTGTTCTCAAATACTTATTTTATATGATTTATAAAAGATTTCAACTATTTTTTGTTGTTCTTAGTTCCAGCTTCAAGTAATTTCTTATCTTTTCCAGCTCCAATATTCATAAGAAGTGTTTGAATAATTCCTATCAAATTACTTACAGTCCAATATAAACCAACACCTTGAGGTATTGAATATGCTAAATATCCAAGCAAAATTGGCATTGTAATGTTCATAACTCTCATATCTGGCATTGGAATTTCAGAATCTTCTGGTTTAGGTTGTTCTATTCCCTTTTTCTTATTAATCCAATTAGTAATTGCAACAGATAAATATGTCAAAAGTGCTGATGTTACAGGAATTATAAACAATGCATAATTTCCCTTATTATTTGCTGCAACATCTCCTAAGTTAATTCCTAAGAAGTTTAAATCCATCAAATTATTTTCTTTAATAATTTCAATTTCATAGTATGTAGGATGTACATACATTGTATCTTCTGAATTAGCATTTGCAATGTATTGCTCATATTCTCCTGATAAATAATCTCCACTATTTGCTTCGATTTCTGCAATCGCTGCAGCTCTTCTTTCTGCTATTAATTCATTTTTATATGCTTCAATTTTAACTTGATCCATTTTCATAATATGAGTTAGTGGACTTTGCATCATATAGAATAAAGAAAATAATATTGGTATTTGAATTAAACTAATTAAACATCCTGAACATCCAGTACTACCAAGCATTGACATGTTATTTTCTTTTAATAATTTTTGATACTCTTCAGCAAGTTTTTGTTGATCATTACCATACTTTCTTTGAAGTTCTTGCATTAATGGTTGCATTTTTTGTGATTGTTGTAATGATTTTTGTTGTTTTATTGTTAATGGCAATAATAAAAGCTTTACTAATATAGTAAAAATAATTATTGCTAATCCATAATTAGATACTAGTCCACAAATAAAATTCATTAAATAACCGAATAATCCAGCTATCGCTTGTGTCATTTCTTCATCCTCCTATTTACAAATCCACATTTTCGTTGAAAATGCCGGCTTTTTTTAAACATTTACACAATTCTTTTTCTACTTTTTCAAAGTTCAATTCATCTGGATTAATACTATTCTTATAAACAATTACTATATTAAAACCTGTTTGAAGTTTAGCTTCATTTATTCTGTAAGCCTCACGTGCCAAGCGTTTCAATCTATTTCTTACAACACTCTTCCCTATCTTTTTGCTTACAGCCACGCCAACTTTATTTACTTCTGAATTAATTTTCTTACTATATATTACTAATATGTCTGAACTATACCATTTACCAGATTTAAAGACTTCCTGAAATTCTGAACTCTTCTTTAAAGTTAGCATCTTCTCGCCTCTTTTCGCTTATTTTCACAGTATTTCCATGAGAATTATTTAAAAACCTAAGAAAAAAGGCCCTTTAAGGGCCATACTATACATGATTTCTCATTATCAAACTATGCAGAAAGTTTGCTTCTGCCTTTTAACATTCTTCTTTTTAATACTTTTCTACCATTTGATGTGCTCATTCTTTTTCTAAAACCATGTTCTTTTTTCTCTTGTCTATTTTTTGGTTGAAATGTTCTTTTCATTGCTTTTTGCACCTCCCGATTTTGTTTTGATCTATTTTTATATTATTATCCAAAACTTTATAGCAGTGACATTCTACAATAAATTCAATCATTTTGTCAACCTTTTTTATAAAATAGAGCAATATTTTACTAATTATATATGTATAATAGGCGAGACACATAAAAAGTTTAATATTATTAATTAAAATAACTTATTAACAATAATATTAAAATCTATAAATATTTTTTCATTATAATTCGACAAATTGTGAAAAATTATACACATTAAATATTAACATTGTGCATAAATTAAAGTTGTATAAAATTATGTAAAATATATATGTAATATTTAAAAGTTTACGGAAATAAGAAATTCGCTTTTTTAATATAATTTCTTGCATTTATCCACATTAAAAGATATAATGTGGATAACTCTGTGGAGTATTGATATATCAGCATTTGGCGGATATATATACATAATAAAAATTATGTATTATTAACATAACAAAAAGTAGTGTTTTATGAATGAGTGTTCGCATAAAAAAGCATGAGAAAATTGCATTTATTTTTAAAAGCTTGATTTATAGCGGTTTTTAAAATTCACGAATTGTTCACACTGTTTTTGTTGGGGAAATAGCCACTTTGCAAGATTTTTTACAATTTATCCACAAATTTATTCACATTTGTGAGTAAAATGTTAATAACTTTGTAAATTTTGTTAGGAGGAAATCATGGAAGATAAAAACAACGTTTGGGCTACGGCGAAAGAGCTTATAAAAGAAGAAGTCACAGACTTAGCTTTTAACGCATGGATTAATAGAATGGAGATTTGTTTCCTTGATGATTCCAATGTAGTGTTTAAAGTTCCTAATATTAGTATTAAAGAAAGTATTATTTCACGTTTTTCAGAACTATTAAAAGAAGCATTACATATGGTAACTAATCACGATTTAAACATATCAATCATTTTGGAAGGGGAAGATATTCCTACTGAAATTAAAGGTGAGGAAGAAGAGAACCCAGTTCAAAATATGCCAAAACCAACAAACGGCATATTAAATCCAAAATATACTTTTGATTCATATGTAATAGGAAAAAGTAATGAGCTTGCTCACGCAGCAGCACTTGCTACAGCTGAAAGTCCTGGTATGGCTTATAATCCACTTTTCTTATATGGAGGAGTGGGACTAGGAAAGACTCACTTAATGCAAGCTGTTGGAAATTACGTATTAACAAAAAATAGACAAGCTAAAGTTTTATATATAACAGGGGAGAAGTTTACTAATGAATTAGTCTTCTCAATTCAATCTAATAAAAATGAAGAGTTTAGAGCTAAATATAGAAATATAGATGTATTATTAGTAGATGATATTCAATTTATTAGTGGAAAAGAAAGAAGCCAAGAAGAATTTTTCCATACTTTTAATGAATTATACGAAAATAATAAACAAATCGTTATTTCAAGTGATAGACCACCAAAAGATTTAAATCCACTTGAAGAAAGATTGAAATCTAGATTTGAATGGGGACTTATCGCTGATATTAGTAAACCTGATTATGAAACAAGATATGCAATCCTTAGAAAGAAGATTGCTTTAGATCATATAGATATAGATGAAGAAATTTTGTCAGCAATAGCTAACAAGGTGGAATCAAACATTCGTGAACTTGAAGGAACATTAAATAAGATAGTTGCAATGGCATCTTTAACAAATACACCTATAACAATGCAACTTGCAGAGAGAGCTTTGAATGATTTACATCATTCTAAAGAAAAAGTTATTACTATAGATTATATTCAGAGTGTAGTAGCTAAATACTATAATATAGATAAAAACGATTTCAAAATTCAAAGACGTTCAAGTGACATTGCTTTTCCAAGACAAATTGCAATGTACTTATCTAAACAATTAACTGGACAACCATTAGTTGAAATAGGGAAGTCATTTGGAGGAAGAGATCACACAACAGTTATTTATGCAATTAATAAAATTGAAACAGCAGTTAAACAAGACCCAAATACTAGAACAATTGTAGATAATATTAGAAAAATGATTATCAATTAACACTCGCAAACCTTACGGAAATAGTTATCCACATCTTGTTGATAAATGTTAATAACTTATTTTATTTATTTAATGCTAGTTAGTAAGTTTTGAAAAAAATTACAAAAACTTTAAAGATATTCTTAGACAAGAATTAGAAGAGATATTCACATCGAGTTGTGAAAAGTTTGTAGAAATTTTGTTAGTAATCAACTATTCACATTTTTGTGTTAGTTACTGTGAATTATTCATGTTGAATTTTTACAAATTATCCACATGGATTTTTACTTACGGAACAAGGGTTTTGACCACTTTTCCACATTACTAACATACATTACTACTACTACTACTAAATTTATTATATTTAATATATAAAAAGACAAAAATTTTTAAACGAACTTTTTACGAAAGAAAATACATTAGTTAATTATATAGAAAGAAAGTTGAGGTATTATTTATGAAATTTATTTGTGAAAAAGGAAAATTACTACTTGCATTAAATTCTGTAAGCCGTACTTCCGTAGGAAGAACAACAACTCCTATACTAGAAGGAATATACATCAGTGTTAAAAGAAATAGTGTATTATTTGTTACTAATGATTTAGATATTGGAATGGAATATACATTAGAAGATGTAGAAACAATAGAAGACGGAGCTACAGTTGTTGATTGTAGAATGTTTAGTGAAATTATTAGAAAATTACCTGATGAAAAAATATCTTTAGAAGTAAATGATAAGAATTTATTAGTTATAGAATGTGAAGGATCTGTTTATAAACTTTCTACAATGAATCATTTCGAATTTCCAATGCTTCCAGATATTGATGTTGAGAAATCAATTTCAGTTTCTCAAGGTGCATTAAAAGAAATGATTAAGAAAACAATCTTTGCTGTAAGTGTAGAAGAGAATAGACCTATTTTCACAGGTTGTTTAATAGAAGTAAATGATGATGAATTAAAAGTTGTCGCAGTTGATGGATTCAGGCTTGCACTTCGTAAATTACCAATGGGACCAAATGTAGGAAACTTTAGTGCAATCGTTCCTGGCAAATATTTAAATGAAATTGTTAAGAACTTACAAGATATAGACGATGTATTAACAATTAGTGTTTCTAAAAACCAAGCTTTATTTGAAATACAAAATTGTAGAATCGTTTCTAGATTATTAGAAGGAGACTTCTTAAATTACAATAGTGTAATTCCTGTTGAAAAAGAAACAAGAATTAAAGTAAATAAGAATGCTCTTCAAAGTGCTATTGAAAGAGCTGCGATTTTCTCAATGTCTGCAGCAGAAAAAGAAAAGAAATATCCTATTAAAATTTTTGTTAGTTTAGGAAGCATTATTATTTCTTGTACATCACAAGTTGGTGATGCTAAAGAAGAAGTGCTTGTTGAAACAACAGGTAAAGAATTAGAAATAGGATTTAACCACAAATATTTAATTGATGCTTTAAAAGTAATTGAAGATGAAGAAGTTTATCTTGATTTTGGAAGTGCAATTTCACCATGTGTAATTAGACCACTTGTTGATAACAAATATACATATATGGTACTTCCAGTTAGACTTAAAGAATAAAAGTTTTACAAAGGGACGGCATGTAAAAGTGCCGTCCAATTGGAGAAAAGAATGAAAATTAATAAAATTGCATTAGAGAATTTTAGAAATTATGAAACACAAGAGATTAATTTAGATGAAAATATAAATGTTTTCTATGGAAATAATGCTCAAGGAAAAACCAATATTCTTGAAGCTTTGTATTTTTGTGCGTTTGGAAGATCGTTTAGAACTCATAAAGATGCGGAAATGATTAAATTTGAAAACGAAATTGCAAAAATAAAAGTTGATTTCGAAAAAAATAGCAGAGAACAAAGTGTAGAGATTACTTTAAATAAAAAAGAGAAGAAGCAAATTAAATTAAATGATATAAGAGTTAATAAGAATAGTGAACTTTTAGGAAATTTAAATTTAGTTTTATTTTCTCCTGATGATACAGTTGTGCTGAAAGAATCACCAGCATCTAGAAGAAAGTTTTTAGATATTTTAATAAGTCAATTAAGACCTAATTATGCACATGTCTTAGGAAAATATAATAAAATTTTAGATAATAGAAACAGTGTAATTAAGTCGCAAAGAGTTGAAACTATTGAAGTTTGGGACGAACAACTTGCTGAAACAGCTGAGAAAATTTATGAATATAGAGTAGAGTATATTGATAAGCTTCAAAAATATATCGAAAACATCTCACCAAGTTTAACTAATTCAAAGGAAAACTTAGTGATTAAATATAAAACAAGTTTTAAATCAAAAGATGATTATATAAAATTACTAAAGCAAAACTTAAGAAATGATTTATACAGAGGTTATACAACTTCAGGAATTCATAGAGATGATTTTGAACTTTTAGTAAATGATAAGGAATTAAATTTATATGGATCTCAAGGTCAACATAGAACAGCGATTTTAGCATTAAAATTTGCTGAACTTGAAATTATAAGAGAAGAAATAAATGAAAATCCAATTCTATTATTAGACGATATAACTTCAGAATTAGATCTAGAAAGAATCAGTCAAATTTTCAAGAAAATATCAGGCTTCCAAGTGCTGATAACGTGTACGGATGCAAACATTTTAAGGAATATAGAAAGTTTGACAAAAGAAATAAAGTTGTATAAAATAAATAGCGGACGAGTGGAATAATTTTATAAAAAACTCGATTTATATAAAGGACGTGGAGATTATTTATATACATATTGGAAATAACGAAATTTTAAATAGAGAAGATATAATAGCTATTTTGGATGTTGAGCAATTGATTCAAAATAGAAACAATCTTCGTATTATAAACAAATACAAGGAACGTAATAATCCAAAAGATCAATCTGTTATCGTGGTTGAGAAAGATGGAAGAGAACGCTTTGTGTTTACTAATGTTGCAATTTCTACACTTAGAAAGAGATTGTCACAAGAAAATGTATATGAATATTTTATAGAATAAATTGCAGATAAGTTTTAATAAAAGTTATAGTGCAAAGAAGGGAAAGAATCGAATGGGTAAGGAAGAAAAAGTAACGAATTCATATGGTGCCGAAAGTATCCAAGTCTTAGAAGGATTAGAAGCTGTTAGAAAAAGACCTGGTATGTACATAGGTACTGTTTCAGTTAGAGGATTACATCACTTAGTATATGAAATAGTTGATAACTCAGTTGACGAAGCGTTAGCTGGATATTGTAATGAGATTCAAATTATTTTAAATAAAGATAATACTGCAACAATTATAGATAATGGTAGAGGCGTGCCAATAGGTATACATCCAAAGATGGGAATTCCTACAGTTGAAGTTGTTTACACAGTTCTTCACGCTGGTGGTAAATTCGGCGGCGGCGGATACAAAGTATCTGGTGGTTTACACGGTGTTGGTGCTTCTGTTGTTAACGCGCTTTCTGAATGGTTAGAAGTTGAAGTTTCTAACGGTGAAGGTGTTTATAAACAAAGATATGAAAGAGGAAAAACTGTTTCTAAGTTAGAAAGAATCGGAAATACTAAAAAGACAGGTACTAAAGTTACTTTCTTAGCTGATGATACAATTTTTGAAACATTAGATTTTGAAAATGATACATTAACACAAAGATTAAGAGAAATGGCTTTCTTAAACAAAGGTTTAAAAATTGTTTTCAATGATTACAGACCTGAAGAACCAATTTTACAAGAGTTCTGTTATGAAGGTGGTCTTACATCTTTCGTTGAATTCTTAAATAAAAATAAAGAAGCTTTACACAAGAAACCAATTTATATTGAAGGTGGTACAGATGTACCGGTTGAAATTGCTATTCAATATACAACAGCATATAGTGAAAACTCATATTCATTTGTTAATAACATTAATACACATGAAGGTGGTACTCACTTAGAAGGTTTCAAACGTTCTTTGACAAAATGTTTTAATGATTATGCTAGAAAGTATAATATTCTAAAAGATAAAGATGCTAACTTACAAGGTGAAGATATCAGAGAAGGTATGACAGCAGTTGTAAGTGTTAAAGTTTCTGAACCACAATTCGAAGGACAAACAAAAACAAAACTTGGTAACAGTAATGTTGCAGGTGTTGTTTCAAGTATAATGAATGAAAAACTTGCAGCATATTTGGAAGAAAATCCAACTGTTGCAAAAGGTATTCTTGAAAAATGTATTACAGCTTCAAGAGCTAGAGAAGCAGCTAGAAAAGCTAGAGATTTAGCTAGAAGAAAAACAGCATTAGAGAGTAACTCTCTACCAGGTAAATTAGCAGATTGTTCTTCAAAGAATCCTGAAGAATGCGAATTATATCTTGTCGAGGGTGATTCTGCGGGAGGTAGCGCAAAGCAAGGAAGAGATAGAAGATTCCAAGCTATCCTTGCGATGTGGGGTAAAATGCTTAACGTTGAAAAAACAAGAATCGATAAGATTTATAACAACGAAAAGTTGCTACCAGTTATTACAGCTATTGGTGCTGGTATAGGAAGTGATTTTGATATATCTAAAATCAGATATGGCAAAATTATTATGATGGCCGATGCCGACGTTGACGGTGCTCACATCAGAACACTTCTTTTAACATTCTTCTTTAGATATATGAGACCTCTTTTAGAGCAAGGTAAAATTTATGCAGCTCAACCACCACTATATAAAATAGTGAAAAAAGGTTTAAAAGAAGACATATATTGTTACAGTGATGAAGAACTTACTAAGAAATTAGAAGAGATAGGTAAAGATAATACAACTATCCAACGTTATAAAGGTCTAGGAGAGATGAACCCAGATCAACTTTGGGAAACAACTATGAATCCTGAAACAAGAATCTTAGTAAAAGTAGAGTTAGCTGATGCGGCTAAAGCGGATCAAATATTCACAGTATTAATGGGTGACGATGTTGCTCCAAGACGTGAATTTATAGAACAAAATGCTCATCTAGTTACAAACTTAGATATATAAAGATTAAAAAGAGGGGAGCATTCATTTTTGTATGTTCCCTTTTTTAGGGACAGCCTTTGTTGTAAAATTTTATGTTATGACAATGCTTAAAAGAATGAAAATTTTATAACAAAGACTGTCCCCGAATACAAAGGAGGATTTTTTATGGAAATTGCAAAAAATATTTTCCGTGTGTATGACATTAGAGGTATTTATCCAACAGAGATAGATGCTGAAACAGCACGCGCAATTGGTAAAGGTTTTGCTTCTTTAATGAAACAAAAAGGCGAGACTAAGATGATCGTAGGTCATGATAATCGTTTATCACATGACGTTTTGAAAAACGGTTTAATAGAAGGTATCACATCTACAGGTATGGACGTTATATATATTGGTTTTTGTGTTACTCCAATGACATACTTTGCTAGAGAACATTTAGGAATTAAACCTTCTATAATGATTACAGCTAGCCACAATCCAAAAGAATATAATGGATTTAAGATTTGTGGATTAGGCGCTGATACAATTTATGGAGATGAAATTCAAGCATTAAGAGAATTCATTGAAAAAGGTGAGTTTGAAGTTGCTGAAGTTCCTGGAAATGTAGAAGAGGTTTCTTTAAGAGATGCTTATATTAACTATACAGTTGATAAAGTAAAATTAGGAGATAGAAAATTAAAAGTTGCTATCGATTGTGGAAGTGGTGTTGGTTCTTTATTTGCTGAGGAAATATTCACAAAATTAGGATGCGAAGTTCTTCCTGTTTGTTGCGAATCAGATGGAGATTTCCCAATACATCATCCAGATCCATCACAAGAAAGCAATATGTTAGACTTTGAAAAGTTTATAGTTGATAATCATTGTGATATTGGTTTAGCTTTTGATGGAGATGCAGATAGAGTTATTTGTTTTGACGAAAAAGGTAAAATTTATTTCGGTGACGAATATATGGCAATTGTTTGGAGAGATTTAATGCCTAAATATCCTGGTTCAAAAGGAATTATAGATGTTAAATGTACTCAAGGTTTATATGAGGAAATTGCTGCATTAGGTGGAAAACCAGAGTTTTGTAAAGTTGGAAGTTCTTTAATTAAAGCTCAATTAAGAAAAGAAAATTTAATATTCACTGGTGAATATGCAGGACATATTTATTTTAACGATGAACATTATGGATATGATGATGCAATGTATGCTGGCGCAAGAATGCTTAGAATTTTATCTAATACAGATAAACAAATGTCTGAATTATTAGATGGATTCCCTAAATATCCAAGTACACCAGAAGTAATTTATAAAGTTACTGATGAATCTAAAGCAAGAATCGTAGAAGAAGTTAAGAATAGATTTAAAGCTGAAGGTTATGAAGTAATCGATATAGATGGTGCCAGAGTTATTATAGGTCATGGTTGGGGACTTGTTAGAGCTTCTAACACAGGACCAAACTTAACAATTAAAGGTGAAGCTGACACTATGGAAAATGCAGAAAAAATTCTAGAAATGATTAAACAATATATTGAAGACGCTAGATAATAATAAAGAACTACCAATTAATTTTGGTAGTTCTTTTAATGTAAAACACCACAGTACGAGACTGTGGTGTTTCTAAATTTGTTCAGTTTCGAATATGACGAGCATGAATGTTTTACAAAAGTTCGCGATCGATATAATCCAACTCTGCATTTACCAGAGCGCTGGTGCTCAAGACAGCCTGACCAAATCTGAAGACCTCCTCAAGAGTGAAAGTGCGTTTCTTGAGAAGTTTTTCAAAATCACTGTCAAAGTGTTTGAAAATCAGTCCGTCGGAAGAACACGAAGTGTAGTCCTGCAGAATCTCATAATCAGTAGAGTCGGTGTAGTTGGAAAAGTTGCGGATTGCTGCCGAAATGTGTTTGTTGGCATCTCTTGCAGGAATATTCTCAGCGGCCTCGAGGAAGCCGTCAATCTTTTTCTGCAAATTTCGAAGTGCCTGCCTTACGTTGCGTATCTCTGTGATGTCCGTAGGTTTTCGTCGCATTGTTTTACCTCCCTTTAATTGTAGTGGATTGGTTGAAAACACTATCTTTTCGAGGTGATTATACAATAAATTCAATTGGTTTACAATAATTTTATTAATAAACTTAGCAAAAAAAGGAAATTTGAAGATTGAATTATATAGTTGATTTGTGTAAAATATTTTTAGCGGAGGGATGTACGAATGAAGAAAAAAATAGTTATAGGATTAATTGCGATAATAGTTGTAATAGGCTCTATTATAGGAATTTTATCGATAAAGGGAGAAAATAATTCTAGAAAATCAAAAAATGAAAATTCGGAAAACAATTCTGAACAAATTTTAGAAAACGATTTAATATATAAAAGTGAAATTTTAAGCCAAGATGGTGAATATATAGCAATGATTTCAAAAGAAGGTAAGCAATTTAGATATGAAATCGAAGAATTAACTTATGTATTATCAGAAGACATTTCAATAAAAATACCGCAATTAAAACAAGGAGATATAGAAGGTGATGATATAACTTTTGTAAATCCATTGATACACAATGCTATTATAAACGAACTTGAAACGTATGCTTCAGATGGAAAAATTACTTTAGATCAATATAATTATGAAGTTATGTTAGAAGGAAACCAAATTATAAGCATTGTATTTACAGGAAATATGAATGTTGAAAATGCTGCACATCCAAATAATTTTATACTTACTGTAAATGTAGATTTATTAACTGGAAATTTGCTTGATACGACAAACATAATTGATAACAGAGATGAATTTATAAAGTTATTAAAGTCAGATAAAGCAGAATTTGAAGGCGTGGAAGATGTTGAAAAATATATAAAAAAAGAATTAGAGGAAGATGTATTAAAATCTGAAGTATTTGAGATAAGTAAAAAAATATACTTTACTCCAGAACATATATGTACTGTAGTTTCTGTACCACATGCAATAGGGGATTACGCCGTAGTTAAATTAAAATACAGTGATTTAAAATAAGTAAATTAAAAGACAATGATAAAAATATCATTGTCTTTTTTATATAAAAAAGTTCCCCCAGCTTGCACTGGGGGAAAAATAATAAAACAAATATCGTCTATACCAGACTCATCAAAAATGCAATACGGCGAGCCTTTTCATCAGGTGCCGTTTTGATCGGGCGTACTTCTTCAGGACAATGTTTTACCACGAAAAGATCACCTTCATGAATAGATTCGGCAATCGTCAACATGGTGAATTTAGGAACTTCAGCCATAAACGTCCTGCGTTGAGAAAAAGGTACTTGGGAATTTTGAGTAATGCTGTATGATTCTATTTCGAGAATCACTAAATCACCTTCGATACGGTCTACAGCTGCGTAGCTTTCAATCATATCTTCAGATGAAGGATTGAAGTTTTCCTTTCCTTCCATAATCATGAACCTCCTGCAAGTTCTATGCCACTCCTGTAGTCATCAGGATCGGTGTTGAATGTTACATCGTTTGCGGTAATTGTTACAATAACTGTACCGGATTCATCAGTCCGATATACTTCGATGTCTCGTTCTTCAAGTTTTTCCATTGTTCCTGCGGTCGGATGGTCATGCTTATTACCGACTTTACAAGAAATAAGTGCGTAGTCGGGGTCAATCGCATCTAAAAATTCTTCAGTAGAAGATGTATTACTACCGTGGTGTCCAACTTTAAGAATTTCAGCATCAAGATTAACACCAGAAGCAATAATGTCTGCTTCCACTTCTTTTTCGGCGTCACCAGTCATGATGACATCCATGTTACCATACGTAACTTTAAGAACAATAGAGTAGTTATTAAGGTTATCATCAGGGTCAGACAAAGGACCAATGACAGTCATAGTTGCGTCGCCTAAGTGATACACATCATTTACAGATGGATATTCAACAGTATGCTTCTTGGTACTGATTTCTTCCATGAGTTTCAAGTACCAGTTAGTTGTTACTTCGCCAACTTTAATTTTCGGAGTAATAATTTTTCCGATTTCAAAATTTGTGATTACATCATACATTCCACCCATGTGGTCATCATGAGGGTGAGTGCCGAAGAGCAGGTCAATTTTTGTGATACCAATACTCTTTAAATAATCGACAACATCATCGCCAGTAGACCGAGTGCCGCAATCGACGAGGGCAACAAATTCTCCTTGCTGGAGCAAGAAACTATCTGCTTGTCCACAGTCAATCATGGTTAAAATAAGTGTGCCTTCAGGGGTTTCTACTATCTGAGTAGGTTGCTGGGGTTGGTTGTTCTCAGTCTGCTGTGTTCCTTCATTCAATGATGGAAAAAGTGTATCTACGACAGGAATGCCGAGAAATTTTAAGACAAGGGCCATAACGGCCAACACAGCAAGTGAGGCAAGTATCTTTTTTACCCGTTGTTTGCTACTTCCGTTTTTGACATTAGCCATATACGCGTTACCTCCTAATTATTTAATAGCTTGCCCAGTATATCATTACGATAATGAAAAAGCAATTAAAGAAAAAGGAAAGAATATAGAATAAAAAAAGCAAAAGGAACACCCCGGTTCCGTGTGGAGCCGGGGTGGTTAGTTAAAATTAAGCTTTAAACGGTACGAAATCTTCAGGGAGCTTGATTGTTCCCACGCTGAGTACCGTTGCGCCATTAGGCAGGGTATCACCTACCTTTATATTAGGCCAGTTCTCAATGACGAACTTACCCACAGGGGCCTGAGCGCCGAGCTGCATAGTGTCTTCTGTAAGCCACATGAAGCCTTCAGTCCTGGAAACGGCGAATTTGGAAATATCGCCTTCAGGCATCTTGGTTTCCAGCAGAGGCATCTCGCCGTGGTCCACTTTGTTAGGTGTAAATAGTTTCTGGAGTATGAGCTCACGCTCACGTTCTTCGTAGGCCTGTGCGGCGTCGCCGCTGTTGTAACCTGATGATACATTGTAACTTCCGCTTGTTCTAGACATGATAGTCCTCCTTGTTGTATTTGCTAAAGTGTTGATAGGAACGGTCGTTAACAATCCCCTGTATGTTGTAGAGATTAAGCTAACGACAACATTATACACTAATTTCTAAATTATGTCAATTTGACTAACCAGTTCAAAAAAGTATTATTTTGCGTGATAATTGCGTAAAAATTTTGAAAAAAGAGCTTGGTATGATAGAATACAAGCAAATTAAAAACGGAGGTATCTTATGGAAAGAACCAAATCTGGAATACCAGTATTTAAGAATGTAAAAGAAGTAATGTATAACTCTTTAAGATTATATAAAAGCAACATTGCATTCACTATTAAACACAAAAAAGATAAGAAAGTTGAATATGAAAATATAACATATAAAAACTTACTTGATGAAGTAAATAATTTTGGAGCTTCATTATATTCATTAAAAGTAAGACCAGGATCTCGTGTGGCTATCATGGGTAGAAATAGATATGAATGGATGGTTGCACATCTTACAAATTTAATGGGAGGAATGGTTTCAGTTCCACTTGATAAAGATCTACAAGTAGGAGAATTAGAAGATTCTCTTATAAGAAGTAAAGCTACTGTTATGGTTTTTGATGATAAATATTTAGAAGTGATGAAAGAAATAAAAGAAAGAGGAAAAACATCACTTGAAAAATATATTTGTATGGACGGAACAAGACCTACAGAAGAAAATGAAGAGACAAAACAATTAAAGAAAGATATTAATGTTATAAGCATGCGTTCTTTAATGAAAACAGAACACAAAAAAGAAAAGAAAGAATTTACAAGTTATAAAGTTGATGGAAAGAAAATGAGCATTCTATTATTCACATCTGGAACAACTTCTAAATCAAAAGCTGTAATGCTTTCGCAAGAAGGAATTGCAGTTAATATTTGGGACATGATGGAAGTAGAAGGATTAAAGAGCTCAGATGTAAATATAGCATTTTTACCATTTCACCATATCTTTGGATCAGTTGGACAACTTGTAATGCTTTCAAATGGAATAAAAACTGTATTCACAGATGGATTAAGATACTTAAAAGATAACTTTAAAGAATATAAAGTTTCTGTATTCGTTGCAGTTCCTTTACTTATTGAAAAACTTTATCAAGGAATTTTGGTAGGAGTTAAGAAAAAAGGAAAAGAAAAAGTATTTAAGATAGGCAAAAAAATTAGTGGTTTCTTAATGAAATTAAAAATTGATGTTAGAAGAAAAGTGTTTAAAGATGTTTTAGCTGAATTAGGTGGAGAACTTCGTTTAATAATTTCTGGTGGTGCACCACTTGCAAAAGAAACTGCAGAAAATGTAGAAGCTTTAGGTATTACTCTTGAGCAAGGATATGGTTTAACAGAAACATCTCCTGTTGTTGCTGCAGAAAATATTTACAAGAAAAAGAATGGAACAATTGGTGTTCCTTTAGAACATGTTGAAGTTAAACTTGTTGATCAAGATGAAAATGGAGTAGGAGAGCTTTGTGTAAAAGGACCTACAGTAATGCTTGGTTATTATGAAGATAAAGAAGCTACAGATGCAGTATTAGAGCCAGATGGTTGGTTTCATACAGGTGATTTAGCAATGATGGACAATAAAGGTTTCTTAACAATCACAGGAAGAAAGAAAGATGTTATCGTATTAAAAAATGGTAAGAAAGTATTCCCAGATGAACTTGAATTTTTAGTTAAGAAAATTCCTGGAGTTGAAGAAGTATTTGTATATGGAAAACCAGATGAAGAAGATGCAAATGATTTAATGGTTTGTGTAAAAGTAGTTTATTTGAAAGACGCTGTTAAAGAGATTTATGGCGATGTTGATGAAGCAAAATTACACGAATTAATTTGGGAAAAAATTAAAGAAGTTAATAAGACTTTACCAAAATATAAATACATCAAAGGCTTAACAATTACAGATGTACCATTGATAAAAACAACAACAAATAAAGTAAAAAGAAATGAAGAATTAAAACTTGTTTTAGAACAAAAATAAGAATTAAAGATGTCTTGAAAGAGTGAAGTTGTAAACTGAAAGTAGACACAAAAAAAGTGTCTGCTTTCTTTTTTTGG
>CAYMVI010000008.1:0-74195 GCA_964394075.1 uncultured Eubacteriales bacterium | reverse complement strand
CACGTTGACTGCCCAGGACATGCTGACTATGTTAAAAACATGATCACAGGTGCTGCTCAAATGGACGGTGCTATCCTAGTTGTATCTGCAGCTGACGGCCCAATGCCACAAACAAGAGAACACATTCTACTTGCTAGACAAGTTGGTGTTCCTTACATCGTAGTATTCTTAAACAAATGCGATATGGTTGATGACCCAGAATTATTAGAATTAGTTGAAATGGAAGTTAGAGACTTATTAACAAGCTATGATTTCCCAGGTGATACAACACCAATCATCAGAGGTTCTGGATTAAAAGTATTAGAATGTACTTCAACAGATCCAAACGCTCCAGAATATGCTTGCATCAAAGAGCTTATGGATACAGTTGATAGCTATATCCCAACTCCAGAAAGACCAATCGATCAAACATTCTTAATGCCTATCGAAGACGTATTCACTATCACAGGTAGAGGAACAGTTGCTACAGGTAGAGTTGAAAGAGGTATCGTTAAATTACAAGACGAAGTTGAAATCGTTGGTATCGCTGCTGAAACAAAGAAAACAGTTGTTACAGGTGTTGAAATGTTCAGAAAATTATTAGACCAAGCTGAAGCTGGTGACAACATCGGTGTTCTTTTAAGAGGTATTGATAGAAAAGAAATCGAAAGAGGACAAGTTCTTGCTAAACCAGGAACAATCCAACCTCACACATCTTTCAAAGGTCAAGTATACGTATTAACTAAAGAAGAAGGTGGAAGACACAAACCATTCTTCTCTAACTACAGACCTCAATTCTTCTTCAGAACAACAGACGTTACAGGTGTTATAACACTTGAAGCTGGTACAGAAATGGTTATGCCAGGTGATAACGTAACTATGGATATCGAACTTATTACTCCAGTTGCTATCGAAAAAGGATTAAAATTCGCTATTCGTGAAGGTGGAAGAACAGTTGGTGCTGGTATCGTTTCTGATATCAAAGCATAGTTATAATAAAATAACTAATATAAAAGACTTGCTAATTCTAGCAGGTCTTTTTGTTATTTCGCGACTAGGGGACGCCCCTTATTATCAAAAAATTAACAACAAGGAGCGTCCCTGTTGTAAAAATGCAAAAGAGCACGCCAATCCGACGTGCTCTTTTTTGAACAAATTTGTCTCAAAGTTTGCTTTATACACGCAGTACACTGCGGAAAGGAAGTAATAATTGTGGAAGTTTCCACAATTGGCGAATGTTAGACCCCTTTACGTTTGACGTAAGCAATCCAGCCGGAATCACGGCGTACGCGCTCGAATTTAGTGTCAATGTCTTCCTGAGAGAGCATAACTTCTTCTGCAGATTTCATCAGGAAAGACAGACCACATGCAGCGCAATAGATTTGCATGTCGTCATCGTGGCCTTCGAGGGTGTGGGCACCACATCTGGGGCAAACGTAGGTGGGAGTCAGAGGATTGTGCTTGCTCATGGTGATCATAATCGATACCTCCCATATGAATTAGTTCTTGCGAACATGCGCAGTATATCACAGAAATATAGTAGTTGCAAGAAAGATAACTAGCGAAAAAACGACAAAGTTTAAGTAAAAAAGAGTGAGTGAAAGAAAAGAATAAGAACTTAATTAATATAACTTAAAATTCTGGCGTATAACAAAAAATCAGCGGGGCACGTGGCCCCGCTGCGCGGTCTAGGTTTTCGGCTTAGTTGCCGATTTCTACCTCAAGGGAATAAGCGATATCGCTAGGGATGTTGTCCTCCCAAACATAGCTATTCTTCAAGATGTAGTCGTTATAGCTCGTTGCGGTTCTGATTGCTCTAAGCTTAGCCTGTGTAGCATACTCTCTCTCGGATTCGACTTCGCTATCCTTGAAAGCGTTGTAAGTAGCCACGTCGGCATTGTAGTTGGCAATCATTGCGCGGGCTGTGTCTTCCACCTTTTTGCGAGTTTCGTAATCAACCTCATCAGCTTTGTTAAGGCTGTGAGTGTAGTTGTTCCACATTACTCGGCCGGCAGGCACGAACGTGAAGAACACGAATGCGAGCACCAAAATGGTGGCGATAACGGAAATAACGATGGTCCAAGTTTTATTCATAGTTGACATGTCTCCTTTTCTGATATCGATGTTGATTTGTTAGTTAGCGTTGCCCTGTTCAATCACGATGTTGATAATCGGATCGTCAATCGGATAATAGGTTTCCGAATAGTAGTAACGACCGGTCCACTCGTGGTAACCGCCCTGAGCATCGAAGTAGAAAATGCCTTCACAGTTTTCACCGTAAGTGCCATCTACGTCGGGCAGCCACTTGTTGTAAGCGCTACCGCCGTAATCATAGTACTCACTATCGGGAGTGAGATACGACTGCATCGGGGATACCATACCGTCGACAGTGTCACAGAGTACACAACCAACGCCTTCAACGAAGAGATAGATGTAGCCTAGAGGCTTTTGCACTTCGCAAGGGAGGTTCTTTGCCTTCTCAACTTGGCCGTTTACGTAGTAGAGGCGGCGAATCAGATTGTATCTGGCGAGGCTGTACTCAATGTCGGTCGGGGTAGGCTGGTTTTCGGACAGTTTGTTACCGATTTCAAGGGTCTTCTGCGTGTCCACACGGCTAGAGCTGGGCTCACAGCCACAGAACAGAACGGACATAAGGGCGATTGCCATAATAACGGCGATGATGCGGATGGACTTGTTGAAATTTTTCATAATAATCTCCTTAATAAAATGATTTTTGTGGTTGACTTGTTTACCTTTTTACAGAAATTGTATTTTCCGTACACGGAAGTTTCTGTAGACCTGAATGTTCATCTCCTTTACAGTTATTATTATCTCACCTTTATGTAAATTTCACAAAGTTGCCTAGGGAATCCCTAAGTTTACGCAAGTCAAGCAGAAACATCAGAGTTAGTCTTTTGAAACGAGTTATATAAAATCAAGGTTTTTCTTCGTTTTTCTCGTGTTTGCATATATAACGAAAATGAAAGATAAGTTTTTAGAATGAGCGTTCAACTACTTGCAATTAGTAAAATGTTGTAATATAATTTCAAATTGTGACTACATATATTTTGTGTAGGACCTTACGGAAACTCGGTTTTGAAAGGAGTAACAATGAAAATTTTAGTTGACGCAATGGGAGGAGATCACAGTCCTGATGAGATAATAAAAGGTTGTGTTGATGCTCTAAGTGTTATTGAATCGGATATTGTTCTAATAGGAAAAGAAGACGTTATAAACGCAAAAGTAAAAGAGTTTTATGGAAAAGATAATATAAAAGAAGTTTCTGAGAGAATTACAATAAAAAATGCAGAAACTGTAATTCAAAATGAAGAATCACCAACATCTGCTATTAAGAACAAAAAAGATTCTTCAATGGTGGTTGGTTTCAATATGTTAAAAAATGATGAGGGTGATGCGTTTGTTTCTGCTGGAAGCACAGGGGCATTTATGGCAGGAGGATTACTTTTAGTTGGAAGAATTAAAGGTATCGACAGACCAGCTTTATGCCCATTGTTACCAACTTATGATGGTAAGGGATTTATGCTTGTAGACTCGGGGGCAAATACGAATTGTAGAGCTCTAAATTTAATCCAATTTGCTCAAATGGGTTCTATATATATGAATAAAGTTATGCATGTAGAAAACCCTAAAGTAGGCCTTTTAAACATTGGTGCTGAAGAAGGTAAAGGTAACGAACTTACTAAGGAAACATATGTTAAATTTGCAGAAACAAATACAGTTAATTTCTTTGGTAACATCGAAGGAAGAGATATGTTTAATGGTGATGTAGATGTTGTTGTTTCTGATGGTTTTACAGGAAATGTTGCATTGAAAACTACTGAAGGTGTAGGTGCAATGGTTAATAAGATTCTTAAAGAAGAATTAAAAGCAAATCCTTGGAGAAAATTCTTGGCAATGCTACTTATGCCGGCACTTAAGACAATAAAAAAGAGAATGGATTATAGCGAATATGGTGGAGCTTTATTACTAGGAATTAAGAAACCTATGATTAAATGCCACGGAACTGCAAATGCCAAAATTGTTAAATTCACATTGATTCAAGCTGAAAATTTTGCTAAAAATAAAGTTGTTGAAACAATCGTTGAAGAAATGGGAAAAGACAAAGTTAAGGCATAAAATATTATTGACAATTAAAATAACATATACTATTGTTAATGTATAGATGATTTTAATGAGTGTAAACAAAGTTGAAAGGAGGTCATTTGGATGAATCCAGATGCAATATTTGAAAAAGTAAAAGAGGTTATAATAGAACAATTAGCTGTAGAAGATGACTCAGTTAAACTAGATACATCTTTCATTGATGATTTAGGAGCAGATTCTTTAGATATAGTTGAACTTATCATGGCTCTTGAAGAAGAATTTGATTTGCAAATCCCAGATAGCGAAGCTGAAAAAATCGCAACTGTTGGTGATGTTGTAGAATATATCAAAAATAATAAATAAGAATTATAAAAGAAAATGCACATCTAAAAAGATGTGCATTTTTTATGCAAAAATATTGTAACTTTTGGTAGATAATAGGTTATAATATTATTGGTATTTTATTATAAGGAGATAATTATGAATTTCGAAGAAATAATTGGTTATGAATTTAAAAATAAAAAGTTCTTAGAAATAGCTTTGACTCATAGTTCTTATGCCCATGAAAATGGACTTACAGAGTATAATGAAAAAATTGAGTTTTTAGGCGATGCTGTTTTAGAACTTATTTCGAGTGAGTATATTTATTTACATCATTCGAATTTGTCAGAAGGAGAGATGACTAAAGCTAGAGCGTTTGCTGTATGTGAAGAAGCACTTGCAGAAGTGGCAAATAGATATGGTTTTAGTGATTTCTTGAAAGTGGGAAGATGCGAGAATAAAATCAATGGCAGATATAGAAATTCTATACTTGCAGATAGTGTAGAAGCAGTTATAGGTGCGATGTATTTGGATTCTGGTGTCGATGCGCCAAGAAAGTTTATTACAGAAAGCATCGAGAAAAAACTTAAGGAGTATGTGGAAGTTGGTAATAAAGATTACAAGACTCAACTTCAAGAACTTTTACAAGTTAATGGAGATGTACTTATTGAATACAAAATAGTAAAAGAAGAAGGTCCTGAACACGCAAAGAAATTTACTGCTGAGGTTTACTGTGATAGAAAACTTTTAGGATCTGGAATTGGGAAAAACAAAAAAGAAGCAGAAATGGCTGCGGCTAAAGTTGCAATAAAAAATATACAATAAGGTTTGATAATATGAAAGAGTTAAAAATTGATAAAAAGCTTTTTAAAAATATAGAATATGAAGTTTTGATATTTTTGTTTTTAACAATGAGTTTGCTTATTAGATTAGAACCTGTTTTAGAATCGTGGAAAGCTACGTATTATGCAATGAATTATTCATATGGTTTTATACCAAGAGGTTTTATAGGTACAATTTTCGATTGGGTTGTTAGAGGAAATATTTCTGCCTCAAATGCATGGATTTTTGTATTTATATTTACGGTTATTCTGAATATATTACTTTCGATTTCTCTTGGAAAACTAATAAGGAAAACAAAAGGCGAAGAGAACAACAAAAAAACAGTTGCATGGTATGTTGGAATATATTTAGTGATGCCGTTCATGGTTAGATATTTGTATGGAACTAATATGGGAAGATTGGATTTGTTTTTATACATAATTACTATCTTGCAAATCCTTTTGTTAACTAAGCATAATAATACGATTGCACAGATTATTACATTAATACTTTCTGTCATATGTGTGGCAATTCATGAAGCATATATTTGGTTTGTGTTTCCTATACTTTTTGTTGTATTAATGTACAATTTGTATTTGAAAAATTTTAGACTTAAAGACTGTTTCATTTTTATATTAATATGTTTGAGTGTGTTATTAAGCACAACGTATTTTCAATTTTTTGCTGAAATAAAAAGTGATGGTGTAGAGCAATTGACAACTCACTTGATCAATACAACAGATTTGGCAATTAATCCGCAGACATTAGATTTAGAATATTTTAATCACTCGTTTGATATGCATCTTGCGTTTACATCAAAATATTTGAGTAAAAATATTTTTGGAATATCAGTAAGTGCAATAATATTATCGCCAGTGATAGCAATAATTTTAATATTAAGAAAAAAAGCATTTGAACTAGCGAAAAAGAATAATAAAAAGTTCTATTGGACATTAGTTATTATGCAACTTGCAATATTATTATATGTCCCAGCATTTTGTTTTACATCAGATTGGGGCAGATGGTTGATAGGACTATTCAATTACGAATTAGCAATTATAATATTTGCGATTATTGAGAATCAAGAATTGTTTGATTTTTTGAAATTAATTAAAGAAAAAGCTAATAATGCAAAAATGATTTTAATACCATATTTGATTTTAGTTATTGCGGCTGGAAACTTTACATCTACAGGTGTGATAGAAAGCGGTTCGAAGCTATTTCAATTATATATGTATTACAATTAAAAGGGGTGATGCTACTAATGAAGAGTATACTTGTATCAGGTTATTATGGATTTAATAATACTGGTGATGAAGCTATGATAGAAACTTTTTCGATAGAACTTGCGAAAAAGAATTATAAATTAATAGTTCTTTCTTCAAATCCAGAAAAAACAAAAGAGTTATACAATGTTGAAGCATATGATAGATATAATTTGATTGAAATTATAAAAGCAATTAAGAAATCAGATATAGTTGTTAGTGGTGGAGGTACTTTATTTCAAGATATAACGAGTAAGAGAAATATTTGGTATTATCTTGGAATTGTAAAGATAGCACAACTTTTAGGTAAGAAGGTTTGTGTGGCATATCAAGGTATGGGTCCATTAAACACTCCTATGTATAGAAAAATGACTATGAAAACTCTTAATAAGAAGAGTGTCAAATTAATTGCGATGAGAGATAAACATGCTTTAGAATATGCAAAAGAGATGGGAATTAAAGAAGAAAAGTTGATGCTTTCTTCTGATATGATTTTTATGATGAAACCACCTGCTCCAGAGAGATGTATGAAGATTATTAAAGATAATGTTCATAATTATCAAGAAGGTGAAAAATTAATTGGTTTTTCAATTAGAGAGTGGAGAGATAAAGATAGAACCGATTTGTTTGCTGAGATTGCAGACAAGCTTGTAGAAAAATATAATGCAAGGATAGTGTTCTTCCCATTCCACAAACCAAAAGATGCTGAGATAAGTAAAATTGTAATGCACAAAATGAAGCATGAAGATAAAACAGTTTTGATGCCGAATAGATATTTACCTTCAGAAATATTAGGTGCGATGGGATATATGGATGTGAATATAGGTGTTAGATTGCATGCACTTATATTCTCAGTACTTAGAAATGTACCAACTATCGGAATTTCATATGAACCAAAAGTTGATGGTTTTTTAGAAATGATGAATATGACGTCAGTTTGTACGTACGAAAATATATCGGTTGAAAAAGTGCTTGAGCAAGTAGATTACTATATACAAAACAAAGAAGTTAACTATACGGAGAAAACGGATGAATTTGCTAAAATGGGACAAGCTGCATTAGAAAGAATCATCGAAGAGATGGAAAAATAAAACGTTTTAGTGAAGGAGTAGAGTGTAGTGAAGAAAAATATAAAATTAATTTGGGACTATTTTGTTTTGGTTGTAGGAGGAATACTTTTTGGTATAGCGGTTGAGTATGTGTTGTTACCGCTGAAAATCACAACGGGTGGTTTTTCAGGTATTGCAACATTGGCACATTACTTGCTTGAAATTCCGACAGAGATAACATTAATTGCGTTAAACATTCCGGCATTCATAATTACAGCAAAATTTTTAGGAATAAAGTTTGGACTAAGAAGCTTAATAGGAATGTTTGCAAGTTCTGCTGGAGTTATAATAGGTAGACAATTTGGAACGTTAACGGCAGACATGATGCTTGCAGCTTTGTTTGGTGGATTGCTTTCTGGTTTAGGAATTGCTTTAACATATAAAGCTGGTGGTTCAACTGGAGGAACAGATTTAATTGCAAAACTTATAAACTCAAAAGCAAAGCACATCAATGTTGGTGAAGCTTTGATGATAGTTGATGGTTTTATAGTTGCATTCCTGACAGTTGTGTTTAAAGATATTGAAATTGGTCTTTACTCAATAGTTGCAATTTTTGCAAGTTCTAAAATAATAGATTTAATTTTATTAGGTGCAGAATATGCAAAAGCAGTATTTATTATTACCAAAAAGAGTGAAGATATAGTAAAATATATACACACGGAAATTGATAGAACAGCAACTAAAATTGATGTTATAGGAACTTACACAAAAGAAGAAAAAGATATGCTTGTTTGTGTAGTTAATAAAAAAGAAATACCAAGATTAAAAGAAGCTATTGAAGAAATAGATGAAGATGCTTTTGTAATAATTACAGCTGTTACAGAAGCGATTGGAGAAGGATTTAAAAATAAATCAATATAAACAAAGGAGGAACACATGAAAAAACAATTTTTCAAAAAGTTGGCGGCACTAACGTTACTTTTAAGCATTGGACTTTCAAGTTCTGCTAAAGTAATGGCGATGTCTTTCCCAGATGTTGCCGCAGATCACTGGGCAAGATATTACATCATGAAGATGGAACAGAAGAAAATAATCAATGGTTATGAAGATGGAACATTCAAACCAGAAGATTTAGTGACAACGGGAGAATTCATAAAGATGGTTGCGATGTCTTACTATCCAGACTATCAATATGTAGCTCCAAGTCCTGATGAAGAGGATGGATGTCACTGGTCTAAACCTTACGTACTTTTGTTAGATAACAAAATGTTACGTGCAGAAGATTATAATGATGAAATAATGGATAAAGTAATAACAAGAGGCGAAACAACAAGTATTTTGTGTTACTTATATGCATTATCAAACATTAATGATCCTACAAAAACATCTTTTGATAGAAGCGAAGAGTATATTAAACAATTAACAGATGAAGCTGATATCACAGATCCAGAAATGAGAGTGCATATCAATACTTGTATAAAGAACGGAATTATTAATGGATTCCTAGATGGTACTTTCAGAAAAGATGAAGGTTTAACAAGAGCACAGGCTGCAAAAATAATTTACTATGCAAGATATAGCTTGTAGGATGTGAGGTGCAAAAATGAAGAATAAAAAAATAAAAATATTTACATTACTTATTTCATTATTAATGCTTGCTATGTCTTTTTCTAGTATAGTGCTTGCGTATGACCCAGTCGATAATACTGGTGGTACTGGTGGACAAGGCGGCGGTAATGCGCAGGATGTTGATGGTGCTTGCTTAAACTGGCCTAACTCTGGTATTGAATATACTATCATATTAGAAAATAGTGCTGGTTCAGAAATTGGTTCTTATACTAAATTTATGTATTGCGGCGAAGATAATTATTATGGAAAAATAAAAGGATACGGTGTTACAGGTAAAGATGACTTAGATAAGCCTTGTCCATTGCCAAAAGGTCAAATAGAAATACCTTTAGAAGATGTAATTGGATTTTTGAAAAAACAAAATCAAAATGATTTAGCGACAAAGATAGAAAACAATGAGCCTACTACAGTTACATTAATTGCAAGAAGTGTATATGCAATTGGTGGTAGAGGTAGAGGAACTGAATATGAGTATTGGACAGATGCGATTACAGGCTGGAATACAAATGATGAAGGAAGAGAAGGTTCATTTACTTGGAACTTAACACTACTTCGTAAAATGAAGGGTGGAATATTTGAAGAAAATCAAGATTTATGGTCTTTCTTAGGAGATGAAATTGGTACAACTTTCAGAGTAAAACTTTATAATAAAGATCATTGTGTAAATTCATCTTGTAAAGGCTCAACTGCATGTATGAATGGAACTTGTACATGTTGTACACCAGAATATTCTTGTAGATATTGTTTTAATAAATACATGGGATGGTTTGCTATTAAATATGAAGTTGGACCAGGTTCAGAAACTATGGAATTAGCAGAAGATGTTGAACCGGTTGTTTACGCAAATATCGATAACCAACAATTTAGTGTATATAGTGCTTCTGATGTAAATGGTAATCCAATTCCAACATCGGAAAAAGTAAATATACTTGGTGAATCAAACATGTACGGATCTGTTACAGGGTTGCAAAAGTTTGGAACACAAACAACAGCAGATGTTAATGGAACAATTACAGCTAATTATTATATATATGATTCAGAAGCTAAAACGTTAACTTTGGATTCTGTATCTCAAACTTATAATGGTTCAACAACAGGATACGTAACTTGGCTTGACGCTTCTAATGCAACAGTAACTAAAAAAGCTGAATTTAATTTTTTAAATGATGCTTTGAAAAATGGAAAAGTTACTCATACAACTTCAAATGTAAAAGTAGATGTTAATAAAAATTCAAAAAGAGGACAATTTACACAAAAAACAGGAACTGTAAATTATACATATGCAGTACCTGCTTCGGAAGTTACAGCGCTTACTAGATTATTAGAACTTGCTAATGCTGGTTCTGCTTGGGCTGATGCTGAATTATCTACTAGAACAGGTACAATGAAAGCGGAAGCTGAACAAAAAATCTTAGAATTAACACCTTTCTTCAATGTTGAAACAGATACAGTTACTTTTAATGGCGAAAACATTGAAAGAAACGGTGCATTGGTAGGAAGCTTCTATAAAATAGAAAAGAAAGACAATGTAGTTCAAAATGTTGCAAACAAATCTGTTAATGATGCGTATATAACAACAGGAACTGCTAAAGCTGGGGATTTTACAGATACAATTTGTTCAGTAAATCATAACAAAGTAAATAATATTAGAGTACATACTCCTATTAACGCAAATGTTTTGGTAAATGGTGCTCCTGCCGCAAGTGCAGTAATTAAACCACAAGAAACAATTAATATATCAATGCCATTTGATTCTTCAAGTACATATTATCAATCAATTACAGACTTTGATATAACTAAATATATAAACAAAGATAAAGTTGAAATTAGATTCAAGAAAATTGGAACGGATGGATCTGAAAAAACTTTAACAAAAGTTACTGTTAAAAAGAAAGACGTTGTAGCTAATAAGACATTAACAAGTTATAAAGTTCCAGAATTAGCAGATGGTGAACAATTAAAAGTTGAAGCAAAAGTTGTTGCAATAAATGCAAGCGCAACAGGAGCAAATACTACAGAAACAAGTGCTACAATAAATCAACCGGATAGCGTATATGTACTGGTAAGCAGCGAATCAAAACCTGTTGTAGTACCAGAAAGAAATATAGAGTATGTATTAGCTAAGGTTGAAGATGCAAGTTGTGGAAAAACTCCAGAATCAACTGCTAAAATAAAAAATAATACATTTAAACCAGAAGATGGTTATTTGATACCAACAAGTGAAAGTTTATTTGTTGATGGAACAACCACTTTGCTTGGACAAATAAGTGGAATAGAAATATGGAATATGGAATTTACAGAAAACTATGTCGAAGATGTGTATATAGAAGGATACTATGTAAGTTCTAGAACAGTATTTGCACAAAATCAAAAATTGTCTGGTGACACATGGATAAACGATGGTGCGCCTACAGCAATTACGTATTATACTTTGGCTGAATACCAAGCGGCTAATATTCCAAGTGCTCCTGTAGTAAGTGCGGATGGAAAAACAAGAACAGTATATTCAACAACAGAAAATATAAGCACAACAGGAGAGTGGAAGACTTTAACGAGTGCTAATTGCCCAGGTTTCAGTTATACAGTAACTACAAATGCTACAGTAGATAACCATGTTGTGGCAGAAATAGAAAATACACCATTAGGTGGTACAAGAACAAAAACATTAACTACTCCTGCTTTGTCAGTTGTTGACAAGGGAGATCTTTTAGGAGACGATACAGCGAGAGTAGTGGAAAAGAATTTAAACGGAGATTATAAGAGTATTACAATTAATAGTTATGGAGCGGCATATGATACAATGGATGCCTTGATGGCTGCGTTAGATGTTTACGAGATAGACCAAAGAGATTTCTGGGGAATAGCATCAGATGAATTGATAGTTAGTGCGACTTCGGGTGCTGTAACAGAAAATGCAAGCTATACAAGAAATTGCCCTGTATTACAAGAAGATTTCACTAATATTCCAGCAACTAAAATTGATGGTATTACTAAAACAGCAATTGAAATGATTGCTAACGGAACATATAACAGTTTAGGAAAATTAACATGTGCAGGTAAAGAATACGAAATACCAAATATAAATTCAGTAAAGGTTTATACACCTGTATCAAATACAATTAGTTTGACTGTAACTGGCGAACACACAGATGAGTATGCAGGAAGAGTAGATGCGGCACCAGGACAAAAGATAGCACAATTAGGTGATACACTTAATGTAACAGTTGATCTTGGCGGAAGTGTTAGAGGGGGATATGCAACAACAGCAAATCCGGTTAAGTATGCCGAAAAATTAGAATTTAATTGCGGAGTGTGTGGAACTACAGAAGTTGTTGATGATCCATCTCGCTATTATTATCATACTTGCGTGATTGCAATAGAGCTTGAAGAAGAAGATTATATAATTAGTTCTATAGTAACTGCAGAAAACATACAACCAGGAGCCGACACAGCAAATGGTTCATATAACTCATTAAACAATGAATATAACGTAAAGAATAGCATAAACCTTTCAATTGTTGGTGATATATATGATTTCAATGTAAGAACAACAAATGACACTGGTTGGAAAATAAAACCTACACAATATTTAGATAAATTACCTATTGGTGAAAAAGGAGATAATACAAATTCTATTTATAGATATGGTATTAAATTAGGATATAGAGCATATTTTGATTTGAAAACTTTAGGATCAAAGAGTAATAAGATTAAGCTTACTCCAAAATTCTATTATGTATCAAAAGACGGTTCTACAGTAATTGAAAATCCAGATTTATACTATAGAACAATAACAGGATATAAGAAATTATCTGATGCTGACATTGCACTTAACATGACAATGGCATCAACAAATGGTGAAGTAAATAACGATTCGTTTAAGAGAGAACAAGCATTAGCTTTACAATCAACTTGCTTCTCTGGAATAGACTATGACATGAGAACTGGTATTGGTGGTTTAAATGAGGTAGTACTATCGCAAATGAACGCAGTTATTACTAAATATAAAGGACAAGAATACCCTGGTGATAAAGGTAACGTTTCAAGAAGATGGCTTGGAGAATTTTATTTGCCAGCAAGTACAGTTGTAGCACAAGATGGTGCAACACTTACACAAGTAGCAAATAAACAAAAGGTATATCTCGATGGATATCTACTAGTAACATTTGAAGATGTTTATTCTGTAGAATCTGATGGAACAAGATATTTAAATTATGATTCAATGAAAATTGATAGAGAACAAGATGGAAAAACTTCATTGACATTACCTGATGCATTAGGAGCAACAAGAACAATGACAATTCCTGATGATGAATTACCAGTAGTAATTTATGATATATCATTAAGAGCAAATAATGATTATGAATCAGAAGGAACACACTAAAATTTGACCGAATAGGGACGCCCTCATTTGGACACTTCTCAAAGTTTTTGAAGTGTCCAAATGAGGGCGTCCCTGTTTGGTCTTTTTTCCTTACGGATTCAAGAAAAATTCACACTTATTTTGTTGACCTTGGTTTTTAATATTGATATAATTTTTGTGAATAAGACTAAATTTGACGTTTTTTGTGTGGAGGAGAACGATGATATATTTTGAAGATGTGTGCAAAACGTATTCTACAGGTACAGAAGCAGTTAAGCATACAACATTACATATAGAAAAAGGAGATTTTGCTTTTATCGTTGGCCCTAGTGGTTGCGGCAAATCTACTTTGATGAAAATGATTTTGAAAGAAGAAGAACCAACTTCTGGTGAAATATATATTAATGGAAAACCAATTTCAAAACTTCCAAGTAAGAAAGTTCCTTATTTGCGTAGAAAGATGGGAATTGTTTTCCAAGATTTCAGATTGTTACCAGATAAAAATGTTTATGAAAATGTTGCTTTTGCGATGAGAGTTATAGGTGCAAATCCTAATGTTATAAAAAAACAAGTGCCAAATGTTTTGTCGCTTGTTGGATTACTACATAAATCAAAAGTATATCCTGATCAACTTTCTGGTGGAGAGCAACAAAGAGTCGCAGTTGCACGTGCTATAGTAAATAACCCTATGATGCTTATAGCCGATGAGCCGACAGGAAATCTTGATCCAGAAACAGCGTGGGAAATAATGTCGTTATTAAATGATATAAACAGAAGAGGGACTACAGTAGTTGTAGCTACACACGCACAAGAAATAGTTAACAAGATGCAGAAAAGAGTAATAGCAATTAAAGACGGAACTGTTTGTAGTGATATTAAGAGGGGTGTGTATATAGAGTGAATATAAATACAATTAGTTATTGGATTTCGGAAGCTGCTGTAAGTATAGTGAAAAACCAAAAGATATTTTGGTCAGGCGTAGCAATTATGACTGTTGCTCTGTTTTTGATTTCGTTTTTCTTCCTAGCTTTCGATATGGGAAATTCTCTTATTGGTGTTGTAGAAGAATCGCAAGGAAAAATAGAAGTCTTCCTTAAGGATATTGATGAAACACAAACGGCTGCAGTTAGAACAAAAATAGAAAATATTGCAGGTGTAAATAAAGATGAAATGGAATACATTTCGAAAGAAGAAGCAGTGATAAGAGCAAAAGAAAAATTACCCGCTGGAATTACAGAAGGTGTACCAGCAAGCATTTATCCAGCATCATTTATTGTTCCAATTTTTGATTTGGAAGCTGCGAAAAGCATAGCAGATCAAATAAGAGAAATCGAAGGTGTTGGAGATAAAGAAGAAGATGTTCAAGTGAATGAGAATAGTGAATTTATCGCAAAAGTTGCTATGACAATTCAAGTTTTAGCGATAACGATTTTAATTTTAACAACAGTTGCAGGATGTTTCATAATGACAAACTCAATTAAACTTATGATTCATTCTAGAAGAAAAGAAATATTCATTATGAAATATGTTGGTGCAACAGACACATTTACAAAAGCGCCATTCGTAATAGAAGGTTTGGTAATTGCAGTTATTAGTGCAGCGATAGTAATTTTGTTTACAAGTTTTATATGCAATGGACTTGCGAATATTGCAGAAACAAAAGCAATGTTTAGTTTCTTGTCATCTACAGGAAATATTATGCCACAATTATCAATAACATTATTAATTATAGCAGCAGGAATAGGAACTATAGGAAGTTCAATGTCAATTAATAAATATTTGGATGTATAAGTTAAGCAAAACTTAACAATAGGAGGAAACCAATGAAAAAAATAGTATCCTTAATTTTAGCATTATCTATTTTATCATCCACAGTGTTAGCGACAAGTGAAAGTGCTTTGAAAAATAATTTGTCATCAACGAATCAGGAAATTTCAGAGACAAAGAAAGAACTTGCAAGCGTACAAAATGATAAAAAATTAACATTAAAAGATATTGATAATTTAGATAAGCAAATTGAAACAAAGGAAAGCGAAATTGCATATCTTGAAAATGATATAGCAACTTTGGAAAAGAATATTATTGTTGCTGAAGAAAATATTCAGTATTCGCAAGAACAATATGAGAAAAAAGATTTGTTAAGACAAGAAAGATTAGTTGCGTATTATAAATGCGGAGACCTTTCTTTCTGGGACACGCTTCTTGCTTCAGAAAGCATCACAGATTTCTTTTATAGATACAGATTGTTAAACACAATAATTGATTATGATAATCAATTACTTGCTGAATTAGAAGAACAAAGAATTGAAATTGAAAATCAAAAAGTAGAGTTAGAAAATAATAAGGTTCTTTGTGAAGAAAAGAAAGCAACAGCAGAAGAACAAAAATTAGCATTAGGTGATGTAAAAGAAGTTAGAGTTACATACCTTGCTAAACTTCAAACGACAGAGGATTTGTTGGAAGAGTCAATTGATGAATTAGAAAAGAAGGCTAATGAATTAACAATAGAATTACAAAAACTTGCAAGCTCATCAACTACTAGTCAATATACTGGTGGTACAATGACGTGGCCCCTACCTGGTTATTATTCAATCACGTCACCATATGGCAATAGATTACACCCGGTTTTAAAAGTATATAAAATGCATACTGGTGTAGATATCGCTGGTTCTGGATGCAATGGTAAAAATGTAGTGGCTGCTGCAGATGGAACGGTTATAACCGCAGGATGGATTTCTGGATATGGATATACTGTTGTTATTGACCATGGTGGCGGAATTGTTACATTATATGCACATTCTCAAAAACTTTTAGTTAATAAGGGGGATAAAGTAACAAGAGGACAAGCTATTATGCTTGTTGGATCTACTGGATATGCAACAGGACCACATGTACACTTTGAAGTAAGAGTAAATGGCAAATATGTAAATCCTACTGCTGGATACATTTCAGCTAAATAATAAAAAGAGGCGGAGAGCTAAGTTTGAATTAAATTCGATTCGACGCACTCCGCTATTTTTAATGTAAGAGGTGTTTTTATGGAGCATTATTATAGTGCGGATCCTTCGGTAAAATCGGAAGAAAGAACAATATCATATGAGCTCGAAGGAAATAAATTTTTGTTTATAAGTGATAATGGCGTTTTCTCAAAAAATCATGTGGATTTTGCTACAGATTTTATGATTAGAACAATATATGAAGAAATTGAAGGCAGCGTTTTGGACGTGGGATGCGGTTATGGTCCTATCGGTATTTGTATGGCGAAAAAGAACGAGGTAATAAAAGTTACTATGCTTGATGTAAATCATAGAGCTTTAGATTTGACAAAAAGAAATGCCGAAAAAAATAAGGTAAATGATAAGGTGAATATTATCGAATCAAATGGGTTTGAAAATGTAAAAGAAAAGTATGATGCAATAATAACAAATCCGCCAATTCGTGCCGGTAAGGAAGTTATATACAAAATGTATAGTGATGCAAAAGAAGCGCTGAATGATGGTGGTGCATTATATCTTGTTATAAATAAAAAACATGGTGCACCGAGTACAATTAGATTTTTGGAAGAACTATACGGTAATTGTGAGGTGCTTGATAAGAAGTCGGGCTTCAATGTTTTGAAATGCGTTAAATAAAAGGGGAACAATATGATTAATAAAAAAAGAATTTGGCAAAGTCTATTAGTATTTTTTGGTTTTGCTTTATATGTATTTATATTAAATATTTCGTCTCAATCGTTGCACTATGATATCATTTGGTGCTTTCATATTTCACAAAAAATAGCAAATGGTTTTGAGTTATATTCGGAGATTGGAACGGTAGTTACACCAATATATTTTTGGATAGGTTCGCTGTTTATAAAAATATTTGGAAATAGTTTGATAAGCATGGATATATATTCTGCTTGTGTAAGTGGCGCGATAGCAACGATTATATTCAATATAATTCAAGAAACTAAAAGTAAAGAAAATGAGTATGCTAATTGGCTATTTGTTTTTTATATGTCTATAGCATTAGCATTGTTATGCCTTACAAATTATAATACATGCGCAATTGTGTGGGTATTACTAGCTGCATTTTGGGAAGTGCGAAAAGAGAAGAAGTTAGAGTTAAAAAGTTCGGATTTTACTAAGAAAAAAGAAAACAAGTATAACTTGTTGATTGGAATATCTTTAGGATTAGCATTTTTCACAAAGCAAAATATAGGTACGTATGGAGTGCTCGCAACAGGAATAATTTCATTAGTGTATAAATGTTTTATAAAGAAAGAAAATACAATAAAAGAAATTTTGCTAAAAGCTGCGGGGTTCCTGAGCGTGTTAGCGCTATTTGTTTTATATTTTATTTCTAAAGGTACACTTGGAGATTTTATGAACTTTTGTATAGGTGGGCTTTTAGAATTTGGAAATAAGAATTTAATGATGGGGATGCCTTGGGCTTATTTTGGGATAATTACGATTTTAACAGTATCTTTTGCAACAATTTCTTCTAGCAAAGAAAATAATACCGTTTGGGTTTCTCAGATAATATACCTTATGTGTATGATGCTATTAGTATATCCTCTTACAAACCAATATCATATACAATGTGCAATGTTGATGGTTGTTCCAGTATATATATTATTAATGGAAAAAGTGGTAAAATTCGAAAATATCTATAATGTATGTGTAGCATTTTTCGCATTATTTGCAGTTGTTGCATCGATTAATGAAAAAACGGGTAATACAGAAACTGAATTAATTTTTGGTTTTATCCCATCAATAATTGATATTGTTTTTAAATTATATATGGTAATATCAATCATGGCGCTATCATTAAGTTTTGTGTTTAAAAAGAAAAAACTACCGTGGTATGTTTTTTGTTTTTCGGCGCTTGTTTTTTGTTTCGTTGGTATATATGAAACAAGGGCACACATAGCAATGGAAAATGTTCCAGAGGGATTAGAAATATATAGAAATCATGGTTACAGTCAAGATGCCTTAGAATATATGGAGGAAGTTATTGAATATATTTTAAAAAAAGAAGCAGAAGGCGAAAAAGTATATGTTGTTTCTGCTGATGCATCATATTACATGGCTGCTTTGGGAAGAAATCAATATAAATATGATCTTAATCTGTATGGAAGTTTGGGATACAAAGGTGAAGAGGTTCTGATAGAAGAAACCAAAGCTTTGGGGGATGTAATAATAATGAAAGATAAAGTATTGATGATTCAAGAACCTAAGAAGTTCGATGAGTTTATAAAAGAAAATTATGAAGCTTTTGACGAAGTTGGAAATTTGATTGTTTATAGAACGAGGGAGTAGAATGGGAGATATAAATAAAAAAACAACTAAGAAATGGTGTAGTATTTTAGAATATGTTTTTTGGATAGCGTTGGGCATTATGATAACGACATACATATCTGTTGGACGTGCATATGGATCTGTAATAGGAGTAATAGTTCATTTATTTTTTAAAATATCTATTACATCATTATTAATGTTTCTTACTAAAAAACCGTTTCTTTCATTTGCTGCATATAATAGTACTGAATTTTTGTTTGGAATGATAAATTTTTTGAAGGTAAATATGCGTTCGCAACCATTAGAACCATGGGATTTCTCATTTTTTGGAGATTTAGGAGTGATTACCGCTTTTCTTGATATGAGTTTTCTTGATTTTTTACAGATATGTTTTTCTTTAGTGTTCTTTGTTGCAATTACAATTACAGATTTATATGCTTTTGAAAAATGTTGCGAAATCCCTAATAAAAAAGGAAAAGTCATAATAACTAGTATTGTAATACCGATGTTATTTTTGTTATGTACATGCTATATGAGAGTAAACGTTAAATTTATAGAAGCAAATAGAAATGGTTTCTCAAATTATACTCGTTTGGGCAGAACAAATGAATATGGAGCTATGGTCAACTTTTTTTTGGATTTAGGAATGATTGGTTGGGAGAAAATTGATTTGCCATATTCAGAAGAAAAGGTAAAAGAAATATATGATAAAAATCTAACAGATATTGTTGGTGCTGAAGAATATGATAATGTCATATTCCTTTTACTTGAGTCTTACTATGATATGAATGAATTAGGTATCCTTTCTTTTGAAAAGAATCCGTTGGAAAACTATTATAAATATGCTAAAGAAGATAATAGAGAAAAACTTTGCGTGAACAATATTGGTGGAGGAACTTCAAATGTTGAATTCCAGATTTTAACGATGCATGGATTAGAACAATACAATGAAGGAATTTATCCATATGTGCATTTAATAAAAGATGAAATACAAACTTTACCTAGAATTTTCAAAGATAATGATTATGAAACAACTGCAATTCATAATTATGAAGGGAGCTTTTATAATAGAGAAAACGTATATCCATTAATGGGAATAGATACATTTATTGATGCAGAAGATTTTGGAAATTTAGAAAATTTAGAACAAACCCCAGAAGGATTTATTGCTGATATAGAAATTTATAATAAAATAGTTCAAATTCTTGAAAACCAAGAAAAAAGTTTTATAACGGTAACAACTATGGGTGGGCATCCGCCGTATGGAGGCTTTATGTTTGACGAATATACTGAGTGGTATGAAGATGAAAGTTGGAATGAAAATTTAACTTTAGCGATAAACAATTATGTGCAAAAATTGAGGAATTCGGATAATGTGTTGGGAGAACTAATAGAATATATAGAAAATTCGGATGAAAAAACTCTTCTTATTGCATATGGTGATCATTTTCCTTTAATATATACAATGCTAGAAAAAAAGGGATTGATAGAAGAAAATGAACGAAACTTAACTAAGGAAAAATATCCGGAACTTTTTGAACTTCCATATGTTGTGTATTCAAATGTACAAGATGATATAAAATTAAAAGAAAAAATAATACCATCTGAGATGGGAATGTATATATTAGAGAATGTAAAGTTGCAAAATATAGGGCCGCTATACAACGCAATATATAGCTATTTTGCTGGAAATGAATCTTTTGAAAATTATCAATTGATACAATACGATAATATTCAGGGCGAACAATATTGGAAAAATTATGCCGACAAATAAAATTAATTAAAATATTTCTTGACAACTACAACTCGCATTGCTATAATGAAAAAGCAGTTGGAAATGCGGGTGTAGTTCAATGGTAGAATCTCAGCCTTCCAAGCTGATTGTGTGGGTTCGATTCCCATCACCCGCTCCAAATAAACACCGAAGAAAATTCGGTGTTTAAATTTATTATTCGCCGATGGCGGGTTAGCTCAGTTGGCTAGAGCGACCGGTTCATACCCGGTAGATCGTTGGTTCGATTCCGACACCCGCTACCAAAAAGGTCAAGTGAAAACTTGACCTTTATTTTTTGTAAAAAAAGATGTATAGTTGTAAGTAGTGATGCGGGTATAGTTCAATGGTAGAATGCGGTGCTTCCGACCCCGAGATGTGGGTTCGATTCCCATTACCCGCTCCAAGACAGAAGTATGTGGAAGACGTCCACATACTTCATCTGTAGTTCGCGGTGCTTCACACAGCTGAAGCAATTACCCGCTCCAAAGCTTAAGCGTGTGGCAGACGTCCACACGCCTTATCCGTAGCGAGCGAAGCGTCGCACGGCTAAGGTGATTACCCGCTCCAAAGTTTAAAGGGGGATACTATGAAAATATTAAAAAAAGTTTTACTTTTTGTTGTGGAAATTGCTGCGGCAACAGCAATTTGGTGCTTGCTAGATTATTTTTTCGCTGAAGAAATAAATGTCGCAGAAAATGTAATTGGAGTTACAGTTATTATAGTGTTTACTCAAATTGCTGATTGGATTGCTAAAAAATTAAAAAGTAAAAAGGATAACAAGTAAAAATAAGGTCTTGCGAATTGCTTGCAAGACCTTGTTTTTTGGAAAAAAGATGATATACTTATGCCACGCAAATCAAACATATTTGGCCTTTGAAATATAATTTCGGAGGCACGTCCTCCGAGAAAATGGAAGGAGGAAAAAAGATGGCTGAAAAGTTTAATGCGATAGCAAATGAAACATATGTGTTTATCGAAGGCGACGAACCTAATCAATTCTTTTTCTACCGGAAAGATGGCGAAGTTTTAGGCGATGTTGACCACGAACCTTTGGATTTTTACCATGCATATATTATGCAAAAGATGATGGATGGCGAAATTGAAGGAATGGTTGCAAACAATATTCGGACGGAGCTTTCTACCGATGGCAAGTGCATGAGAATCACAGTAAAAGAAATTGCCAAAGGTCCCATAATTCAGATTGATTTGGATGTCCCTGAAGGATCTCAAAAACCGGTTGCCAAAGAAAGTTGGTGGCAAAAAGCCAAACGATGGCTGCTTGGAAAGTAGTACAAAATAAGCAAAACAACAAATGAGACGAATGAAAGGAGACTATATGTTTACTGCAAAAAGCTTTCATCTTCGTGATGACGAATACGATGCCATTAAAGATTGGGCTGAAAAGCATGATTGCAAATGCAGGGTGGGTGATAGACCTAGCCGTTCCTGCTGTGGAGGAGAAATTTCGGTTATTTTTACACCGACATCTATCGGTACCGCGATTTCTGCAAAATGCGTTTGCGGAGAAGAGTTTGAGCTCGATAATTTATAAAAAGAAGACCTGGTGGGAAGATAATAATCTGCCAGGTCTTTTTTGTTTTTTGGTGAAATAAAATGGTTGTAAAATTGGATGAGAAATAATAAACTAATTTTGTGAAGTGGAATTTGCAATAAGTGTTATGGAGATGTACCCAAGTGGTTGAAGGGTCCGGATTCGAAATCCGGTAGGCGTCCTCGTGGCGTGCTGGGGTTCGAATCCCCACATCTCCGCCATTTATGAGAATTGCAAAGCTTCACTTTTTTGTTGTCAAATATTGACTTTTTTTGACTTGTGGCTTATCATAAATATAAGAATGTTATGTCTACAAGGAGGGATGGTGTTATGAAGAAAAATACAAAAAGATTTATATCAATGCTGATTACAACAAGTTTATTAATGGGAATGTCAGCTACAGTATTTGCAACTGGTATGATGAGTTCCTTCTTTGAAACGGAAGTAGTTATTTCTGTAGGTGATGGGAATGGTAACATGGAAGATATGGCATCTGATGTACTAGGTTTCTTACAATATGCAGGTTTTGCGATTGCCATAGGTATGACTATTTACGCCGGTATGAAATATATGATGTCTGCGGCTAACGAAAAAGCAGAGTTAAAAGAATCATCAATTAGATTAGTTGTGGGTGCGATCATTGTTGCTGGAGTTTCAGGAATATTCCCTGTAGTATGGAAATTATTTATGGAGTTACCTAATTAATTTAAAGTGTTGATTGCACGTTATGTTTAAGGAGGTGTATAGAAGTGAAGTTTAAAAGATTTTTAGTTAATACTTTTACATATTCTTTGCTTTTATGTTCTGTTATGACAAATGTTTTTGCTACTCCGACACTTAGTTCGGCAGTAACGGACAGTTTGACAGAGATTGCGGAGATTTTATTCCTTGTTGGAGCTGCTGTTTGCGTTGGCAAATGTATACATATAGGTATTTTGTATGTTACTTCTTCTGCTGTTGAGAAGAGTAATGCGAAGATGGCCGTTATGCCATGGTTAGTTGGTACATTTGTATGCTTCGGTGGCGCTACAATAGGAAAATTTATTATTAATATACTTTCGATAAATCAAGGCGTTCTTGATTATTAATATTGACAAAATTTGTAGACAAGATTAAAATGAATCTATACAGGGGGTGAAATGTTATGAAAAAAGTAATGAGTTTAGTGTTAACATTTGCTTTGTTAATGTCAATGACTGCTACAGTATTTGCTTTACCAGCAGGATTATCACCAGATACAGGTGTTGTTTCTTCAGGAAAAGCTGGAAATATTGCTAGTAATGCATTAGGTATAGTACAATGGTTTGGATATGCGCTTGCTATTGGTATGTTATTATTTATTGGTATCAAGTACATGATGGCTTCTGCTAATGAAAAAGCAGATTTAAAGAAAGGATCAATTAACTATGTAATTGGTGCTATTCTTGTAGCTGCTGCTTCTGCTATCGTTGGTGTAGTAGTAGAAATCGGTTCAAAAATTACAAACTAGTAAATTTAAAAGCAAAAGAGTGCCTGTAAGGGCACTTTTCTTGTATATGTAGGAGGTGACCTGTGTGAAAAAATTTATGAGAATATATTTAACTTTGGTGAGCTTGTTGCCAATGATTAGTTCTTGTGCTTATGCTGCAAGTAGTGTAGAACAATTGAAAGGTAAATTGCCTACTATAATCAACGCCATAGCTTGGATTGGTTATGCTATATCTTTTGGTATGCTTATCTTTATTGGTATTAAATACATGTTATCTGCTGCAAATGAAAAGGCTACATTAAAACAAGGTGCTATAAATTATGTGATTGGTGGTGTACTTATAGCTTGTGCATCTCTTGTTGCTGATATTGTTGCATCTGTAGCTAGCCAAGGTTCGGCAACTAATGCTGGTGGCTTTGCGTCACAATTAATTTCTACAGCAAAACAGGCTGCTGGATTTTAATAAAAACACGAGAATAAAAAAAGACGTTCAATTTTATGCAATTGGACGTCTTTTTTGTTTTCATTTTAACCCCCAAATTGTTCTACAAAAAGTTCGTTTTTGAAAATTTGAAAAGAAACACTGAAAAAGGCTTTGAAATATAGGGTTTGAAAACTTTTTTTCAGATATATTTCAGTTAGATTAAATTTGTGTAAAAAAGCGAAAAATATGACAAAAATCTACTATTTCAGCTGGTTATATGGTATAATGTTATAAATAGGTGTATTCCGTGATAGAGTAGGAGGTGCATAGGATGGGAACACATTTAATACCAAGGGAAATTGATGGTGATGCTCGTATTTTGTTAATCTTCACTCCAAAGGGGTTTGTATGGACTTTGGTAGGTGTTGGAATAGGTGCGGTTTTCTACACCATGTGTAATAGTTTTGGAGCAAGTGTTGTTGGATGGGTATTGCTTGGAGTGTGCGCAGTGGCAGGCTTCGTTATGGGCCAAGTTAAAATACCAGATTCAGCAGCTTTTTCGTTGTTTAAGAAAGTGGGCGGAGAATATGTACAAACGGTTATCGCCAAATACTTAGCTTTTAAGAAAAACAGAAAATTGTACATTTATGATCCTGGTGAAAAAGGATATGGTAGCCAAACTACTACAATACAACAAAAGAAATAAGCAATAAAAAACAAAAGAAAATGGGAGGGAGTTAATACATGTCAATACTAGGAAGTCAAGCGGATATGCTGATTGAAGTTATAATTATGCTTTTGGCGTTTGCTCTTGGTGGAATAATTGTGTTGTTACTTATGAGTGGTCGTGGCAACGCAAGTCGACTAGAAAGTAACAGCGAAAAAGAGCAAAACAAATCAAATCCGAAAGCAAACTTCAACAAAGCGGATGTATTAAAGTTCATGGAGTTTGATAAGATCGAAGACGACATGATTATTCAAGATAATGGCAACAAGTTTGTCATGGTACTAAAATGTCAAGGTGTAAATTATGACCTTATGTCTGAAACAGAAATGTTAGCGGTTGAAGAAGGTTTTGGAAATTTCTTAAATACTTTGAAATATCCAATTCAATTATATGTTCAAGCGAGATCTCTAAACCTTGAAGAAGGAATTAACACTTACAGAGAAAGACTTGAAAATTTAACTGAAGAGTATAGAAAATCTGAAACTGCAGCTTACAATATGAAAAAAGCTAACAAATTAACTGTTAAAGAAAAGGATGCAATAGATTTTGAAGTTAAAAAGAAAAGAATCCTAATCGAGTATGGAGCAGATATTATCAACTATGTTGAAAAAATGAGTATGAACAAAAACATACTTCAAAGAAAATACTATGTTGTAGTTTCATACTACGCTGCGGAACTTGGACTTGCAACTAACTTTACAAAAGAAGAAGCGCACAACTTAGCTTATTCAGAATTGTATACAAGATGTAGAAGTATTGCTGGTGCTTTATCATCATGTGGTGTTGAAGGACAAATTATGAAATCAAATGAATTGGCTGAAATGTTATACATTGCGTATAACAAAGATGATGCAGACGTATATAACATTCATAAAGCTATTGAAAATGGTTTCTACAGACTTTATTCTACAGCTCAAGATGTTCTTGAGAAAAAACAAATTGCTATTGATAACGCTGTAAGAGAGCAAGCTGTTGTTGAAGCAGAAATAGCTCTTAAGAAAGCGGTTGATAGATTGAGAAGCAACAACAACTTAACTTATGAAGAAGAGTTGAGCGACTCAGCAAAAGCACAAGCTATGCAATTGATACTTGATAATGCAGATCAATTTGATCCTGCAGTTGTAGATATTGCACTTACAGATTTGAACTCACAAATGAAAGAGCCTATCATTGACGTTGATCAAGCAGAAGAAATGATGAAAGCTTCAACAAAGATAGAGCTTGCTGGAGAAACTGATGATGACTTAAAGGGAGGCGAGTAAAATATGTTTGGCAAAAAAGATAATAAACCAGAACAAAATGCTGCGGTTCCTGCAAATATGGAAACACAAGATAACAGCTTGGAAATGCAAAAGCAAGAAGAAGAGTACAACAATCTTGTACGAAACAAAAAGACAATCAAAGATTTGATTGCACCATCTGGTATTGATGCTTCTGAATTAAATCATTTAGCAATCATGTCTGGTGGCGGTGCGAGATATGCGAGAAGCCATTACGTATCAGGGCTTCCTAGAATGGCAACATTCCCATATTTCTTAAGATCAATGTATAACTTTGGAGATGTTAATACTTCAGTATTCATTAATCCAATAAGTGAAGCTACTTCGCAAAATAGCTTAAATAAGATTATCGTATCGTTAGAATCTGAAAGAATTGTTGCTGCAAAACGTGGTGACATCAACAGAGAAAGACTTATCGAAGATAAACGTCTTGAAGCAGAACGTGTAAGAGACGAAATTGCTGCAGGTTTCAACAAACTATTTGAGGCATCTGTAGTATGTACAATTTTCTCTTATGATCTTACAGAACTAGATAAGATGTCTGAGTTATTGACAATGGAAATGTCAAAGAATTTGATTAATATAAAAACAGCATGGGCTACACAAGAGGATGCGTTTAAAGCAAACTTACCATTCAACAAAAACACTTTAACAAAAAGACATACATTTGACAGAAACTCAATGGGTACTGTGTTCCCATTCATTTCTTCAGAAATTGGACACTCAACAGGTATTCCTCTAGGATTCGATAAGCAAACAGGACTTCCAATTTTGTATGATAACTTCCACCAATCACTTACAAACTATAACATGGTTATTTTCGGTAAGTCTGGTGCTGGTAAAGGTGTTACAATCAAAACAATTACAGCTCGTTCTTCAGTTCTTATGGGAATTGAAAGTATGGCGCTAGACGCCGAAGGCGAGTATGGTGTAGTTGCTGAATCACTAGGTGGAATAAACGTAGTAATAAGCCCTACATCACAAACAATCATTAATATCTTCGATGTAGAACCTGAGATAACAAAAGATGAAATCACAGGTAAAGAAAGAACAGTGCTAAATATCGAAAACAAAGTTGAAGACGTAACAAACGTACTTGTAACTATGGCTAGAGGTAGTACAAGATCAGAAGAAGTTAATGAAATTACAAAGCAAATTATCGCCGAGACAGTTGGTGAAGAATATCAAGCATTTGGTATTACAAACAATCCAAACAGTATCTATGCAGACAACAATGTTGAATTAGGTGCAAGATTAACAAGAAAGAAAAAGGATTTACCAACAATCGGTTCTTGGTATAGAAGACTAATAAGAAAGGCAGAAGAAAATGATAACATCGACTATCAATTCCACTTCAGTTATTTGATCAAAGTTATGAGACAATACGTAAGAGAATTTGATGGACAGATGGGTTACTTCGATGGACAATCAACATTCGAACTTTTAGAAGGTTCACCATTCATCAATCTAGATATTTCACAATTAGAGGAAAGATTCGCTAGACCTCTTGCACAACAAATCTTGTTGTCATGGATTTGGGAAAAATACGTTAAGAAAAACAGTGAAGACAAATCAAAAGCTAGAAGAAAGAGAGTACTTGTCGATGAGGCATGGATGCTTCTTCCTTACCCAGAAGCTGTTGACTTCCTAAACACAATGGCACGTCGTGCGAGAAAAAGAAACGTTTCTCTAGCGGTTATTTCGCAAAAGTTCCAAGACTTCTACGAAAGTAAAGAAGCACAATCAGTTTTAACATCATCTGATACAAAGTTATTCTTGGCACAAGATAAATCAGAAATCCAATACATCCAAGAAGTATTTAAATTATCTGATGGTGAAGCAAACTATCTTCTTACGGCTGGAAGAGGTGAAGGACTTTTGAAGGTTGGTAACGAAACAGCTATTTTGGAAATTCGTCCAACACAACGTGAGTTCCAATTCATTGAAACAAACGTTAATAAAATTGTTCAACAAACTAGAGATGACTAGAAGTAAATAATAGAAATTGGGGACGGTCAATTTAATTTGACCGTCCCGAGTATAAACTTCGTAGGAGAAAGGAGTGTAGTGAGATGAAAAAGAAATTTATGTCTAAGTTAATAGTGCTAATAATGATTGTTACTACAGTCCTTTCTTTTGCGTCCGTAACATTTGCAGACAGTTTAACAGCTGAACAACGTGCAATGAGAGATAAGTTTGGAAAAGCAAATGCTTTTGAAATGACAATCAGTGAAATGTGCCTAGCCGTAGGAGATTACCTGATGGAATATATGACTTTCTTACTTGGTGAGGAAGTTACGGTTGAAAGAATTATATTTAATAAAGTAGATGCTCTAAATGCAAACTTCTTTAATAATTCTATAAATCCAAGTGGCGCTCCTGCATCTAGATTTGTAAGAGAAGCTATTAATGAATGGTATAGCTTACTTGGTCAAATTGTAATAATAGTATTTATGATGGCTCTTGCAGCGGTTGGTATTATGACAATGCTTGGAGGTCCAGGCAAAAAAGCAAAAGCACAAGAGTTATTTGTAAAATGGATAATAGGAATTGCAATATATTATTTCTTCCCATATGTAATGAAATATGCATTCAATTTAAATGAAGCAATTATTCAAATGATTCAAAGTACATTCAATGGTGGTAACGAATTAGTAAATTCATACATTGGTGAATTATCAGATTTGAAACATGCAGATTTAGAATTTAGAAGTCCACAATATGTAACACAAAGTTCATACATATTAACACTTGGTAGTGAAGAAGCAACAAATGCTTATATTAATAGATTAGAAACTTATGAATCTAAAGGTGACATCATGAGAATGATGCGTGCTATGGCTGGTATCACAGCAAGAATATTGTATGTAATCTTGTGGTTTATAATGTTAGGTCAATTAATAATCTTTGTATTCATATATTACAAACGTTATTTGATGATTGCATTTTTAATAGCAGTTTTTCCAATAACATTGTTTGAATACATAATTGGTTCGATAGTAACTGGAAGACAATCAGCGATAAGTGGTTGGTCGAAGGAATTCTTTGTAAACGTATTCTTACAATCAATTCATGCTGTTATTTATGGAATTATAACAGGTGTAATAATGAATCAATTATTAAACGTAATGCAAACAGGAAACGCAGCAGATATTAACTGGTTCTTAATGATTGTCGGAGTTAATTTCGTATTTACAGGTGAGAAAACATTAAGAGAAATTATTAATGCAATGGCAACAGAATCTGTAAAGACCGGTGAAGACGTAATGAAGGGTGCAACAAATGGCGTAAAAGGCGGAATCAATAAAGTTAAAGGTGCTGTTGGAAAACTTACTGGTGGTAAAAAATAATAAACGATAAAAAGTATAGAGAAAGGAGGAAAAGCCATGAAGAAAAATAAAACGTTAAAGTTAATAATGATATATATGCTTATAATAAGTTTTTGTTTTTCAACATTTGTATGTGCGGCTGAACCTCCAGATTCTACTACTTTGTTAAGAGAAGTTACAGAAACAGAGCAAGATGATGATAAAACGTTAATTGAAAAATCTACCGCGATAATTATACCGGCTGACGATGATCTTGGCGGTTGGACTTTCTCTGGTACAGGAACTGCAGATAGTCCGATAACAATGAGTAAAGACGGAACATCAATGACAGATGGTAAGATTCAAGTTACAGCCTCAGACGGCAAGGTTTATGAACTTCCGCTTTATGGAAATGTACTATATTCAGAATCAGGTGGATATGCAATAAACTTATATTCTGTTTTAGATGGCTATGATTCTGGAACTTTTTCAATAAAAATTATTGATAATGCTGGTAATGAACACGATGCAGGTTCGTTATCTTTATCAGAAAGTACAACTACAGAAGAAGAACCTGGTTTATTAGCAACACTATGGAACTTAATTACAGACCCTGTTCAAACCGTTGCAACAATGGTTGAAGAAATTTTGGTAGAATTATTACTTCCATTAGGTGATGGTCTTGTATATCTGGTTTCAAAGAGTGTTGGAGAAGTTGTTACAACAAGTAGACTTGTTTATAACGAAGTAAACAGAGTAAGTGTAGATTATTGGAATATCCCTTCGGGTGAAACTAGTGTAAGAGGAATGATGGCTAAGGTTGTTACTCCTTGGTACAATTTCTTTAGACAAATAGCAACAATCGTTTATATGATGACATTGCTTGTTATTGGTATAAAGATAATGTTTAGTAGTACAGCTGATCAAAAAGCTAAATTTAAAGAAACTTTAACATCTTGGGTTGTTGGTGTTGCGATATTAACAATGTTTCCATATGTAATGAAATATGTGGTTACGATTAATAATACGATGGTACAAAGTATCCATGATTATGCATCGGGTAGTGATGCAACTTGTGCGAATCCTAAAATTTTAAATGTAACTACAAAAGAAGCGTTTAAGATGTTTGGTAAATCATCATTCGTTGAGAATATGCTTTCAGAAAATCCTGCTGGCGGTTCAACAATTGATGCTGCATCAATTAGAGACTCAATGATGAGAGTTAGATTATATGCACAATATAAAAAGAAAGTAATTCTTACAGCAGTATATTTTATAATGATTGGTCAAATGATTGTTATTCTATTTATGTACTATAAACGTGCATTCATGTTAGCTTTCTTGATTACATTATTCCCATTAGTAGCAATGACATATGTGCTTGATAAAATGGGAGACAAAAAAGCACAATCATTTGAAATATGGTTTAAAGAATTTGTAGTAAGCGTTATAGTTCAATTGTTCCATGCGGTAGTATATGCAGTTGTTGTTGGTTTAGGTGTTGAAAAATATATGACTGATGATGGACAATGGCTATTTATGATAATTTCAATTTTATTCTTATTTGAAGGTGAAAAAATTCTTAGAGGAATCTTTAATGTTAAAGGTGCTGCTAATTCAGTTGGTGATTTAGCTGCTACTGGTCTTGCAGTATATGGTGTTGCAAAAGGCGCTAAAGGCTTATTTAAAGGTGAGAAAGATTCTGGAGGAAGCGCGCAAGATAAGAAAGATATGAAAGGTATTGATCAAAGACAAGCTCAAAGAGCTGAGATGAATCAAGGCGGCGGAGCAAATGCTGCAAAAACACCACCCGGTGGAAGCGGCGGAGGCGCTGGTGGTTCAGGAGGTGGCTCAGACGGTTCTTATGATAAAGATAATGAACCTGCAGGAGTTGGTGCTCCAGCTGGAAGCGATCCATCTGCAGCAAAAGATCAAATCTTAAAAACTGCAATGCAAAGAAGAACAAAGAGAGGTCTTGCTTCTAGATTGATTAAAACTGGAGGTAAAATCGCAGGTGCCGGTATTGCTGCTACTTATGGTTTATCTAAAGGTGATGTTGGTGGTACTAGTGCAATAGGAAATGCTTTAGCATCTGCTGCCGCAGGAAGTTCAATAGGTGGAACCTTAACAGCTCCTGTTTCAGCTGTTGCTAATAAGATAGAACAAAGAGCTAAAGGTAAAAATACAGCGAAGAAAATCGAACAAGGAAAAATGGATGATCTTATTGCACAAAGCATTCCACCAGATATTGATCCAAAAGCAGAAATCGGAAAACATGGTGAAACAGTTCAAGAAATATATAGACAAGCGCTTGCAGAAATGGCCAAAGTTTCAGCTACAAAAGGAAAAGCAAAAGGCGAGCAAGCATATTGGAATTATATTGATGAACATACAAAGAGCAATTCATAAAGATTTAATGAAGGCAATGTAAATGCCAAAAGAAAGAAGTGGTAATATGAAAAACAGCTGTAAATTTATTTCAAAGTTAATATTTGCAACTATAGTACTACTTGTTGGTAGTTTGTTTGCATTGCCTGCAGATGAGTCTTTAGCGGCAACAACGACGATTACTTATAATGCTAAAGATAAAAAGTATTATTATCCAGATGGTAGCTATAGAAGTGGTTTAGAAGATGATCCACTATTTATAGATGTCGAGATTGATAAAATCATAATCGACTACACTGGTGCAGATTCTTTTGCATATCCATTCTACTTTAGAATTGTAAATATGAATGATTATAAAATTGGTGGCAATAAAGTTTATTATGCTAAATATATGATAGACGAAAAGACACAAGACAAAAAATTTGTAATGGAGAGAATTGGAGCAAAAGGAAAAAATTCAGAATGGTATGTTGTAACACCAGATAATGAAACTACAGGAAAAACATATTTACAACCGGGTGCGATATATCACGATAAATCAGAAGACATGGGATATACAGCTCCGTTATTTAGTTTTACCTCATCTGTATTACTTTTCCAAGAAGCGGCTAATTTGTTTTCGGATGGTTTAGTTGCGGTATTCGATTCGGATAAATATTGGTTATTTGAACAACGTTTAGGAAATGCATTCATAACGGCAGATACAATGGCGGCTAATGCTGCATCATATCCTGCTGCATATGTATTCGCGATAACTGGTATAAAAGATGATAATGGTAACACTGGGGCGAAAGATGTATTTACAGGGAAGCCTTTAGATGGTGAGGATGATGGAACAAATATTGATACGGAAGATTTGTTTAAATTTTCATCAATTCAAATTTCAGATTCTGTGGGAGTAACTATTAAAGAAAAGAAAGGAATGAATATCTGGGATTGGAATCCAATTGTAGGTATTACAAATTTGATTCTTGGTAAATTTTCTTTTTCACCTGCAGTATATAACGTAAAAAACGAACATAAATTATCAAACTCAAGACTGGCAATTGATTTTGATGATCCTGATCATCCAATAGAAATTAGATCATTTGTATATTTGTGTAATGGTCCATCTTCAGATGGGCTTGATGGTAGCGATGCAAATGCGGTTGAAAAAGTAGTATCAAAATTATTAATCTCAATAGGTTCTGTGTTTAGAGGCGCTGTTAGTGCAATGGATGGCGGTAAAGATTTAAGTATTGATGCTTTAATCTTTAATGAATATAAACCAACTAAAATTGACTTTTTCGAACCAGAAGATGGTGTATATACAACTACATTTAGAAATGTAATTGAAAGTTGGTTCAAAGCATTTAAGTATTTAGCTATTTTAGTATTAATCATATTAATACCAGCTATAGCTATAAAGGTAGTTTTATATGCTGGAACTCCAAATCAAAAGAAAGTTCCTGGTATGATTTCGGGTTGGGTAGTTGCAGTAGCACTTATGATGTTTGGCCCATACTTGATGAAATACATGGTGAAATTAAACAATGTAATTGTAAAAATATTTAGAGACAATAGCGATTATTCAATTTATTCAGTATATAATGCAGATTACATAGCGAGTCATCAATGGGCTCAAGACTTCCAAGTCGGTGAAGATTCAGAAACATCATTTGCTGATTGGTTACAACAAAACATTCAACAACAACAAAAAGAATGGCAAGACATAGCACAAGAATTAGGTACTATAAGTGGAGACTTTGTTTTAAATGCACAAGCTATTGGAGGAATAATTGAAGATATAGCGCTATGGTTAAATGACATTGCAACGAATGTTCAAGAGGGAATAGAATCTTCGATTTCATTTGATTTAGATGTAACATCTGGATTTTTAGGAGATCATGTAGAAGATTACGAACATAATATAAATAGTATTAAGGCAATGATAGATACTGGAGGTAGAAACAAAGTCTATACTGAGCCGGTAACCGTAAATGTTACAAACGTAAAAATAGGAGATATTCCACTTAGTGATTTAAGTAACACGGTGTCTGGATGGATTAATAGTGCAACAGCAGCGTTAGTATCATTTAGTGATGAGTTAGCAAATTTGGAAACAGAAATTTCAAATACGATAGCAAGCATAACTGCAGAGTTTGAAAATATGTTGGCTGCTGCAGTTGATGGAATTATAAGTGCTGCTAATACGGTAATTGGTTGGTTTACAGGTGATAGTGAAACATTTACAACTGATGAATTAGAAGCCAGACATCAAGAAAGATTGGCTGAAATTGAGGCTGATAGACAAGCAAGAGCGGCTGATATCGAAGCAAGAAGACAAGCAAGAGAAAATGTAATCAATAGTGTTGGAAATTCAATTGCTAATTTGTTGAGTGTTGAATATCAAATTGAGCAATTAATACAAAACAGAGTTCAATTGTGGATAGATTATTATCAAAAAATGGAAGACTTAGCAGAGATGGAAGATGCATTAGCATTATTTACTAAGAATATTGACTTAGAAAATGCAATGAAAACTAGAGCTGCTAAGACATATAGATTAGTAATTGTTGCAATCTGGTACATATTGATGTATCAATTAGTTCTATTAATGTTCTTATACTATAAGAGATTAATAATGATTGCAGTATTAATTATATTATTCCCATTAGTAATCATGTTCTATGCATTTGAACGATTTATGGGAATAGACAAACCGGCATCGTTTAAGGTTTGGGTACAAGAATTTTTGATAAATGTATTTATTCAATCAGTACATGCGCTATTGTATGTGTCATTGGTTGAAACAGGACTTAGAATATATGAAGCAGATGCAGATAACTGGTTATTCCTATTATTTGCTACAACTGCAATCTTCCCAATGGAAGGTATTATAAAATCAATGCTTGGACTTAAAGGTAGTACAGTTGGTAGTTTGGCAAGTTCAGCGGCGAAAGGTGCTGCTGCAGTTGGTGCTGCTACAGCTATCGCGAAAACTGCTACTCAAGGTGCTAAAGGCGTTGATGCTAAATATGATGAAAAGAATAAAAAGAATCAAGAAAAAGCAGAAAAGCAAGACAAAAAGACAGAAGCAAAGAGAGCTAAGAGAGATAATAAAATTAAGAGAAATGAACTTCGCGGAGGCAATACGGAAGATTCTAAGAAACGTTTAGATGAACTTCATGCAAAAGATGCTAAGAAAGACGAAGCAAGAAAGAAGAAGAGAGAGAAGATTAAAAAACGTAATGAAAGAATGAAAAAGTATGCAAGACGTGGACAAATTGCAAGAAATATCGTTGGTGCAGCGACTGCCGTTAGTGTTAGTTTAGCTGCTGGTGGAGATCCGTCAGACTTTCAAGTTGGTGCAGCTGTTGGTAATGTTGTTGCTGGTAAAGTAAAGAAAAATACAAAGAAGGGAGACGACAAGTCTTCGAAAGATACAAAGAAAGCACCTGCAGGACAAACACAAAACAATCAAAATCAACAAGGCGGACAAAACACACAGAAACCTACAGGTGGTGCTCCACAAGGGCAAACACAAGCTGCGGCAAATGCAAATGCTGCAACACAAGCTGCTGATCAAGGCAGACCTATGACAGCTAGTGAAGCTGCTGAGGCTAAAAACAAATCTAATATGCAACAAGCATTCAGAGAACAAATTGCTCTAAGACAAGCAACACAAGGAACTGTTGGAAATACAGGAGTAAGTTCTCATACATCGATAAGTCATACTGAAGAATAAAAAGGAAAGGAGATGGGTGATATGAAAAAGAGTTTATGGACAAAGTTAATAGTATTTGGATTAGCACTAGTAATAGGCTTCTTTGGCATATTACCTACTCCAAGTACAGGTCTTGTGGTTTATGCCGCTGAAGAAGAGGAAATTACTCCAGAGCCAGCAAACCTTATTGAACGTGCGATTTCGTATGTGTTCTTGCTTGCCTCAACAGGGTTATTCTTCTTAATAAGTTTGGCAGCAGGTATGCCGCTTACAGTAGAGACTTTGATATTTAATAAATATCCAAATACGTCATTAAATTTATTCCAGGGTATGGGACAATTTAACACATACATCGGTAACCCTGGTGTTTCAGGAACTATTGCAAAATCGGTAAATGATTTTTATTCGTTCTTCGTTAAAATTGCAGTAGTTGCATATATGGTAATTTTATTATATGTAGGTGTAAGAATTTTATTAAATGCAGGAACTGATAAACAAGCCAAATATAAAGAATACTTATTATATTGGGTTGAAGGTATAGTAATTTTATTCTTCTTCCCATACATAATGAAATATACAATTATTATTAACAATACTTTCGTTGAATACATATATAACAACAAAGGTATCGCGGGTACATTGATGGCACAACCAGAAACACAAGCTGCGGCTGGTGGTATGTCTGGTATGGAATCAGGTGTACAAGGTATTATAAACACATTAAAGGGTGGAACAGACTACATGTCTGTTATGTTCCTTGATGGTTGGGAAAAAGGTTGGTTAGTATATGCAATCTGTTTCTCTGTAATGGTAATGCAAGTATTAATGCTATTAATTATTTACTTTAAACGTTTATTAATTATAGTGTTCTTAATTGTATGTTTCCCATTCGTTACAATTTCATATGCTATTGATAAATTAGGAGATGGAAAATCACAAGCGTTTGGAAACTGGTATAAAGAATTTGCACTGAATGTATTCACAAACTCTTTCCACGCGATTATATATGTTATTGGTATGGCTTTTATAACAGAGTTGGGTAGATCTGCCGGAAGAAACTGGTTGTTAATGATCATTTTACTTTCATTTGTATCTAAAGGCGATGAAATGTTAAGAGGATTGTTCAATCTTGGAAAAGGCGGCGGTGGAGACACTGTAAAAAGTATTGGAAAAACAATGTTAAAAGCCCAAGGTGCTGCTAAAGCAATTGAAGGTGCTGCCGGTGCTGCAAATGCAATGTTTGGTAAAGATAGTAAGTTTGCACAAGCTAAGAATGCTTTAGGTGCAGTAAATAATGCAAGGTTAGATCAAAAAGTTGCAAAAGAGCATGAGGCAGGTGCGATGTTAGATGAGGCGTTAGCAAATCAAGCTGCGCAAAATGCACCTGAAACACCTGAAATGAACGCACCACAATCACTTGCTGATGCTGCTCAAACAGCATTGTCTAAAGATGCAACAGATGCAGAAAAAGATGCTGCATTAGATCAAATTTTAGATGTAATGAACATGCAAGAAGGTGCAGAAAAAGAAGCATTACTTAATGAATTGATGAGTGGACTTACTGAAGAACAAGCTGCTGAATTAGATTCAATGCTTACAGCTAGAGCTGCAGCAAATGCAATTATGGCTGGTGGTTTAACAGAAGTTCAACTAAATGAAAACATAGAAATTTTATTAGAACAATTAAAAGGTAATAATAGTTCAGAAGCGGCTAGAATTGCTAGAAGTATTGTAGGAGATCCTAAGAATTTAGAAAGATTACGTTTAGCTGCTAAAATGAAATTAAAGAAACCGGGTGCAGCTGGTGCTAATATTGCTAATACTGGTCAAAAACGTGACAAAACTAAAAAGGGTGGTAGATACAGCGGAACATTTATTCAAAGTGCTTCAGCTCAAAAAATGGCACTTGCTAGAGCTGCATTACAACCTAAAGATACAAGCTTAAGAGGTAGAATAGTTAATTCTGGTGCTAACATGGTTGGCAGATTTACTAGAGCTACTCAGCAAGCGAAAGCTAATGCTCATATGGCTTGGGCTGAAACAAAGGCTTTGGCACAAGCAACATTTAGAGGTAAAGGCAGACATATTGATGAGGCAAGAAGACTAAGAGAAGCATATGCTAAAAAGGGAATTTACTTTAATGGTGTTAGCCGCATAAGTCTGGCTCAAAAGATAAATAGCACTAGTCGTACGGTTGGTAGAACAGTATTTACGAAAAAAGGCAGAAAAGCTTTCAGACAACAAGTTGGACAAGGTATTGTTCAAACATGGAACCGCGCGGGACAAGGTATAAATCAAGCTTGGAACAGTGCTGGTAAAGCAGCTAGAAATGTAGGAGCCAATATTGTAGATTTAAGAGATCAAGGTAGAGATATCATTGATATCGCTAGATTAAGAAATAAAGCAAGAAAAGGTACTGCTACAGATAGAGCTAGAGCAAATAGAGAAGCAGAATCTATCTTAAAAAGAAGAAATGAACAAAGAGATCAATTAAGAGCTAGAGGTATTAAGCTTACTAAAAACTTCACAGAATCTGCATATAATTTCAATATTGTAAACAAAGCTCGTATGCAAGAATTAAGAGCTATGGCAGGAATTGCAGGAGCAGAATTATCAAGAGCTGGAGAAATTATTGCTAGAAGAAAAGAAGGAGACAAGAGAGTTGTAGATATTCTTGATCAATCAAGAACTAAGGAAGCTGCTTTATTAAGAAGCAGAGGTATAGTAATGCGTCCGCCAAGTATCAGTTCAGCTGCTGCAAGAGTAGTTGATGCTGGTAAGGCAAGTAGATTTAGCCACGCTGGAACTGAGAAGAGAAGACAGGCTAAAAAGGAATGGCAAGAGACTAAGAAGACTACATTTGATTCTACAAGAACTGCCAGAAAAGAAGCTAAGAAAGCACAAGCTGATTTAGAGGCTGCTAGAAAGGCAGTAAGAGAAGCTGATGGAGATCCTGCAAAATTAGAAATTGCGAGAAAACAAGAACAAGCTGCATTAGAAGCACTTAGAACTGCAAATGCTAAACAAATAGCGAGTGCAGAAGCTATAAAAGCAAGTAGAAAGAAAGTGCAAGAAGCAGGTGTAATACTTAGATTACCATCTAGAATTGATAAGAGAGTTGAAAGAAGTCTTGAACAACAATACCAAGGTGCAAGAAAAGCTGAAAGATTAGCAGAAACTGAGGCTGCTAGAGCAACAAGACATAGAGAAGAACAAGAAGCGCTTGCAAATTCAATACAATTAGTAGATTTACGTGCGCTAGCAGGTGTTAAGCAAGCAGCAAGAGATGGCAGAAAGAAATATGAAGCTAGAGAAAGTATGATGGCTGAAACATTAAGATCTATACAAGAAGAACGAGCAGTATTACAACAATCAGTGAGAGATGCAGGAATTGTTACTTCAAAACAAGGCGCAGGATCAAAGATTTCAGAAAGATTAATTGCTGCTGGAAATGGTTTTAAAGATGCTCCAGCTACAGTACTTGATGGTGGTAAACGATTAGTTGAAGGTTCTATTGCGTTAGGTAAAGGTGTTATAGAAGTAAGTTCAGATATACATGATGCTGTAGTAGCGGTACCAGGTGTTGTTGCTGAAATACCTGGAGCAGTAGCTGCTGCACCAGGTGCTGTATTATCAGCATTTAAAGAAATGAAAGGTTTAGCCGGAGCTGCAATTTCTGGTACATTCGGTAAGAATGCAGATGGTCTTTCTCTTGGTGCTGAAATAATGGCAGTAGCAGGAAGAAGACAAGAAGAAAAAATGGTTATCAACGGTTTTGTAACTGATTCTTCAAAACCAGAAGTTGTTATGGGAACAGAACCAACATCTTCTTCTCCGACAGTTGTTGTTGTTGGAAATACACCAACTGCTTCTACAGAAGGTAAGTGGGTTGTTTCAGTAAACACACCAGCAGAAGTTGATTTAGCAAGAAGAAATGTTGAAAAAGCAAAACAAGAAGCTGCAGAAAGAGCAAAAGCAGAAAATCCAAATGCAGATACAGATTCAACAAAACTAAGTGCATTTGAAGAAAATACATTATTCCAAATTTCGTGCTCTGTAGTAGCTTTAAATCAAATTGATTTAGGACAATATACAGCATCAGAGGTTGTAAGTCATATTGATAATATTAAAAGGTTACAATCTGCATTCCCACCGGGATCAGAAGGTTACGAACAATTAACTTCAATTCTTGCTGGATTGAAGTATCCACTAGATGACATGGAATCAAATGTTAGAATACAAGTTTTAAATGATCCATCGCTTATTGCTGGTAATGATCCTCATAGAGGAGCATTGCTTGATAGTTCAATAACATATGTACAAGGTATGGCTGCAGATGATGTAATGCTTGGTATGTTACATTATGAACCATCAGATTTAGAAGTTGGATTTACACCAGTTTCAAGATCAAGAGAAGTTGTACAAGGTATTGCAGCAAGAGGTTTAGTAACGCTGACTGAAGCTGAAGATGCTTCTGTAAGAAGTGCAGTTGAAGCTTCTGTAAGAGAACATAACAGAGCAACAGCTCAAAGAGATCGTGAAGAAGCAAGTAGCAGATTACTTGCTAGCGTAGGTGAATTTGCAAAAGCTGGTGCAGAAGCAGCAGTAGATATTGCAGTTGGAATGCCAATTGGAGTTGGAACTGGTTTAGTAGCAACTGGTATGACGGGTTCAGGATTCACAGGTCTTGCAGCGTATTCTCTTGGTGATGGCGCTTATAAAGGTGTAAAAGGAGTTGTTACAGATATAGGTGGAGATGTTGCATCAGCAATTGGTGGAGCATTTAAATCAAAAGGTAAATCTTCAGGAAGTAAAACTCCAGCACCATCAGAGCCACTTACATATGAAGTTGCACGTGAACAAGCAATAGCTGCAAAACGTGCTAAATATAACGGCAGAACTTCAGTTGCAAAAGCTGGAGAAGAAGGATCTTTAACAGATCGTTTCAAAAAGTTTAAAGCAGAAAATGCATAGCATTTAAAATTATAGGAGGAAATGCGATATGAAGGTGTTAAAAATGTTTAAGTCCATAAGTATTATACTAGTCATAGCGATGCTATTCACATCGCTTTCTCCTGTTGCGGTTTATGCAGGTGATGGAGAGGTAAGTTCACTAGAAGCAATGATTGGAAAAATGTTTACAGGTATTGCTAATGGTATCAACTGGCTTATCTCAAAAGTTTTAGGTAGAATGGTTTCGATAGATGACTTTGTATTTAATAATTATCCTGATACAAAGATTGATTTCTTTATGACTGCACCTCCTGGTGAAGCCGGTGTAGGTAAGGAAGATGGAAAAACATCAACTTTGATCTGGGGTAAAAAAGGTGATGGAAAAGGTGGTTTAGCAGAAACTATTAATCAATGGTATTCTGTATTTCAGAAAATGGCTATTATCGTATACATGATAATGCTTGTATATATGGGTATCAGAATCATGCTTTCATCTACTGGTGAGAATCTTGCGCAATATAAGACATTGTTTATGTATTGGGTAACTGGAGTAGCGATGTTATTCTTCTATCCATATGTAATTAAGTATGTAATCAAGATGAATGATGCTTTTGTAGATACTGTGGAAGGCTCAAAAAATAGTATTTTGGCAGGAGTAACAGTTGGAACTCCATCTGCAGTGGATACGTCACATGTAGAAGACTTATCACAATTAGATTTTAGTGAAAGCCCATTTGATGGAACTGGAACAGACTACATGTCTGAGATTGCAAGAGATGCTGATGAAACGGGAAGCCTTGCTTTAGGATTGACATACCTAATTTTAACTTGGCAGTTAATCACACTTGCAATACATTATTATAAGAGAATTTTGATGGTTGGATTTTTAATAGCAATATTCCCAATTGTTATGACATTCTACGTTCTAGATAAAGTAGGAGACGGAAAATCACAATCATTTACAAAGTGGAATAAAGAATTTATAGTAAACGTATTTATTCAATCATTCCATGCGATAGTATATATATTTGTAGTAGGTACTGTTTATTCTGCAAAAGATCCAAATGGTATGTACGACTACGTATTAGTAATTACAGGTGCAACATTCTTATTTACAGGTGAGGAAATTGTTAAGAAAATATTCTCACAAGAATCACCATCGGTGAAATCACTTGCGGCTACAGCAGCTGGTGCAATGGCTGTTGCTACTGCTGTTAAAGGTGCAGCGAAAGCTGTAACAGCTCCAGTAACAGGTACTGCCAATGCTATAAATAGAGTTAGAACAGCTTCTGCACAAGCAAAAGCTGCTGGTGTAAAATTAAATGTTGCAGATAAATTAGGTTTGTTTACAGCAACATCTGCTCCAAATGCAGGTTTAAGATTAGAAGGAGCACAGTCAGAAATGGCTAGAATTGATGCAGACACATCATTATCAGAACAGGAAAAGGCAGATCAAAAAGCAGAAGTTACAAAAGTTGCAAATGCAGTAGCTGCTGTTAATAATCCTCAATCAAGAAGTGCACAAGAACTTGCTGATGCATATAGAGTGTTACAACAAGCTAAAGGTACTAAGATTGGTGATGCTGTAATGAATGGAAGCAACATGAATCTTACTCAATCTCAATTGGATGATATGGCTTCTATTCAATCTGAAGTTGCCGGAATGGCTGCTGCAGGAGCAAATAAAGTAGACATTGATCGTCATTTACAATTAAGACTAGGATACACACTTAATGGAATGTCTGAAGAAGATCAAAACAGATATAGAAGAATGTTACTTGCGGATATGGCTTTAAGAGGTGCATCAAGATATCCAAATCCAAAACAGAGTGCACGTGATGAAATTGAAGCAACAATGAGAGATTTGTCTGCGGTTTCTGGAAGCTTTGCATTTGGTAGTAAGTCTGCTGGTAAAGAAGAGAGAAGCGATCTAAGAAGAGAAGCAAATGAATTTGCTAAATCAATGTATATGGGAAGAGAAGGTGGTCCAACAGATCACGAAAAAGATTTAGCTAGATCTGTATTAATAATTAAACGTCGTGGCGCGGGTGTATATGATGCATCTGAATACATGAGTCACTTAAATAAAATTATGGATGCAGAAAAAGATGGCTCTATAGATCCAGAAGTTGCGCAAAGAATGATTTCTACATTAGATGTAGATCCAGAAGTGTTAAGACATGCTTTAGCTGCTAGATTACAAGGTGATCCATCAATTGCTGCTAACAAAAATACTAGAACTCAAGCAGCTGCAATTGTTACTGAAATGGCAGGTGAAGCTTCAAGAGAAGGTTTCTATGATGATGAAGTTTCAGCACATGAGGTACTTGCTGCTATGAGTATTGAAGATGAATCGGCAAGAAATGCTAAGCTTCAAGAAATTGAAGATAGAATTGCTAGTGCAAGAATTGCTGCAGGTGAAGAAGAAAGAACAGCAATAAGTGATATTGCAGCTGACCTGTTAGCTGAAGAATCAGCAGATGTTGGATATAATGTTTTAACAGAAGGTGAATTAGACACAACTACAGAATACTTCGAAGGACATACTAGAGAAGAGTATTTAGAGGCTCAACGTAGAGCAAAGAGAAATGTAGTGTTAAGCTTTATTGGTGGAAGTATGGATGAACACGATGAATTGATGGAAGGCATGGGATTTGAAAGAAAAGGTGATCCTACAGCATCTTATAGTGAAGAGTATATAAGAAACCAACAAGCAAAAAATGCACATTTCTACGGAGATCATCCTAATAAATAATAATGATAAAGCAACTAATAATGATTAGTTGCTTTATTTTTTTGTCAACCTGTGATATTATAAGCGCAAGCGAGGTGGGAAAATTGGAAAATAAAGCAGCTTTTTTATCAGGAAGATTAAATGGAACAAAAACTCTAGAAGGAGAACTTGAAGCAATAAAAAATCCAGATGAAATTGAGATGTTTTTAAAAGCACTAATTCAAGCTAAATTTACAGTAGATTTTGATAATGAAGTTATATATGTAAATGATGATGAAGAGTTTGTAGAAAAACAAGCGGAAATAGAAGCATATGAAGCTGTTAGTATCTATGTGAATGAATCATTTTCTAGATTATATATTACGGCAAACAACAAGACATATGCAGTACGTATAAATAAAATAAACTCAGAATTAATTAATGATTTTATTTCAAAAGAAAAACCTGTTAAATATGCGCTTAATGCTTTTGCATTTGTAAAATGGTGTAATGCAAATTCTATAGACTTAAGAAATGTATATGATATTCCAACATATATAAAATTGCTTACTAATAATGTAGATCCATTTTTAACACATGCTGACTATATGAAGAAATATGCCGATTTTGATTTGATGGAAGACGATAACGAACACAATGCAATTGCGATATGTAATTTTATCTTAAAGTTTGGCGAATATTTGTCTGAATTTGTCGAAAAATTCAATCTTAGCAATGTTAGTCGACTTATTAATGAAAATTCGTATTTTGAGGCATCCTCGTTCGCAGAAGAGGGGATGTGTAAGGTGTCTTTCTCGTATATAGATTTAGATGAAAATATAAAGGAAATGATAGCTAAAAAAATCAGCGAATTTGATGAAAAAGCATATATTATTTCGCCTCTTGGAAGAATAGCTTTAAAGTTTGGAAGTAGACCTGAAAAGATAATGGAAGAGGTATATAATTCGGATATTGAATTGATGGTTTTGAATGAACTATATAATAACAATATTAAGGTTATATTGATGGAAGAAAATTTGTATGAAGTTAAATGCAAATTTAAATCAGTTGGAAGTGTAGTTAATATTGTTACAGCAATAATGAATGATATTTTTTATACTATGTTTGAAAGAAATGTAGATATAAAATTAGAATGTATAGTAAGACAATAAAAATAACTCATAGATGAGAAGTAAATGTAAGAATTATTTCACATCTATGAGTTTTTGTTTATTCTAAAATTTTAGTTACAATATCTTTTGTTGAATTCGGTTTTGCAATAGCTTGTTGTCTTTTTTTCATATCTTCTAACCTTTGAGAATCATTTAATAACTGTTCAAATAATGGTGTTGCTTTTTCTGGATTGTAAATTCTAATTGCGGCTCCATTATTAAGAAGAAATCTTGAGTTTTCTTCTTCTTGCCCTGGTATAGGATTTATAATTACAAAAGGAACGTGACTTACTAAAATTTCTGTGGTTGTTAGTCCGCCAGACTTTGATACGACTAGATTTGCAATACTCATTAACTCTGGAACTTTTGTAGTATATCCTAAAACAATTACTTTTTTATCATGTTCATTTGCAATCTTCCTAAACATTTTTTGAGTTCTTTTATTTTTGCCTGCAATGGCAACCACTTGTATTTTTTCTTTTACATTTAATAAACCATTAACAAATCCTTTAACGTTTGAAAGACCATATTCACCACCACCAAAAAGTAATACTGTTTTTGTTTGTGGATCCAAATCAAATTCTTTATAGATTTCTTCTTTGTGATGTTCTTCTAAAAACGCTGGGCTGAAAGGAATTCCGGTTACAAAAATTTTGTTTTTATCAATTCCGTTATAAACTAATCCATATTTCATTTCTTCGTTTGCAACAAAATATCTATTCACGTATTCGGGTTTTAATTCCCAGAATTTATGAGATGCATAATCGGTCATAATAACATTTAATTGTGTATCAATTTTTTTACGCTTTTTTAAATGTGCAACCATTTCTGTAATGAATGGATGAGTTGTGATTATGGCATCTGGTGAAAGATCTTTTAATAATTTTAAAAGTTTGATTGAAAGTAGCTTTTGAACAGCATTGCTGAAGCTTGCAACAGAATATTGCTTCTCACTAAATTTGTAAATCTCACCCCAAACTTTTGGAGAATAGCGTGCCATATTTACATACGATTTTATAACAATTTTATCTACAACTTTATTTGTATATTTTAATGCGTCTACCATTTCGACTTTACAATCTGGATAGTTTTTTAATATATAATTTTTTACTCCTTCTGCGGCTTTGAAGTGTCCGCCACCTACAGAAGCATATAATATAACAATGTTTTTGTTCATAAGCATCCTCCTCAGACAAAGACATTTTAACATTATAATACTTGCCCTGTAAATTATATACGTTTAAGTTTAAGTGAAAATTCTGAGAAATTTTACTAAATACCAAGTATATTATCCAGAACACTGTGCAAAATAAAAATAGTAAAAAGGAGAGATGTAAATGGATGAATTTTTTAATAAGAAACTTGATGATATAAATGCTGCAAGGTTAGCACTAGGACTGATTATAGCGTTACTGTTAGTATGTGCATTATTGCAAATAAAAAATAACAAAACTGTGGAAACGCTCGAATCGTCGTATTCAAGATCAATGTATGAATTGGTAGAATATATGGAAAATGTTGAAACTTTGCTTGCAAAGGCGCAGATATCTAGTTCGCCAGAATATGCTGCTAAAACATTAACAGAAATTTGGAGAAAAGCAGATTTAGCACAAAGTGCACTTTCACAAATTCCAATAACGCATATTTCGCTTGAAAAAGTTGTACAGTATTTGAATCAATTAAGTGACTATTCGTATGTGTTATCAAAAAATAGTATAGAAGGTGAGGCGCTTACAGAAGAAGAGTTCAAAAATTTAAAAGATTTTTATGAGCGCGCTGGTGTTATGAATGCTACTTTAGTTGATATAATTTTAGACATGAATAATGGAAGCTTATCGTGGGCTGAACTTACTAAAGAAAATAAAAATTCGGAATATGCACAACAAGTTGTTAATATATCGCAAGACAGTTTTGGAAAGATAGAAGAGAATATGCAAGATTATTCTGGACTAATATATGATGGGCCTTTTTCAGAACATATGACAAGCGTAAAACCGCTAGGATTAGGGGGTGGAGAGGTTTCTAGAGAAGAGGCAGAGAGAATAATATATAATTATGCCGATAAAGATTTGATAGAAAATATAACTTATGAAGGTGTAACAAATTCAAATATTTCCGTTCATAATTTTACGGTGAAATTAAAAGACGGATATAATTTGTATTTTGATGTATCGGTACAAGGTGGTAAAGTAATCTGGTTTATGAAAGATAGAGAATCTCAGGGAGAATATATGACTGTAGAAATGGCAAAATCGATTGCTAGTCAGTTCTTTGATGCATATGATTTTGAAAATATGAAGGACACTTATTATATAAAACAAAATGGTACGGTGACTATAAATTTTGCTCATGAACAGGATGGAGTAATTTGTTATCCGGATTTAGTTAAAATTAAAATTGCATTGGATACAGGAGAAGTTTTAGGTATGGAAGCACAAAGTTATTATTCTTCGCACCTAGAAAGAAATTTTGTAACACCTAAAATTTCAATAGAGGATGCAAGAGAGAGTATTAATAAAAATGTTGAGATTTTAAGCGCTGGAAAAGCAGTGATACCAACGGATTTTAAGACTGAAATTTTAACGTATGAATTTAAAGGAAAAGTAGAAGAAAATGAATTTTTAATTTATATAAATGTAGAAAATGGACATGAAGAGGAAATATTTATGATAATAGATTCTCCGAATGGAGTTTTAACAATTTAAAAATTCGTCCAAGGGGGACAACCATCTTTGGACACCTTTAAAAAGGGGACATTCCTTGTTGTTAAAATTTTTACAACAAAGAGCGTCCCTTTTTGTAATTTTAGATAGCTAAGGTGTCCAAAGATGGTTGTCCCCCTTGGACGAATTTTATTTATCTTCAAGAATGTAAGTTGCCATGATGTCTGCCATATGTGTGTATACTGCAAGTGGATATTTTTCGTAAGCTTTTGATACATAGTTGTGATTTTCTTTTGCTTCGAAACCACCCATGTGCCAACGGATTGCGTATAATTCTTCTTTTGTAAGTTTTATAAATTCAGATATAAGCATCACTGATTTTTCTCCGTGTCCTAATGGCATTAAATCATCAATTGTGTAATAAGGTTCTTTTACCCAAGTTCCTGTTTCATCTTTTTTGTTTCTAAAATCAACTTTGTATGTATTGATTTTACAAAGATCATGAAGTAAAGCAACGATGATGATTGTATCATGGCTCCATTGTGTACCAACTAATTGTTTTAATGCTGTATAAACATTTAAACTGTGTGAAAGTAATCCGCCTTCGAAAGCGTTGTGAAATCTAGTGCTTGCAGGCGCTGTATAAAAATCAGTTTTTTCTAAAAAATCTATAAGGTTATCAATACCTTCTCTGTTTGTACTTTTTAATAATTCAATAAATTTTTCTTTCATTTTGACCTTCCTTATCTAGTAATATCATCCCAAAAACTAACATATGTTTCGAAGTCTTCTTTATGATGTTTTAAACATGTAGACATTCTGCAAAATAGTAAGGATACTAACAATGCTTTAACTTTTTCTTCTGGTTCGCCAGTTAGTTTTGCTATGTTTTCTGGTGTTGCTTGTGTTAAACAATCTACGTTGCTTAATAACGCGTAAATCACGTCGTACAGTGAATCTCCGGCTATTGGAATAGGGTCGATAGCTCCTACAAATTTACCGTTTTGTTTAATGAAATTGTGTGTACCAAAATCACCATGAATTAATTTCTTTTCGAATTCAAATTCTTTTAATTTTTCAACCGCTTCATAAGCTTGTGGTAAAAATTCAAGGAGTATTGTAGAAGTTAAACTACAAGCGTTAACTTCAGATTTCATAAACTCAGCCCATGTAGGCATTAAAGCGTGTAAATATCCGAAACCATCGCATTCATAAGGTACATATGTTTTAGTGATTTCTAATATGTTTTCAACAAGTTGTGGAACATCTTCAACAACGTGCATAACATCACCAGTAATAAAATTATAAACTACATAACTGTAATCTGGGGCATTAAAAATAACGTGTTGTAATTTTGGTATTGGATAATGTGTTGAAAAGATTGTTTCACTTTCAAGTGTTTGAGGATTATTTTGTTTAATGATATAAGAACCATTAACTAAAATAATTCTACTTGCAGTTCCACCATGAAAATATTGCAATGATGAAAGTGAAATTTCTAATTGTTTAAGCACTTTGTTAACGATTGTCATATCTTTAATTTCAGCACTTACACAGAATTTATCATTATCATCAAATGTATATGGAATTAATGAAACGATAGCATCAAGCGGAATCGGTTTTGAAATATTAAAAGCCTCGCCACTATCTGAAATGATGCTAGGGTTTAATTTATCAGTATTAATTGCCAAGATGACATAGCTCATCATTGTAGGAAATGAGAAGTTAGAACTGTTTACATCTGAAGGTCTATAACAAGAAAAATGTCCTTCTGATGCGATTAAGCTAGTACCATATTCGCCTGTTGAAGTTGCTAAATCCCAAGTTTGTTGTAATGCGCAATGCAAAATAATCATATAATCAACCTCCTATAAAGATTATATAATAGTGGAAAAAAAAGTCAAAGATTTTAATTTTGGTGTTTTGGTCGAGGAAAAATAAAAGATGGATAAAAAGACAAAAAAGAGCATATAAATTATGTAAATCTGTTGAAAAATAGGCGAAAATTTGGTAAAATAGATATTGGCAATTCAACAAAATCTATGCCAAGGAGGTAATTACAACATGGCAAAACGAATTGTAGCAATTATTCTGGTAGTGATCCTGGTGGTGGCAGTTGGACTGGCGGCTTTCCCGACGACGCGCAATGCCATTGGCGGCTGGTTTGCCGGCATTTTCAGTGGCGAAAGCAACACGGGTGAAGATACCACGACACCTACCACGGACCCCGACGCAACAACCCCGGAAGAGGAAGAAACCACCAATCCCACAGAAGGCGAAAGCGAAACAACAGCTCCTACCGAAGGAGAAGTAACTGGTGATGTAGCAATCGCAGATCTGCCGGCAGAAGAGCGCATGAGCGCAATTCAGAAAATGCTCAATGAAATCGCCGCTCGCGAAGAAGGCGATAATGAGTATACTCCGGAAGAAATGCTCGTGATGACGATGCATTTTGTGGTGACTGAGGATGGCAAAATCCTTGAGAGTGGTCATAACATGGCTGCTCCCGGCGTGGAAACCTACTCCATGGACACATTCCCCGGCGGTTGGGAATGGGCTGAGATTACTGGTGCCGTAAAGGTTCCGGTGTTCCTCTCTGGACATAAACTGAGCGTGGCACAGACCGATGTTGCAACGAACAGCGAATATGTTCCGGTAGACGATGAGCCTATCCAAATTGCGGTGTGCAAGCACGGCAATGGACTGCTGGGCGGATATTTCGTCCGTACCCAGGGAGACCTGGAAATTGTTACCTTTGATGCAGAGGCTTTCAATGCATTGAAGAGCATCTTCAGATGGTGGTATGAGACCGATAGTTCTGGTAATCAGATCATTAAAATCGGTTTTGCCTACTGTAACGATGCGCCCGAAGGTGTGGAGGGAGTAATCCCCGTTATTGTGCCTTCGCTGAGCAAGTAAAACGACTCGGAAAAGGGGGGTGGCTATCAGCCGCCCCTCTTTTGGCGTTTTATGACGAAAAAAATCGTGCAAAATATTGAAAAATTAGGCTTTTTATTGTGCTAAACTATTGAAAAATTGACATAAACATGCTAAAATATATGTGTACAAATATGACTTCTATTTGTACATCCATGTTAACTGGTTGTTCAATGTGCGTTTCGCGCAATGTACTTTGAGCTAACCGTGAATATATAGGCGAAAGCCACAGAAAGCGAGGTGTAAATGGAAACATATTACACAAGTGCAACAAGTTTGAGGATTATCCTCATGTCCCCGGTCTTCTATGACCAAGCCTATATCCTTAATTAAGGGGATGTAGCGTAAATCGACTGTCCCGCAAGGGACGACACTATGAAAGGTTAAGGTAAATAATTATGATGAAACGGATCATTACGATCGTACTCGTAGTCGCTTTGGTGGCTACTGTTGCTGTGGCGGCAATTCCTTCTTGGAGAAACACAGTCATGAACTGGATCTCCGGCGAAACTCAGGTGGATGGCTCCATTGACTCCACCAACCCTACGGATTCCACAGACCCTACTGAGTCCACTACTCCTACCGATGAAACTCAAGGAACCGAGCCTACGGATCCTACTGAAGGTGAAGATGTTTCTGAACCTGAAGAAATCACTGGTATGGATTTGACTTTCGAACAGCTGTGGGAGCTGATTCACACTCCTGAAGGCGATATCCGTATCGCACAGGGTGTTGTGATCGCAGACGTCACCTATGAAGGGGGCAATCTCAAGGAAGAAACCCCTGAGGAGCAGGAGCAGCTCTTTGCTGGAGTTACTAACACCGACCATGGTGTGTTCAGCGTGTGGAATGAAATGTTCACTGTTGAGCGTAAGCCCGGCGTAGGAGTCTCTGATGAACTGCATCTGAGTCTGTGTGATAACACCAAGTGTGGCCACAAGGCTCATCTGTATGAGAATTGGAGTGTAAACAACCTGACTGCTGCTGAAGGCAACGAGGCTTTGAGCCCCGAATCTTGGACCTACATGGAAGGCCAGCCTACTGAAGTGCTGCTTTCCTACGAAGAACGCGAAATCATTCGTGCTGCTGCTTGTACTTGGACCGTCGTGAACGAGTCTGGTGAAGTTGTACGCTACTATGGTCTGCGCGTATGTGGAGTTCCTGAAGATCCCGAACCTCCTGTGAAGGAAGATCCTGTTAACGAATTTGAAGTGAGCTTCAAGTTTGTCGCTGCCAATGGCGCAACGCTGCCTAACGGTGTCCTGTCTCAGAGACCTGCTAGCGTAAAGGTTGCTGAAGGTGAAACCTACAAGGTTAATTTCACTTTCAAGAGTGTAGAAACCGAGGCTGGTACCTGGACATTCAAGTCCTGGGATAAGACCTCTTTCAAGGTTACTGGTAACGTAACAGTTACTGGTACTTGGGTTTTCACTGAAAAGCCTGGCGAGGGCGGAGAACCTGAAAAGGAAACTTACACTGTCACCTACGAATTCGTGAGCAAAACTGGTGAAGCACTGCCTAGCGCAGTTACCAGCCTGAGACCCGCAGCTAAAACTGTGGAGGAAGGTACTAAGGTTACCAGCCCTTCTATCCAGAGCACTGTAAAGGTTTCCGGGGGAACCTGGACCTTCAATGGTTGGGATAAGAAGGAAGTCACAGTCAACGCTAATGTTACTGTAACTGGTAGTTGGTCTTTTAAGGCAGACGAACAGCCTCCTGTTGTAAAGGAATACACCGTTTCCTACAAGTTCGTAGGAACCAATGGTACCTTGCCGCAGGAAGTTATGAGCATGCTGCCTGCAAGCGTAGTTGTAAAGGAAGGCACAATCGTCACTCCTAAAAACCTCACTGGAGTTGAGGTCGAAGTTTCCAATGGCACTTGGAAGTTCCAGGGATGGGACAAATCTAGTGCGAATGTAAGCTCCGACACCATCTTTACAGGTACCTGGAAATTCGTAGAGAAGCTTTCTCTCGAAGATCCTATTGAAGACTATACAATTACGTTCAAATTCACAGCGACTAACGGCACACTGCCTAGTGCGGTTAAGAACCTGCGTCCGAGCGCAATCGTAGCCCAGAAGGGCGAAACTGTTACTGCTCCTAGCATTAAGCCCATCGTAGAAGTTGACGGTGGTAAGTGGGTGTTTAACGGCTGGTCCAGCAATAGCATTACTGTAGTTGGTGATGCAACCATTACTGGGTCTTGGACCTTCGAAAAGGATCCTGAGCCTGAACATTCTCAGCCTGAAGGCGACGAGGATCCCAATCCCGTAGCCGAAAATCAGGATGAGCTCGACGAGCTGGGTGAAAGAACAGACGAAGTGCCTGAGGAGGACAATACTCCTGAGCATAGCGATCGTGAAGAGCTTTCTCTGATGCCTGTTGGCGAAGAGGGTTCCGACAACAATGAACAGCCCGACGAAGAGGGCATTAATAATCAGCACACTCCTGTTGACGACGTGGCGCGAAGCGAAGTTAACGCAGAAGAAGAGAAAACACAGTCCGACAACGAACTGTCTCTGATCCCTGTTGAAGAGGATGTTGATTCTACCGATGACGTAGAAGAAGGTGAGTCTGGTCTGACTCTGGCTGACCCTGTCGATGACAGTGTGGTCGCAGATGACGCAACCCAGAACGAACTGGATTCCATGTTCCCTGGTAGGGAGTGAAATTATTAGCCTCTACTCTGAGTGAGGCTTTAAGTCGATAAAAGGTCTCTAATTAACCGATGTGGCGTCGGTTGAGACCTTGGGGCGGCACCCCGTTTAAAGTTTTTGATAATAAAAATAAAAAGTCAAAATATTTGAATAAAATATTTTGAAAAAAATTTAAATATTTTGATAATAAAAATAAAAACAAAAACTTTTTCTTCTCCTTCTGCCGATCAGTGTCCCCGTAAGGGGATACTGAGAGGCGGATGGGGAGGAAACCGAGCTGCGCCGGTAGCGCAGCAAATAGGGTGCCAACCCACTTTCGCCACATTCGGCCTGATGATCTTTTTCATCCGGCCATTTTTTTTTTGCCAAAAAACGAATCTTGTTATAAATTTGAAGTGAAAATATATGTGTGATATAGTTTATATAGATTAAGGAGTGATAAAAATGTCAAAGATTATTTATCCTGAAAAGGTTTTAAAAAATAGCAATATAGGAACTGTAGCGATGTCATGTGGTGCAGTTGATGAAGTGGGACATTTAAAAGTTTCAAGTGCGAAAGAAAACTTTACACAAAGAGGTTTTAATGTAATCGAAACAGAAAGCATATATAAATGCGAAAAGTTTGTAAGTGCTTCTGGAGAAAAAAGAGCAGAAGAGTTTATAAGCTTGTGGAGTAGAGATGATATTGCATATATTCCAGTTCTTCGAGGTGGAGAATTTTTAATGGAAAGTATTCCGTATTTAGATAAATTTGATTTAAGTAAATTTAAACCTAAGTGGGTGCAAGGCTATTCAGATGTTAGTTTGCTTAATTTTTATTTAACCACAAAATATAATATTGCTACTATACATTCAAATTCATTTACTGGTTTTGCAATGAAACCGTGGGATGATACTGTTAAACTTGCTGTAGATGTTGTGCAAAATAAAGAAACTTTTACTCAAGAAAGTTTTGAAAAGTTCCAGGCACATAGTGATAGAAGTTTAGAAGGAGCGTGCGCGCAATTTAATTGTACAGAAGATGTTGAATACAAAAATCTTTTTGGTAACAAAGAAGATGAAGTGAAAATTTCTGGCAGACTTATTGGTGGATGTATGGATGTTATTAAACTTTTAATTGGTACACCTTTTGATAATACTAAAAAATTCTGTGCACAATTTGAAGAAGGAATGCTTTGGTATCTAGAAAATTGCGAATTATCTGTACTAGAAATGAAACGTACACTTTGGCAAATGAAGATGGCGGGTTGGTTTGAAAATGCTAGAGGATTTATTATAGGAAGAACTAATTCTAAAGAGCAAATCTGGGATTTTACATACGAAGATGCGATGATAGATATTCTAAAAGAATTAAATGTTCCGGTAATTTATGATGTGGATGTTGGGCACACAGATCCTCAATGGACAATAGTCAACGGTACATTTGCAGAGTTTGAATATAAAAATGGAAAAGGAAAAATCACACAGTACTTTAAGGAATAAATTATTGTATGAAAAATAAAAGTGAGATAAGATATTATAAAGTTGAATATGGAGGAGATACATATGAAGAAAATATTAATGTTATTATTAGCTTTAACAATGTGTTTTGGTTTAACAGGTTGTAAAGGAAATGATGATGTTGTAAATGAAAATACAAATAACGTAGAGATTACAGATAGCGGAGAAAGCGTAAATGATTCTGCGGTTAAATACAAATTCTCTGAAGATGTGATAGAGATTGATTATGCTGGTCAGTATACGGTTGCGTACCATTTTGAAAATAATGTGGTTACAACATGCGATATGATTTACGAATTCCCAACAGAAGAGGCTGCAATAGCATATGAAACATCAGGAAAATTTAACGATACGACTGCAGTAAAAAGAGAGGGAACTGTAGTAACTATTTCAAATGATTATTCTGCACAACAATTAACAAGAACTACAATCGAAGAAATGGCAAAAACACTTGCTGCAAATTAAAACAAAAGAGCGCTGGATTTTATCCGGCGCTTTAAGTTTATTTTGCTTCTAAATATTTTAATAATTGCTCAGAAGATACTTCATTGCAAATGTTGTATCTTTTTATTTTATATAAAGATTCTGGATTACCTTTTTGTATTAAGTTGTTTCCGTTTTGAGTTGTAATTGTCATTTTAACTCCTAAATCTTTTAACACCTTTTCAGACAGGTCAGTGAATTTCCCTCGTGGATATGTGAACACTGCAATGTCTTTTTCTAGGCAATCGTTGAAAATATTTTGCATCAAATTAAAATCTGTATACATTGCGTTAATGTAGTTTTCATCTGTTTCATTAGATAGTTTTGCGGCATTTTCTCTAATAAAATCTCCTGATTCTAACCATGCTTCTTGATGCATATCATATGTATGATTTTCGATTTGTATTAATCCGGAATCTTGCATTTCTTTTGCCTGTTCTAATGTGAAGTGAGGAAGCATAGAATAACATGTATCTTTGTACATGTTTTTGCCTATTGAATGTCCTATGATTGATATGTTTGCTTTAAGATTGTACTTTTTTAAGATTGGATAAGCAATTTCATAATTGCTTAAATATCCATCATCAAAAGTTATGCAGACTACTTTTTCTGGAAGTTTCGTTCTTTCTTTATATACAAAGTCTATCATGTCATCGAATAAAACAGGTGTATATCCATTGGCTACAATAGTTTCTATATGCTCTTCAAAAAGTTCTGGAGTAATAGTTGCGCCATTTGAAAAATCATTTGTTATGTGATGATACATCAAAGTTGGGACATATACTTCTTGAGCGATAGGTTCGGGTTCTGGAAATTCTAAAATGTGGGGTATACCAGTTGTGAATGATAGCATTAAACTAAAACACATTGCCATTGCGTGTAAATTCATAAATTCTCCTTAGTTAAACAGGTCTGTTTAAATGACCATTAGTGTAAATTTCTCCACTTAATTTTTTGCCGATTTTGTGAGTGTTAATTGCTAGTTGTAATTCGCTTGCTGATTCATCAATCGAATCAATTCGAATACAATCGACATTTAAGTTTTGAGTCTCTATAGAAGTTATTTTACTATTAAATACTCTTGCTTGGCAATCTGTATTATCTGGTAAAATTCTAAAATCTATATTCATTCTATCTCTTAAATAATATTTGTCTGGATTTTCTTTTTTATAACAAGCAGCACATGGAGCGGAACATTTTTGCGTAGCAGTAAAACCGCCAATGATACTTCCTAAAGGACAATATTCAGAAGTCATTACACAGGTGTTTCCATATGCAATTATTTCACGAGGTAATTCATCACTCAAAGAATTAATTTGTTTTTCTGTAAGTTCTGGTGAAAGTATAACTTTTGAAAAGCCAAGTTCTTTTAACTTTTTAATAGTATAACTATTGAATGTATTAAACGTATAATTTGCAATTAAAGTTGTATTAAATTCTTTTAAATATTTAAGTTGTCCGATGTTTGATAATACAAATCCATCAAAGTTTTCAACAAGTGAATGGATATTTTCTTTTATTAGTTTTTCGTAATTGTTTTTTGTGATTGCTGGAAGCAAAACAAATCTTTTAGAAGATGAATTTTTGTTAGTGATTTTGTTTATGATGTCCATTTTTCTTATTGCATCTTTAAAAGAAAAATAGTAGTTGTCTATTCCTTTTAGAGTAACATATTCGTCTTTTACAATATTAAAGAAAACAGAAACTTCTTTTTGCTGATTTGTAGAATGTTTTTTTAACGTCTCTAAATTTGTTTTTTTTATTGTGCGAATAACAGTAGACAACACATGTTTTTCGTATGATTCAAAGGCGGTTCTTCTAATTTCATTTTGTATGCTTACAGGTAAGAATAATTCATCATCTAAATTAAGAATTAAGTTTCTTATTTCAAATGGAGTGTTACCTGTTTTTGAAAATTGAGAAATTATTTTTTCTCGAGTTAAGGGTTGTTTTTCTGATTTGTCAGGAACAACATTTGATTCATAAGTGAAATCGTTTATTATAACTTTTATTTTTCGATCTTTTAAAATTGATAGTTCGACATCGACTGGTGTGCGTCTGACGAATCCTCTAGAAAAAGTTTCGCGAGCACGCACATTTAGATTTTTATCTAAAGTTTTATATACTTTGTCACCAATGTGAATGTTGCCATGAATTCTTCCGATTTTATTTTTTACGATTTCACTAACGATTGTTGATGGGGAAGAGTTGTCGTTATTCCAAATTTCAATACCATCACCAATTTGTATTTTTGAAACATCATCAAGTTCAATATATCTTTTGCCATCGTAAGCTGTTACTTTTCCAACATAAGTTCCCCAGTTCTTTGGTTTTTCATAACACATCATATCTTTGCCAGTTTTACCCTTAAGATATCCTTTTGAAAAACCACCACGATTAAATATTTGCATTAAATCTTTTTTATCTTCCGGTAAAACATCTGAGTTTTTATTTGAAATAATTTTATCTAAATATTTTCTATAGGTGCTAATTACAGTTGCAACATATTCTGGAGATTTCATACGACCTTCAATTTTTAATGAAGCAACGTTAGGCAAATCTTTTAGAATTTCGATTGAAGATAAATCTTTTGGACTTAATAAATATCCGCTAGAAATTTCTTTATCATTTTTTACTAATTTATATGGAAGTCTGCAAGGTTGCGCACATTTACCACGATTACCACTTCTATCACCAATCATACTACTCATTAGACATTGTCCAGAGTAAGAAACACAAAGTGCGCCGTGCGCAAATATTTCTATTTCTATAGAAGTATTTTCACAAATATATTTAATTTCTTCGATAGATAATTCACGAGCTAAAACTACACGAGAAAAACCCAATTTAGCAAGTTCTTCAACACCTTCTAAAGTATGAGTGCTGAGTTGTGTGCTTGCATGAATTTGAAAATCTGGAATATGTTTATGAATAATTGAAGCAAGACCTAAGTCTTGAACAATTAATGCATCTACGCCGATTTCATATAATTCATATGCGAAGTCCAAAGCTTCTTTTAGTTCGTTATCATCTAAAAGAGTGTTCATTGTAATATGAATTTTTACATTTCTAAGATGTGCGTATTCTACAATTTTTCTTAATTCTTCAATATCAAAGTTTGTAGCGTTTGCACGTGCATTAAAAAGTTTGCCACCCATGTATACAGCATTAGCGCCATTTTCAACTGCAGCTAAAAATGATTCATATGTACCAGCGGGGGCAAGAAGCTCGATATTTTTGTTCATGGTAATACCTCCATTAAAATCGAGCATATTTTATCATTTTTCACTTAATTAATCAACATAATATCAACGGTGAGGGACAGCCCTTGTAATAAAAAATTTTATTACAAGGGCTGTCCCTCACCGACGAAAATTTAATGTTGGGGACACTCCTTGTGAAAGAGAAACGAAGAATGGATAAAGATTGAAAAAATAGGCTTTTTAAGGCGAATTAGAGTGTGTTTTTACGGCATATTGACAAGTAAAACAAGACAATATATAATTGTGCTATCACAAGTAGTACAAAGAGGAGGTTTGTGTATGATAAAAATTACAAATTTGAACAAATCCTATGGCGACAAAAAAGTTCTTGAAAACTTGAATTGTACGATTAAAACAGGATCTGTTTATGGTTTGATTGGTGCGAATGGTGCTGGTAAATCTACACTTCTTAGAATTATAATGGGAATCTTCAAAAAAGATTCTGGTACAATCGAAATTGATGGTAAAGAACTTGTAGATGTAGAAGAGGTTAAACAAAAACTTGTTTATGTACCGGATGATTTGTTCTTTTTTAAGAATTACACAATCAAAGACATGGCGATTTTTTATAGTAAATTATATCCTGATTTTGATATGGATTTTGCTATGAATTTTGCAGAAAAATTAAAGCTTAATACTAATCAAAAGATTCAAACTTTTTCAAAAGGTATGAAACGTCAAGCTGCGTTGATATGTGCGATTTCAACTAATGCAGATTACATGTTTTTTGATGAAACGTTTGATGGTATTGACCCTGTAATTAGAAATTACATGAAGAAAGTTATTGCAGAACAAATGCAAAAGAAAGAAACAACAATAATAATGACAAGTCACAACTTACGTGAACTTGAAGATATATGTGATAATCTAGGACTTCTTTATAAAGGTGGAGTTTTGTTTGAAAGCGATGTTGATTCTCTAAAAACAAATATGTTTAAGATTCAAATTTCTTTAAACAAAGATTTCGATGAGAAGGACTTCCAAAATTACAATGTGCTTAGTTTTAAGAAAACAGGAAGCGTAGCAACTATCATCATGAAAGGTGATAGAGAAGGTTATGAGAAAGTGTTAAGAGATATGGATCCTATAATTCTAGATTTCTTACCTTTAACTTTGGAAGAAATATTTATATATGAAATGGAGGTGCTAGGTTATGAATTTAATGAAATTATTTAATTTTAAATATTTAATGCAAAACATTAAAAAATCTAAAATGGCTATAATTTTATTCTTGTCAGTTGTGCCAATTTTCACAGCTTTGACAATTATACTTAATGGCAATTCATATTATTATGCATTAGAGTTTTATGAATTAGGTTTAGCTAATATTATTTTCATGTACATCACTCCGTTTATTTTATCTTTCTGCTTGTTTGGATATGTGTTTAAAAAGAAAGATATAGATTTTATGTGCTCGATGCCAATTAGCAGAAAAAGTGTTTTCGTGACAAATACAATTGGTGGAATTGCATTGATTTTAATTTCACAATTAATAACATTGATACTTTCGTGGCTAATTGGTGTAACGACGGGTACAATGGTGTTTGGCGCAATGATATGGGATTTATTCTTGTATCAAAGTTTGGCATATATTTTTGTATTTACAGTTGCAAACTTAGCAATGACTGTATCAGGTAATGTTATTACACAAATAGTTGTTACTTTATTAATTTTATTTTTGGTACCAGCAACAATGTGGTATTACGATTTATGGCAAGGAAATTATTATGATTTAATAGATGGTAGTTATGTAGTTAATACTGATTACACAATAAGAGATGTAAGTAATTACACAGCACCTAGCGCAATCTTCGGTGCAGTTAATTCATATTGGTCATATAAACCTAGTGCTATTTCGAGTATAAAAATGTTTGTCTTAAGTATTGCGTATATTGCGTTAGGATATGTGATGTTTGAAAAGAAGAAAATGGAGAATGCAGGAGAATCATTCGAAAAAACTAATACACATTTCTTTGTAAAAGCTTTAACGTTAATTCCTTTTGCAATGATACTAGCTCCTTGTATTGATGAGGATGAGTGGGAAGGTGCACTATTCATAATTGCAATTATTGTAGTGTATTACTTTATTTATGATTTAGTGACAAATAAAAAACATAAGTTTTGGAAGAGCCTTGGAATGCTTGCTTTGTCACTTGCGGTTACAACGGGTGTATATGGCGCAATTGGTAAAATAGCCGATAATACAGATCCTCAAATGGATTTAGCTGATATCAAAAAAATTACAATTGACCAAATCGGATATAACATGTATGGACTAAATTACGAAATTAGTGATAAGGACGTTATCGAAACACTTCTTTATGAAGGTGGTCAAGATTATTACTATTATGAAAATAGTTCTTATTTGTATTCAGATGTTAAGATTGAACCTGCTATTGGTGTCGGAAATAGAGCTACTCGAGTAAGAGTTTGGTTAACTATAGATATGAAAAATGGCACCCAAAAGAATACTAGAATTTATATTAACGAAAGTTTAGTTAAAGAAATCATCGCTAAGACATCATATGAAATTGATGATGTAGGAATTATTCAATATCAAGAAGGTATTGAGTTTACATCAGAGGAAGAAAAGGCTTTGAGAGAAGCAATAAACAATTTGTTTGATGAAAAAAGATTTGATGAACTATATGAAGTTTTGAACAAACCAGATAATGAAACTGTCAGAATATATAAATATGAAAATCACACTATGAGAAAATTTACACTACCAATTGAAACTTCACAAGAAATTTTTGAAATCATAACAAAAGCCGAAAATAGAAATACAGTAGAACTTACTAGAAAACGTAAAAATTTAGAAACGTACATGTATGTGTATTTCTATAACGATGAATATACAGATTTTAACTTCGATTACAATGGCGACTGTCCAATGTCATTAAAAGAGTATATTATAAATCATAGCGGTGATGTTTGTAATAAAGACAATCCATATATAACATTAGTTCTTGAAGGAAATAAATTCTTTACGAACAATATTGAGGAAGTTATAAACTTGATTAAAAGTAGTGAAGAATATAAAAATGGATATGGCAAAATATACGAAGATAAATATTATGATGATTTAGATTATAGTAGTATGGTGTATCCGGAAGTGGTATATACCGAAGATGCTGAAATCATATATCCTGAAGTTACTTCTGATTCTGTAATAACTGTAAGTGATTAGGAGGTGGGAACTATGTTTAATTTAGATTATCAAAGTCGTTTGCCAATCTATGAACAAATAGTTGAGCAATTTGAAAGATACATTGCTTACGGTGTATTCAAACCTAAAGAACAAGTTCCATCTATCAGAGAGTTAGCGGCATCGCTTGGAATAAATCCTAATACAGTAAAAAAAGCGTATGAGGAATTAGAAAAAAGAGGTGCGATAGTAACAATATCTACGAAAGGAACTTTTGTTACAGATGATATAAAACATGTTATCGAAAACAAAGTTCAAGCGAAGTTAGAAGCAATAAAAGCAGACATAAAGGAACTTGAAAAATTAGGTGTGACAAAAGAAGAAATTTTGAAAGAGATAGAATAAAAAGGTCTAATCGAAAAAAGGTGGTAACGCAGATGAAACGTAGTGAGCATGTTTACAAGCGAACAGTGAAATCAAGTGTGCCTTTTTTCGAAAGAGGAGGAACAGTGGAGCGAGTGATGATTTTTTAGAATAAAAAATCGGAACAAGCTAAAACTTGTTCCGACGTGGCTCGGGTGGTAGGATTCGAACCCACGAAATGGCAGAGTCAGAGTCTGCAGCCTTACCGCTTGGCGACACCCGAATTAATGATAGAGTGAATAGTCCGCACGCTGAGTCTGTAGCTCGCAGAGCTTCGCACAGTCTCATGTGGCTTGGCGACACCCGAATGTGAAATTTAACTATAGTTATAATATATAACTTGGATTTAATTTTCAAGAGAAGATAAAAAATAGCAGGCTGTCTTTAAAGACAACCTGCTATTTTTTATTTGACTGTTACAATTTTGATACCAGAAATTCCGGCGATGATTTTCTCGGCAGCCTCAACATCATCAAGATGCATGAGATATACGCTGATGCCGACTTTTGTCAAGGCAATCAGATCGTCGAGAACATCGGAGAGTTTTAAATGTATCATACCGTAGTGTACAGAGACATCTACGTAAAAATTTGCGCAGTTACACAAACAGGGCATGTAAGGTTTGATGACAGATGTGTCGCCAGAGTAGATGACATCTACATCATCAACGAGCAGGTGATAGCCGAAACATTTTCCTTCGAGTTGCGGAGAATGATGGGTCAAAATAGGATGACCAAACCAATATGTGTATTTGAGATAGTCGGCATGTACAAGCTTGTACCACGAAGGGTCGTTACCTTCGATTGTCAGCAGGGTCGAAAGATCTTCCTTTACTTCGTCAGAAGGAGCTACAATGGTGAGAGTTTTCTTTAATGCGAAGTAAGTATATTGTGCAAAGAGTCCCAGGCCTCCGACGTGGTCGCCGTGTGTGTGCGTGATAAGAACGAAAAGTTTTCCGTATTTGGAGAAATCAATTTTCTTCAGCTTTTCGAAAGCAGAAGCGGGACAGTCAATTAAGACAAAATCTTTATCCCGAGTGACAAAGTATGCGGATGTATGGTCGTTGGAAAAACCAGATCCTCTACCTAAGAATTGCAATCTCATAATAAGCCTCCCCTTTATTGATAAATTGCAGATTTACGAACGTTCAAATATGAAACGGAAATATGGTAAATATATATTTAATGTGACACGACTATATTAGCACAAATTCTGGAATTTTCAATACTTTGATGTGAATTTGAAGAGGAAATGATATAATAAAAATGAGAGAAAATATGAAAAGTTCAAGAAATATTTTGAAAAAATAACAAGTATGTTAAAATTGTCTTAAGACTATGTAGAGGGGGATATTATGAAAAAAGGTTGGAAGATAGCAATTGTAGTTATTGTAGTACTTTTAGTCATTGGTGGAGGCGTTGCTTTCTGGTTAATGAATGACGACGAAATAATGATAGGAAAAAATGATTATTGGAAATTCAATGGAGAAACTGCATCTGCATCTTGGGGTGGAAATGGATTTTTTGGTGCATCATTATCTGCTAATACTGCAGGACAAGCTATGATGGATTACAGTGCATCAACAGGAAATTTAGGATTTTCTGTTGGTGGTGCTAAAGATGTAGAAAATTTTAGAGAGAATATTGAAAAAGGATATTTTCCAATATCTACAGATATCACATACAATGGTTTATTTTATGATTATTCTTTTGATACTGGTGTTGGACAAGAAACAGATCAACTATTTTCACCAGCATATTCTACAGCGATATCAAAAGATCCAATATCTGAAAAAAATGAATATTATATGACGGTTGGATTAAATTCTAATATAAAAGAAAGTGACTTTGCTCGTAAAAAATTAAATCTAGTTGTTGTATTAGACATTTCCGGTTCGATGGCATCTCGCTTGGATAAATATTATTATGATGATCCATTGGCTCAAAAAGAAATAGAATACAAATCGAAAATGCAAGCTGCTAATGAAGCAGTAACAATTTTATTAGATCAATTAAATGATGATGATAGATTTGGTATGGTTCTATTTGATGATGAAGCATATTTAGCACAAGAAATAAATTCGGTTGCTACAATAGATTTACCAACATTAAAAGAACATATTTTAGAGATTAAAGAAAGTGGCGGAACAAATTTTGAAGCTGGATATAAAATGGCTAATGATTTGTTTAAAGAATATAAAAATATAGATAGTGATGAATATGAAAATAGAATTATTGTTATAACAGATGCTATGCCAAACACAGGTGATACTTCAAAAGAATCTTTAATGGGAATGGTAAAAGAAAATTCAAAAAATGGAGTTTATACAACATTTATTGGTGTTGGTGTAGATTTTAACACTAGATTAATTGAAGCAATTTCAGATAATAAGGGTGCTAACTATTATTCTGTGCATACAACAGAAGATTTCAGAACAAGAATGGGAGAAGAATTTGAATATATGGTTACACCAATGGTATTTGACTTGAAATTAGATTTAAGTTCTGAAGAATATGAAATAGAAAAAGTATATGGTTCTGATACAGCTAATGAAGAAACCGGAAATATTATGTATGTAAATACTTTATTCCCATCAAAGACTAATGAATCTGGAGAGGTTAAAGGAGGAGTTGTGCTTCTAAAATTAAAGAAGAAAACAGATGCTCCTTCTGGAGAAGTAAAATTAACTGTTTCTTATACTGATAGAAATGGTACTTCTTATGAAAATTATCAAACTGTTGAAGTTACAGATGGTGCAGAAAGATATGACAATACTGGAATAAGAAAAGCCATTGTATTAACTAGATATGTTAATACTTTGAAAAATTGGATATTATATGAAAGATCAGCAGAAGATAAGTTTTTGATTATCCCTGCAATAGGTATTTGCGACTGCGATTACACACAAGAAGAAATTGTAGTTATATTAGGTGAATGGGAAAGAAAATCTGTCGAATTAACTGTTAGTGACGAATATAAAGCTATATTTGGTGACCTAAAAACTTATATAAAAGAGCAAAATAATCATATGCAAGATAAGACTTTTGACAAAGAATTTGAAGTTTTAGATATGTTAATTGAAGCAAAATAATTGAAAAAATGCAGAAAATGTGTTAAAATTAAGGTAGTTATAGGTAGAAAGAGGTGATTTGTATGGCAGAAATGACAAGAGAAGAAAAAGAAAAAACGATAAGATTATTAAGCGAAGAAAAAGCGACTTTAATTCCAGAATGCCAACAATTAGAAGAACAAATTAGTGCACATACTAAGGAACAAGCACCTAGTGTTGGAGAATAAATTTTAATGAAAGAAAGGATGGCGGATATATGGGATCTAATAAGAATGGTTTCTTCAAAAAATTATTTGGTAAGAAAACGGATATAGAAGTACCGACCAAAGAAGTTGTTATTAAGTCTGCTCCGTCGCCTTCACAAATAGATTTGATGAGAGAGCAATACGCTGATGAAAAGGAGAAAAATGAGAGAATGTTAGAGATACAAAGAAAGTATGAAAATGGTGAATATGATTTATCAATGTTAACTGATGAAGAAGTTACAGACTTAATGTATTTATATCATGCTCAAGTAAACGAATTGAAAAAGAAGAAAGAAAGTCTTACAAAGAAATTATCAAAATTAAAAGTTTAAAATTAAAGATAAAAGATGATGTGAAAACATCATCTTTTTTTATTCTTAAAAATCAATTTTAGGGTTGTTACAAAAAGTTGAAAATGGTAGTATAGAATATGGAAGGATGGTGTATTTATGGCTAAAGTACCAATATGTCCATATTGTAATTCTGAAATTGTAATTCCAGGAAAAGTGACAAGCGTAACTTGCCCAAGATGTAAGAGTGTTTGTCGTGTTATTTCTGGAAAATTATATAGAAGTGAAGAAGTACCGCCAGAGGTTTCTTGCTGTTTTGTTGGATTGTATGCAAACATTGCAAGATCACATGAAGCGGTTCATGACGAAGCGATGTTAGATTTTTTAGAAGAGTTTTTAAGAAAACAAAACTTAACTAAAAAACAGTACGAATATTTGAAAAAAACATATGCTGTTGAAAGTAAAAGAGGTTTTTCTTTCGGTGGGCACGAGAGCAATAAAAGCTACGTAGCTAGATTTAAAGTTGTGATAGATGATATTTGTTCTACAATGCCGTTGTCTGAACAAGAACTTTATGAAGACAGTGTTTTGAAAATGCTAATTAGCTTTATGCTAAAAGGTGGCGGAATAAATGAAGACGATGAGAAGCTTATTGGCTTATATAAGTCTACATTTGGTATAGATGAGAAGCGTTATAAAAATATTTACAACGGAGAAAAAGAAGAAAAGAAAGAAGCTCCTAAAAAGAAAAGTGTTAATGAAGTTTTCGATGGAATTCAAAAAAGTTTACTTGGAAAAATTTCAAAACCAGACTTAGTAAATGGCATGGTTCTTGCTTTTAAGAGACCGTATACAATTAAGCAACAAACACCAACGTTTGTGAAAAATATTATAGCTGTATTTACTAAGGAAAATGTGTTTATTACAGATATGGTGCAAGATATTTATGAAGAGATGAAAAAGGAGAATCTTGCAAGAAATGAACCTAAAGTTTTTGATTTTATAATGTATAAAAAAGAAGAAATGTTAGGTAACTTAGTAAATTCGTATATTGATGCTGTTGCTGCAGGTACAGATTCAATTATCATTCAAAACTTTGAATTGGGAAGTGAATCTTGTAAAGCTTTTATGAGAAATATCTGTAGATATGGCGTTGTTGAAGTTAATACTCCAAAAGGTGTATTAGAAGTTAAATCAAATAATGAATACTATGTGTTTGTTTCTTCAAAAGATGCTGCTGAATTTGAAGAAGCAATTTCATCTGAAATCTTTGCATCGATAAAGGATATTATTCAGGTTTCTGAATTTACACCAGAAGAAATTAAACAAATGATTTCTATGTCTTTAAAATATTTTAAGAAAAGATGTAAGACAGAATTAGATATAAAAATTGATCATGGTACATCTTTAGAAACATATTTACAACAGGCATATAATTCAACATCGGGAATGAATGGAATTAAATTATTAATAGATCATAGAATTTTTGCTCCTTTGTCTGAACAAAAATTAGTTGGCAAAATCAACACAACAGATTTATATGTCTTAACTGCTGAAGATGAGACAATTTATATTACTTGTGGAGATGTAAAAGAGTGTTTGGATGATGCTAACAAGAATAAAATAAATAATAAATTGTTAGCAGTGAAAGCAAAATTAAATAACGTTATTGGAATGAATAGTGTTAAAGAATATTTACTGAAGTTAGAAGATAGTATTACCGCACAAAAGATGAGAGAACGTGCAGGAATGAGAACTGCGCCGTTACCTCTTAATATGATTTTTACAGGTAATCCTGGTACGGGTAAGACAACTATAGCAAGACTTGTTGCTGAATATTTAAGCGCACTAGGTGTGTTAGATAAGGGACATTTTATCGAAGCGTCTAGAGCTGATTTGGTAGGTTCTCGTTCTGGTGAGACGGCGCAAATTACAAGATCTGTAGTTGCTTCTGCGATGGGCGGAGTATTATTTATTGATGAAGCATATGCGCTTGTAAATTCACCAAATGATAATTACGGAAAAGAAGCATTAGATACATTGGTTAAAATGATTGAAGATAATCGTGAAAATCTAGTTGTGATTTTAGCTGGTTATGAAGATGAAATGGAGGATATGTTTAGAGTCCAAACTGGTATGAAGTCTAGATTTCCAAACATAATTCATTTTGATGATTATACCGCAGATGAAATGTATAAAATTGCTGAATCAATAGCAAATCAAAATCAATACAAAATTGATATTGAATGTTATGAACCGTTGATAGAATATTTTGAATCAAAAATATATAAAGGAAAAAATCCGAATGGTAATGGACGTCTTGTAAGAAATACGATGGAACTTGCAATGTCAAACCAAGCGGTTAGAATAGTAAAAGAAAATGAAGTTGATTATGCAACGATAAAACTAGTTGATTTTGCTTTAGAAAAACACGAAGAGTTTGACTTGGAAGCATCACTTTCAAAGATAATTGGATTAGAGAATGTAAAACAATTCTTAAGAAATCAATATCATATTTTGAAAGCTCAAGAAAAGAGAAGAACACTTGGTGTATCTGCAGATGTTACTCAATCATTAAATATGATTTTTATTGGTAATCCTGGTACGGGTAAAACAACTGTTGCGAGGGTTGTTGCACAAATGCTTAAAGAAATGGGCTTTTTAAGAAATGGTCAATTGGTAGAGGTTTCAAGAGCAGAACTTGTTGCTGAATATGTTGGGCAAACGGCACAAAAAACAACAGAAGTATTTAATAGTGCGTTAGGTGGAATTTTATTTATCGATGAGGCATACACACTTTCAAAAGGTGGAGATGGTGATTTTGGTAAAGAAGCAATTGATACATTGATTAAACTTATGGAAGATCATAGAGGAGAGATAATTGTTATTCTTGCGGGTTATCAAAAAGAAATGACAGATTTCTTGAAAGCAAATTCCGGATTAGAATCTAGATTTCCTCTAAAACTTGACTTTCCGGATTATTCACCAGAAGAATTATTAGATATTTTTGATGTAATGATTGCATCAAGAGGATTCAAGATAACTGATGAAGCAAGAGTTCGTGCGGCAGAAAAGATGGCATATATTAAAAAGACTGCTGTTACATCGTTTGGTAATGGTAGAATGGTAAGGAACCTTATTGATGAAATTATTAGAAATCAAAGTAGCAGAATTGCTTTAATAGAAGATGTTGCAATAAATGATGTTAATGTAATTATTGAAGAAGATATCGGAAAGAAATTTGAAAATGAAAATAGTGATTTTGATTACGAAAAAGCTTTCGACGAGATAATTGGATTAGCATCAGTAAAACAATATATCAGAATGCTTGCTGCTAGAATTAAAATATCAAATGAAAGAAAGAAGATGGGACTTCAAGTAAGTGAAGACCAATCTATGCATATGATATTTAAAGGTAATCCTGGTACAGGTAAAACAATGATGGCGCGTGCTGTTGCAGACATGTTATATAAGCTTGGTGTTATTTCAACAAATAAATTAGTTGAAACAGATCGTGCAGGGCTTGTTGCAGGATATGTTGGACAAACTGCGGAAAAGACAACTGAAAAAGTAAAAGAAGCATTTAATGGTGTTTTATTTATTGATGAAGCATATGCGTTGTCTCAAGGCGGAAGCAATGATTTCGGTAAAGAAGCAATCGATACGCTTATCAAATTAATGGATGATAACAGAGACAAACTTGTAGTTATTCTTGCTGGATACAGTAAAGAAATGACAGAGTTTTTAGATTTGAATTCTGGATTGTTATCTAGATTTCCAAATGTTATCGAATTTGAGGATTATAACTTAGATGAACTTATGATAATTGCAGATAAATTATATGCAAAGAATGGATATAATTTGACTGAAGAGGCGAGAGAAAAGCTAAAATCTGTGTTAGATGAAGCGAGACGAGATACTAGATTTGGTAATGGTAGATATGTGCGTAACATGTTTGAAAAATCTATCAATAATCAAGCTTTAAGATTATCTGGAGCTCCAAGTATAAACAAAGATGATTTGGTAAATATTTTGCCAGAAGACATTGTAAAAGTATAATTAGAATAAAAAGATAGTAATAAGAGGCTAAAAAGAGGTTAAAGTACCTATTTTTAGCCTCTTTTTGCAAAAGAGGCATTTGAAAACGTTAACATAATATGGTATAATATATGTGTAGCAAATTTCATTGCCCAATTGGTAGGCACATACCGGACGTGTACGTCGAAATTGTGACAAAATGAAAGGGGGACAAATGAAATTATGATTGCTAAGTTCAACCCTGCACGGGCACTTATCTTCGTGATGGTGCTCACCATGATCCTCGGGCTGATGCCCATGTCCGCATACGCCGCAACCTACACTGATGAGATTGAACTGGATGCTCATTCCGTCATTCTCGTTGACCGTTCTGGCTCTGTGAAGAACCGTGAAAAAGTCGATGCGATTCTGCAGGAAATCAATCCTAACAAGGAAATTCCTGAAGTTCACTTCGATTCTCGGGGAATCATCCTGGACGACACCTATGTGGGCGGTGGCGATTCGCCTATCTGCGAAGCACTCGACGACGTCGTTCGAGGTGGCTTCAAGCACGTTATCATCGTGACCGATGGTGAGCAGTGGCCGCAGAAATACGATGCGTTGGGCATCTACAGAAATCTCGATATCAGAATCATTCTGACTGAAGAGATGGATGCGGAAGCTCAGCAGCTTGTAGATCAGCTGCAACTGCACATGACACAGTCTAGTCTGAAGGTTCAGACGCCTTCTGGTGAGGAAATTGTCCTGATGGACGAGTACAAGCCGGAGAAGTACACCGTTGAAATTGAGATTCCCGATCCTGTGATTGAGGAACCCGAACCTGAGGATGAAGAAGATCCTGGCGATGAGGAATCCGATCCCGCTCCTACAGTGATCCAGACTGTAGAATGCAACCATGAGTGCGAAAACAACAAGTGCTGGTGGTGGCTTGCTTTGTTGCTGGGAATCCTGATTGCGGCTCTGTTTGACTTCATTCACGAGTTAATCACTCGTAGAGGTTGGTTTGGGCCGGTAAAACGGAAAATCAGAAACGGAGCAGTCGTGCTTTTGGACGTATCTGGTAGTATGCAACGTTTCATTAATGCGGTAGTTAATGCTGCTAGAAGAGCTAAAGCATCCATTATTATTGCTTTTGGTAGTGATGTGGTGGAAGCAAAGCTGCATGAGGTTGCTGGACTGGATATCGGCGGTTCCACCCGCGGTACGGAAGCTTTGAAGAAAGCTGCTGCAAACGGATATGAAGAAATCATTCTGGTTTCCGATTTGATGTTTAATGGGGAAGCTTTTGTCGCGAGCGATTTTTCGCACAAGTTCAAGAGCATTACCGTTTTGGCTCCTAATTCTTACAACATGGCTATGATTAGTGAGCTACAGCAAATTGCGGATAGAGTTGAGGTACTCTCTCTGTAATTCCCCCCTAAAAAACCTACGAAGAGCCCCAGGAAAGATAATTTCCTGGGGCTCGGTTTTTGTCCTTTTTCGAAATAAATGTGAGAAAAATATACGAAAAATATGTATTGACTTTGAAACGAAATGTATGTATAATTTATTATGCATTTGGGTGATGGTGGATGTAGCTCAGTTGGTTAGAGCGCCAGGTTGTGGCCCTGGAGGTCGTGGGTTCGAATCCCATCTTTCACCCCAGATTTTTTAATTAAATACTAAACTTAACATTGGGCTGTAGCCAAGCGGTAAGGCACCAGACTTTGACTCTGGCATTTCGGCGGTTCGAATCCTCCCAGCCCAGCCAAAACGGAAACCTCACATCGAAAGATGTGAGGTTTTTGTTTTCGCATGGGATTTATATTATCCATCCACCATTTGGTGATAAGACTTGTCCAGTAATGTAATTTGCGTCATCGCTTGCTAAGTAGTATACAGCGTTTGCGATATCCTCTGTAGAACCGATTCTATCTAGCGGTATGTTTGATCGAATGTCGTCGAATTCTTCAACCGTATAATCACTTACCATATCTGTCATAATGATTCCAGGAGCCACCGCATTTACATGAATATTACTTGGTCCGACTTCTTTTGCGAGGGCTTTTGTAAAACCTAAAATTGCGGCTTTTGATGCCGAATAAGCTACTTCATTTGAAGCTCCGACCATTCCCCATACGGAAGAAATATTTATTATTTTTCCAGACTTTCTAGATATCATTTCAGGCAACACTGCTTGTGATGCAAATATTGTTCCATATACGTTAACAGAGAATAGTCTGTGCAGTTCTTCTTCAGATAAATCTTGAATAAGTCCTGTAGATGAAATGCCTGCATTATTTACTAAAATATCTATTTGTTTAAATTCTTTTTTTGCAAAATCTACTAATGCTAAAACTTCTTTTTTATTTGATATATCAGCCTTAAATGTTTTTACATTTTCGTATGTTTGAGCAAGGTTATATGCTGCTTCTTCAGATTTTGAGTAGTTTAAAACTACGTTAAATCCTGCTTTTGCAAATTTTTCTACGATTGCTTTTCCGATGCCTCTGGCACCACCTGTTACTAATACTGTTTTCATGTGTTACCTCCTAAAAAAATAACCCACGTCAAACGGCGTGGGTAAGTATAATCTAAAATTTATTCACTAACTTTTCTTTTCCATTCACCATTGAAAAATTTTGGTAAGAAAGTAATTACTTTGTAAAAACCAATTCTTATTTTTTTAGCAATGATGTAAGATTTCTTTAATCTTGGCACATCAAGTGAAGTAGGTTCTACTTTCGCAATAGTTACTACTTCTTTTTCGATTGCATATGAGTAGTTTTGTGCACTATTATTGTCCCAATTATTATTGGCATCTCTAAAACAGAAGTTAATGCTGTCTGTGCCGTTTAATGTTATTGAAGCTTCGAAAGTGTCATCAGCTACTTTTTCAAGTTTAGTCTCTTGTAGGTTTTCCCACAATAGGCCATAACCATAATGAACATATATTTCTTCAGCACCGCTTGTTGCTAAAGAACCTTTGTATACTAGTTTTGCAGTTCTTCCTTCTACTAGTGTATCAGTATCAAAATATACAGTCTCTTCAACTGGCATGACAATTCACTCCTTAATTTATCTTTTGTTAGTTAGATTATATAAATAAAAGAAATGTTCTGCAATAATTTTGAAAGAATTAAATATTACAAATTGTTTACAAAAAACAAACGGTGTAACATTTTTGAAATAAAAGTCTTGAAAATCCGAGTTTTAACAACATTTTTGTGTGGAAATATGAGCGTATTTGTGATAAAGTATAAAAACTACTCTGAAAAGCGGAAAAATGCGTAAAAATAGGGCTTAATTGCCATTTTTTGGTTGCTTTTTATGTAATCTTGTAGTATAATATTATTGGTAAGTTTAGGAAGTTGGAGGTTTTTAATATGAATCAAATTCTATATAACGCGTCGTATAGTGCGCGCAAAAACAGAATAATGATTGCAATATTAGTATTGTTAATAGTGGCTGTAATATGTCTTTCAACAATATTTGCTATTAACAATAAGTCAAACGAAAATATTATAAAAAATGTATTTGCATCAGGAATAGATATTAGTTTGAAATCCCAAGAAGATGCTAAAGAAATGCTTGAAAGCAAAATAAAAGAATACGGAAATATTAAATTAGTTTTAAACTTGGGTGGACAAGACTACAATATCGTGGCAAACGATATGGGATTCCACGCAACAAATATAGATGCAGTTGTAACAGAAGCATATAACTATGGAAGATCTGGAAACTTAGTTGAAAATAACTATGAAATTTTATTTAGTAACTTTAAGAACAAAGATATTAACTTGGAATTCGATGTAGAAGATGAGTTGTATTCATTGTTAATTAAAAAATTATCTGAAGCAAGCGATGCCGTTGTTGCAGATGATTCATATGAAGTTAATGAAAATGTTATAACAATTACAAAGGGACAAGATGGTCAAAAGATTGATCAAACAGTCTTAAGAGAATACATTATAACTGCTGTAGTTAATCAGGTGCCAAGAATTGAAGTTCCTGTTTCAGAATCAACAGCTAACCCAATTAATTTTGAAGAACTATACAATACGATCTGTGTTGAACCAAAGAATGCAGAAGTAATCAAAGGTGATAAATTTGAAATTAAAGTTGAAGAAAAAGGTTTAGCTTTCGATATTAGTGAAGCAAAGAAATTATATAAAGAAACAGAAGCTGGTGAGTCTTTTGAAATCACAATGACAGAGACTATGCCGGAAATTACAGTAGCTGATTTAGATGTAGATTTATATACAAATGTACTTGCTACATTTACAACTACATATGATACTACTGAAAAGAACAGAGTTCAAAATTTACAAACAGCATCTTCAAGATGTAATGATACAGTAATTAATCCTGGAGAAGAGTTCTCATTCCATAAAACAGTTGGAACAAGAACAATTGCAAATGGATATGCATCAGCACATTCATATGCAGGAGGAAATGTAGTAAATACAGTTGGCGGAGGTATTTGTCAAATATCTTCAACACTATATAATATCGTATTAAAAACAAACGACCTAGAAATAGTAGAAAGAAAAGCTCATGGTATGCCAGTTGCTTACGCTGAGCCAGGACTTGATGCAACGATTGCTGAAGGATATATCGATTTTAGATTTAAAAATAATAGAGATTATCCAATTAAGATTTCATCAAAAGTTGAAAATGGAAAAGTAGTAATGTCAATCTTAGGTTTGGCTGAAGAAAACGAACCAATCATTGAATTAAAATCAGTAAAATTAACAACAATAGAAGCTAAGACAATTACAAAAAATGATTCAACAATGTATCAAGGAACTTCAAAAGTAGTTCAAGATCCTGTTGATGGATGTACATCAGAAGCATATAGAATCGTTAAGGATGCAAATGGAAATGTGATTTCGGAGACATTGTTATCAGAAGATAAATATATAGCAACAGATAAGATTGTTAAAGTTGGAACAAAGGTAAAACAACAAGAAGTAGTGGTGCCTGTTGAACCCGAACCAACGCCAGAACCTGAGCCAGAGCCAGACAGAGATCTTCCTCCAGGCTGGGATTCTCCAGAAAGTCCATACGGAGGTTAATAAAAATAGAAAGTTAGTACACTTAAGATAAGGGTACTAACTTTTTTATAGTGCAAATTTATACAAAGAAAAAGACCGGATTATAACTGAAGTTGTCAATGAAAAGTAGACAATAAAAAAGCTCTCATCGAAACCCTAGTTC
>CAYMVI010000007.1:0-82937 GCA_964394075.1 uncultured Eubacteriales bacterium | reverse complement strand
ACCAAAAAAAGAAAGCAGACACTTTTTTTGTGTCTACTTTCAGTTTACAACTTCATTCAAAAAATCTCGCTTTTTATTTGATTCAAAGTTACCATACAGACACAAAAAATTCACAAAAGTGAATTAATATATAATTAGAATTTAACAAAAGATGTATAATATGAATAGAAAGAGATGCATACTTTTGTGAATACAAGGAGGAGTTTTAGTGAAAAAATTCAGTTTAGTATTAAGTTTAGTGATGCTGTTTAGTGTATGTGTATTTGGAGTAAATGCGGTATATGCAACATCTAATCAAGCTAGTTGTGAAATAGTATTAAGTGATGATGGCATAATGGTAAATGGTGAAGCAATATCAGAAGATTCTGCAATGTCAATTTATCTATCAAAAGATATGAATAATGGTGGTACAAGTGATGAAGCGCTTGCTGCAAATATTAAAGTTGACAATGTAGTTAACATTAAAGCACCTGGAACATATAGAGTTACAGGTACTCTTACAAGCGGACAAATTGCTATTGATACAAATGTTATTGACGGTGATGTGGAAATTGTATTAGCGGGAGCAAGTATTACATGTGCTGATGGACCTGCCATCGTGGCTTATAATGTAAATACAAAAACAGCTGAAAATTGTAATGTAACAATAAGAACTGAGAAAGATACCGAAAATTATGTTTACGGCGCTAGAGTAAAAACAAGTGTAATTGGATGGCCAGATCAAGATAAGATTGTTTACAATATAGAAAAAGGCACAAATGATGAAGGTCAATATTTTGAACAATATAAATATGATGGCGCGATAAGCTCAGATATCACTATGACTTTTGAAGGCGAAGGAACTCTAAAATTTGAGTCAAAAAGAGAAGGTATCGAAATTAAAGGTGATGTTATCATAAATAGTGGTAACTATATTTTTAATACGGATGAAGATGGAATTAATGCATGTCTTGATGGTGAAAGTATCATTGAAATTAACGGTGGTACAATTTTAGTTGCTACAAAGAAAGATGGACCACAAGGTGATGGTATTGATTCAAACGGATATTTATATATTAACGGTGGTACAGTTTATTCATTTGCAAATCCCACAACAGGTGATAGCGGAATAGATTCTGATTTGGGAATTTATATTAATGGTGGTAGTGTAGTTGCTACTGGTAATATGTATGACATGATTGAAACAGAATCAAAACAAGATTTTATATTGATTCCTTTTAATGAAAAAATTGCAGAAGGTACTTTAGTTACTATAGTAAATGAAAAAGATGAACCTGTAATTGCTTTTGAAACGGAAAGAGATTATACAATTTTAACTTTAAGTAATCCTGAATTAGGAAAAGGTAATTATACTGTTTACACAGGTGGAACAATAGAAGGCGAATCAACAAATGGTTTGTATACTAAAATAACTTCTTACACAAAAGGTGACAAAGTAGAAGTTCAAACTTATGCAAAAGAAGACGAATATAGAGGAAGAGGTCCTAGTGGTAATATGATGCCAAATCAAATGATGAAGGAAGATTTAAACGTTGGATTGATTATTGTTCTTGGAGTAGTTGCTGGGCTTTGTATAGGTGGTGCGGTGATTCTTATAAATAAAGAAAAAGGAAGAGTTGCTAATTTATTTTTAGGAATGGTTGCTGGCGGATGTATTGTTGCAATTATTTTCTTAATAGTTTCAACAACAAGAATGAATAATCAATTTAACATGAGAGGCGATAGAAATTTTGAAATGTTTTCTGGTGATATGCCTCAAATGAACCAAGAACAACAATTTAGACCAATGGGAGAAGAGAGAATTCCAGAAGGTGTAAATCCTGGCGCTACTATTTAATAAATAATAAGATTGCTGGTTATAAAGTTTAGCCAGCAATCTTTTATATTTTTTAGATATGTGATATAATCCTAAAAAACATTTTTGAAAGGAATAAAAATATGTTTGAATTAGAAGAATTAAAACTTAAACTTAAAGAGTTTGAAAAGAAAATATTAGAACTTGGAGGTTCTCTTTGACATTGCTGGTAAAAAAGCGAAAATAGAGTCTTTAGAAGAACAAACTAATAATCCGGATTTTTGGAATGACATGGAGAATTCAACTAAAGTTTTACAAGAATTAAAAGCCTTAAAAAATAAAGTGGAAGAATATACTAAAGTTTCTGATAGTATAGCAGACAATTTAGTGTTAATAGATTTAGCAAATGAAATGAATGATGAGAGTGCACTTGCAGATGCAAAACAAGCTGTTAAACAAATAGAAAAAGAAATTGATAGACTTGAAATTTCTAATTTGCTTTCTGGAAAACATGATGCAAATAATGCGATTATAACAATTCATCCTGGTGCGGGAGGAACAGAAGCGCAAGACTGGGCAGAAATGCTTTATCGTATGTATACAATGTGGGCTGAAAAAAATGGATATAAACTAGAAGAATTAGATTATCTTGAAGGTGATGGTGCTGGATTAAAAAGTGTTACATTTAGTGTAACTGGAGACTTAGCATATGGATATTTAAAAGGTGAAAGTGGAGTTCACAGATTAGTAAGAATATCACCTTTTGACTCGGCTGGCAGACGTCATACATCATTTGCTTCAGTAGAAGTTATACCGGAAGTATCTGACGACTTAGATATTCAAATAGATCCAAATGATTTAAGAGTAGACACATATCGTTCTAGTGGAGCAGGTGGACAACATGTAAATAAAACAGAATCTGCAATCAGAATTACACATATTCCAACAAACATTGTTGTATCATGTCAAACACAACGTTCACAATTACAAAATAGAGAGACTGCAATGAAGATGTTAATTTCAAAATTAATGGAGTTAAAAGAAAGAGAAAATAAAGAAAAAATTGAAGACTTAAAAGGAGTGCAAAGAGAAATTGCATGGGGAAGTCAAATTCGTTCTTATGTATTTTGTCCATACACAATGGTTAAAGATCATCGCACAAATTTTGAAATGGGAAATGTAGACGCAGTTATGAATGGAGAAATAAATGATTTCATAGATGCGTATTTAAAAAATAATGTGAAATAAGACCAAACGGGGACGCCCTCATTTGGACACTTAAGCAATGCATTAGTATCACAGTGTATAGCATTATAAGTGTCCAAATGAGGGCGTCCCCGTTTGGTCAGGGCTGTACCTCTTTTAAACAAAAAGAAAGCACGCACACCCGGTTATCATAGAGTGCACGTGCCTCAGATTGAGCAACTCATCAATTTGCTCCTCCTCCAAAATGGAAAATTTACTTTACAACCACCATAACGGCACCGCATAAGCGAAGCACCTACCGCCATCACCGGAATATTCTCCTAGGCGAGTACCCCACCAGCAACGATCGATATCCGAGGGTCAGCACCCTGCGCTACCGACTGCAATACCAAGTGGTAAAGTATGAATTTATTATAACATTGTTTACATAAAAAGTCAATGAAACTTGACTAATCAGTCACCATTTTTTTACATATTATGTAAGAAAAATAAAGTGGAAAAATCAATTTGAACTTACTTGATGTTGTGGTATCATATTTAGAGTAGGGGTGTAACAATGGAAGAAAAAGAAATAATTTGGAATGAAGTTATAGATTTTTTTGCTAAGAAATATGTTGCGATTAAAGCATGTCTTTTAGGAAGTGAGATTGCACTTCAAGGAGATATTTTAAATGTTAATTTAAAATCAAAAACTAAATACATGTTGCAGCAAAAAAATTCAGATAGATTAATTGAAGAGTATATAAAGAATTCTTTTGGAAAAATTGTTAAAGTAAATTTTGTTGAACCAGAAGCTGTGGAAGATTCTTTATCAAAGGAAAAAGAAATTGTACGAATAATGATGGAAAAACAAAAAGAGGCACAAACTCAAAAGCCTGTTGAAAAACCAAAGCAAGCACCGGCGCAAAATTCTAATAACGCACCACAATTTCAAGGTGCTCCGCAAAATGCGAAACCTGCGGCAAATGGTGAACAACCTAAATTTACTCCAAGAAAAAAAGCAATGGAGTTTATTAAAGATCCAGAAAAATTAATTTTCAAAGGTTGGAAAGGTTTAAACAATCCAAAAGATATTAAGATAGTAAATTTATCACCAGAACAAAATGAAATTATTTTAGATGGTAAGATTAGTAATTACGACAGTAGAGAAACTAAGAACGGTGGTTTCTTAATTTCATTTGATATTTATGATGGAAGTAGTTCGATAAATGTTAAAGCATTTTTGAAAGCAAATGAATATGGTGAGGTTCATCCTAAGATGAAATCAACTAAAGCTGTTAGAATTACAGGTACATATGAATATAATAGTTTTTCAAAAGAGTTTGGTGTAATCGCAAACTCGATTGAAGAATCAACTTTTGAAGAAATTAAACGTATGGATAACTCAGAAGAAAAACGTGTTGAGTTGCATATGCATACACAAATGAGTCAAATGGATGCTGTGAGTTCTGCAACAGACATTATTAAAACAGCAATTAAGTGGGGACACAAAGCTGTTGCTGTGACTGACCATGGTGTTGCACAATGTTTCCCAGAAGCGAAGAAAGCTGCGAAGGGTTCTGATATTAAAGTTATCTATGGTGTTGAAGCTTATCTTGCACCAGACAGTTTAACTTCAACATACAATGTTACTACAGAAAGTAAGTTAGAAGATTTAACTTATTGTGTGCTTGATATTGAAACTACAGGTTTATCTGCACAAACAGAAAAAATAACTGAGTTCGGAATAATGAAAATTAAAAACGGAGAAGTTATAGATACATTTGAATGTTTTGTTAATCCAGAAAAACCAATTCCACCAAAAGTTGCTGAGTTAACTCATATTTCTGATGATATGGTTAAAGATGCAGAAACGATTGATTTGGTTATGCCAAAAGTTGTTGAGTTTTGTAAAGACTCTGTTATCGTTGCGCATAATGCAAATTTTGATGTTGGTTTTATTAGACACAATGCAAAACTTTTAGGATTAGAATTTAATTATCCTTATATAGATACAGTTGCATTAGCAAAGATGGTATTTCCTGATTTGAAAAAATTTAAGTTGGGAGTAATTGCAGATCATTTAAAAATAAAAGTTGATGTTGCACATAGAGCTCTTGCTGATGTTGAAACTTTAGTAGCGGTATTTAAAGTAATGTTGGAAAAATTAGCAAAAAAAGAAATTTATTCATTAGATGAAATAGATTCTAAACTTTCAGAAGACGTTAACTTTAAAACATTACCAATATTCCACGCAATTGTTTTAGCTGCTAACAAAACTGGACTGAAAAACTTATATAGATTAATTTCAGACTCGCATGTAAATCATTTTTATAAAAAACCTCGTATGTTAAAAAGCTTATTTGAAAAATACAGAGAAGGTTTAATTTTAGGAAGTGCATGTGAACAAGGTGAACTGTTTAAAGCAATTGTTGATGGCAAGTCTGAAGAAGATATAGAAGCAATTGCAGACTTTTATGATTATTTAGAAATTCAACCAATAGGAAATAATATGTTTATGGTTCGTAATGGAACTGTTCCTAATGTTGAAACTTTGCAAGAATATAATAAAAAGATTGTTGAACTTGGAGAGAAGTTAAATAAGTTAGTTGTTGCAACTTGTGATGTCCATTTCTTGAATCCAGAAGATGAAATTTACAGAAGAATTTTGCAAGCTGGTCAAGGTTATGATGATGCTGATGAACAAGCTCCGCTTTATTACAGAACAACAGAAGAGATGCTTAAAGAATTTGAATATTTAGGCAAAGAAAAAGCGTATGAAGTTGTAGTAACTAACACAAATAAGATTGCAGATATGTGTGATTTTATTGACCCGATTGCTGATTATAAAGCAACACCTCACATCGAAGGTTGTGAAGATACAATTAGAAATATAACTATGAAGAGAGCGATTGAACTTTATGGTGATCCGCTTCCTGAAATAGTTCAAGCAAGAATAGATAAAGAGTTAGATTCGATTATTAAAAATGGTTTCTCCGTTATGTACATTATCGCGCAGAAACTGGTTAAGAAATCTAACGAAGATGGATACTTAGTTGGTTCAAGAGGAAGTGTTGGTTCATCTTTTGTTGCTAACATGACAGGTATAACAGAAGTTAATTCTCTGCAACCACATTATAGATGTCCTAAGTGTAAGTATTCAGATTTCACAGATTACGGTATTAAAAATGGTTTTGACTTACCGGATAAACCTTGTCCTGTTTGTGGTGAGATGTTAGCTAAAGATGGTATGGATATTCCGTTCGAAACTTTCCTTGGTTTTGATGGAGATAAAGAACCCGATATCGACTTAAACTTCTCTGGTGAATATCAAGCAAAAGCTCACAAATATACAGAAGTTATTTTTGGTAAGGGTACTACATTTAAAGCTGGTACAATTGGTACTATCGCTGATAAGACTGCGTTTGGATATGTAAAAAAATATTATGAGGAAAGAAATATTCCTGTAAATAATGCTGAGATAACAAGACTTGCTGTTGGTTGTACAGGTGTTAAGAGAACTAGTGGACAACATCCTGGTGGTATCATAGTTGTTCCGATGGGAAATGAAATTTATGAATTCTGTCCTGTACAACATCCTGCGGATGATACAGAAACAGATATTGTAACAACACACTTTGACTACCACTCAATTGACCAAAACTTGTTGAAGCTTGATATACTTGGTCATGATGATCCGACAATGATTAGAATGTTGCAAGATATAACTGGTGTGGATCCACAAAAGATTCCACTTGATGATAAAGAAACAATGTCTATCTTCTCATCAACAAAAGCGTTAGGTGTTACACCAGAACAAATTCGTTCTGAAGTTGGAACTTTTGGTGTACCGGAATTTGGTACTAAGTTCGTTCGTGGAATGTTAGTTGATACAAAACCAACAAAGTTTGAAGAGTTATTGAGAATTTCTGGATTATCACATGGTACAGACGTGTGGTTAAATAACGCTCAAACACTTATTCAAGAAGGTACAATCATGCTGGAAGATGCGATATGTACTAGAGACGACATTATGATTTATTTGATTAAGCAGGGGTTACCACCTAAGCCATCATTTAAAATAATGGAGTCTGTTCGTAAAGGTAAAGGTTTAACAGAGGAACAAGAAACATTGATGAGAGAAAATAATGTGCCAGAATGGTACATATCATCTTGTAAAAAGATTAAATATATGTTCCCTAAAGCCCATGCTGCTGCGTATGTAACAATGGCGTTTAGAATTGCATGGTTTAAAGTACATATACCACTTGCATATTATGCAGCTTATTTTTCAATTAGAGCTGATGCTTTTGAAAGTGATTCAATGATTTATGGAAAAGAAAAAGTTCTAAACAAAATGAGAGAAATTGATATGCAAGGTAATGCTGCAACAGCAAAAGATAAAGACACATATGGTGTTCTTGAAATTGTATTAGAAATGTATGAAAGAGGATTAGAATTTTTACCAATCGATTTATATAAATCTGATGCTAAAAAATTCTTGATTGAAGACGGCAAAATAAGACCACCACTAAACAGTATTCCAGGTCTTGGTACAGTTGCTGCTGAAAATATTCAACAAGCTAGAACAGTTGGTGGAACATTTATGTCTATTGAAGAGTTAAAGCTTAGAGCTGGTGTTGGTAAATCAACAATAGAAATGCTTAAAGCAAGTGGATGCTTGAAAGGCATGACAGAAAGCAACCAAATGTCTTTATTTACATTCTAAATTTACCATTAATTAGTGAAAAACGTTTGATTATTAAACGTTAATAGTATAATATATTAGTGAAGGAAAGTTACGGAGGTGGTTTTGTGATAGGAGATGATATCTTTTCATCAGCTTTAGATACAGTATTTGGTGCAATAGCAAAGGTATTAGAATATGGTATTAATGGCCTTGCTTCAGCAATATTTTCTAATAATGTAATAACGATAATCATATTCATGGTGTTCATTAATGCATTAGCGATTCTATTGATGAAAAAGGACAAGAAATACGCAGAAACACCAGACGCAAGACGAATAAGAGAAAGTACTTTACTTTTAGTTGCTATAGTTGGTGGCGGTATTGGAGAGTACTATGCAATGTATAAATACAAACATAAAACATTGCACAAGAAATTTTTATACGGTGTGCCAATAGCGATTTTAGCACATACAACAATGCTTGCTTATTTGTTAATGGTTGGCATAATGGCGTAACTGATGTTACCTTTAAGTTAAGGAGGAATTTTTATGAATATCAAGGTAGTAGGAAAAAACATTGAAATCACAGAAGCGATTAGAGATTATATCGAAAAAAGATTTGAAAAATTCGAAAAATTCGAATTGGACAATAGCGAAATTACAGTTTCATGTTCAGTTGAAAGAGAAGAGCAAATCGTAGATATTCAAATAAACAAGAGCGGTGATTTTATTAGAATAGAAGAAAGAAATAACGATTTATATGCATCTATAGATTTAGCTATTGACAGAGTTGCTAGACAATTAAGAAAAGATAAAGAAAAGAAATTAGATAAATCTAGAAACGAATCTTTAAAAGATAAAATAATGGGAATCTTTAAAGATGAAGCTCCAGATAGAGCAGGCGAAATCACAAAAACAAAAGTTTATGAAGCTAAACCTCTTTCTATTGAAGATGCAAAATTAAAATTATTAGACAAGAAAGAAGATTTATTTATCGTATTCAACAATGTTGAAACAAACGAAATAAATGTTCTTTATAAAAGAGAAGACGGTTCTTTCGGAATCGTAGTTCCAGAATAATAATGAAATTAAAAGACTTGAGTAAAAAGCTCGAGTCTTTTTTGTTGAAAATTTCCATGTTTAAAAATTTTCAATTTGCACATTATATTTAATGAAAAGAGAAATTCTTTTCTTTTTAATTGACGAATTATTCGGAGGTGAATATATAATGGCAAAATCATCAAGTTATGAAGTACCAGGTGCTAAAGAAGCAATGAATAGATTTAAACAAGAAGTTGCTAATGAAGTTGGTGTTAACTTAAAACAAGGTTATAATGGTGACTTAACATCTAAGCAAGCTGGAACAATTGGTGGAAACATGGTTAAAAAAATGATTCATCAAGCAGAAAGCCAAATGTCAAACAAGTAGTTTGCTATAAGGTTGAATATAAAAAGACTGGAAGAGAATTTGTTCTCAACCAGTCTTTTTTTGTGAGCTATGGATAGCCATTTGTAATAAAAAAGCACCCCCAAGAGAGGGGGTGCAGACAGATATGTGAGTGATGATTATTCGGTGCCACGGCTGGCTTCCAGCATCTTCTGACCGAGTTCGGTCTCGAGGCGGGCGAGCTCAACTTCAGCATCTCTACGGTGCTGAGCACCTTCGACGTGAATCTGGCCGACTTCGTCCAGGGTGGCAATGATCTCTTCATTGACCTTGGTCAGGGTCTCGATGTCGATGACACCACGTTCAGCAGCCTTGGCAACCTCAACAGAACCCAGATGCAGCTGTTCGGCGTTGCTGATGAGCATTTCATTGGTCAGGTCGGTAACGGCCTTCTCAGCTTCAGCAGCGCGGCGGGTGTGCTCCAGCCCCAGAGTGATGAGCATCTGGCTCTGCCACAGAGGAATGGTGTTCACGATGGTAGACTGGATCTTCTGGGCCATAACGACGTCGTTGTTCTGGACCATGCGGATCTGAGGCGCCATCTGAAGGGAAACGGTTCTGGTCAGCTTCAGGTCATACAGCTTCTTCTCGAACTGATCGCAAAGTGTAGCGAAGTCGCTTGCAGCCTGTGCATCTTCGGGAAGGCCGGTCTGCTGAGCCTTTTCACGCAGCTGAACCAACGTGGTCTCGCGTTCCTGCTTCAGCTTCATTTCGCCGGCGATGATAAAGGTGGTCAGATCCTTGAAGTACTGCAGGTTCAGAGCATAGAGACGATCGAAGTTCTTGACGTCCTGCATCAGGGTAACCTGGTGCTGCTGCAGCTCTTTGCAGATGGTGGCAACGACTTTTTCCACAGAGCTGTATTCTGCCTTCACCTTGGCCAGATGGCGCTTAAAGGAGAAGAAGAGGCCGCCCTTCTTCTTGGCCATATCGTTGAAGCCACGGATGTTGACAACCAGGTCGGTAACCTTGTCGCCCATAGGGCCCAGGTCGACGGCGCGGACGCTCTGAAGAGCATTGGCAGAGAAGGTGGAAATGTTGGACTGTGCCTTGTTACCGAAAGTCAGGATGGTATCAGATTTGGAAAGATCGGTCTGATTGGCAAGAGCCAATACCTGCTTCTGGCGTTCCGGTGCGAGCCTGTCAAACACCAGAGGTTCCTGAAGTTCCGCAGCCGGTGCGACGGCCAAAGAGGAAGGAATCGGTGTGGTCAGATCGGTCACGGGAGCGGGAGCCGCCGTTGCTACAGCGGTACCAGGGGCAGCAGGTGCTTCGTTTACAGTGGTTTCAAATGTTGTCTGTTCACTCATGTTGTAATCTCCTTACATAAAAATTTTTAGTTTAGGACCAAATTTGTATAGGGTATTTGCCGGCACAATTGTACCACCAAATTTATGTTAAGTAAATATTTTTTTTGAAAAAGATGAAAAAACATGAAAAATAAAGAGAAAACGAGAGAAATCTATCACAATTTAAAAAGATAATATAGATAATCGTGATTTCTTATTAATAAAGGAAAAATAATCCACATTCTAATTGACATAATTTAGGAGAGGTGATATAATTCTGCTTGCAAATTAAATAATCCTAATAAACCCACACCACTATAATTAGAAGGAGTGAAGCTAATGCAATAAGAAAACAAAGTAAAAGTCAAATCGCATATTCGAGAGAGTGTACGGTTTTTGGACATCTCAAACAAATTTGGTTTAGTAAACATAACTGGAGTTGATAGGACGTAATCTATCATTGCAATGTGCAGCAACAATTTTTCGTAACCCATTAATTTTTTCAATAATAAAAAATCGAAAAGGAGATAATCATCTATGAAAAAGTTACTTGCAACCATCTTGGCACTGACTATGGTGCTGACCTGTGTTTCTATGCTGGCCGGCTGCTCCAACAAGCAGGGGTCCTACGACGGTAAGACCGTCAAAATTTCCATCGACGAGTGGATCGGCTATCAGAACCTGCTCGATGCTAACGGCGGTCTCGTTACTGCTCCCGACAGCATCAATGCCAAGAATGGCATCAGTATTGAATACGTTATCATGAACGATGCATCCGCATCTTCTAATGCGCTGATCTCTGGCGAACTTCAGGGTGCTGGCTATACGGTTAACCGTTATGCATTCCTGCAGTCCAAGTTCAATGACGCCGGTTTGGACGTCGTTATGCCCTTTATCACCAACTATTCCAATGGTGGTGACGGCATCATCGCAACTTCCGATATCGTATCCGTTAAGGATCTGGTTGGTAAGAAGATTGCAGTTCCCAGATACTCTGAGTCTCAGACCCTGGTTGAATGGCTGATCAATAACTCCAACCTCACTGCTGCTGAGCAGAAGACCATCAGAGATGCCATGGTATATTTTGAAACAGCGGATGACACCGCTAAGGCGTTCTTCTCTGGTCAGGTTGACGCGGCTGCCACTTGGGAACCTTATTTGACCCAGGCTGCTACTTCCACTGATTCCAGAATCCTGTTCGACACTTCCATGAGTACCAACATCATTCTTTCCGGTCTGATTTTCCGTGAGGATTTCCTGGAGAACAATGAAGAGTTCATGGTCAAGCTGATCGACGGCGCTTTCGAAGCTGCTTCCATGTACAAGAAGGAGTTCAAGAACATCAGACAGATGCCTATGTTCGAGCTTATGACCGATGCTGAAATCATCGACATGGCCCTCGGCGCTGACCTGACCACTTGCTCTCAGAACATGAAGCTTCTGACTGACGAAGCTGTTACTATGTACAGAGACATGGCTAACGTTTGGATTACTATCGGCGAGAAGGCATTCCCTGATGCTGCTGAATCTGCATTTACCGACAAGTATGTTAAGCAGCTCGAATCCAAGTATGCCGGTGTTGAAGGCGACAGTGGCGAGAAGGAATTTGACGCTCCTCAGAGCGAAATTATCGAATCTCCTGATGCACTGCTTGCTTACAGCGCAGACATTCAGTTCGAACTGAATTCCTACAACATCAGCCCTGAGTCCTATGCATTGCTCGACGAGTTTATCAAGGTAGCCAAGGTGCTTAACAACGCGTACATCGTGATTGAAGGCAACGCTTCTCAGCGTGCTACCGGCATTACCGACGAGCAGGTTATCGAGTTCTCTTTGCAGCGCGCTAACGCAATCGCCGACTATTTCATTAAGAACGGCATTCCTGCTGAGCGTATCGTTACCGTGGGTAACGGCGATATGAAGTTGGCAGATCCCGAGAATCCTGCCTCTTCTTTGAACAGAAGAACCGGAATTACCTTTAAGACGAATGTCGGGTACTAAGGTTCACGACACACATCAACATGAGAGAGGCTTGCCAACAAGCCTCTCTTTTTCTTTCATCAAGTAGAGGAGAGTAATCGCTATGAAAAAAACTCTTAGTAAAGTAGGTTTCTTAGCGGCAGTTATCGCTATCTGGTGGCTCTTAAGCTTAATCGTTAACAAGAGCCTGTTCTTACCTTCGCCGATGGAAACGTTTGAAATGATTGGCACTCTGTTTGAGACAGGTGCATTCTTCAAGCATTTGAGTTCCAGTTTTGCGAGAGTAACCGGCGGTGTTGTAATTGCTGCACTTATTTCTATCCCTCTGGGCATGCTTATCGCATGGTGCGCACCCGTTAAAAAGGTGCTTAAGCCTGTCGTTGATGCCTTGAGATATATCCCGGTAACATGTTTTTCGCCTATGCTCGTTTTGCTGCTTGGCATTGATGAATCCATGAAGATTACATTCATCACCATTGCGGCACTGTTTTCTTTCCTGCCCACAGTCATTCAGACATGTACTGAACCGATTGAAAAGCTTGAAGAAACAGCTTATACCATGGGCTTCAGCTATCCCAGAATGCTGCTCCATTGCTTTATCCCGTATATTACGCCGTCGCTTATTCAGTCTTTTATCACCCTGTATGGTGTTGGCTGGACGTACGTAATCATTGCCGAGGTTAACAATACCCAGTATGGCTTAGGCCATCTGATGTATATCGGCTCTGCACGTGGTAAGACCGCAATGGTGTTTGCTGCAATCGTTATCATTATCGCGGTGAGCTACATCTTCGATAAAGTCGGAATGTGGATTACCAAGAAATGCTTTGCATGGAAGTTGGAGGTGGATAAGTAATGAGTGAACAGAAAACAATTACTACTGCTCAGGCGCCTGTTGTCCCTGAAAAGAAACAGGAAAACGTCCTGAAGATTTCCGATTTTACGCTGGCATTTGGCGACAATGTGCTTTTCGAGAACTTCGAGCTTGAGCTCAAACCCGGCATCTATATCTTCTCCGGACCTTCCGGCGTAGGTAAGAGTACGCTTATGAGAGTCATTGCTGGCCTGGAAAGACGTTTTACCGGCAAGATTGAACTTAACGGCAAAGAACTTCATGGATTTACGCCTGAAGTTCACATGATGCATCAGCATTACACCAGCTTCCCTTGGCTGAACCTGCTTGACAATACTCTGATGGTCTACAAAGGCCACAAAGTTAAGCCGACTTCTGCGGACATCGCAGAGGCAATGCAGGTGCTTGGAAGACTGGGCCTTGAAGAGCACGTTAAGAAGCGTCCTAGCCAGATTTCTGGTGGTCAGGATCAGCGCCTTAGTTTGGCAAGTGCGTTTATCAACCGCTGGAGCCCGGTAATTCTTTACGATGAACCGACTTCTGCCTTGGATAACATCAACGACGACCTTGTCGTTCAGATGATTCGCGAACGTCAGGCTAAATACGGCACGATCGAAGTTGTTATTACCCACGAAGCACACGTTGTTGAAGGCCTCGAAGGTACAATCTTGGAGTTCTCTCCTGAGTTCAGACTGAGACCTCCGAAGGAAAAGCCTCAGGAAGCAGCTGCACCTACTGATGATGGTGCTGCGTCCGTTCTTTTTGAAGTTGCTGAAGTTGCTGACCTTTATGAAGCAGCTGAAGGAACCGCAGAAAGCAAACCTGGACCTGCTGCTCCTGAAGGAAGCACTCCTGTAGTGCAGCAACCCGTTGAAACCATTACCGAAAACGGTGTCCCTAACGAGGCTCAGACTGCGGGGGATACCAAGTGACAGAAAGTGAGTGAAGTGCATCTATGAAGAAAAACGTATGGATTGGTATCCTTGCAGGCGGCACTGTCATCTATGTTCTGCTCCAGATTATGACGAGCATTCCGTTGATCGGATATATCGGTTCTGTTGCTCTTGCTGGCGTTGGTTTTATGACCGTCGTTAGTGTCCTTGAAGACAAGGAACGCAAGAAGGCTGAACTGGAAGCCGAGGCTGAGAAGCTGCAGCTGGAGTCTAAGAAAGCGGATGAGTATGACCGCTGCATCAGAGAGATTGAGGACATCGTTTCTGAGTGTCCTCATCTGCGCCCTTATTATGATAAAGTTGTTGGTCAGTTCAAAGACTTCAACAGCAAGGAAAAGGGCCTGCGCAAAATCATCGACTACAACAACAACAACTCTGAAGCATTCATTACTTCCAAGAGTAATAATGTCCGCGAGTACCTTCTGAGAAATCTGAAGCGTTTTGTGAAGTGCATGCTGGCATATTCTGTTACCAGCAAGAACAAGCAGTACAGCGGATCTGTTAAAAGTTTGGATGATATCCTGAATGCTAACCAGGAACTTATCGACTGGTATGACAAGCTCATCATCGAGGTGGCAAGAATGCACGACAACTTCAATGAAGACGATGCAGATCTGCAGTCCCTCATTGAAAACCTGCAGCAGCTGAGAATGGCTAATGAAGCAGGTGAAGATGACGATGATGACCCGTTCAACTGAGAAGGAGGGCACTATGAAGAAAAAATTTGACAAGAAGTATCTTATCGGTCTTCTGGTTGCCGGTGCCATTCTGCTCGTATCCCTTGTGGTTACTTTCATCAAGAGCGACCTGGCATCCAATGAGTACAACGGAGCCGAGAAGGTGTATATCTCTCTGGACGAATTTGCGGGCTGGAAAGCCTTGATCTATGCGAACGGTGGACTGGTAACCACAGAAGATTCTATCAATGCCAAGAACGGTATTTGCATTGAATACGTTGTTATGAATGATGCAAACGCATCTTCCAACGCCCTGATTTCTGGAGAACTTCAGGGCGCTGGTTACACCGTAAACCGATACGCATTTTTACAGTCCAAATTTGACGAAGCTGGTATCGCAGTTACGATGCCTTTTATCAGTAACTATTCCAATGGTGCTGACGGCATTATTGCAACTTCCGATATCATGTCTATCTCTGATCTGGTAGGCAAGAAAATTGCAGTCCCTCGTTATTCTGAGTCTCAGACGATGGTCGAGTGGTTGATCACCAATTCTAATCTGACTAAGACGGAACAGTCTCAAATTAGAAAGAACATCGTGTATTTTGAGACTGCTGACGAAACCGCGAAAGCGTTCTTCTCTGGACAGGTGGATGCTGCTGCAACTTGGGAACCTTATTTGACCCAGGCTGCAACTTCTACTGATTCTCGTATCCTTTTTGATACGTCCATGAGTACGAACATCATCCTTTCAGGTATCGTGTTCAGAAATGACTTCTTAGAAGATCATTCTGATTTTGTGGTTAAGTTCATTGATGGTGCGTTGCAGGCGGCCAGCACTTACGACAAGGAGTTCGACAGCATCAAGGTTATGCCTATGTTCGAACTTATGACGGATGCTGAAATCGCTGAAATGTGCGCCGGAGCTGCACTGCCTACCTGGGCAGACAACGTTAATCTTCTTACGAAGACCGCACCCGACATGTACAAACAGATGGCGGAAGTGTGGATTGGAGTTGGAGAAAGCGCTGTTCCTGATAAGTACTCTACAGCTTTCACCAATGAATATATCAACAAGTTGGCTGGTAAGTATCCTACGGACGATTTGACATCTTTCGAATTCTCGGAAGAAGGTCGAAACCAAGCGGGTCAGCAGTCTAACAACGCAGCCTTGCTTTCTGTTACTTTGAACATTGAGTTCGAAGTGGACTCTTATAAGATTGCAAGAAGCTCTTATGCAGACCTGAATGAGTTTGCCAAAATCGCTCAGACACTGAATGGTGTGTACATTCAGATTGAAGGTAACACTGCACATGTCGAAGGTGATGATGGCGTGAACTTCTCTTACATGAGAGCGCTTAGCGTTGCGAAATATCTGCAGGCTTTGGGCGTTGATCCCGACCGCTTTATTATCGTTGGCAATGGTGATAAGAATCCTATTGATACCAACGAGACCGAAGAAGGCCGTCAGGCTAATCGTAGAACCGAAGTGTACTTTAAAGTCATCGGCTATTAATGGAGGTAACACCGAATGAAAAGGAAAATTGCAATTCTCTTAGCTTTAACCATGCTGTTTACCTGCTGCATTCTCAGCGGCTGCGATGTCGTTGAACCTGTTGAGGTAAACTCCGAAAACGTCTGGACCGTCCTGGATGAGTATGCCACCAAGATTGGCTACAAAAACAAGGACCTTGTGAAGGGTACTGTTCCTGAAAGAGGTCAAGACAACACTGGCGAAAACAATGGCTCCGATATTGTGTACGAGTTGCCGGATATTACAAACTATCCGGTAACCGTTAAGGGCTCTGGCGAAGTCAACGTCGAGATCTTTGTTCCTACTGAAAACAATGGCAGCTCCATTGTGAAGTTCATTGAACATGCTGCAACTGAATTCAATGCTGCGAACATCACGATTGATGGTAAGACTGCATCCGTTTCTATCAGAACTTTGGAAGCTACTCTGGCTGAGGACTATATCCTTAGCGGCGCATATACCCCTGAAGGTTATATTGCTGCCAATGAGCTGTATGGCATTTTGATGAATGAAAACGGCATTGCGGTAACCCAGGTTGCAGACAGACTGGTTGGCAACACTATGGGTATTGCTATTAAGCAAGATAAGTACAACGAATTGAAATCTGCGTATTCTGATGTGACCATTCAGACTATCGTTGATGCGACCAAGGATGGTAAGCTAGGTGTCGGCTATACTAACCCCACTAACAATCCTACCGGTTTGAACTTCGTTATTTCCATGTTGTCCTACTTTGATGCCAACAACCCTATGAGTTTTGAAGCAACTACTGACTTCTCTGCATTCCAGAGCGCAGTACCCCTGGTATCTTACTCTATGGATCAGATGAAGCAGGCTGTTAACAATGGCACAATTAACGCTTTCGTGGTTGAGCGTCAGGCTTTCTCTGCAGACAGTGATTTGAGCAACAATTTTGTCTTTATGCCTTTTGGTGTAAGACATGATAATCCTCTGTATGCAGTTGGCAATGTCTCTACTGAAGAAAACAATGTACTGAGCAAGTTTGCTGAATTTACTCAGGGCACTGAAATTCAGAAGTATGGTAACGAGCTGGGATTCAACAAAGATATGACCTACACCAGCACCGTTGCTAACTATGAAGGCAGCTTAATCAAAGAGGTTCTGGATGTTTGGAAACAGGCAAAAACCAGTACTGGTGGAATGTCTGTCATCTTTGTTGCCGATGTTTCTGGCAGCATGGATGGAGAAAAGATCAAGTCCTTGCAGCAGTCTCTTTTGAACGGCATGCAGTATATTGGCGAAGAGACAAGAGTGGGCCTGATTACTTTCGAGTCTAATGTCTATGTGGATGTTCCTTTGGGAGAATTCACCACTGAACAGCAGGAATACTTCGCTGGTGCGGTTGAAAAGCTTAAGGCAAATGGCGGCACATCTACCAATGATGCTATCGTTATCGCTAACAAGCTGTTGCACGACGAGCCCGCAGAGAACAAGAAACTGATTATCGTTTTGAGCGACGGTCAGACCGGTTCCGGCTATTCGCTGGCAACTGTCAAGAATCTGCTTGATGCAACCGAAGTTCCTATCTATACGATTGGCTATGGTTCCAACGCAGATGAGGCAGAGCTCAAAGAAATCGCAGGTATCAACAACGGTACCTACATCAAGGCAACTACCGATAACATCGGTTACCTGATGAAAACTATTTTCGAAGCAGAAGCTTAAACTTAACAAATAAACGGAAACGGCAGACTTCATTATGAGGTCTGCCGTTTTTCGCAACTAGGGGACACCCCTTCAATTTAAAATTTCGCAACTAGGGGACACCCCTTCAATTTAAAATTTCGTGATTAGGGGACAGTCTTTAAATTTAAATTTTCGCAATTCAAGGACTGTCCCCTAATCGCGAAAAAAATCCCTCGGTGTGAAACCGGGGGATTTTTGTTAGGAATCTTTTTTTGCGAGTTCCTTTTCTAATGCTTTAGACAATAGGTATACTTCATCGAGAGCAGCTTTAGAAGTTTGGTTAGACACAAAGCTGTTTTTCAAGTCAGTGATACTTTCGGCAAGGCTCTTGTTTGCTGCCTCAAGGTCGATTTCAGAAGTACTGCCTTTTGTGGAATAAATTACATCAACTACATCGCCAATGCGGAGAGCAATGGTAATTTTTTTTCGCCAGGCGGGGATTGTTTTGTGATATGTTTCCTGAACCTTTTTCAATGAAACATCATTTGTTGCCATGTATGCCCTTAATTGTACAAGCATGGTAGTCAGAATACTTTTGGTAATTTCTAAAGAAGAAACTCGTTCTTTAAAGCTGCGAAGCGAGAGTTTGATTGTTTCACGTGTGGCAAATTCATCGCCAAATGCATCGGTGGGAGGGGTTGCCAGCTCCAAAGCTTTTTCAACTCTGATGATACAGAGTTTTCCGGCTTCAATGTGCATAAGAAGACTTCTAAAAAGCTTGGTTGTGCTTAAATGAAGCTTCTTTAGTGTTGATGCATTTTGCAATAAAACGAGTTCTTGTTCCTGAAGAATTGCCAGAAGTTCAGAAACTTTTTCAGATATGACATTGTACTCCACGCGTAATTTTTTGAATGCCTTTCGATTACGCATAGGATTCTTTAATACATCTTCATCAGGGGTAAATGTATCGATTTCTGCGAGAAGTACGGGAATAAGCTCATTTGCCTGGGGCGCAAGATCGTTTTTGAGTTGGTTCATCAAGGTATTGGGCAGTCCTGCAATTTTCTTTTGAAGTGCTAAAGCATATTCAAGTGATACTTTGGGGTCGAGGATGTTCAGGGTTTTTGCGTGCTCTTCGACTCGCCGCCAATCATCTTGAGAAAGAAGTAAGGTGCTAGAATTATCTGTTGCGGCCATGTGATCACTCCTTTACGAGAAGATATTTTGTTCGATAGGAACTATATCACAACTTTATAATTATGTCAATTGCTTGGAAAAATGGGCACTTTTGGCAATAAACCGAAAAATTTTTTTGAAACTGGTAAATATATACATTTAATATAGTAGAAAACTGCAAACTCAAACTTCCGTAAACTGTTAGGATTTGGAAAAAATGACGAAAAATAATCAGTTTACAAAAATTTACATAAAATAAAAATAATTTACATAACGTTATTGCAATTTCGCTGTTTTTATGATATTATAAACACGGTAATAAAATCCACGAAAGAAAGAATTTAGGAGGTTTATTTATTATGAATAATTTTAAGAGAAGAATATCATTAATCTTAAGTGTTATGATGTTAAGTTTGACAATATTACCATTATTCGTTGTAAGTGCTGCTGATGAAATAGCATATACGGTGAAATTAAATGGAAAGACAATGTCTACAAGTAATACATATGAAGTAGAAGGTGGAGAAACAATCGTGTTTACTGCAACTTCTTCAACAATTGATGTAGGACTTGTAGGTTATTATTTTGATAACAATACATCAAACATTAAACAAGTTTCTAGCGATACAGTTACTATCACAGTACCTGAAGGGGAAGCTGGAACAACAACAAAACTAAGAGTTGCTGCTTCTGGTTACGACGCAGAAGAAAACGTTGTAAGAGGAGATTGGCAAACATATTTATTGAGCTATGCTGAAGAAGATACAGAAGTAGCTAATAAAGATTTAGTTTTAAAATATGGTTCAAAAACATTAACAGTAAATTCTACAACAACAGTAGAAGCTAAGGCTTCTTTATCATTCTCGGCAAAACCTGCTGACGAAGTTGTTGAAATGAATTATGCGTGGGGAACAGATGAATGGAGAGTAATTAGTGGTTCATCTGGTACAATCACAGTTCCTTCTTCATTTGAAGCTGGTTCTGCACACAACTTATATTTAACAGCTAAATATAGCGATGGAAAATTTGCTGAAATGGAAAAATACATAATTAAAATTGAACAACCAACATCTGATGTTACTATGGTAGTTAAGATGGATGGTGTAACAATGACTGCTGGCAAAACATATGAAGTAGAAGGCGGAGAAAAAATCGTAGCTACTGCTGAATGCTTACAAGGTATTGCTTTTATTGGTTATTATTATTCAGATAATACAAAAATCGTTGACGTATACGATGATACATTAACAATTACAGTTCCAACAGGAACAGCGGGCACAACAAAAACACTTTATATCGAAGCTGTTGCAACAGATGATGATGGAGAAAACAATCCAGTAAAAACTGGTTGGGTTAAATTCTACTTACATTATCCAGATACGGAAGTTGCAAACAAAGATATTTCATTAAAATATGGTACAAAGACATTAACAGTTAACTCAACAACAGAAGTTGAAATTGGAGATTTCTTAACAGCATCTGCAACACCAGCTGCTGAAGTTACTGAATTATACTATGCTTGGGATACAGAAGATTGGAGAGTATTCTATAAAGCTACAGGTTCTATAGAAGTTCCTTCAACATTTGTTCCAGGTTCTTCACACAACTTATATATCACAGCTAAATATTCTGATGATAAATATGTTGATATGGAAAAATATGTAATCAAAATTAAGGAAGAAGCAGTTGTAGAAGACAAAGCCATGACAGTTTCTTATGAAAATGTTGTATTAACTGTAGGTTCAACAACAACTGCAAATCCTGGAGAATCAATTAAAATCGCTGCTACACCTTCAGCAAACGTAACAAAATTGTATTTTAAATGGGATAGTGACACTTGGGCTGTAGTTAATGGTGTAAGTTCTTATTCAACAAGAATTCCTACAACATTTGCTGCGGGTTCAACACATACATTATACGTAAAAGCTCTATATGATGATGGTAATGAAATTGCACAACAAAAATATATTTTCAAGATACCAACAACAGCTGCAGATATTACTATGAACGTAAAATTAGACTCTAGTACAATCTCAACTGGTAAAACATATCAAGTAGTAGGCGGAGAAGATTTAAAAGTTACAGCTTCTGCTTCAAATGCAAAAGTAAGCTACATCAAATATCACTTTGATTCAGCTTCAGATAAGACTGTATACAATTCAACTATTACACTACAAATTCCAACAAAATCTGTTGGTACAACATTAAAATTCACTGTTGAAGCAATTGCTACAGATGGCACATCAACAGGTTCAAAAACATATTCATTCAAATTCGTTGATGAAGAAGATAATAAAGGTAAACTTGACGTTGAACCTTGGATGGAAGTAAACGACGAATTAGTAGAATTAGCTGTTAACTTAAGAAATGATTCTGAAGAAGAAGACAAAGCTAATAAAAACATCTACGCATTAGAAGAAGTAGTTACATACTACGTAGATTATAAAAATGGTACTGGCGATGACATCGAAACAGAAGTTGGTCTAGTACTTGAATTACCACTTGCATTTACAGTAGTTGATGATGATGGTGGTACAGTAAGCACAAAGAATAAAACAATTACTTGGGAATTCCCAAACGGCTTAGAAGAAGACGAAGAAGGAACAAAGATTGTTAAAGTTAAATATACAGCTTTCTCTAAATCTAAATATGATTCTGAAAGAATTTATCCTTCAGCTATCATAACAAAAGGTTCAAAAGCTAAAGAACAAGATAGATCAACAGTAATCAACTTAATCGTAAGCGGTTATGATGAAGAAATTGATATTGAACACGAACCATACATGTTTGGTGATGAAGATGCAAATACATTTAGACCAGATGATTCAATTTCTAGAGCTGAAGGTGCATTAGTACTTGCTAGAATTTATGGATTAAACTACAAGAGCACAAAAGTTACAGATGTATTCTCTGACTTAGATGAAACATATGTAGAAGCTCAAAAAGCTATCATAGCTTCAACAAAAGCTGGTTTAATCAGTGGTTATACAGATGGTACATTCAGACCAAACGAAAAAATGACAAGAGCTGAATTCATGAAAATCTTAGCTTGCATGATTGAAAAACAAGCAGCTGAAGATGAAATTGAAGGCTTAGAAGTTAAAGATTTAGAAAATACTATCAAAGTATATGCTGACTCTACAAGATACTACATTGTAGATGGTAAGAAGATTTACTCACACTGGGCACTTGAAGAAGTTACTTTACTTGCTAGATTAAATATGACTCCACTTAGCGCGGATGAAGATGAAATCGAACTTGATGAAGAAATCACAAGAGCAGAAGTTGCACAACTTGTTAACTTCTACTTATTAAGAGCTCCAGCAAATGTTACTTCAAAAACAAAATCAGGATTTGACGATGTAAGTAAGAAACATGATTTATTTGCTGATATTATTGAAGCAACAAGAGAGGCTCATACTTTCTCAATGGAAGAAGAAGACGGAACAGAAACAGCTGAATAATTAAATAAACCGTTAATAAAGACCTAGGATTTAATTCCTAGGTCTTTTTGTTGTAGCTAAATTTTTCTAAATGATTTTTTAGTATTGATTTTATTATTTATAATAGATAAAATATCTATAAGACTAGGTGGGTGAAAGGGGTTTACAGATGAAAAATCTTACGAAAGTTTTTGTAATGACAATATTATTAACTATGACATTAGTTGGCACTGTATTTGCATCAAGTGGTGATACTTATATAGTTACCAAAGAAATGATATATGAAAGTTATAACAATAAAACTGTTAATTCGGGGTTTGTTGAAATATTAATTGGTAATATGAATTTTACACAATATCAAGAAGACAAAAATATTGTTATAACGCCAACTCCAGATGAAATTATTACTGATGAATATGGAAACATGTATGCATACTTCGATGTATCAGGATTACGTGCTGGTCAAAAATTTAAAGTAACTATAAAAAGAGACTTAGAAACAGATACGTATACAGAAATAATTCCTTCAAGAACAGACTCTGTATCTAATTCGGAAACCGCTCCTTTCTTAGTACCTGCAGAAAAGATTGAATCCGATGATCCTGAAATAATTTCAAAAGCAAAAGAAATTACAGATGGTATTTATACAGATTATAAGAAAGCTCAAGCTATATTTGAATATGTAAATGTTAATATGTCTTATGATGAATCGACTACATATGCTAACAAAGGCGCTTTGTCTGCATTAACATCAATGCGTGGTGTTTGTGAAGAGTTTGCTACTTTATTTGCTGCAATGTGTAGAGCTGTAGAAGTTCCTACAAGATTAATCGAAGGATACAAAATAGCTCCTCGTGAAAATGCAAGCGGAGATATAGTAGAAAATGAATTTGATTTAATAAACCACGTTTGGACTGAAATTTATTTGCAAGAATTCGGCTGGGTTCCAGTTGAACCTACAGTTATATATTTATTAAATGGAGAAAGAAAACCATATTTAGATTCTTTCTGTAGAATGGGCGAAGCTGAGTATGTAGCAATTGGTATATATAACTATGAAAAAGCTAATAGAAGAATGAAAGGTGTTAGAGAAACTTCATATGAAGAAACTATTATTTTAAAGAGTACAATACCTGTAGAAGTTCAAAATACATTCAGAGATACTAATACAGTAACTTGGGCAAAAGAAGCAATTCAAAGCTTATATGCAAAGAATATAGTAAATGGTTATTCAGATGTTCAATACGCTCCGGAAAATAATATTTCTAGAATTGAATTTATCTGTATGCTTTCAAGATTATTAAGATATAACGAAGTAATGGCCTCAAATTCAAAAGGAATGTCTTATTACTATCCGGATTATAGCGAAACACATTGGTCAAAAGAAGATTATGATTTTCTTATGAGATGTTATCAAGCGATGAATCCTGGTGACCCTGCTTCTATGGGATTTGATGATTTGACAGAAGTCTTTGGAGTTGGCAGTTTAAATCAAGATAAAGCAATAACAAGAGGTGAGGTTGTAGCTTTAATGAATGAATTTTTAGATGATGGATATTCAACAATCAAATTTAAAGATGTTTCAATATTCACACCTTTCTATTCAAGTATTATGAAAGCTGCATCAATAGGTCTTATAGTCGGATATCCAGACGGTACATTTAAACCAAATGCACCAATCACAAGAGCCGAGATGGCGGTAGTTTTGGATAGATATATGACAAATAATAATTACACATTAGTTGGAGAATAAAATAAAAATATTTGGCCTTGCAAGTTTTGTGAGGCCAAATTTATTATAGGAGAGAGTATGTATAAACTTGTTGCAATAGATATAGATGGTACATTACTTAATTCCAGAGGGGAACTTTCTACAAGAACAAAAGATGTAGTACGCCGTGTTAGAAGTAAAGGCGTGGAAGTTGTTCTTACATCAGGTAGAGTAAGTGATTCTGTAGGAAGAATAGCTAATGAACTAAATGCAAGTAAATATATAATTTGTGATAATGGAGCTTTGATATATGATAATGAAGAAAAAAATATTATTGAAGCTTCGTATATCAGCAAAAAAACGGTTTTAGAATTAGTGCGCACATGTATAGAAAACAATATTTATTATATGGTGTTTTCGACAAATAAAATCATGGTACGCGATTTGAAACATATGGCACTTGCATTCTACAAAAAACGTCACAACATAGATGATGAAACATCTGGTGCTGCCGAGATTGAACTTGGAGGAATAGAATTAATAGAACAATGTGAAGAACCATTTACTAGAATTGTGGTATGTGATCAAGATAGAGTTATTTATAATTCCATTGTACATAAGCTTCAATCGTATGAAGATGTGGATTTGATGGCTGTACCGCATGTATCACATAAGGTAATAAAAGATGGAGACAAAGAAGTATTTTTAAGCTATAGTTATGCAGAACTTTTGGCTAAGGGGACAAATAAATGGGTTGCCATAGAAAAATTAGCTAAAAAATTAAACATAGAACCGACAGAGGTTATGGCAATAGGAGACAATTTTAATGATATTGAGATGATAAAAAATGCGGCTTTAGGAGTAGCAGTAAATAATGGCTCGCCGCTTGCGAAACAAGTTGCAGAAGTTATTGCTCCATCGAATGATCATGATGGAGTCGCTGTAGTTTTAGAAAATTATATTTTGAAAAGAAATTAAAAAGAGTGTGGATTATTCCACACTCTTTTGAGTATTAAAACTTTATAAGATTATTCTTTGATATGATAAGTTGAGTTACAAATTGGACATGCTGAAGGAGAGTTAACTCCAATATGTGTGTGACCACATTTGCTGCAAACCCAAACAATATTTCTTGTAAAATCGAAACTCTTTTTTGCAGTTTCTTTTATAACAGAAATGCAATTAACTGCTGTGTTGTAAGCGTTAGAACTAGATGTAGTCTCTAGTGAAACGTTTGGTAAGAAAAAATGTTTTTTGTAAGTTGATGTTAAATTCATATTATCAAGCCTCCTAACACTCAAGCTTTTGATAAACTCGCAAAATAATTTTACCATATTTAACACATACATTCAATACTTACCAAATACAATGTGGTAGGAGGAAAAATATGTCACGATTATTTTTTATTTTAAAAGGAGTTTTATTCACGTATATTTTAAATTTGATTTTCTTGTTAGTATATGCTGCCGTGTTGACATACACTGATGTTTCTGAAAGCACAATACCGACCGTGATTTTTGTGATTAACCTATTAGGGATATTTATCTCAACTTCAATTACAAGTATTAAAATTAAGGAAAATGGAATGAAATATGGGGCGATAATAGCAGCTATATATATTGTTACATTGTATTTGTTTGGCACATTTGCAGGAACAGGCCTTTCGTTAACTTCATATGCAATAGCGACAATTATTTTTAATATATTGATTGGTATGGCAGGTGGAATTGTCGGAGTTAATCTGGTTAAAAATTAAAATAATCTTGTAAATTAATCGTATAAAGGATACTATAATTATTGAGGTACAAAAGAAAGGGGAATGCACAATGCTAACATATGATGATATTATTAAAGATGATGAAATAAACTTATTAATGGAGACTGCTGAAAGACAGCTTGTTGAAATTGGCTATACAGAGCACGGAAAAAGACATAGCACTTTAGTTGCAAATCGTGCTGCATATATACTTAAAGAATTAGGTTATTCTGAAAGAGAATGTGAACTTGCTAAAATTGCAGCGTACATACATGACTTGGGTAATGCAGTGAACAGAACAGATCATGCTCATACAGGTGCAATTTTTGCATACAATTTGTTAAAAGAAAGAGGAATGGACTTAAAAGAGGCTGCTGAAATTATGATGGCCATCGGAAATCATGATGAACAAACAGGAAGTCCTATCAGTGCTATAGCGGCTGCTTTGCAAATAGCAGATAAATCTGACGTTCATCGTTCAAGAGTAAGAGAAACAAACAAAGCAACATTCGATATTCATGATAGAGTAAATTATGCTGTAGAAGAGGCTTCTATTGAAGTTATTGATTCAGATAAGAATTTGCATGGATGTGAAAAAGAAGTAATATTGAAATTAAAGATTGATACAGATATTTGTCCTGTTATTAAGTATTTTGAAATATTCTTAGGAAGAATGTTGATGTGTAAAAATGCGGCTAGTTTTCTAGGCGTTTGGTTCCACTTAGAGATGAACGGAACAATTTTGTTATAATAGGCAACCGAAAAGCTCCCCGAAAACGAGGAGCTTTTTATATTAAAAAGAGCCATAAAAGGCCCTTTAGTTCTTAATATTGAATAGTATTAAAGTTTGATGGTGTTATTTCTGAAGCACCATAATTGTTATCTTGAATATATTTTTGAACAGTGTCAAATGATACACCTGTAGTAGCTGATACTGAAGAAACTGAATCGAAAGATGCATTTTCATCAAAATAATTTTTTAATAGAGTATTGTTAAATGACGCTTTGTTTGCGCAAGATGTACAAATAGTAGCGCCAGAAGATATAAATGAACCGCAACTAGCACATTTTTTAATTTCCATAATAAAACCCCCTTAATTTCTTTGGTAATAATTCTTTTATTATTTTAATCACGTTCGATAATTTACTAGAAAAATTATATCACATAACTTATCCGTATGCAAGAAAGAATAAATCTTCTGCAACGTTGACTTTTATATGTAAAATTGATATATTTTTAGGGAGATTTACTGTGAATTTTCACGTAGACATAATGCGAGAAAATGTGGCAAGAAAGAAGGATTTTATGTTAGTAATAATTAGTAATATAGTAGTTGCACTTGTGGGCCTTTTGTTAGTAAAACCGGCCAATGCATTAGTTGAAATCTTGGCTAAAGAAGAAAATGTTACAATTAATGGAATTAAAGAAAATCTTAAGTTTCATTATGGAATAGGGTTAGCTCTTCCATTATTATTGATAGCATTATTTTATAAATTTAGTTTTAGCGGAACGTTTTTTATTTATGCATTTTTGGCAATAATGTTAATAATAGATGCGTTTGTTGATATGAAATCGCAAATTATACCAAATGAGCTAAACTTTTTAGGTTTCTTAGTTGGAATTGTTTTAACATATATTGCGTTAGTCAAAGATGTAACTATTGGTTTAGATAAAATATATGGCTTACTTGCTGGTGGAGGAATTTTCTTATTAATTGCTCTAGTGGCATTTGTAATATACAAAAAGGAAGGAATGGGTTTGGGAGACGTCAAATTAATGGGTGTTTTAGGACTGTTCTTTGGACTTTTTAATACAATTCAAATTTTTATTTTATCATTTGCAATTGGAGCTGTAGTTAGTGTTTTACTTATGATTCTTAAGATTAAAAAGTCGACAGATTATATGGCCTTTGGACCATTTATTGTTATAGCAACTGTAATTACGATGTTTGTGCCATACACAGTAATGTTTCCATGGTACATGAATTTATTGTTATTAATTTAAACTTAAGGAGTTTGAAATGGGAATTATAAAAACAGAAGAAGAAATCAAAAAGTTGCGCGCGGCAGCGTTGCTTGGAGACAAGTGCTTTGAACACATTTGCAATTTTATAAAACCAGGAATGACAGAAAAAATGATTGCTCAAGAGATGAATGACTTTTTTATAAAAAATGGTGCCTCAGGATTATCTTTTGATACTATTGTTGGTGCAGGTAAAAACTCAGCATTCATTCATTCAACGCCAACAGATAATATTATTCAAGATCAAGATATTATTCTTCTTGATTTTGGTTGTGTTTTAGATGGGTATTGTTCAGATACTTCTAGAACAATTTTTGTTGGAGGTATAACAGATAAGCAAAAAGAAATTTATGAACTAGTAAATTTTGCACATGATAATGCTGTTAAGAATATTCGCATAAATGATACATTACAAACTGCTGATTTATACGGCAGAAAAAATATATTAGATGCAGGTTTTGATTATGCACATGCATTAGGTCACGGTGTTGGAACTGAAGTTCATGAAGATCCCGTACTTTCACCTAAGAGAGAAGGTTTGTTAGAAGAAAATATGGTCTTTACAATTGAACCGGGAATTTACTTAGAAAATGAATTTGGTATAAGAATTGAAGACACAGGAGTGCTTACAAAAGAAGGCATAAAGTTATTTTCGAATGCAAGTAGAAAAATTATTGTACTTTAAAAGGAGAATAAACTATGGATAAAAAGAAGATGGGCTTTTTTAAGAAAATGGTATTAGCAATAACGGATTTTAGGTTTTATCCGCATGTATTAAAAAATGAATCAACTTCACAAAGTTTTTGGCATTTCGTTACTTTTCTTATGCTATTAACACTTATAATATCTATAAAAGTTACAGGTTTAGTATATGATAAGTTTGATGTGTTCTTGGAACAATATGATGAGTTAGTTCCAGAGTTTGTGATTGACATGGGAATATTAGATGTTGATTATGTTGGAACAAAAGAAATTAGAAACGACATGATTGCAATTATTGATACCTCATATAAGTTTGAGGATTGCTTAGAGGCTTCTCAATATGAAGATATTGAAAAATATGATAATGTTTTGATGATTAACAGCGATGCAATTTCTCTAATAGATGCATACGGAACAATATATCAAGCAGACTTATCATATATTGGAGGTAGATTCACTAAAGATTCGTTTGGTATATATATTGATATGTTATCAAGTGAAGTTAGAGTTAAAGTGTTTGTTGTATACATGATATTTGTTGCAATGTTTATGATGTATGCATTATATAAATTTGTAGAAGTTATTTTCTTTGGAATACTTGCATTATTTATTAGTGCTTTAGCTGGAATTAGAATTAATTATAAAGCTCAGATGAAAATAGTGCTTTATGCGATGACGCTTCCATATATAGTTGAAGTGATATCAATATTATATGTTGGAGCGATTAAAGAATATACAATATTAGTATCTGGAATACTTGCGTATGTATATATTTTCTATGCAATAAGAGCAATAAAATTAGATATGCTTCTTATGATAATGTCTAATGACAAAAAAGGAGCTTTTAAATTGAAAGTTGATCCTGATGGAAAATATGAAATTAAAAAGATTGAACAAGAAGAAAATAAATCAGAAGAAAATTCTGAAGTTGATAGTAAAGTAAGTGATATAGCAAAAGATATAGAAGAAACTGAAGAAAAGAAGGAAGACGATACTAAAAAAGACGAGGATAATAAAGAGTAATTGGGGGAAGTAGTATGAACGTTTGTGGAATTGTCGCAGAATACAATCCGTTTCATAATGGACATTTATATCATATAGAGGAAACTAAAAAGAAAACTGGTTGTGACGCCATTGTGGTTGTAATGAGCGGTAATTTCATTCAAAGAGGAGTTCCTGCTTTATTCGATAAATGGACAAGAACTAAAATGGCTTTGCAAAGTGGAGCTGATTTAGTAATTGAATTACCTTTGTTGTATTCAATTTCAAGTGCAGAGTATTTTGCGCAAGGAAGCGTGTCGCTTCTTGATGGATTAAATGTGGTAGATCATATTTCTTTTGGTAGTAATACTACAGATTTAGATGCGTTAAAAAGAATTGCTAACGTATTATACTTAGAACCAGAAAATTATAAAAAACTTTTAGAATCTGAATTAAAAAGAGGAACATCGTTTCCGATTGCAAGAAGTAATGCATTAAAAAACTTTTTAAAGAAAGAATATGATGCAAAATACATTTCAGAAATTTTATTAGACTCAAATAATATATTAGGAATAGAATATTTAAAAGCTTTGCTATATTGCAATAGTTCTATTAAGCCAATGGTTGTTGAAAGAAAAGGTGGAAATTATAATTCTACTACTATAACAAACAATGTATGTAGTGCTACCGCAATAAGAGAATTATTAGAAAAAGAAGAGTTAAAGACTATTCAAGATGTTGTTCCTAAGGCAACTTTTGATATTTTAAATAAAGAAATTGTAAACGGTAGAACTCCAATGTTCTTAAAGAATTTTGAAAAAGAAATCTTATATACATTAAGAAGAAACTCATCAAAAGACTTACTAAATATCGCAGATGTAACAGAAGGTTTAGAAAACTTATTGAAGAAAGCATCATGTGAAGGTATGGAGCTTGAGAATTTAATTGATATCGTAAAAACAAAAAGATATACAAGAACAAGAATTCAAAGAATATTATTACATGCATTACTTGATGTTACAAAAGCTGATGTGGAGGATTATAAATACAATCCTCAATACATAAGAGTTTTAGGATTTACTAAAACGGGTGAAAAAGTATTATCAAACATTACTAATAATTCAAATTTACCTGTAGTAACTTCTGTAAGTAAATTTTTAAAGAATGCAAACGAGACATCTAGAAAGATGTTGGAAAAAGATATAATGGCAACGAATATTTATACTTTGGGTCAACAAATTCCAAAGTATAGAGAAGTAAATTTAGACTATACAACACCAGTTGTTAGAGTTTAATGGAGGATATATGGACGAAGTAATCATATATACAGATGGCGCTTGTTCAGGTAATCCTGGAAAAGGCGGCTGGGGAGCTATATTGATGTATGGCGATGTAAAAAAAGAAATAAGCGGTGCTGAAGCGATGACAACAAACAATCAAATGGAATTGACAGCTCCAATAGAAGCATTATCTTTACTTAAAAGACCTTGTAAAGTAAAAGTATATAGTGATAGTGCGTATCTTGTTAATGCTTTTAAAGAAGGTTGGATTTACAATTGGCAAAAGAACGGATGGAAAACAGCAAGTAAACAAAATGTGAAAAATCGCGAACTGTGGGAGAAAATTTATAGCTTTACTCAAATTCATGAAATAGAATGGATTAAAGTTAAAGGACATGCCGATAATGAATACAATAATCGTTGTGATCAATTAGCGGTTCAAGCAATTCAAACAATCTAGGACACATATCAATGTGTTCTATTTTTTATGTACAAGCATATATTTATAATGAATAAATTTTGTGTGAGGTATATATGATTGTTGAAGAAAATTATCCTAATAGAAATCTAGTTATAAAAAAAGATTATAATTTGAATTTTTCTGAAAAAGAAAAGGAAGACAAAACATTGATATCTAATTCTTTTCAAAAAGAAAATAATAGGACAAGAGAATTTTACAGAGAAAGATTTTTCGAAAACAAAACAGAAAAAAATTACAATAAGAAAGATGATATTAAACTATATTTTTTTGTAACAATAATTTTTTTGATCGGATTTTTAATTGGAGTAATTCTTTTTAAAAATTTAATAAATGATGAAACTATGAAAGAAACTATTCTGTCATATGATTTCTTTTATGAAGAGGGAGAGACGGAAAGAGAAGCTGTTATTGTAACAAAGATATATAATAAACTGTTAGTGTTACTAGCTTTGTGGATAATTGGTATTTCTGTGATTGGCGCTCCAGTGTTATTATTTTTCTGTGCGTATAGAGGTTTTTCGTTAGCGATTATTATCAGCTCTGTTTTACTAAAATATGGAATTGAAAATGGTTATTCATTATTGCTTACAAGGATTTTTTTACCAACTTTTTTGACAGAAATTGTAATAATATTTTTAACAGCAAGTTCGCTAAAAGTTATGTTTGATATTTTATGTGAAAGAAAAGAGTTGAAAGATGAAATTATTAGACATTCTGTTTTATCTGTAATTGGCGCCGTTACAATGTTTGCGGGAATTGCTTTTGAGTACGCAAAGATACTTAATAATTTTACATAAAAAAGTTGCAAAAATGCTTGCAATATAAAACCTTTTTGTATAAAATAGCCTTAGTTAAAAGGGAACATATTTATATGTAGTCCGTGCATCATGGTATGGAAGAAAATGTAGGAAGTTTTTACTAAAGAAAAAATGGAATGTAAAGCTCTATGTTGGGCATCCGAAAAATTATGTAGAATACAATGAAGAAAAAGGAGTATGCGGGATGGAAAAAAATTTAGTTGAAAGTTTTTTGGATTTTCTTCAAAAAGACAAAAAGTTATCAGACAATACATTACAATCATATAATCGTGATATTAAGTTGTATTGCAATTATTTGGAATCTGCAAACTTGAATCCAGTAAAAATGAATGAGGCTGGATTAAACGAGTATCTAGATACTTTAAAAGAAAATGGAAAAGCGGTTTCTACAGTTTCAAGAAACCTTGCTTCTTTACGCTCTTTTTATCAATACCTTTACAAGACAAAGGTTATTACAGAAGATCCTACAATTAATTTAGAATCTCCAAAGATTGAGAGAAAATTACCTAAGGTGCTAACTTCAGAGCAAGTTGAACTATTGCTTGAACAACCAAAGAGTGTAGACCTTAAAGGATACAGAGATAAGGCAATGCTTGAGCTTGTTTATGCAACAGGTATAAGAGTTACAGAATTAATTTCTCTAAACGTTAGTGATATTAATTTAGAGAATGGATATATAAAATGCGTTGGTAAAACTAAAGAAAGAATTATTCCAATTGGTTCTTTAGCTGTTAACGCGCTAAAAGAATATATGGAAAAATCAAGAGCTATTCTTCTAAAAGACGAAGGAGATCAAGCTTTATTCGTTAACGTTAATGGTCACAGATTAACAAGACAAGGTTTCTGGAAGATCATTAAACAATATAAAACTCAAGCGAATATCGATGTCGATATCACACCGCATACATTGAGACATTCTTTTGCTGTGCATCTATTAGAAAATGGAGCAGAGTTAAGAGCGATTCAAGAGATGCTTGGTCATTCAGATATTTCATCAACACAAGTATATGCACAAATCGGACAAAATAGAATTAAAGATGTATATATGAAATCACATCCACGCGCTTAATCACATATGGACATGTATTTAAACGTTTCTTTCGATTAAGGAAGAAACGTTTTTTGTGTCAAAAGATAATTATTTGTGATAAACTTTTAGATAGAGTTTTGTTACAAACCAAATCGATTTGATAAATAATAAAAGGAGATAATTATGAAAAAAGTAGATATTAAATCTTTATACAGAAATACAGAAAATTATGCAGATGCAGAAGTTACTATCGCTGGTTGGGTAAGAACTGCAAGAGATTCAAAAACTTTTGGTTTCATTGAAGTTAACGATGGTACATTCTTTAAGAATGTTCAAGTTGTATATGAAAATAATTTACCAAACTTCGACGAACTTACTAAAATAACAATAAGTTCATCATTAATTGTTACAGGTAAATTAGTTCTTACACCAAATGCAAAACAACCATTCGAAATAAAAGCTACTGAAGTAAAAGTAGAATGTGTGTCACCAGCTGATTATCCATTACAGAAAAAAGGTCACACAGTTGAGTTCTTAAGAGAACAAGCTTACTTAAGACCAAGAACAAATCTATTCAGTGCAGTATTCAGAGTAAGAAGTGTAGCTGCTATAGCAATTCATAATTACTTCCAAGAAAGAGGATATGTATATTTCCATGCACCACTTATCACTGCTAATGATGGTGAAGGTGCGGGAGAAATGTTCCAAGTAACCACTTTAGATTTAGATAAAGTTGCAAGCACTGGTAAAGTAGATTATTCAAAAGATTTCTTTGGCAAAAAGGTTGGATTAACAGTTACAGGACAATTAGAAGGTGAAGCTTATGCGATGGCTTATGGAAAGATTTATACTTTTGGACCTTCTTTTAGAGCTGAAAATTCAAATACTAAAACACATGCTTCAGAGTTTTGGATGATTGAACCTGAAATTGCATTCTGTGATTTAGAAGGTTTAATGGATGTTGAAGAAGAAATGTTAAAATACATTGTTAAAGATGTTTTAGAAAAATGTCCTGAAGAAATGGAATTTTTAAATAAATTTGTTGCTCCAGGTTTAATAGAAAAACTTACAAAATTATTAGAAAGTAAATTTACAAGAATAACTCATGACGAAGTTATCACAATATTAAAAGAAGCAAAAGTTCAATGGGAATTCGAACCTGAGTATGGTGGAGACATTGCTAAAGAACATGAAAAATATATTACAGAACATTTTAATGGCCCGGTATTTATCACAAACTGGCCAAAAGATATTAAAGCATTCTATATGAAACAAAATCCAGACGGAAAAACAGTTGCTGCTGTTGATCTTGAAGTTCCAGGTGCTGGAGAACTTATGGGTGGAAGCCAAAGAGAAGAAGATTACGATAAATTATTAAATCGTATGAACGAACTTGGAATGCATCCAGAAGAATTAGATTGGTATTTAAATCTAAGAAAATATGGAAGTTGTACACATTCTGGTTTTGGTATGGGATTTGAAAGACTTCTAATTTATTTAACAGGTGTTGAAAATATTAGAGACGTAATTCCATTCTACAGAACACCAGGTAACTGTGATTTCTAATTTTAAAATTTTTATAAAGGATTGATTAATATGGCAATTAGTAGTGAAGAAGTAAAACATATTGCAGCATTAAGTATGCTAAATTTATCTGAGGAAGAAATTAATAAGTATACTAATAATTTGCAGGAAATTGTAGAATTCGCAAATAAAATTAATGAATTGAATACTGATGGTGTTGGCGAATCAGCTTTCGCTATTGATTCGTTCAATGTATTCAGAAAAGATGAACCAAGAAATTCATTAGATAGAGAATTATTACTTAGTAATGCACCAACGAGCAATGGAGAGGCATATTCATTACCAAGTATGAGAAATTAAATCTATTATTAAGGAGAGTACAATGAAAGCTATATGTGAGTATACTGCTCATGAAATACATGAGAAATATATAAGTAAAGAATTAAAAGTTGTAGATGTAATAAAAGCATTCTTTGAAAAAATTAAAACAGATGATGAAAAAATAAAAGCATATATTACTTTATGCGAAGAAGAAGCGTTAAAAGACGCAGAAGTAATTCAAACTAAAATTGATAATGGCGAAGAAATTGGACCCTTAACTGGAATTCCAATCGCTATTAAAGATAACATGTGTACAAAAGGAATAAAAACAACTTGTGCATCAAAAATGTTAGAAAACTTTATTCCGCCTTATGATGCAACAGTTATCACTAAATTAAAAGACGCTGGTGCAATTATAATAGGAAAAACAAACATGGATGAATTTGCTATGGGTGGTTCAACTGAACATTCAGCATTTTTCAAAACATACAATCCAGTTAATTTAAATAAAGTTCCTGGTGGTTCATCAGGTGGAAGTGCAGCTGCTGTTGCAGGAAATATGGCACCAATTTCACTTGGAAGTGATACTGGTGGATCTATTAGACAACCAGCGTCGTTTTGTGGAATAGTAGGATTGAAGCCAACTTATGGGTTGATTTCAAGATATGGTTTAGTAGCATTTGCATCATCTTTTGATCAAATCGGACCATTCGCTAAAGATATAGAAGATACAGCAAATTTATTAAATGTAATTGCAGGTCATGATGATATGGATTCAACATCAGCTAAATTAGAAAAAGTTGATTATACAAAAGCTCTAATCAATGATGTTAAAGGATTAAAAATTGGCGTACCAAAGGAATTTATGGGCGAAGGCGTTAACGAAGAAGTTAAAGTTGCAGTAAAAAATGCTGTTGAAAAATTTAAAGCATTAGGTGCTGAAGTTTCTGAATGTTCACTTCCAGCAACAGATTATGCTCTTCCAACGTACTACATTGTTGCATGTGCAGAAGCTAGTTCAAACCTTGCAAGATTTGATGGAATTAGATATGGATATAGAACATCTAATTATGAATCATTAGATGACATTTATAAAAATAGCCGTTCAGAAGGATTTGGAGAAGAAGTTAAGAGAAGAATAATTCTTGGTACTTATGTATTATCTTCTGGTTATTATGATGCTTATTATAAAAAAGCTCAAAGAGTTAGAACTCTAGTAAAAGAAGGTTACGAAAAAGTATTTGAAAATTATGATTTGATACTTACACCAACGGCACCAAGTGTTGCATTTGATGTTGGTTCAAAAGTAAATGATCCACTTGAAATGTATATGGCTGACTTGATGACAGTATCAATTAACTTGGCTGGAGTTCCTGCAATTTCTATTCCTTGTGGAAAAGATAAAGAAGGAATGCCAATAGGATTACAACTTATTTCAAAACATTTTAACGAAAGTACATTATTGCAAGCTGCATATACTTTCGAGAAGAACATGGAGGTGTAAGCGTGGAATACGAAGTTATAATTGGTATTGAAGTTCATGCTGAACTTTCAACTAAAACAAAAATTTATTGTGGATGTTCTACAGAATTTGGTGGAGATCCTAATACGCATTGTTGTCCAGTTTGTACAGGTATGCCAGGCGCATTACCAGTATTAAATGAAAAGGTTGTTGAATATGCAGTAAGAGCAGGTCTTGCTACAAACTCAACAATTTCAAGAAACTGCAAACAAGATAGAAAAAATTATTTTTATCCTGACTTGCCAAGCGGATACCAAATTTCACAATTTGATTTACCACTTTGCTCAGATGGTAAAGTAGATATCAACGTTGATGGTGTAAGTAAAAATATTGGAATAACAAGAATACACATCGAAAATGATGCTGGTAAACTTATTCATGATGTTTATACTGGTGGTACTTTAGTGGATTTAAACAGAGCTGGAGTTCCGCTTATAGAGATAGTTTCAGAGCCTGATATAAGAAGTGCTGATGAAGCTGTTGCATATGTTGAAAGATTAAAAGGTATATTAGAATATATCGGCGTTTCAGACTGTAAGATGCAAGAAGGTTCATTAAGAGCCGACGTTAACTTATCAATCAGACCTGTTGGACAAGAAAAATTTGGGACAAGAACAGAAACTAAAAACTTAAACTCATTCAGATCAATTGCTCGTGCAATTAACTTTGAAATAGAAAGACAAAAAGAAGTTTTAGAATCTGGTGGTGTTGTATACCAAGAAACAAGAAGATGGGATGATGAAAAAGGCGAAGGCTATGCAATGAGAGCAAAGGAAGAAGCTAACGACTATAGATATTTCCCAGAACCAGATTTAATGCCTATCAAACTTTCTGAAGAATATATTCAAAACATAAAAGACACATTACCAGAGCTTCCAGAAGTTCGTTATAAGAGATATGTTGAAGAATTAGGATTACCAGAATATGATGCCGGAATTATCACTTCTTCAAAATTATTATCAGATTATTTTGAAGTTGCTGCCAATGAATGCAAAAATGCAAAAGCAGTTAGTAACTGGATTATGACAGATATAATAAGGGTTGCTAAAGAATTAGGTATTGAATATGATGCATTACCAATAAGTGCAATTCAACTTGCACACTTAATTTCTTTAATTGATAAGGGAACAATAAGTGGAAAAATTGCTAAAGATGTATTTGCTGAGATGGTTGAAACATCAAATGATCCAGAAAAGATAGTTGAAGAAAAAGGATTATTACAAATTTCTGATGAGGGTGCAATTAAAGAAGTTGTAGACAAAGTTATTGCAGCAAATCCACAATCGGTAGAAGACTATAAAGCTGGTAAAGATAGAGCTTTAGGATTTTTAGTAGGACAATGTATGAAAGAAATGAAGGGAAAAGGAAATCCTCAAATTTTAAACAAGCTTATACTTGAAGAATTAAATAAATAAAAATTCATATAAGTGTCAAAAATTTTACACATTCTTTAGATAATATATATTTAAAGGATGGTGATGCTTATAAGATATTAAATAATTTTTAGCAAGTAAACTAAAAGAAGGTGCTACAAAAATTAGCACCTTCTTATACTTGATTTTAGTTTGTAAATTAGTATAATTAATATTAGTTGCCAATATGGCTCAGTCGGTAGAGCAACTGATTCGTAATCAGTAGGTCGCCGGTTCGATTCCGGCTATTGGCTCCATAAAAAATGAAGGGCGCACTTATGAAAAGTGCGCTCTTGTTTTAGTTACAGACCTAATTTTTTTGCCTGCTCTTGTGTGACGATCCGTACACCTTGTTTTACCAAGATGTCTTTTAAAAGTGCAACGTGACCTTCAAGTTGTTCGATTTTACGTTCTTTGCGAGAAAACTTTTCGGTGTTGCGGCCGGTATTCCAAGTAAGCCACTCCTGTGCGTCATACAGATAGGAACTGGTGTTGCAAATTCCAGAATAGCGTGCTCTGATGATATTTCCAGTGCTATCTGTTAGGACATAGTAGCCTTCGTCGCCGGGAACCTTGCTGGTAATTCTAAAAATTGCAGGTGGAGTGTACTGTGAAAGAGGTTTGGATTCGGGATCTGGATCTTTACCCCAGTCAACATTTTCGCAGTAGATGACTGATTGGCCAATCTGGCCAGATGAATGGATTGCCCAAAGAGGGATTTCTTTGCCATTTTTCCAGTAGGATAACATAGGTGCCTCACTTTCTTTGCGCCCGTGGGATTGGATTTGCCGTAAAGGCTTCCCCCAAGCGAAAAAGCCCTTAAAGTCACACAAAGCTAAGCGATAAATTATTTACGCTTAATATATGCATCTATAAGGAACAAGACAATAATAAAATGGTTATGTAAAATTGTCAAGATTAAAAATCGAAAGGAAATGCTTATAAATAGAGAAATATATTGGAAATAACCAAGAAAGGTTTGTAATATTATGTAAATTGTGATATAATGCCTGCGAGATGAATATCTAGCAAAGTTCCTTGTTCATCGGTACGTGTTGTCATAATAGAGAATAAATAGAAAGGAGCAAAAGATGGACCTGTTGATTCTAAAGTGTACCCAGCAGGATTCTGAAAAAGTCATTCCCGCAGAACAACTTTTTGGCGAGGATGCAAAATTGTTGGAAGAGACATGCAAAAAGATTTTGCATCACGTTTTACGCCCATATGAAGGTTGTCCTACCTTAATTCCGCTTCATGTCCAAATCGGTATCAAGAGTGCGTTATCTCCTGAAAAAGCAGGATACATGGATAGATACTTGGCTGCAATTAAAAAGTGGCAACAGGAAAATCCGAAAGAAGCGCAAGAAATTATGTCGATAAGGACAAGTTGGGAAATGGAACGCGACAAGCAGTTCGTTATACTTCGTGTAATTTCAGAACGCGCGGGGCTCTCTGTTAGATGGCATGGCAACTTTGAAAAGCGCTGCCGCCCTGATATGTGGGATATTTATCGTGATGAGAATTTAATTGCAAGAATCTGCCTATAATCATAAAACCCCCTCGCCAGAGGGGGTTTTGATTTGCGAAAATATCTAGTTTTTTATATAGTGAATGAGTAAAAAATTGCTAAATTATGTAAAATGTGTTATAATATATGTCGAGATGGACGTCTGTATATATCCTTAGTTCATCGGTTCGAATGTAAACAACATGTGTCTCAAGTGAGAAAGGAGAAAATCTGTGGATAAGTACTTGATGTATAACACGCAAGACTACGACAATCCCATCCCCGCCGAAAAGATTTTCGGCAAGGAAACCAAGCGCCTGTATAAGGTTTGCAAGCTGATTATGGACTACGCGCTGCACCCCTACGCGGGTTGCAAGAGCCCCAATTACACTGAGGTCAGAGCCATCAAGGCCGAGCTGGAATCTGCTGGTGCGGATGACTCCAGCCTGCGCGCAGCGCGCGACCTCTGGCTGAAGCGGAATCCCGCTAAGGCTGCGGAAATTGTGGCATCCCATCGCGAGTGGGAGGCTGAGCGTGACCGCCTGTTCCGTGTCGTTTATGGCATCGCCAAGCGTCATGGTGTTTTCCTGGACTGGCATGGCAAGGGTAAGACCTGCTGCTGCCCCGACCAGTGGGAAGTCTACAAGAGCCGCAAGCACTGCGAGCGTCGCGATAGCTTCGCCCGCATCAAGATGTTCTAATTAGCACGAAGAGGCCCCTCATGGAGGGGCCTTTTTCATGTGATAATGTTTACATTTACATAATTCTGTGATATAAAATAGAAGAAAAATACTCATATCATGTAATGTAAGAGGTTTCTATCTCTTACTTATTTTAAGCACATTTTGAATTAAGATAGTATCCATACTTTTATAAAACCTTATAGGAGGCAGAAATGAAACTAAAAGTATTAGGCACTCAGTCGCCTTATAATACGACTGGACATAATTCACCAGGTTTTTTAATTACGGATGGAGAGCAAAAACTTTTGTTAGACTGTGGCAGCGGAAGTCATAGCTTGTTGAATTTTCCTAGGGACCTGAAAAATTTGGTGGTTTTTCTGACACATTTACACAGAGACCATTATAACGACATTTTTAATCTACAGTATGCATCACATGTATTCTATAACCAAGGTCGGTTGAAAAATCCGATTACTGTTTATTTGCCTAAAACACCAGCAAGTATATATGCAGATATCATTAAAGAACCTAATGCATATGCAGAATATTATTACTTGTCACATCAGTACACATTATATATTGGTGATATGCGAATCTACTTTATGCCGACAGATCATCCGGTCGAAACATATGCTGTTAAAGTTACTGACGGAAAAGGAACAATTGTATACACGTCTGATACATCTTTTACAGTTAAGGATGATTTGGTTAAGTTTGCAAAAGGGGCAGATTTGTTAATTTGCGAATCAAGCCTTTTAAAGAGGCATGGTTTCCCGGAAATTAATTCTCATCTTACTGCTGAACAGGCTGGTATAATTGCAAGAGATGCACGAGTGAAGATGTTGATGTTAACACATTTTTGGCCAGAGGAGTCGCCAGAAGAATATGAGGCTGAAGCTAAATGCATATTTGATAATGTCGTTGTGGCGCGCGAATCTGAGGAATTCATAATTTAGGAGAGGTAGTTATGAAACGGATAGTTAAAGTTTCAGCGTTTGAATTTGGACTGACATATGCAAGTGGACACTATATTCACAACTATGATGATTACGATATCGAATGTGATATTGTAAGTCGGGATCTTGGCATACTTTGGGATAAATATGTTTTGAAACTTGAAGGCAAAGCAGAAAATATTCAGTTGTATTTGGATTATCTCAAATGCTCTGGATTTAAGATTCATTAAGTAAAAAGGAGAACGAGGTATGATTTTTCCATCAGAAAATGTGCTTCGGGTTTTAAATCGCATTGACGAAATAATGACGCGCGATATAAAAAACGGAACACATTATTATTCAAGTATGACCGTAGGCAAAAAAACATATACCGGAACCGAATTGGTTAAACAATATAGGAAGAGTTTCAGGAAGTTTAAGGCGAGCGTAGAAGATGGTTCTTGCAAACTCCTTCAATGTGATTTAGGCAAAGAAGACTACGCTAAAGTACAATTTTTGTATGAGCTTTGGCGTTGGTGTGAACCGCTTTCTTGTGAAGATTGGAATCGCATTTTAGGAGATATTTTTGTACAACGCAAGCTGAGAAGTCGTCTTGAGGCTCATCTTAGAGGTGGAAAGGTAGCTGCAGAGGCCAAAAGCTTGATACGATTTATCAACAACGCGTACGGTTCTAGTTGGGGACAGCAGGATATTGGCTACAGGGTAAGAAACTTTCGTTTGGTTGAAAGTGAAGAAGAGTTTGAAGAGTTGCTTCATAGTTCTACCGTTGCAGAGGAACTTACACGATCGGCTAATCTGATAGAGCCTTTTTATCATATTCGTGTGATGTGGATTCCTGATGATTTCAGAACTGTGCATAAAGAAAAAGGAATTTTCGAAGACTACAATTTGTGGGCTGCGACGATTAACTGGAACGAAATTGATTTTGGTGATGCGGTAAAGGCATATAACTTGTGGCATGGTGTAACCAACCGTGCAAACTATTTTGTTTATCTGCCTAAGCCGGAAGCGCCGATCAAGAAGTCTAGAAGAGGAAGAAAACCAAAATTGTAAAAAGAAAGCACTGCATTTGCGGTGCTTTCTTTCGTGTTGGAAATAAAAAGACAAAATGCCGAGAAATCTTTCTCGGCATTTTCAATGTTTGTTAAAATTTGCGTCTGTAAAGTCGAACGGTGGAAACGTGGAATCCCTTGTTAAGAGCCATGCGAGTGAAGTAGGAGCGATTGAAATCTTCAGCTACTTCGGGAGAACTGATGATTTCAAAAGCGCAGGCGATATGGGCCTCGTCTTCAGAAAGCTGGGAAAGAACTTCAGCCACAGAAGGTTTGAAAAAGCCGTGATAGCCGTATGTGTGCAGACACATAAAGTCATGGCCTTCCATAGGTACGAGAAGCTCTTCGCGTACGGGTTGCCCTTTGCCTTTTTCGCCCTCGAAATGATAACTCATCTTGGAGAGTTCATCGAGACTATACTCTCTCATCCAGTGAAGCTTGTTGCCAAAGCGCATCATGGGCTTTACGCGGCTGTAGCGGTTGGCGAGTTCTTCTTTAGAAAGTTTGGGAATTGCAATATCAAACATTAATAAGTACCTCCTTGTACATGGTGCTGGAGGCGGAACGCCTCCAATAATATGATTTGTAGGCGTGTGATATCTTATTTGTGCAGTGAAATTCTATCATGATTTACATAAGATTGCAAGGAGAAGAGGAGGTTTTTGATGGTAAAAAGTGGTATTTTGTGTGAAAAGAATGTAAAACCGTTGTAATATTATGTAAATTATGATATAATGCAGGCGTAAACGAATCCTGGTCAGAGGCTATTATGATAATTTGTAATGGAGGTGCTAATACATGATCAAGGCTGGCGACAGACACGTTGACGAATTCCCTTGGGGAAAAGCGGAACAGTTTCACACGATCGAGGTTGGAGAAGAAAAATTTCAACTGTTTGATTTTGTGAATGTGACCACAAAAGAAGGAAGAAACATATATGGACAGATCGGCTACATATCCAAAAATTCGGTTGACCTGTTACCAGATGGGCAGCCGGCACAGAACATACCTTTTAAGCAAATCGAAACAATCGCTCGTTAAATTAGGAGAGAATCAGAAATGAAAACAACTGAATATCATATAAAGATAAGCCATATAACACTTGTGTTATGTGGCTTATTTTTTTGTATATTTTTTCTAAAATTGGAGAGAATTAAATTAAAAGGAGTTGATTAATTTATGACAGGAAAAGAATTAATGTATATTGAAGATGCCTTGGGGCATGAAAAGTTTATGAAGTGTGTTACAAATAAAGTTGTAGCAAACGTTAGTGATGCTAATTTGTCGCAATTTTTGAATGATGCAGTAGAGAGACATAATGAAATGTATAACAAATTTTTAAATTTACTTTAGGAGGTAGTTTTATGCAAGATAGAGAGATAATGGAAAACCAATTACTTCTGGTAAAAGGGGAATGTGATTTATATATGCACGGCGCAATTGAATCTACAACAGCTGAAGTGCATACAGCTTTTAAGGATGCATTAAATGAATCTATAAATTTGCAAAATAAAATATATAATTTGATGGTAGAGCATGGTTGGTATACTGTAGAAATGGCTGAACAGACAAAAATTGATCAAGCTAAAAATAAGTTTGAAAGTGGTTGTTAGATAATAAAAGGGCGCATCCGGAATTGTAGTTCGGATGCGCCAATGTTTTTTGCGATGTTACATGATTACGCAGTTGTTAGCACTATCGAGGTAGACGTTTACGACGCCGCTAGACACTTCTTTTACGAATCTGTTGAATGTTGCTTGATAGAGTTTTTGCTTGCCGTAGTGTGCCATAATGCTATTCCGCATGTCGAAACGGAACTGTTTGCCGGCACTATTCGCAAAGGTAACCCATGCGTGGGAATATTTTATCAATACCCAGAAGCCGTTTCTTTCCTGCTGAATCGAAAAGCCTCGATTTAAAAATTTTTGAATAGAGTTCCGAGTTCCCTGATGAGTGATTGTCTCGGATGGTTCAAAATAAGAGCTAACGTAAGATAGTTTTTCCATTAGGAATCCTCCTTCTTTCTATAGGATATGGTATTTGCCAAGGAGAGTATAGCATGGAAAAAAGGAAAAGTAAACATAAAATTAACCTTTTCATATAAATGGTAGCCACTTGATTTTTAAGCAATAGATGATATAATGAACGGGCACATATATAACTTTATGTAGACTTCTAAACTTTTTGGGGGGAATTAAAAGTAAAAGTATAAATACATCGCATATACCAGCATAGTTCTATTCAATATTAATAAATGAGGTGTTGTTATGATAATATGGCCATTTTTAATTATCGGATTTATCCTTAGTGCAGTTATGGCAATGTGGATCCGAGATAATGTCGATAATCAGACTTTTCAAATCAGTAAAGGTATGCATATTTTCTGGGGGAAGCACAAAAAAGATGCTGAGATTCTTGCCGGTGGGTCAATAAAGAATATGCGAATAAAAACAATTAAGTTTTATCTTACTGTCGTTTTACTTCATTTGTTTGTTACCTTCTGCATTGTAACCATTGGTGGCATAATAGGTGCAGAATGGCTGGTGTTTATGAAGTATCTCGAGGTGAAATTCACGTGGTTCTCAGCACTTATCATGTTTTTCACTCCGCTAACTCTTTTGTACACATTAATACATATTTCGCTCAAGTTATCAAATTTTTCAGAACCGTATTCACATGTGATTTTTATTGAGATGTATATAATTTCCGTAATTTATTGGTACGGAATATCACAAGGATTTTAGTGAGGTGTAATTATGTTTGCAGGAATTGAATCTGGCGCAGTATTTGCGTGGTTTCTGGGAATTGGCGTGGTGATAACCATTATCATGGCGATTGTTAACTGGAACCTTTACGAAGAAACTTTTGAAATTGATGCTAGGCATGCTAAGGTATGCAAGATAGGCAAATTTGAGTTCCGGCCTAAAGTAATCTGGAAATGCACAAAAATCGTGCTTCTTCACGTTTTTACAATGTTCAGCATCGCAACAATTGGTGGCATAGTAGACGCGATGTGGGCAGCGCCGCTTTGGCGTAATGTAATGTGGGAAGATATATCAACGATTTTAGACTATTTTCTGCTAGGGCTAGGGTTGATTATAATTATTGGTCTTCCAATGGCACTGACATATTTAGTTGGCTTTTTAGTGATTGGTTTAACTCGCTACACCAAGAAGTACTCACATGTTATTTTCTTCATGACGTTTATAGTTTCGTTTTTCTTCTGGTGCAATTATATCAACACTTATGAAGCAAAGATTGAAACAACGACAGAACTGGTTGAAACAACACAAGAGCGTGAACTGCTAATGTTCTATGAAATTCCTGTTCAGCAAGTATCTGGCAGTGTTTCTGGTAGTTCGTTTATCGGTTCAGGTAGTGTTTCTGGCAGCATTTTTACAACCGATACGGTACCGTATGTATACTTAAATGAAGCAGGCAATGGTAAATGGGATTCTGCTCCGGCAGCTGATTCGGAAATTGTGTTTATCACCGAAGAGGGTGGTGCACCTAAGATTGTCATTGTCACGTATACCGAGAAGACAATTCGTATCGATCACAACGTTGAGCAAAAAAGTGTCACTGACGAAAAATCGTGGACAAAATATTACTTTTACTTACCAAAATCCGTAATACAATCAATAGAAACGGAATAAAAAATAGGCATTCTTTGAGAGGGAGTTTTACCCTCTTAAAGGATGTCTTTTTTGTCCAAAAGGGGACGTCCTCATTTGGACAAAGAAAAAGCTTGTCCAAACGAGGGCGTCCCCTTTTGGACATCTTGAACGTTTTTTCCATTTTTATATACCTTTTTTTTGTGTGTTATAGTATAATACTTTCGTAGAATTCTGCATATTTGTAGACATAATTTTAAAAGATTTGTTGGAGGAAATTTATGGCAAATTATGAGTTGCTAAAAGATATTGAAAAATACGGTAGAGAGAATAAAATTCCAATACTATTAGGAGACTCTCTAGAGTACATAACATCTTTGTTAGAAAAAATTAAACCACATAGAATTTTAGAAATCGGTACAGCAATCGGTTTCTCTGCTATAAATTTTTCTAAATACTTAGATGAAGGTGGCAGAATTGATACAATTGAAATTGAAAGTTTAAGAGTACAACAAGCAATAGAAAATATTGAAAAAGTTGGAGTGCAAGATAAGATTCGTGTACTTGAAGGAGATGCATTAGACATACTTCCTTATCTTACAGAAAAGTATGATGTTATTTTTATTGATGCATCAAAAGGTAAGTACTTAGAATTTTTTGAACATGCATTAAGACTTTCACCTGTTGGTGGATGGATAATTGCTGATAATGTTTTATACAAAGGCATGGTGCTAAGTGATTATAACAAGCACAAACAACGTACTGCAGTAAATAAACTTAGAAGTTTTATAGATGTTGTAATGGAAACTGAATGTTTGAATTCGGAATTAGTTGATATTGGCGATGGATTAACAATATCAAAGAAAATAAAGGAATGGGTAAAATAGGAGGAAATATGAAGAAACCAGAACTACTTGCTCCAGCGGGTACTTTTGAAAAAGCAAAGATTGCTTTTATGTATGGTGCTGATGCGGTATATGCAGGAACAAACAAGTTATCACTAAGGACAAGAACATCAATGCAATTTGATGATTTAGTAAATACAGTAAATCTTGCTCATGAACTTGGTAAAAAAGTTTATGTGGCAATGAATGTTTATGCAAGAGATAACGAATATGAACTTATCAAAGAAGAAGCTAAATATCTTGATGAACTTGGTGTTGATGGAATAATAATTGCAGATGGTGGTATCGTAGATATCGTTAAAGAATTTGCTCCTAACACTGAGGTACATATAAGCACTCAAGCTAATATAACAAGCTTACACACAAGTATGTTTTGGCACAAGAATGGTGCTAAAAGAGTTATCTTAGCAAGAGAGTTAAGCAAATATGAAATTAAATATATAACAGATAATAAACCTGATGATTTAGATGTAGAGATGTTTGTGCATGGTGCTATTTGCTACAGTTATTCTGGTAGATGTTATCTAAGTGATTATATGACCGGTCGTAGTGCAAATCATGGTGATTGTGCTCAACCTTGTAGATGGGCATATAACTTATACGTTGAAGAAGTTAATACACCAGGTGAATTTATGCCAATCGATTATGATGAAAAAGGTACATACATTTTTTCATCAAAAGATATGTGTTTGATAAAAGAAATTCCGACATTATTTGATTTGAATGTAGATAGTTTGAAAATCGAAGGAAGATTAAAAACAGAATTCTATTTAGCAAATGTTGTACATGCTTATAGAATGGCAATTGATGATTACGAAAAAGATCCTGAAAATTGGAACTTTGAAAAGTATTTTAAAGAGTTAGATAAAGTAAGAACTAGAGGTACTACAGACTTCTACTTTAACAATACTTTTAACACAGACATTCAAGATTATGCTGGTAAACAATATAATCAAGATTATGAATTTGCAGGTGTTGTTGTGACAACAGAAAACGACTTAACAACAGTTGAAATTAGAAATAAATTATCTGTTGGAGATAAATTAGAGATTGTTATTCCTGGTATTTTAGAACCTGTCGAAATGACAATTGATAAACTATATGATTTCGAAACAGGAGAAGAAATTGAAACAGTAAATCCTGGTGTTAAAGATCAAAAAGTTAAATTTAAAATTCCTGCCGAAGTAAAAACAGGATACGTTATAAGAAGAGTAAAATAAGAAAGGTTGAATATATAAATGGAAATAGGAATAGTTGGTTTACCAAACGTAGGTAAAAGTACAATGTTTAATGCAATTACAAAAGCTGGAGCAGAATGTGCGAATTATCCATTCTGTACAATCGAACCAAATGTTGGTGTTGTACCAGTACCAGATGAAAGATTAGCTGGACTTGCTAAAATTTATAACCCAGAGAAAGTTACAAATGCAGTTGTTAAATTTGTTGATATTGCTGGTCTTGTAAAAGGTGCATCAAAGGGTGAAGGTTTAGGAAATAAATTCTTATCACATATTAGAGAAACAGATGCGATTGTACAAGTTGTTAGATGTTTTGAAAATGGAAATATCACACACGTTGATGGAAGCATTGATCCAATTCGTGATATCGAAACAATTAATTTAGAACTTATCTTTGCTGATATGGAAGCTGTAGATAAAAGAATGGATAGAGCTCAAAAAGCTGCTAGAGCTGACAAGAAACATCAAGTTGAAGTTGATGCTTTATTAAAAATTAAGGCGGCATTAGAAGCTGGTAAACTTGCAAGTTCTGTTGTTTTAAATGATGAAGAACAAGATATGCTTTCGGATTTTTATCTATTAACATTAAAACCAATGCTTTATGTTGGTAATCTTTCAGAAGAACAATTAAAAGATTATGCTAATGACAAAAACTTTAAAGCATTAAGTGATTATGCTGTGGCAAACGGAAGTGAAGCTATTCCTCTATGTGTTAAAGTTGAAGAGGAACTTGCTAGTTTAGAAGATGATGAAAAAGCAGAGATGCTTGAACTAATGGGAATTACAGAACCTGGTTTGGATAAACTTATTAAAGCAAGTTATAAATTATTAGGTTTAATGTCTTTCTTAACAGCTGGTGAACCAGAGGTTAGAGCTTGGACAATTAAAATTGGAACTAAAGCTCCACAAGCTGCAGGTAAGATTCACTCAGATATTGAAAGAGGATTTATTAAAGCAGAAGTAATAAGCTATGATGAACTTATTGAATGTGGTTCTTTAGTAAAAGCTAGAGAAAAAGGTTTGATTAGATTCGAAGGTAAAGAATACGTTATGCAAGATGGAGATGTAGTTCTATTTAGATTTAACGTTTAAAAGAAATAAAGTACTAAGGAGAATGTAAATGAAAAAGGTTGCTTGTTTATTGATGTTAATTTTAATGCTGATGTGCAACACAGTAATATTTGCTGGATCAGATTTCGAAGTGCCAGAAACTATTTTAGTAAAACTAAATGATGGCTCAATAGAAGAAATTGATTTGGACACATATTTATATAGCGTTGTACAAAGCGAAATGGGAGTTAATTATAGAGCGAAAGGAATGTCTTCTGCAGCTGCGGTACCGCTTGAATCTTTAAAGGCGCAGGCTGTTGCGTCAAGAAGTTACGCGGTTTATAAAATACTTACATCAGGTAGCGATGTTGCTTATCATGTAACATCAACAACAAGTAGCCAAGTATATAAGGATAATATAAATATCAGAGACATAGTTAAAGAAGCTGTTGATTCAACTTCTGGACAAGTAGTTTTATATGATGGAAAAATTGCTTGTACATATTTCTATTCGACTAGCGGTGGACATACGGAAGCATCAGAAAATGTTTGGACTGCTGCATTACCTTATTTAAGAGGTGTGAGTGATGAATATGAAATTGAAGTTGAAAATTGTTCAAATTGGACAAGAACATTTACATTTGATGAATTAAAAGCAATGTTCCCTTATGTTGGAGAAATAGAAGATGTAGAAGTACTTTCTCGTTCAGAAAATGATAGAGTATTAGAACTTGAAATAGTTGGTTCTAAAGGTTCAAAAGTTTTAAAGAAAAATTCTATAAGAACAACAATGGGTGCTTCAAAAATTAGAAGCCAATGGTTTGATGTAGAAGTTGAAGATGATGAAGTAATATTTACTGGTAAAGGTTATGGTCATGGTGTTGGAATGAGCCAAAACGGCGCAATCGGAATGGGCCTTGAAGGTTTTGAATATAATGAAATAATTCATTGGTATTATACAGATGTTGAAATTTTAGGAGAAGAAAAAGGTGGTTCACAAGGAAGTAAGCCGGAGATAGATGAAGATGATTATTATGAAGTGGAAGTTGAAATCGAAGATATACCAACTCCACTTTTAGATGCAACAACATCAGTGCTTACAACAAATTGGTTACAAGCAATTTTATTCGGACATATTTAATTAATGTGTTTTATTACAAATGAAGAGGGTGATTCAAATTAATATAGGTGTCGATATAGGCGGGAATCATATAGGAATAGGAATAATAGATGAGAAAAATAACATTGTGAAAAAAGAAATAACTGATTATATAAATCACGAGGTTACTGCGAGTCAAATATTAAATGTATTAAATGACTTTTTGAAAAATAATGATATATCTGGTGTTAACTTTATTGGAATAGGTATACCAGGTGTGGCAACAAACACTTTTATAAATTATACGTGCAATATGCCTCTTTCGAATGTAGAGATAAGAGATTATGTACATACTGAATTGCCAATTAAAGTTTCTAATGATGCTAATTGTGCAGCACTTGCAGAATACACATTAGGAAATTATGAAGATGTAAAAAATTTTGCGCTAGTTACTGTAGGAACAGGAATTGGTGGTGGAATAGTTATAAACAAAAAACTATACACGGGATCATCAAATTCAGCTGCGGAATTAGGGCATATGATTATAGAAAAAGAAGGTTTGAAATGTAATTGTGGCAGACGAGGATGTTTTGAACAATATGCATCTGTGACTGCTTTAAAGAGACTTACAAACTTAGATACTCTTGAAGAAATCTTTTATTTATTAGACAAAAAGAATCCGGTTATATTAGATGTGTTTGATAAGTATTTAGAAAGCTTATCAGAAGGTTTAGCTAATTTAGCAAACATTTTAGACTTGGATATGCTTGTTATAGGTGGAAGTATTTCAGAATATAGAGATAAATTTTTACCTTTGTTGGAAGAAAAAATTAGAGCAAAGTTATATAACAAAATAAATTCAAAGTTTAGATTGGAAACAGCAAAATTCAATAACGATGCTGGAATTATAGGAGCTTCTTTGTTAGAAAAGGAGGAGATTTAATTTGACAAATCTATTAGATGAATTAAAGAAGATTTTACCAGAAGAAAATATTTTAGTTAATGAACCAATGAAAAATCATACAACTTTTAAAGTTGGTGGACCGGCTGATTATTTAGTAATGCCTGAGACTAAAGAGCAAGTTATTGAATGCTTAAAACTAGATGTGCCTAAATTTATTTTAGGAAACGGAAGCAATCTAATTGTTAAGGATGGCGGAATTAGAGGGTTAGTTATAAAAACTTCTAAGTTAGATAATCTTGAACTAATTGATGAAGATGTAATAGAAGCTGGTTCAGGATGTTTCTTATCTGTTATTTCAAATTTGGCAAAGAAAAGTTCTTTGACTGGTTTTGAATTTGCTTCTGGAATTCCAGGTACTTTTGGCGGTGCAGTTATGATGAATGCCGGTGCCTACGGTGGAGAAATGAAAGATATCGTTTTTGAAACGACTTACATTGATGAAGATTTAGAGGTTAAGACGACAACAGAACATGAATTTTCATACAGAAAAAGCATGTTTACAAATACTAATAGAGTTATATTGTCTTCAAAAATAAAACTTGCAAAAGGAAATTTTGATGAAATTGATGCAAGAATAAAAGAGCTTTCCGAAGCAAGAAGAACAAAACAACCACTTGCTTATCCAAGCGCAGGAAGTACTTTCAAAAGGCCTGAAGGACATTTTGCTGGAAAACTTATTGAGGACAGTGGATTAAAAGGTTTTTCTATTGGTGGCGCACAAGTTTCTGAATTGCATGCTGGTTTTGTAATTAACACAGGCGGTGCTACAGCAAAAGATATTTTGGATTTGATAAAACATATTCAAGCAGAAGTAAAAAATAAATTTGATGTTGATTTAGAAACAGAAGTTAAAATTGTTGGAGAAGATTAAAAGGGGTAAATAAATGAACGGTTTATTTGAGTGGCTTAGTCCAGGATTAAAATTAAAAAGATGGTTCTTATTATTGATAATAGGTGTTTTATTATTAAGTTCTAGCATCGCGAAATTTATGGCTAGTGAAGCATTACAATTGTCTGAATTATTTAAATGTATCTTGATGTTTGCTATTGGTTTTGCAGCAATCATAATGAGTTTTGTAATGGCACAAAGAAGAATTTTGCAAGCTATTGCCGAAGCTAATGCTAATCCAAACGGCAGACACATGAATTTCAAAAAATTAATTTTTGATAAAAGAATGTTGGACAAAAACATTAAAGTTGTTGTTATTGGTGGTGGCGAAGGTTTAGTTTCTTTGTTAAAAGGAATTAAGATTTTTTCAAATAACATTACTGCAATAGTTAATGTGGTCGATAACGAAAAAAACAACTTAGATAGTTTATCTGTACAAGATGTGAAAAAAGCTATGATTGCTTTATCTAACAAAGAAGAAGCTATGGAAGAATTCTTTACTCACAGAATAACTTCTGGTGATTGCAGAGGAAGAAACGTAGGAAATGTATTTTTTGAAATGATGGGCAATTTATCTGATGGCAATTTGTCTTCAAGTATTGAAAAAGCTTCTAAAGTTTTATCAATGAGAGGTAGCGTAATTCCTGCTACATTAGATAATATTACAATTGGTGCAGTGCTTACTGATGGAACAAGAGTTATAGGAAAAAATGCTATTGAAGAAACTGTTGAAAGAAAAACTGTTGGAATAGAAAAAGTATTTTTAGTGCCAGAGAGATGTACTCCTGCTTCAGATGTAATCAGAAGTATTAAAGAAGCTGATGTAATTATTATTGGTCCTGGAAGCCTATATATGAGCATAATTCCAACACTTTTAATTAAAGAAATTTCTGATGCAATTAGAAAAAGTGAAGCTACAAAAATATTTGTTTCAAACATAATGACAGAAAGAAATCAAACAGATAATTATTCTTTGTCTGACTACGTAAATATGATTCATGAACATGCTGGAAAAGGATTATTCAATCACTGTATTTTTTCGGATAGTGATATTGTTCCTGAATATATTCGTCGTTACAACAAAGAAGGTTCAGACTTAGTAGAACTTGATAGAAGTAAAGTTAGAGATTTAAAATTAAACGTTTTAGTTGATGACTTAGCAACAGTTGATGAAAAACATGCTATAAGACATGATCCAATAAAACTTGCAAGTTGTATATTCAAAATAGTTTGTGACAACATGGATTTAAACAATGATGATAAAGCAATTGAATATTATACTGCAAAGTCAAAAATGAACCGAATGAATAACAAAAATAAAAAGAAAAGCATTTGGCTTAAAGATGTAAAAGTGGTAATGCCTAATAATAAAAAACGTAGAAAGTAATTTATCTTATTTTACAAAGGAGCATATAATATGAGAGTTACAGAAGAAAAGATTCAAGATATAAATATTGCATCAAGAAGAGAATGGGTAATTTCGAATGGTATTGGTGGTTTTGCATCAAGTACTGTAACAGGCTTAAATACTAGAAAATATCATGCTTTGATGACTGCGGCACTTGGTGAATCAGGTGATAGATATGTGATACTATCAAAACTAAATGAATCAATTATTATTGGTGATGATACATATTCGTTATCAACAAATGAATGTGGTAACTTTTTAGAAAAAGGTTATAAGAATCAAAAATATTTTAGAAAATCTTTTTTGCCAGAATTTTATTATGAGGTAGAAGATATTCAAGTTACTAAAAAAGTGGGAATGTCTTACGGTGAAAATAAAGTTGCCGTTACATATGAAATAAAAACAGGTGCAAAAGATATTTTGTTTAAGATTCAACCACTAGTTAATTATAGAAAATTTCACACAACAAGAAGTTGTTATTATTTAGACTATAACGTAAGAGAAAAAGCGGTTAATATAAAATTAAATTCACATGGCACGGTATTACATATGATTACTTCCGCGGGTGAATTTGAAAAATACAATAGAACATATTATAGAAATATGTACTATGCAATTGAAGAAGAGCGTGGATTTGATGCTTATGAAGATCATTTTATGCCAGGAGTATATAATATAAGTATTCCTAAAAATCAAACTATGACAATTGAGTTCGTTGCGTATGTGGATGAATCTGAAGAATTTGCAAAACTTTCAAATGCGTTAGAAATAATACATCGTGAAGAAACAAGATTAGAAAAAGTTTGCAGAGTTGCAGAAGCGCACACATTAATTGAAAACCATTTGGCTGTAGCAGCAGATTCTTTTATTGTAAAAAGAGGAAATAGAAAAACTGTGATTGCTGGATATCCGTGGTTTGGAGATTGGGGCAGAGATACATTTATTGCATTTGAAGGGTTACTGTTAGTAACAAATCGTTTTAGAGATGCAAAAGAAATTATATTGAGCTTTAAAGATTATATAAAAAATGGTCTTATACCAAATCTAATTGATGAGAACGGTGGAAGCGCATATAACACAGTGGATGCTTCTTTATGGTATATAGATGCTGTTCATAAATATTATAAATATACAAGCGACGTAAGTTTCTTAAAAACTATGTATCCATATTTAAAACAAATTATTGATGCATATATAAATGGAACTGATTATGATATAAAAATGGATGCGCAAGACTGTTTAATTTCGGCAGGTTCGCAAAACACACAATTGACTTGGATGGATGCAAAAGTAGGAGATTATATTCCTACACCTCGTTATGGAAAAGCTGTGGAAATAAATGCATTATGGTACAACGCGTTAAAGATAATGGAAGAGTTTTCGGATGAATTACATGAGGAATTTCCACACGATATTAGCAAAAGAGTAAAAGAATCTTTCGGTAAATTTTATACAAACGAAGGCTTGTTGGATGTGTTAGAACCAAACAGCGCACAAATAAGACCAAATCAAATAATGGCTATAGGTTTGGATTATTCACCGTTAGATGATGAGAAAGCAAAAGAGATTTTGAAACTTGTGGATGAAAAACTTTACACCTCAAGAGGTCTTAAAACTTTAGATGCCGAAGATCCAGAGTATAAAGGAATATATTGTGGAGACGCATATAATAGAGATATTAGTTATCATCAAGGAACGGTATGGCCTTGGCTTCTGATTCCATATTTTAAAGCCTCTAGAAAATATAATGGTAAACACAAGCAATTAGAAGAAGTAGAAGAAATTCTTAACGAAGATTGCATTGGAAGTATTTGCGAAATATATGATGCAAATGAGCCTCACAACGCGAGAGGAGCTTATGCACAAGCGTGGAGTATTGCAATGGCAATACTTAACAGTTAATTTGAAAGGATGCAAGAATGAGAATTATAGGTATTGACCCTGGATATGCAATTACAGGTTTTGGAGTAATTGAATATGAAGGAAATCATTTTAAATTAATAGATAGTGGTTCTATCCAAACCAAAGCTGGTACTCCATTACCGATTAGATTAGAAAAAATTTATGATGACATGATGGAACTAATCGAAAGATACAAGCCTGATGCAATTTCTATAGAAGAATTGTTTTTTAATAGAAATACAACTACAGCTATTGGCGTAGCACAAGGAAGAGGCGCTGTGCTAATAGCTGCATCTAAAACAAAGACACCAATTTTTGAATATACACCACTTCAAGTAAAACAAGGTGTTGTAGGATATGGACGTGCTGATAAAAAGCAAGTTCAAATGATGGTGAAAACAATTTTGAAATTAGAAAAAATACCTAAGTTAGATGACACCACTGACGCGATTGCAATAGCAATCTGTCATGCACACTCACATCGATTTGCAAAACCTATTGAATAAAAAGTAAGAGGTAATTATGAACAAAAATTTATATTTAATTACAGGAACAGATATTTTAGAGCGTGAAGAAAGATTAGAAAAAATTCAAGAAGAGTTTGGAGAAAAAGTAAAAGGAATCAACTATATTATCTTAGATAAAGATTCTGTAAAAACTCTTGAATCTGAAATTAATACGTACGCTTTTGGATATCCAACAAAATTAATTATTGTTAAATTTGACAAAAAAGAAAAGGCGGAAAAAGAAGATGGAGATTCTGATTCTGTTGAAGAAAAAGTAGATTGGCTAACACAAGAATTGGAGGAATCCTTAAAATCTTTAAGCGATGTAGTTGTGGTTTTCTATGGTGAGTTTATGAAGAGAAGTAAGATTTATAAACTTGTTGAAAAGCACGGAGAATGCATAGTTTGTGACCAAAAGAAAGAATATGATGTAATGACTTGGTGTGCTAAAAAGTTTAAAGAAAACGGTATTGAAATAACAAATACGGATGTAAATTATTTGATCAGCTTAGCTGGAATAGATAAGCTTGTTTTAAAAAATGAAATTGAAAAATTATGTACTTATGCTATCGACACTAAAAAAATTACTAAAGAAGAAATTGATAATCTTAGCATTAGAACATCGGATGTAATTATTTTTGATTTAACGGATAGCATAGGAACTAAAAATATAAAAGGCGCTTTGAAGTCTTTAAATGAATTAATAGAAAACAAAGAGCCAATTCAAAAAATAGTTATAATGATTGCAAAGCATTTTAAGTCATTATTAGTTGCTAAAGTCGCTATGATGGAAAATAAAAATGTTATGGATGAATTATCTACAAAGTCACCATATGCTTGCAATAAATATAAGAGTCAAGCAAAGCTTTTTTCTTTCGAAGAGTTAAAAGAAAAGGTAAGAGATTTAGCAAAACTTGATATAGATTCTAAAACTGGTTTGATAGATTTAAAAGTTGGTTTAGAAAGAATTATTGCTAAAAGTTAACTTCTGGATTTAATGCCATATTGATACTTGATGCTAAAATTCGTGATAAGTTTTCAACAATATCATCAATCGTGTTAGGTGTAACCATAAAATCGTATTTTTTATTTAGAGTTATCGAATTGATAACTCTATTTTTTTCGGTTTCGTTTAAAACAGAATCTGTTGCGTCGTGAACTATTGAAGGTACGCTGACAACTGTTGGAACTCCCATTGCAACTACAGGGATTCCTAGAGTTTTATGGCTTATTTCGTTACGATTATTTTTGACTCCTGAACCAGGAACGATTCCAGCATTACTTATCTGAATTGTAGTTCCAACTCTGTGAATTTCTTTAGCAGCTAACGCATCTATAACAATAACTAACTCAGGTTGCGTTTTCTCAACAATTCCTTTAACTATTTCACAAGTATCAATTCCAGTAGTGCCTAGAACACCAGGAACTATTGCACTTACCAGTCTGTATTTCTTAGGTAAAAGATCAGGTGAATATTTTGCTAAATGTCTAGTTATTTCTAATTTTTCAGCAACTTTTGAACCAAGAGAATCTGGAGTTATATCAGAATTTCCCAATCCAACTATTAAAATTGAGCTTTTTTGACCTATTTTTCCGCATTCGAATAGGGTTTTTGAGACTTTTTTGATGATTTTTGTATCAATAGCGTGTATTTCAGAGTTTAAAAGGGGAGATTCTATAGTAATAAAGTCTCCTTTCGGCTTAAATAGTACTTTACTAGCGTCATCAGTTAAAATACTTACTTTCGTGAACAGAAAATCTTTATCGGAATCATCTAAAAAGGTTGAAATGCCGCTAATTTCAGCGGATTCTGATTGGGCTTTTTGATAAATTTCACGATTTTCTAAAGCAAGGTCAGTTTTGAAAGAAAAATTCATTAAAAATCACCTCAAAAATAGGGTCTCCAAAAGCAAAAATTATAGTCGTTTTTTGTTGAATGTTTTTAGTATTTGGAGTAAAATTATATATAAGTATATTGGATTTTAATGGGCACTAAGGAGGATGATTACATGGGAGTTGTTGACGGAGCTAAAAAATTCGTATCCGGCTTTCAAAAAACTATAAAGAAAATAAGTGGTGCTATTAAGTTTTTTAGTACCTATTTAGGATGGGTTGTAGGAGCATTAATTTTAATTATATTCCTAGTAATCGCCATCACGGTACTGGTTAATACAATAGGCCATGCTTTGGCTGAGTTTTTGGGAGATGACGTAGGTATATCCACAGATGCAGACTATGAATATATGGTTTCAAGTTTAGGATATGCAGGATACGATTCACTAATTTCAGAGAAGAATTTCCAAGAATACATGGCATACGAGTATGCTGTGTTAATGGACGTGGCTGAATATTTATATAAAGGACAAAATGACTATGATGAAGCAGGCGGAGATGCTGCTTCTGCAGCTGCTTCTGCTAATGGACAAGCAACTGGTCCTAAAACAATGCCATATATTACATTAACACAAGATGACTTTTCAGATTTGACAGATGAGCAATGGCGCAACATGATAGTAGAAGGTCAAGCGGCAGAGCGTCCTGTTCAATTTAGTGTTGACTCTTTATCTGAACGTACATTAGTTGGTGGAAGTCCATATGTATCGAGACCTGTGATTTCATATGAATATAAATTAAATTCGTTCGAATCAACAGAAGGATCTTTGGTTCCATATATTACAGTTGTAAGAGATGATTTGAAATATCACTATTATTCTACTGGAGATTGGGAATTTAGTGATGGTGAGGCTATAATTACACCAGACAATGTACAAAACGTAAATTTAATAAAGGTACATTATGGATTGAATGCTAATAATGGAGCTTTACCAAAATCTTTTGACTATGTGAGAAGAGAAACAAAAGAAAATGGTAACAGTGAAGGATTAATTACTTCTAATCCAGATAACTGGCCAAAGGCAGAAGATAATTTTGGTGGAGAGTTATACTTTAATGATACGTATGACTCAGTTACATATAAAATGAGTCTACAACTTTTGATTGATAGATATTTACCAAAAGCTAATTTACTAACATCTTGGTTTTTACTAAAAGATAATGATTCTGCAAGTGGAGAAACAACAGGTAAAAAACCAGCGACTGGATTTGAAGGAAAAGCTGATCAATTTAATATCGACATGCTTATGAAAGATATTAAAGGTATATACAACTATTATTGCTGGGGACCTGGTGAAGTAAATGGTATTGCTTCTTCAAGTGCAGAAAGTTTGACTACAGAAACAGTAAGTACAGTTAAATATAACGAGACTACAGGTGTTGTAGAAAGATATACTAGTGGCGATCATTCAGGTGAAGCTATTATGGTTAGCGGCGAAAAATGGTATTCTACTACAAATAACAAGACGTTTATGAGTTTTGTTCAGGTTGGTTTAGAAACCAATAGATACGAAGTGTATAAAGAATATAAACCAACAGAAGCTTCTGCTTCTAAAATGACAACAATGCCAAAAGCACCTAAAGAAGTTACTGGAGATGCAAGTGAGACGACTTTACCAATTGTAACTGACTTATTGTCTAAGAGTGCACATTTCTTAAGTAAAATAGATTTAAAGGTAAATTATTCATATAAATATATCTATGAATACTATGATAGTGGAGACAATCTTTTGAAGTCTGGTGAAAAATGGACCTCTGATACTGAAGATGCAAAAGACTATATTTCGGGTGATGTAACCGGCGCAGGAACAACATTTTCTGATATGATTTTAGAGACCGTAATAAAACCAGCTGAAGCTGAAATGGCTGGCTATACAAGCAATTCAAGAGGGGTACAACAAGACTTTGTAAATTATGAATATGTATTCCCAACTAGAACAAAAGGTGAAGGAGACAATGTAACTGCTGAGGTTCCGTTTTCTTTCTATGATTCGTCATACAAAGATCACGTTTTAGCTTTCTATAATTTTAGTGTAGCTTCGAACGCAGAAGAGGTTTTTAAATATAAACTAAAAACAAGAGTTGAGAGCTTAAGTAAAGACGATGTGAAAGATCAAGTTACAATAACAGTTGATAGACCTAGCAGATTCGAAAGAACATCAGGCGATTCTTATGTGTGGGTTGATAAACAAGGTTTTAAAACATCTAGTTATGCATCAGCAGCTCCGGAAAATACGGAATTTGAAGTGAGAAGAATTGTTAGAAGCTCTATAACTATAACAAGTGTAGAATGTGGTGACATAACATTTGATTGCTTAAATGATTTCTCAGATGGTGCGCATAACCCATATCGTGCGGTATTCGATGTTACAGAAACAAAAATTGGCATGTCTCTAACAATACTTCAAAAGAGAATGTCTGCAGTATTAGTGAAATCTGCAGAAACGTGGTCGAAAACAGCTGACTACACACATAATATTACTCAAGAATCATTCGATCCATTTAATGAGAAATATGTTATTCCTCATAACGGACGTAATTTCGGTATATTGGTATTTAATATTGTAGAAAATCCAACGTATAGAACAGAATATTATAAAGATTATTTCTCAAAAGTAAAAGATGCTGAACCTGGTATAAAAGAAGCGGATGTATTGTCTATGCTGATGAATTGGGAGGAATATGGTGCTAAAGGCATTGATTCGGCATATAACTTTATGAGAGACTTGTATAAATTAATCTTATACACTAGAGAAAAAGGCAAAGATTTTGATGAGAATGAAAGACCAAGCTTCTGGAACGAAGATGGTACAATAAATTCAAATTTCCTTACTTGGAGAAATCCATATATTCTAAAAACTGCATATACTTATTTATATGTGCCAGAAACGATATGGAGTTTTAGAGAAGGAAAAACACAAGAAGTGTTCTGGATCGAACGTTTAACAGCAAAAGAATATGGAAACCCAGATGCTATGACTCAAGAAGAGCAAGAAAAAGTTGTGACTAAGAATAATGAAATATCATGGCAATTATTAGATTATGAAGATTACGAAGAGTGTGCTGTTGGTACTGATGATACTCAAGTATATGCACTGTTCCCATATGGAAATGAATTAGTAAGAACGTATTTCATGGAAGAAGCTATGAAAAGTGGCACATTTTTTGAGGGTGGTAATACATCGGGACACAAAGCGGTAGACTGGCATTCACGTGGCAAATTAATGGAGATATTGTACCAAACTAGTCCACTTGGTAAAGATATATATGAATATGAATTGGCTAGAAGAACATTAATAAATATTATGAATGGTGTCGGTAATGCAGAAGAAAAATATAATAACGCTAAGAATTTCATGGCTGATTACAATAATAGAGCAACAATTCAAGCGCAATACAATAAAGCTAAAAAAGAACTAGAAGAATATATACAAAAAGAATATATAGAGTCTCCTGTTGTTGCTATTGCGCCAGGAAAAGTAACGATGGCAAGTTACAGTGCACGAGGTGGATTCCAAGTAAAAATACAACATACAGACGAGGGCGAAGGTTCTGTAACAAGTTCTTATTGTCATTTTCGAAGATGGCCACTTGTAAATGTGGGAGATATTGTTGGCGCTGGTACAGTAATAGGTTATGAGGGTGATACTGGAAATTCAACTGGTTCACACTTACACATGTCAATTAGTACGGGCGATGCGCAAGGTCGTGACTCAAGCCCATCAACTTATTTAGCACCTATATATACACCATTCTATAACATAGATAAGATTACAGAATTCTTGGCTGAATATGAGGATTATAATAAAGATAAATTAATTTTATCTACCGATTATATGTCTCTTACAAGAACGGTATTGATGGCAAGATTTGATAGTAATGGATCTGTTACTCAAATTAAACAACCAGATGCATCACTTCTAGAATCAGTTTCGTTGATTTACATACCAAGCGATGACCCTGCTGAAAGCGGAGAATATATGTATGTAAAAGATGATGGTGGTATGGCATATATGATGTATAACGATCCTGCAACTGGAGTAAATACATGTGTTATTAAAGTTGGTGTACAACCAAATGAAAAGTTCTATAAGTGCACATTTGAAATAAAAGAAAAGACAAAAATTAAAAATGGTAAGTTAGTATGGGATGCTTTTGATGATGGCAGAACATTTAAGATACTAACTAGAGAACCAGTAAACGAAGATTCAATTTATTTACAAGGTATCCAAGTACAAATTAATTGTATTGGTACAAAAGCAACAGCAAACGTTAATTGGGGTAATACAACTCCATATTTACCACTTATAACTAACGATAGATTTGATAAATTAATAACCAAAGGTGCTTTTGATGGAGAGGAAGAATTTGACACAAGCGATTGGAAATCTGTTACTGATACTTCAGGAGATGGAAATGCTTTTAGAACTACACTGACAGACGGTTTATGGAATACCAAAGAAAAGGATGTTCGTGCTTGGTCTAAATTGTTTGACTCTAGTTCGAATGAAGTAAGAGAAAGATTGAAAAACAAATCTGCATCTCCAGATGCATACTTACATATGGCAGATTCTGAAGTTGCGTATACAGTTCCTTTCTATGAAGGACCATTCTCTAAAGAATATTCTGAACAAACTTTAGAACCAGGTGCTTACGGTGCAATGTCAGGAGATTTAGCATCGCTTCAAAGTGCTTTGAAGGCAAGAGGTTTTGATAATCCTGATACACCAATGAATACAGACGGTATTTACGATGATATTACTGTTGAAGTATTTAAAGCGGCTGGACAAAAACTTGCTGATTCAACAGATTTAGATAGTTTGCTTGGACCAATGATAAGTGATGGTGCTGTAGGTTCTAAACTATCAGAAACTCTTGATGATGGTGGTAAGTATCCATATGCTATAAGACCAATAGTTGCATGGAATACATATTTGGCATATGGTTCGTTAGCAAATGCTCAAAATACAGCAATAGAAGCTATAAAGAATGCGGCAGTTCATTATCCTTCAGTAAATTATTACACATTTGATGCGGTATCATCTTGCGAATCTGGCAAGATACCAAGTATTGAATCAGATCATTTGTATGCAGAAAACAAAGTAATAGATTTAAACTTTAGCAATGCTGTTGGTGATGATGAAAAATACGTGTTTGAATTTAAAGGAACAAAGAGAATTATTAGAAGAGCGCAAGGTTTATTCCAAATCTTACCGATATATGCAGGTGAATATTTATATCCAGGTGCTTCAGATGATGTAGTTTTAACAGCTCTTAGATCTCCGTATTCAAATGCATTAATTGGTGGAGCGATGCTTGATAGTGCCAGAATTGCTATGATAACCGATCCGGCAAAGATGGCTAGATTAAACAGTATAGCTAGCTTACCAGAATGGCAAAATCTTGGAAAAGCTGCTGGTAAAGATCCAATGGAATTACTTTTAAATGGTATGATGGCACTTTCACTTAATGTTGGGCAAGGCGGTGCTTGGGAAGAACATCGTATAAGTAAATTTGAAAGCATGACATATACAATGACTGGAAGTATACCAAATGCAACATTTACTATTTATAATTGTCCAAACTATACTGGTAGAATTATTGGAAGTATTTGCAACGGTGCATTAGATATGAATTCACCAAAAGCTGCAGATTCTGATCTTTAAAAGATAAGGAGAATGTTCTTGGTTCTCAAGAACATTCTCTATTTTATAGAGTAACAAAGGAGGATTTTTATGAGCGGTAGAAGATTATCACCTTTAGCAAGAGGTGTGCTTATTGGTATTTGCCTAATTGCTTTCTTTATTTTGTTAGAAAACTTTTTGGGTTTAGCTTCTAGAGTTAGCAAAGAAGTTGTTGTAAAAAAAGAACAAGAACAAATTCAAGAAGAATACGAAAAAACAGAGAAATATCAAGAAGAAATATTTATAGAAAAATCAATTGAAGAAACATTAAAGCTTTTTGAAAGTCAAGATTATGAAACTTTATTTAGTCGTTTAGATCCTAGATATAAATTGTGTATGGGAATTAACGATGTTGAAACATTAAAGAAATTTATTATCGACTTCTATGGAGAGCCTAAAAATATGACTTTGTTAGACTTTTCAAGAAATAAAGATTGCTTAATTTGTAGAGTTAGAGTTGAATTAGAAGGCGAAATGATATTGAAGCCATTGGTAGTTGTGCCTGGTGAAAATGATGAATTCACATTGATGTTTGACGAAGTGTATGCTTTTCACGATTATCCGGCAAGTTCTTCGACATATGATAGTAGAATAAAATACCAGCTAAAGTATAAAATGAGTACAAGTTCCGGCTATATAATTGTTTTTGAAATGCTTAATAAAACACAAAATACAATACAAGGTTCTTTGGAGGGCTCACATGTTCTAACAACAAACTCAAGGAATTATTATGTAACTAATGTTGATGAGTTAAGTAATATATCTTTAGCTCCAAATGAAACAAAAACATTCCTATATAAAATAGATACTACTGATGGTAAATATTTAACAGATTTAGAAACAAGATTTGTTTTAAAAGAAACAAACGGTAAAGAAACAACACTTTCGGTAGTACAGCAAAGTATTTATGACCTTTAGTTAAAGTTGATGGGGGAATTTTCTATGGAAAGAAGAAATAAAGCTTTTAAAAAACTTGTTTTTATTTTATTTTGTGTTTTAATGGTTGTTTTATTCCTTAATGCTACAATATCTGATTTTGAAGAATCTAAAACGGATATTCAAACAAGGATTGGACAAAAAACAACAGGCGGAGAATTATCTATAAGCGAATATATAATGCTTTGTGAAAAAACGATAGGTATATACCTAAGTGCGGGCAAGAGCGGTGATTTCAATAAAACATATTCTTTACTTACTCCTGAATATAGAGAGGTTATAACTTTTGAAGATTACGTGGAATCGGTAAAAAATATTGAATTCGATACTGCATACATAGAAAAAATAGACATACTAACACCAAATTTGTATCAAGCAAACGTTATATACAGTGGTGATCTTCTTCAAGAATATATGATTCTTCTAGAGGAAAATGGGTATTCGATCATTTTAGATAAGTTTCTTATGTACAAAGATATAAACAAAGAAATTAGTAAGAAGAATGTAGTATATCAACTAGTTAGTTATGAGGTGTATGCTGATAAATGTATATTTAATTGCGTAGTTACAAATAATCGCAAGGAAGATGTAATTATTTCTAGTGCAAGAATGCAAGATGAAAGAGGAGTAGATTTAGAGACCGAGCTTAATTATGTAGTGGCTCCAGGTGAAAGTCAAAAAATATCTATTTCTATTGATTCGGAACTTTTCATTCCTAGTATACTTGAATTAACTAGGGAAACGGATGAAAAATACATGATGTATCAATTTGAGTTATAAAATGGAAATAATTACCATATAGCAACTGAAAATAAAAAATTTAGTTGCTATATTTTATGCCTTGATGTATAATACTAGCGAACCTTGATTTGGACACGGGAAACAATTATCTCCTCTTGTGACCTAAATCAACGGCGATTACATGAAAGAAGGAGGAATTTTAAGATGGATAAGAATGCAATAATTAAAGAATATGCAACTCATGAAGGCGATACTGGTTCTCCAGAAGTACAAGTAGCTTTACTTACTTATAGAATCGCTGAATTAACAGAGCATTTAAAAGTTCATAAAAAAGACAACCATTCAAGAAGAGGTCTTTTCAAAATGGTTGGTCAAAGAAGAGGCTTACTTAACTATCTAGAGAAAAATGATATCGAAAGATACCGTTCTCTAATCGATAGACTAGGCTTAAGAAAATAATTTAAATGGGGATAAAATATTGCAATATTTTATCCCTTTTTCTTTAAAAATATTAGGTATTAACATCTAAAAAGATGTATAATATAGAAGGACTTAAGAAGGATGTAGGTGTAATGTGTGTTGGTTTTAGATAAATCAATAGACGTTACAACTACATGCGAGTCCTTAAAAAATACGCGTCAAAAGACGTAGAATAAAAGGAGAGGAAAAATATTATGTTTAAGACTTACTCAATGGATTTAGCAGGCAGACCACTTACTATTGAAACTGGTAAAATGGCTGGACTAGCTAACGGAAGTGTATTAGTAAGATATGGAGACACGGTTGTAATAGTAAACGTTACAGCATCAAAAGCTCCAAGAGATGGGATTGATTTCTTCCCATTATCAGTAGATTATGAAGAAAGATTATATGCTGGTGGTAAAATACCAGGAAGCTTTACTAAGAGAGAAGGAAAACCTACAGATAAAGCAATCTTAGTATCTCGTGCAATTGATAGACCTATTAGACCATTATTTCCAAAAGATTTAAGAAATGATGTTTGCGTAAATGCAATGGTTCTATGTGTTGATTTAGATTGCTCACCAGAAGTTGCTGCACAAATTGGTACATCAGCTGCTTTATCAATATCTGATATACCATTCAATGGACCAACAGCAGCAGTTAGTGTTGGTTATGTTGATGGAGAAATTGTTATCAACCCAACATTAGAACAAAGAGCTAAAAACAAATTAAACTTAACGGTTGCTGGAACCAAAGAAAAAGTTTCTATGATTGAAGCTGGTGCTGATGAAATTCCAGAAGCTACTATGCTAGAAGCTATTAAAAGAGGACATGCTGAAATTATTAAAATTGCTGAATTTATCGAAGGCATTCAAAAAGAAATCGGCAAACCAAAATTTGAATATGTTTCATGTGCTGTAAATGATGAATTATTTGAGAAAGTTGCTGGTTTTGCTAGTGACAAAATCAAGGTTGCATTACAAGAGGTTGATAAAGATACAAGAGATGCTAACGTTGATGCTGTTTCAGCTGAAATTGAAGAGTTCTTAAAAGGACAATATAGCGAAGAAGATTTCGAAGCAATCAAACCTCAAATTGGAGAAGCTATTTATAAACTTCAAAAGAAAACAGTTAGACACATGATTCTTGAAGAAAACATAAGAGTTGACGGAAGAGCTTTAGATGAAATCAGACCATTAAGCGCAGAAGTTGATTTATTACCAAGAACTCATGGTAGTGCGATGTTTACTAGAGGACAAACTCAAGTATTATCAGTTACAACTTTAGGAACAATTGCTGATGAACAAGAATTAGATGGATTAGATGAAGAAACATCTAAGAGATATATCCACCATTACAACTTCCCACCATACAGTGTTGGTGAATCAAGACCATCAAGAGGTCCTGGTAGAAGAGAAATTGGACACGGAGCACTTGCTGAAAGAGCTTTAGTACCAGTTATTCCTTCACAAGATGAATTCCCATACACAATAAGAGTTGTATCTGAAGTATTATCTTCAAATGGTTCAACATCTCAAGGAAGTATTTGTGGAAGCACATTATCACTTATGGCTGCTGGTGTTCCAATTAAAGAACCAGTTGCAGGTATTTCAACAGGTCTTGTAACAGATGATAATGATAGATCAAGATATGTAATGTTAACAGATATCCAAGGTCTTGAAGATTTCTTCGGAGATATGGACTTTAAAGTTGCTGGTACAAAAAACGGTATCACAGCTATCCAAGTTGATATTAAGATCGATGGTTTAACATACGATATAATTGCTGAAGCTTTTGAAAGAACAAGAGTTGCAAGAATGTACATCTTAGATGAAGTAATGCTAAAAGCCATTGCTGCTCCTAGAAAAGATATTTCAAAATATGCTCCAAAGATTATTACAATGACAATTAATCCAGAAAAGATTAAAGACGTTATTGGTAGCGGCGGTAAAGTAATTAATAAAATTATTGCTGACACTGGCGTTAAGATAGATATTGAAGACGACGGAAGAGTATTCATTGCTGGTCAAGATAGTGCAATGGCTGATAAAGCTAAAGAAATTATCGAGACAATTACAATGGAACTTGAACTTGGTAAAATATATTCAGGTAAAGTTGTTAGAATCATGAATTTTGGTGCATTCGTTGAAGTTGCTCCAGGTAAAGAAGGAATGATTCACATATCTAAACTTGCAAAAGAAAGAGTAGAAAAAGTTGAAGATGTAGTTAAAATAGGTGATGAAGTAACTGTTAAAGTTATCGAAATCGATGATCAAGGAAGAGTTAACTTCATGCGTATGGTTTAATTTTTTCGTAATCGACCGTGTCTTGTGTTTGCAAGGCACGGTTATTTTTTATAGGGGGAATCGGCATGTCATTTTTACTTGAAAAAATATCGGAAATACAAAGACAAAATATAAGTCTTGAAGAAAAGAAAAAGAAAATTGATATACTAACTCATCGTGTGGGCAAAATATCAGCTGAGAAAAAAATACACGATTCGAAAATGGCTTTAATAGGTTTGGTAGGAATTATTCTAATGTATGTATTCATTTTTAACTTTGAAGGCTGGGCACTGTCAAAAAACGTATGGATGTTTTTTAACAGTGCAATTGTAATCGGAATTTTACTTTTACTAATTTGTTTTTTTATAATGATTAGACCGACTAAAACGTCAAAACATTCTAAACTTAAGAAAATAAAAAATGAAGAAATCAAAAATTTACAAAACTTTTTCAAAAAGTTATATGAGAAAAATGAAGAGGAATTAAAAAAGGGAAGACTTAAAATTTTTGGATGGTATTCATTATTGGCAGCGGTTTATGCAATGCCTGTTATTGGCGCTATTGTGTTTGTTTATTTAATGTTTGCAGGGATTCTATTAGAGAACAAAGATTTTTTATATTATGAAACCCTAGTACTGGTAATTCCTTATGTGGCGGTTGTGGTAATGTTTATAATGTTTTTATTACAAGATAAATTAAAAGGCAAAATATACGCTGCTAAAAGAGACGTAAAACAAATATATAAAAAAGAAATGTTAGGGGAGTTTTTAAAATTTGTTAATACAGGGCTTAGCTATAGCGAGTATCTTCCTAAAAATTCAGGATTAGAAAATGACTATGACTTTTTAGAATATGGACAATTGCTTAACGAGAGTTATATTGATAATGTAGATGATTATTTCTGCGGTTACATAGGTGATAAATATATTGAAATGGCAGACATTAAATTTATATGTGAAGGTAAAAAAGGAGACTTTAATGGTAGATTTGCCTCTATTTTAGCGAAAAATGTGGTAGGAGACGTAGATATAATAGCTAAATCTGGACTTGTTCTAAACAGAAATAAGTATGCTTTGACTGAAGTAAGCAAATTTGATAAATATTTTCTTGTAAAAAAAGATGAGCAAAAAGATTTATTTACGATATTTGATAAAAAGTTTCTAGAGTTTTTAGGTGATTTCACTGAAAAGACAGGAATTGTATTCGATTTGTTTATTAAAGATAAAATTTATATTAAATTTTATGTAGGTAATATATTTGAACCGAAACTGTTTGGTGAAATGATAGATGAGTATTCTATGTATAAATTTGTAATGATAATGAATTTGATTAGAGAACTTGCAGAAAGATTCTAAATGTTGTAAAGTTTTATATGTAGTTGATTTTAATGAGGTGAATTTATAACATGGCAAAACCAATTCGTGTTGTTGCATTTGTTGGCCCAAGTGGCACTGGGAAAAGCCATAGGGCACAAATGGTTGCGAAAAATAATGGAATTGAATATATAATAGATGATGCGATTTTGATAAATGGTACTAAACTTGTGGCTGGAACATCTGCTAAAAGGGCAAACACAAAGATTGAGTCTGTTAAAAAAGCTCTCTTTTCTGACGAAGAACAAGCAAAAGAAATGAAGGCAGCGATAAAATCTAAAAAGCCTAAAGCAATTTTGATATTAGGTACTTCAGATGGAATGGTACAAAAGATTGCTGAAAATTTAGGTTTGCCTGAAATTTCAGAATATATAAGAATTGAAGATGTTTCTTCAAAGGAAGAAATTGCTCTTGCAAGAAGTGTAAGACAATCAGAGGGAAAACACGTTATCCCAGTACCAACATTTGAGATAAAGAAAGATTTCTCTGGATATTTGCTAGATCCACTTCAAATATTTAGATGGAGAGGCGGAAGAAAAGCAGCTCCGTATTTGGCAGAAAAATCTATTATAAGACCAACATTTAGTTATTTGGGAAATTACATAATATCTGACAACGTGTTAAGATCTATTATTGAATATGTTGGAAGAGACATCGAAGGAATTTATAAGATCCAAAAGACAAAAATTGAAAATTATCCGGATGGACTAATTGCTTATGTAGACGTTACTTTGGAGTATGGCCATAATTTACCAGATATAATGAAAAGATTTAAAGAAAAAGCTAAAAAGGAGATTGATAGGCTTACAGCGATGAATGTTTTAGATATTCAAGTTATCGCGAAAGAACTACATATTCCTGAACTTGATGATAAATAAAAACTAAGGCAGAAAACGAACATTTTCTGCCTTTTTACATATAATTTACATTCTTTTAAAAGTTAATTTACAGGTTCGTTATATTATATATGCGAAATAGTAGCAAAGTGCTGTTGTTTTTGTATTTTATTCATAATTCGACTGTGTTTTTACTGCTCAAAAAACGCTGCGAACATGAAACTTTACAAAATGTCATTTAATAATGCAATTTCGCACGTTGCGTTATTAAAATGGCAAAACGGTGCAAGCTATTATATAAGTTCGGATTCTTTGATGGGGGGTTCGGATTAGATGCACATCCCAGAAGTGAGTTTCTCATTTCTGGGACCGCATTTATTTTTATTGATTCTTGGGTTAACTTAAGATAGATAGAAAGGCGTGATTTTTATTAAAAAGATTTTAGTTGTTGATGATGATAAAAATATTTGTGAACTTCTAAATCTGTATCTAAAAAAAGAAGGATATGAAGTTGTTTTTGCGTACGATGGTAGCGAAGCTGTTACTGTTGCGAAAAATGAAAATCCTAATTTGATTTTACTAGATGTTATGATGCCAGTTATAAATGGCTGGGAAGCTTGCAAATTAATTAGACAATTTTCTAATGTACCAATTATTATGCTTACTGCATTAGATACTACAGAAAATAAAGTTCAAGGGTTAAATATTGGTGCAGATGACTACATCGTTAAACCTTTCGAACCAGTTGAGGTTATAGCAAGAATTAATGCGCATTTGAGAAGGGAAGAAACAAAATCTTCTGAAGATGAAAATGCAGAACAAGTTGAAATCACAGTTGATAATATCTCAATCAACTTAGATAAATACGAAGTTAAATTAGACGGAGAATTAATAACTGACTTGAAACCAAAAGAAGTTCAATTATTATATTTCTTCTTAACAAACAAAAATCAAGTATTTTCTCGTGAACAATTACTAGATAAAGTTTGGGGATATGAATACTATGGTGGGACTAGAACTGTAGACGTACACATTAAGAGTGTTCGTGAAAAATTAAGTAGTCCAAATAACAAATGGGAAATAAAAACAATATGGAATGTAGGCTATAAATTCGAAGTAAAATAGGGAGTAAAAATGTTTAAGAGTATTTATTTTAGATTAGTTGCTACATACTTGACACTGTTTCTGGCTGTAGTAATAATAATTTCTTTCTTTAGTACATCACTTTTTTATACAGAGTTTACTAATCAAAGAGAAGATAATTTAATAAACGCAGCTGAGAAAACAAACAACTTGATGGAGCGCTACTACAATAATGAAATTACAAAATCAGAATTGACTGCTTGGATTGATGCTATGGGATATATCTCAAACATCAAGATTTATATTTTGAATCCAGATGCTACTATTTCAAAACAAGTTTCTACTAGCGACGAGTTGAGTGTAAATGATCAACTAAGAGCTGATATAGTTTCTGCAATGGGTGGAGAAAGAGTTTTAAGAATGACTTCTGTTTCCATTGAACCTGATGCAGATGAAGTTGTGTATATAGCTACACCGCTTAAATATGGCGATACTGTTAGTGGTGTTATTATGATATTCTCACCATTTACAGAGATGAATAATTTATTAAGAAATGCAATTATTACAATTATAACGGTTGTTGTGATTGTTGTACTAATTGGAATTATTGGAATTCTTAGAGTTTCGATAAATATTTCAAATCCAATTAAACAAATTAGCGAATATGCTAGAAATATAGGTAAAGGTATAGAAGTGCCAGATGTTGAAATTGATACAGGTGATGAAATTGCATTACTTGGAAATTCTTTCAACGAAATGAAAAACGAGATACAAAAAACAGAGCAAATGAGAAAAGAAATCGTTGCAAATGTATCACATGAATTAAGAACACCACTTACTTCAATTATAGGTTTTATAAAAGGAATTTTAGATGGTGTTATTCCTAAAGAGGAAGAAGAAAAGTATTTAAACATTGCTTATGATGAGGCAAAAAGATTGAAAGACTTAACAACAGATATTGTAGATGTTGCAAAACTTGAGTCTGGTAATGTTAAGTTGAACAAAGAAGAATTTATTTTAAATGATCTAGTTCAAAATGTTTATGTTGAACTAGGTGATATGGTTAAAGAAAAAAATCTTGAATTTATTTTAGAAGAGAAGGTAAAAGATATAACAGTTTTTGCTGACAAAGCTAGAATAAAACAAGTACTTATAAATGTATTAAACAACTCGCTTAAATTTACTGAAAAAGGTTCTATTTCAATTCGTGTTGAAAAGGAACAAGATAAAGCAAAATTAATTATGTCTGATACAGGAATTGGAATTCAAAAAGACAAAACACAATATGTGTTCAACAAATTCTTTACAGCAAATGATTATGGCGATGCTACCAAAGGCGCAGGTTTAGGTTTAAATATTGTAAAGAATATTATAGATATGCACGAAGGTACGATCGACATACAAAGTGAAGAAGGAAAAGGCACAACAGTAACAATAATATTTTAATTATAAATGAAAGGGGTGAATCTGATGAATCAAAAATTTAATACTATTTCAATTATATTAGTTGTAATATTAGTTGGACTATTAATTTATGTTATGGCTAGCTACTATACAAAAGCTGATCCTGTTTCATCTGGTGCACCTCTAAATATGAGTGAAACAGATATACTAGTTTCGTCTGGTGATGAAAATGCAATAATGAGTAATTATGTTGGCCCAGAGAATTCAGGTGATTCTACACTTATTCCTGGTAGTGGTAGTGATGAAAACGTAACATCTGGAGAAGGGGTAATTGATGTAATATACAACGAAGAACCTAAAACTCCAGCTAAATCAGATGATAAATTAATTATTACTTCTGATGAAAATATTTCAGACAAAGAAAAGAAACAAGTATTACATGAATTAGACCAAACATTAATGGATTTATTAGATGTAGTAGATAAAGTACAAACTGTAGATGAATCTCGCTTAGGTGAAGAAAGCGAGGTGCAACCATGAGAAAGTTTTTATTAATGACAATGCTAATGATAACTCTTATGGCTACACCAGTATTTGCTACAAGTACTGTGCCTGGAGAAGATACAACTAATATTCCAGAAATGAGCTTTGAACAATTCCAAGTTATGATGCAAGCAAAGCAAGGCAAAGTAGACATAATAAAAAAGAATAACGTTCAGATAACAACTTTAAAAGAGTCGTTAAAAACAGAAATATTGGAAGCTGCTAAGAAAGTAAATAATCTTAGAATTGATATTTCAGCGGATAAAGTTGCTATTGACGATGCTACCATATTAGAGTTAAAAGAACTTCTTGAGTTTTTACAAGAAGCGAAGAATACTCTTGAAACGGATGCTCAAAACATTTCGGATGAGATAAATGAAATACTAGATTTAATTTCTACCAAAAGTATGCAGTTAGATCAGTATGACCTAATTATTGAGAAACAAAATACAATAATTGTAAGAATGAAAGAAATACTAGAAATGGTTAACAAAATATAAAAAAGACTCGTTAAAATATAAGAAAAATTCAGTGATTTTCTTATATAAAGATGAGTCTTTTTTCTTGTTTAGATAGCCCTTTTGAATTATAATATTTATGGTGATTATTATGCGAAATTTGATTAGAGGATTTTTGTCATATTTTGTATTTCTTAAGTTTAAAAACATTTGGAACATTAAGGAATATTTAGTTAAAAATAATAAAGAAAGCGGATTAGTTGCATCAGTCTATGATTACTATATTCATAAAGAAGGTGGATACATAGGTATTCGTGCTAAATTTGGAAATACTCCATATTTGCCTCATGGACTTGCTGGAATATTCATTTCAGATATGTCTGAAATCGGTAAAAATGCGGTAATTTTTCATCATGTGACTATAGGTGCTGATAGATTAGCTGATAGTAATAATCAGGGAAATCCAAAGATTGGAGATAATGTATATATAGGTGCAGGTGCAAAAATTATCGGGAATGTAAAAATAGGTAACAACTGTAGAATTGGTGCAAATGCTGTTGTATATCAAGACATGCCTGATAATTCGGTAGCTGTTGCATCACCAACTAGAATAATCCAAAAAGATCATGAACTTGATAATCGTTTTATGGTTGCTACAAAAGACGGAAGACTTAAAGTTTATGAAGATGGGAAATTTCATATATTAGAGGAGAAATAAGAAATGTCATTTTTTGAAAAGCTTAAAGCAGGACTTGCAAAAACAAAATCATCTTTTGATGAAAAAATAAATAATGTATTTAAAAATTTTAGAAAGGTTGACGAAGAACTTCTAGAGGAATTAGAAGAAGCTCTTATATTATCTGATGTTGGTTTTGAAACAACAAATAAAATTATTGGAAAATTAAGAGATAAAATAAAACTAAATAAAATTGAAGATTCAGATGAAGTAAAAAAAGCGCTTTGTGAAATAATTGCTGACATCTTAAAACAAAATGAAAGTGGCTTAAAATTAGAAACTAAACCATCAGTAATTTTAGTAATTGGTGTTAACGGTGCTGGTAAGACAACTTCTATTGGAAAGATGTCTGCTAATTTTAAAGCAGAAGGAAAGAAAGTTTTAGTTGCTGCTGCAGATACTTTTAGAGCAGCCGCAATTGAACAATTAGAAGTTTGGACTGAAAGAGCAGGAGTAGATTTGTTAAAGAAACCAGAGGGCTCAGATCCTGCATCAGTTGCTTTTGATGCTTGTAGAAAAGCTAAAGAAGAAAATTACGATATAGTTATTATAGATACAGCAGGAAGATTACATACTAAGAAAAATCTTATGGACGAATTAGGAAAGATTGAGAGAACAATCAAGAAAGAATTACCTGATGCATCAGAAGAAATTTTAATTGTTTTAGACGGAACATCTGGACAAAATGCAATGATTCAAGCAAAAGAGTTTTCGGATGTTACAACTATCACTGGTATTGTATTAACAAAGTTAGATGGTACTGCTAAAGGTGGTGTTGTAATTTCAATCTGTTCAGAATTAAATGTACCAGTAAAATATATTGGAGTTGGAGAAAAGATTGATGATTTACAAGTATTCAACGCCGAAGAGTTTGCAAAAGCTTTGCTAGATAATTAATTTATAGAAAAAGAGGGAATATGTAAATGCACTTAGCTCATGACCTAGGCAATATGGAAATGAAAAAATTAGCGTTTAGAATGTCTGTGCCAACGATTTTATCAATGATGTCACTTGCTCTTTATAATTTGGTTGATGGAGCATTTGTTTCGGCGATAAATCAAGATGCATTAACAGCAATTTCACTTGCGCAACCAATTCAAACATTGATGGTAGCCATTGCTTTAGGAACTGCTATTGGTGCAAACTCATTATTAGCTAGAAGACTTGGAGAAAAGAATGAGGGTGTAATAAATAAAATTGTAGGCAACACCTTCATGTTAAATATATTAGGCTGGTTAGTGAGCGCGATATTTGGTTTTATAGGAACAGAGTGGTTTATTAGGTTCTTTAATCAACCTGAGATTGTTGTGGAATATGGCATTACATATTTAACTATATGCACAGTTTTTTCCTTAGGTGTATTTATGCAGACAACTTTTGAAAAAGTGTTTGAAGCATTAGGAAAACCGTCATATACAACTGCGGGAAGTTTAGTTGGATGCATAACCAATGTTGTATTGGACGCAGTTTTGATTTTTGGTTTTTATAAGATTCCTGCAATGGGAATGAAAGGTGCTGCTCTTGCAACAATAATTGCGCAGTTTTCGGCAACTTTTGTTGGGATGTATAATTTACATCGCTTGAATTTAAATTTGAAAATTAAGGATTTTATGTTGGATAAGACAATTATTAAAGAAATTTATATTGTTGGATTTCCATCAATTTTATTAGAATCAATATCATCGTTTGTCACAGTTCTCTTGAATAAAATTTTTGCAACGTTTTCAGAGAACGCAATTCCAGTTTGGGGATTGTATGTTAGAGTACAATCATTCTTATTTATGACAGTATATGGGTTGACCAATGCGATGGTACCAATTGTTGCTTATAATTATGGTGCGAAGAACAAACAAAGAGTAAAAGAAGCTTTAAAGATATTTGCTGTTGCAGTAGAAGTTTTAATGATTTGTGGAGTATTGATTTTTACTTTTGGAACAGATTTTATATTAGATATTTTCCATGCAGAAGAATCGTTAAGAATTACAGGAAATATAGCACTAAAAATATTGAGCTTAGGATTTGTATTTGCTGGAGTTAGCTTATTACTATCAGCAGTGTTTCAGGCTATTGGAAAAAGCAAATATAGTTTAGTTATATTTTTATTAAGACAGTTAAGTATTAATATACCTATACTTTATTTGGTTGGGAAATATATAAGTACAGATTATATGTGGAGTGCATTTGTGTTATCAGAAATTTTAGCAATGATTGTTGCATTAATATTTATGAATAAAATAAAAAAGGAAGTTATTGAAGAATGAAAATAGGATTTATATCTTTAGGGTGTAGCAAGAATTTAGTAGATACAGAGATGATGATTGGCTACTACAAAGACGAAGGTTATGAAATAGTTCAAGATCCAGCAGAAGCTGAAGTAATTGTTATAAATACTTGCGGCTTTATTGAATCTGCTAAACAAGAAGCTATCGATACTATATTAGAAATGGCTGATTACAAAAAAGGTCTTTGTAAAAAACTTATTGTTACAGGATGTCTTGTTGAGAGATACTATGATGAATTAAAAGAAGAAATGCCAGAAGTAGATTTGTTTATTCCTATTAGGGAGTATGACAAAATTTTTGAAGTTTTGAATTATCATAATAGAGTTATTTCAACTGGAGAAAATTTTGCATATTTGAGAATAGCTGACGGATGTAGTAATAATTGTACATATTGTGCTATTCCTAAAATAAGAGGTCCGCTTGTTTCTAGACCGATGGAAGATATATTAAAAGAGGCAGAAGAACTATTAGCAAAAGGCTATAAAGAACTTATACTAATTGCTCAAGACACGAGTAGATATGGCCTTGATTTATATGGTGAATCTAAACTTGCAGAATTGTTAACTGAAGTTTGTAAGTTGGATTTTAAATGGGTTCGTTTCTTATATACATATCCAGAAATGATAACTGATGAGTTAATCGAAGTTGTTAAGAGTAATGAAAAAATATGTAGATATTTTGATATGCCTATACAACATATTTCTGATACAGTATTAAAGAGAATGGGTAGAAAAGGTAACTCAGAATTGATTAGAAACGTAATTTCAAAAATTAGAACAGCTATGCCAGATGCAGTTTTAAGAACGTCTTTAATTGTTGGTTTCCCTGGAGAAACAGAAGAACAGTTTAATGAGTTATTAGATTTTGTAAAAGAAGTTAAATTCAACCGTTTGGGTGCGTTTAAATATTCTATGGAAGATGGCACTCCAGCGGTTAAATTAGACGGACATATAGAAGATGAAATTAAAGAAGAAAGACACAACAAGATAATGGAAGCGCAACAAGCGGTGTCTGAAAAATTTAATGAAACATTATTAGAAAAAACATTTAATTGCATTATAGATTCATTAACAGAAGACGGCGAGTATTACGTTTGCCGCACCTATATGGATGTTCCAGACATTGATGGACTTGTGTTTGTAAAGAATAAGAAAGAACACAATGTTGGAGAATTTATTAATGCAAAAGTTGAGCAAATTTTAGAATATGATTTGATAGCAAGAGAACTATAAAGAGACTTTAATTTTTAAAATATAAAGACAAGAAATTGTCAGAGGAGGATTTTATTATGAATTTACCAAACAAAATTACAGTAGCAAGAATTTTATTAATACCTTTTATGATGTTAGTACCATTATTTAATTTAACCCAAATTGCTTTTTGGAATGTAACAGTAGAAAATCTAGTTATATTAATTATTTTCCTAGTTGCATCTTTCACAGATTTCTTAGATGGTCATATAGCTAGAAAAAATAATATAGTTACAACATTCGGTAAATTTTTAGATCCAATTGCGGACAAACTATTAGTACTTGCAGCTATGATAATGCTTGTTGAAACAGGAATGATTCCTGGTTGGATTCCAGTTGTAATTTTAGCGAGAGAATTTATAGTATCTGGAGTAAGAATGTTAGCTGCTGGCGAAGGTACAGTAATAGCTGCTAGCTGGTACGGAAAAGTAAAAACGGTTTCACAAATGGTAGCAATATCACTTGCGTTTATTGATATTCATCCATTCCTTGCTTTTGTAAATGGCGGATTACCAGTTGCTGAGCTTGTATTAAACATATTAATGTCAGTAGCAATGATTATATCTGTTCTTGCAACAATATTCTCAGGTGTTGACTACTTTGTTAAATCTAAAGACGTTGTTTTAAAAAGCAAATAAACTTCACGAAAAAGTTTCTTTGAAAGGAAATTAAAATGAACAAAATTGAAAAAAGATATAAAGAACTAAAAGAGACTATAGCATATCATGCGAATTTGTATTACAACATGGATGAACCTGAAATATCAGACTTTGAATATGATATGCTTATGGTTGAACTTAAAAACATAGAGAAAGAGCATCCTGAACTTATCGCTGCAGATTCGCCAACTCAAGTGATTGTAGCGACAGGTAAAGTTGATTCGCACTTTTCTGAAGTACAACATCAAGTTCCGTTACAAAGTTTACAAGATGTGTTTAGCACAGCTGACGTTGTAAGCTTTATGGAAAAGATAGATAAAGTTGTAGCGAATCCAGAATATGTAGTTGAAGCTAAAATTGATGGATTATCAGTTGCTCTTGAATATAAAAAAGGTGAGTTTGTAAGAGGTTCAACTAGGGGAAATGGTTTAGTAGGAGAAGATGTTACTCTTAATTTGAAAACTATTAAAACAGTACCACAAAAACTATCTGAACCTATAGATATAGTTGTGCGTGGTGAAGTATATTTGCCACATGATGATTTTGAAAGAATAAATGAAGAAAGGGAACTTGCTGGTGAAAAGCTTTTTGCAAATCCTAGAAACGCGGCAGCTGGTTCATTAAGACAATTAGATCCAGAAGTAACAGCAAGCAGAAACTTGGCGATATTTGTTTTTAATGTGCAAGTATCACCAGATAAAACATTTTCTTCTCACTATGAATCATTAAAATATCTTGAAGGATTAGGATTTGTAGTTTCTCCATTTTTAAAGAGATGCAATACTCCAGAAGAAGTTGTAGGAGCTATTGAAGAAATTGGTGAAGCTCGTGGTGGGTTAGCATTTGATATTGATGGTGCTGTTTTAAAAGTAGATAGCTTAGCACAAAGAGAAGAACTTGGTGTAACAACCAAGGTTCCTAAATGGGCTGTTGCATATAAATATCCACCAGAAAAGAAAGAAACAATATTAAAAGATATTGTGATACAAGTAGGAAGAACAGGCGCACTTACTCCTGTTGCAATACTTGAACCTGTCAAAGTTGCAGGGTCTGTGATTTCGAAAACAACTCTTCATAATGAAGATTTTATAAAAGAAAAAGGATTAAAAATTGGTGATCATGTAACTATTCAAAAAGCTGGAGATGTAATTCCAGAAGTTGCAGATGTCCTTGTAGAAAAAAGAGACGGTACTGAAAAGGATTTTGAAATGCCTAGAATTTGTCCTGTGTGTGGTGCTGAAGCTGTTCGTGAAGAAGGCGAAGCTGCAATAAGATGTACAGGTATTGAATGTCCTGCAAGATTGTTTAGAACAATTGTCCACTTTGTTTCAAGAGATGCAATGGATATAGATGGTTTTGGTCCTGCGCTAGTTGAAATGATGCTAGATAAAGGAATGCTTTCGAATGTTGCAGACATATATGAATTAAGTTTAGAAGAAATTGCTTCTTTAGATAGAATGGGCGATAAAAGTGCTTCAAACTTAATCAACGCAATTGAGAAGAGTAAATCAAATCCGTTAGAAAAATTAATTAACTCATTTGGCATTAGACATATTGGATTAAAGAGTGCAAAAATATTAGCAAAGAATTTTAGAGACTTAGATTCTTTAATGAACGCAACGTATGAAGATTTGTGCCAAATAAACGAAATAGGAAGCATAATGGCGGAAAGTATAGTTAAATTTTTTGATGATCAACAAGCAAAAGATTTGATTGAAAAACTAAAAGCTGTTGGTGTTAATATGCAAAGTAATTATGAAGAAAATACAGACAATAGATTTGCTGGAATGACATTTGTATTAACTGGAACATTACCAACACTTTCGAGAAACGAGGCTTCAGAGATAATAGAAAACTTTGGAGGCAAAGTTTCTGGCAGTGTGTCAAAGAAAACAACATATGTATTAGCTGGTGAAGAGGCTGGTAGTAAATTAGACAAAGCTTTAGAACTTGGAATTAATGTAATAGATGAAGCGCAATTTATTGAAATGACAAAATAACATGTTGATATAAAAAATACTTTAATATAAAATTATAGTAATTAAAAACAAAGAGGTGTTTTTATGAACAAAAGAGAAGAAAAATTAAATGAGGTAGTATTAGAATCTGACTCTGCTACAGGAAATGTATCATTAACAACATCAGAACAACCTGTAGATGTTCTTACTGGAAGCGGCATAGACGCTCTAGCAGAACTTGCTTCTGGAGAGTTATATAAACCAACACAAAAAACATTTAATGGTATGGTTGCTTGTTTGAACGGAAAAGACATTCCTTTAGACGAGGAGCCAACAATTGATCCAGGAGAATAATAAAATAGTTAGAAGGTGCTAATATGAATAATATAGAATATAGAAATACCTTATATGAAGTTAATGAAGTGTTTGGAATATTAGACAAGTTTTTGGTGGATAAACTACCAAAAGATCTTGTTGAGAAAATTGCTGCGCAAAAAGCGAAAAAGCATGATTTTAAATTAGATTATACCAAGCCTTTAAAAGACCAAAAATTATTAAAAACAACAAGACAATTCTTATCTGGTTTGTATCTTACTTATTGGGCAGAAGAACAAGACAAAATTAAAATGAGAAAAAGAATGCTTGAAAACGAAAGAAAACAATATGAATATTTCGAAAAAAATTATAAAGAAAGTATCTTTAATCCAGACAACGCAAAAATTGCTGAAAATACCACAACGATTCCTGTTAAAGACGAATTTGCCATGATAGAAAAAACAGAAGATAATTTCTTCAAGAGATTTTGGGCAAAACTAACGAGCTTCTTTAATAAATAAAACATAGAATCCTCTCATATATTAAATATGGGAGGATATTTTTATGACTAGTTTCTTTGTGATTAAATTAAATCTAAAAAAGTTATATTTGATTTTAGCATTAGTAATTGTTTCTGTTTTAGGGTGCAGACATTTAAGAAACAATAACGTTTTGGAAGTTTCTAATTCTAACAGATTGTTACCCATATATAGCGTTGGAACAGATAAAAAACAAGTTGCAATAACTTTTGACTGTGCTTGGGGGGCTGATGATATACCAGATATTATAGATACACTTATTAAAAATGGAGTAACTGCTACTTTCTTTATGGTTGGAGATTGGATAGATAAAAATCCTGATGCAGTTAAATTATTGTATGAAAACAATATGGAACTAGGAAACCATTCTAACTCGCATGCACATGTAAATAATTTATCGTATGAAAAGAATATAGAAGATATGCAGGCTTGTAATAACAAATTGAAAGAACTAACTGGAGCTGAGATAAAGTTTTATAGAGGTCCATATGGAGAATATAATAATGTAGTTATACAGGCGGCAGAAAATTTAAATATGAAAGTTATTCAATGGGATATAGATACATTAGACTATACAGGAAAAACTCCTGATGAAATGTGTGAAAGAATAAAAAATAAGATAAGAAATGGTTCAATCATTTTGATGCATAACGATACTAAATATACTGCAAATGGCTTGCAACAAATAATAGATTGTATTGAAGCGTTAGAATATGAGATTGTACCACTAGCTGATTTGATATATTTCGATAACTATGAAATTAATCATGAGGGTAGGCAAATAGCTAAATGAAAGTGAAAATAAAATGATAGATATTAGGTTATACTAGTATCTATTATTTTTTTGATGTAATATATAAGTAGTCAAAACAAAGAGGTGATTACATGAAATTAAAATTAAAAAAGATATTGATAACATTACTGATTTTAATCATTGCAATGACTTGCTATGTATTTGGAATTAATCACTATGTGAAGTCTACGACTAAAAATCAAATTATAAAAGATAATGATTATTCGGATATCCAAGAAATTGATTGCGTAATAATATTAGGAGCTGGAATCTGGGGAGACAAGCCGAGTCCGATGTTAGAAGATAGACTGCTAGAAGGAATTAAGTTATATAAGGAAGGTGTAGTCGACAAGATTTTAGCTACAGGGGATCACGGACAAAACGGTTATGATGAAGTTAGTGTTATGAAAAAATATATTATGGAGCAAGGTGTGCCTTCGGAAGATATATTTATGGATCATGCTGGTTTCTCAACATATGAAAGTATATATAGAGCAAAAGCAGTTTTTGACGTTGAAAATGCAATTATAGTTACACAAGAATATCATTTATATAGATCATTATATATTGCTAATAAGTTAGGTCTTAAGGCTGTGGGAGCGCCATCAGATCCAAGACAATATGCTGGAAAGCATATAGAGAAATAAGAGAAGTGTTAGCTAGAAATAAAGACGTTATACAATGTATTTTTAAATTTAAACCAAC
>CAYMVI010000006.1:0-93586 GCA_964394075.1 uncultured Eubacteriales bacterium | reverse complement strand
AAGCTTACGCTCTTGGATTTTTGATTTGTGCTTGTGCAGCAGCAAGTCTAGCTATTGGAACTCTAAATGGTGAGCATGATACATATGTTAGACCTACACTATGGCAGAACTCAACTGAAGATGGATCTCCACCGTGTTCACCACAGATACCTAATTTAATTTCAGGTCTTGTAGATTTACCTAAATCAGCAGCCATTTTAATTAATTTACCAACACCAGTTTGGTCAACTTTAGCAAAAGGATCGTTTTCGTAGATTTTCTTGTCATAGTAAGCTCCTAAGAATTTACCAGCATCATCTCTTGAGAATCCGAATGTCATTTGTGTTAAGTCGTTTGTACCGAATGAGAAGAATTCTGCTTCTTTAGCGATTTCATCAGCTGTTAAAGCAGCTCTTGGGATTTCGATCATTGTACCAACTTGGTATTTTAATTCAACGCCAGCTTCTGCGATAACAGCATCAGCTGTTTCACAAACTACGTCTTTAACATATTTTAATTCTTTGATTTCACCAACAAGTGGAATCATGATTTCTGGAACGATTGTAATGTTCTTTCTTTGAGATACTGCGATAGCAGCTTTAATAACAGCTCTTGTTTGCATTGCTGCAATTTCAGGATATGTTACTGCTAAACGGCATCCTCTGTGTCCCATCATTGGGTTGAATTCATGTAAGCTAGCAATGATAGCTTTGATTTCTTCAACTGTCTTGCCTTGTGTATTAGCAAGAGCTTCGATATCTTTTTCCTCTGTTGGAACGAACTCATGTAGTGGAGGATCTAAGAATCTGATTGTTACTCCGTATCCTTCCATTTCTTCATATAATTTTTCGAAGTCACCTTGTTGCATTGGCTCTAATTTAGCAAGAGCTTTTTCTCTTTGTTCAACTGTATCTGAACAAATCATTTCTCTGATTGCAGCAATTCTATCAGCTTCGAAGAACATATGCTCTGTACGGCAAAGACCGATACCTTCAGCACCTAATTCTCTAGCTTTCTTAGCGTCAGCTGGAGTATCAGCATTTGTTCTAACTTTTAACACTCTGTATTTGTCAGCCCATTCCATGATTCTTCCGAATTCTCCACCGATTGTAGCGTCAACTGTTGGAACGATTCCGTCATAGATTCTACCTGTTGAACCATCAATTGAGATTTCGTCTCCTTCATGATATGTTTTACCAGCTAATGTGAATACTTTATTTTCTTCATCCATGTTAATTTCTGTGCATCCAGATACGCAGCATTTACCCATACCACGAGCAACAACGGCAGCGTGAGATGTCATACCACCACGAACTGTTAAGATACCTTGAGCAGCTTTCATACCTTCGATATCTTCTGGAGATGTTTCAAGTCTAACAAGAACTACTTTTTCTTTTCTAGCAGCCCATTCTTTAGCATCTTCAGCTGTGAATACTACTTTACCACAAGCAGCACCTGGAGAAGCAGGTAATGCTTTACCAATTTCTGTAGCAGCTTTTAATGCAGCAGCATCGAATTGTGGGTGTAATAATGTGTCTAAGTTTCTTGGGTCGATCATTAATACAGCATCTTTTTCTGTAATCATACCTTCGTCAACTAAGTCACAAGCAATTTTTAGAGCAGCTGGAGCTGTTCTCTTACCATTTCTTGTTTGTAACATGTATAATTTTCTATCTTCGATAGTGAATTCCATGTCTTGCATATCTCTGTAATGGTTTTCTAATGTATTACAGATTTGTGTGAATTGTTCATAAACTTCTGGCATAACTTCTTTTAATTGGTCGATTGGTTGTGGAGTTCTAACACCAGCAACAACGTCTTCACCTTGAGCGTTCATTAAGAATTCACCCATAAGTTTCTTTTCACCTGTAGATGGGTTTCTTGTGAAAGCAACACCTGTACCAGATGTTTCACCCATGTTACCAAATGCCATCATTTGAACGTTTACAGCTGTTCCCCAAGAATATGGGATATCATTGTCTCTTCTATAAACGTTAGCTCTAGGGTTGTCCCAAGATCTAAATACGGCTTTAACAGCTCCCATTAATTGTTCTGTAGGATCTGTTGGGAAATCAGCACCGATTTTAGCTTTGTATTCAGCTTTGAATTGGTTAGCTAATTCTTTTAAGTCTTCAGCTGTAAGCTCAACGTCTTGAGTTACACCTTTTTCTTCTTTCATTTTATCTATAAGTTGTTCGAAGTATTTCTTACCAACTTCCATAACTACGTCAGAATACATTTGAATGAATCTTCTGTAGCAGTCCCAAGCCCAACGTGGGTTACCAGATTTTCTTGATAATGCTTCAACAACATCTTCATTTAAACCTAAGTTTAAGATTGTATCCATCATACCTGGCATAGAAGCTCTAGCTCCTGAACGAACAGATACTAATAATGGATTTTCCATATCTCCGAATTTCTTACCTGTGATTTCTTCCATTTTTTTGATGTACTCAAAAATTTCAGCTTCGATTTCTGGATTGATTTTTTGTCCATCTTCGTAGTATTGAGTACAAGCCTCTGTAGAAATTGTGAAACCTTGTGGAACTGGTAAACCTAACTTTGTCATTTCTGCTAAGTTAGCACCTTTACCACCAAGAAGGTTTCTCATTGTAGCGTCACCTTCGCTAAAAAGATATACGTACTTTTTGCTCATTTTTTTATTCCTCCTCTTAATTTTTTGAAATAAAATGTCGTTTACTTGGTCTGTAACGCCTAATATAATATACCAAAAAGCCAAAAAAATCAAGAGTTTTTGCAAACTCAAAAAGCCCTATTTAAGGGCATTTATAGCCATTCGAAAAAGAATTATTTTCTTGACTTTATGTAAACACGTGATATACTATACGCGACGCAAATCCCCTATAAAATCAATATTGTAAAATTACATTTATTGGAGGTCGATATCTGCTACTATTTCATAAGTCTGTCCGCATCTCACCCTGTTAGGAGGCACCAATGAATCATTCCCCCGAGTTTACCCCAACTACTGTTCACGCATACCCTCAGCCCTATCTGTTCATTCGCTACAAAAAATTTAAATTCTATTTCAACATGCTCACCTGGACTGTCATCACACTTATCATGTTGCGCGAAGTTGTCCCCGGCTCTTATGACCGTCTTAAATTCATCTACATGCTTGTCGACCATATCATTCTCCCCTTTGTAAAGTGGATATATTCTGGCATCTTTGCTCTAGTTGCTGAATTGTTCGGTGCAATCAGCTCCTGCTTAACTTAAAAATCACAGCCCTATCTTGAATCTCAGGATAGGGCTTTTTGCATCTTTTTGTCGCATTTGGTAATTTTTTCAAATAATTTGTGGTTATGTTGACCGAATAAAGGTCACTGTGATATAATGCATGCGTAATATATAGACTATCCAATAAGGAGTTTTGCAAACAATGAAGCATCAAGTAGAAAGGAACTAGTATGTGCAGTAAAAAAATAACTATTTCTCCTGGCGAAAAGATTTCTGAAATCATGACAGCTACGAACAACATGGGATGTTATGGACTATGGTCCATTCTCTCACACAAAGTACAATGTTTGGAGGTATACGAAAAGAAAGTCATCGAAATTCTAACTAACGACCCTATTACTTTTGATCTCTTAATCGGCATCATGAAGGTCTTCCAGACCAGCGCCGAAAAAAACGACAGCTATGATATCATCGAATTCAAGGAAGCATTCCACAGAGACAACTTTATCGCCGCATTAACCCACAGCAAACAGCTGGCTACCGCAGCGGGCAGCAATTACTTAATCGTTTTAAACCCACAACCTGCTAAAAAGAAGGTCCAAGTGATCTACTGGGACTTAAGAAAATTCAATCTTTTTTAAAGCTTATTAATTTAAAAACAACAACGGACATGTGCTTCGCGCCATGTCCGTTTCTGCATTTTATTTATTTTTTATTCTCATTGCATCTTCGAATACTGGTAAAATTCCGATATCATCCTTACCTATTTTTTCAGCAACTTGATATATATCATGTCCAGGAAATTGATTTCCTTCAACCAAAACAGGACCTTTATCACTTAATCCAACATCCCAACCAACGTATCTAATATGCTTACTTAATTTTGCAGCACCTTTAACCATATTTTTCGCTTCTTCCCAATTAGGAATTTGAAAACCTTTTATCGTTGTTCCTGTTATAGGATGCTTTTCAAAAAGCTCACCATTTTTATTTACCGCATCTTCAATTATCTTACCTGTTTCAACATCAATTCTGGCAGTCATTCCGCCACTATTAAAATTATCAACAACTTTACCATTACCAATTCTTGAAAATGTTGCAATAATTGTAACTTCATCTTGTTCATTCATCACAGTAACCATTCTTATAGTGTTTACTGAAGATGAATTTAATTTATTCATTTCTTCACATTGAATAATTGGTTCTTCTAAAAGTTCTAACTTATTTTCTACTAGGTATGCATATAACTCTTCGAAATTATCTTTCCATTTTTCTGTACTGATTTTTTCAATGTTTTTTCCGCATTGACCATCATTAGGCTTTGCAAAAAACACTTCATGATTTTTTAACCATTCTATAGCTTTTTCTTTATCAGCACTTACTGGATAAATGTAATCTCTTTTTATATATTCTTTGAACATATCGTTAAATTCATTTTTGTTATTAAATAAATGCCAATATTCTTTTTCATTTAATTTCTTAACAAATTTATTATTTATTCCACGAGTAAGCATCGTCTTTCTTTGCTTACTATTTAATTTATAAAAACCAATAACATCATAATCTACATATCCTGCGCCATATCTTAATCCACACCAAACCATATCACAAAAAATCACGAATTTATTTTTGTTGCATTTTGCTTTTACAACATCAACACGTTCAAACATAGATTTATAATTCATTGTACAAATTCTTTTAAACAAATAACTAATACTTGGCATATCACCACTCCTTCATTCGAGTGTTATTTTATCATACTTTTTTCAGTATGTGAAAGTATATCAAATAAAAAATGCACGTTACACAAATTCTGTGCAACGCGCAATAATTTTAGAATTTTGTTTTTTCTTCTAAGAATTTTTCAAGATCTGCAATTGGCATTCTAACTTGTTCCATTGTATCTCTATCTCTAACTGTAACAGCATTATCTTCTAATGTGTCAAAGTCAATTGTGATACAGTATGGTGTACCAATTTCATCTTCTCTTCTATATCTCTTACCAATGCTTCCTGCTTCATCATATTCGATATTAAATTTCTTTGATAACTCATCAAATACTTCTGTAGCTTTTTCACTTAACTTTTTAGAAAGTGGTAATACAGCAGCTTTAAATGGTGCAAGTGCTGGGTGTAAGTGTAACACTGTTCTTACATCACCTTCAGCAATTTCTTGTTCATCATAAGCATCACAAATAACTGTTAAGAAAATTCTTTCAACACCAACTGATGGTTCAACACAATATGGAACATACTTTTCATTTGTTTCAGGATCTAAGTATGTTAAATCAGCTTTAGAAGCTTCCATATGTCTCTTTAGATCATAGTCAGTTCTATCAGCGATACCCCATAATTCACCCCAACCAAATGGGAATAAGTATTCAATATCAGTTGTACCTTTACTGTAGAAAGATAACTCTTCTTTTGAGTGTTCTCTCATTCTTAAATTATCTTCCTTAATACCAATGCTTAAAAGCCAGTTTTTGCAGAAGTCTTTCCAATATTCATACCATTCTAAATCAGTACCTGGTTTGCAGAAAAATTCAAGTTCCATTTGTTCGAATTCTCTAATTCTAAAAATGAAGTTACCAGGTGTAATTTCGTTTCTAAAAGAACGACCAATTTGACAAATACCCATAGGCATTTTGCTTCTTGTTGTTCTTAGAACATTTTTAAAGTTAACGAACATACCTTGTGCAGTTTCTGGTCTTAGGTATACTTCTGATTTAGCATCTTCAGTAACACCCATAAATGTTTTAAACATTAAGTTGAATTTTCTGATATCTGTGAAATCTGTTTTTCCACAATCAGGACAAGCAATATTATTTTTCTTGATGTAGTCAACTAATTCTTCATTTGACCAACCATCAAGACCTGAAATTTGTTCACCATTTTTGAATGACCATTCTTCAATTAACTTATCTGCTCTGTGTCTTGTTTTACAAGATTTACAGTCAATTAGCGGATCACTGAATCCACCAACGTGACCTGTTGTAACCCAAACTTGTGGATTCATCATAATAGCTGCATCCACACCAACATTGTATTTACTTTCTTTAACAAATTTTTGCCACCATGCATCTCTAATGTTTTTCTTTAGTTCAGCACCTAGTGGTCCAAAATCCCAAGAGTTTGCAAGTCCACCATAAATTTCAGAACCTGAATATACATATCCTCTTGACTTACAAAGATTTACGATTTTCTCCATGCTTTTTTCCATTTTAATTCCTCCTTTTAATTTGTACGAGTTATACTCGCCATCTTAGGGACGAAAAAAATCCCTAGCACATATTTCTATGCGCTAGGGACGAAATATCTATTCCGCGGTTCCACCCTAGTTAACAATCTAAGATTGTTCCCTTAATTTATAATCACTCAAAAGCTCCCTTCACTATTTACAGCTATCTGATTTCACCCACCTCAGACTCTCTAAAAACTTCTCAATAGCTACTCCTCTTTCTCAACGCAATTTATTTAACTGCTTGTTATATTATCACTCATTTATGTTAAATTCAAGTCCTAAATAAAATTTGATATAAAAAATGGGTGTGGTACCACTCACGGCACCACACCACATTTTTCAGGGAATCAGATTCCTACAGCCATAAAGAGCAGTGTGAACAAGAACACTGCTACGACGCTGGAGCCAAGCCATTGGGGTCTGTCGTTATTGACAAGTCCGCAGAAACACGCAATTCCTGCAAAGACGCAGCAGCCAATGAAAATCGACATCAAGAACCCAAGGATTGTTCCACCGACGCCACCAAGCGCCCAGAAGCCTACAGCTTCGCCAGCTTCCTTTGCAGCAGACGCTGCATGAAACACTCTTGCGGAGTTACTTGCAACAATAGTGCCAGAAAACAGGGTCTGACTTACCGTAAACAGGCCGCCAACGATGGCATTTCTCTTCTTGGAACCTGCTCCGCCCTTCCACAGTCTACAGAGAAGAACGGTTACGAGCGTGGCCACCAGGCCACAATAGAGCATACTTTCCCATGGCATATGAAAATTACCTCCTCTTGCCTCTAGATTAATTGGGACTTCCGAGCAGCATTATATCACGTTTACATAAAGGTGACAAGATATTAAAAAAAGAAACTCTTCCTATATATAAGAGTTTCTATAATCCTACTTTATATTCTTTTTCTACTTTTTCAGTCATATATAAATCAACCAACAAACCAAGCTCATTTACAGCTTCTTCTGGTATATCAAACGAGAATATTTTTTTCGCGTCCGAAGATAAAATATACACTAAACTAGTATATGTAACAGCTGATATATTCAAAGCTCCTTTGTCTAGCTTTTTGCAAGTTTCGCATTTTATTCCATTATCTTTCAAACTAAAATATAACTCTTTTATTTCTTTATAACTTTTATCACAACTTACACACTTATCTAAGCGCGGAACGAAACCAAGTATACCTAAAAGCCTTATTCTAAAAATAGAATATACTAATTTCAAATCCTTATCTGTTTCTGAAATAACATACAATGTGTTAAGAAGAAGTTGTACTCTGTTAAAAGACAACTCTTCTTCTTGACATACATCATTCATTATTTGTGCTATTGTTGAAGCATACATCAACTTATCTATATCTGTTCTAATGTTATAAAAAACATTAATCGATTCTGCTGAATTTAAGCTATACATATCACTATTACCTTCAAACAAAATCATATCACTGTAACTTAAAAACTCCGTGCTCGCAAGCAAAGTACTTTTTGCTTTCTTAGCACCCTTACAAAAAACTTTTATCTTTCCTCGTTCGGCAGTTAAAACAGTTAATATTTTATCGTTTTCAGACGAGTTGGCAATCTTAATTACTATGCCCTTCGTTCGTAATATTCCCATTAATACCACCCAATGCGTTATTATTTTCTAGATTCACTACAGACGCGTTATTTTCGATGTCTTTCATAATCATATACGCATCTACATTTCCTGTATTTTTAAAAAGCTCCCATGCAAATTTTTTATTCATTTGTGCCCTCCTTCTTTTGAAGTTTTTTCTATCAATTATTTGTATAGTTATTATTGGTAAAAAAATTATTTTTATTCAACTATGTGCGGAAGATTTGATTTAATCTTGTTTCGTTGTCTCTCCAATCTTCTTTTACTTTAACCCATAATTGTAAATTAACTTTGCAATCTAACATTTTTTCAATGTCTTCTCTTGCTCTCTCACCAATTTTCTTTAGCATTGCTCCATCTTTACCGATGATAATTCCTTTGTGTGATTTTTTCTCACAATAAATTGTAGCATCTATATCATATAATTCTTTTTTCTCTCTTTTTTTCATAGAAATAACTTCAACAGCTATACCGTGTGGTACCTCATCATCTAATGAACGTAGAGCTTTTTCTCTAATTGTTTCTTCTATAATTTGTCTTTCTGTTTGATCAGTCCATTCCTCAGTATCATAATATGCTGGACCCTCTGGTAATAGTTCAACAATTTTGTCGATTACTGTATCTACTCCATCTGCATTTCTTGCAGAGATAGGTATAATCGCTTCAAAATTATGTCTTTCACTATATAACTTTATAAGTTCTAATAAATTTTCTTTCTTAACTAAATCTACTTTGTTGATAACAAGAATAGCTTTTGTGTTTTGCTCGATAACTTTATTTAAAATAAATTCATTGGCAAGACCAATTCCTTTATCTGTTCCCTCTATTAAATACAAAATAACATCAACATCTGACATTGAGTCATTAATTGTTTCTGCCATTTTTTCGCCAAGTTTATTCTTTGGTTTGTGTATTCCTGGAGTGTCTGTAAAAATTATTTGTGCATCTTCTCTATTTACAATTCCTTTTATTGCAGTTCTTGTTGTTTGTGGTTTGTTAGATACAATCGCAATCTTTTGTCCAGCAATTGCATTTAACAATGTAGACTTACCAACGTTTGGTCTCCCAACTATTGCTACAAAACCTGACTTAAACATAATCTTTATCCTCCTTAATTACATCGCATAACTACTTGGTAATAAATCTGATACTTTCAAAACTTTTTCTTCAAGTTCATCATTTTCATTCTTGAATCCCATTATTACCTCAATTTCATTTCCAAATTCACTAATTAATTGTCTACAAATACCACATGGTGTTGTATACATAAGTGCATCTCCTATTCCACCGACTACAGCAATTTTAGTGAACATTTTATCTCCTTCAGATAGCATTTTTGCAATTGCAACTTTCTCCGCGCAAATATTAAAAAGAGCATCTTCACTTCCTAAATTACATCCTGTATAAACTTTACCTGATGTTGCTAGTAATGCTGCGCCACAATAATATCCTGTTGGTGACATTGCATTTTTCTTTGCTTCAATTGCTAATTTTATTAATTCTGTATTCGTCATAAATATTTCTCCTTATTCAAAAGCTACAGTTCCATTTGTAGGTACCACTTGTACCCAAGTGATTCCATCATTGAATGTTATTTCTTCACCAGCTTGATTGTAATAGATTGTTCTATCACTTCTAGAAAATTTCTTCCATGTAATTCTTTCAATTTTTCCATTAGTAGCATAGAATCCATCACCTGCTCCAGTGTTATAAAGATTTCTTCTACCTTTATCTTCCGGATCATCTAGAAGTTCATCTTTAACATATATCATCACAATATTTTTAGCATAATATTGTTCACCTGTTTGAGAATCTTTATGAGCTTGTCCTCTCATACTTCTTAAATAAACTTTCTTCTCAGCATCATACTGATAAGAAACATTTTGTGTTGCTGAATATTTTATTTTTATTGTATTCGCTGCTTGTCCGCCCTCAATATCTGTATCATATTGATTGTATGATATTACACAATCTTGATCTGATGTATCACGATATTTTTTACTTGCTATTTGTTGAGCAATCTTACTCATGTTTGTTATAGCATTATGATATGAACTTAATGGTGCAACTCTCCAGAAGAATGTATCATAAATACCATTGATATTATTTATTCCTAAAGTTTTAATATTTGATTCAGCAAGTGGACTCCATCCAAAGTGAACAAATATTGCATCATGTTCCATTGCATAATCCAAGAAATAATGTCTTGCACTTCTCACTGGCCCAATATAATCTGGCGCAACATTTTTAAAGAACGCCATGATTCTTGTTTCTCCACCTTCAATGATAAATTCATAAAGCATATATGCTGAATTTAATCCACCGTGATTTACCCACGCCGGTTTTTCATTATCAATCATTACCGCGATTGGTCTTTTATCACCAGAGAAAATGTTAGGACCCAAATATTCTTGTTCACCACTTTCGTCGCCACTTATTTCTCCGCTAATTTCACCTGAAACATCTCCGCTTACAAGGTCATCAGAATTTGCTTTTTTGTTTTTTGCACTATATGCACCAACGATTATTCCAGTACACATTAACACCACTGCTGCAAATGCAATACCAACTTTAAACCACGTTTTTTTATCCATACAAATCCCCCTTGAATTAATCTCTTGTAATATCTAGCACCCCTAAAATTTCTTCTTCTCGTTTTCTCATAATAACTTTTTCTTCATCAATCATATGATCATATCCAAGTAAATGTAACATTCCATGAGTAACAAGATATGCAAGCTCGCGTTCAAAAGAATGTCCATATTCTTCTGCTTGTTCACGAACTTTTTCAACAGAAACAATAATGTCTCCTAATATATCTTCCATCTCATCATCTACTTTTAAAGAATCAATTTCTGATCTATCAAACATAGGAAAAGATAATACATCTGTAGCTTTATCAATTTGTCTATGCTCGGCATTTATTTTTCTTATATTTTCGTTGTTAGTAAGTGTGATATACACATCTAATTTCTTTTTTATTTGTTCCATCTCAAGCACTGTACTAACAACTTTTTCTATAAGTTTTTCTTCGGCTAGATTTTCTATATCTTCATAATTTATTTCAACCATTTTTCTCCACCTTAAAACATTTAAGCTTCATGACATCTTCTTCTAGTTTTCCAGTTTCCTTGAAGCTTCTTATATGAGTTCTTAAACTTTCTAAGTCCACCAACTTGTTTCATTCTTTCTCTGTAATAAGCACGAAGTTCTTTAGCTTCTGCTTTAGCATTATTTAAACAACTCTTCTCCCATTTGATAAATAATATTTCGCGAAGTCTCTTATACTCGTTAAAATCAATTCTTTTTAACTTTGTATATTCATCAAATTGTTTCCACATTTCATCGAATTCTTTTTTCTCTTCTTCCGAATCCCATAAAGTCTTTTTGCTTAAAACATTGTAAGCATAATTTTCTTTAGCATCTAAAAGCAAGTTATACATTTCGAATTTATCCGCTGTGATGTAGATATTTGGTAATGTACTACGGCAACGAGAAATAATATCTATATAACATTCTTCTGTAGCAAGGATTGGTAAACAGTATGTAAATAAACCAATTCCCAATTCTAATAAATATAATTCTCTCTTTATAGAATTAATTTCTTTCTTCGCATATAAATCTATTGTTTGAATGTATTTTTTATATCCTTCAATTACTTCTTTACGTCCTTCTGTTTCTTCTAAATATGGAAGCACAAGTTTTATATAATCTTCAACCGAATCATATATCTTTTGGAAAACTTGTTCTTTGTCTTCAGATTGATTCGTAAGTCTTACAGAATAATGACGCATTAAACCTTTATATAATTGATCTACAACGTTAACGTAGAAAGCTTTATACTTAGAAACAAAAAGTTCAGACTTGTTAGAAGCCAAAATATTTTCCCAATCCATTTGAAGATACATGATTTGTCTTCTATACTTGTATTCACAATATTCAGTTCCTTTTAAAGAATTAACTTCATAATAATCAGAAAGCATTCTGTTTTCTTTTAATGTGCTAACTCTTTTTTGAACTCTTGTATATACAGTATCTGTTATATGTCTTTCTAAAGCATCCAAGTATGCATCATAGGCTCTTTCATATTTATCAGCTATTGTGTTACGTTTTTTCTCGTTAGCAATATTAATCATTTCAATATAATTCGCATTTGCTCTTAATAACGAATTTCTTTTTGAATTAATAACAAGATTAAACAATCCACTTCCTGATGAATAGAATACTTTATTAAAATTATTTAAAGCTTTTCCCCAGATTCCATCACCTGTATTTTTTACTACCTTTAGTTGTAATTCAGCCATTTTATTCCAACTCCTTTGAGGTTACATAACATCGTGTTCTATTCCCTCTTTTATTCCAACTGATTCAACGCATGTTACTGTAGCTCTAACTATAACTTCATTTTCTTCTTCAAAAACATGATACTCACAATTCATAATTTCTGAATCTTGTGGTATTTTTTGTTTTGCTAACGCTAAAGCTTTAGTCCTTGCAATCATTTCAGCCTGGTCTCGTGAATACTTTACTTCGTCTAAAATATATTCTTCGTAAGTTACCGTTTCAAGCTTTATCGGCAACTCAAAATATCCAAACAAAACAAGGTTTTTCACAGTGTTAATTGTATCATACTTTTCAAATTTTGTACTAGTATTTAACAAATTTATCACACAATTTCCGCACACTTAATTTGTATGTATTATGTCTATTTCCCGACTTTATCAAAAGTGTTTTTTCGTATGGGATTGCCACCTTTCCTTCATACCAAGTTTTAATTGATATTTCTGCATTAGCTGAAACATATCTATTTTCTGAATGTTCGCTAGTCACGACTCCATTCACTAGCAAATCACCTTTATAAATTACATCTCCTTTCTGCACATTAGCAGCCCCTTCTTTTACATAAATACTTTCAATAATTCCTGCTTTGTCCGCCACTATATTACACGGTTTATTTTTAAACTCATCCTCTTCAGGATTTTTTCTTTCAATAACCTCAACTTTTAATGTCGTCCCTTTTAATGAAAATCCCAACCATAAAATGTCCGCTCTTCTTTGATAAATATTACTTTTTATTTTTGCAAAATCTAGTTCATCCTTCAAAATACCTTTCTTCAAATTTTCTTGCTCCAACTCTTGATATATCTCACTTAAAGAAACTTCTTTATTCCCTTCAATCTCTATGCTCCACACTCTCTTATTTATTAAATATACAACCATGCAAATCACCAGCAATACTCCAACAAAAGCTTTTCTTTTGCTGTATCTCTTGGCTACATTTATTACACCTTTTTGTTTTACTTTTTCAATATTGCATCTACTTATTTTTGCAATTTCTAAAAGTCGTTCATAATCTTTTCGCTCAATTTTAAATTCAATTATCCCATTACATGTAACTTCCGCATCCCATGTTTTTATATTTCTTAATTGACATAAATTAATTAGTCGTTCAATAAAAAATCCTTCCGCTCTAACTACGATATAACCTTTTAAATAATTAAAAGATTTTAGTAAAAACATTTTATTCCTCCTAAAATAAAAATAAGACTTAGCGCATAACGCCAAGTCTCGTCCTTAGAATTCTATAGATTTTATTTCCCCATTAATTATTATTTCGTCAGAAGTAATTTCTGCAACATTCAAGTTTTCTCCTAAAACACTAACATTATTACTAAGTCTAATTAAATTCTTCTCGTATTCGACAATTGCTTTGTAATTTTCTACAAGGACGCATTCATTTCCTATTATCGTAGCTCTCGGAATATTTTTCAGCAACTCAATAGGAAGTTCTAAAGCTGTTTCAAAGCTTTCTCTTACGCTATGTTTTTTCAAAGAATCACCTTTCAAACTCATCTAAAGAATAAAACTCATATTCTTGATTTCTTAAAGCATCAATAATATCTCCCAATACTTCAGTGTTATCTTTTGATACTGCATGAAGAAGCATTACACAACCATTATGCGAATAATTCAAAATCATTTTTTTAGCATAATCATTTCCTTTTTGATTGTTCACATCCCAATCATCATACGCACTACTCCAAAGCACATGTGTATAACCTAAATCTTTGCATAGTTTAACTGTTCTTTCGCTATATTCACCTTTTGGTGGTCTTAGATAAGTCATTTCATAATTAAATTTTTCAACCATATAATCGTGCAAATCCATAACTTCTTTTTCTAATTTGGTATCCTCTGTTACTTCAGGCATACTTGGATGATTTACTGTATGGTTGCCTACAATATGCCCCTCATCTATCATTCTTTGTATTAGAGCTTCATTTTGCTTAACATATGGCATTGTTACAAAGAATGTAGCTGTAACATTTTTTTCTTTTAGTGTATCTAAAATAGCCGGTGTATAACCATTTTCGTATCCTTCATCAAAAGTTAAATATATTCTCTTATCATTGTTATTTCCCATATAAATTCCATCATACGCATCAAGCACTTTTGAATATGGTCCATAAATTTCAGGTTGAACCGCATCTTTTTTTCTTACAAAGCCCCATGCGCATACCGTGTTAGATAAATTCGATGTAGAAACAGGAGTTACTTCTACTTCTAAATTTTCCTCTGGAACGGTTTCGATTTCTCCACTTATCAAATCTTCCCCAGATTCTATATTCTCTGTCTCAACCTCTCCACTTATATCAACCTTATTCTCCCCAGACAACTCATTTTCCTGATTGTTATGTTGAAGTGTATTTTGAGTACATCCAACTACAGTTCCAATAATCATTATGAATACTAAAACAACAATTAACTTTTTCACGATAGCATCCACCTTTCTTTATTTAATCATATGTTGAATCGATTTCTTTATTACAAAAACTCAATATATTTTTATCTATGTTTAAAGTATATCTTATTATCAATTTGTTTGTAAATCTTCTTACTGTTTATTTTTTACTGGTATTTTTTTACGATTGACTTTGCGTTTTGCTTGTAGTTATATAGCCTTAAGAATAGAGACTCATATATGTTTACAAGAATAATTTCTTTATGTATTGGAGGTGTACCATCATGTTATTCGATTCGCACGCACACGTTGCCTTTGGTGCAAAAGACATACGCTTTCGTCCTGACTATTCGCTTGAAAGTCTTATCGACGAAATGGACCGTTTCAACATCGACAAATCTGTTGTTATGATTAATCCGCTTTTCAAACTTTTCAAATGTCCAAAAGATAACAAACACAAAATCACAGTTCAAGACTCTGAAACACCTGGCACATTAAAGCTGTACTGCATTCAGTGCGGTGAAGTATTATATGAAGGACCCGACCCCATGAGAAAATTTAACCTAAGTCTTATGGAAGCAACCGCAAAATACAAAGACCGCTTCTTTCCAATGTTAACAGTGACTTTGGCTAATTCTTCTATTCCTGGCGAAGTTGAATTTTATGAAAAGAATTATTCGTATTCCTTCACAGGCTACAAACTTCATCCGCGAATTTGCTTCAGAGGATTGAATGAAATCTTTACCTTCAAATCCAATCGACCAGTATTAATTCACACTGGTGTCGACTTCCCTCCAACAGAAACAAATGTAGAATTTGTAAGGAACTATCCGGGAAATGTTTTGTTAGCTCACGCTGGAAGATTTGACCCAGATTTAATTTACCTTGCAAAAAATTTCCCAAACGTGTATATCGATTCTGCACCATCTTCCTTGATGTTCAAGGGACACGTTACTGATTTACTTCCGCCGTTCAACACATTAATTGAATCACCTGGAGATATTTACAAATATCTCATCCAGGAAATTGGTGAAGATAAGGTCCTCTTTGGCTCAGATGTTCCTTGGGGCAATTACGAAGACGAAATTCAAATCCTCCGCTCGGCAAACTTGCCTCAGGATATTTACGAAAAAATCGCATATCGGAATCTTATTTCCGCTCTCAAATTTAGTTAAAAAAAATAGTGCATCTCCCTTTACGGTAGATGCACTATTTTTCATATTTGACAAAATTTGTCCTTGCCGACTTTGATAATATCACCATCGGTAACTTCATGTTTGATGTCAGTTACTTTAGTGCCATTGATCTTTACGGCGCCCTGTTCAACCAGTCGGCGAGCAGCATTCTTCGATTTTGCAAATTCTGCTTTGAAAATCACAGTCACGATATCACGTTCATTAGGTTCCAAAGAAACCTTCTTGATATCATCCGGAACAGCATTTTTCTGGTAGACTTTTCTGAAATTGTTTTCAGCTTCACAAGCCGCCTCTGCGCCATGGTACAGCTTTACAATCTCAAAAGCCAAAAGCATCTTGATGTCTCTGGGATTGCAGTCTCCTGCAAGTCTTGCTTTGAGAACATCAATTTCATCCGGATGGACATCAGTAACGAGTTCGAAGTATTTGATGATTAAGGAATCCGGAATTTTCATCGTTTTGGCAAACATAACATTCGGTTCTTCATCGATACCGATGTAATTGCCCAAACTTTTACTCATTTTTTCCTTTCCATCAATACCTTCGAGCAAAGGCATGAATACCGCGATTTGACTTTCCTGACCGTATGCTTTCTGCAAGGTCCTACCCATGAGAATGTTGAAACGTTGTTCAGTACCACCCAGCTCAATATCTGCCTGCAACTCAACAGAATCAAAAGCTTGCATCAGCGGGTAGAAAAACTCATGGATTGCGATAGGCTGATTGTTCAGGTATCTGTTTTTGAAGTCTTCTCTTTCGAGCATTTTTGCAACAGTGCAATTGGCAGCCAGTCTTACAACATCTTCAAAGCCAAGCTTTGACAGCCATTCACTGTTGAAACGAATTTGTGTCTTTTCTCTGTCCAAGATTTTGAAAATCTGCTCTGCGTATGTCTGAGCATTCTCCAAAACCTGCTCGGTAGTAAGTGCCTTCCGAGTCTTCGATTTGCCTGTAGGATCACCGATTTTAGCGGTAAAGTCGCCGATCAAGACGACCACACTATGCCCCAGATCTTGAAGCTGCTTCAGCTTTCTGAGTACCACGGTATGTCCTAAGTGAATGTCCGGAGCGGTAGGATCCAACCCCAATTTTACCACCAAAGGTTTGCCTGTTTCGACAGAATGATTTATTTTAGCCCGAAGCTCTTCCGTGTCGATGCATTCGGCAACACCTTTCATGATAATTTTGATTTGCTCATCAACAGGTATCATGCTATTTCCTCCTTTTTAACGTGATGTACGATGAGTCTCTTGATAAATTCTTTCTAAGAGTATAACGAATCTTCAATTCGAGGGTATTCTATCACCATTCCACTTTTATGTCAACAAATCCAATAAATTCCATAACCACTCCTGTTTACCATAATTTTTATTATTTTCAAATTTATTTTTTATTTTTTTTATTTGCTTGATATCATTTTTTTCATGTGGTACCATCAAATCATAAAATTTGTACGGAGGTGTATTTATGAAAAAAGAACTTATTCTTGAACAATTAGTAAATCCTTCTCAAAAGGCTCCATGCCAATATTCTACAGACTAATTTGAGGATAAATACTACCGGCGTTTAAGCCAAAGAAAAAACTAAGGAGGAAATTTTACAAAAAATTTTCTCCTTTTCTTTTTATTATTTTAAAAGGTGGCGAATTTCATGAAAATAACTAATGATACACATATATGTTTTAGTATAATTTCTACTGGCAAATGTAATTGTAATTGTTCTTATTGTCACTTCTATGCCGATAAAGACAGAGCTGCTTATAATAGAGATATTGATCCAAAATTATTTGATAGATATGTTGATTATTTAAAACACTTAACAACAATTACACCACATATTGCTTGTCGCTTATCTGGTGGCGAACCTTTATTTATGGGCGATAAAGTTTTTGAATTAACAGATAAAATTTATGAAGAAACTGATATCAGCCCTTACATAATGACAAATGGAAAAATGCTTTCTCCAGAATTAATTGAGAAAGCCGCTGAACATCATATCTCTTCATTTGTAGTTTCTGTTGAAAATCCATTTGCAGTTTCGCAAGGAGCTGTTGATGCAGATACTACAATTGAAAAATTCGTTAAATGTCAAAATGATAAAGTTCCTCTATATTTTGGAATGCTTGTACTTGAAAATAAAGAATATAAAAACATTAAAAAGATTGCAGATTACTTTTATGAAAAAACAGGAACAATTCCACCTATGTGCGAAGTAAACTTTGTTCCTTTCAAATCACCTACTGAAGAAGAATTAAATGATCTTTACGAAAATGTAAAAGAACTTGTTAAATGCTATAACGGAAAAACTGCAATTTCATTATTCCCATATATAATTCCTGAATTTTATTCTGGAAATCTTGAACACGTTGAGTATTTAACAGAACTTCCTATTGATGATAAATTCAATGCATTATCAATTACTAACGAAGAATTATTAGAATGTACACAAAATCAATTAGAAAAATCGTATTTTAAATATGAATGTCAAAATGCTGATTGTGATTGGTATGGTTCTTGTAATAGATTAAAATGGGTATGGCAAATGGAAACAGATGAAATTTCTAAAGAGAAAAAAATCGAAGATTATTGCAGATACAAAAAAGTCTTATGCAAAGCATTCTTCGATGCACTTGTTAATAAAGATTAAAAATTTAAAAGTGGAAGCTCAGTCAGCTTCCACTTTATTTTTAGAAAAATATTATACTATCATAATTAGACACTCCGTCTGCTCCTGGTACAAATATAACTCTATTTTTCCATTCTGCATTTGAATCTACGAAATCTTTCACTTCGTTATAAAGACTATCAATTCCAACACTATGAATATTCAAATGTTCTGGATGATCGTCTCTTTGTAAATTATTTATTTTCATATATGCTTTAGGAAATGGTCGTATAAGTTCCGCAAATTTTTGTAATCTTCCTTCTCTGTTTTCTGTTGTAAAAACAAGTGTCACTATGGTTCTAACTTTATCAGAATATTTATTGGCAATCTCCAAAGTTCTCCAAACATTATTCCATATAAGACTTTCATTCTTGATATTTGCTGTGCTTAATGCTTCTTCTTTGTCTATTCCTTTCAAAGAAATTCCTAATACATCTATCAAATTTTTTTGCATTAGTTTTTCTAATATCTCTGGATTAGATCCGTTAGAATCAAGATACACATATCCGCCTTTTTGTTTTACTATTTCTAGATGTTTTTCCAAATGCGGATTTAATGTGGGTTCTCCACCCGTAAATTTAAAGTTGTTACCCTTTTCTAACAGTATATCTACAGCTTTTGAAAAAAGTTCATCATCATATGTATTGTACGCACTTTCAGGTCGTTTGGTAAAATCGCAAAAGATACAGTTGCAATTACATTTACCATAACAAATTGAATGAGAATTTATAGTCATAGAATCTTCTCTATCTTTTCTCTTTGGTGCAAATTTATTAGGAATTATTTCGTAATACATAGTAACATCCCTTTCTATATTAGCACTATTTTATTTGCATTGAATACGCAATACTTTTTACTTGCATTCCAGCTTTCTCATATAATCCAATTGCATCTTCATTTTGTGGAAATACGTTTAATGCTATATCTGTGCAATCGTTTTCTAAAGCATATTCTTTGATGTACTCAACTAAAGCCTTACCAATTCCTTTTCTTCTATGATTTTCATCAACACAAATTGCATCGATGTCTAATTGTCTTCTATATCTAAAACCTTTGTGTTCTCTTACTTTTATAAGTATGCTTGCATATGCCACTATTTCATCATCCATTTTCACAACAAATATATTTTTGTTGGCAATCATATCGGCTAAATCTTCTTTCGAAATAATTTCTTCACATTTGTTGAATAAGTCTTTTCTCCAGCCAACATGGCAATCGTGTACTTGTACTGCTAATCTATTTATTGCTTCTTGATCTTCAACGCTAGGTATTAAAATTTCCATAATAATCTCTCCTCATCGCCGTTTTTCTACATTATATATTCTATAAATCCTAAAAGCAAACCAAATCATACCAATTTTAAACAATATTTATTTGTAATACCACTAATACATGAGATTCCCATGCTTTAAGCTATTAGCCTCGCAAACAATCCATCTTCCAGAGTCAAATTTCCACAATATTTCTATCTCATCTAATATATCTAAATTATCAAACCCCTTTACTTTTTGTTTTGTCTTAATTCCATAACTTTTTGATAGTTCTACCAATTCAATTTCCGTAAAATATGACATACTAATCTTTTTCTTGTCAGAAACCAACTTTCCATTCTCGGCAAAAAAACCGCTACTTATATAATTTTCTTTGTAATCTTCCAAATCATAATTTAATTCTTTATTAAAATCTTTTAGATACAAGCTCCCTTTAAATCCATCTAAAAATAATCCCTCTCCATTTGCGCCTCTATTATTTTTTTCGCCAAACAGTTCAATTAAATCTCCAGAATTATTTTTTATAATTCTAATATTTTTGGTCTTGTCTAAATTCTCACTTACAAACATTATTTCACTTATACTGTCCCCATCAAAATCAGCATTGTTTATTTTTATTGTTCCACCTTCAAAACCTTTTAAATTTTTCGAATTAAATGTATTGTTATACGCATCATAAATTACCACATCAATATTTTTATAACACATTTCCTCTTCTGTTTTTTCACCTATTGCTATTATCATATTATTCTTTGAATCACCTGTTGTATCAAAGAAAGCATAGTTTAAAACTATCTTTGGAGTATCGGTTTTTAGCTGATTAAATTCCTTTCCGATTTCTACTTCTAAGGGATCAAATAAAATCGTATCTTTCTCACTAGAAGAATTGAATAACAAAACTAGTAGAATAAGTATTGCAGTTAAAACTATAAACTTTATTTTCATAACAAAATCCTCCTTACACTTATCTATAAAATAAGTATTAGGAGGATTTAAAAATATTCCTTATATTAATAAATTATTGGATTACCACTAAGTTTAATAATCAATTTCATATTATCGTCTTTAGCAGCAACACACTTTCTAAGCTTACCACACTTTTCACATCTATATACAATCACATATCCTTTTTTAGGATTGTTTTCAATACCAATTGGTTCTAACATACCGTGACATGTTTCTGCACGATCACCAGGATTTATATCCACATGCTTTGCATATAAACAACTTGGGCAATGGTCTCTGCAAGAATAATTAAGTTTAGGAACTAATTTGTTACAATGTTCACATACAAATTCTTCATCTATCTCTGTAAAATTTCCCATCTTAATCTCCTTATTATCTATAAAAACATCCGTCTCCAACAAATTCTCTTACAATAGATGTTACAGGAACATCCTTTGGATCAATTGGTAAGAAGTAACTTAAGAATTCATACATACGTTTTGCCTCTGAATATTCAGGGCAATCTTTTTCTACTTCTAATAACGCTGGTTCTAAGAAATTCTTTATAACAGCCGCTTCATATACAAGTGAAGAGTTAAACATTGCATCCGCATCCTCTTGGAATGGGAAAATATATTTTTCTTCACCAGCTCTTACTGATGGCCACATTTTTATTGTAGCTTTTGGTGGATGATTTCTAAATTGTAAATCTCTTAGTGTTCTTCTTAGCATTCTAGAATCTGCTGTTGAAATTCTGTTATAGTTGTCTATATTTAATGCTGTTAACGCACTAATATAAATCTTAAATTTATTTTCTCTAGGGATTGAAGCTGTTAGTTTTTCGTTTAAACCATGAATTCCCTCAACTATTAACACTTGATTTTCTTCAAGTTTAACTTTGTTTCCTAAATATTGTCTCTTACCATCATGGAAATCAAATGTTGGAAGCTCAACTTCTTCGCCGTTTAAAATTGCAGAAAGCTGTTCATTAAATAATTTTAAATCAACTGCTTCTAAACATTCGAAATCATAGTTTCCATTTTCATCTAACGGTGTATCTTCTCTATTTACGAAATAGTTATCCATTGATAAAGCAACTGATGTTATACCATTAACACGAAGTTGTATACCAAGTCTTTGTGCAAATGTTGTTTTACCTGAAGATGAAGGGCCAGCTATTAATACTAATTTTTTCTTTTTATCTGCAGCAATCATATCAGCAATTTGTGCAATTTTCTTTTCATGTAAAGCTTCACAAATTCTAATAAGTTCTCCCACTCTTCCTTCTTTTATCCAAGTGTTTAACTCAGCTATATTTTGTACTCCAAGTTCTTTATGTATTTTATCGTATTCATTAAAAGTAGCATAAAGCTTTTTAGTCTCTTTAATCTTCTCTACTTTTGTTGGATTGAAACGTCTTGGATATACAAGTAAAAATCCATTCTCATATTTTAGCAAATCATAATACTTCATGTATCCTGTAGATATAGGCATTACACCGTAGAAGTAATTTATAGTCTTGCCACAAGAATATAAAGAAACATAGTCTTTCTTTCTTGTTTCAAGTAATTCTAATTTATCTGTTCTTCCACTTCTTTCATACATTTTTCTGGCATCTTCTATAGATAATTCACTCTTTACAAATGGAAGATCTTTTTCTATTATTTCATTCATTCTATTTGTTATATTTTCAAGTTCTTCATCTGTTACTGCATTACCTGTTGCATCTTCACAATATATTGAATGTCCTAATGAATAGTTAACTAATATTTTCTTTTCTGGATATAACTCTTCAAAAGCTTGTGTCATTATAAAAGTTAATCCTCTTACATATATTCTACTTCCATCTGAAGTTGTATAATCAATCAAATCTAAATTGCAATCTTCTTGCATAGCAAAGTTAAGAGACTTAACTTCATGATTTATTTTACATGCTAATATTGTTAATAATTCTACATCTAATTTTTCTTTTATAAAATCTATAACTTGTTTACCTTTTTCAGTTGTATATTCATTTCCTTTATAATTAACGTTTATCATAAAAATTCCTCCTACAATGTAATTTTACAGAATCTACAGGATGTAGTCAAGCGAACAAAAGCAAATAGCGCCTTGCATTATGTAAAGCAAGGCGCCTAAAATTTATTCAACGACGTCGCCAGTTAAATACCATCCTTTTTCAGCCGTTATATTTATATTCACTTCTTTTCCTATTAATGATTTATCTCCAACAAAATTAACAATTCTATTGCTTCTTGTTCTACCAGTTAGCACATCTGAATTTGTTCTACTCTCACCTTCAACTAAGATCTTTTGAACTGTTCCAACATATTTTTTGATGTCTTCCATTGTCATCGAATCAGCCAAAGCTTTTAATCTATCAAATCTTTCCGATTTCACCATCTCCGGAATATGGTTTTCCATTCTTTCTGCAACTGTTCCCTTACGTACAGAATAAATAAACATGAATACTTGTTCAAAATTAACTTTACTAACAACATCTAAAGTATCTTCAAAATCCTCTTCAGTCTCTCCAGGAAATCCAACAATTATATCTGTTGTGAATGAAACCTCTGGCACTTTAGCACGAATCTTATCAACTAAAGTTAAGTATTGTTCTTTAGTATATTTTCTATTCATAAGCTTTAATACATTTGTGCTTCCTGATTGTAAAGGCAAATGAATAACTTTACATACACTTTTACATTCTGCTATCGCGTCAATCACATCGTCTGTAAAATCTTTTGGGTGCGGAGACATAAATCTAACAATATCAATACCTTCTATTCTATCTATATCTCTTAGCAAATTAGCAAATTTATATCCATTACCTCCATCATAAGAATTAACATTTTGTCCAAGAAGCATTATTTCTTTGCATCCATCTTGTGCAAGTTCTTTAATCTCTTTCAATATATCTTCGTAACATCTACTTCTTTCGCGTCCCCTTGTATAAGGTACAATACAGTATGCACAGAAGTTGTTACATCCGTACATAATAGTAACTAACGCATTCTTTGGACTTGTTCTCTTGATAGGAAGCCCCTCATAAATGTTACCATCTATATTCCAAACATCGTAAACTCTTTTCTTAATTTTCAATCTTTCTAAAACCATTTCTGGTAGCATATGAGTATTGTGAGTTCCAAAAACAACATCAACATGAGGATAACTTTTTTTAAGTTTTTCTACAACATGTTCTTCTTGACTCATACATCCACCAACGCAAATAATCATATTATTTTTTGCTTTAATATTTTTAAGTTCACCAAGTTTACCATACAATTTTTCCTCTGCGTTTTCTCTAATGCAACAAGTATTAAATACAACTATATTAGCATCATCAACTTTATCAGTTAATTCATATCCCATTTCTTCAAGCATACCCGCAATCTTTTCCGAATCATTTTCATTAAGTTTGCAGCCCATTGTATTTATATGATATTTCAATCCACTTGTATATGTTTTTGCTTCTTGCATTATAGCTTCTTGATTAACAACTTCTATTTTTGCGCTCATACAATCTCTCCTATAATTAAAAAGATATCTAATTAAAAGTATATTACTTTAACCAGATATCTTCGTAAGTTTAATTTACTTTAGAATTAATCTTCGTCTTCATCGTGATCATGACCACAACAACCACAATCGTGGCAAGAACCACAATCACAATCGTCATCTCCGAATAATAATTCCATTTCTATAACTTTACCACACATTGGACATTCAAATTCTTCATCCTCTTCAGGAATTTTGAATGGAATGATTTCCCCACAATATGGGCATTGAGCTTCATACTCGTTGTTAAAGTTTTCAATCATTTCTTCTTCAATGTTTGAAAGAAGTTCGAAAACATCTTCAACTTTTTCTTCAAGCTTAACTTGACCTTCTTTAACTTCTACAACTTTTGTTGCGAACATATCGATTAATTCAGTAACCAAACCAAGAACCTTTGTAGCTTCTTCTTTGTTTGAAATAGTGCTTTCAATTTCTTGAACTTTCTTTTTCATTTCTTCTGACATAATCTTTGGCACCTATACCCTTTCCATATATTCACCAGTACGTGTATCGATACGGATTCTATCTCCGATTTCAACAAATAGTGGTACATTTAGAACATAACCAGTTTGTGTTGTAGCTGGTTTTGTAGCACCTGTAGATGTATCTCCTTTAAACCCTGGTTCTGTATAAGTGATTTCAAGCTCTACGAATAATGGAGCTTCAACACCAAATACTTTACCTTTATAAGACATAACTTTAACATTCATGTTATCAACAAGATAGTTTAAAGTATCTCCTAAATCATCAGCTGTTAATGGCAATTGTTCATATGTTTCATTATCCATGAAATAGTACATTTCACCATCATTATATAAATATTGCATTTCTTTTCTATCGATTTGTGCTTCTTGAACTTTTTCTGTAGGATTAAAAGTTCTTTCCAATACAGCTCCTGTCATTACATTTTTTAATTTTGTTCTTACGAAAGCCGCACCTTTACCTGGTTTAACATGTTGGAATTCAACTATTTTAAATACTTGGCTATCCATTTCGAATGTTACACCATTTCTAAAATCTCCTGCGCTTATCATTATAAAAAACTCCTCTCTATTTGCGTTCTTTTCTACCGTATGATTTTACAACATTTTCCGCGAATTATCAACCTTTTTTTAGTATAAAGTAGCGCTTTGTTTACATTTTTTTACAATTAGTGTTTATAAAGCTTTCACATGCACGTTTTCAGCAGTCACACCAAGTTCCGTTTTAACAATATCACGTATCTCAGCTAATTTAGCATCTGTTAACTCCTCATCTAATACAATTACATTCACACTTTCACCATTTACTAATATTATAACCTCTTCAATTCCTTGAGCTTTTATTAAACTTTCTGAAATTCCAATCGCAATTTTTTCGTTATTTATTCGTATAATCTCTTCTTGAGCAAATTTCAAACTACTTTCAACAGCATTACTATCTTTTAGGATTTTTTCGTATCCTTCAAGTTGTTCTGCATATACTTTATTTCTATTTATTCTATTTTCGCTAAAGAATTCTGTAGATGTTGTCTTAAAGTTTTGACTTTTAATATCTGTTATTAACTCGTTTGCATTAGTCACTAAATTGTTACTATCAACAAAAACAGCATCGCCTAATTCTGGTTCAAAATTATTAGCCACTTCTGTCATATACATTCTACTCGGATCATTTGTATAATTTAGATATCCCGCCGTTACTAAAACAGCTATTAATCCCCAAGTTAAAATTTGATTTTTCTTAATTATACTAACTCTAAATTTCATATGCCCTCCTAGCATTTATTTTTCTAAAACTTGTATCTTATGAGATGCCACGTCTGTAACAGAAATTACCGCATTAATGATTTTTTCTTTCACAACCATATCACCAGCGCCTTCTGCCACCACAATTACACCTAATATTTTAGGAATTGTGTATTCTTGAATCACAGGTGTTTTGAGATTTCCATTTGATTCATAAATTATTAGTTCTTCTACATTCGTTTCTTCTGTTTTTCGTTCACCACCCTCACTATCTTTTTCACTTGTTATAGTAGTTATATTTTTTGTATCAACCATTGGGATTTTCTTAACTTCATTTTCATATGAAACCATAACTTTTACTTCACCCGCACCGTTTATCATTGATAATATATTTTCTAATCTTATTTCAAATTCCGTTTTGTAATTTTCTGCTTTCGAAGTTAAAATATTTACTTTATCACCTTCTACAGCTTGGCTCTCATCATCACTATATATGCTATTCAAAGCAATAATTAATATGACTAACAGGACTAAAAAAACTATTAAGTTTTCAACTTTCTTTTTATCAGCAAATTTATCTAATAATTTTTCCACGCGGATACTTCCACCTCCTCAAAACCATACGTTTGTTTTAATAAACTCACTATTTTCCATTCATCAAAAAAAGTCCCTTCTTGAGTTGTATTTGAAACTTCTATTTTTACGGGACGTATTTCATCATCTTCTATAGATACTTCTAAATAAATATATTCAGGTTCTAGTGTCACCTCATCATATTCACAACGCATTGAATGAATTGTGTATCCTATATTTTTCATATGTTCAATTATTCCATTTTCAATATTTGTTTTATACGACTTTTCAATCTGGGCTGCAAATAAATTTTCGTTTTGCGTTTCCTCAATATATTTTTCCTGATTAAACGCTAACGTTCGATTAATATCAATTTCTTCATTTAACAAATTAATAATCGGCTCTATCAAAACAATAGTAACAATTGTACTAGCAACAAAAATTATATATTTTCTAGTTTGCCCCGAAGGAGCAATCATTTGAATCATGTTTGTAATAAACACCGAAATCACAATTAAATATGTATATTCTTTTAAACCTTCTATCATAAAACCTCTTTAATACATTATTGAAAAATTACTAACTTTAAGCATAAGTGATATTGCTAAAATAAAAATTATGCTTATCGTAGAAACAAGCGCAAATAAATTTTTAATTGCATCTCCCGTCACAGACATACAATTTGAAATTCTCTTGTCCGCGATTGGTTCTATTAATGCTGAAGCTACATTAAAAATCAACATCAAAGAAAATACTTTTACAATAGGTTGAATAACTATTGCAAAGACAACTAATATTCCTATAATTCCTATTGCGTTTTTTGTTATAGACGCTGCACCTATTACACTATCAGCAGCATCACTTAGTGCTTTACCCACAACAGGTATTGTTGTGCTTACAATTGCTTTGGTGGTCTTCGCCGTAAAGCCATCAACATTAGCAGATAACGTTCCTTCTATCGAAAGCACTGCTATAAAAATTGCTAACGCGCATTTCAAAAAATTAATGGAATATCTTTGAATCATCTCTGGTAACTTTGAAATCTTTATATTTTCTGAAACATTGCTTACAATATTAATCACTAATGATATAAAAATAAGTGGCAATATAAAATTTGCAACCATCGAATTTATAATCGTTGTCATAGCAAGCAGAACTGGCTGCATCATCCCTGCCGAAACAATCGTCCCATTAGCAACCATTAATCCTAACACTAATGGTACTAACAAATTTATAAATTCACTTAGCTTTATAATTGTTTCTTTGCAAACATCCCCCACATTTAGATATGAATTAATTATTAGCCCTACAATCACTAGGTATGCAATATAAAACGCTACTTCTTTTACGTTACTAGCATTGCTCGGACTAATATTTTTTAACAAGCTGCATAGTATAGTTACTAGTAGTATCTTAGTTACTAATCCGAATTGCGATTCTTAACTCTTTAAAAAAGAAATTTAAAATTCTATTAATCAACGAACCACCATCTAATCCTTCGCCGCCAATAACATTTTCAAGTATATTTGTATCTTCCAACTCAGGTATTAATTCATTTGAATACTGAGATATAGTGTCTAAAAAATTTTCTATTTCAATATTTGTATCAGCTGCATATGTAATATCAAAAGTAAAAAACATTATGACTAAAAACAAGAATATTCTTCTCTTTATCTAAATCACCTCTGTAATTGTTTCAACCAGTGTTGTGATAATCGGAACCGACATTGTAACAATAAGCACCTTCCCTGCGAATTCAATTTTAGATGCAATTGCTTTTTCTCCAGCATCCACACATAAGGTTGAAGCAAGTTCGACAACATACGCAATGCCAGTTATCTTCAACAAAATTTCAAAAAAAGTTTTATTTATTCCAGATGCAACAATTAAATCATTTAATAAATTAATTATTGTTTGAATCTTTTCAAACGCAAATATAATTATAAAAATACAAGCAAGTAACGAAACTAAAATCGCAAACTCTGGCTTATATTGTTTTAAAATAATTACCAAAAAAGTAGCAACTAAAGCTAGTGAAACAATCTGAATAATATTCATAAAATCATCCTATAAATTAAACAAAGTCTTAACAGTATTAAACAAATCACTTATCTGTTCTACTACCATTGCTAATACAATAACTAAACCAGTAAGTGTTGTCATCATCGCTTGATCTTCTCGACCAGCTCTGACTAAAACTTGATGAAGTACAGCAACCAAAATCCCTATCGCTGCAATTTTAAACAATAATTCTACATCCATTTAAGCCACCTTCTTACAAAAGAATAATCATAATAACAAGACCCGATAAAACCCCCATGTTTCTATACAATTTAAAATTCTTTTTGTTATCATCTATCGCTTCATCTAATTGTTTTTTTAATGAATCTGAAACTAACTTTATTGTTTTTAATTGTCCATCTATATCAACTTGTCCCAAAGAAACACCAAGCCCTTTTATAATTTCAATATCATCTTTATTAAGTGCTAAAAATATTTTTTCATCATCTATTACTTGTTTAAAACAATCCCCAGCAGATACGTTTCTGTTTTCTTTAAGTATTTCTGCAGTTATATAAAACAACCTATAGACTTTAGTTTTCAAATTGTCTGCTATGTATAAAAAAGATGTTGTTAAAGAATCGTAAGTATACTTAATTTTAGTTTCAAATACATCAAGTGCAAAAATCAGATCATTTAATTCAGTAACTCTTGTTTTATATCTCCCCGCTAAAAGATATCCAATAACTGTTGCTAATATAAAAACTAATAAAATCAAAATAAACTTAACAAATAGCCACATATTCATTATTCTCCAGTCTATAAATTTTCTTTATCTCTCCGGGCATTTTTTCTTTTCCCAGCAAAACAATATTATTAAACGTTTTATTCTCAAAAAGTTTTTTGGGTACATCTCTTAGTTCATTGCCGTGAGCAGTTAATAATAACTTAATACCCGCTGTACATGCATCAAGAATTGCATTAACATCTTCTATGCTTCCAATTTCATCTGTTGCAACAACTTCTGGTCCCATACTTCGTATTAACATTCTTATTCCTATATCTTTTCTACAATTATTTATAATGTCTGTGCGCGCTCCCACATCATTTTGAGGAACACCTTTATATATTGCCGCAATTTCCGATCGTTCATCTACAAGTCCAACATTCTTTCCTTTTTTATCTTTGAACCCATCGCTTAAGACTCTAATACAGTCTCTAAGTAATGTGGTCTTTCCACATCCCGGCGGCGATATGATTAGCGTATTTTCAAATTCATTTTCATATATCTTGTCCACCAAATCTTTAGCACAATATCTTTTTTCTCTTGCAATTCTAATATTCAAACTCGATATGTATTTAATATTTTTTATTTCTCCATTTTCAAAGACGCTTGTCCCAGAAATACCCACGCGATGCCCACCTTTGATAGTTATAAATCCCTCATTAATTTCTTTTTGAAAAGAATATAAAGAATTTTCGGAAAAGTTTTCTACCAACCTCAATATGCTTTCTGTTGAAACAAAACTATCTAACAAATATTCATTATCAAAACAATTAATTGCTATTTTTCTTCCCGCACGTATTCGTATTTCTTTTGAACGTTCCCATATTTCTTTCGGAATTTTTTCAAACTCTTTTCTAATTTCATTGGGAAAATAAATTAAAATTTCAGAATAAACTTTTTCTTGCATATATTTCACTCCTTGATTCTATGTATATGTGTAAAATTAATTTTTAGAACAAAAAAAATTCGCCCAAAAGGACGAATTATTTACAAAATCTATGATTACCTATAACAACTGTCAACGGTCTTGACCAAATCCATTTATTTGTTGCCGTTGCCGGATTGAAATAATATACAGCACCACCAGAAGGATCCCAACCATTTAATGCATCTCTTGCCGCATTATACGCACTAGTAGACGGAGTCATATTTATTTGTCCATCAGACACAGCATCAAATGCACCCGCTTGATAAATTACACCTGCAATAGTACTTGGAAATCTTGAGTCATCTACACGATTTAAAACTACCGCACCAACCGCAACCATTCCTTTATATGGTTCTCCTCGCGCTTCACCATGTATAAGCTTTGCTAAAAGTTCTACGTTTGCAGTATTAGTACCAGTTGTTGTGTTACTATAAATCCCCATTGCAGCTAATGTATTTTTTCCAGCAATACCATCCACAGTCAAACCATTTTTTCTTTGAAAATATTTAACTGCGTTATATGTTTGGGTTCCATAAATTCCATCAACACTTCCGTTGTAATATCCCCAACGTTTTAACTTAGTTTGAATTTGAGTCACTTCATTACCTGTTGAACCGTATCTTGAAAGTGTTTCACGCACCACTTCTTTATTACTAGATATATACAATACACCAATATAAAAATATATAATTGCAAAAACAAATATTAAAACTTTAAGATTGTTTTTTTGCAAAAAAATCACCTTCCTCAGAAATACTTAATCTTAGTATTTTCTAAAGAAGGTAAATTATACATTATTTCTTTCCTACAAAAGGAATATATGAAATTATAACTCCTAAAACATTTACTATTTCTGTAGCCTTTTCGATACCTATATGCTTTCCAATACCTTTCCCTAAAACTGTACATGCTGTCACAAGAGCTGTTACAAGCATCGTAATAACAGTTATATGTCCACCATTAAATATTTGTTCAGATATTTCTATCGCAATAAGAGCACTTGTCGCACCACTCAGTACACCACAAATATCACCAATAACGTCACCACAAACATTCGATACTTTATCAGCAGCCTTAATAACCATCACCGATTGCTTAGCACCTCTTTTTTTATCTGCTGCTTTTGCATGAAACGGTGCTTCTTCAGCTGCTGTTACCGCAGTTGCGATAAGGTCAGAAATAACCCCCGTCAAGATAACAAGTACAAGTATCAATGACGAAATAATAACGTTTAAATTTTCAACTAATGTAGAAGATAAATAGTTGAATACAATAGATAAAATAAATGTAACTATGAATATCTTTACCAACCACCAATTATGTGATGATTGTTTTTTATCACCTTTTTTATCAGATCCTTTTGTATTTTTACTCAATTTCAATTACTCCATTCTAAAATAAATAAAAAAAGAAACTCTAAAATCAAAGATTTTGGGCTTCTAATTATTAAAAATAATAGTGGTAATACCTTAGATAAATTTTGCGGCTTAGGTCTAGAAGGTTTTCCCTAATATCTGCTAAGATGTCGCCATCTCAGCCGTTTCCGTTTAAAGATAAGATCCTACTGTCACCAGATAGGAGCCTAGATTACCACTTAGTCCACACTTCAATCTCTAAGGTATCTCTTGGTAGAATGTTCTAGAGGTTTTCCCAGACATCACGTCTTGATTGTTTATCCTCTTTTGCAATGCAAGTTTCAGTTACCATTCGCTTTTTATCGCTCAAGGAAAGCTACACTGTGTACTTCCCCTTTTCATGTGGGAAGCCTTGCAGGTTTATCACAAAATACCGTCAAAATGCGGTATATGTGTCTCCACGGTAGAAGGGTCATTTACTATATGCCGTTATAGCTTGCCCTTAAACCTTTACTCCCTAAGAGAACCCTCGACTGGGCGTCGCGAGCAAACTTAAAGAACTTCATCGATATGCTCTGTCAGTAGATTTTTAGGCCTACCCTCGCAATCAACAATGAAAACTAGAATAACACACCACTTATTGATTAATATATTAACAGACTTATTTTCTAATTTCAAGTCGAAAAAATAGCAATATCTGTCAAAATTCGTTGAATTTATGTCAAATTCGTGGTATAATCTAAATTGGTTGAATGAGTTAGCCTCTTTCAACTGTTTATTTTGATTTTAGGAGGAATTAAGTATGAACTGTGAAGATTGCTCATTCTATGAAAGAAAAACTAATACAGAAGGTATCTGCGGAAAAGACCATTCAGAAGTAGAATGGAATGGCGGATGTCCTTGCTGGGATCCTAAAGAAGACTAATAAAAAAGAACCTGATTTAAAATCAGGTTCTTTTTCTATACGTTTATATCCATAAGTTATATAAAAACCACGCATTTACTATTCCAAGTAACGCTCCCATGAATACTTCGAATGGGGTATGTCCTAATAATTCTGTTAATCTTTCTTTCATATGCAATCCTCTATCTTCAATCATTTGATTCAATACCTTAGCTTGTTTTCCTGCAGCTCTTCTTACTCCTGCAGCATCATACATTACCACAATTGAAAATATAAATGCTACCGCAAAGATTGCAGAATCCCAACCATTCACAATTCCTACAACTGTAGTTAAAGACATTACAGTAGCAGCGTGAGAACTTGGCATACCGCCACTTCCCCACAAACGTCTCATATTTAATTTTTTATATACTATTAAATCATTAACTACTTTTATAATTTGTGCTATTAACCATGTTTCAACGGCTATCCAAAGATATATGTTGTTCAAAATGCTCACCATCTTGCAAAAACCCCTCCAAGTTTATTCTTCTGTAGGAACTTCAAATGGTTCTTCTTTTACTTCGCCATTTGATTGTTCTATCAGTATAGAAATACTCTTTTCTGCTTTTTCTAATAATTCTGTACAATGTTTCGATAATTCCATACCTTTTTCAAATTTTTTAACTGATTCATCTAAAGTTAACTTTTCAACTTCTAATTCGTTAACTGTTTTTTCAAGCTCTGTCATAGCTTCTTCAAAAGTTATTTCTTTCATGTTACCCTCCTATATAATAGTAGCTTTTTTGCTGCCGTCTTGCAATACTAAATCTACTACATCATCTTTATTCAAATCATTTACAGAAGTTATTACTTTCTTATCAGAAGTTTCAATTATTGCGTAACCTCTTGTAAGTGTTTTTAGAGGACTTAATGCGTCCAATTTTGCAATTTTTTCAATTAGAGATATTCTACTATCTTTTAAATTTAATTTAAGTTTATTAGTCATTTGTTTTTCTAAATTAGAAACTGTCATCATGCGTTGTCTTATAAAATCTAATGGATCTTTAAAAACTCTAGATTTCATAACTTTTTCATAACGGGCTTTCATCATATCTACTTTTTGTTTAAGTAATATACGCAACTTATTTTGAGCATTATTTATTTTCCATTTCATATCATGTAATTCTGGAACAGCAAGCTCACCAGCAGCTGAAGGAGTTGGCGCTCTCAAGTCTGCTACAAAATCTGCTATTGTAAAATCTGTTTCATGTCCTACAGCAGAAATCACAGGAATTTTAGAAGCATATATCGCTCTTGCTGTTGCCTCTTCATTAAATGGCCATAAGTCTTCTAATGATCCCCCTCCACGCGCAACAATTATCACATCAACATTTTTTACTTCGTTAAAATATTCTAGTGCTTTTACAATTGTTGCTGCTGCTCCAGTTCCCTGAACACTAGCAGGATACAACTTGATATTTACATTTGGAAATCTTCTAGTTGTTACATTTATAATATCTCTTATTACCGCACCTGTTTTTGAAGTAATTACGCCAATTGATTTAGGTAGCATTGGTATAGGTTTCTTTTTGTCTTCATCAAATAAACCTTCCTCTGCAAGTCTAGCTTTTAATTTTTCATATTCCGCATATAACGCACCTACTCCATCTATCTCCATACCTTTAACATATATTTGATAGATACCATCACGTTCATAAACAGCAACTGAACCTAAGATTAAAACACTGTCTCCGTCTTTAGGTTCAAAATCTAAATTAGGTGTATATGTTTTAAACATTACACATTTAATAAGGCACGATTCATCTTTCAAAGTGAAATAAAGATGTCCTGAATAATGCTTTTTAAAATTCGATATCTCACCTTTTATATAAACCATGCCCAACAGTTCATCATTATCTATTAAATTTTTTACATATCGATTAAGAGCCGATACTGTCATCGGCTCTGGTCTTATAAATTCTCCCACGTTATATATTCACCCTTTATTTGCAAATTAATTTTCTAATGAATTTACAACTCCGGCAAGTACGCCGTTTATAAAAGCAGGTGATGTTTCCTCGCAGAATGCTTTTGCAAGTTCTACAGCTTCGTTAATAGAAACTTTACAGGGAATATCTTCTCTATATAACATTTCATATACAGCAAGTCTTAAGATAGCCAAGTCTGTTTTGCTTATTCTATCCATAGTCCAGCCTTTTAAATATGTTTTTATTTTTTCATCAAGTTCATCTTTTTTCTCAGCAATTCCTAATACAACTTGTTCAATGTATTTTTTATCTTCTGAAGAAATGTCGTTTTTGTTAGTTGTTTCTGCCAACTCATTGTCTGAAACAATGTTTTCTATTAATTCTTTTATAGAACTTTGTTCAAACTCATTTGAAAATATTATTTTAAAAGCTACTTCTCTTGCAATTTTTCTGCTCATAATTTTCTCCTACCATTTTTCAATTAGATTTTTTATTTTTACCTTTAACTCTTTTCCATGTTGTTGTATGTATTTTCCTAAGTAAGCACAAGCTGCAATTATTATTAAATTTAAAATAGCATTTTTTAATTCTGTTGCTATTAAAATTATACCAACTAATGCCCCAATTATTAATCCTGCAAATTTACTTAAAAATTCTCCTAGTTTTTCCATAATAAACAACCTCCATTCAATTATTGATTTTGTTCATTTTCGTTATTTTCTGTTGCTACTGGTGTAGGTTCAACTGTTGGTTTAACTTCTGGTGTAGCTACTGTTGTCGTTTGTGCAACTGGCGCCGCAACTTCATTTGTTTGTTGTGTAGTTTTATACGCACTATCTGTTTTTATAACATTTTTAATTTTAACATCTATATTGCAAACTGCAATTCCAATCGCTGCTTCAATTTGATTTTTAACATCAGCTTGAACTCTAGTAACAACATCTTTAATATTGATACCTTGGTATGCAACTAATGACATATACATGTTAATTCCTTTTTTAGCCTTTGTCATAACAGCTTGTACATCTTTTACTTGTGGATAATCTCTTATAACATTTTTAGCTATGTTTTCAACTGTATTTTGTGATATTTGAATTTTTCCGTGTGCTGTATCTACCAATATATTTTTCTTAGCTTTTTTAGAGAATGAAGATGTGAAAACCGTTACTTTTAAAGCTAATAATATAACTACTATGCAAGATGAAATTACTATCATATCATATTGTGGATTGAACAAATATTCATTAAATAATCCTAACAAAACTTCACTTTGTATAACGTCAAACTTCACTAGCAAGATAGCCGCAGCTACCACAATTATTACTACATCAAATATAAAAGAAATTAGTTTGTCTATTACTTTCATAATTACTCATCCTCTCTATTTACTTATATGTATGCCGATTAAATCGGCTATAAATTATTCAGCTGTTTCCTCAGCTTTTTTTTCTTCTTTTGTAGCCTTCTTTTCGGCTTTCTTTTCAGCTTTAGCTTCTTCTGCTTTTTCTTCTTTAGCGGCATCTGGCAAATTAACACCTTGTACATGAATATTAACTTCTAAAACTTTTAATCCCGTCATATTTTCAACAGATGTTTTTACTCTATTTTGAATTTCCCATGCAATGTCTGGAATTCTGCAACCATATTCAACAATAATAAACAAGTCAATTGTTGCATCTTTTTCATTTACTTGAACTTTAACACCTTTTGAAAAATTCTTTTTTCCAAATAAACCGTCTACAAAACCACCATTCATACTGTAAACGCCTTTTACTTCTGATGTTGCTATACCAGCAATTTTGGCAACAACATCTTCAGCAATTTTTATACCATTAACTTCTGTTTCTTTAACTTCTGCATCTTGCACTTCTGAAACCACTAAATCTTTGTTTTTCTTCTCTCCCATTACACATTACCTCCTAATTTTTTAATGTCTAATTTGTGCCCTCTTAAATACTCTTTTGCTGTCATTCTCTTTTGATTTGGCATTTGAATTTCAGTTAATTCCAAAACGCCATCTCCTGTTTTTACTAGCAAACCATTTTTTTCGTTTGCAACAATTATATCTCCAGGAACAGCTTCTTCAACAACTTGTTCTGTCAAGTCAGCCGCCCATATTTTGATTCTTTCTTCACCAGCATAAGAATATGCACCAGGCATTGGATTTAAACCTCTTATTAAGTTTCTGATATCTTTTGATGATTTATTCCAATCAATTTCTCCCATTTCTTTTTCTATCATAGGAGCCATTGTAAAATCATCACCTTGTTTTACTCTAAAAATGCTACCTTCTGCAACTTTTTCTAAAGTTTTAATAATTGCTTTTCCACCAGCAACTTTCATCTTCTCATATAAAGTTCCGTAAGTATCATTATCATCTATTTCAACTTCATATTTTTCAAGCATATCGCCAGTGTCCATGCCAGCATCCATCATCATCGTTGTTATACCAGTTACTGCATCACCATTTATAACAGACCATTGAATTGGTGCTGCACCTCTATATTTAGGAAGTAGTGAGCCGTGAACATTTATTGAACCATATTTAGGAATATCTAAAACTTCTTGTGGTAATATTTGTCCAAAAGCAACTACAACAATTACATCTGGTTTCATGTCTTTTATTTTTTGAATTAATTCTTCATCTTTTCTAATTCTTTCTGGTTGATAAACTTTTAAGCCTTTACTTTCAGCATACTCTTTTACCGGAGTTGGAACTACATTCATTCCTCTTCCTGCTTTTCTATCTGGTTGTGAAATTACAGCTAAAATGTTATGACCAGTTTCATATAATTTTTTCAAAGATTCCACCGCAAAATCCGGTGTACCCATAAATACAATATTCATTAGTTATTATTCTTCCTCCGCATCTGCATCAAAAATTTCTGTTGCTTTGTCAATAAATAAAACACCGTCTAGGTGATCAATTTCATGTGATAAACAAATTGCAAATAAATCTTTTGCTTTAATTACAACTTTCTTTCCGTTTTCATCTAAAGCTTCAACTGTAACTTCTTTTGGTCTAACAACGTCACCTACTAAACCAGGTACGCTTAAACAACCTTCTCTACAAACTTGTTCACCTTTTCTTTTTGTGATTACTGGATTGATAAGTTTATGAACCTTACCATCTCCTTCTTCACCTAAATCTATAATTATAACTCTCTTTAGCACACCAACTTGAGGAGCTGCAAGTCCGATACCATCATTTGAAGCTTTTAAAGTATCGTACATGTCATCTAAAAGTTGTCTTATTTTATCATCTACAACTTCTACCTCTCTTGATTTTTTTCTTAGTAAGTCATCTCCAACTTCTCTAATTTGTCTTTGTGCCATTATTTTCATTCCTTTCGATTAAAGCATGTTATTAGGATTTACATCTATTGTCACTTTTAATTCTGCGTTTTGAACTTTTCTGTATTTTTTTATTGTTTCACGCAACAACTCAAATTTTTCATCATCAAGATTATCCTTAATGAGAATTCTCCATCTATATTCATTGCTTATTTTACTTATTGGTGCAGGAACTGGTGAATAAGGCGTAAAGTTTTCTGCAAACAACTGATATAAAGCCATCGCTTCATTCTTTACTTTCTCTTCATCAGGCCCACTTATAACCGATACAATTATATCGTAAAAAGGCGGATAATTCAACTTTTCTCTCATATTTATTTCGTTTTTGTAAAATTCTGTAAAATCTTGTTTTTTTATAGATTGGATACAGAATTCATCCGGCATATATGTTTGAACGATTGCAGTGCCTTTTTTATCTCCTCTTCCGGCTCTACCAGCCATTTGAGTCAACAATTGATATGTCTTTTCATTCGCTCTATAATCGCCTATATTCATCGAACTATCTGCAGCCAAAATCCCAACCAAAGTAACATTACTAAAATCATGTCCTTTAGCTATCATTTGTGTACCTAGCAGAATATCTATCTTCTCATCTCTAAATTTATTAATGATTTTTTCATGACCATTCTTTACTCGCGTAGTATCCACATCCATTCTAATCACAGATGCTTCCGGAAAATATTTTTTTATTTCCGCTTCTATTTTTTGTGTACCAGTTCCAAAGTAACGAATATTTTTACTTGTGCACATTGGGCAGACGCTCATAACTTCTTTTGTCTTACCACAATAATGACAAATTAATTTATTCTCTTCTGAATGATATGTCATGGACACATCACATTCTTCACACTTAACAACATGTCCGCAGTCTCTACACATTATGAATGTAGAATAACCTCTTCTATTTAAGAATAACATTATCTGTTCTTTCTTAGAGATCGCCTCTTTCATTGCATGATATAGTTTTCTACTAAAAACCGTTTTATTTCCAGTAGCTAATTCCTCACGCATATCTATAATTTCTATATTAGGTAATCCAGACTTTGAAATTCTTTTTTCTAATGTCAACAATTTTATATTACCCTTTTGAGCATAATAAAATGTATTTATACTTGGTGTCGCTGAGCCCAAAATCACAGGAACATTATTCACATATGCTATTCTATCTGCTATTTCTTTCGCATCATATTTTACTAAATTATCTGATTTATAAGATGAATCATGTTCTTCATCAATAATTATAATTCCAATATTTTTTACCGGAGCAAAAATTGCAGACCTTGCACCTATTACAATTCTAGCTTCACCTGAATTTATTTTATGCCATTCATCATATCTTTCACCCACAGAAAGTCCACTATGTAGTATTGCAACAACATTTCCAAATCTAGATAAAAACCTATCTGTAATTTGTGGTGTTAAAGAAATTTCAGGCACTAATACTATTGCACTTTTTCCTGCTTCTAAAACTTTTTCTATTAGTTGTAAATATATTTCTGTCTTTCCACTACCGGTTACTCCATGAATTAAATATTTAACAAACTTATCTAGTTTTATATTTTCAAATACCTTCTCTTGTTCTTCTGTTAATTTTAATTTTGAAGAATTTGAAATTTCTTTAAACGCAAACGGATTTCTAAAAACCTGTTCGTCTGTTAATCGAATATAACCATTCTTTTCTAAAGTTTTTATAATTGCATCAGAAGTATCTGTTAATTCTTTTAATACTGCTTTGGGCGCATTAATATTATCTAATAAAAATTCAATTACCTTTCGTTGCTTTTCTGATTTTATTTTAGAAAAGTCGGCATCAAGATTTAGATGCACGACTTTCTCAGTTTTTTCTTTTACTCTATTTAAATTTGTAGAAGTTCCTGGCGGAACTAATAATCTTATTGCTTCCGCCAAGTTACAAAAATATTTTTTGCTAATCCATTGTGCTAAGTTTAATCTTTCATCGTCAAAAATTTGATCAATTACTCTTATTATACTTTTGCAACGGAATTCAGAAGTTTCTTTTAATCCAACTACATATCCAACTTCAAAAACTTTTCTGTTTGCAAAAGGCACAAGCACACGCATACCAAGTTCAACATTTAAACCTTCTGGTATGTTGTAGTCAAAAGTTTTATCAAGTTCGTTTGCTGTTGAATTAACAATTACTTCTGCTATCATATTTTTCCCCTTCTAAAATAGTTTTATCATATCCATTATTGTTATTACCAATGCTAATAATATTATTGCAGCAAATCCAGTAAGGATAAGTCCTTGCTCAACTGACTCTTTCATTGGTTTTCTTCTAATACCTTCTATAATTAAAATTAAAATTCTTCCACCATCTAAAGCTGGTATTGGTAATAAATTAAATATACCTAAACTTAAACTTATTGCAGACATTAAATTAAAAAATTCAAACCATGCACTTGTCTCAGAAATTTTTTCTGCAATTCCTACAGGTCCCATAACTTCTACATTTTCAGCTTTTCCTAAGAAAATTTCTGCAGTTCCAATTACAGTTTCTCTAAGATAAAACCACGTTGATCCCCATGCATATTTCAAACCTTTCCAAAATCCTGGTTGAACGGTATTACACATTAAAGTGTATATTCTACCAGTTGTCGATTCTGTCTCTCCTGAAACATCTATAGCTTCACCACTTCTTATAATACTAATTGTAATGTCACTATTTACAGTTTTTCTAATTTCATTTACTAACTCATCAGAATTATTTGCTTCTACTCCATTTACCGCGTATGCTACATCTCCAATTTGAATGCCCATTTTCTCAGCAGGAGAACCAGCAACTAAATACATTACTTCTCCACTTTCATAAAATGCAACACCTAAAAACCCCATTTCTTTCATAGGAATTTCTATCTGTGTATCAAAAACTTCACCGCTTCTTTCATATTCAAAAGTCATATTATCCTCTTTTGAATTATCAATTATATTTTCAATATCACCTTGCATCAAAACTTTTTTGCCATTAACACTTAAAATTGTATCTCCGCTTCTTAATCCAGCTTCATATAACGGCCCATCATCTAAACCAGTAATCTGTGTTGAAAAATAAGAGTTATTTACCGAAGCTAAACAAAAATACACAATGACAGCAAAAACAATATTTACAATTGCACCTGCTGAAACAATGGCAATTCTTTGCCAAACAGGTTTATTATTAAAAGCACGTTCATCTTCAGAACGTTCTTCTTCTCCTTCCATTTGTACAAACCCACCAAAAGGAATAAGGCGAAGGGTATATTCCGTTTCGCCTGAATCTTTTTTAAATAATTTTGGTCCAAAACCAATTGAAAACTTATGAACTTTTACATTACAAAGTTTTGCAACAATAAAATGTCCTAATTCGTGGATTGCAACAAGAGTACCTAAAATTGCTACAATTTTAAGTAAATTAAACAACCAACTAAGAATAATCATATTTTCTCCTTATATTATAAATTGAAAAATTAAATATATAAATGGTGCAATCATGATAACACTGTCAAATCTATCTAATGCACCACCATGACCAGGCATTATATTTCCAAAGTCTTTTACTTCACAATATCTTTTAATCGAAGATGCAGCAAAGTCACCCAATTGAGAAATTGTGCTTATTACTAAACCTAGCAATCCCATAACAACCCAGTTCATTTCTATATTAATAGTATTTAAATAATATGCATACGCTCCAAAAAACAACATGCATCCTATTGCTCCGCCAATACAACCTTCAATTGACTTCTTAGGACTAATTTTTGAAAATTTATGTTTTCCAAATTTCACACCAACTAAGTAAGCGCACGTATCTGTAATCCATGCCCCTGCTAGTATAAACCAAATAAAATATTCTCCATTAGTTAGCGCTCTTGTAAAAGACAAGAAACTAAATAAGAACGGTACATATATTATTCCAAAAATAGAAACACAAATATCCATAATGTTAAATTTCATTTCTGTAAAAATCGATTTACAGAAAAGTATAAATGTTACAACAGGTAATGACATAAACATAATTGGCTTCATGATTTCAGGATCTAAATATCCAATAGATAAAATTCCTAACGTTAATATAGCTCCTGGCCATTTACAAGGTTTAATTCCTTTTTGTTCAAAAGCATGGTAGAATTCAAAAAGCCCTAATAACGCAATAAGTGTAACAGCGATATTGATAACCGCTACGTTATTAAAAATAAAAACAAGAGCCAAAACCACAAGTCCAATAATAGCTGACACTACTCTCTTTGCCATATTTTTCTCCTCCTTTTATTACATATGTGCTGTAAATAAAAAAAGTTTATTTTCCAAATCTTCTTTTTCTATTATTAAATTCATCAATAGCTTTTTCTAATTCTTCTTCGTTAAAATCAGGCCATAACACTTCTGGGAAATATAACTCTGAATAAGATGTTTGCCATAGTAAGAATCCACTAAGTCTTTGTTCTCCACCAGCTCTAATCATTAAATCAGGATATGGAGCATCTTTTGTTCTAAGATGTTTAGCAAATAAATCTTCAGTTATATCTTCAATTGCTAATTCGCCATTTTTAACTTGTGTGGCAAGTTCCTTTGTAGCATTAACAATCTCATCTCTTCCACCATAGTTAATACAAAGATTTAAAGTTAAACCTGTATTATCTTTAGTTTTTTCTTCAATTCTTCTAACACCTTCTTGAAGTTTTTCTGGTAATCTTTCGATTCCACCAGCAAGTCTTATTCTAGCAGTTGAATCTTTAAACTTAGTTTCAAAATCAGCTAAATATTTTTCAAAAAGTTTCATTAGATATCCAACTTCTTCTTCAGATCTCTTCCAATTTTCTGTTGAAAATGCATATACTGTCAAATATTTAACACCAATTTTATTGCAATAACTTGCAATCTTTTCTAAATTATTTGCACCTTCAGTGTGACCTTGTAATGTTGGAAGACCTCTTTGTCTTGCCCATCTTCTATTTCCATCTAATATTATAGCTATATGTTCTGGTATTTTTCTTTCTTCGCTCATAATTTCGTCCTTTCTCAATACATGATTAGAAGGGTGAGAAGATATTTCTACTCACCCTATTAGTTTTTTATACAGTCATTATTTCTTTCTCTTTAGCAGCACATGCTTCATCAATTTTATCAACATATTTATCTGTTAATTTTTGAATCTTGTCTTCTGCATCTCTTAAATCATCTTCTGTGATTTCACTATTTTTTTGTTTAGTTTTAAATTCTTCGATACCATCTCTTCTAATACTTCTAATAGCGATTTTATTATCTTCAGAAATCTTCTTAATATCTTTAACTAAAGATTTTCTTCTTTCTTCAGTTAACTCAGGGAAAACAAGTCTTATACATTTTCCATCGTTTGTAGGGTTAATTCCAATATCTGCTTTTTGAATTTCTTTTTCGATTTCTTTTAATAAACTACCATCCCATGGTTGAATTGTAATCATTCTAGCTTCTGGAACCATTATATTAGCAACTTGATTAATTGGTGTTGGAACCCCATAGTAACTAACCATGATTCTGTCTAATATTTTAGGATTAGCACGTCCGGCTCTAATCTCAGCTAATTGATTGTCTAAAGATGTTAAAGTTTTTTTCATTTTTTCTTCTATGTGTGAATACATATATAATTTCTCCTTTCAAAATAACGATTACTCGTTTTATTCACTAATTACAGTTCCGATGTTTTCACCAGAAACCGCTTTTATTAAATCTTCTGCATTCTTCAATGCGAAAATCATAGTAGGCATTTTGTTATCTCTACATAACGATGCCGCTGTTGAATCTATTACTTTTAGATTATTCTTTAAAATTTCTGTATATGTAATTGTTTCGTATTTTTTTGCATTCGGATTTTCTTTTGGATCTGAATCATATACTCCATCTATAGTCTTACCAAACAATATTATATCAGCATTTATTTCACTTGCTCTTAATGCAGCGCAAGTATCTGTTGAGAAGAATGGGTTTCCTGTACCACCTGAGAAAATAACAACTCTTCCTTTTTCTAAATGTCTAACAGCTTTTCTTCTTATGTATGGCTCTGCAATCTGAGACATTTCTATTGAAGTTTGAAGTCTAGTATCAAGACCTCTAAACTCTAACGCATCTTGCAACGCTTGACCATTCATTATTGTTGCAAGCATTCCCATGTAATCTGCAGTCGTTCTTTCCATTTTGTGAGCTTGTCTTCCTCTCCAGAAATTGCCGCCACCTACAACTATCGCTACTTCAACTCCCATATCTACGATCTTCTTAATGTAATCGCAAATATTTCCAAGTGTATCAGCATCAATTCCAAATCCATTTGGTCCAGACATAGCTTCGCCACTTAGCTTTAACAAAACTCTTTTGTACTTCGCTTTCGGCATACAAAACCCTCCTTAAATTTTCTACATATATTTATATCATAAAAAGCGTATTAATAAAACATTTTTATTATCTTAAGCGCACCTTGTTTCCATGGAACCCTATGATTTACACCACTTTTACCTTCAAAAGACTCATAATTTTGTAAATACCAATCATAATTTCTTAAAAGCGCATCTTTATTGGAATATTTTGGTTTATATCCTAACTTTTGTTCCGCCTTTTCAATAGAAACGAATGAATCTTTACTAGCTGTTTCATATACCCACTTGTATAGTGGAGATAGATGCAAGAATTCTAAAAATCTTAACCCCCATATTGCAGGTGCAGCTGGGAAACCGTGAATTTTCTTTCCAAATCCCGCTTTGTCTAATACCGCTTGATAATCTTCTTTCATTGTTGTAAATTCTTTTGCTCCAATATTAAACGTATCATTCATTTTCTCTTCGTCGATTGTCATACACGTAACAATCATATCGCACAAATCTTCAACATCTAATAATTGATATCTATTATTGCCACTTCCTATCATAGGAAAACCATGACCATCTTTCGCCCATTCATAAAACAAAGCGAACACACCAAGTCTTTCAGGACCAACAAATGATTTAGGTCTAATTATTGCAGTAGGAAGTCCTTTATCTCTATATTCAGCACAAACTTTTTCAGCTTCAATTTTTGCAACACCATAAGGTCCAACACCATCCAATTTGTCATCTTCATATAAAGGATGATGATCTGGAATACCATAAACCGCTGTTGAAGATATTTGAATAAATCTCTTTACTTTGTGCTCATGCGCACTTTGTACTACATTTCTACTTCCATCAATATCTGTTGAGAAAATATCTTCCTTTTTATAAAGTGGTAATGCTGCAGCACAATGCACTACATAGTCCGCACCTTCTGTGCACTCATCTACAGTCTTTTTATTTCTAATATCTCCAACAACCCATTTAATCTTATCTTTACAATCTTCGTATTCAAAAGGCAATAAATCTAGCGAAACAACTTCATAACCTTTTTCAAGTAACATTCTTATTAAATTGATTCCTAAAAATCCACTTCCTCCAGTTACAAAAACCTTTGCCATTTAACTTCCTCCTAATCTTTATATATCGTTACTTCTTCTTTTTTTATCATGAATCCTTTGTTAGCTCTATTTAACAATGGTATATCTCCTTTTGTGTCCCCATAAGCATTTTCTATTACGGCATCTTTTCCGTATACTTCTTCAAAACGTCTTACTTTTTCTTGTCCCTTACAATTTTCTCCGATTATTGTGCCATTTTTTATATCATATTTAGTACACATTACATTGGTAAGTCCAATCTCTTTGCAAAGTGGTACTAAATAAAAATCTAAGGAAGCACTAATAATTAAATCGTCATCTTTTCTATTTTCAGGATAATACTTCTTAATCTTATGTTTGTTTTTCTTTGCAAATGCTGCCGTCATTTCTTCAAGGTTTTCAATTTTACTAACAAAAGAAAATACTTTGCTTTTTGCAGTTTTAAAATCTATTTTTCCTAACTTATATTGAACAACTGGTTTTACACATTTAAATAGATGACAAAATACCAATAATGGTTTTCTTGCAAAAGCAAATTTTACAAAATCAACTCCTGAATCGCCTCTATAAATTGTGCCATCAAAATCATATGCATTCATATTTTTCTCCTTAAGTTAATATATTAAAAATTACAATTCCCATACCAAATAATACATATAGAATTTCAAATAATAACATCATTTTATCTTTTGTCACAATTTCTACAGGATCATCATTATCTGTAGTTTCAACAAGTAAACAATATCTAACAAAAATCATCAGCAACAATGGAATCGTATACGCAAAACATTTATTAGTTTGTTCAACAGCCCATAAAGAATAGAATACTATTGTAACTGCTAAACTCATATACATAAACTTGTCCAAAAATCTTAGTGAATAAAATTTCAAAACTTCTCTCGAAGAAGCTCCTCTTCTTTTTAGTTCATTTCTTCTTTTACTAAATGCTAAGAACATCGCTGCTGACATTACAGTTAAAAACAGCCAATTACTTACAGGAACTGCTGCAACAGCCGCTCCATAATAGACTCTAATTATATAAAAAGCTACAAGCACTGCAATATCAATTATAGGAATCTCTTTTAATTTACAACTATACAATACATTTAAAGCAAAATATATTCCAAGCCAAATATATGAACTTATCGAATTGCTTGCAAAGAAGTTCAATACAAGTGCAGCTACAAAAAGTAATACAGCTATTGTTAATGCTGTTCCCTTCGAAACCTTACCACTCGCAATCGGTCTGTTCTTTTTTACTGGATGTAATTTATCTTTCTCAACATCTTTCAAATCATTCAAAATATAAATTGTCGATGCCATAAAAGAAAATGCAAAAAATGCAACAATCATATTTTCAATATTAATAATGTTTAGTGTTGTACCAAAAATAAATGGTATAAATATCAAAATATTTTTTATATAATGTTTTACTCTTAATAGTTTCAAAGTAGCCTTCAATTTTTTCCCACCTTTTAATTATTTTTCTTCCATCTTTTTTGCTGGAGTTCCTATATATGTTCCTTTTTCTAATATATCACTAACAACAGTTGCTCCCATTCCAATTATTACTTCTGATGTAATAGTTACTCTGTTTCTAATTGTTGCCCTTGCAGCAATGTGTGTTAAATCTCCAATTTTAACATCCCCACATGTAGTAGCTGATGGAGAAACATGTACAAAATCGCCAAGTACATTATCATGTTCAATTAACGCCGCTGAATTTATTATACATCCTCTACCAATTACTGTTCCTGGATTAATACACGCATTTGGCATCACACAAGAACCTTCACCAATTTGTATATCTGAACCGATTACCGCTGTAGGATGGATTGCAGTATAATACTTAACATTAAATTTTTCTGTGAAGTTTTTTCTGATTTGATTATCACCAATACCAATTATAAAGTAAGTATTTTCGTCATCATAATTCAATGTATTTTCTGCTTTATCTAACACTTTATAATTTTCAATTATAACGGTATCTTTTTCTTTAAAATCATCTAAAAAGCCTAATAAATTATCTCCACTTTTCAGGATGATATCCGCTATAACTTTGGCATGTCCGCCAGCACCAATAACAATAACATTTTTCATATATAAACTCCTATAAGTTATAAATCTTCTTCATTTCTTCCATAACATTTTCAATCGTATATTTACTAATTTTATCTCTAGAATGTGCTCTAAAATGATTTCTAATTTTAAAATCAGAATATATATTTTTTATTTTTTGAGCCAAATCTTTATCATCATCATTTCTAACTAAATATCCATTTGTTCCATCTTCAACAAGTTCTCTTTGTCCTCTTGAATCAGTAACTAATACTGGAAGGCCTGCGCATGTTGCTTCTAATATATTTACAGGTAACCCTTCTCTTCTACTAGTTGCAATATATAAATCAGAAATTTTTAAAAGCATTGGAATATCAGTTCTATACCCCAATAACAAAATATTATTCTGCAATAAATTTTTTTGAATCTCTAATCGTATTTTTTCTTCATATACACCATCTCCAATTAACAATACTTTTACGTCACGATGTTTTTTTACAACTTCCTTCATCGCTCTAACAATCATTAATTGATTCTTATTATTATTAAGTTCTGCTACATATGAAATAACGTAGTCCGTGTCTTTTAACGAAAGTGATTCTCTAAATTTTAATCTTTCTTCATCTGAGATATTAAAATTAAATTTCCTTTCATCTATTCCAACACCATGAACATGTTCGATTTCTTTCGAATGAAACTTTGCTTTTGCAATCTCATAATCTTCATAATTAATTGTGATTAATGTATCGGTATGTTTTGATAAATACTTTTCAATCGGATAATAAATCATCCAGTTCTTTTTTGGTGCACCTTTATAAAAATGAAAACCATGTGCTGTATAAATAAGTCTTGTGTTATTTTCTTTTCTAGTTTGCTTTGCAGCAAGCCTTGTTAGCACACTCGCAACTGGAGTATGGCAATGTATTACGTCATATTTGCCTTCATTAATAATATTTTTTAATTCTTTATACGCCTTTATATTTTTCTTTTTAAAAGGTGATCTTTCAAATTCAATATTAAAATGTTTATCACAATTTGGAATATCTTTTAATCCAGAACTTGCAACATGCACTTCGTATCCATTATCTTTAAAAAGTTTTAGAAACGGAACGTGAAATGCAAGAATATGTCTTGTTACAGATGCAACAAAAAGTACTTTTTTCATATGTAGATTACCTCCATATATAAATTATTTTTCTTTTGTTCCCGTGAATTTTTCCATTGTTTGAGAAGTTGTTGAAGAAACACCTTCTCTTTTAAATACAACTTTTATAGTCTTAAAAAGTATTTTTATATCAGTCATAAACGTTAAGTTGTTTACATACAAAACATCAAGTTTAAAACGTTCTTCCCAAGACAACAAGTTTCTTCCTTCCACTTGTGCAAGCCCCGTCAAACCAGGTCTTACATCATGTCTATGTTTTTGTTCTTCATTATACAAATCTAAATATTCAACTAACAAAGGTCTTGGGCCAATAAAGCTCATTTCACCTTTTAGGATGTTAAGCAATTCTGGCAACTCATCCAAACTTGTACTTCTTAACAATTTTCCAAAAGAGGTTAATCTTTCAGAATCAGGTAACAAGTTACCGGCTTTATCTTTTGCATCAGTCATTGTTCTAAATTTATATAATTTAAAAATCTTACCATCTTTTCCTGGTCTATCTTGTTTAAAAAATATTGGTGAACCTAATTTTATTTTTACTAATATCATCAAAATTAAAAATACTGGCAATAATAAAATTAGTAACAATAAACTAAACAAGATGTCTAAAAATCTTTTAACAAAATTTCTATACACAAATAGCACTCCTTTATTTAGTGTTATTTATTGCTTCTATCATTTTTTCTATTACATACATTTGCTCGTCTTCTGTCATTTTTGTGTCACTAGGTAAACAGATTCCTCTTTCAAAAAATCTTTTAGAAATATCTTCTTCTCCAACTTTTATAAAATCATTTTCAGCAAATAAAGGTTGTAATTGCATAGGATTCCAAACTCTTCTCGCCTCAATATTATTTTCTTTTAAATAATCAATCATATATTCTGGAGTAATCTTTTCATCATTAATGACCGCAACAGATAACCAATGATTTGGTTTTGATTCTTCCGGTACCGGAATCATAGTAAATATTCCGGTTGCTTCTAATCCATCTTTATACATTTCATAAATTGCAGTCTTCTTTGCAATTCTTTCATCAAGAACTTTTAATTGTCCTCTTCCTATACCTGCACAAATATTACTTAATCTATAGTTATATCCAATTTCTTTGTGCAAATAATACGGAACATTTTCCTTAGATTGTGTAGACCAAAATCTTGCTTTCGCAATCCCTGCTTCATCATCTGAAACAAGCATTCCTCCACCGCTAGTTGTTATTATTTTGTTTCCATTAAAAGAAAAAGCATTATACTTTCCAAAAGTTCCTGTTTGTTGTCCTTTATAAATACTTCCTAAGCTTTCTGCAGCATCTTCGATTAAAATAGCATTGTGTTTATCACAAATTTCTTTTATTGTATCTAGCTTTGCAGGATTTCCATATAGATTAACAATCATTACAATCTTGGCTTCCGGATATTTTTCAAAAGCTTTTTCTAACGCTTTAGGATCCATATTCCACGTTTCTTCTTCACTATCTATAAAAACAGGAATCGCTCCTTCATATAAAACAGGATTTACTGTTGCAGAAAAAGTAAGCGCTTGACAAAAAACAATATCTCCTTTTTTCACTCCAGCAAGCTTTAATGCTAAATGTATCGCAGCACTACCAGAAGACATTGCAGCAGCTGCTTTTACACCAACATATCCCGCAATTCCTTCTTCAAATCTATTTACGTTTTCACCAAGTGGCGCAATCCAATTTGTATCAAAAGCTTCTTTAACATATTGTTGTTCGTAACCTTCTTTCGACATATGCGGTGTTGCCAAAGGTATTTTGTTCATACAATCGCTCCTTCCAATCTAGTCATTTAAATCTATAAAAGTAGGTACAACTTCTTTGATAACTTCTTTTGCATCTTTTCTCGTTACATCTACTTTATCAACAAGCGTATGTAGCTTGTCCATCATTACTTTAATTTCTTCATCTGTTGGTGCTTTAATTTGCGAAATCATAATTTTATCATGCAAAGTTTTTAGCAATCCTTCTTCAGCCATTAACAATTCTTCATATAATTTTTCGCCTTTTCTCAAACCAACTATCTCTATAGGGATGTTTTTCCCTGACATTTTTATAAGTGTTGTTGCCAAGTCATAAATCTTAACTGGCTCACCCATATCTAATACAAATATTTCTCCACCATTTGCAAATGTTGCAGATTGTAATATCAATCCAACAGCTTCTGGAATAAGCATAAAATATCTTGTAATTTCTCTATGAGTTACTGTAACAGGACCACCAGCAGCAATTTGCTTTTTAAATAAAGGAATTACTGAACCATGACTTCCTAAAACATTACCAAATCTTACTGCTGCGAAAACAGTTTTGCTTGTTCTGTTTTTTGCTTGAATAATCATTTCACAAATTCTCTTTGTAGCACCCATAATGTTTGTTGGATTAACAGCTTTATCTGTAGAAACAAAAGTGAATTTTTCTACTCCATATTTATCACTGCATTCAACAACATTATATGTTCCAAAAACGTTATTTTTAATTGCTTCTAATGGGCTAGTTTCCATCAAAGGAACGTGTTTGTGCGCTGCAGCATGGAATACAACTTGTGGTCTGTATTTATCAAATAATTCTTCCATTCTTGCTCTATCACGAACGCTTGCAATTATCGTAACAATAGGTGCATTTTTTACTGTACGTTTTAATTCCATTTCGGTTTCATACAACGTATTTTCATATATATCAACCATAACGATTTTTTTAGGTTTGAACTTTATTATTTGTCTACAAAGTTCAGAACCAATCGAACCACCAGCACCTGTTACAAGTACAGTTTTTCCAGATAAATATTCTGAAATTTTAGTATCATTTAAAGCAATTTGCTCTCTACCTAATAAGTCTTCAACTTCAACATCTCTTATTGCATCATTAAAATCTTTACCAGAAATAATTTGATCTAATGGTAAAACAATTTTAACTTTTGCATCTGTTTGATCACAAATTCTTAAGATTTTATTTTTTTCTTGTGGTTTAATACTTCCAATAGAAAAGAATATAACATCTATTTTTTCTTCTTTACAAATCTTGATAATATCGTCTCTATTACCAATAATTTTTATTCCAAACATTTTTCTGTTTTGCTTTGCCGGATCATCATCAATAATTCCAACAATGTGATATTGAGAAGCAAGTGTTGTTTGTAAAGTCTTAATTACTTGTGATGTAGATTGACCCGCACCAATAATTAAAAGCTTTTGTTTTTTACTTCCCATCCCTGCAAGCGAATACATTATCATTCTAAAAAATACTCTCGCAGAAATACTTATAATTGCAGCAAAGATTGCAGCTAATATAATAATGTTTCCTTCTAAAGTACGAGGAATAACATATTGCTTTGCTGTGCAGAACACCATTGACAAAGCAAGTGATGTTCCGCCCATCAAAATATAATCTTTTGCACTTGTATATTTAACAATTCCCTTGTAAACACCAATAGCATTAAAAGCAATTACATATGCTAACATTATTGGAAATATTGTATTTCTTGTTGGATGATCCGCTAAAGAAAAACTCATACTTTCAAATGACATCGCTATATAAAAACTTACTAAAACAGCTAACGCATCAATCATATACAATATAAATGTTTTAAAATGAGCGGGTAATTTTTCAATCTTGTAAATAAGACTCATACTCTCTATCCTTCCAATTTTACTTTTTCTTATTTTCTAATTCTTTGTTTTCTCTCTTTTGTTTCATCAATTCAAGTACAACTAATCCTACGAATATGTAGAAATATCCCGATGTGTAGAATGCAGAGTTTCCAGTTAATGAAGATAATAAATATGAAACCATTACAAACATTCCTGTATACATATAAGGATCCCAAGATTTCAAAGATTTTAAACCTGCAAAGAAAATAAACGCCATACCAACTATATAGCAAATTAGTGCAGGAAAACCTAGTGTACCGGCTAATTGAACAACTAAGTTGTGAGATCTTCCCTCATTTACTCCTTTTTCGTTGTAAGCATATAACATATTTTCAAGACCTACACCCAAAATAGGATTCTCTAAAGCAATTTGTGTTCCAACAACCCATAATCTCCATCTACCAGAACCAGCATCTCCTGCATCCTCAATTCCAGAGTCTGTTTTCGAATTATTATCATCTGTTTTTGCAGGAACAAATTCTCCTGAAACAATTTCTCCCGGAACAACCTCTCCAGAAATTATTTCTCCTGAAAGAATGTTACCTTCAAGAATTTCTCCAGATAAATATCCTGCTACAACTTGTTCACCAGAAAGCACATGTATAAGTTGCTTATCTGTTTCTGGAGTTGCTTCTCCAGATTCATTTTCTCCAGACTCTTCAGCAGAATTAAAAATTGCTGCAATACTTTCGCCTATATAAGAAAAATCTTTTTGAATTATATTTTCCCCTTTAGTATTTTGCGTTAGAAGCGATGCGCAAATAAACGCAACAGCTATACAAAGTACAGGAATAAATTCCTTTTTAGAAATAATTGCATGCACAAGCATCAAAATGATTGCAACCATTATGCCCAAGTAAGCACCAAAAGTATCATTGATAATCAAAGCAACCATCATCACTACAAAAGCTAACAAATACCAAATTTTCTTTTTTAATTTATCTTCACTTTTTACAAACATACACGCTGCAGCTGTAATAGAAATTGACAACATATACGCAAAGTGGTTGCTGTTATTAAATGTAGCTGATGTTACTGAACCTTTTGTTACATACGGTTCAACTTTTGGGAAAGTAACAACCGCTTCTATAGATTGTTTAACTTTTTCACCACTTTCAAGTACAACATCAATAGTTGCATAATTAAGCACCCAATAATCTATCAACATAAACGCAGATATAACAGACGCTGTAATTAAAAACCACTTTATAATTAATTTTCTTGGATCATTTTCTTTATCTTCAGAATCAAAACCTGCCAATCCTAAAAACAACATATTTACTAGCATAGACCCATAAAACATAAATGAAAAATATCCATCTCTTAAGTTATAACATCCAATAAAAGATCTAAATTTATCATAAGCACATAGCGAACTTAAAAAACCAAATGTCATAAATATAAATAAAAACATTAAACCTTTATGTTCCTTAAAAAATGTTTTTATTCGAGCTCCGCCATGTCTCTCATTTTCTTCCATAAAAACATTAACAATATAATACATACATAGAATCAAATTAGCTGCTAGCAAAATCATGTTATACCAATAAATAACTTTAATACCATTTCCTTCTGTATGCACGTTTACACCACTACCTTTATAGTTGTGCCAATTTTCCGCATAAAAACTATTTAAAACATTCTTGCCTTCTTCATTTGTAACCCCAAAAGGAATAACATGTATTACCAATAAATAAAATAAAAATTGTACAACAAAAGCCATTAATAATATTTTTGCTACCTTACTTATTTTTTCTTTTTCGCCTGCAATTCTTCTTGCTTTTGCATTGCTTTTAAATCTTGCCAAAACAATTCCCTCCTATGATAATTAAGCATTTCAACTAGAGATATTTTATCACATTAAAGGCAAAAAAAGTACATATAATTGCGTTATTTTCTAATAAAATAATAGTTTTTCAACATGTATTTTGGAAGATTTTAGAATGCAATAAAAAATATAAAAAAAGAACGGACTTAAATGACATAACTGACATCTAATCCGTTCATAAATTTTCTATTTATTAGCCGTTAATTTGTTTCATAACTTCTTCAGCAAAGTTTTCTTCTCTCTTAGCTAAACCTTCTCCTCTTTCGAATCTTACGAATCTTCTGATTGTGATGTTTTCACCAATGCTTGAGATTTTTTCTGTTAAAACTTGTTGAACTGTTTTGTCTGGATCTTTAACGAAATCTTGTTCTAGTAAGCAAACATCTGCATAGTATTTGTCGATTTTACCAGCAACGATTTTTTCAGCTACAGCTTCTGGTTTACCTTCGTTCATAGCTTGATTTTTCATAATTTCTTTTTCTTTTTCAAGAACATCAGCTGGTACATCTTCTCTTCTTACATATTCAGGTTTTGCAGCAGCGATTTGCATAGCAATATCTTTAACGAATTCTCTGAATTCTGGATTTTTAGCAGCGAAGTCTGTTTCAATGTTAACTTCAACTAATACACCAATTCTACCATCTCCATGGATGTAGCTTTCAACTAAACCTTCAGCAGCGATTCTTCCTGCTTTTTTAGCTGCTTTAACAACTCCTCTTTCTCTAAGAAGTTCTGTTGCTTTTTCCATATCACCGTCTGTTTCTACAAGCACTTTCTTACATTCCATCATTCCAGCGCCTGTCATTTCTCTAAGTTCTTTAACTTGTTCTGCAGATATCATTATAGTATCCTCCTCTATAAAATAATTTTATTATTCTTGAACCATTTCTTCTGATTCTTCAGCTTGTACAGGTGTTTCACCTTGTTTAGATTCGATTACAGCGTTAGCCATAGCTTCAACGATTAATTTGATAGCTCTGATAGCATCATCGTTACCAGGGATAACGTAATCAACATCTTCTGGGTTACAGTTAGTATCAACTAAACCAATTACAGGGATACCTAATTTTCTAGCTTCTAAGATAGCTATTCTTTCTTTCTTAGGATCTACTACAAACATAGCACCTGGAACTTCGTTCATTTCTTTAATTCCACCTAAGTTTGCTTGTAATTTACCCATTTCTTTCTTTAATAAAATTACTTCTTTTTTAGGTAAAACTTCAAATGTACCATCATTTTCCATTTTTTCTAATTCTTTTAATCTGTTAATTCTTGTTTTGATTGTACCGAAGTTTGTTAACATACCACCTAACCATCTTTGGTTAACGTAGTACATACCGCATCTTTCAGCTTCTTCTTTAACGCATTCTTGAGCTTGTTTCTTTGTACCAACGAAGATAACTGTTTTACCTTCATCGATAATGCTCTTTAATACTGCATAAGCTTCATCAATTTTCTTTGCAGTTTTTTGCAAGTCAATGATATAAATACCATTTCTTGCTGTGTAAATGTATGGAGCCATTCTAGGGTCCCATCTTCTTGTTTGATGTCCAAAGTGAACACCAGCTTCCAATAATTGTTTCATAGCAACTACTGACATTTTAAATTCCTCCTGTTTTTTGTTTTTTATTTCCTCTGCAATGTTTCAAACGTTGACTACCACCAAACACTTGGCACTAGGCAATCTAACTAGCATCGCATGTGGATTTGCGCTCACGCGCTGCTTTATTTTACCATTCAAAGTCTTAAAAAGCAAGCATTTTCTCCTATTTTTGAGCAAAAAAATAAAGAAGTCTAACGAACTCGTTACACTTCTTTATCCTTCATTTGACTGATTGTTATTTTTCGAGATTAAAATTCCATCTTTTTGTCTTCGAACAATTCGCCAACGCCTTCGCCCTCATGGATTTTAACAATAGCTTTTCCAAACAGCGAAGCAATGCTCAAAACTTTGATTTTTCCAATTTGTTTTTCCGGAGTCAAAGGAATCGTGTCAGTAACTACCAATTCTTTGAAATCAGCAGCTTCGATTCTTTCGATGGCCGGACCAGAAAGTACCGCGTGAGTACACGCAGCATAAATATCAGTTGCGCCATGTTTCTTAAGCGCGTTGATTGTTTCTACCAAGGAACCTGCAGTATCAACTTCATCGTCGAAAATCAAACAAGTCTTGCCTTCAACATTACCAATAACATGAGTCGCGATGGCTCTGTCATCGTTGCCTTCTCTACGTTTGTCAAGCATAGCCATTTCTGCGTTAAGGCTTTCTGCGTACTTGTATGCTTTTTTGGTACTACCAGCGTCTGTTGCAACTACCGTAACATTGCCTTTTTCAGCAATAGGTCTGAAGTACTTTACAAATATGTCTTTTGCCTTAAGCTGATCAGAAGGAATGTCCAAGTAACCTTGGATGGCCGGATTGTGCAAATCGCAAGTCAACACCCTATCCGCACCTGCAGTTACAATCATGTCCGCTACAAGTTTTGCCGTAATAGGCACACGAGGTTGGTCTTTTTTGTCAGATCTAGAATATGGGTAGTAAGGTAAAACCACTGTGATTCTGCGAGGAGACGCTCTTCTTAAAGCATCCACCGTTATCAAAAGTTCCATTATGCGTTCATCTACCGGAGGTGTGTTGGTTTGTATAACAAACACGTCGTCGTCTCTGACTGTCTCCAGAATTTTTACAAATGTGTTGTCATTTTTGAATTTGAAAGCTTCTTTTTTGCCAAGCGTTACGCCAACTTCTTTGCAGATTGCTTCTGCAAAGGCTTCTGCTGAGTTACATGCAAATATTTTTAGGTTGTTCACTTTGTTAATCCCCCTTAAAATTATTTTACGAAAGTATTATACCCCATAAATATTTTAAAAGCGACAAAAACTATAAAGATTTTACAGAAATTTAATACCAAAATTCTTTTCTAAAAGTTCTTGTAAATTTCATTTCACAATGTTATACTCTTACTTGCATTTACATATGGCCCATTGGTCAAGCGGTTAAGACGCGGCCCTCTCAAGGCCGAATCATGGGTTCGATTCCCGTATGGGTCACCAAAAAAACAGACACAGCTTTAGTTGTGTCTGTTTTTATTTCCAAAAACTTATCGAAATCAAAAAGGAAGAAAATGAAAAAACACCGTATCTACGGTGCTGTTTTGGTTGGCTTACCCTTTTGAAAAATTCTCACTTTCTTTATTTGCTCTTTTCTTAGCTCCCAAAATGTAGCTTGTGCCCATTTTCTTTTTTGTGGAAACCCATTATAAATTGCAACATTCCAGCTTTCTTTTTTAGCTTTTTCATAAACGTCCTCGCCTTGTTCTCTAATTTCTGCTTCAGCTGCATCATATGCATCTTCCCATTCTTCATAAGTCTCATAATCTGTATGCGGAATGTTAAAATAAAAAATGTTATTAATCGGATAAAACCAAAATCCAAAATCTGTCAAGAACACATCTTTTGGATCAATTTCAAACTCAATTCGATACACTTTTTCAAGATCATCACTGTAGCATTCTTCTGCTGAAGGCTTTTTTAGATAGGCCCATACAGGATATTGCACGCCTTCTGGTGCCGGTCCAATTCTTTCTTCCATTTTGATTACTAGCCAATCATAAGCTTCTTTAAAGTGTGGTTGCTTCAACCAATACGACTTACTTGCTATACAACGGTATTTACCGTCTTTCATAATAGCATCATAAACTGCCTCATCTTGTAATGTCCATAGTCGCATAAAAATATAAATCCTCCTCTTTCAACACAGACATTATATCACATTATGTAAATTGTTTCAATCTTGCTACTTTACATAATTTGTGTTATAATATATACGATCTTAAAATTTATGTTTATGCATAACTTTTAGAGGGAAGTCTATCCATTCTCTAGAGGTTGTGCTCAACCTCTAGAACACTATCACCTGGAGGTATTTATGAAGAAAGAATTTGCTCAAGTAGAAACTATTAACATCAAACTGGCACCTTTTGGCGGTCGCGACATGACCGTTGGCGATCTTTTTGCTGAAGTGCGCCGCTCCCGTCGCAACAGACTCACTGAAATCATCTGCGGTCTTGAGGTTAACGCCTCTACCAACTTGCTGGTCTTCGACGGCATCACTTTCAACGCACTGATTGAGGATCATATCCGTCAGTTCAATGACTTCGGCAACAACTTTGAGGGCGAAATCGAATACGAAATCAGCCTCGCTGTTACCGAGCCTCGCTACGAAACCAAGTGGCACTGCAAGACTACCATCACCTGGGAGAGCGACTGGCCTTGCTGCTTTGGTCATTTCAACTATCACACCGAAGTTGAGGCCAACGCAAATGCTGCTGCGTGCGCTCACAGACTCGATGCTTCTTCCGGCGCAGGCATGACCATCAAGGTCCTGGCAAAGAATCTCACCAACGTTTCCCACATCGAGGCTCTCAACAGAGACCTTCGCGTTTACGCGCCTGACCAGGTTCTCTCTGAGTAAAAACAGATCTATTCATTATCCCCTGTGGCAGCTATGCCACAGGGGACTTTTCTATAAAAAAGAATATCCAGCAACAACCAGGTATTCTTTTTTACTGTTCTATACACAAAGAAAGACCACACTCTTTTCAGAATGTGGTCTTCCTCTTTGTTTTACATTTCATTTTTGTTCACTCTTTTGACACCTCTTCGAGAAAAATCTCAGGTAAAAATTTGTTAGCACATTTGAGCAAGTCTTCTCTTAGTTCTGGATTCTCAAGACAACTCAAGAAAAATTCATAATATTTTTTGCGACCATGCAGTCCCATTAAGAATGCAGTTTCGTTTGCAACCGATTTATCACGATATGCATACAAAATGCTTGCGCGGTCTACAACTTTTTCTACAACTTCTCCTTTTTGACTTGCGATTTTCACCGTAACAGACAACGTTTCCGTATCTTCATTTGCAAAAGGAATGTTAATAGGTAATGAATTTCTTAGTTTCTTGCAGAGCATACCAATCAAGTTTTGCTCAACATTTGCCAAAAGTTCATCTGGATCATACCCCCGTTTAGGAGCGAGTATCCGAATCACTTCTGGACAAGAAATAATGTTTTCGATGAATGGTAATTTGGTACAGTAAATGCCTTTGGTTTTGAGCTCGCGAATTTCTCGCTTTGGTCTGGAGTCTCGATCAATAAGTCCCATCACAGGATAATCATACAATCTTTTTCGTACACTCGCGATGTACTTCAAGATGTGTTCACATCCACCAGAAGGGATGACCAAGAGTTGCGGGTAAACAGCTTGATACAAAGTCACATCAATTCCGCCCCAAACGCCTTCGCAGAGTAATACGCCTACATATTTGTCTTCCCGATCGAGCACATCTAGCGCATATGCCACGATTTGATTTGGCGATTCTGGACATCCAGTCATCATCTCGTTCATCTCCTTACTTAAAGATTTGTTATAAGAAATGTATTTCTACAAAGAAATAGTATCATAATGAATTTCTTTATTTCAACAAATCGCAAGAGATTTAATATTACTTTTTTGTAACAAGAAAACAACATAATTTTTCATCTCTTGTAACACATTTTTTGTTTTTGAATAGTATATAACATAGCTATTAAAAAACATATTTTTAAGGAGGTTTCCATGGGAAATTTTTTTAGATGTTGTAATGGTAATGATGATATGCTTTGGTTTTTGATATTATTCTTAGTGTTGTTCTGGAATAATTCAAATGGCAATTGTAATTGCAATTCAAATTGCAACAATTCATGTAATTCAATTCCGGATTGTGGCTGTAGCACACTTGGAATGAATTCATGCTCTAATGGTTGCGGTTGTTCATAAAACAGTTCAACTTTGAAAGGGGGTTAGCACTATGTGTAACAAAGGTTGTTTCGGCGGATGCGATGATATAATTTGGATCATTATTTTAATATTTATTATTTGCAATTGTTGTGGCGGAAACGAAAATAAAGGTATTGGCTGCTGCTAGTTTATAGAACATAAAAAAGGAGTGTTTTCACACTCCTTTAATTTATTTTTTAGAACTCAACAATTGTTTTTGTTTTTCTAAAATTTCTTTAATTGCTTTTTGACTTTTTCTTTCAAGTCTTCTCTTTAATTCTTTCTTCAAAATTTCTTCGTTTAATCCACGAATAATCTTACCATCTATTACTAAAGATACTTTTCCTGTTTCTTCAGATACAACTACAACGATTGCATCATATTGTTCTGAAAGTCCAATAGCAGCACGGTGTCTTGTTCCATACTCTCTATCTAAATCTTCACGATTTGTAATCGGCAAAATACATGATGCCGCAACAATTTTTGAATTTCTAATTACAATAGCTCCATCATGAAGTGGTGTATCTTTAACAAAAATATTTTCTATTAATTCTTTAGATATTTTTGCTTCTATCGGCACACCAGTTGAAACAATAGACTCTAAATTCATTTCGCGTTCAAAAACAATTAACGCTCCTGTTTTTATTTTTGCCATATCATAAACAGCTGACACAACCTTATCTATCGCTGTTTCATCGGTTGTTTCGGAATCAAACCATTTTCTGATATCTGTACTACCCATTTGTTCTAACGTTCTACGTAGTTCTGGTTGAAATATAACAATCACCATTACAACACCGTATGTACTAATTGTGCTTAAGATATAATGCAAGATATTAAGTGATAAGAACTTACTCACTGCAGTTGCAATCATAAGCACGATAATACCTTTAAGTAATGTCATCGCCCTAGTACCTTTTATCATTCTTACAATCCAATCAACTAAATAAAAAACTATTGCTAGATCAATAAGCAAGGTAACAATCTTAATTGGATATTCAGCTAACATATTAAAATAACTTACTACACGTGTTTCATAAAAAATCTTAATAGATTCAACGATATACTCCATATAAGTTCACTTCCGTATTAATAAAAGAATAATGATAAAACTGTTGGTACTACAAACATTAATGCTAAGATTAAGCAAATTACTCTAAATATATTTTTTGTTTTTGGTTTCACTTTGAGTTACACCTCCCAATAATAATCCTACAATATAATCTTAATGAAATCAAAAGTTAAAGTCAATAGTTGTGGGTTGGAAAAAACTTGATTTTCGTTTAATTTTAGACATAAAAAAAGTACCAAGACAATGATGCTTCAAAGCCTTGATACCTATGGTGCGCGAAACCGGAATCGAACCGGTACGCCCTCATCGGGCGCAGGATTTTAAGTCCTGTGCGTCTGCCTGTTCCGCCACTCGCGCGTGACCTGTAAATTTTGATTACGAGAACTATACTACCATTTACTAAAATGATTGTCAACCACTTTTTCAAAATAAATTCAAAAAGTTTTATAACATGGCGAAAGCCCGCCTTTGGTATAAGACGGGCCGTTTTCACGTAGGAAAATATGTTTCTTGTGAATGATTAAGCAAAATCAAAATATGATCTTGCTGCTTGTGCAATATGTGGATTCAAACTATCAATGTAGTCATATGCTATCTTACACGGAAGTAATCTAAGCAAATGCATTACACCTTCTGGTGTTTGCGCTTTATCGGTAAGCATATACTCAGAAATACTGTACTCAATCAAATGTTTAAGCTGTTCAGCTGGAATTCCGAAAGTTTCATTCAAAATCTGATATACAGCTTCTAAATCACTTCCCAGGGTTTCAATATTGAGCGAATCATCCGTAATCATAACATTTATGATCTTGTCATAGTACGTTTCGACATCGAATATCGCACTCTCAGGTTCGAATTTTTTGTATGCAGCCATTCTTTCTAAGATAAGCCGTGCAGAACGCCACCTAATCCCCCACATTGCATCAAACATAGCAAATTGAAGAATGACAGGGGTCATTTCTGGAAAAACTTTGGGCACCAGTTCAAACACCAGCTCATCACTGAAATGTCTAATATGTTCCTCAAAATACTCCCAGAAAAATTCATGCCATGCACAACCTGGCAGGGCTTCACGCTTATCCATCCTGCATAACAGTTCCAAAGATTCTTCACTAGCATTACAAATGAGTGTGCATAAATTTCCTTTCCACACTTCACTTACAAGGCTAAAGTAGTCTGGAACCTCCTCCTCGTCAACAAACAACTCTTCTTGACTTTGGCATTCGGATACAGCATCAGCAAAAGAATCGAAACTCCATGGCATGTCATAGATTCTGATTAACTCATCCATAACATTCTGATACAAGACTAACGGATAGTCTAAAGAAATAGCCACAAGCGCTGCAGATATTTCGTTTTGAATTTGTGTGATGTACTTACGAAGGGAATTTGCTCCACAACGTTCTTCATCATCATTTTGTCTTTTTGCGTTCATGAGTCTAAATTTGTAAGTTGCAACGGTCTCTTCTTGTTCAACATCACTCAAGTGATTATCACCAATATGAACCTGTAAAAAATACGCCGCAAGAATAATTAGCGCCTTTTCCACGACACGGGGATCTGCAGATTCAATGTCAATTCCCTGACGTTTGAGAGCTTTAATTAAAATTTTGGCAAATTCTCGGTGAGTATAATTCCGAGAAATTTTAAGCTCCCAATACGAGATGTCAAAATCAGAAAGTTGCTGTTCGATGTTAGGGATGGCATTTTTCCCATTTTTCATCGATAAACCTTTAAAAAGTTGTGAAAAACACATACCTCGCACCTCCTTAATTGCGGTTGGTAATGAATAGATATATTTTTGCCAAAAAAAGTATATCATGGAAAACTTTGTCAAGTCAACATAACTTTCTGATATTAGGAATATTTTTTTTTATTCACGCGCAAAATATGAATATGAAAGGAGTGAACGAACTTTTTAGTTCAAATAATATGGAGATAGAAAAATATTTATGGGCCTTCCTCATCGGTGGTGCCATCTGTTTAATAGGTCAAATATTAATAGATAAAACAAAGCTTACATCTGCTAGAATTTTAGTTTTATTCGTAACTGCTGGTGCAATTTTGACAGGTCTTGGTTTATACCCTAAATTAGTAGAAGTTGGTGGTGCTGGTGCAACCGTCCCACTTACGGGCTTTGGTTACTCTCTGGCAAAAGGAACTATGGATGCAGTCGATGAACATGGTTTTATTGGTATCTTTACCGGTGGAATACAAGCAACAGCCGCTGGTATTTCCGCAGCAATTTTATTCGGATTCGTAGCAGCTTTGTTCTCTAAACCCAAAATTAAAGGTTAATAATAATTCTATATTGCAATTGCTATTTTATGTAAATCGTGTTATAATGCATCCGTCGTTAATATCTCGTATTGGCTTATATTCATGCAAATTGAAGAAAGCACTATTGGTAGATTTAATGAACATTATTCGAAAGGACGTTTTTGCCCATGCACCACTTTGTAAGTATCTCAAATCCTGGCACTTCAACGCTGCCTGAATCTGTGCTTATTGCTATTCGTAATACCAAGAATGGCATTCCCGCAAATTCTCAGTTGCAAGAAGCAGTCCGCAACACCACAAGCAAAATTTACGAAACCATTATTCGTAATCAGCACACCGGTTCCAATTTCACCATTCGCTTTAATGGGTACTTCGTTCGCTCTCTTACTTGGAAAGAGCACGAAGACACTATCATCAGTAAAACCATATCTGATCCCTACCGGATTCCCGATGCAGAAACCTGCAAAAGCAGCTATCATGATTTGCTTTTAAATGCACTTAGCGCACTGGGATTCAAAAGGGTTGAAAAAGCACAAGAAACATATATTCTGCAGTAACTGCAAACAGAATTTCATTCAAGGAGGTTTGTTTGATGTCTCAAAAGCTGTATTGCCCACCAATTCTCTCTGCTAAAGAGCCTATTCCTTTGAGAACGTTCCTCACCTGCGCAGCAACAAATGTGAATGTCAAAGAAGCTCGCGAAGCAGCCTTCAGAGAGGCAATCGATCCCTATTGTCGACAAATTTATAACGTAACGCGCGAATACGTGAACCAACAGCTTACCGAAGAAAGCGGCATCCTTCGTGTAGAAGTTAATCTCTGCACAACCAGTCCCAACAAGCTTTACTTCTATAGGTACAAGACCGATTATGTACCTGAAGATATCGAAAGCTATGAGCTTGACATTCCGGACTTCAAAGGTTTCGACAACGATGCTATGGCCCTGGGCCATTACTTAATCGATGCCTATGGTTTCCAAAAAGACAGTGCAGACACTCTTGCTCGAAACATCTGTTTTGTGGCCAGAATGCCGCTTGCACCGCTCGAATAATCTATCAATAATAAGGAGATTCTATATGTCCAGATATTGCAGAACTCGTCCCTATCGCACCGTCGTGAACGTCCCCGCTTTCATCTATAATCTTTTCAAAAAGATGATTCACACTCGTACATCTGCATAAATTTAACCCCTGTAGCCACAAGCTGCAGGGGTTTTCTTTTTTACACAATATGGTAATTTATTACAATTGATTTGATTTTTTATGTAAATTATGCTATAATACATGTATCACACATCATTTATGATTGGTATTCGCCACGTATCGGCCAATACATCATCGGTAACGCAAAACTTTTTTGCTTACTTTGTGCATGTGTGGTGCCCGCATACGATAGCATTGTCTGGCACCCGCTAGACTCTGTGCCGCTGTCGTATAGCAACATTAAGGAGGTTTATAACCATGGCACAGAACGCGAAGTCTAACACCAAGAAGAAGGGCATTTTCTGCTTCGGCAAGAAGAAGTCCACCACCCCCAAGGTCCCCAAGTGGGAAAAGGAGCTGAACGCTGAGCGCAACCGCCAGCGCCGCATCGCCTATAAGGCCGGCGAAACCGCCGCTGCCACCCACCTGCAGGAGCTGTTCTCCAAGATCCGCGATGCTCGCCTGGAGCATTCCAAGGTTGAGCTCTGCTTCACCATGTGTGACGGCGGTGTCACTTGCGAGTTCGGCAGCGCCGATTCCAAGTTCGTGACCACCCGCATCCGCGTCACCACCGTGAGCTGGCCCAACGGCTATGAGGGCACTCCCGAGACCACGACCCTGCCTCTGACCGTTCCCGCCAGCGTGGCACACTGCTGTGAGGAAGCAGCCCGTAGCTTCAACGAGGGCTACACCCACGCCATCAACAAGGGCATCGGCATCTACGTGACCGCCGACGAGTACTACAACCACTGGGATTTCTACAAGGCTTACGCCTATGCAGATCACTATGTGGTCATCTCCGAGGACGTCACCCAGAAGCTGCGCGATGCCGCACGCAAGGCTGAGTGCGAAGCTTTCGCATAAGCTCTGTCCCGCATACCCCCTGCACACGCACATACCCTGCGGGCCCCATCTGGGGCCCGCGTTTCTTTTTGTTCTTATTTTAATTCCACTATAGTTACACCACTATCACCTTCGCCATACATTCCTAATCTGAACGAACTTACATGTGGATTTTTTCTTAAATATTCTTGGACGCCTTTTCTTAATTGTCCACTACCTTTACCGTGTACGACACGCACACTAGTTAATCCAGCTAAATATGCATCATCTAAATATTTTTCTAATGTTACTATCGCTTCTTGCACCGTCATTCCTAAAAGTTTGATTTCTGTTTCTATATCTTTAGCCTTACTTTTAATCATAGAATTTATTTTTACTTTTGGTGCAGATTTTTCTTCTGGTATTTTTTCTATTCCAGAAACATGCACATTAAGTTTCATTATTCCAGATTGAATTTGCACATTATCTTTTCTATCTGGCAAAGATAATATTGTCGCATTTGCATCTATAGAAGCAACATACACTGTCATACCAACTTTTATATCTTTAGGATTTATTGTGTTCTTAGATTGCTTTTGTGGTTTCACTAAATCTTTTTGAATGTTAGCAATACTTCCTTTTATTTTTTGTCTTGCTTCTTCAGCTGCTTTATTTACATTCTTTGTTTTATCTTTTCTCAAGTTTGTTAAATCTTTTATAATTTCATCAGCTTCTGCTTTTGCATCAAGTAAAACTTCTCTTGCTTCTATTCTTGCTTTTTGAATTATCTCTTCCTTTTTATCTTCTAATTTCTTAGACTCTTTTTCTACTTTCGCCTTTTCTTCTTCAGCTTCTTTCAAAAGTCTTGTTGCATATTCTTTTTCTTTTTCTGCGGTTAATCTATCTGATTCCATTTTAGTTAACAACTCTTCAAACTTAATTGACTCTGATGTTAAGAATGTATTTGCTTTTTCTAAAATACTTTCTGCTAACCCTAACTTTTTAGAAATTGCAAAAGCATTACTTCTACCAGGTACCCCAATTAGCAACTTATATGTTGGTCTTAATGTATCTACGTCAAATTCGCAAGATGCATTTTCAACATTGTCAGTATTCATCGCGTAAGTTTTTAATTCGCTATAATGAGTTGTTGCCATTGTCAAACAAGAAACTTCTTTCAAGTATTCTAATATAGACATTGCAAGGGCGGCACCTTCTACAGGATCTGTTCCTGAACCTAACTCATCTAATAAAACCAAATCATTTTTAGTAACATTCTTTGTTATCTCAATTACGTTTTTTATATGAGATGAGAATGTACTTAATGATTGTTCAATACTTTGTTCATCACCAATATCTGCATAAACATTTTCAAAAACAGCCATCTCCGAATTTTCCATTGCTGGCAAGTGAAGACCACTTTGCATCATCAAAGCAAACAAACCAACTGTTTTTAAAGTAACAGTTTTTCCACCTGTATTTGGACCTGTTATTATTAAAGATTTATAATCTTTACCAAGCCAAATATCTATCGGAACAACTGATTGTTTATCAATCAAAGGATGTCTTGCTTTCTTCAAATTAATATAGCCAACATCATTTATCTTTGGCTCAAAACAATTTAACTCTAAAGAAAGTTTTGCTTTTGCAAACGCAAAATCAATGTTAGTTAAATTATTAATACCGAATTCAATATCTTCTGAAATTGGATCAACCATCTGCGTTAATAAAGCAAGTATTCTTTGAATTTCTAATTCTTCTTTTATCTTTAATTCTTTGATTTCGTTATTAATATTAAATACCGCTGCAGGTTCTATAAAAATCGTGCTACCTGAAGCAGATGAATCATGAATCAAACCTTTAACTTCATTTTTATATTCTTGTTTTACAGGAATAACATATCTATCATTTCTAAAAGTAACCACTTGATCTTGCAAAAATTTTGATGTATCTGAACCGTGTATTATGCCATTTAATTTATCTTTAATTTTACTTTCAGCATCTTGCATATGTCTTCTAATATTATATAGTTCTGTGCTCGCGTGATCGTCTATTTCTTCTTCACCTTTTATACATCTAAAAATTTCTTTTTCAACATTCGCATTAGAATAAAGATTATCAAAATATAAATTTAAAATTTCACAATCATCATGCGTTGTATCTCTGTAATAATCTTTTATTTCTCTCATGCTTTTCAAAATAGTAGCTGTGTTCAATAATTCTTTTGGAATTAACACGCCACCTATTTTTATTTTTTGTGCTATATTAGAAAAATCACTAACGGGAATTATTGGTGGCATGCCAACCCTTAATGAAATAGATACCGCCTCTGTTGTTTCTCTTTGTGATTTCTGCACTTTATTTAATTCATTTTCAGGTAATAGATTTTCACATTTTTCTATTCCCATTGCAGTAATTGCATTCTTTTTTAACATTGCAATTACCTTTTCAAATTCTAACATTTTAAAACTTTTTAAATTCATTTTCATTCCTCTTTATTTTATTTATATAAAAAAAGCGATGCCAGTTCTGTACGGTAATGAGGTGTACAAAACTGGCATCTTAATAATCAATAATTTAGTTTTTGATTTTTGTTTTTCTCTTGAACAATGATGTGATTGGTTTAACAATTGCATCATACATTTTCTCTTTAAATGTTTTTCTGATTGCTAATGCCATTTCTGTATCTTCAGAAGCATCAACTATTACGTATCTAGCATCATACTCAACTTGTAATCTTTCTACAGCAGGAGCAAGTTCAGATTTAATATATTCTAAAGCACCAACTTTACTTGTAACTCTTTCTAAATCTGTAGTTACATGAACACTATTTTCAAGATTATTTATTTTTGCTTTTACAGTTTTCTCTGCTTGCACATATTCTTCTGAATCTGTTTGTGCTGTAGCTAATGTTTGAAGATAATCTTTTACTGATGCAAAAGCTTCTTTTTCAAGAGTTTCAGCATATGATTCAAGAGATCTTGTACCTGTAGCAGCCAAATGAATCTCTGACAATACATTACTTAATTCTTTATTTTCTTTGATTTGTGCTTTTAATTCTTCTATTTTTGAAGCGCTCAATGTGATTTGATTAGTAGCATCTAAGTTTAGTGCGTTTAGCTTATCTAATAACTCAACAGGAAATTCTGTTGTATCACAAGTAAGAGCATATTCTCTTAAATCAGAAATTAATCTTTTAAAAGAATCATCCTCTTCCCATAGAATCATTGCCTTTTTACTGTTAGGATTAATCATCCTCTCAAGTTTTTCTAACTTTTGTATATATCTTTGTAATTCTACTGAACGTACATCAACTTCGTTATTTTCCATAGTATTCAAGAACAGTTAACTTTTTATTAACCATTCATTCCTCCTATTCTCATTTGTATTTGCATTATGTTGTGTGAAGAAACGAAACCCGAATCTACTCACTAATCCTTGATATTATTGTACATTTTTCGATTATTTTTTACAATTACACGGTTATTAATTTTATGTTACAAATATATTACGACAACAATTTATGTTCTTAGGTTTTCAAGAATATAAAATTCACTTATCAAAACTATGTTAACAAGTGTATAATACACGCTTTTCATCTTTTCGTCAACTTATCATATAATAAAAAACTCTAGCAACTCCCGTTTTCACATATACTGCAGCTTGATTTTTTATGTAAATTATGTTATATTGCGCTTGTCAAAAACATTCGCAAATTTGTATCATCCATATATTGGTAATACTGTCGAAAGGAGACTTTCATCATGAACTCGCCTACCAACCCTCCCGCGGCTTGGTTCCGACAACTTCAAGCCAAAGTGCATACAACTTATACCGACAACTCTCCATTCACCGAAAAGGCAATTGTGGCAACTGCAGAAAAGAATCTGCAATCCTATCTCAAAAGAGTAGAAAGAAAAATTATCCGCAAAGCTAATAAAGGTTATAAAATCCTCGTTACAATCAGCGGACACAGCGAATATCGAATCATGTTTTTCTATCAAGATAAACACGCAGCACTTCAATTTATAAGAGTTCCACACCGTCAAAACAAGCTATACCCCAGATACGCCAATTACAACCAAGCTTTATATAACAAAACATATCTCGAGGCGGCCCGCAGAGAATTAGGCCTTGAACTCAATACTATCGACTATATCGAATTGCCGTTTAATCAATAAATATTAACCACACCCCGTAACTACTAAAACACTTTTTAGTGGTTTACGGGGCTTTTTTATCTTCTTTTCTAATTTATTATGCTCACATTTTCGCTAAAAATTCTTATTCATTTTACAAATTACACCGAAAGTGCTATAATTGCCACATCTCATATATTGTTCGTAAACACATCTCTCGCACATTTGCATTCAATAATTTGGAAAGGAGAAAATTATGCACATTCTATTTATTAGACATGGCGAACCAAGCTACGACAAAGTACACGATTTATCTTTGGTATCCTATTTGGGCGAATTAACTCCGGACGGAATTCAGCAAGCAAAAAACGTTGCAAGTGATCGTCGGGTTTGTGAAGCACAGTTAATTGTCTGTTCTCCTTTTACCCGAGCACTGCAGACTGCAGCAATTATCTCTAGAGAGACTCTGCTGCCTATCGCAGTCGAACCTGCATTGCACGAATGGCTTGCTGACAAATCTCATCAGCACACTGTCGATCCTGACTACGGCAAAGCATCTTATCACGAGTTCGTTGATCACAACGGCGTACGCGATGAAAGCTGCCTTTACAATTGGGAAAGTGCTGAAGAAATTGCCGCCCGCGCATATCCCGTAATGGAGAAATACATGAAGCTCGGCTACAAGCGAATCGTCGTCGTGGCACACGCGATGCTCATCCGAACCTTTGGTTACCAGGAGCAGCAGTTCCCTTACTGCGGCACCTATCCTTTGATTTTCAACAAACATACGAAGTATACCGGATTCGTTCCGTGGAATGGTTAACAAATATGAAAACTCCCCCAACCACAAAGTTGAGGGAGCTTTTTTTATTTATTAATTTTTATTTCATAGCTTCTTCGATAGCAACTGCAACAGCTACTGTCATACCAACCATTGGGTTGTTTCCAGCACCGATTAAGCCCATCATTTCTACGTGAGCAGGAACTGATGATGAACCAGCAAATTGTGCATCTGAATGCATTCTTCCCATAGTATCTGTCATACCATAAGAAGCTGGTCCTGCAGCCATGTTATCTGGGTGAAGAGTTCTTCCTGTTCCACCACCTGATGCAACTGAGAAGTATTTCTTACCTTGTTCAATACATTCTTTCTTATATGTTCCAGCAACAGGATGTTGGAATCTTGTTGGGTTAGTTGAGTTACCTGTGATAGAAACATCAACACCTTCTAAATGCATGATTGCAACACCTTCTCTAACATCGTTTGCACCATAGCATCTAACTTTTGATCTTTCTCCATCTGAATATGCTTTCTCCATAACAACATTTACTTTTCCTGTGAAGAAATCAAATTCAGTTTGAACATATGTGAATCCATTGATTCTTGAAATTACTTGTGCAGCATCTTTTCCAAGACCATTTAAGATAACTCTTAATGGTTCTTTTCTAACTTTGTTTGCTGATTTAGCAATACCGATAGCACCTTCAGCAGCAGCGAATGATTCGTGACCTGCTAAGAATGCAAAACATTTTGTTTCTTCTGATAATAACATTGATGCAAGGTTACCATGACCTAGACCAACTTTTCTATCATCAGCAACACTTCCAGGAATACAGAATGATTGTAATCCTTCACCGATTGCTTTAGCAGCATCAGCAGCTTTTGTGCAACCTTGTTTAATTGCTATAGCAGCACCAACTGTGTAAGCCCAACCAGCATTTTCAAATGCAATTGGTTGAATTCCTTTAACTATTTCATAAGGATTAATTCCTTTTTCTTCACAAACTTTTTTAGCTTCTTCTAAATCTTGAATTCCGTATTTATTTAATACAGGTAAAATTTGATTTATTCTTCTCTCATAACTTTCAAATAAAGCCATGTCGATACCTCCTTAATATTTTTTATTATTCCGCTCTTGGATCAATAGTCTTAACAGCTTCATCGAATCTACCATATTTTCCAGAAGCTTTCTCAATAGCTTCCATAGGTTCGATTCCTTTTTTGATGTTTTCCATCATCTTACCTAAGTTAACGTATTTGTAACCAATGATTTCGTTGTCTTTATCTAGACCAACTTCTGTAATGTAACCTTCAGCCAGTTCTAAGTATCTTGGTCCTTTGATGTTTGTGCTGTATATTGTACCAACTTGGCTTCTGTGTCCCTTTCCTAAATCTTCTAGACCAGCTCCAATTGGAAGTCCGTTTTCTGAGAAAGCAGATTGTGTTCTACCATATACGATTTGTAAGAATAATTCTCTCATAGCCGTATTAATAGCATCACAAACTAAGTCTGTATTTAACGCTTCTAGTATTGTTTTACCAACTAAAATTTCACCAGCCATAGCAGCTGAGTGTGTCATTCCTGAACATCCTAGTGTTTCTACCAAAGCTTCTTCAATAATTCCCTCTTTAACATTTAATGTTAGTTTACATGCTCCTTGTTGAGGCGCACACCAGCCGATACCATGTGTTAATCCAGAAATATCTTTAATTTCTTTTGACTTAACCCATTTACCTTCTTCAGGTATAGGCGCTGGTCCATGATTAACTCCTTTTGCCACCGGGCACATATTTTCAACTTCTTTTGAGTATATCATTTATAATTCCTCCTCTTATTTTTTGTTTAAGCAATATCATTTTCGCAAAGATTATTATATTAAAAAACACTTGTTTTTTCAATAGAATAACCCTTAATTTAACGTTTTTATTATATGTAAAAAGAGGTCAACTTATCCTTTGATGGAATAAGTTAACCTCTCTTTCAATATTTGTTATTTCAATTTAGAAATAGTTACAACACAAGCCTTTTCGCTTATATCACAACCGATAAATTTGCGATTAAGTTTTTTTGCAACGACAGCGGTAGTTCCTCCACCCATGAAGAAATCCGCAACCGTATCATACTCGTTAGAGCACATTTTGATGATGCGATCCAGAACAGCCTCCGGTTTAGGTGTATCATATGCCAGAGCAGTATTAGTACGACTATACTGATCAAGCATCTCGTCTTCGTCCCAGATATTGCCTACCGGAACAACTTTCGAAAAACGATAAGGCAGTCCATCAATCACCCTAACTTCGCCTTTAATGTCCATGTCTAAAAGGTGACTATCGGACACGAGCCAATGCTTGTTTTTCGCTCCAAGGTCAACAACTTGACAATCGCAGCAACGCGCTTCGCTGCGCCCCTGAAGGTATCCGTTTTCAAACAATGGAACAATGTTCTCACGTTCACCAAAAAGTTCATGGAAAACAAAATTTGTTTTATCCTTCACATAGTAAAGGATAACATCCATTTGAGAATCGAAGTTACTATAAAAACCTCTAGGCTCACTATGCTTACGATGGATTCTGTTTCTGAAGCAATCTCCTCCAAAGATCTGGTCCATCAGAACGCGAATATAGGAATCCAGACGCCAGTTGCAATGAATAAAAATGCTGCCATTTTCAGCAAGTACCCGACGCATTTCAAGCAAACGCGGACGATACCACTCAACAGCTTCTTCAGGCGAGCCCAGATTATCATCGTAATCATCAAACTTTTTGCCAGTATTGTAAAGTATGTCACAATATATGAGATTAATCGAATTGCTTCGAAGTGTGTGTAACAACTCTAAGTTGTCACACTTATAGATTTTGATACCTCTTACGGTATCTTCCCAAAACCGTTTCATTACATTTCCTCCAACTTACTCGCCATATACATCGATTTGGCAAGATTTCATAACCAACAGAGTAGCTTTGTGAGCTTCATCAGAAGTGCCAGCGCACAAACTTGCATCTACAGAAATAGGAACTTCAGGGAATTGAGCTTTCAGAATCAACGCGTTAGAAATAACACAAATGTCAGTGCACACACCAACAATAAGGATTTCCTCAGCATCAGGAATCATATAATTCCACTCAGTATATCCAAAAGTATTCTTTCTTACGTACAGCGCTTCGCCATCGGCAGCTCTATCGATATGCTTGTAAAGCTCCCAACCTTCAGTGCCTTCAATACAATGAGGTACAGGCAACTTCTTGCCTTCTGCAGTCTCAAGATAATTTGCAAAATGTGTATCGTGTGTGAAAATAATTTGCCAGCCTTCGGCTCTCAATTTTTTAATTCGTTTTTCCATGCCTTCGAAAAGCATGCGTGCACGCTCGCTACCTAAAAGACCTTCTACAAAATCTCTTTGGTAATCAACAACTATCATATATTTTGCCATAATTTGTCAACCTCCTATTACGTTTTTTGTTTGTCATCTTAATTGTATACCATTATGCTTACTTTGTCCGCAAAAAACACTAACTCAGGAACAAATATAAATAACTTCATTAAGCTTGCTTTATTAAAAATGAAATTATTCATTTTGGCTCACAAGGGTATTTTTCCATGGTGATTATATCCTGGTATACAGTATTTTGTCAACCAAATCCGAAAGGGACACCCATATTTAGACACTTCTCAACTAACTTTTTGTGTTTAAAAGTTTTTAAAGTGTCCAAATATGGGTGTCCCCCTTTGGACTTATTTTTCTATTAAGCTTTCCCCTGTCATTTCAATAGGTTGTTCTACTCCCATTACTTCAAGCATTGTTGGAGCTATGTCTGCAAGTCTACCCTCTTTTAGTTTTGTTCCTTCAGGAAGACCAACAGCAACTATAGGAACCAAGTTTGTAGTATGAGCTGTGTGAGGATCACCAGTTTCATAATCCACCATTTGTTCTGCATTACCATGATCTGCTGTTATAAAGATTGTTCCATTAACTCTTCTAACTTCTTCTACAACTCTTCCTATACATTCATCTACAGTTTCAACCGCTTTAATAGCAGCTTCTTCAATTCCTGTATGTCCAACCATATCGCAGTTAGCAAAGTTTAGAATTATAACATCGAATGATGCTTTTCTGATTGCATCAACAAGTTTGTCTGTTACTTCGTATGCACTCATTTCAGGTTTCAAATCATATGTAGCAACTTTTGGAGAAGCAACAAGTATTCTTTCTTCACCTTCATATTTAACTTCTTCTCCACCATTAAAGAAGAAAGTTACATGTGCATACTTTTCTGTTTCAGCAATTCTTAATTGTCTGTATCCTAACTTGCTTATATACTCACCAAAAGTATTTCTAATGGCTTCTGTCTTATATGCAACATCTACATTTTTAATAGTGTCTGCATATTCAGTCATACAAACAAATTGCAATGGTAATTTTTCTCTTTCAAACCCTACAAAATCATCATCAACAAATGCTCTTGTAAGTTCTCTAGCTCTATCTCTTCTAAAGTTAAAATAAATTATTGAGTCGTTTGCTTTTACTAAAGCAACTGGTTTTTCACCTTCTGTAATTACTGTTGGTTTGATGAACTCATCAAACTCTTCTCTTTGATATGCTGATTCAACAGCATCTACAGCATTTCTTGCAGTGAACCCTTCACCTTTTGTTAACGCATCATACGCAAGTTTAACTCTATCCCAGTTAGTATCTCTGTCCATTGCATAATATCTACCAGATACACTTGCAATTTTACCAACACCAATTTCTTTAATTTTTTCTTCAAGCTCTTGTATAAAACCTTCTCCAGATGTTGGAGCTGTATCTCTTCCATCTGTAAAACAATGAACATATACATTTTCTAGTTCATATCTTTTACACAATTCTAACAACGCATACAAATGAGTGTTGTGTGTATGAACACCACCATCTGAAACAAGACCCATAATATGCATATCACTATTATTAGTTTTGCAATTTTCAACAGCTCTTATAAAAGCTTCATTTTCAAAGAAGTCGCCATCTTGAATAGATTTAGTTATCTTTGCTAAATCTTGATAAACAATTCTTCCTGCTCCGATATTCATATGTCCAACTTCTGATGTACCCATTTGTCCATCTGGAAGCCCAACATTTAATCCGCTTGTATGCATTACATTGCTTGGATTTTGTTTCATTATTGAATCTAAGTTTGGAGTTTTTGCAAGTTTTACTGCGTTTCCTTCTTCTTTATCGTTAATACCCCAACCATCAAGTATTGCAAGCATAACTAATTTTTTATCCATTTTTTCCTTCTCCTTTTTGTTACTCTTACACATATTAATTTATGTGTATATCAAGAACTATTATGACATTTATTTATTATAATTTACTATTTTAGAAAACTCTTCTGGGTCTAAGCTAGCTCCACCAACAAGTCCTCCATCGATATCTGACATACCGAATAATTCAGCAGCATTTGATGACTTAACACTTCCGCCGTATTGAATAATAACTTCTTCAGCTACATCACCAAATAAGTTTCTAATTTCATCTCTTACCCATGCACAAACTTCATTTGCATCTTGAGCAGAAGCTGTTTTGCCAGTACCAATTGCCCAAATAGGTTCATAAGCAATTATTGTTTTTGCAACATCTTCGTTAGATAAACCATCTAATGCAAGTCTAACTTGAGTTGTTACAAAATCTTTTGTAATACCTGCTTCTCTTTGTTCTAAAGTTTCACCAACACAAACGATTGGTTTTAAACCATTAGCAAGAACGGCTTTTAATTTTTTATTAACACTTTCATCAGTTTCATTATAATATTGTCTTCTCTCAGAGTGACCAATTATAACATATTCAACACCAATGTCTTTTAACATCGTTACAGATACTTCGCCTGTATAAGCACCCTTTTCTTCATAATGAACATTTTGAGCACCAATCTTTACGTTAGTACCAGTAGCCATTTCCATAGCTTTAAATAAATCTATATATGGAACACAAAGAACAACTTCGCTTTCTGTATCCTTTACAAGTCCAGGAAAACTCTCCATAAACAAAGCAACATCTTTAGGTGATTTGTTCATTTTCCAATTTCCAGCGATAACCTTTTTACGCAAATTAATCAACTTCTTTCTTTTTATTTTAAACAGTTAAATTTGCATCAAAATTAGTAGATTGCGGAATTTTTAGATTAGTGCGAGCGCGCAGGCGTACGTTGGTACGTTGAGCACCAAACTAATCTAAAATATTTCGCAAGATGCTGATTTTCATGCAAATTACTTATCTAATAGACAAGCTATACCAGGTAAAACCTTACCTTCAATAAATTCAAGTGAAGCTCCACCTCCAGTAGAAACGTGTGTCATCTTTTCAGCAAGACCAGCTTTTTCTACAGCAGCTGCACTATCACCACCACCGATGATTGTTGTGGCATCTTCATTATCAGCAAGTGCTTGAGCAATTGCATTTGTACCATTAGCAAATTTATCTAATTCGAAGTAACCAACAGGTCCGTTCCAGATAATTGTTTTATATTCTTTAATAACATCAACAAACATTTTGATTGAATCTGGTCCGATGTCTAAACCTTCTAATCCTTCTGGAATATGATTTGAAATACATACTGATGTTTCGGCATCTTCAGCTGGTGCAGCAGCACATAATGTATCAACTGGGAAGTAAAGTTTAACACCCTTTTCTTCAGCTTTAGCTAAGATGTCTCTTGCTAAATCTAATTTATCAAGTTCGCAAATTGAATTACCAACTTCGCCGCCTTGAGCTTTAACGAAAGTATATGTCATACCTCCACCAATCATTAATCCATCAACTTTATCTAATAAGTTTTCAATTACACCAATTTTTGTAGATACTTTTGAACCACCAAGAATAGCAAGGAATGGTCTCTTTGGATCATTTAATGCTCCACCCATGATTCCAATTTCTTTTTGGATCAAATATCCGCAAACAGCTGGTAAATAATCAGCAACACCTGCTGTTGAAGCATGTGCTCTGTGAGCTGTTCCAAAAGCATCATTTACATATAATTCAGCAAGACTAGCTAATTCTTTTGCAAATGCAGGATCGTTAGCTTCTTCTTCTTCGTGTAAACGAACATTTTCAAGTAACATTACATCTCCATCGTTTAATGCTGCAGCTTTAGCTTTAGCATCTTCACCAATTACATCACTTGCAAATGGAACTTCTCTTCCTAATAATTCAGAAAGTCTTTTTGCAACTGGTGCAAGTGTTTGTTTATGTTTTGTTTTACCAATGTGTGAACAAAGAATAACTCTAGCACCATGTTCCATTAAATATTTAATTGTTGGAAGCGCCTCTGTAATTCTTCTATCATCAGTAATTTTAGATTTATCTTCAACGTCTAGTGGAACGTTAAAATCACATCTAACTAGAACTTTCTTTCCACTAACTTCAATATCCTCAATAGTTTTTTTATTTAACATATTTGTTACTCCCTTTCTAGGTTAATATAAGGCGGGCGCTTTTCGCTCCCGCCCTTTAATTTTTAATTATTTGTTATCAACTGAGTGCATATAAGCAGCTAAGTCTAATAATTTATTTGAGTAACCCCATTCATTATCATACCAAGCAACTAATTTTACGAATGTATCTGTTAAAGCGATACCCGCTTTTTCGTCAAATATAGATGTTCTTGGATCGTGGATGAAGTCTGAAGAAACTAGAAGTTCATCTGTGTATCCTAAGATTCCTTTTAATTCTCCTTCAGAAGCTTCTTTAACAGCAGCACAGATTTCTTCGTATGTTGCTGGTTTTTCAAGGTTAACTGTTAAGTCAACTACAGAAACATCTACAGTTGGAACTCTGAATGCCATACCTGTTAATTTTCCGTTTAATTCTGGAATAACTTTTCCTACTGCTTTAGCAGCACCTGTTGATGAAGGAATAATGTTAGCGCTAGCAGCTCTACCACCTCTCCAATCTTTCTTTGAAGAACCATCAACTGTTTTTTGTGTAGCAGTTGTAGCATGAACTGTAGTCATAAGACCATCTTTAATTCCAAATTTGTCATTAATAACTTTAGCTAAAGGTGCTAAACAGTTTGTTGTACAAGATGCATTAGAAACGATGTTCATATCGCTTGTGTATGTTGTGTTGTTAACACCCATAACAAACATTGGAGCATCTTTTGAAGGTGCACTGATAACAACTTTTTTAGCTCCACCTTTTAAGTGTTCGCTAGCTGTTTCAATAGTTGTGAATACACCTGAACATTCAAGAACATATTCAACTTCATTTGCTCCCCAAGGAACCATAGATGGTTCTTTTTCATTGTATACTTTAACTCTTTTTCCATTTACAACAATGTCACCGTTATCTTCATAAGCTTCGCCTTTGAATTGTCCATGAACAGTGTCGTGTTTGATCATATATACCATGTAGTCTGCTGAAATAAATGGGTCATTTATCGCAACAACTTCAATATCCTCCTTGTCAAATGATGCAGAAAAGGCTAAGCTACCAATTCTACCAAATCCATTAATACCAACTTTTACTGTCATAAAAAATTCCTCCTTAAAATTTTTTTATCCAATGGTTATTCTATATCATTATTCCTAATATATCAATAATTTATTAAAATTTTGCAAGTCCACATAATATGCTTTATATCAACAAAAAAAGAGTGTTCCAAACTTCGTTTTTACACGAAATCTGGAACACTCTTAGCACCTTAGCTACAAACAGGTACTCTACGAATCGAAACAATTTCAATTGCGACGTCCTCAAGCGGGAACTCGTTGATTCCGGCTATGCTTCTCTGCAATTCTTTCTGGAAGTGCTCGGATAATTTGTCTTCCGCAACAGGTTCCCAAATGGCCATGCTTCTGGTAAGCTCACTGGGAGTCGGATTATCCGCCTTCAGGAAAGTCAGTTTGAAATTAACTTTGTAGCTCTGTAATACTTCGCATTTTCTCTGCATGATGTTACCTCTCTTTTCTTGTACTTTGCTAGGTTCATAGGTTCTACAAGCTGTTTTTCGACTACATTTTAGAGATTTCGACATTTCTCCAAACGGAAGAAAATGCGCTGGGGGTAAACTTCATCCCTAGCGCATTTTATCTTCAAACTCTGGCGACTGCAAGTAAGTCGGCTGTCAGAATTTCCTTTGCTTCTTCAGTCTCCGGGCAGACACTATAAATTCGATCAAAAACAATTCTGCTCGGATCCGGAGTTCTTCCATCCTGTGTTTTAAAATTATTCCTCAGGAAGCTCTCCGATATGGGGCGCTGGAACTCTCCACAGCACAAGATAAAACATTTGCTCTTACTAGTCTGTTCACCTTGAGTGTCATTAGGCATACGCTGTACGCGGATACCTGCAGGGGCGCGATAAACTTTCATTTTAAGCGTAGGGGCTCCCATTCTTTCATCCTCCTTCCTGATGTATTTTTTTGCCTTTTGCAAAGATGAAGTTTGGTTTCTCTACTTACTCATATGTCAGTCTTGGCATAGTTCTTTATTAGACCATGCACATGGTTAGCTCGATTTTGTTACACTGGTATTTTATTACAGAATAATTAATATGTCAACCTTTTATGGTCTTTTTTCACATAAAAAGGGACTAAAATAGCTATAAAAACACTACTTCGCCCCTCTTAATCAAGTTATTTTATTAATTTTTCAGCAACGCAGTAAGGAATCACCTCATTTTTCAAGGTATTTGAGAGTATTTCTGTACCACAAGAAGTGTCATACCACATGAATTTTTCAATCTCTTCAGACGTTGTTATTTCACCTTTTAATTCTCCTCTATACAAGAAAACATAAAAATGTATTGGCGTAACCCCATCACTTGTCGCAATTTCATCAAATTCCATAACTAATTCAAAGGATTTTTCATCAAAAATCGCATTTTCGCCCAATTCTTCATGACATTCTCTTATAGCAGCCTCAAGAGGAGACTCATTTTCCTCAACTCTCCCTCCTATCATCTGATAAGTTGCTCTTTTACGAGGTTTATCTATTAATATTTTTTCATCTTTAAAAAACATTGTTCCTACAACTTTCATCTAATCACCTCTTTGATTATTATACAAAAAAATCCGAATCTATGAAAGATTCGGATTAAGTTTGGTGCCCAAGGTGGGACTTGAACCCACACGGTTTCCCGCACGATTTTGAGTCGTGTGCGTCTGCCAATTCCGCCACTCAGGCATGTCGTTTCGACTTTTTCATTATAGAGTATCTGCTAATTATTTGCAAGCATTTTTTAGTTTTACTTTCTAATGAAAAAGTCGGACATTCTATTCTTCAGTATATAAAGGTTTCTCCTCTTTTATCATCGTTGTGGTTCCGTGACCAGGATAAACAATCGTATCTTCAGGTAATGTTAATAATTTATCTTTTATCGACCACAAGATTTCTCTTTCAGAACCGGTTGGCAAATCTGTTCTACCTCTTGTACCTTTAAATAAGGTATCTCCACTAAATAAAGCATCGTTAATAAGTATGCTCATGCTTCCTGCTGTATGACCAGGAGTATGAATAAGCTGTGCAGTTAATTCACCTATCGTAAGAGTGTCGCCATCTTTTACTAAAATATCTGCATCCAAGAAATTATTTTCAACTCCCAAAAGTTCACACATATTAATGTCTGCTTTAGCTAATCCTTCAGCATCCTCTTCATTTATAACAATTGGAACTCTTGGAAATTCTTTTCTTATTCTTCGTAGATCAGCAACATGATCTACATGACAATGAGTTAATATAATATACTTCAACTTTACATTCATATTTTCAATATAATTAACTATCTTGTCAGCGCCAGCACCAGCATCTATTAAAATTCCTTCTTTAGTATTTTCATCGAAAACAACATACATGTTCGTAAATGTTTGAAATTCACCAACTTGCGCACGAAACGTTTTCAATATCATTTTTATTTCCTCCAAGTTTTACTTTTGTCTATGTACATCATAAACACTATCTACTTTTCTTAATACTTTAATTACTTTATTTAACATATCAATATCTTCAACTTCAACACCGATATTAATTACAGCAACTCTGTTATTTTGAATTGTTCTTGCATTAATAGAAACAATTTTAGCTTTAACATCACTTACTGCAGCTGTACATTCAGCAAGTAAGCCATTTCTGTCATTTGCATAAATCTCAAGTTCAGCCATGTAAGAAGCATTCTTTTCTTTCACCCAAGAAACTTCAATTAATCTCTCTTCTTCCGTTACTAACTCTTTACAATTTATACAGTCGGCTCTATGTATTGATACCCCCCTACCCTTTGTGATATATCCTATAATTTCATCACCAGGTAACGGATTACAACAACGAGATAATTTTACTAAGCAGTTATCTATTCCTTTTACAATTACACCAGACTTAGAAGGTTTAGTAGCTTGTGCTTTTTTAGCTGCACGAAGTTCATCAATCTTCTTTTCGATTTCCTCTTCTTTATGCTCTTTCTTGTACTCTTCTAAAAGTCTTGCAATAATCTTAGCAGCTGATATCGCGCCAAAACCAATCGCTGCATAGCAATCATCCAATGTGTTGTATTTGTATCTATCTAAAGCTTTTTTAATCCATTCTGTTTTAAACAATTCTGCAAAAGACATACCAATTCTCTTAAGCTCAATTTCAACTTGCTCTTTACCTTTAGTGATGTTTTCTTCACGTTGAGCTTTTTTGAACCAGTTTTGAATCTTGTTTTTTGCTTGAGTTGTTTTAACAATTTTTAACCAGTCTCTACTTGGTCCTTTAATATTATCTGACGTAATAATTTCAACAATATCACCATTAGATAATTTAGTTGTGATAGGAACCATCTTACTATTTATTTTTACACCAGTCATTCTATTACCAACTTGTTCGTGGATAATATATGCCAAGTCAATTGGAGTACTTCCTGCAGGAAGCGCTTTAATATCTCCTTTTGGTGTAAATACAAATACGTCTTCATCGAACAAATCGAATTTTAATTTATTCATAAATTCTCTATCATCATTCGTGTCTTTTTGCCATTCAATAGTTTCACGAAGCCATGATAATTTTTCGTCCGATGCAGAAATGCTCTTACCTTCTTTATATGCCCAGTGAGCCGCGATACCATATTCAGCAACCCTATGCATATCCCAAGTTCTAATTTGGATTTCAAAAGGCATTCCACCTTTACCAATCAATGTTGTATGCAAAGATTGATACATGTTTGGTTTTGGAACCGCTATATAATCCTTAAAACGACCTGGCATTGGTTTGTATAATTCGTGCACTAAACCAAGTGCTGCATAACAGTCTTTAACTGAATTTACAATAATTCTCATCGCAAACAAATCATAAATTTGATCTAATGATTTGTTGTCTTTTTGCATTTTTCTATAAATACTGAATAAGTGCTTTGGTCTACCATACACTTCAGCTTGAATTTTAACCTCTTTTAACTTAACACGAATTTCTTTTATGATATCATCAATAAATTGTTCACGTTCTGTACGTTTAGAGTTAATACCTTCAACCAATTCCTTATATACATCTGGTTCAAGATACAACAAACTTAAATCTTCAAGCTCCCATTTAATAGAATAAATACCTAGTCTATTTGCAAGTGGTGCATATAATTGTCTAGTTTCTTTAGCTATGGCAATTTTTCTTTCATCACTTAAGTGCTTCAAAGTTCTCATATTATGAAGTCTATCAGCAAGCTTTATCATAACAACTCTAATATCTTTAGCCATCGCCATGAAAAACTTTCTATAGTTTTCAACTTGTTCTTCTTCTTTATCAATATAACTTGCAATCTTTCCTAACTTTGTAACACCATCAACTAAAGTTGCTATTTCTTCATTAAATTCATTCTTCAAATCATCCAAAGTTACACTTGTATCTTCCACTACATCATGTAGCAAAGCAGCACAAATAGCATTGTCATCAAGTTCTAATGTTGAAACAATGTATGCCACATCTACCGGATGAATTATATAAGGTTCATTCGACTTACGAAGTTGACCTTTATGGAATTTATCCGCATACTGATATGCTCTCATTATTAATTTTGTGTCTGCATATTTGTTGTAACTTTTTACATTTGAAACAACTTCTTCTATTGTTGCCATACTTTCTACCCCCTTTTACAGGCTCTTTTTTATATCCTTCACATTTAGTTGTACTTTTTGAATTCCATTAAATGTGTTAATTTCTAACGAATGTAAAACATCTACTTTGTCGCCTTGTTTTATGCTATATTTCTTGTTATCCATATTAAATGCTATTGCATCAAATATATTAGAATCTTCTTTAAGTGTCAATTTCAAATGCTTTTCATTAGATAATAATCTTACACCATCTACTTTTGCATTTCTATATACAAATAGCGGCATTGGATTGCCTTCGCCATATGGTTTTAGTGCTTCCAACTCTTTTATTGTATCCATTGAGATTTCTTTTGAAGTAATCTCAGCTTCTACAGGCAATGTTGGTTGTAATTCTCTAACATTTTTAGATTCTGCAATTTCATTTAATTTATTAGTGAATTCTTCTATCTTGTCTTCAGCAATTGAAAGTCCTATCGCCATTTCATGTCCACCAAATTTAAGTAACATATCTGCACATTCTGAGACCGCTTCATGAAGATCAAATCCTTCAATGCTTCTACCAGAGCCTTTTCCAACTCCATCTTCCACAGAAATTAAAATTGTTGGTTTGTAATACATCTCTGTAATTTTTGATGCAACTATTCCAATAACGCCATGATGCCAACCTTCATTGTATACTACAATCACATCTTTTTCATACAACTTTTGACTTTCAACCATATTTATAATTTCATCTATAATTTCTTTTTCAACATTTTGACGATTCTTATTGGTTTCACTTAGTTCTAACGCCATATTCATAGCCTTTTGTGGATCTTTTTCTAACAATAATTCTAACGCTAAATCTGGTTTACCCATTCGCCCAGCCGCATTCATTCTTGGTGCAAGACCAAATGAAATTACAGTAGAACTTAGTGGTTCTCCATTAGCATATCCACTAGCATTAATCAAAGCCTTCAAACCAATGTTTCTAGTTTGTTCCATTAAGATTAATCCATATTTAACAATGATTCTGTTTTCATCCACTAGAGGAACAATATCAGCTATCGTTCCAAGTGAAACAATATCAATATATTTAAGATAAGTTTTTCTGTCTAAGTCTAACTTTTTTGAAATAGCTTGTACAAACTTAAAGGTAACACCCACTCCAGCAAGTGACGAAAACGGATAAGTACTATCTGGACGTTTTGCATCAAGTATTGCAATAGCTTCCGGTAGTACCACAGGGCATTCATGATGATCTGTCACTATCACTTTCAAGCCTTTTGATTTTGCATATTCGATTTCTTCATATGCCGAAATTCCGCAATCCACTGTTATTAACAAGTTTGTGCCATCGGCTGCAATTTTATCTATAGCTTCATTATTTAATCCATACCCCTCTTCAAGACGGTTCGGTAAATAATGTGATACATTCGTACCTCTCTCTAAAAGATAACTCTTCAAAACCGCAACACTTGTAATTCCATCTACGTCATAATCACCATATACAGTAATTTTTTCATTTTTATTTATAGCTTCAATCACTGTATTTACAGCTAATTCCATGTCATTGAAAAGAAATGGATCATACAATTCTGCAATTTCAGGATTTAAAAAGTGGTTAATCTTTTCAGGAGTGTCTAACCCTCTAGCTAGCATGATTTTAGCAAGAAGTTTTGATATATTATTAACTTCAGCAACTTCTTCTATAGTTGCATTATCTATTTTTGAGTAAATCCATTTTTTTATCATACGCTTCTCCTTAAAAAATCTATAGACTATTTTATATCATTTTGCTTGAAACTTCAATGAATTTCGACATAACAAAAAAGATTAGTTAAGTATCCTCAACTAATCTCTTTTTGGCTTATTCAGTTATCCACAAGCAGTATAAAGTTTCGCTTATTTCAACATCTTCTGGTGTAAATATTGTTTGGATAGTTTCTGCAGTAGATCTTGCTTTAGCAGATTTGCACATTACTGCAGATTCTTCAAACATATCCATATCTGACAATCTACTGTGAGAAGTAACAGTTTCCGCAAAAGGTCTAAAATCAGTTTTTATGCAGTCTTTCAATTGTTTATCAGCCGCCATAGCGATTGTTTCTGCCTTTTCCTTAGCTTTATTATAAGCTTCTGCCATAACTTCTTTCTTAGCACCTTCCATATCTTTTATAGAAAAAGTCATCGTATATCTTGGTGGTTCTGCCAAAGTACTAACTAAACTCATAAATTCCGATACTGTTTCCATATTATAATCTAACTTCAAAGTCGCACCTTGAGTATAATCATAACCATTAAAAATAGTTTTCTTTGTTTCATAGTCGTATCTTGTGTTTTGAGAAATTCTAAAGCTTCTTGTTTTTAATTCTTCTTTTGCTATATTAAGTTTTTGTAGAACTAAAACTATAAAATCTTCTACAGATTTCACACCTTTTTCTAAAGCTTTTTCATATGTCTCGTCATTTACTAAAAAATTAATGCTAAGAACAACTTGATTTGGCTTATAAAACTTTCTACCAACACCTTCTACCATAATATCCATAAAAATTACCTCCTTAAATTTTATAAAAATAACCGCATTTTAGCGGTTATTAAATAAGCATTCTTTTATTCTGCTACAAGCATTCATAATTTCAGTTTCATCAATTCCTTTAATTACTCTGTTTTCCATTACTATGTTTCCATCGATTATTGATGTTTCTACGTCAGCGCCATTTACTGAATATGCAAGTAATGAATAAATATTGTGTGCTGGACAAAGATGTGGTTTCTTCATATCAATAATTATAATATCTGCCTTTTTACCTTCTTCTAAAGAACCAACCTCACTATCTATACCAAGTACTTTTGCACCTTCAATAGTTGCCATTCTTAAAACATCTTCTCCAGAAATTGCAGTTGCGCTATTATATAAAGCTTTTTGAATGTATGCTGCAGATTTAATTTCTTCAAACATATCAAGTGTATTTGTGCTACCTTGACCATCTGTTCCTAAAGCAACGTTTATACCATTCAAACGTAACTTTCTTATATCAGCAAATCCACTTCCTAATTTTTGATTTGAAATAGGATTGTGAATTATTCCACCACTTATTTCTTTTAAAGTTTGTAAAGATTCCTCATCTATATGTACACCATGGGCAAGCATTACATGATAATTAAATAATCCTGCTTTCTTTAAATATTCAGTAGCAGTCATATTATAATTATCTCTCATCTTCTTTACTTCATCTTTTGTTTCAAGATAATGTATAGCGATTGGTGTACCTAATCTATCTGCTAACTTAACACATCTTTTCAATGTTTCTGGTGAACAAGTGTAAGGCGCATGTGGTCCCACACATATTTTAATTCTACCATTGCATTTGTTGTGCCAGTTGTTGTATAAATCTTCTGCTTCAGCAAGACGCTTTGTTGCTTCATCGGCATCTCCTATTACACAACGCGAAAGTATTGCTCTCATACCAGTTTTTTCAGCAGCTTTAGCTATTTCTTCTTCATAGAAATAATTATCATTAAATGTTGTTGTACCACTTTTAATCATTTCTATCGCAGATAATAAAGAAGCATAATAAACATCACTTGCTGACATTTGATCTTCAACAGGCCAAATTCTTTCAGACAACCATGTCATAAGTTCATCCTCATCTGCATAGCCTCTAAACAATGACATACCTACATGTGTATGCGCATTAATTAATCCTGGCATAACAATCTTATTTGTTGCATCTATTATTTTATCTGCTTCGCAATCTATCGTTCCAATTCTAGCGATTCTATCATCTTCTATTAAAATGTCGCCTTTTCTAACTTCACTAGCCATAGAAACTATATATCCATTTTTGATTAAAATTCTCATAGCTTCCTCCTAACAATTAATCAAGTATATCTTTTAATCCTTCACCCATTATTTTGTAGATGTCTGCAAGCATAACATCAAAAGCAACTTCCTTATCAAAAAAGTCTTTTACCTTTACATTTGAAGTTAATGCTACATATAAAGATTGAAGTTTTTCCATCTTCTCTTGATCAGTCTCTTTTCCTTGAATCATCATGTTTTGGATTTCAATTTGTTTTTCTCTGAAATCTTTAATCATGTTTCTAGTAACATCATCTTTATATATTTCTTCTTTTAAATTTAAATAAGTCTTTACTTCCTCACTTGACTTAATCGCCTCTACTAATTCGCGAACTTTATCGTATGGATTCATAAATAAACCTCCTATGTTTTCGTATAAAATGATTATCTAATATTTACTAGTTAATGTCAAGAATTGAAAAACGCGTATTTTTTCACATAAAAAGCACATACTAGCATATGAAAAACGATGTGCTTTTTACACTCGAAAGGTTGTGTTTTTTTGAAAAATATTTTTTCATATACCCCTCCACAAAAAGAAAAAGGATTTAAAATTTCAAACAGTTCATATACTCCCACATTAAGCAAAAGTATTGAAGTAAAAAAGTCTTTAAAAGATAACCAAAAACTAATTACAGATTTTACTCATGCAGATAAAACAAACGATGTAAAACTACGCGAAATTTCTATAAACATAAATTCAGTTTCATACCCAGCTTTGCTTGTTTTTTACGATGGTTTGTGCAATTCGGAAATTATAAGCAATTATATTATTAGAGAACTACAACAAAATTTCGAATTAGAAAAACAAAAATCCAGTGTTATAAAAAATCAATCAAGTAATGCTCCCGATTTTTCTATAATAATCCCAAAACACATTCTTGACGATTCAGATGTTAAAGAAGTGAACTCTTACGAAAAAATTATTGATGCATTGCTATCTGGAGATTCTGTTTTATTTATAGATGGCATCACCTCAGCTTTTATTTGTGACACAAAAAAACTTCCTGGTCGAACAGTTTCTAAAGCAGAAATTGAAATGAACTTACAAGGACCCAATGAAGCTTTCATAGAAAATTTCAGAACAAACACATCCTTAATCAGAAAATTTATAAAAGATGAAAACTTGATTTTTGAAACCATAGAAGTTGGTACCGAAAGCAAAACAAAATGTGCTTTGACATATATTTCAACAATCGCTAATGACTCTTTAATCGAAGAAGTAAAAGCACGATTAAACGGAATATCTATTGATTACCTTTTAGATAGCGGTCAGCTTGAACAATTAATAGAAGATAAAACATACATTGTTAGTCCCCTTATATTAAATACCGAACGACCGGATAAAGTCGCATCTCATCTAATAGAAGGACGTGTGGCCATAATAGTTGATGGTAGTCCAAACGTACTAATTGTTCCAGCAATATTTTCGGATTTTATTCATCCATCAGAAGATTCATATGTACGTTTTCCTTATTCGTTATTACTAAGAATATTCAGACTTCCTGCAATCATAATTTCAATTTTCTTACCAGGATTATATATTTCTATTTGCAACTTTCATCAAGAATTAATCTTAACCGATTTGCTTTTTGCAATAGCGCGGCACACGTGAAAAAGTACCGTTTACAATGCTGATGGAACTATTAATAATGGAGATTGCATTCGAAATAATTCGTGAAGCAAGTATTCGTACACCAGCGCCAGTAGGTCCTACGCTTGGAATTGTGGGTACGTTAATATTAGGACAAGCAATCGTATCTGCAAATATTGTAAGTCCGATACTTGTTATCATAGTTGCGTTAACAGGAATAAGCACTTTCATAGTTTCAAACTTTGCACTAAATTACAGTTTTCGAATTTTAAGATTCATCTATATTTTCTTAGGCGCTTTTGCAGGATTCCTAGGAATATCTATTGGTATATTCTTGCATCTAGTAATATTAACAACCACCTCTTCTTTTGGCGTACCTTACCTAACCCCATTTTCACCAGTTAGAAAGGGAATATTCAAAGACGATATTGTATCTAGTCCAATATGGAAACAAGAAGAACGACCTGTATTTTTAAAACCAAAAAAAATAAAACGTTCTCCACACATTTCGCGAATGTGGAATAAAAAACTTAAGGAGGGAAAGAAATGATTTTTGAAGGTGTATTTGGTACATGGGAATGTATTGCTGCATTTTGTTGTATAGGTATCATGCCTTTAGTATTAACACTCCCAACCTTTTCAGCAGAACAATTCGGCACAGCAAGTTTATTACACATTTTGTATGTATCCGCCATAACAGCTTTCTTGTTTTTTACTGCATTTAAGTTATTAAAAAAATTCAAAGAAAAAGACATATTAGATATCTCACACTTTCTTGGCGGGAATGTTTTGAAATATATCGTTGGAATCATAATAATTTTATTTTTGTTTTTTGAAACTTTTGTATCACTTTCCGAATTCACCATTAATGTACAAAACACTTTGTTTCACGAATCTCCACAAGAACATATAGCAATTCTTTTTACTATAACAATATTAATTAGCAGCTTTATCGGATTAAAAGGTGTTTTTAGAGTAGCCGCCCTAATCGCACCAATAATCATAATTTCTTTCGTAGCATTATTCTTTTCATTATCACCATCTGTTGATTTAACAAATTTCGCTCCTATATTTGGCAATGGAATAAAAACATTTTTCACATCAGGAACTTTTCACACAGCGTGTTTTGAATGCTTAGCTCTTTTGTTTTTATTGGCTCCAAATATAAAATCAATATCTAAAGTTAGTACCCTTACTTTTGGCTTTATCACACTTTTAACAACTATAACTTATTTTTTAATTTTCGGATTAATTTCGTATCCATCCGTTACAGATAATTACGCAGCTATTTATGAAATTACCAAACTAATAAGCTATGGTCGTTTTATACAGCGTGTTGAATCTATATATATTTTAACTTGGTTACTTGCAACATTTATCTACCTTTCTACCGGTGTTTGTTGCATTGTTAAAATTACAAAAAAACTTTTCGGAATTAATGATTTTAAGAGAATAATTCCAGCGGTATGTATTTCACTCTTATGTGCAAGTTTAATGTTATCATCTTACGTTGAGCTTTTAACATTCAGAAAATTTTTAGCAACATATATCACTCCGCTTATAATCATCATACTTCCACTCTTCATTTTAATTTTTGCAAATACAAAACAAAAACATAAGGAGTCAACATGAAACTTTTCAAGATTTTAATTATTTGTTTGTTACCTTTTTTAATCACCGGATGTTACGATAGAAAAGAATTAGATGACTTAGCATATGTAATTGCTTTAGGAATGGATAAAGGAGAAAACGAGAATCTTAATATAACTTATCAAATCGCTATACCTCTAAAAATTTCTGGTACAGACAGTAAAAGCGGTAAAGAAAATTACACTAATTATACTGTAAGTGCTCCATCTTTATATTTAGGAAATTCTGAAGTAAACACATTGACTAGTAAGGAAGTAAACTTATCTAACGTAAAACTAATTGTATATTCAGAAGATCTTGCTAAAGAAGATCTAACAGGACATATAAGCGAATTAATTGCAAACGTAGATATCAGACCTAAAACTACACTCGCTATTTGCAAAGGAAAATCAGAAGATTTTCTATCAGAAATCTCTCCTGTTTTAGAAGCTAGTCCGGCCAGATTTTATGAGTTATTCTTTTCATCCAGTAATTATACAAACAAAACAATTTCATCAGAATTAATTGACTTTTACACAAGCGCACAAAACATTCAACAAGATGCACACGCTATAATTTTAGAAAATAAAAAAGAAGAAGATTCCGAAAAATCATCTAATCAAGACTCAAATTCTTCCGAACAAAAAAATACTAAAATTGAAACAACCGGAATCGCTGTATTTAATGGTGGTACGATGATTGGAGAAATACCAATCACTCAAGCCTTGCCTCACCTAATAATAAAAAATGATTTAAATCAAGGCGTAATTGGGATACCTGATATTTATTCAGGTGATGAAACAGTATCCCTTTCAATAAGTCCATCTAGAAAAAATTCTATAAAAGTATATTATCAAGATTCTGTCCCACATGCTCAAATAACCGCTCATATAAATGCACACATTTTATCTTCTGAAAGTACAACCGACTATATTGATAAAGAAAATCGAAATACATTAAAGGAATCTTTAGAGCAAGAAATTTCAAAACAAATATGCGAGTATTTGATTTTATTAAAAGAGTTAAATTCAGATATTGTCGGAATTGGAAACTATGCAAAAAACACTTGTCTTACCTGGGAAGAATTCGAAAATTTACACTGGAAGGATAACTTTAAAAATTGTGTATTTGAAATAAAAACAATAGTAGATTTAAACGTTTCTGAAACAGCATTTCATCGTTTGCCAAATGTTTGATAAAAGAAAGGATTTATATGATTAGCTACAATATTTTTATAATTTCATGTGCTGTTATTAGCACTCTATATGTAGTGAATTATGCTAATTACGAATTTAAACAAAATAACAAAACGAGTGCTTTCACGCTGTACGTGATTGCACTCGTTAGTGTATCTTTATCTGTTTTACAATGTTATTTTTAATAATTATCTAGTGGCTAATACCATTACTGTAGATAGAACTATAGTTAAAATAACATATATAATAGCAAATCTTTTTGTAAGTTTTGCTAATTTTTCATCTTTGCTAGAACCCATATTTCCACCTTTGCTAGCATCAGAAACGATTATATTAGATTTCTCGTTAGATTCTTGTAATAATACTAAAATCATAACAATAACACCTGTAAATACTTGTAAAAAAGTTAATATATTTTGTAAAAGTTCCATTCTTTTTTCCTCCTTCGTCATGTGACAACGATAATATTAACATATTCTGCATGTTTTGGCAACAATATTTGAATTTATTTAACGTTACTTTTTGTCTTTTTTTACCAATTTATTTGCTTTTTTAGAGGTTCTGTGCTATCTTTCTTCTAGACAAATTGGAAAGGAAGCGCATTTATAAATGAAAATAAATATAGTATTAGTAGAACCCGAAATACCTCAAAACACAGGCAATATTGCAAGAACTTGTGCCGCAACAGATTCAAAATTACATTTAGTTCATCCATTAGGTTTTGATATATCTGAAAAACAAGTACGTCGTGCAGGTTTGGATTACTGGGATAAAGTAGATATTGAAGAACACGAATCTTTAGAAAAGTTTTTAGAAAAATATCCAACATCACAAAATCACATGTACTTTTTAACTACAAAAGGACAAAAATGCTACACCGATGTAGATTTTTCTAAATTTGATGAAGTTTTCATTGTTTTTGGAAAAGAAACAAAAGGATTGCCTGAGCAATTATTACTAGATAATTTAGAAACAGCTATCAGAATACCAATGAAAAAAACTTTACGTTCTTTAAATCTATCGAACTCTGCAGCAATCGTAACATACGAATTACTAAGACAAGCTAATTTCAACGATTTAGAAGAAACTAGTATTTATTTAGATGAAAAATATTCACTATAAAATTAATGGAGCCCTAGATTATAGGACTCCATTTTTATTCTTTTATATTAATATCTTTGTATTGGATCATCATTTAAATCATCGTTTGAATCAAACGAATCAACTGTTGTATTAGTTTCAAAACCATCTGGCCCATATTTTTTTGTTGTAGTTGTTCTAGTAACCGTATATGTAGCATTCGAATTATTAATATCAATCCCATGTCTTCTCAAAAAGCCTTCTGGCGAAATTTCTCTTTTCAGTTTCTTTAATTCTCTCTTTTCACGACCAGCTTGTATTGATGCTGTCACAGGAACAACTATAAAAGCCCCAATAAATACAGCAAAGAAATCTACTATACAAATCATGGTTGAAACAAAGAAATTACAATACATTAAAATTACTATTCTAGATATAAAGAAGAACCAAAACATCTTCTTTGGATTTTCTTTTTCTATTAAATGTGCAAATGGCCATAAAACAAATACAGACATATGAATTGTTACGAAAGCTTCCATAAAAAGAACTGCTGCCATAGGCATATCATCTTCGTAATATTCATCTTCATAATCATCGTAATAGTAATCATCATAATATTCATCATCGTAATTACTATCATAATAGTAGTCAATATCATCATAATAATCATATGTATAGCCCGGATTAGCACTATCATAATATAGCTCAGCATGTGATAATGTAGGTATCATAAAAACAATCATTAAAATAACTAAAAAACTTAATATTTTCTTCATTTGTATCCCCCTTATGAATATCTATCTACATTATACTATACATTAATTCATAAAGTGAAGTATAAAAAATAACCAGTCTATAAAGACTGGTTATTTTTTGGCTCCCCTTGTAGGACTCGAACCTACGACCTACCGGTTAACAGCCGGGCGCT
>CAYMVI010000005.1:0-131443 GCA_964394075.1 uncultured Eubacteriales bacterium | reverse complement strand
AACTAGGGTTTCGATGAGAGCTTTTTTATTGTCTACTTTTCATTGACAACTTCACTTGAAAGAGGCATCTTTTTTTTATTAGAAAGCACAATTATAGTTGACATAATCATAAAAAGATGCTATAATACGAATTGTAGGGGAGTAATAACCATATTACTATGTGGAATAGCATCAACATTTGGTAACCAATCCTGGTGCTGTTTTAAACTATGAGACTTACAAAGTGCATTAGTACTATGTAGTCTCACCTTTACAGAATTTTTATATCTTAGAATAAGTCTACTTAGTACTAAAAGTACTAAGTATTTTTTATTTTAAGGGGGCGTTTTTATGAGGGAATTTGAAATCACTTATAAGAACAAAAGATTAAGCGCAACAAAAGATAAAGATGGTAATTATAGTGTTAACATACCATCTGAAGATGGTTGTTATACTCGTATATTAAATACAAATGTAGGCTGGTTATTCTCAACATTTAATGTAGAACAAGATTATTTCTTTGAAGTATGGTTAAGACAAGATGGTAAGTTAGGATGGCGCAATGATGTTGATAAAAAAGACCATATTACAACAGAAGCATACGACCCTATAACTGAAAATGTAGGAAATTTAAATGATGTAGCAAGAGAACTATATAGTGTAGTTCGACAATTCTATGGGTACCAAAAGTTTGGTATTTCACCAATATTAGTTGTAGACTTAAAAAAAGATTTGGCACGAATTAGTGAAGCATTAGATGGAAATACAAATATGTCTAAACAAGTTAAAGAAAAAGTAAAAAGCTTTGCACCTTTTATCCAAGGTGGTTTAAAATCAGACAAAACAGAAGGTGTAGGATTTAGTATTCCAGAAGGTTTTTCAAGAGAAGAATTTTTAAGAGAATATCAAAAGATGTTATTAATCAGAAAAAAATATGAACATTTATTAACAAGAGAAAGAACTGAAAAAGAAGTTGAACATAAATAATGAAATAACAAAGGTTGTTAAATAATTTAAAGTAGGGTAATATAAAATTGAGATAGTTTTAAGGAGGAAATCTTATGAGAACAAAGAGAGTTATGGAAAGAATAAGAAAGAAAGTAGAAAGTGACGAAAAAGTAGTTGTCTACAATATAGGTAGTACTAATATGGATGAAACTCAAATGGTAAGACAAATGCCAGAGAGTCATCAACAAAAAATAGAACCAGAAGGACCTCCAATATTAGTTTTAGGCGGAAAAGGATTTAATCAAGCAAGAGCTCAAAAACTACAAAATCCAAATGCAAAAATTATTTTTGCAAGTTGTGTAGGTGATGATGCAGCAGGTAAAGTAGCAAAAAATGAAATGGATATGGTCGGAAGTTATTATGAAAGAAATGAAGATGGTGCAATTATATTAGAAAACGACAGACCAATTCGTAGATATATGCCAGGCTTTACAGAAGATAATATAGGCATAGAACATGAAGGTGTAAAAACTCTTGAAAAGACTAATACAGATGGTAGAACTATTTTCGTAATAAAGAAAACAGCTAAAAATAGAATGATAGGAAAAAGAGGAGCTTGTGTAGAAAAAGTACTTCCTGAAATAATTAATCAAGGAGATTTAGAAGAATCAGACATAGTTGTTGCACAAATGAAAATGCCAAACTATGAAACAAGACGTGATGAAAGTGGTAGACCAATTATTGTGGGAGATGGTGCAATAAAGTTTTTAGCAGAATATTGTGAAGCACATGACAAAATGTTTGTAGTAGATCCTACACCATTAGAAAATTCATGGCTTTTAGTAAAAGAGAATCTTTTTGATAAAATTTCTTATTTGACTCCAAATGAAGACGAAGCATTTGCTTTAGCAAGATATTTAGAAGGAAAAACACCAGAAGAAGTAGCAGCAGAATTGAAAACAATATCAAGAGAAGAAATGCTAAAAGTTGTTGAAAAACTTGTATCTGAACATCCTAATGTTGTAGCTACAGTTGGAGAATTAGGTGTAATATACAATGATGGTAAAAAAGCAAGAAAACTACCAACATATCCTACTGATGCAGTTGACTCAACAGGTGCAGGAGACACATTTAATGGCGCTTTCATAGGTGCATTAACAAGAGGAGAAGAATTAAGATCAGCAATAAAATTTGGCTTAATGGCATCAAGTATGAAAGTAAGATATAGAGGAGCTCAAGTTGGTGTTCCAACTTATGAAGAAACAAGAGAAGCAATTAGAGAATACGAGCAAGAACATGCTATGGATCCGGGTGAAGAATAGAATAAAATATAAAAACCTGCTTAAATGCAGGTTTTTTATTATATACAAATGGAATAAAAAGGAAAATATGTTGAAAATATTATGTAAATATGTTATAATAATAACTGGGTTATTTTTGAAGAAAGGACGGTGGTCGTTTGTATGACTACTAATGTAAAAACCCGGAAGTTTGATAAACTGACTGTTGCTGCTATTATTGCGATGGTCGCCCTGCTGGTAGGCACTATGCTGCCCTGCTTTGCTTTCCCCAATACGGTTGTTTATGAGAACAGCCTGATCGTCAGTGAAAGAAACAACATGCACTTCGAAAATCTGCTGATCGATGTGGTTGTCATTGACGAAAATGGTAAAGTCAAGGAAGAAAGCGCACGTGTCCATCTGGAGGGAGAAGAGACAGAGTACCGTTTTACGAAGCAGGACCTGCAGGAAATCTTGCAGACCGAAGATGAGGTCTATATCAAAGGAATCACAGAAAAAGCGCTGCTGCAGATTACATTTTTTACCCCTGTGGTGGGAGTTTGCTATGCAGTTCTGGTGTTTATTGCTTTGATTTCCCTTGCTTTCGTTGGTATCTGGGGAGCAGAAAGATTCCTTCATGCTACTCAAAGACTCTTCAAGGTTATCAGACAGAATCTCAGAAGAAAGAAAACCAAAACTTAAACCCGGAGCCCCCGTGTCAGCATCTGCTGCACGGGGGTAACCCTTTTGTAAGAAAAAATAAAAAAAGAGATGAATCAAATTCATCTCTTTTTTGGTCGGGGTGACACGGTTCGAACGTGCGACCTCATGGTCCCAAACCACGCGCTCTACCAACTGAGCCACACCCCGGTTACAAGTGAAAAGTATAACATCAAATTGATAGTTTGGCAAGGACTATTTTGAAAAAAGTTTGATTTTATAAAAAAATCCCAACTAAGAATTAATTAGTTGGGATTTAAATTTAGAATTCATCATCTAAATCTGCTGTTTCTGACATTTGAGTATCTAAGCGTTGTTCTTCTGGATCGTATTTTTGAGTTGGAGCAGGTACTCCATATAAATCTTGTTGGATATCTGGAGGTACCCCATACATCGCTTGATTTCCACCGTTGTCGCAACCAACTAAACCAAAAATAGAAATGAAAAATGCAGAGATAGCGCCAATTAATCTTAAAAATTTCTTTTTCATAGTTATTCTCCTTTCAATATTTTATAAACACATTTGTTTTGTACATTTTTTTCAAAGTTCCATGTATGATAAGAACCACCTAAACAGAAATCCCAATGCGTACATTTTTCACAATCGCCACAAACTGTACGATTATTATTTCTAAATTTTTTATATTTGTTATCCCATACATCCTTAAAATTATCAGTTCTGATATTTCCTTGTATTAAATCAGGAATTCTAGGTACGTTTGGACAAACATATAAATCTCCGTTGTATAAAATACTTGCTACATTAATTCCTGTTCGACAGAAAAAGTAATGTCCACGAACTTCCTTTTCATAGTCTAATCCTAAAAAACTAGGACATCCATATGATAATTTTAATTCGTTCAATTTATTTTTTTCTTTTATAAAATCAAACAATTTTATAAAGTCATTTTTATCTAACATTAAGTCTAAATTTTCATTAGCTCTACCTATAGGATCTATAGAAGCAAGTCTCCAAGAATCTAATTGTAAATCTTTCATGATTGGATAAAGTTCTTCTAATTGGTCTATATTACTTTTATTAAATACAGTTGTAACTTGTATATGATCTACAAAATCGGCAGCTTTTAATTTTTTAATGTTTTCGATTATTTTTTCATAAGAACCAGGAACACCTCTAAATTCATTATGAGTATCTTTTAATCCATCGATACTTATTGAGATTGTACACATTCCAGCATCTTTACATTTTTGAATATTCTCATCATTTAACAAAATACCGTTCGTTGTCATGCCCCATGCAAAACCAAGCGATGTTGCGTATTTCATAACATCAAACAAATCTTTTCTTACTAATGGTTCACCACCAGTAACGTTGATTAAAATTTTAGTTGCATCCATATCATTTGCAATTTGCTTAAATGCATTTTTTATTTCTTCTGTTGTAAGTTCATTTGGATAAGCATCATATTTACAACTGCTACCACAATGCTTACATTTTGCATTGCAATTTAGCGTAGTTTCCCAAAATAAATCTATCAATCTGTGTTTTTCATATTGTTCTTCTTTATGTCTTTTTAATAAAGTTAGTTCGCCAATTTTCTTAAATTTTTTAAACATATAGATCTCCTTTTTGTATATTTAGATTTTATATTAGTTTAAATTTGTAATCAATAGATGCTTGAAAAATTGCATATTACAAGTTGTAGAAACGTTTACAAATACAAGGTTTTGAAATATAATTGAGATGAAAATTCTAAAAGAGGTGATTATATGCAAATAACATCAGAAAATATAGAAGAAATAGTATGTTTATATGGTGTACCAGAACCAGATCCAACACCTAAAAAATGGGAGTAATAGCTTCTATTTGTGTTGCTGCAGTAGCAATAATTATAGGTATTGGTGTTGTTATAAAGAAAAAATTCAAAAAAAAGAAGGAGGATAAAAATGTTGAAAAATAAAAATGGTGTTTCAATGATTTCGCTTGTTATCACAATTATCGTAATTATTATATTATCAACAGTTGCGCTTAGTAATTCAAGTGATATGATTGATGATTCTATAGTTGCGGTAACAGAAGCCGATAAAACAGAAGATAATGATACTATTAGAAAATTACTTACATATGCAGTAACAGACAAATCTGCGCGTATGGGAATTGCACTTTCAGATGCTACTAACGTTGTAATAGGTAGTGGAGATGTTAATTATGGAACAGGATATTACCTAATTGTTGGTGGTTCAGGAGATGTTATAAGAAAGATTGAAAACAAAACAGGAACAACAGGTCTAAAGGCATATAAAGATTTAACAGCTCCATATGTTGTTAATTATGATATGGGAACATATGAAAGAATTGAAGAAATTAGATTTAGATAGGATTATAAGATGAGAGAAATTTTAAGTGGTTTAAGAAAAGCAGTAGAAGAATATCAAATGATAGAAGAAGGGGATAAAATTGCAGTAGCTCTTTCAGGTGGAAAAGATAGCATCACATTACTATTAGCGTTAAAAAAATTGCAAATTTTTTATCCTAAACATTTTGAAATACTTGCAGTTACTATAGATCCAGGTTCAAATACTTTTGATATTCCAATGCTTGAAAAGCTATGTGCAGAAAATGAAATTGAATACGTAGTAGAAAAAACAAATATAAAAGAAATTGTTTTTGATTTAAGAAAAGAAAAAAATCCATGCTCACTTTGTGCAAATATGAGACGTGGTGCATTAAATTCAGTTGCTAAAGAACACGGTTGCAATAAGCTAGCGTTAGGACATCATAAGGATGATGTGATAGAAACATTACTTATGAATCTGTTTTACGAAGGCAATATGACAACATTTGCACCAGTTACATATTTATCAAGAAGTGAGATTACGGTAATTAGACCAATGATTTACTTAGAAGAAAAACAAATAAGTGGATTCATGAATAGAAATAATATAATTGCAATGAAAAAAACATGTGAAGCAGATGGAAAAACTGAAAGAGAATTTTTCAAAAATCTTATAATAGAACTTTCTAAAAAAATACCACGCATAAAAGCGAGTATTTTTGGTGCGATAGAACGTTCAACAATTAAAGGGTGGAGCAAAGATAATTAATGAGAGGATGAGGCATAAGTGAAAAAGAAAATTTTTGCACTTATAGCAAGCATACTATTATTAAGTAATTTTTCATCAGTATTTGCTTTAGAAAAAATCTATGAAAAAGAGACATCAGAAATCATATCATCAGGTGTTACTTTAAAAACGTATGATAGATTTACTGATAAAGGTTGGCTTGCTATAAATATTGTTGAAGTTGATTTAAAAGACAAAAACACAACTGTGGGTTTGATGAATTCTGAAAATGGTTTGATGACTTTTCAAACAGTATCTCAGATGGCTAATGCAAATAAAGCAATAGCAGCAATAAATGGAGATTTCTTTAACGGAAATTATAAGAAAGGTAATACAATAGGATTGTCTATTTCAAAAGGAGAAATGCTAACTTCTACGTATTACGAAAATGAAATTAAAGATACATTTGCAAGTTTTGTGTTAGATGAAAAAGATAATGCTTGGTTTGATTATTTTCATAATAAAATAACAATAGAAAATACAAAAAACGATGAAGTATTTGCAATAGGTGAATATAACAAAGTTTCATCAAACTATATTTATCCTGTAATTTATACACCAGAGTGGGGAGAATATTCTATAGGAAATGTAGATAATGGAATTCCACTAACAGAAATGGTTGTAAAGAATGGTAAAGTTACAGAAATAAGAGATAATGGAGAACCAGTAGAAATACCAAGTAAAGGTTATGTAGTTTCAACTATTGGAGAAACTGCAGAACGAATGAAAGAAATATTTGCAAAAGGAAATAAAGTAAAACTAAATATAGATTTAGAACTAGACATAGAAGAAGTAGAAATGGCTGTTTCTGGTGGAGCTATGCTTGTTGTAGATGGTGAGATACCAGAAAAATTTACGGCAAACATCACCGGATCTAATCCAAGAACAGCGATTGGATTATCTGAAGATGAAAAAATTTTATATCTAATAACAGTCGATGGAAGAATGGAAAGCAGCATTGGAATGACTCAAACAGAGCTTGCAGAATTCTTAAAAGAAAAAGAAATTTACAATGCTATGAATCTTGATGGCGGCGGTTCTACAACAATGGTTGCAAGAAGATTAGGAAATGAAACTATTGAAACAATAAATAAAGTAAGTGGTGGCGTTCAAAGGATGGTTACAAATGCAATTGGAGTATTTAATACTTCAAAGACCTCATCGCTAAATTCTTTATTGGTTCAAATAGATAAAACAGAACTTGTTGTTGGAGAAAGCGTAGATGTAACAGTAAAAGGATATGATAAATATTACAATCCAAAAGATGTAGATTTTGATGATATTAAGTGGACTGTAGAAGGTGTTGACTTAACAATAGAAGATGGAAAAATAATAGCAGGAAATGAGTCTGGTGAAGCAATAGTAACTGCTAAAAAGGGAAAAGTAAAAGAAACAATAACAATTAACGTTTTGCCAGAACCTGAAACATTTGAAGAAATGTTTTCAGGGGATGCTATTGAAAGTGGAGAAAGTAATACTAAGATAATCTTTGGTGAACAAATTAAAAATCAAAGTACATTACTTTCTAAATTAGTAAATAGCAAATTAACAGAAAAAATAAACGCTGAAGCTGATGTCGCAGTATTGATGAATGAGTCATCAAATGAGTATAGCGGCACAGTTATAAAAACGGGAAAATATAATTGTGAAGATGTGGAAAACGCAACTTTCATTTCGATAGATATGTCAAATGAAGGTATAAGAAAAACAGATTATACTCAATGGATTAATCTTCAAGAAGATATACAAATTTCTAATAATAAAAATATATTTATATTATTAAATGCTAGTATAGATGACTTTGCTGACAAGAAAGAAAAAGAATTGTTTAAAGAAACAATAATTAATTTTGAAAAAGAGTTGGGAAAAAATATCTTCGTAGTAGAAGAAAGTGATTCAACAAATTTTGAAATTATTGATGGTATCAAGATGATTCAAATTGGTAATGATCAAATAGATGAATCGAATGGTACAAATATGATATTTAATAGTAAATATATTGAATTTAATATTTCAGAAGATGAAGAATTTTCATATGAATTTAAAAATTTATATTAAGTCCAAAAGGGGACGTCCTTTTTTGGACATTCGGAAAAGTTGTCCAAATGAGGGTGTCCCCAAATGGACAAAAAACCTAGAGCTATTTGGCTCTAGGTTTTCTTTTTGGTTTATTGAAATGTTTAGTAATGAGTTCGATTACATTGCAATCAATAATAATATTTCCATATTCATCAAGTTTTGCATTTAATAAATCTGGATTTTTTGAGATTTGAGCATATTCTAAAATTGAAGTCGTAGGCATAATGCCAGCTTTTAAGTAGTAACTGTCATTATAAGAATATAGCTTTGTATCAATTATAGATTTAGCATTTGCAACTTTGCAGAATGCACAAACATCATCGAAACTATCAAATTTGAAAATACCATTCTTTATAAAATATGGCATTTTCTTTCTTTTTAATTTTACGTTCTCTTTTTGTGGAAGTGCCTTATCTTTATTTACTTTTAAAAGCGGCTTTTCATTTGTCTTTGTAACAGTAAGTGTAAAACTTTCACTTCCGGCTGTGGCTGTTTCAACATAAATCATAGAATCATCTACATTAAAACCATATTCACGCTCAGCCTCATTCATCATATCCCAAAACAAATCTTGAGACTCTGGTGAATTGTATACGAACGAGTATAAATCAATATTTCTAGCTGTTAAATCATCTATAGTAATTGTAAATTTTATTTTATTTTCATTTAATTTTTCTATTTTCAAAGAAATCCCCCTTTCTATGAAAAGAAAACCTTACATTATAGTATATAAAAATCTCTTTTTTATGTACGTTGTACGACTCGAATTATATGTATAAATCATTAGATTGTCAAATAAAGTTTCTAAAAAATAAAAGGTAAATTTTAACAGGACAGAAACACATAAATCTTAGTAAATGTGGAAATGTGGACTTACGGAAGTAGGAATTTGTGAGTTTGTTACAGAGGTGTTTCTAAATTTTAATTACTTTGAAACATAAAGATAACGAAAATTTAATATTTACATAGGTTAAAGTGGATGTGAAAAATCTAAAAAAGCCTTCCGTAAGTAGATTTTGAATGAAATTTATTTAAATTTTTACTTATATACATATACGCGCGTGAGCACGCGTTTACAAAGAAGAATCTTTGTGTGAGAATAAACTCAAGATAAAACGCATTAGCGAAAGCGGAGGATGAAGTATATGAAAAAGAATCGCGGAGTCTCAATGATAACGGTGGTAATCACAATAGTTGTTTTATTAATTCTTGCTCTGATTGCATTTGGTAGATCGGATCAATTAATAGGTAACACGGATTACTCTAAATTTGTGAATAACGTAAACGAGGTTGGATTTGCATTTGGTAATGCAGCGGTAGATATTCAAGGCTCGAGTATGTTAGTGAATAACAAAAAACGTGATGAACAAATTTATAATTTCATAGCGAAAGGCGGGGAAAAAGAAAGAGACTTTCTTATCATGAGTAAAGTACCTGACTATACGATCATTCAAGATTCTGCTGATATAGGAATGGACCTTCCAGAAATGAAAATAGAATCTGGTACAGGAAAAATGGTTGCTGCAAAATATGTAACTTCAAAAACGGGACAAGTTTTCGTATGGCCTCCATTTGAACACGAAGGTAAATTGTATATAACAGACACAGATACTGTTGATCATAAAATGCAAACGAATATAATAGTAGGTGGAGAAGATATCGTAATTGAGTTGGATCCGATCTGGGGTTCAATTGTAGATATAGTTATCGAACAAGAAGAAATTCCAGACTATGAAGCTCCTGAAGAAGAAGGACATGAACACGACTTTAGTGCTAAAGAAGCTACAGAATTTTATTTCTTTGCAGAAGCAACATGTACTACATCTGAAAAATATTATTACAAATGCTTGTACTGTGAAGAAAAAGGAACTCAAACATACAACTGGGGAAATCCGCTGGATCACACATTTGGAGAGTTTGAAGTAGTTAGCGAAGGAAATTGTGGAGGTGCTGGATCTAAGAAAAGAGTTTGTACAAGATGTGGTTTCAGCGAATTCGTATCTATACCTAAAAACTCTGCTAATCACGTAGGCGGAGAAATTTCAGAAATGAAAACTCCAGCATCGTGTGTAACTGCTGGTGTTGAAGAAATAAAATGTAAAACTTGTAATGTGGTATTTAGAACAAATACTCTAGATAAAGATTTAAATAATCACGTTGGTGGCACAAATGTAAAAACAATAACAGCACCAACATGTACAACAACAGGAACACAAGTAGAAAAATGTAATTCTTGTGACAAAATATTAAAAACAGAAACAATAGATGAATTAGGACACTCTTGGGGAGAATTTATAGTAACAGTAACACCTAACTGTGGAAACAAAGGAACAAGGGAAAGAACATGTAGCACATGTAATGCAAAAGAAACATCAGAAATAGATAAGGATCTAACTAATCACTCAGGAGGAGGTACAGAAAAAGAAATCATTGATGCAACATGTACAAAAGATGGAGAAAATATAACAAAATGTAGTCGCTGTAAAGCAACTTTGAGTAGCACAAAAATAGCAGCCAAAGGTCACAGTTTTACAAATAAAACAACGACAGAGAAATATTTAAAAAGCGAAGCTACTTGTATAGCTGCAGAAGTATATTATTATAAATGCGCATCATGTGAAACTTCTGCAAAAGACTCAGCGACACCAGAAGTATATACATATTCATCTGGAAGTTTAGACAAAACAAATCACATAGGAACTATAGAAGAACACTACACAGTACCAACAGCAACAACAGATGGAAGAAGATGGACAACATGTAGTGCTTGCGGTACAGAATTATCTAGCGAAGTAATACCTTGTACTGGAGCAATCGCTGTATATTCTGATGATGACAAATCACTTAGATTTTATAAAAATGCGGATTTGATAGTGGCAGGAACAGCGTATAATGGCAAAACTGTAACACATGTTTATACAGGATTTGAAGAAGAAAAATATACATCAGCTGATCTTGTACCATGGAGTGCAATTGCCACAAAAGTAACTAGCGTTGTAGTAAGCAATGAAATTAACCCAATCTCGCTTGCATATTGGTTTGAAAACTTTGTAAATGCTAGTACTTTTGATGTAGAAAAAATAAATACTACGAATGTTACAAATCTAACAAATACATTTAAAAGTGCAGGATATAATGTAAGCTCATTTAAAATAACAGGATTAAATAATTGGAATGTTCAAAAAGTTATTAGTATGTCTGAAATGTTTCAATATGCTGGTAGAAATGCGACGACATTTGACATAGGAGATTTAAGTGCTTGGAAAACAACAAGCGTTACACATACTTTAGGTATGTTTTATATTGCAGGATTCAGTGCAGATACATTTGATGTAGGAAATTTAGATAACTGGGATGTGTCAAAAGTTACAAATATGACATGTATGTTTTATCGTGCAGGACAAGGTGCAAAAACGTGGAATGTAGGAGATTTAAGCAAATGGAATACATCAAGTGCTATACATATGGCAAATATGTTTGACTGGGCTGGATATAATGCAACAACATTTGATATAGGAAATCTAAGTAAATGGAATACAGCAAATGTAACAAATATGGGATCTATGTTTCGTGCTACAGGATATAGTGCGAAAACATGGAATATAGGAGATCTAAGTAACTGGGATACATCAAAGGTTACAAATATGACATACATGTTTAGTCGTGCAGGACATAGCGCAAAAACGTGGGATATAGGAGATTTAAGTAACTGGAAAACTTCAAACGTAACAGATATGTCATATATGTTTCATAGTGCAGGATATAGTGCATCGACATGGAGTATAGGAGATTTAAGCAATTGGGACACATCAAAAGTTACAAATATGGCAGGTATGTTTGCTTGGTGTGGATATAGCGCAGCAACATTTGATATAGGAAATCTAAGTAAATGGAATACAGCAAATGTAACAAATATGATGAAAATGTTTGATTATGCAGGTCACAACTCTACACCAATCACATTAGATTTAAGCGGCTGGGATACATCAAAAGTTACTCATGCAAAAGATGCCAGTGGAGACGTAGCAAGTGGTATGGTTTACATGCTTAATAATGTATATCGTCTTCACACAATCACATTAGGTGAAAATTTCAGCACAACCGGAGATGGTACATGCACAGGATTTGCACTACCAGTAATCGACAGAAACTACTTTACAGAATCAGATGGTAAATGGTATGACATAGGAACTGGAATTGGTTATGAACCAGATGAGATACCAACAAACACAGCAGCAACATATAGTGTAATGAGACCAGAACCAATTTTAGCAGCAAGTTCAACTTGGTATACACAAGGTGGAACAACGATAAATAGAAATCAAATTTCAAGTATTACAATTGTAGACACATATGATGTAACAGGAAAAACAATAATAGACCAATGGGATGCTTCACAAGTTTCAGAAGGTGCAAGTGATAACATTGGACCAGTAACAGCATATGTAGAAAATGACGGACTAGGAAAAGGTACATATAAACTAACACTTGCAGGAGACGGTGCAGGAAAAGTATATGCAAATCCAGATTCAAGTTATGTATTTGGTACAACAAAAGAAAATAGTGGAGATGCATTTATAAATATGACTTCATTTAATGGTGGAGAAATATTTGATACAAGTAGAGCAACAACACTAGAATATGCAGTTTCATATGCCACGTCATTAAAAAATATTGATGTAGAAAATTGGGATGTTAGCGCTGTAACTAACATGAAAGCAACATTCGTATACTGTAAGAGTGTAGAAAAATTAGATGTAGGAAATTGGGATACATCGAAAGTTACAAGCATGTATGGTACATTCCAAAACTGTACTGCACTTACAGAGCTAGATGTTGCAACAAAAACGGTCACAGTAAACGGAAAAACATACATTGCATGGAATACTGCCAATGTAATATCTTTCCACGGAATGTTTGCCTCGAGAAGTAACGAATTTTTAGGTAAAATTACTAAATTAGAAGTTGAAAATTGGGATACATCATCTGCGGAAAACATGCATGGTTTATTTAATGGTTGTGCTTCATTAACGTCTCTTGATTTAAGTAATTGGAATACATCAAAAGTTACAGATATGGCATATATGTTTGCAGATTGTATAAATATGAAAGAATACAATTTATCTGGTTGGGATACGTCTAATGTAACAACTTTTGATTGTCTATTTAATGATAATAGATCTATAGTAATACTTGATGTATCTGACTTTGATACAGAAAATGTTGTGAAATTCACACAAACATTTGAACTTTGCATGAATTTAGAAGAAATCATTGGTTTAGAAAATTGGGATACTTCATCTGGTAGAACGATGTTCCAAATGTTCCATCAAGATCACAAATTAAAAAAATTAAACCTTTCATCTTTTGATACATCTTCATTAGTTAACATCTGTCAAATGTTTGGAAATTGTCATGAATTAGAAACTATATATGTATCTGAAAAATGGGATATGAGTCTATTATCTGAGAATACATTTGTAGTAGATGATGTGACTCCATCAGGTTGTATGCATCATGCATTCTGGAATTGTTATAAACTTGTTGGTGGAGCTGGTACTGCATACTCAGAAGATCATTTAAGTTATAGCGATCGCGAAAATTCAGCGGATTATATTTATGCTCACATCGATGGGGGAATAGAGAATCCAGGATACTTAACAGATATATCAAAACCTATAGAACCAATTCTAGCGGAGAACTCAACATGGTTTGATCAGGGCGGAACAACAATAAATAGAAATCAAATTTCAAGTGTTACAATTGCAAACACATATGATGTAACAGGAAAAACAATAGTAGACCAATGGGATGCATCAATATTCTCATATGGAACTGCTGATGATAACGGCCCAGTAACAGCATATGTAGAAAATGATGGATTAGGAAAAGGTACATATAAATTAACAATCGCAGGAAACGGTGCAGGAAAAGTATATGCAAATCCAGATTCAAGCTATGCTTTCGGAACAACAAAAGAAGAAAGTGGAGATGCATTCATAAATATGACTTCGTTTAATGGCGGAGAAATATTTGATACAAGTAGAGCAACGACTTTGGAATATGCAGTTTCATATGCAACATCATTAAAAAATATTGATGTAGAAAACTGGGATGTTAGCGCTGTAACTAATATGAAAGCAACATTCGTATATTGTAAGAATGTAGAAAAGTTAGATGTAGGAAATTGGGATACATCGAAAGTTACAAGTATGTATGGTACATTCCAAAACTGTACTGCGCTTACAGAACTAGATGTTGCGACAAAAACTGTTACAGCGAATGGAAAGACATATACTGCATGGGATACAAGTAACGTAAAAGACTTTAGTGGTTTGTTCGCGACAGAAAGTAATAAATTTGCGGGAAAAATTACAAAATTAGAAGTAGAAAATTGGGATACTTCATCTGCTGAAACAATGAGATCTATGTTTAGGGGATGTTCAAGTTTAACAGAATTAGATTTGAGCAATTGGAATGTGTCTAAAGTTACTAGTATGGTTCATATGTTCTCTGATTGTATAAATATGAAAGAGTATAACTTTACAGGTTGGGATACTTCTAGTCTTGTTGAAAGTTATTCAATGTTTAATGATAATAAAGCGATAGAAATACTTGATGTATCTGATTTTGACATGGGAAAAGTTACATATTTTTCACAAATGTTTGAGCAATGTGATAGTTTAAAAGAAATTAAAGGTTTAGAGAATTGGGATACTTCATCGGTAGTGGGATTATTCCAGATGTTTGCTGGTTCGGAAAATTTAACAGAACTAGATTTATCTTCATTTGACACATCAAATGTTACAAGTATTTCGCAAGCTTTTAGAAGTTGCTACAATCTTGAAAAAATTTACGTATCTGATAAATGGGATATGAGCAGCTTAGTGGATGAGGATTTTATTTCAGATGAAACTTTTGAGACGGGAAAGATGAAACATGCTTTTGAAGGTTGTACAAAACTTGTTGGTGGTGCTGGGACAGCATATGCAACAGAACATGTAGATTATGTAACAGATGCAAGAGATGCGAAGTACGCTCACATCGACGAAGGTTCATCTAACCCAGGTTATTTAACAGATATCGAAATGAAATCTGAACCTGTTTTAGCTGCTAATTCAACATGGTATACACAAGGTGGCAGCACAATTGCAAGAAATCAAATTTCTAGCATAACAATTGCAGATACGTATAACACAACAGGAAAAACAGTAGTTGATCAATGGGATGCTTCACAACTTTCAAAAGGAGCAAGTGATAACATTGGTCCAGTAACAGCATATGTAGAAGATGATGGATTAGGAAATGGTACATATAAATTAACACTTGCTGGAAACGGTACAGGTAAAGTATATGCAAATCTGGATTCAAGCTTTGTTTTTGGTGCACCAGAAGAAAGCAGTGGCGATTCTTTTACAAATATGACGGCGTTTAATAATGCTGAAATATTCGATACAAGTAAGGCAACTACTTTTGAAAGAGCTTTTACATATGCAAAAAAACTAGAAAGTATAAACGTTGCTAATTGGGATATAAGCAATGTAACTAATTTATATATCATGTTCGGATATTGTACATCTCTTAAAGAATTAGATTTAACGAATTGGGATGTTGGAAATGTAACTAATATGCGATACACGTTTGGATCTCCAAATATAGATACTTCTTGGGATATGCAACTTACAACTATCGGAGATACTTCTAATTGGGATACTTCTAATGTAACAACTATGCATGCAATGTTCCAAGGATGTGTTTATTTAGAAAGTGTAAATGTAGCTAATTGGGATACTTCTAAAGTTCAAGATATGGGATATCTATTTAGAGGATGTGAAAGTCTGGAACAATTAGATATAGCAAATTGGAAGACGGATAATGTTGAAACGATGAGAAGTATGTTTGAAAAGTGTAATAAGGTTGCAGAACTTAACCTGGAAAACTGGGATACCTCAAAAGTAACAGATATGTCATTTATGTTTTCTAAATGCGAATCTCTTGCAGAATTAGATTTAAGTTCTTGGAATGTATCAAATGTTGAACTAATGTATTTTATGTTCCAAGCATGTACAAATTTGATAAATTTAAATATAGAAAAGTGGGATACATCTAATGTTATAGATATGTGTTATATGTTTTCAAGATGTGATTCTATTATCGAATTAGATTTATCTTCTTTTGATACATCATCAGTATTTAATATGGGAAAAATGTTTGAAAGTTGCGATGTACTAGAAACAATCTATGTATCAGATAAGTGGGATGTTAGCAATCTATCAAGCGATACGTTTAAACGTGGTCTAAATAGTTATTGTCAAGGAAACACAAATCTTTTCTTAAATAGTCCTTGCTTAGTTGGTGGAGCTGGTACTACATATGCAGATAATCATTTGGATTATTCAACAAACTCTGGTGACTACATCTATGCTCACATCGACGAAGGCACTTCAAACCCAGGTTACTTAACAGATATATCTGCTAAAACAGCTTTCGCAGTCTACTCTGCAACAGATAATTCTTTGAGATTCTATAAGGATTTAACTATACCAACAGCAGGAAGTACATATGAAGGACGTGTTGCAACAAATGTATATACTGGTTTTGAAGATACAGAATATGCGGCGGCTTCAAATGTACCTTGGTATGCTAATAGAGGAAATGTAAAAACAGTAGTTGTTGAAGATGTAGTAAGTCCAGTATCGACAGATTATTGGTTCCACGGTTTAACAAACGCAACATCAATGGACTTAGCTAAATTAGATACATCAGAAACTGTAACAATGCATTCTATGTTCTATCAAGCTGGATATAATACAAATGACTTTGAATTAACAGGTTTAGAAAATTGGGATACATCAAAAGTTCAATGGATGACAGGAATGTTCTCACAAATGGGCTATAACACAACGAACTTTAGTTTGGATTTAAGTGCATGGGATACTGGTGATGTAGAATACATGAGTTCGATGTTCTATATGATGGGATATAACTCAAGTGAATTTGAATTAACTGGATTAAGTGGATGGGATACATCTAGTTTATACGCTACTGATAGTATGTTTAGTTTGACAGGATATAATTCAAGTGGAATAACATTGAATTTAAGTGGATTTAATACTGCAAATGTAGCTAATATGTCAAATATGTTTAGTAATATGAGAAGATTAGAAAAAATTACTGTAAGTGCAAACTTTAATTTTAAAGGTAATGGTTCAACATCATGTACTTTACCAGTAATTGATACAACGTACTTTACAGATGCTGACGGTAAGTGGTATAACTTACTAACAAAAGTAGGCTACGCGCCAGCAAGTGTACCAAATAGTACAGCTGCAACATATGTTAATATAAAGCTAACTACAGGAGGAGATTATGAGGTACAAAATAAATGTCCAAAATGTGGAGCAGCAATGGTTGGCACTGGTTGTATAAATTGTAATTCAAGCTCAGTATAAAATTCGTCCGGGATAACCATCTTTGGACATATAACTTAAAATAATTACAAAACACACCCTAAATTCTAGGGTGTGTTTTTATGTTTATAACTCTCACTCCTACGGAAGCACAATGTGGAATTTGTATTACACATATATTTCATTCAAATTAACGCTGTTGTAACACATAGCTAACGAAAATTTAATATATGAGAGTAAATGATGTAACACAAAACCAGGAAAGTAGCTTCCGTAAGCATATTTAAGGTGAATTGTTACAATGGTTTTACTTATATTATATATACGCGTGTGCGCGCGTTTACATCGCTAGTTGTTTATGTGACAATGGTTTCAAGATAAATCACTTGCAAGGTGAAAGGAATGAAGTATATGAAAATCAAAAACAATAACAGCGGTGTTTCAATGTTAACGTTGGTAATTACGATCGTGGTAATTATCATTCTTGCGTTACTTGCGTGGGCACTATCAACTCGAACAGTTGAAGAAGCTAACTATTCAACGTATGTGAATAACGTAAGTGAAGTAGGAACTTTCTTTGAAGACACTTCGGTAAAAATGCATGGATCGGAGATGTTAAAAGATAATACAAAGAGAGACGAACAAATCTATAACTACGTAGCGAAAGGAGGATCAGGGGAAGCTGACTTCCTACACGTAACAGAGCTACCAGCTTATACGATAATTGAAGAAAACGCAGATGTAGGAATTGCCTTACCAAAAGTAAAAGTTGAATCTGGTACTGGTAAGATGGTTCCGATTAAATATGCTTCAACAAAAAACGGAAAAATATTTACATGGCCACCATATGAACACAATGGTGAGTTATGGATAACTCCGAATGATACAGTTGAATCGAAAATGCAAACAGCCATCAAAGTAGGTGAAGAATTTTTCACAATTGAGATAGATTATAAAGATGGAACTTTGATAGGTGCTAAACCAGGTACTAGTACTACTACAAAACCTGACAATAGCGAAGATTCAGAGGATACAGGTGCTTTGGGTGATTCAAATAATCCTGGAGGAACTGGATCAGAAGAAGGATCTAATAATCAAGGTGGTACAGAGAATGAAAATGGTTCACAAAATAATGGCGGAGATGTAAATGAAGGTGGAACAAACAACTCTGGAAACACAGGAAATGAAGGTGGATCTAATACTTCTGGAGGTTCTAACAATGGTAGTAACCAAGGTGGTTCAAATGGTTCGGGTACAGATTCTCATCAACATGATTTTTCTGCAAAAGCTGAAACATCAACATACTTAGCAAGTGAGGCTACTTGTATATCCGCTACAAAATATTATTACAAATGTACAGGGTGTTCTGAAAAAGGAACAAATACATATACTTCAGGCAAATCTTTAGGACATGATTTTAAACAACAAGATCCAACAGAAAAATACCTTGCAACTGAAGCTTCATGTGTGCTTCAACCAAAGTATTATTTTAAATGTGTGAGATGTGATGCGAAAGGAACAGAAACATATGCTTCAGGAAATCCTTTAGGACATGAATATGGTGATTATAAAATAGACAAAGCTGCAAATTGTAAAGAAGAAGGACAAAGAAGTAAAACATGTACAAGATGTCTTGGAACAGAAGTAGAAAAAATGCCAATAGATTCTAGCAATCATGCTGGTGGAAAAACTTCTAAAACAGAAAAAGATGCAACATGTACATCTGGCGGAAGCAAAAAAATACTTTGCGGCGGATGTAATGCAGTGTTAGGTACTGAAAGTACAAAAGCATTAGGTCATAGTTATACAGCAAAAGTTGGAGATAGTAACTTTAAAGCTAGCGATGCTACTTGCACAGAAGGAGAAAAATATTATTACAAATGTTCTAGATGTAGCGACAAAGGAACAGATACTTACGTTTCGGGAGATGCGCTAGGACATAATTATAAAGATGTTGTTACAGATGCAACATGTAAAGATAAAGGATATACAACTCATACTTGTGAAAATTGTAAAGATGTAGTTGTAGATTCATATACAGAAGTAGGAGATCATTCTTGGAGTGAATGGGAGACATTAGATGCAGGAACATGTACTGTTCCAGAAATACAACAAAGAAGTTGTAATGTATGTGGAGAAAAAGAAACAAACAACATACCAGCACCTGGACATGATTATGAACTGGTAGAAGATGTTGAAGCATCATGTAACAATGAAGGTTATACAAGGTATAGTTGTAAAAAATGTGGAGATGTAAAAACAGAAAATTATACAGAAGCACTAGAACACAACTATGGTGAATTGCAGATAGTTAAAGAAGCAACATGTACAGAAAAAGGGTTACAACAAAGCAAATGTATTCGTTGCGAAGATTTATACGAAATAGAAATAGAAGAGCTTGGACACGACTTTGGAGAATGGGAAGTTTATGTAGAAGCAACTTGTATACAAGCGGGTGAGTTTATAAGAACTTGTTCAAGATGTGATGAAGAAGAATTTGACTATACAGATATTGATTCAGACAATCACGTAAATGTTGCTACAGAGACAAAGACTCAACCAAAATGTACAACAACAGGTGTTCAAACTTTAACATGTCATGATTGTGATATTGTTTTAGAAGAAATGACAGTAGATGCTTTAGGTCATGACTTTACAGTACAAATTCAAGAAGATGAATATGTGGCTGCTGAAGCAAATTGTACATCAGGAAAAACATATTATTATCAATGTTCAAGATGTGAAGAAAAGAGTACAGAAACATATGAAGTAGGAGAAGCTTTAGGACATGAATTTGGGGCACCTACATTTAATTGGGCAGCAGATCATTGCAGTTGTATGGCAGTGTTTGAATGTGTAAGAGGAGATAAAAAAGAAGAAATTGCTTGTGGAATGAAAATAGATGTATTGAAAGATGTTTCTTGTGAAGAAAGTGGAGAACATTTATACACAGCAACAGCAACTTTCCAAGAACAAGACTATGTAGATACATATTTAGATATAGTTCCACCACAAGGACACCAATATGGAGATCCAAACTTTAATGTATCTAATGAATCTGGTTATATACATGCAGAGCAAGAATGTTCTTGCGGTCAAATACACTCAACGGATGTAGACATTGTTGGAGAGGAAGTAGAGCAAGAACCAACTTGTGAAGGTTCTGGATCTAAAAATGTAACAGTTACTACAACAATTGGAGGAGTAACGTATACACAAACAATTACAGTAGTTATACCACCAAAAGGACATGAAGGTGAAACAGAATTTGTTTGGACAGATAACTATACAAAAGCAACAGCAATATTTAGATGTAGCTGTGGCGATGAGCAAACAGCAGAAGCAACAGTAAGTGTAACAGGAACAAGACTTCCAACATGTACACAAGCTGGATATACAAAATATACAGCAACAGCTATATTTGAAGGTGAAACATTTAGTGAAAACTATACATTGTATGGAGAACCTTTAGGACACTCTCTAAATGCACCTGTATTTACATGGGCAGCAGATAATAAATCTGCAACAGTAACAGTAACATGTGCTCATGGTGATTTTACAGAAACAGAAAAAGCAGCAATGTCAACTTCAACACCAGTTCCTGCACTTTGCGAAACAGAAGGTGTGTTGAGATATACAGCATCAGTAAGAGTTAATAATGTATTGTACACAGATTATAGAGACTTCACAATTCCAGCAACAGGTCATATGGGTTCAACATCATTTGCTTGGTCTGGAGATTACACAGCTGCAACAGCAACATTTACATGTAATTGTGGAAGTATAAAAACAGCTGAAGCAGAAATAGAATCAGAAATTACAAAAGATCCAACATGTACAGAAGTTGGAGAAATTACTTACACAGCAACAGCTGTAATTGATGAAGTAACATATACAGATATTCAAACTGCAGATATTGCAGAGCTAGGTCACACATATGGAGAACCTACATTTATCTGGGCAGAAAATAACAAAGATGCAGATGCAACAGTAACATGTCAAGTTTGTGGTTATGAAGAAACAAAGTCCCCATCTATAAAAGTAGAAACAATAACTTCAACTACTTGTGATACAGATGGATTGAAAAAATATACTGCAAGCTTAACTATAAATGAAATTGAATATACAGATTCTAGAGAAGTTGTAATAGAAGCATACAATCACTCAAAAACAAAATTGGTAGGCAAAACAGATGATTATACAGGTGATGTAGTTTGTTATTATTGTGGAACTATACTAGAAAAAGGTACTGGTCCACAGGTAAAAGCATTATTGTTAGCGGATAATTCTTTAGTATTTGTTAAAAACATGACAACATATGCTATAGGAGAAGCTTATGAAGAAACAACTATAAGCGCTGTTTATAAAGAATCTGAATTAAATACAGACGAGTTTGGAAGTGATCTTCCTTGGGACTTAACTATAGCAGCAAAAATAAAGAAAGTTATAGTTAAAGATAGTTTTGCTCCAGCAAATACAGCTTGGTGGTTTAATTACTTTACAAGTTGTACAGAATATGATCTTGCAAAATTAGATATGTCAAAAGTAACTAGTATGGAATCAATGTTTAGAAACAATACACAACTAACTAATATAGATGTTTCTGGTTGGAATACATCAACTGTTACTAATATGGATGGCGTATTTGAAGATTGTACAAAATTAAAAAATATTGTTGGACTTGCAGATTGGGATACTTCAAGTGTAGAAGATATGTATGGTATGTTTAAAAACTGTATTGCTTTACAAAAACTTACTGATATAAGTGGTTGGAATACGGCAAAAGTATCAAATATGAATTTTTTATTTGCAGGAATGTCTAATTTAAGAGAGTTGGATATAACAAATTGGTCAAGAGGTCAATATGCAACAGATATGTTTGAAGGATGCGTTAGACTTGAAAAGATAACATATGGTGAAAAATTTACATTCCATCCAAATGGTAGATTACCATCACCTGATTCAAATTATATATCGGGAATAGGATATGGACATTATTGGTATATCCTTGATGAGGTACTTGATGGGGATGTACAAAGTTATTATCCAAGTTATATGCCAACTGGGAAAGTTGTTACATGTGTAGCTGCGGTATACAATGTTTATTATTCTGGTGTTAATGACGCAACTTTTGATCCAGAAAGAGTTTGGTTATATAGTAAATATTCACCAGACTTTACATTAAGAAATCCTACAAAAGAGGGTAGTGAATTTATTGGTTGGACAGGAAATGGTATAACAACACCAACAACTTCAATGGTAGTTCCTACAGGAAGTACAGGAGTAAAGAACTTTACAGCTAACTGGAAATTATTATATGAAGTTCCAAAGAGTGCAAATGTAACTTACAATGGTACAGCTCAAACTTTATTAAAATCAAGTGTAGTTAATTATGGAACTATGTACTATAGACTTGGTGAATCAGGAGAGTGGAGTACATCAATACCACAAGCAACAGATGCGGGAACATATAATATTTATTACTATGTATCTGCTTCAGAAGAGTATGAACAAACAGAAGTTATGGGACCAGTAGTTGCTAGAATCTATAAAGCTGATGGTGTAATTACCACTCATCCTACAGCGATAGATTTAACATATAATGGGTCTTATCAAGCACTTGTAACTGCTGGAACATCTTCAACAGGAACTATGCGTTATAATGTGAGTGGAGAGTATGGATATTATACGTCTATACCAACAGAAAGAAATGCGGGAGACTACTATGTATATTATTATGCGGATTCAAGCACAAATTATGATAAAACTACAACAAAAGGTCCAATCAAAGTTACAATCAAAAAAGCAGATGCAACATTCTCTTATGAGCCAACAGCTTTAAATTTAAGATATAACGGCGAATGGCAAAATCTTTTAACATCAGGATATTCACGTTATGGTACTGTATATTATAGAGTTGGAACATCGGGAGCGTGGAGCACATCAATTCCAACAGCTAGAGACAATGGACAATATGATATCTATTATTATATAGAGGGAAATGATAACGTTAATGCATCTGAAGTAATGGGACCAATAACAGCAACAATTACTGGATTCCCTGGACAAATTACACCTCCAGGCGCATTGAATTTAACATATACAGGCGAAGCGCAAGAGTTAGTAACACCAGCGACTTCAACAACAGGTACTGTATATTACAAACTTGGCGGAACAGGTACATGGACTACAGAAATACCTACAGCAACAAATGCTGGAACATATAGAATTTACTACTATGCATCTGAAAGTGGAGACTATATAGAAACAAGTAGATCTGTATATGTAACATCTAAAATTACAAAAGATGAATCTGGAGATACAGATTTAGAAAATTGTGCGTTAGTATACAATCAACCATATGTACTTAATATAGGAAGTGTATATATTGATTTAATATTTAGAAATGATGGTTCTGCAGATTTTTGGCTTGCAGACGAAGAAGGAAGTATTATTTCTAGTGACTATATAAGAATTTCTGGAAATACAATATTAATAGCTGCCGACGGAGAAACGATAACGTTAACAGTATCAGAAACGGGGTCACAACTAATAGCATATTTACCAGAAGATGGTGAAGTAATTGAACTTGCATTTAATTTAACACCAGTTGAACCACAATATATTAGATATGGTCAAGAATATATTGGAATAGACTTTAATAATAATAATGCTACAAATAAGGTTATTTTTGCTGAAGATGGTTCTGTAATAAGCTATGTAAATGATGTTTCGGGTGAAGCTCCGGCTGGAACTATAGTGTATAATGAATATTCGTTGTCAAGTTCTGGACTAACATGTCCTATTTATCCAGATGGTTCAAGAATATTAATTGATGGAATAATATATTGTGTCCAAGAAAGTGTAATTAAGTTCAACGAACCATACAGCATGGCTACAGGTGATAGCAAATTAACAATTATATTACATGAAGATGGATCATACGATTATTATGAATATACAAGTGGCGAAACAGTACATGAAACATATGAAGCTGGTTCTTTAGAATATACATATAATTCAATCACATTATATTCAACAGATGAAAGTGGAGATACGACATCTACAACTTATCAAGTATCTCGTGATGGAGTTCAAATAATAACGGACTCAGAAAGTGGAATAATTTGTTCTGGTTTTGTACTTGAAGATGTAATTACACCACTTCAAATGGATGGTTGGTATGTAATGGAAATTCAAAACAATGGAGAAAAACAAGAACAAGGATATTTAGTACCTCATGCTGATGGTTCATTAGACTTATATGGTTTAGACTTTACACTTGAGGAAAGTATGCCTTATGGTGTGGTATATGGTGCTAATAACAAACTTAACTTTATGGGAGCAATTGTTACAGTTTCTGCAGATGGAAAGACAATTACAATAATACCAACATATGTAGAATGCAAATTAATTAAAAACGATTCACCAAACTTAGAAGAAACAGCAGTTGTATGTAATCAACCATACAGAATTGGAGATGATACAGCTAACATAGAATTTGTATTCCGTGAAGATAGGTCTGTTGAAGTATGGAGTTCTTTTGGACAAGGTATAATGGTTCCTAAAGAAGACGTTACTATAAGTGGAGATACTATAATTATTTCAGGAGATGTAAAAGAAATCGTTACAGTATCTGCAAGTGGAGATACGTTAACTGCTGATAATGGAGAAGTATTCACTTTAACAAGAGTAAGACAAAATGATTTCTTCTTTGACCATACATATATTTATAGTGGGGATTCAATTGTAATTGAAGGTATTGTATATGAGGACGGTTCTGCAACATTAAATTACAATGGATATATCACAGAAATTTCTACTGGTGGAGTTGAAGTTTATGATAATAAACTTGTAACTGAAGGTATTGAAATACCAATATACCCAGATGGTTTAAGAGTAATGTATAATGGTATGATTTTAGAAACAGCAGATACAGAATTGAAGTTAGGAGAAGCATATAGTGCATCATTAGGAGGAGTCAAAGGAACACTTAGATTCTTTGCTGATGGTTCATATACTATAGAAGCTGAATCTTCAATACAAACGTATCCTGCGGGTTCTTGTACGTATACTTCAAATACCGTAACAATTTCCGGGGATGATACAGGAAGTATTTTACTTGGAACTCATCTAGTTTTGGATGATGGTGCTAAAATTGTTTTACAAGGTATTGATATAGAGTATGATGTGGGATTTGTTCTTGAAAGCGATGAAACTTCGATTGTATTTGAGACGCCGTATGCAATAATAGAAAGTGGAGAAATTACTGGATATGCGATTATTTATGAAGATGAAACAATGGAATTCTATTCAGAAAGTTTTGAATTAGAAGAAACGATAGAACATTGTATAGTATTCGGTAAAAACAATAATATAAACTTTTTAGAATTATTGTTAGGTACGGTTTCAAATGACGGAAGATATATAACGTTGATACCGGGTGAATTAGAATTGGAATTATCAACTGCTGGAATATGTTTTGAAAAATTGTATTCTGGAACTTTAGCAAATGGTACAAGTTATCAATATAGGTTCCATTGGGATGGTTCTATGGATTGCTATGAAAATAATGTATTTGTAATTACATTACCGGCTGGAATGGTGACATATGGAGATAATTCATTTACAATCGGAGAAACAACATATGTAACAAGTGCAGATAGAAGAAGCTTCGAATTAGAGGGATCAGTATTTGCAATAGCAGAAGAAGGTATCTACCATGTTACATATAATGCAGGCGGTTGGGATTATGAAATAGAATTCCCAAACGGACAAATTACGACATATGCAACCGCTTCGGGAGATATTGCATTGATTGCACCAACAAGAGATGGATATGACTTCAGAGGTTGGGTTCTAAAAGAAGGTGATGACCCTATTGAAAATATGGTAATTTCAAGTGGAAGTACAGGCGATAAAGAATTTATTCCGGTATGGAAGACAGAAGGAACAAGCATTGTAGAATTAAAATACAATGACGATGTTACTTCGCCAACAGAAGTGGAAGCTAAAACAAGTGCTGACCTACCAACACCAACAAGAGAGGGATATACGTTCGATGGCTGGTATTTATATGATAGTGTTGTAGGAGAAAAAACACTAGTAACATTTACAAATCCAAATGATACATACGGATGGGTTAAAGACGCTGAAGGTGTATGGTCTTCAACAAATAGTTTGGGAGGATATCACAATACAACATCTAATATGCTATCAGAAGAGTTTGCGATTGGACCAGATGGCGGTACAATTTCTTTTGATTGGAAAAGCTATGGTGAAAGTTACTATGACTATTTAGGATATGATATTTTAAATGTAGAAACAGGTACATATTTATCAGGATACACAACACCAACATATCGAAATTGTATAGCTAATTTAAGAGGTGCTTCATCTACAACGTTTACAACTGTGAACCATACATTACCAGAAGGTAGATACAAGATATTGTTTATGTATGGTAAAGACGGAAGTGTAGATAATTATGATGACAAAGGATATGTTAAAAATATTGTAGCAACTGGGGCACTAACAGAAACACCAACAGACCCAGTACCAGAAACAATAACAGAAGACATCTCGGTAATAGCAAAATGGACAGCAAATTAGTCTAAAAACGTCCAAAGGGGACAACCATCTTTGGACAATTGCGAAATTTGTCGAATGAATTTGTTTGATTATAAAGTAAAAATAAAATACGATAAACTCGGTTGAGAGATATACTCTTGACCGAGTTTTTTTCTTTATTCGTAAAATCCTTTGCGAATTTTTCAACTATAAAAATAAAATAGGAGTGAATTAATGCCTAGAAAATCAAGAGAATGTTATTTGTCTGACTTTTATCATGTAATGATTCAAGGCGATGAGAAAAAATTTATTTTTACAAAAGCTGTGCATAAAGAGAAGCTAGTTTGTTTAATTAATAAAAATGCGATTAGAAATAATATTAATATAATTGCATATTGCGTTATGAATAATCATGCACATATTCTACTTTATTGTGAAAATTTAGATGATTTATCAAAGATGATGTTACAATGTAATACCTCATATGGTCATTATTATAGTAAAAATAGAGGGTGTGTGGGACACGTTTTTCGCGAGAGATATCGAAGTGAACCGATTGTTTCAAAGTTACATCTAATAAATTGCATAAAATATATACATGAAAACCCCGTGAAGTCGAAATTGGTAAAATGTTGCAAAGATTATAAATATTCTAGTTATAATGAATATTTAATTAAAAGTGGAATTTTTAGTGATAAATTGATGAAATTATGTGAAATTAATGAAAAAGAATATCTAAATATTATAAACAATAATCACACCGACTTAACTTATATGGATGAATTCGAAGATGCTACGAAGTTTTTTGAAGAAATTAAAATTAATTTTAAAAGAAGTGGTTTTACAAATGAGGATATTGTGACTATATATAAAGAAATGCTTGGAAAATGTAATATAACAAAGACGCAACTTGCAAAATTTCTAAATATAGATAGAAAAAAAGTTTCTAGAATTTTATGCAAGTATGGATATGGACGCGCCAAGTAAAAAGTGTCCAAAGATGGCTGTCCCCTTTGGACGTTCGCGTTGACTTTTAAAATATAGAAATATATACTATCTTTAGATTGTTTATAAGGAGGATGAACATGGACAATTTAATAGAAATTAGATGGCATGGTCGTGGTGGCCAAGGAGCAAAAACAGCTTCTTTATTATTAGCTGATGCTGCTTTTAACACTGGAAAATATATTCAAGGATTTCCAGAGTACGGTCCAGAAAGAATGGGTGCACCTATTACTGCATACAACAGAATAAGCGATAAGCCTATAACAATACACAGTAACATTTATGAACCTGATTTCGTTGTTGTTGTAGACGATACTTTGCTTGGTGCTGTTGACGTTACAGCAGGTCTTAAAGAAGACGGTGCAATAGTAATTAACTCAACAAAATCTCCAGACGAATTAAGAGGTTTATTAAACGGGTACAAAGGTAAGGTTTGTACAATCGATGCGAAAACAATTTCAATCGATTGCTTAGGAAAGTATTTCCCTAATACACCGATGCTTGCTGCAATAGTTAAGGTTAGCGGAATTATGGAAGATGATGCTTTCTTAAATGATATGGTTGAATCATTTAAACATAAATTTGCTAAGAAGCCTGAAGTTATTGATGGTAACATGGAAGCGCTTCGCAGATCTTTAAACGAAGTTAAAGGTCTTTAATTTTAAATTTGTTAGGAGGTTTTTATAGTGACTAATATTAACGCTAAATCAACTTGGCAAGAACTTACTCCAGGCGGTACTATTTACAATGCTGCTAACTCTGAAGAGTTTCACACAGGTGATTGGAGATCAAGAAAACCTTGCTTTTTATCAGATAAATGTAAACAATGTGGACTATGTGTTCCAACTTGTCCAGACAGTGCGATTCCAGTAGATGAAAATGGTAATCGTGGTGATTTTAATTTTGATTATTGCAAAGGATGTGGCGTGTGCGCGAAAGCATGTCCATTCGGTGCTATTACAATGGAATAGGAGGAAATGTAAATGAGTATTAGAGAACGTTTAAGTGGAAATGAAGCTGTTGCAAATGCTATGCGTCAAATTAATCCAGACGTTGTTGCTGCATTCCCAATTACTCCTTCAACAGAGATTCCACAATATTTTTCAACTTTCGTAAATAACGGACAAGTTACTACAGAATTTGTTCCAGTTGAAAGTGAACACAGTGCGATGAGTGCTTGTATCGGTGCTGCAGCTGCAGGTGCTAGAGTTATGACTGCTACATCTGCTAACGGTTTGTCTTTAATGTGGGAGATGCTTTATATCGCATCTAGCTTAAGACTTCCAATCGTTATGTCTTGCGTAAACAGAGCTGTATCAGGACCTATCAACATCCACAATGATCATTCAGATTCTATGGGTGCTAGAGATTCTGGTTGGATTCAACTTTATGGTGAAACAAACCAAGAAGCTTATGATAATGCAATCATGGCTTGTAAAATTGCTGAAAGAACAGGTCTTCCTGTTATGAACTGCTACGATGGATTCATCACATCTCACTCAATTGAAAATATTGAACTTGAAGAAGATGATAAAGTTAAAGCTTTCGTTGGCGAATATAAACCAGCACATTATTTATTAAATAAAGCAGAACCAATTGCTGTTGGTCCTTTAGATTTACAACCATACTTGTTTGAACACAAGTTCCAACAAGCTCAAGCGATGAGAGATGCTAAAGCTATCATCGAAGAAGTTTCTAAAGAATTTACAGCGATGACAGGTAGACAATATGGTCTTATCGAAGAATATAAAATGGAAGACGCAGAGATTGCTATTGTTGTATTAAACTCAACAGCAGGTACTGCAAAATATACTGTAGATAGATTAAGAGAACAAGGTGTTAAAGCTGGTTTAATCAAACCTAGAGTATTCAGACCTTTCCCTTATGCAGAAATTGCTGAAGCGTTAAGAAATGTTAAAGCAGTTGCTATCCTTGATAAATGTGACAGCACAAATGGTGCTGGTGGACCACTTTACACAGAAGTTACTTCTGCTCTTTATGGTGCAGGAATTACATCTGTAAAAGCTGTTAACTATGTTTACGGTGTTGGTGGTAGAGATGTTAGAACAGATGATATCGAAAGAGTGTACAGAGATTTACAAATGGATGTTGCTAATGGAATTCAAGGTACACCATACAGATATTTAGGATTAAAAGGTTAAGAAAGGAGAATTTTAAGATGGCATACAATTTAAAAGAAGCTATTAAAAAACCAAATAGAATGGCTGCTGGACACAGAATGTGTGCAGGATGCGGCGCTCCAGTTGCTGTAAATGCAATCCTTCGTGGATTAAAAGAAGGAGATCATGCTGTAATAGGTGCTGCAACAGGATGTCTTGAAGTTTCAACTTTCATTTATCCTTATACAGCTTGGAGAGATTCTTTCGTTCATACAGCTTTCGAATGTGCTGGTGCTACAGTTGCTGGTGTTGAAGCTGCATACAAAGCTATGAAGAGAAACGGAAAACTTCCAGAAGATGAACATACTAAGTTTATCGCTTTCGGTGGAGACGGCGGTACTTATGATATAGGTCTTCAATCATTATCAGGAGCTATGGAGAGAGGACATGATATGGTATATGTATGTTACGATAACGGTGCATACATGAATACTGGTATCCAACGTTCTTCAGCAACACCAAGATTTGCTGATACAACTACATCTCCAGCTGGTAAAGCTATTCCTGGTAAACAACAAAAAAGAAAAGATTTAACAGAAGTTATGGCTGGACATCACTTACCATACATTGCTCAAACAGCTTGTGTAGGTAACTTCAGTGATGTTACAACAAAAGCTGAAAAAGCTATTTATACAGAAGGCGCGTGCTTCATGAATGTTTTAGCTCCATGCCCAAGAGGTTGGGGATATGAAACAGAAGATTTAATGGAAATTAATAAATTGGCTGTTGAAACATGTTACTGGCCACTATATGAAATTATAGATGGTAGATATGTAGTTAACTACAAACCAAAGAACAAATTACCTGTTTCTGAATGGTTAAAGAAACAAAAGAGATTCAAACATTTATTTGCTCCAGGCAATGAATGGATGATCGAAGAACTTCAAAAAGAAGTTGATGAGAAGTGGGAAAAACTTCTTGAACTTGAAGCTTTAACAAATAAGACTGAAGCTTAGATTTAAGAATGTTTATAAAATAATATTTAAATAAAAAAGAACTATGCTTGAAGTGAGACGAAAGTTCACATTCAGCATAGTTCTTTTTATTACCAAGTTTTTCTTGCGTGAGTTTCTTTTGCACATGATACCATATAGTCCCATTGTTCTTTAGTCATTGTGCAGCTTCCTATAAAAGAGGTTTCCCTCTCTTTGACATATGTTGTGTGACGGATTCTTGTTTGCTGGTAAATAGAGTTGGCTCTAGCGATTAAACTGAACCGATTAAAGTGTATGTCGGGATGTACCATAAAATTACCTCCTCATAGTCATCAAAGGCTGTTTTAGACGAATTTGATGCAGCTAGTTGCTTGTTTTTGTATTACAACCATTTCTTAGCAACTTGGTCAGCGCGTTTCATGTGTTCTTTGAATTCTTTTTGTGTCATATGATGAATTAAGCGCCCTGACTCATCTCTTTTTCCAATTTTTTCAGCAGCTCTTTGCATAGTCATCTCAAGCTGGGCATTACCACGTGCTCGATATTCATATACCTGTCTAAGCATATCAATTCCTCCTTACCAAGCACTCATTTTTGCCATTTTTCTGGACAAAGCCATACCTTTTTCATACTGCTCTTTAGAAAGAAATAATGTTCCGCCAAAAGTGGTTTCTTCGCAATCCGCGATAGTTTTATGTTTGCAATTATGGTTTGTTTTTTTATGACCAAATCTCTTTGTTTGCGTATGCAGATTTGCTTGGGTGTATATGTACGACATAAAATTACCTCCTCATAGTCATCAAAGGCTGTTTTAGACTGATTTTACGCAGGCAGTATATCAAAAATATGTGAAATTTTCAATGCTCTGATCGTTTTTAATTTAAAAAGCTGTCTCGCCCAGGCAATTATTCAAAAAGTGACTTTGAGTAGATGTCGAATAATTTTGGATGTATTGAAAATACTACTAGCAAGACTAAATTTTGTTAGGAGTATTTTTTATGGAAAATTTTGCGAAGCGCTTGGCGATGGAACATAAACTTTCAAAGAAGAATAGTAACAAGTCGCCACTTAAGCAGCTTGAAAAAGATTTTGAGTTTATAAAAAACGCATATAAGCTTTTAAGTATTAGTATTGATAAAGGTGTGCCGTTTTCTCCAAGTGGTGAGTGGATTTTAGACAATTTTTATATAGTTGAAGAACATGTAAATTTAATAAGAGAGTCGTTTAATATAAAGGGGTATAAGTCGCTACCTAAAGTAGAAGGTAATGCAAGAATATTTGTTTTATTAAATAGTTTTGTGAAATATGTGGATGGAAAAGTTGATAGAGATAATATCGAGAAGTTTTTGAATGCATATCAATCGCAACGAAATTTAACTCAAAAAGAAATCTACGAAATACCTTTGATGTTGCAATTTGCGTTGGTACATCATATAAGTAAAGTTGCTCAAAAAATAATAATTGAACAACTTCAAAAATTTAAAGTTGAAAGTTTAGTTGAAAGAACCATAAACAAAAAAGAAAGTTCGTTGCAAAAATTCAAAGGATACAAAAATATAAACTTAATTAATCAGGCAGATGCGTATGTAGAACATCTTGTGTATGTTTTGAAAAAGATGGGGAAAAGAGGATTGCCATATTTAGATGTGCTAGAAAAAGAACTTCAAAAAATGGGTACAACATCTAATGAAATTATACGAGCGATGCACTTTGGAATGGCTGTGCGAAGAGTATCTGCGGGTAATGCAATTTTAAGTTTAAAAAATCTTTTGAGAATAGATTTTCCTAAATTATTTGAAGAAGTAAGTTCCTTAGAAAAGATTTTATTAAAAGAAAATGCATATGCTAATTTGGATGAAGAAACGCGAGAACTATATAGAAATAAAATTAGTGTGATTGCAAAGAAAACAAAGACTTCTGAAATTTATGTAGCTGAGAAATTGCGAGAACTTGTGAGTGACGGTAAGTATGATATGAGCGAGTTCTTGTTTGGCGATTTTAAAGATGTACTACTTAACAAATTAGATTTTAAAGAAAGAAGAATTAAACCTTTTTCTAATACTAACAATGGAAAATTGTTTTTATATTTGTTAGCCATATATTTACCTACACTAATTTTATCTGTAAGTTTTGGAAAAGAATTCTGGTGGATATTATTTATTCCTATTTCAGAAGTGCTTGTAACATTAGTAAATAAGATAGTTACAAGGTTCGTTCCACCTAAAAGAATACCTAGAGTTGATAAGATAGACGATACGGTAAACACTTTTGTTATAGTTCCGACATTATTAAATAGTGCAAGCAGAGTAAAAAAGATGTTTGAAAATATTGAGTTATATTATCTAAATAATTATGAATCAAATTTGTTATTTTGCTTATTAGGTGACGCGTCTGAAGAAAAAACGGAAACCGCTAAACATGACGAAGAAGTTATAAATGCTGGAATTGCAGAAGTGGAAAGGTTAAATAAAAAATATAACAAAGAAATATTTTTCTTTGCATATAGAAGTAGAGTGTATTCCAAAACGCAAGATGCGTTCTTGGGATATGAAAGAAAAAGAGGAATGATACAAGAATTTAATTCCTTTTTACTTGAAGGAAAGCAAGGAACTTTTAAAGTAAACACTATAAAAAATATTCCTGAAATTAAATATGTAATAACGTTAGATGCCGACACATATTTGTACATGGAATCTGCTAAAAAATTAATTGGTGCAATGGAACATCCATATAACAAACCAATTATAAAAGATGGTGTGGTTGCTAAAGGATATGGAATAATTCAGCCCAAAGTTGATTTGACATTAGAAGCCTCTAATGCATCTTTGTTTTCAAAACTTTACGCAGGAAGTGGTGGAGTAGATATATACACAACTGCTGAATCGAACGTATATCAAGATGTATTTAATGAGGCAATTTTTACAGGTAAAGGAATATATAATCTAAAAGTTTTTGATGAAGTTTTGAAAAATGAAGTTCCAGAAAATTTGGTGTTGAGTCATGATTTATTAGAAAGTTGTTATGCTAGAGCTGGACTTGCAAGTGATGTTAAATTTATTGATGGTTTTCCGAGTAAGGTTAATTCGTATTTTTTAAGATTACATCGATGGATTCGTGGGGATTGGCAAATAATATCATGGCTAAAAAATAAGAAAATAAATGCATTATCAAAATATAAAATTTTAGATAACTTGCGTAGAAGTGTTATAGATATTTTCTTGCTAGGTTCATTTTTTGCGGGATTTTTCTATATACCGATTATTATAATTTTTTCGGAAGTGTTATTTGGAATTAAAAGAAAAACTTTTGAAACACGAGAACAATTAAGAGATACATTTTTAAGATCATTGATTAATTTAATATTTTTGCCATATAAAGCGGTGCTTGAAATGCGAGCAATAGCAGTTACTTTGTATAGATTGATGTTTTCAAAAAAGAAATTGCTTGAATGGGTGACAGCTGATGATGCAGAACGATTATTAAAAAATGATTTGAGAACGTATATTAAAGAAATGATTATATGTCCTGAGATTGGACTTGCTCTTATTGCAACTACATTATTATATAATCCACTTTCTTTAGCACAAACAACATTGCTATTTTTACTATGGTATGCAGCACCTTTTGTAGCAGTGGTTATAAGTACTCCTCAAAACGAAATAAAACAACCAATTTTAGAAGAAAGACAAGAAAATTTATTGAGCTGTGCTGAAAAAACATGGTCGTTTTTTAACGAAAATATGACGCGAGAAAATAATTTCCTAATACCAGATAATTATGATGAACAAAGAAAAAATAAATTAGTAAATTATACATCTTCAACTAATATTGGACTTAGTTTGCTTGCAATAATTTCTGCAGAAAATCTAGGATTTATATCTAAAGAATATGCGATAGATTTAATTTACAATGTATGCAATACGATTGCTAAACTGAAAAAGTGGAATGGACATTTATTAAATTGGTACAATATTAAAACTTTAGAAGCTGTTGGAGATCCTTTTGTATCAACCGTTGATAGCGGAAACTTTGTTGCATATATGTTTGTGCTTAAAGAATATTTAAGAGTTCAAGAAGAAAATGAAAAAACAAAATTATCATTAGAAGTTGTGACAGAAATTATAAATAATACGGATTTTTCAAAACTGTTTGCATATGATAAAAATTTATTTTCAATTGGTTTTAATATAAATGAAAATAAATTGGTTGATTCATATTACGATTTGCTTGCTTCAGAAGCTAGAACTGCAAGCTTTGTGGCGATTGCTAAAAAAGATATATCGTATAAACATTGGTTTTATTTAAGTAGAACTACAACAAGATTAAAAGAAAAACAAGGTTTATTATCTTGGAGTGGAACAATGTTTGAATATTTAATGCCGAATGTTGTAATGCCGGATTTTAAAAATTCGTTATTAGATAATTCGAATAAATTTTGCGTATATGCACAAAAAGAATATGCCAGAAAACATGGCGTACCTTGGGGGATTTCTGAGGCTGCATATAACCTTAAAGATTTAAATTACAACTACCAATACAAAGCTTTCGGCGTGCCGTGGATTGGCTTGAAAAGAGGGCTTGAAGAAGACTTGGTTGTGACTCCATACGCTACGGTTTTAGCAATGGAAAAAGATTTTGAAAGCGGATACAGAAATTTAGAAGAGTTAGAACAGTATGGTTTGTTAAATGATTATGGGTTTTATGAATCCATAGACTTTACTCCAAATAGAACTACTAATAAAAAATATGAATTAGTAAAAACTCACATGGCACATCACCAAGGTTTGATATTGTCTATGCTAAACAACATTTTAAATGATAATGTTTTGAAAAAATATTTTGTAAGTAATACAGAAATTAAAGCTGCAGAAATTTTATTGCAAGAAAAGATGACTTCGCAAAACCTATCATTAGAAAAAAGGTCGAACAAGATAAAGAAAATGGTGTATACAGATTTTGAACAATGCACAGAAAAAGTTATACACAAACCAAGTAAAATTGTGAATATTCTTAACAACGAAAATTACTTTTTGTTTATAAACGATATGGGCGAAGGTTACTCAAAAGTTAATGATTTTTATATTTCAAAATATAAAAAAGAATATCCAATTTCGAATTTGGTTTATATAAAAAATATGAATAGTGGGGAATATTGGTCGACAACATATTTGCCAACTAAAAAGAAACCGGACGATTATGAAGTTAAGTTTATGCTGTATCAAGCGCAGTTTTTTAGAAGAGATGATGAATTGGAAACAAGCATGAGAGTAATGGTATCGGCAGAAGATAATGTTGAAATAAAAGAAGTGACTGTAAAGAATGTGGGCGAAGATAGTGTTGAAATTAAACTGATGATGTATCTAGAGGTCTTACTTTCAACGAAGGAGAGTTATATTGCACATCCGGCATATAACGGAATGTTTTTATCGATGGAAGAACGAGAAGAAGCTTTAATTGTTAAACGAAAAATGTTAAATGGAGATTTAATATATTGTGCGGTATTTGGAGTAAATGAACATCAGGAAAAGCATGAGTTCGTTATAGATAAAATGCAAATAGTTGGGAGATGTAGAGATTTATCTAATCCTAAGATTCTAGAAGAAGATATTTTGCAAAAAGAAATTTCGAATACTACAACACCTGCAATCGCCATGGTTTTAAATACTCGATTAGAATCTAATGAAAGTAAAAATTATTGTTTTTATATTGCATATGCAGAAAATGAAAGTGAATTAATAAATCTTGTTCAAAAATATAAATCAATAGACAAAGAACGAATATTAAAATTAGCGATGTCTAGAAGTATTATTGAAAACAGATTTTATGGATTAAAAGGAAAAGATATTAATTTGTATAATTTGTTACTTTCGAAAATCATGTTTTTTGAAAATGAAAAAAGAGAATCATCAAATAAAGAGTTTGCACAATCTCAGTTATGGAAGTTTAGTATTTCGGGTGATTTACTGATAATATTAGTTGATATAAAAAGTATAAAAGACATTATTTTTGTTAAGCAACTTATTGATGCAATAGAATATTTTGGTTTGAAAAAAGTTAGGATGGATTTAGTTATAGTTGTTAGCGAAAACGAAAAAGAATCGTACATTGAAAATAAAGTTAAAGAATATTTGTATTCCAAAAACATTGCATATCTTTTAAATGTAGATGCGGGCGTGCATATCTTAAATAAAAACAGATTATCTGCAGATGATACAGAACTTTTTGGCAAATGTGCAAATATAAAATTTGATGCTTCAAAAGGTTCGTTAGAAGATCAACTAGAAGGTGGTGACGGTAAATGAATACAAAAGATTTGCTGTATTACAATGGCTTTGGTGGATTTGAAAAAGAATCGCTAACGTATGTCATAAAGACAGATGAAAACAACACGCCTATGCCATGGGCGCATATGATAGCAAACGAAAATTTTGGAACGATTGTTACTTCTGATGGTGGTGGATATACGTGGTGTGGAAATGCACGTGAAAACAAGCTTTCGACGTGGTCTAATGATCCTGTGACAAACAAACCTTCAGAAAGTATTTATATAAAAACTAATGGAAAAAGAATTAATACAATGCCACGTGATGATTTACCAAAATATGAAGTGAGATTTGCGTTTGGATTTGCAAAGTTTTTATTTGCAAATGAAGAGTTTGAAAGTGAACTTACAGTGTATGTACCGATAGATAGAAAAGAAAAAGTATATAGCTTGAAGATAAAAAACAAACAACAAAATGTTTCAAAGTATACAACTTTACTTTGCATAGAACCTGTGCTAGGAACAGATAGGGAGTACACAAGGAAACATTTAAAATTTATTAAAGAAGAAAATGGAATAAAAATAAAAAATTCATATCGCGAGTTGTATCGTGATAATGAAATTATTGTTGCTTCTGAAGAAAAATGTATAACAACAGTAAAAAATAAAAAAGTATTTTTAAAAGTAAAAAAAGAAATTCAAGCAAATGAAGAAGTGATAGTAAATTTTAGATTTGGAATTAAAGAAGATATAGAAAAAGTTGAAATTAAAGTAAATGAAGATATAGAAAAGATAGAAAATTTTTGGAAAGAAGAATTAGGAAAGATAAAAATTAACACTCCGCTAGAATCATTAAATATTATGATGAATGGTTGGTTGCAATATCAAACACTAGTAAGCAGGTTGTGGGGAAGAACATCATTTTATCAGGCTGGTGGTGCGTATGGTTTTAGAGATCAATTGCAAGATGTGTTGATGTTTATAAATTTAAATTCTTCTAGAGCAAGAAAACAAATTCTTTATCATGCTGAACATCAATTTGTCGAAGGTGATGTACAACACTGGTGGCATCCCGAAGATAATAAAGGGATTCGTACAAGGTATACAGATGATTTGTTGTGGCTTCCATATGTTGCTTGTAAATATGTAAAAACAACTGGCGATACGCAGATTTTAGATGAAGAAATAGCATATTTAGCTGGAGAAGTATTAAAAGAAAACGAAAAAGAACGATATTGTGACACAAAGTCAACAAATGAAAAAGAAAATCTTTTCATGCATATGGTAAGAGCGATATCAAAAAGTATGGAATTTGGTGAAAATGGATTACCTTCAATTGGTTCGGGCGACTGGAACGATGGGATGAATCAAATAGAAGGACAAAGTGTTTGGCTTGGTTTTTTCATGATTGAAGTTCTAAAACAATTTGTTGATGTATGTGGTGATAGATGCAAAGAAGAGCAGATTATAAAATATAAAAATAAAATTGATGAATTAACGGTAATACTAAATGATGTTGCTTGGGATGGAAAATGGTATAAGAGAGCATTCTTCAAGGATGGAACTCCGCTTGGTTCAAAAGAAAATGATGAATGCAAGATTGATGGAATTTCTCAAAGTTGGGCAGTTATATCTGGAGCGGGTGATAAAGAAAAGATAAAAATGGCCATGGAAAGTTTAGATAAAAATTTAGTGGATAAAGAAAATATGATTATTAAACTTTTGACACCACCATTCTCAAAGGCTTTGCCGTCGCCGGGGTATATAAAAGCATATATTGAAGGCATAAGAGAAAATGGTGGTCAATATACTCATGGTGCCATTTGGGCAATGATAGCTAATGCAATTTTAGAAGATAAAAAAAGAACGTATGAGTATTATAAAATTTTAAATCCGATAGAACACGCCAGAACAAAAGATGCAGTTTTAAAATATAAAGTTGAGCCGTATGTCATTGCAGCAGATGTTTACTCTGCGTCAGGAATGGTGGGGCGAGGTGGTTGGACATGGTATACAGGATCAAGTTCATGGTTTTATGTTGCAACTTTAGAATTTTTGTTGGGAATAAAAAGAGAAGGGGAATATTTAATTTTCAATCCTCAGATTCCGAATGAGTGGGAGAAGTTTGAAGTAAAATTTAAAGATGAAAAAACAGAACTTTTTATTACTGTATTTAATCGTGCAGATGATAAAAAAGAAGAGATGAAAATATATTGCGATAACCAAAAAATAACAGGTAATAAAATCCTGGTAAATACTGAAATGTCGCAAAAAATCGATATTATCTTATAAACTATTTGAAAACCTTTTTTTATGTGATATACTCCAAAAGGCAAAACGAAAATAGTCATATTATGAAAGAGATAATCTTTCGCACGTAAAACAAGGAGGTTATAAGATGAGTCTAGTTGTAAAACCATATTTGCAACCAAATGAAACGCATGCCCTTACCAAAGATGAGGTAATGGATTTCTGCGGTAAGGCATTTGGAATGTGCTATTTGGAAGATGATATCGAGACGATCATGCTCGAGTCGCCCGAAGAAAGCGCAAAACGTTCGAGAGGGTGTATCAAGAGTCAGCATCACAGCGGCTTTGATCATGCAAAACATACCTTCACGATGACCGGCATTTCTAAGATGCTTGCGATGATTTTGAACAATCAGGGCAAGTATGCAACTTCTGAAAAGTCTGGCAGATACACAGTGCTGGATATTGATGATCCTGAGGAAAACAGATTGCGTACCAAGTGGCAAGAAATCTTTTTTGGTATTTTGTTTGAGAAATACCACGATGATTTTTACAAATTCTATGAGAAGCCTAAGCTTACTCCTGAACAAATCGAGGCAAAAGTTAAGCTTGCGCTTGTGAAAAAGGCGCAGGAAAATTCTCGTCTGGTTACAACTGTGTTTACCAAGACCAAAATGGTGTACTCTATCGACACCAGACAGCTGAGCTATCTGAAATATGAGATGGAGCACTTCATCGCTACCGAGCCGGATACTCCTTTCTATGCAAGAATCAAGGCTGAAATGAAAGAGTTCCTTGAAGCTACCGAACCTTACGGTCTGCTTGAGAGAGGTCTTTCTCCTGAAACGAAGGGGCTTACGCTGCCTTTCTTCCATCCTGTGAGAGAAGAAGAGTTTGGTTTGAACTATAGCGTGAATTCTGCTATGTCCATTGCAACCTTTGCACAGAATCAGCGTCACAGAACTGTGCGCTGCACGGTTGAAATGCCTGAAGAAGGAAAAGAGGAGTACTTCGTTCCTGAGTTCATCAAAGATGATCTTGCACTTGTGGAAGAGTGGATTGCTGATCTTAAGAGTAAGACCATGGAAGGTGACTATCCGCAGGCCCTTATCATTTATGTGAATGAAAGAGGCAGATACGAAGACTTCATCATGAAGGCATATGAGAGAATGTGTGGTGCAGCACAGTACGAAGTCATGAAAGTGACTGTTGGACAGTACGAGAAGTACATGGCAAATGTGACGAGCGTTGAAGCAAAAGAAGCGCTTGAAAAATTGTCTCCTTGCGTGAGATGTATGTTTGGATTCAAATGCACGGCTCCGTGTCCGTTTGGTCCTAAGAATGCTCTTACTAGAGAATTCTAAAAATCAAATAAGTAGAAGACAGAGGACTACACATCCTCTGTCTTTTGTTTTGAAAAGGAATTTTCGCGACTGGGGGACAGCTCGCATTGTGTTACATAAACATTAAAATAAATTTACATTTAAGTTAAATTTACAATAATTAAATTCCGATATGATAAAATAAATAGGAAGACAGACCGTTTAAAATGAGAGGAGTGCGTTATGAGAGAAGAAAGAAAATATAGTTTTATGATGGGAACGTTTAATTATGGAGATGCTTATGCTAAATCAAGCACCATATGGGGAGCTCTGTCTAGTGCAAGCTATAGTTTAGATGCAGATGCAGATATAATTATTTGCACAGAGTTAGGGATAAATTGTGACTTGCCTGAGGATTATGCAGAAAGAGAAGCTTTTGTAGAACTATTAGAAACGAAAAGAATGGTTTATGAGGCGTTAAAAGATACTAAAACTGTATATACACACTATGGTGATGATTTGGATAATAAGGCAGCAATAGAAGCTCTTAGAAGATATGCTATAAAAATAGGCGCAATTCAAGAAGGTGAAGCATTAGATGTTCAAAGAGTTCCGGCGGGACAAGTTAAAGAAGGATTCTTAAATGTCGATACGGGTGGACATAAAGGAAATAGAAGAGATGATGATAAATATACTGTTGTTGTTGATGGTGATCCTGCAAACGGAATAAAATCTGCGTGTCAATCTTTGGCTGCAATAGGAGTATATGTACCAGAACAAATTTGTGAACTTGCAGATGCAAGACCTGCTCATATAAGTGCGTTGGATAGTAGAACAGGTTTAGCACTTGCTAGATATCTTTCCGGGGAACAACTTTTTAGATTGGCAGAAAGTCATTTATTGGATCAAAGTTTAACAGACGAACAACTAGAAGAGTTTGGATTGACGGAGGCACATTTAAAACAACAAGGAATAATTGATGCTGCTGTTGAAAAAATAAACAAATATACAGTAGAATTACCAAGCGGTGAAAAAATGGTATTATCACCAGAAATGATAACTGCGGGTTCGGCAATAGCATATGAAATGGGAATTCCGTATTATGCATCAGTTAGTCAACATAGAGATACAGAAAAGAATCCTGATGGAGTAACTTTTGCTATATCTTGTAAACCGGGAATGAAATTACCACAAGAAATTTTAGAATATGGCAGAGCGTTAGTTGAGCAATATAGAATAGATGATAAAACATCTGGTGTGTTTGTTAATCCAAACGAGCAATTGATTGTTGCTGGCGGACCAAAGAATCCTGATTTCAAAATAGAAGGTCATACACCAGAATCGATGCTAGAAGAATTAAGAGCTGTTTTGATGGGTGATAAAGAAAAGTCTTTCGAAGATAGAATTGTATCTGCAGCAACAGAAAGAGTTCAATTAAAAGATACGCTTGTGCAAGCAAAAGCTTTAGAAGGAGACTTTAAAAAACAAGTGTCACCAGTAGATATTGATATAGATGATTAATTTGAAGAGGTGAATGGCAAATGATTGCAAAAGAAAAGAGTTTGAAAACAATTAATAAAATTGGTTTTTGGACTAAATTTATAAATGTTTTTAAGAAAATATTTTCTAAAGAAAAGAACGGGGAATGTATTACTTTAAATAATAATAACGTAGGCAACATGTCGAATGAAGATGTATTTGCACGATTTTCACAACAACAAGATCCAGATATGGAAATGTTATTAAATATTCAAAAGGAATTAGAGAAAATAGGGATAAATAAAGAAAATGTTTTTGAACTAACTAAAAATTTGTCAGAAGGACAAAAACAGAAGTTAGAAAAGTTATATGCAAGTCAAATTAGTGAATTAAAAACAAATATAGAAAAATATAGAAATAGAATAGTAAAAATAAAACAAAAAATAGAATCATAAATCCAAAAGGCAGAGGGAACATACAACCTCTGTCTTTTTATTTTGTTCGCTTTTATTTTTAAATTCACTATGATAAAATCTTTGAGATAGGTATCAAAATTATTTTACAGAAAGGTAAGAAAAATGGACGCAAACGAAATTTTAAGTGGTTTAAATAAAGAACAATTTGAAGCAGTTACTCATGTTGATGGACCGTTACTTGTTATCGCTGGTGCGGGTAGTGGAAAAACTAGAGTATTAACACATAGAATAGCTTATTTGATCGCAGAATGTGGTATAAGACCTTGGAACATTATTGCAATCACATTTACAAATAAAGCGGCGAAAGAAATGAAAACACGTATTGAAAATCTTGTTGGTGAAACAGCAAATGATATTTGGGTTGGAACTTTTCACTCAATGTGTGTGAGAATTTTAAGAAAAGAAATTTCTAAACTTGGTTTTACGAGAGACTTTGTAATTTATGATACAGCTGATACAAAAGTTGTTATCAAAGAATGTATTAAAGAGTTAAATTTAGATGAAAAAATTTATGGCGACAAATATTTGCTTAACGAAATTGGTAGAGCTAAAAATGATATAATGGATCCTGAGAGATATTCACTTCTTTATGCAAGTGATTATCGTCTAAGCAAAGTTGCTGAAGTTTATACTAGATATCAAAATAAACTTAAGAAAAATAATGCGGTTGATTTTGATGATATTATTAATCATACAATCAAGATATTTCAAGAAAATCCAGATGTGCTTGCTTATTACCAAGACAAGTTTAAATATGTTTTGGTTGATGAGTATCAAGATACTAACAAAGCGCAAGATTTACTTATAATGCTACTTTCAAAAGTTCATCACAACTTATTTGTTGTTGGTGATGATCAACAAAGTATTTATAAGTTCAGAGGTGCGGATATTAAAAACATTTTGAACTTTGATAAGAATTTTAAAGATACAAGAGTTATTAAGCTTGAACAAAATTATAGATCTACAAAGAATATTTTAGGAATAGCAAACCAAGTTATCAAAAATAACAGTGGTAACGTTGAGAAAAATCTTTGGACTGAAAATGAGGAAGGTACTAAGCCTAAACTATTCCAAGCTGATGATGAATACGATGAAGCTAACTATGTTGTTGGCAGAATAAATTATTTAAGAAGAGAAGAGTATTCTAAGTATTCAGATTTTGCAATATTATATAGAACAAATGCTCAATCAAGAGCTTTTGAAGATGTGTTTATGAGAGAAGGAATTCCTTATAAAGTTGTAGGCGGTCAAAAGTTCTATGAGAGAAAAGAAATTAAAGATATTATCGCATACTTGAGAATTATAAATAATTCTAACGATGATGTAAGTTTTAAAAGAGTTATTAATGAACCTAAAAGAGGTATTGGTAAAACTAGCATAGATGCAGTTGAAGATATGGCTAGAATGAAAGGCGTTTCAATGTTTGCAATTGCAAAAGATGCAGATAAATATATTGCAACAAGAGCGAATAATGCATTGAAAGATTTCTGTAAAGCGATTGAAATTCTTGCGACATCAGAACTTAGAATTTCAGATTTGATAGAGCAAGTTTTGAAAACTACTGGTTATATGGAAATGCTTGAGGCTGAAAAGACTGATGAAGCAGAAGGTAGAATTGAAAACTTAGGACAGTTCTTAAATATAGCAATAGAGTTTGAACAACAAGAAGCTGAAAACACACTTCCAGATTTCTTAGAAAATCTTGCTTTGGTAACAGATCTTGATAGTGTGAATGATGAAGAAGACGCTGTATTGTTGATGACGTTGCACACTGCAAAAGGTCTGGAGTTTCCAAATGTATTTTTGGTAGGTATGGAAGAAGGCTTGTTCCCAAGTTTTAGAAGTGCAGATAATCCTGATGAGGTTGAAGAAGAGAGAAGACTTTGCTATGTTGGTATTACAAGAGCGAGACAATATTTGCATTTAACATGTGCAAAGAGACGTACTGTTTTTGGAAACACTCAATATTCGAAAAATTCAAGATTTATTGACGAAATAGATGAAGATTTGTTAGATGGTTCTATTAAAAAAGCTAACAAGTGGACCGAAGAAAGCGAATATAATTATGATAGTATTCCTGCTTTTGGTGCCGCTAAAAAAGCATTTAATTTTAGAACTGCAGAAAGTTTTTTACAACAAATTACCGGTAATACTGCGGTTGATTTGGCAAGATTCCAAGTTGGTACAGAAGTATTTCACAAAAAATTTGGAAAAGGAATTATTACTAAAACAGAACCGGAAGATGATGATTTGAAAGTTGATATTGAATTTGAAAAAGCTGGCATGAAGAGACTTATGGCCAAGTTTGCAAATTTAGAAATTTTAGAATAAGGAGGAGACAGATGAAAAATAATTTAGGTGTAACTCTAGTAGAGTTAGTAGTTGTTATTGTAATTTTGCTTATAATTGCTACGTTTGCAGTTAATTCCGGAGTAGATACTTTAGATGAAGCTGATGTAACAGAAGTGTTTGTAGAAATGACATCTGTAAAAACTGCACTTTCATCAGTTGCGTTAAAAAAAGAAATTGATCCAAATATTCAAATTGTGCAAGGAGAATACTATGATGCACAATTTTCTCCAATGGCAGGAGTAACATATGGAGATAACGTATTGGGAAATCAAGAAAAATGGTTTGTTATATATGGTATAGATAATGAAGATGAATATAACGCTAGTAGTGTTAGAAGTTTTTTGGGATTAGATACATTAAATCATACATATATAGTAAATTATGAAACTTCAGAAGTTGAATTATTAAAGCCGGTTACAATTAAAGATTTAGAAGTAAGAACTTATGATCAAGTAAGAGAAATTGCTGAAAAATAGGGGAGGATGACTAATGAGAAGTCAAAAAGGTATTTCTGCTTTAAGCTTAATGATTACGATTGTTATTATAGTAATGATTGCAGGATATGCGTTACTTTTTTCTAGAGATACAGTTGTAGAAGGAAATGTTGCTACGATATATGCTGAAGTTCAAGAAATTGTTGAAGCAACTAAAGGTTTAAGTTTAGATAGTGAATATGCGCAAGAAGCTCTAGCGGGCTTTGAATTAGAAAGCGTGTCGGATATAAATCCTAGAGTTGGTGGAAAATTAAATGAAGCCAAAAAATACTATTATTTTGGTTATGCTGATGAAAGTATGACAGAGGTTATGACACAAACTTTAAATGAAAAAATAGGCCTTAGAAGTGTTAGTAATAGCTATGTAGTGGCTATTAATGATATAGGTAAAGTTGAGGTTTATTTAGTTGATGGTATTAATATAAATGGAAAAATGTGTTATACGTATGAGGATATTTACGCACAATACACAGAAGTTAATAAAAAATAATCCAAAAAACAAAATATGACGCTCAAGCTTCGATTTACTCTCAAAAACGTGAAAAAACGTGTTGATTTGTTAGTAAAACAAAGAAAAAAGCCAAGAAAATGTGAAAAAAATAGATAATGGCAAATAGAGAGCATAAATTGGAAGAAATAACGATTAGTTGAGAAAAATCTGCTTGAAGTAGATTGGTTGTTATAGTAAAATGTAGATGCTGTTAAATTTGCGCTTAGCGCGAAGAAAAGGAGTTGACGTTTTGCTGAAAATGTCAGGGAAGACTCGTCTTGTAGCAAGGCTTCTTTCTAAATTATTTATGTCATTAGCGATAGGCAGTATAACAATATTGTCACTTATGTTTATAAAATATAAGTTCGTTTATGCAGTTGAGGTAAATAATGAAGATGTCGGCTATGTAGCGAGCAAATTAGCTTTAGAAAAAAGAATAGATGATTACTTAGTAAACGGTGAATCAGACAATGTTGGATACGTAATCTCAAATTCTAGACTTAAGTATGAATTAATGCTTGTAGAAAAGAATATTGAAACAAAAGATGAAGAAGTATTCGCAATGGTAAAAGAAAATTCAGATGTTTACTATAAAATATATGCTGTGTTAGTTGACGGTAAAGAAAAAGGATTAGTTGGTTCTTTAGAAGAAGCTCAACATATCTTAGACAGCGTTAATGAAAAGCAAGCAGACTACATTAACAAAAGTACTATAGAATTAGAAGAAAAATATCTACAAGAGTATGAATTGTTAGCGGATGTTGAAGTTGCTATTAACGAGATATATGAGCCAATAAAGAAAGCTAATACTATTGTTGAAATCAAGAGCACACCAGCAGCTAGTAAAACTGTATCAGATGATGTTTTATATGCTTTAAGAGACAATTTAACATCGTTGAACTTTAATGTTCCTGTTACAAATTATGTTATTAGTTCAAGATTTGGTTGGAGATCAAGTGGATATCACTATGGATTAGACTTGGCTGCACCAACAGGTACTGAAATTAGAGCTGCAGAATCAGGAGTTATTACATATGCAGATTGGTTGGGTGCGTATGGATATCTTATAAGAGTGCAACATAGCGATGAATATGAAACATACTATGCTCACTGTAGTAAGATATTAGTAAATGTTGGAGACACAGTTGAAAAAGGTGATATAATTGGTAAAGTTGGAAATACTGGTAGATCATCAGGACCTCACGTACACGTTGAAGTTAGATATCAAGGTACACCACTTAATCCAGAAGTTTTCCTATACGAAAATTAATATGAAAGAAGTTACGCTTCTAAGTAAAACTTAGGAGCGTATTTTTTTGCGCTGAAAAACGTCCAAAGGGGGACAACCATCTTTGGACACAAGTTATTTCTTATAATGTTTTTTTATAAAATATAAAAACATAATGTCCAAAGATGGTTGTCCCCCTTTGGACGTATCCTTATTTCCGTAAGATTTAACTTAAAATTTCCATTGACTTTTATTTCTTAATAATAGATAATGAAATAGTCAAAGGGTTTATATCTGAGAAAGGACGTGGAATTATAATGAGTAAGAAAATTTTAATAGTTGACGATGAGAAAGCGATTGTCGATATATTAGACCACAACTTGAAAAGAGAAGGATACGAAACAGTACAAGCTTATGATGGTGAAGAAGCCATTGAAACTATAAAAAATGAAAAACCAGATTTAATTTTGTTAGATGTTATGCTTCCTAAAATGGATGGGCTTTCTATCTGCAAAACGGTTAGACAAACAAGTAATATTCCTATTATTATGGTTACTGCTAAAGAGGATGTTGTTGATAAGGTTATCGGTCTTGAACTTGGTGCTGATGACTACATTACAAAACCATTTAGTGTTAGAGAGGTTGTTGCTAGAGTAAAAGCAAATCTTAGAAAATGGGATGAAATTGAAACTACTAAGGAAGAAGCTTTTGCTAGTGATGGAGCTAAACCTCAAGTGTTACAATTTGGTGATTTAACATTAGACACATATAAATATGATGCAAGAGTTTGTGGTAAGAGCACAGCTGTTACTATGAAAGAATTTGAACTTCTAAAATTCTTAGCAACGAACAAAGGAAGAGTTTTCTCTAGAGAAGAACTTTTAGAAAATGTTTGGGGTTATGAATATTTTGGTGACGTTAGAAATGTCGATGTTACAGTAAGAAGAATAAGAGAAAAAATAGAAAAAAATCCGAGCGCGCCAGAACTTTTAATGACAAAAAGAGGCGGAGGATATTACTTCAATACTAACAATTAAAAAAAAAGACGCTCAAATTTATGAGCGTCTTTTTGTTTGTCGAAAATTATACTTTTTTATCGAAAGGTTGGAAGACATATGTTTTGGAAAAGTTTGCAATTAAAACTTATTCTTATATTTGTGATATTTGTATTAGCGATTATTCTTTGTATTGGAGGATTTTCTTTATATAAAATAGAACAAGTTTATTACACAGGATTTGTTGATGAAATGCTAAAAAATATCGAAGGATATAATTTTGATATTAACGTTCCTGAAAGCGGCGAAATTTCAGAGGCTAATTTCTCCGGAGAAAATGTTTTAATGTTAAACACATCGGGAGATATAATTACAACTCCTAATACTTCGGGCGAAGCTGTTGTAGTAAAAACAGCAAATGATTTAGCTGAATTTTATAATAATTTTAAAATATATTTTTCTTTAAATAGTAACACAAGATACGGTGCTTTGCTTGATGCTGAATATAACGACATTTCAACTGGAATGCCATATGGTTTAACGGAAGATGCTGTTAAATGTATTGAAATAGCTGATGCGTCACAAGAGAATTATGCGGTTTATGACAATGGTGAAAAAGAATGTTATATATTTTCTTACGTAATTGAAAATCCACAAATTGAAGGTGGAAAAATTATTGTTATAGTTTCACAAAGTAGAACATACATAAATGGACAACTTCGACAAATTGGAATTACATTTATTGGTGCGATGATATTTGTTCTTGCGTTAACTTTTGTACTTGCAAAGATTACAGGCGACTCGATTACAAGACCTATTTCTATGCTTACCAATAAAGCTGAGCTTATGGCACAAGGAAACATTTCTTTGGTTACGCTTAATGATAAAGAAAAAGCGGGTTATGAGATTGCTAAACTTGTAGATACATTTAATTTAATGATGACTCAAATACAAAATAACATGGATGAGATTTATAGTGAAAAAAGCAAACTAGAAACAATACTTATGCATCTTACAGATGGTGTACTTGCATTTAATACGTCTGGAAAGCTTATCCACGCCAATCACGCAGCAAAGAAAATGCTTGAGTTTGAAACCGAGAGAACGTTTGATGATATCTTTGGTAAATATGAAATGGATACAAATTTAGAAAAGATAATTTACTTAGATGAGTGGGCTTCAACAGATCAACTTGTGAAGACAACAGATAAGTATTTAAATGTATATTTTGCTCCGTTTAGAAACGAAAAAGATATGCCAACAGGAGCGATTGTCGTTGTGCATGATACAACAAAACAAGCGAAACTTGATGATATGAGAAAAGAGTTTGTTTCTAACGTTTCTCACGAATTAAAAACTCCGTTAACATCAGTAAAAACATATGCTGAAACATTAATGGAAGAAGAGGAATTAGATGAAGAAAGCAAGAAGAAATTCTTGAAAGTAATAGTGACGGAAAGTAATAGAATGGCAAGACTTGTAAGTGACTTATTACAACTTACAAAATTTGATTATAAGAAAATTGCTTGGGAGAAAATTGATTTTGATATTACAGAGCTTACAAAGCAAATTTGTGAAAAACACATGATTCAAGCAGAGAAGAAAAATCAAATTTTAGAATGTTATGAAACATCAAATGTGCCAATGGTATTTGGCGATAGAGATGGTATTGAACAAGTTATCACAAATATTCTCATAAATAGCATCAAATATACACAAGAAGGTGGTAATATTAAAGTGTATATAGGTTCTGTTCATGAAGATGCATATATAAAAATAATTGATAATGGTATAGGAATTCCGTCAGAAGATTTACCACACGTGTTTGAAAGATTTTATAGAGTTGATAAAGCTCGTTCTAGAGAAATGGGTGGAACTGGTCTTGGACTTCCGATTGCAAAAGAAATAATAGAATCTAATAATGGTAGCATTGATATAAAAAGTGAGAAAGGAAAAGGCACAGAAGTTATCATCAAAATACCGCTATATAAAGAAAAGAAGGCTTAATATGTAGGGAATAAATCCTTGATATATACGGTGTTATGTAGTATAATTTCGTGTGGAGAGGTGAACAAATGGAAAATTTTGAAAATAACACAAATAATGTACCTGCAGAAATTAAAAACAAAAAATCAGTTGTTAGAGAAATCTTTGAATGGGTAGTTTGTTTCTTTGCTGCATTTGTTGTAGCATCAATCATTAGATATTTTTTATGCACGCCTACATTAGTTAGACAAGGCTCAATGACTCCAACAATTTTAAATGGAGAAAGAGTTTTAATAAATAGAACAGTTAGAACATTTAACTTGCCTCTATATAGAGGTGATATTGTAACTTTTGAAATGCCAATTGATCATGAAGATGGAAAAGCAATTTATGATGACGGCGAAGGATTTTGGTATTTCATGTTACATGATGTTTTTGAAACATCAAAAATTAGTTATATAAAGAGAGTAATCGGTCTTGGTGGAGATCATGTTTTAATAAAAAACGGAAGCGTATATGTAAATGATAATAAGCTTTCGGAAGTTTATTTAGATGATACTGAAACACCTGTAACTGGTGAGTACTATGACATAATTGTTCCTGAGGGTTATATCTTCGTAATGGGAGATAACAGAGATGGTTCAAGTGATAGTAGAGAGTTTGGTTGTATACCTTTAGAAAAAGTTGAAGGTAGAGTAAAGACTAGATTATTACCACTTTCTAAGTTTGGAAAAATAGATAAATAGGAGGTAACGCGTGAGTTATATTGGACACGAAAACATAAAAGAAGAATTAAACAAAGTTGTTAAAAGCGGTTCAATAAGTCACGCGTATTTATTTGTCGGCAAAGATGGAATTGGCAAAAGAAAAGTTGCGCTTGATTTTGCTAAAGATGTACTTTGTTTAGAAAGTGTAGATGGACACGCATGCGGCAAATGTGATGCTTGTCTGAAGTTCGAAAGTAATCCGGATTTGCAAATTTTAGTTCCGGAAAAAGGAGCAATAAAAGTTGATAATGTAAGAGAATTTACAAAAGAAATGTTTTTGCTTCCAACAGTTTCAAACAGAAAAGTTTTTATAATTGATGAAGCAGAAACAATGAATGAACAAGCACAAAATGCATTATTAAAATGTTTAGAAGAACCACCGCTTTATGCATCAATTATTTTGATAACTTCCAATAAAGAAAAATTGCTTAGAACTATTAAATCAAGAGTTGCTGAAGTTGCGTTTGATTCATTATCTAAAGATGAAATAAAAAAGATACTAGAAGAAAATAATATAGAGGTTTTGCTAGAGGCGTTAGATTATGCGAATGGCTCGGCTAAAAAAGCTATGGAATTTATAAACGATGATACAATAGAGGTTTCGCAAGAATTGTTTAAACTTGTATTAAAGGGAGACTTTCTTGAACTTAATAGAAAGTTTGAACAAGTAAAAGCAGATAAAAAATTAAAAGAACAAATTGAACATATTTTAGAAAATATAATGCACTTGTGTTTTAATGCATTAAAACAGGATGTAACTTTTAATTATAAGATTATAGAACTTTTAGAAAAGACGATTCAAAAAATTAGAAGAAGAGCAAACGTAGATTTAGCACTAGATGTGTTTATGTTAGATATTTGCAAAGTGTAAGGAGGAAAGTTTAGTGCAAGAAATAGTAGGAGTTAAATTTAAAAAGCTAGGTAAAATTTATTTTTTTAATCCTAACGGTTTAAAATTAGAAAAAGGACAATTTGTAATTGTTGAAACAGCAAGAGGTATTGAATACGGAGAAGTTGCTGTAGGAAATAGTGCTGTTACAGAAGAAAAAATTGTTGCTCCATTAAAAGATGTTTTAAGAGTTGCAACTGAAGAGGATACAAAAACATTTAAAGAAAACGATGCAAAAGCACAAGAAGCTTTTAATACTTGTCTTGAAAAAATAAAGAAACATGGGTTAGACATGAGTTTAATTGATGTTGAATATACATTTGATAATACAAAATTGTTGTTCTATTTTACTGCTGATGGAAGAATCGATTTTAGAGATTTAGTAAAAGATCTTGCAGCGATTTATAAAACAAGAATTGAGTTAAGACAAATTGGTGTAAGAGATGAAGTTAAAATGTTAGGTGGATATGGTATGTGTGGTAGAGAACTATGCTGCTGCAATCACTTAACAGACTTAAATCCAGTTTCAATCAAAATGGCAAAAGAACAAGGATTGTCTCTTAACCCTACAAAAATTTCTGGAGTATGCGGAAGACTTATGTGTTGTTTAAAACATGAGCAAGAAGTGTATGAAGAAAAATTATCAAGATTGCCAACTACCGGTTCTTTGGTAAAAACACCAGAAGGAACAGGAACAGTTGAAGAAGTTGAGGTTTTAAAAGAAGTTGTAAAAGTAAAAATTCAAAAAGAAGATACTTTTATAAGAAAGAGCTTTAAAGCTGATGAAATAGAAGTTTTAAAGGCTGGTAAGAAGAGAGAAAAACACGAACCTGGAATAGATATGAAAGAACTTAAAAAATTAGAAGAAGGCTTTAAGATGGATGACTAAAGGAGGTGAAACAGATGGCATACAAAATTAACGACGCATGTATTAAATGTGGAGCTTGTGCTGGTAATTGCCCAGTATCATGCATAGCAGAGGGTGATGCTACATTCGTAATTGATTCTGAAAAATGTATTGAGTGCGGAGCTTGTGCTTCTATCTGCCCTGTTGCTGCACCAGAACAAGAATAAAACTTACGTTTAAGGTCGCATATTAATGCGGCCTTAAATAATGATAAACTTTTTTACATTTACTATACTTACACATACATTGCAAAAAGTTTTCGACTGCTTGCAATGAGTAAAATAGATTGCAAAATGGTGAAGTTTTTTTACAATGCATAAAATCACCTCTTAGTATAAAATATGTTTTTAATTTTATTTGGTGATTGCTGCGGAAAGGATTTGAAATGGAATTAAAAGATAATGAACGCATAGATGATTTGCAATATAAAGATTTAAAAATAATACAAAATAAAACTGGGTTCTGTTTCGGAATTGACGCAGTTTTGCTTGCAAACTTTGCTAAGAATATGAAGAAAAAAGATATTGTTGTTGATTTGTGCACGGGTAATGGCGTGATTGCAATTTTGCTTGCAGGAAAAACGGATGCTAAGAAAATTTATGGAATAGAAATTCAAGATGAAGTTGCAGAAATGGCAAAGCGAAGTGTGCAATTAAACAATATTGAAGATAGAGTTACAATATTAAATAAGAATTTGTTAGATTTAAAAGAAGATATTCCGTCTGCAACTGTTGATGTGATAACAGTTAATCCACCATATATGAAGGCAGGAAGTGGAATTATAAATGAGGGGAATTCGCTGACGATTGCACGACATGAGATCTCATGTACATTAGAAGATGTTATAAGAGAATCTGCAAGAATGTTAAAATTTAATGGTGAGTTTTTTATGGTACACAAACCTGAAAGACTTGTTGAAATTTTCTGCATGATGAGAAAATATAAAATAGAACCAAAGAGAATGAGACTTGTACAACCAAGTGTGGACAAGCCGGCAAACATTGTGCTAATAGAAGGTGCAAAGAGCGCAGGAGAATTTTTGAAAGTTGAAAATACGTTGTGTGTTTACAAAGAAAACGGTGAATACACAGATGAAATATTTGAAATTTATGAGATGGAAAAATAAGAGGGATGAAGATGAAAGGTACATTGTATTTAGTTGCTACGCCAATAGGGAATTTAGAAGATATTACTTTTAGAGCGTTAAGAACATTGAAAGAAGTAGATGTGATTCTTGCTGAAGACACTAGAAAAACATTAAAACTTTTAAATCATTTTGAAATAAAGAAACCTTTGATTAGTTTTTATAGACACAATGAAGGTGTAAAAATAGAGCAGGTTTTAGGAATGTTAGAAGAAGGTAAAAATCTTGCGCTTGTTTCGGATGCGGGTACACCAGCTATATCTGATCCTGGTGAAGATTTGGTGAGAGCACTTATAGAAAATGAAATAAATATAGTTCCAATCCCTGGTGCAGTTGCTGCAATTCAAGCTCTTATTTGTTCTGGATTTGACACTACAAGATTTGCGTTTGAGGGTTTCTTATCAATAAATAAAAGATGCAGAAAGGAAAGACTAGAAGAATTAAAAAATGAAGAGCGCACAATGTTGTTTTATGAAGCGCCACATAAACTTACTAGAACATTAGATGCGTTAAAAGAAACATTTGGACCAGACAGACGAATTGTACTTGGAAGAGAAATTACAAAAATTCATGAAGAAATGATGAGAATGACAGTGCAAGAAGCAATAGATTATTACGAAGAAAATGAAGTGAAAGGTGAATTTGTAATAGTTGTAGAAGGCACACCAAAAGTTGCTGAAGAAGTAACTGAGACGGTTGAAGAATTAATGGAAAGGTATCTTGATGAAGGTATGGATAAAAAAGAAGCGATGAAGTTGGTGGCAAAAGAAAAAGGGATATCTAAATCAGAAGTGTATAAAATTTGTTTGTCGAAAAAAGACGAATAAAATATTTTGACGAGTATTAGTGTCGAGGGTATATTGTAATTATCCTTCTTGAAGGAAATCTTTAAGAAAGGAGGCTACATAGTGAATATTATACTAAAGAAGACACTAATATTGACATGTCTAATATTTTTTTATTAGAAAAGGTTGTATATTAGTAAAGAGAAAAAAGACTGGGTGTGCAGACCCAGTCTTTTTTGATACATAGTGAATAAGATTTATACTCAAATCTTACTTTCAGTATAGGGTTAGTTTAATAAAATGTCAATTATTTTTGTAAGACTTATATGCTGGTGTCGGTTTTTGTCGAACGATAGTTGTTGAATAAAAATATTTTGGGTGATAATATGAGCCTAAATAAAAAGGCATAATTGTATTATTGCCTTGATGCAAAAGGAGGTTGTAAGCCGCGGAAAAAGTTTTTGATATGAAATTAATATCTCAAATAACGAATATAACAGATGATTATATAGAAACGAAGAAAAACAAAATCTGCTTAATTGAAGTAACTCCGACCAACTTTTTATTAAAGTCTATAAAGGAGCAAGAAATAATACTTTCGGCATATAAAGCTTTTATAAAACAGTGTGATTTTGACATGCAATTGGTTATTCAAACGACAAAGATTAATGTTGATGAACATCTTGAAAGAATACGAACGTGTTTGAAGTACGAACCGGAGATTTCTGAAATGGCAGAAGATTATATGCAATTTGTTGAACGATTTTCTAGAGATAGAAAAAGTATTGCAAGAAAATTTTTTATTGCTGTTGAAAGTAATGACGATAGTAAAATTCAAAAAATTTCTCGAGGTTTAAAAGCTTGCGGAAATGATGTTAAAGTCTGCACGAAAGAAGAGTGCAAAGAAATTCTAAAAGAATGTTATAAAAATTTTGATTCTCATACAAATCATTATGTTGAGGATACTCAAGATGAAATTCTAAAAATATACCCATTTTATTTCGAAGATACAAATCCCAATTTTTTAAAGATTAATAATAAGTACATAGGAACGTTGATTGTAAATGATTATGCTAAAGAAATGCAAGAAGTGTTTTTTAATAGAGTTTTAGTTCAGGATATAGATTTAACCTGCTCAATTTTTTATGAGAGGTTACAGACAAGTGAGGTTTTGAAAAAGATTACATATAGTATCGGTAATGCTAGTTCTGAAATTAAGACAACGAATGAAAATCAAGCTGATGCTGAAATTTTAGGCAGTACGTATAGCGATGCAAAATATATCAGAAAGAAACTGCAATTGGAGCAAGAAAAACTCTATAACTTGTATATATATTTTTCGGTGTGTGCTGATTCGGCAGAAATGTTAGAAAAACACTTGCAAAAAGTAGAGGCTATTGCTGCTGGAACAGGACTTTCTGCAAGAAGAGGAATCTTTAGACAAAGAGAAACTTTTGAAGCTACGTTGCCGTTATTTAAAAACCTGGATGATGTAAAAAGATTTAATAAAAGAAATGTCTTAAGTGAAGGGTTGTGCGCAACATATCCATTTGTTTCGAACGAACTTTATGACAAAAATGGAGTTCTTATAGGTGTAAGTGAAGTGGATAAATCGCTAATTATGATTGATAGATTTGATACTAGAAAATATAAAAATTCTAACATGTGTGTAATTGGAACAAGTGGCTCTGGTAAATCGTATTTTGCAAAATTAATGATTCTTAGAAACAGATATTTGAATGTAACACAATATGTAATTGATCCGGAAAGAGAATATGCGAAGGCTTGCCAAAAACTTGGAGGTTCTTTAATAAATTTTGAAAATGGAAATATAATAAACGTCTTAGATATTAGAGAGTTTTCAGATGATGGAGATGGCGGTTATTTACAAAATAAATTAAATAAACTAAATACTTTTTTCTCTATGTTGTTTGTAGATATTACGCAAGAAGAAAAGAGTTTGCTAGAGGAAAAAATAATTGAAACATATGCAAAAAAGGGAATAACTTTTGACGATGAATCGCTGTTTTATTATGAAAAAACGACTAGATTGATTTCGGCAAAACGTTTTAAGAAGGAAACGGATATGCCGAAATTAGAAGAATTATACAAGGTTATTTTTAAAGATAAAAAACTTAAAAGATTGGCGACGATGTTAAAACCATATGTACAAGGTAGTTTAAGTTTTTTGAATGGATACACAAATATAGAGTTGAAAAACAATTTAGTTGTTGCAGATGTATTTGGATTTGAAGAAAGTGTGATGCCTATTGCGATGTATGTAATTACGGAATTTTTTTGGGACAAGATTAAAGAAACTCGTAGCCAACAAAAAATAATATATTTAGACGAGGCTTGGAGACTCATTGGGAATAATTCTGAGACTGCAAATTTTGTATATAAAATGTTTAAAACAATACGTAAATACGGCGGTGCTGTGACTGCAATAACACAAGATATAAATGATTTCTTTACATTAGAAGATGGAAAGTTTGGTAAAGGAATTTTAAATAATTCGAGTATAAAAACAATATTTCAACTAGAAGAAAATGATTTGAAATTATTAAAAGAGAATTTGAATTTGTCAGAAGAAGAGGTTTTGAAAATACCAACTTCTAAAAGAGGACAGTGCGTGATTTGTGCTGGTACAAATCATGTTGAAGCAAAAGTTGTCTCGTCAGAAAAAGAACATGAGTATGTTACTAGTGAGGCAAAGTAGAAAGGGTGTAAATAATGAAGAAAATTTTGACGGCGATGGGAAACGAAACGTTAAATAAAGAATTGTGCAGATATGCAAAATTTGAACTTTGTGAAGAGGATTTCTTCTATCAAGAAGCGGTATTAACAGAACTTGAGAAAAGTAACTATGATGCATTAGTTTTAAGCGGGCTTTTACAAGGTGAATTTGAAATAAGTGAATTTGTTAGACAAATCAGAAACCAAAGTTCGGCTATAAGAATTGTAATAGTAACAGATGAAGTGACCGGTACTTTTAAAAGAAAAATGGCAGAGCTTAATGTTGTAGATGTTTTTGAAGATAGCACGGTTTCGATAGAAGAAATAATTGATGCGTTAGAAAGAGAAGAATCGCTTATAGAAAAAAGAGAACGCAAAACAGTGAATTCATATATTAGTAAAAAAGAAGAGAAAGTTGTGACACCGGTAAATGAAATGCCACGAGAATATATTACGATGCAAAAACAAGAAGTTATTGTTGTGTCAGGAACAAATGGCTCTGGAAAATCTACGGTAGCGGTGAACTTTTCTAGAATATTATCTAAGAAAACAAGGGCAAAGGTGTTGCTAATTGATTTGGATACATTGAACGGAAACATAGATGAAATATTAGATATTCACAGAGTTCCACAGAATGTGAAAATTGTGTTAGATGAAAACAAAAAATGTGGATTAAATTATGCAGTTGAATTAATAAATAAAAATCGTTTTGATACTAACATTTTAGATGAACTTGTTATTAAAAGCGGCAACTTGGATGTGCTTACTGGAAACACATCGCTTCACTATTGTCAAAATGTTTTAAATAAAGATCATTATGCGAAAATCTTAGAGGCTGCGAAAGAAAAGTATGATTTTATAATTATAGATACGAGTAGCAATATATTTTTAGATTCGCTTAAGTGGGCTGTTCAAATTGCAAGTAAGATTTTGTTTGTTACAGAAGCTAATTATTTATCAATGAAAAAGAGCACACAACTACTAAGCGTGCTTGTGACGAATTGGAATGTTTGGAAAGAAAAAATAAAAATTGTTGTAAATAAAGAAAATGCACAAACATTGGGCGCAGATGTTGTTGAACAAATATTAGAAGATTATGAATTAATAGGAAAGATTAAATATATGGAAGAGGGTTTAGAACATTCATATACAAAAATATTAGAAAATACTAACTTCATTCCAAAACAAACATTGGCGTCTAAATTAATATCGATGGCTAATTTCAAAGAATACATGGCACAAAATTCAATGCCGGTGAATGGTTAGGAGGTAATAATGCTAATTAATCCGCTAAAAAATGATGCTGAAGAAAAAGTTGCTGCTCAAAATGTTGCGAAAAAAGATGCAATAAGTGAGATAATTGCATATCTAATAAATAATTATTCGGAGTATTTAAGCGATGTAAATGTTAATCGCGAATTTGTAGAAAACATAGTAAAGGAAAAGGTGTATGCAGATTATTCGAACATGAATACTGATTCGACGATAACTGATATTTTAAATAGATTGTTTGGATATCATATTTTGCAAAAATATATTGATGACGAAGAAGTCTCTGATATTAGAATTACGAGATTTGACAATATTGTTATCAAGAAAAAAGGCGAGTGGAAAAAAGTAAGGGATACCTTCTTAAATGAAGATGATTTTTTGAATTTTGTAAGATACTGTGTTTTGAAAAACAGAGGAAAAATAACGAATGAAACTCCGCTTGTGGTGGTCAGTGATAGAAAAAATAACTTGAGAATTGAAGCTGGAATAGAGCCTGTAAATATAGAATCACCTAATTTAGTTATACGAATTCATAGACCAGGGAAATTACAAACCCTAGAGGATTTGTGCTCTGAAAATGTAGAAATGATGAACGAAGAAATATATGAGTTTTTGCAGCAAATAATTAAGGTCGGAGCGAATGTCATCATAAGTGGAAAAGGTGGTAGCGGAAAAACAACTTTGATGAGAAATATGATAAATAGAATTCCTGAAAATTTATCGATAACTTCAAACGAGGAAACAGCAGAATTGCATTGCACACATCCTAATATGATTCAAAGAGAAATCTTAAAGAATAGAGCGAATGATAAAAATATAACACTTGCGGATTTAACTGCACATTCGCTTGTAATGTCAAATGATGTTGTTGTAATAGGTGAGTTGAAAGGCGAAGAGGCAATGGTCTTCTTTGATGCTGTTTCTACTGGACACAGAGGATATGCAACTGTCCATTCTGACAGTAGTATAAACACGATTGACAGATTGGTTACGTTGATGAAAAGAGATGTGAAGGCGCAAAGCTATACGGATAAATATTTAAGAAAACTTTTATCGATGTCTGTTGATGTAGTTATATTTATGAAAAATTTTAAGGTGCACGAAATCGCGGAAGTTATATATGATGCTAAAAAAGATGATGTTAAATATAATCCGTTGTTTGAGTTTAAAGTGGAAAAGTATGAGTTAAATAAATCGATTGGAAAGTTCAAAAAGATAAATGATCCGGTAGGTAGATTGAAAGAAAAAATGGAGTTATGCGGTTAGGTGATGAAATGTTTTTGAATATAATATTTTTTGTACTTGTAGGAGCTACTATTTATTTAACTTTGGAAAAAATTCGTGAAGAGAAAATATTAGCAAAAATAAATAACTATATTGAAAAGAAAAACGAAAAGTATTATCGCAACTTTTTAAATGATTATGAGAAGCACAAAAAGGTTAAAATTTTGCAAAAATATAATTTGGCTTATAAACTAAACGTATTGATAGAAAAAGCGGCGATAAAACGAAATATATTTGTTAATCCAACAATGATAATTTTGTATGGATTTGGAATAGGTATATTAGTCTATATAATTGCATTTGAATTTTTTAAGATTATTTCTCTTGCGATTATTGTTGCTTTGCCGTCAACAATAATTCCGATTGTGGTTTTAGAATGGGTTGCAAATTATAATAGTGAAAATTTAGAAAAAACTTTTTTGAACTTTTTGATTCAATTAAAGAATTACGCTCAAATAAGTAATGATATTTCGAGTGCTTTAAGACAGGTAAAAACAGTAGAACCTTTGCAAAGTTATTTAGAAAAATTTAACGTGGAAATAAACAGCGGAATAAAGTTTGAAACGGCCATTGAACATTTGAAAGAGAAGATATCTGTTAATAAATTTAAAGAATTTTTCTCTAGTGTGCAGTATTGCTATATTTATGGCGGGAACTTTACTGCTTTAATAGATAAAAATTATAAAATTATAAGTGATCTGCAAAGTGAAAAAGAAAGGAGAAAACAAGAAACACAAAGTGCAAGAATTGTACTCTACATATTAATATTTTTAAATTTATTTGTGTATGTAACGTACATAAAAAATAATTACGAAAATTATATGATAATGCAGCGAAGCTTCCTGGGGATGGCGATATTATATTGGAATTTTATAAGCATGTGGTTTTTGATATTCTTAGCGGAAAGTGTGAAGAAATTGGATTATTAAGGGGGATTTGAATAGAAAAGGAGTATTATATATGAATTTGAAATTTGAATCTGTGGTAGAAAACTTGGATGAAAACTTATCAAAAAATCTTGAAAAAGTAATTGAAGAAAAAGAATTAGAGGTTGCATTAAATGATGCTGATGCTGTGGTGAAATCGGCGTTAGAAAATGAAATAGAAACAAAAAAAGAACTTGTTATAAAGAATGCTAATGATGAAAAAATTGCTGCGATAGAAGTCGGAGAAGTAAAAACAAAAGTTATTCAGAAATCTACTGAAAAAGAAAATGAGTTGCTAACAAAACAAGAAACAGAAAAACTGAATATTTTAGAAAATAATAAAATGGAGGAGTTGGGAATCAATTCAAAAGCAGGTGCGAGTAAATTACAGAATTTTATTGAAAAAGCAGAACAATTAGGCTTTGTTGGAAAACTACTAGCATCAGCAGGACGAATTGGTGCCACGTTGGTAGATTCAATTGCTAAAAAATATTTGAAAGATAAATTTAAAATAAATTACTCTACGTATAACAACGGAAAGAAAGCTTTAAGTGCAGCTATAAATAAGGATGGAGAAACGTTTTTAAAGAAAAGTTTTGATGTTGTTTTTTCTACTTTTAAAAAGATCCCGAGTACAACGAAAATGGTATTTCGAAATGTAAAAAATAAGATTGTTGAAGAGGTATTTTCGTTGGGTAAATTTTTAATCGCAAAATAGCTATAAATAAAGAAAAAAGCCTTAATTTTGCTTGCATAAAAGTTGTCAATTTAGTATAATTTAAATGGTTAATTATAAACCCTGAAATTGCTGGGGTTGTAACAATTTATACGAAAGTTGGGATAAAGAAAAATGGAAGAAAATGCAAAAAAAATTATACGCGTTGATATCGAAAAAGAAATGAAAAAATCGTATATCGATTACGCGATGAGTGTAATTGTTTCGAGAGCGCTTCCTGATGCAAGAGATGGATTGAAACCAGTTCATAGAAGAATTTTATATGCTATGGATGGACTTGGTCTTACACCAGAAAAACCATTTAGAAAATCTGCATATATTGTCGGAGAGGTTATGGGTAAATACCACCCTCATGGTGATGCTTCTATCTATGATGCATTAGTAAGAATGGCGCAAGATTTCTCTTTGAGATATAGAATGATAAATGGACATGGTAACTTCGGTAGCGTTGACGGTGATAGCCCAGCTGCGATGAGATACACAGAGGCTAAAATGCCTAAAATTGCAGTTGAAATGTTAGCTGACATCGATAAAAATACTGTAGATTTCATGCCGAACTATGATGAAAAATTGATGGAGCCAGTTGTTCTTCCTGCTAAAATACCAAACCTATTAGTTAATGGTTCTTCTGGTATCGCAGTTGGTATGGCAACAAATATTCCACCACATAATTTAACTGAAGTCGTAAATGCGTTAGTTAGACTTATTGATGAAGATGACGTTACAGATGAAATGTTAATGCAAGAAATAAAAGGCCCAGATTTTCCAACAGCTGGTTTGATCCTTGGAAAAGAAGGAATAAGAAGTGCTTATACAACTGGTAGAGGAAAGATTACAGTTCGCGCAAGAGCTGAAATTGAAGAACATGGTAACGGAAGATATAGAATTATCGTTACAGAACTTCCATACCAAGTAAACAAAGCTAGACTTATTGAAAATATTGCAGATTTAGTTAAAGATAAGAGAATTGAAGGTATCTCAGATTTAAGAGATGAATCAGACCGTGAAGGTATGAGAATTGTTATTGAACTTAAGAGAGATGCAAATCCAAATATCATACTAAATCAATTGTATAAAAATACACAAATGCAAGATACTTTCGGAGCAATTATGCTTGCGCTAGTTGATGGCAAACCAAAGGTTCTAACTTTAAGAGAAGCTTTAGAAGTATATCTAGATCACAGAAAGAGTGTTATCTTAAAGAGAACACAATTTGATTTGGATAAAGCTTTAGCAAGAGCTCACATCTTAGAAGGCTTAAGAATTGCTATTGATAATATCGATGAAGTTATTGCAATCATTAGAGCTGCTTATGATGATGCCGCCGAAAGATTGATGAAGAGATTTGATTTAACAGAAATCCAAGCTCAAGCTATTCTAGATATGAGATTAAAAACTTTATCTGGATTACAAAGAGAAAAGATTGATGAAGAATACAAAGCTCTGATGGAACAAATTGAAAGATTTAGAGCAATCTTAGCAAGTGAAAAACTTGTATTTGAAATTGTTAAAGAAGAATTATTAGAAATGAAAGATAAATTCGGTGATGAAAGAAGAACTCAAATTGTTTCTGCTGAAGGTTCAGATCTTCAAGATGAAGATTTGATTAAAGAAGAAAATACAGTAGTTGCTCTTACACACTTTGGATATATCAAGAGAATGCCTGTAGATACATATAGAGCTCAAAGACGTGGCGGTAAAGGTATTACAGGAATGCAAACTAGAGAAGAAGACTTTGTAGAAAAATTATTCGTAACTTCTACACACGATTTAATCATGTTCTTTACAAACAAAGGTAAAGTTTATAGATTAAAAGGTTATGAAGTTCCTGAAGCGGGTAGAACTGCTAAAGGTACAGCGATCGTAAATCTTCTTCAATTAGATGGTGATGAAAAAGTAACAGCTGTTATTCCAATACATGCATTTGTTGAAGGTCAATATTTATTGATGGCAACAAAGAATGGTACAGTTAAGAAGACAAAACTTATTGAATATAACTCTTCTAGAAAGACTGGATTACAAGCTATTACACTTAAAGATGATGATGAACTAATTGATGTTAGACTTACAGATGGTGAGAGAAATATTGTATTAGTTACTCGTGAAGGTATGAGTATTACATTCTCTGAAACAGATGTTAAGTCTGCAGGAAGAATCGCTCAAGGTGTAATGGGAATTAAGCTTTCTAAAGATGACTATGTAATCGGTATGGAACCAATTTATGAGAACAAGAAATACTTGCTTGCAATCACAGAAAATGGTTTCGGAAAGAGAACAGAAGTTGATGAGTACAGAGTTCAAATAAGAGCGGGTAAAGGTGTTATCACATACAAAACAACTCCAAAGACAGGTAAAGTTGTTGGAATCAAAGTTGTTAACGATGATGATGAAATTATGCTTGTTACAGATAACGGAATCGTAATTAGACTTGAAGTTGAAAACATTAGCGTGCTAGGACGTTCAACACAAGGTGTTACATTAATGAGAACAAACGATGGCGGTAAAGTAGTTGCAATCGCAAGAGTTAATGAAACAGAAGATTTAGAAAAATATAATTGCGAACAAGAATAAAAATTAAAGAAGTAGGCGAGAGCCTACTTCTTTTTTGTTTGAGTAAAAGGGGACAGTCTTTATAAATTAAATCTTTCAATTTAATTTTAAGACTGCCCCTAAAATTTCCTATTTCATAAATACTTTATATGCTTTATATGACATGTATACATCAAATTTGCTTGTTACTTCATAAGGTGAATGCATTGATAATACTGGTGTACCGCAGTCGATTACATCCATTCCTTTGTTTGCAAGAATGTATGCGATTGTACCGCCGCCACCTTCATCAACTTTACCAAGTTCGCTGATTTGGAATCTAACTTTATTATCATCAAATAATTTTCTAAGTTCTGCAACAAACTCTGCGTTTGCATCATTTGCACCAGATTTTCCTCTTGCGCCGGTGTATTTGTTTAGTCCAACACCCATACCAAAGTATGATGCATTTCTTCTTTCTGAAACAGATGCATAGATTGGATCGAATGCACCATCAACGTCTGCAGAAAGCATTCTTGATGCAGCTAAAGCTCTGTTTAGAACGTTTAGATCTGTTTCTTCTTTTCTTAAACGAATAACTTCGCCTAAGAATGTTTCGAAGAATCTTGCTTCCATACCAGTGTTTCCAACGCTTCCGATTTCTTCTTTATCTACAAGGATACAGATAGCTGTTTTCTCTGGAGCTTCTGTTTGTAGAATTGCTTGAAGTGCACCATATGAGCAAACTCTATCGTCTTGGCCGTATCCGCCAACCATACTTCTGTCGAATCCTAAAGATTTAGCTTTAAGTGCTGGAACAATTTCTAATTCTGCACTTAAGAAATCTTTTTCAACGATACCGAATTTTTCGTTTAAGATTCTCATGATATTAAGTTTTACTTTTTCTTTTACTTTATCATCTGCAAAAGGCATGTTTCCGATAAGAAGGTTTAAGTCTTCTCCTTCAATGCCTTCAGCTAATTTCTTTTCCATTTGTCTTCTTGCCATGTGTGGAAGTAAGTCTGTGATTACGAATGTGAAATCGTCTTCTTCGTCACCAGCAACGATTTTTACTTTTTTGCCATTTTTTAGTGCAACTACACCGTGTATTGCAAGTGGCATTGTAACCCATTGGTATTTCTTAATTCCACCATAGTAGTGAGTTTTTAAATAAGCAAATCCAGTGTCTTCGTATAATGGGTTTGGTTTTAGGTCTAATCTAGGAGAGTCGATGTGAGCTCCTACTACATTTACACCTTCAGATGTTTTTTTAGAACCGATAACCGCAAGTATTATGTTTTTGTCGCGGTTAACGAAGTATACTTTATCGCCAGCTTTTAAAGTTTTCACTTTAGAAAGTGGTTTGAATCCTGCATCTTCTGCTTTTTGAACGGCATATTCTACGCATTCTCTTTCTGTTTTACACTCATTCAAAAATCTAATATATCCATCGCAAAATCTAATTGCTGATTTTTTCTCTGTTTCTGGAACTGATTCCCAGCCGTTTTTATCGTTGCAAAGTAGTGCATCCGCAAGCTCTTGGCCACGTGTTTTTGTTTCAGCCATAATATTACCTCCTAATTAATAAATGTACTATGTATTATTATATACATTTAGAAAAATATTATCAATTATCAATTTTAAAATGGCAAAAAAGTGCAATTGAATACTTTGAGTAACTGCAAATTTAACTTGACTTTTATAGGCTGTATATATATAGTAGAAATGTACGGAGGCGGGCGATTGCACGATTTTAATTATTAGGCAAAAATGGTTGAAAAAGCCCACTTTTAAGATTGGAGGATTTAAGTTTATGGGAGAGGTAATTGTTATAACATCAGGAAAAGGTGGCGTAGGAAAAACAACAAGCGCAGCAAATCTTGGTACAGCGTTAACTATGCTAGGTAAAAAAGTTGCATTAGTAGACACAGATATTGGACTTAGAAACTTAGATGTAGTAATGGGCTTAGAAAACAGAATTGTTTATGACATCGTAGACGTTGTAGAAGAAAACTGCAAATTAAAACAAGCCTTAATCAAAGATAGAAGATATGAAGGTTTATTTTTGTTACCTGCTGCACAAACTAGAGATAAAAATGCTGTTAATGAAGAGCAAATGAAGAAAATTTGTGAAGATCTTAAGATGGAATTTGATTACGTAATTATAGATTGTCCTGCTGGAATCGAACAAGGTTTTAAAAATGCAATAGCTGGTGCGGATAGAGCACTAGTTGTCACAACGCCAGAAGTATCTGCAGTAAGAGATGCTGATAGAATTGTTGGTTTATTAGAATCTAGCAGCTTACCAAAACCAGAACTTGTTTTAAATAGAATTAGAACAAAGATGGTTCAAAGAGGCGAAATGATGGATGCTGATGATATTGTTGAATTGTTATCAATCAACTTAATCGGAGCAATTCCAGATGACGAAAATGTAATCGTACAAACAAATAAAGGTGAGCCTTCAGTAACAAATCCTAAGTCTTTATCGGGTAAAGCTTACATGGAAACTGCAAGAAGAATTATGGGAGAAGAAGTTGAAGTTACTGTTCCTGGTAGAAAAGAAGGTTTTTGGAAAAAAATCAAAGCGTCTTTTTCAAAATAAACAGAGGCTATGATATAGAAAGTCTATAAAAAATAGGAGGCGCAAATAATGGAAATAAAAGAAGTATTTGAACCGGTTTTGAATTTCATTAGAAACCTTCAAAAGAAAGATAAAGAGCCGGCTTCAAAACAAGCTGCGAAAGACAGATTGAAGTTAGTTTTGATGCAAGACAGAGCAAGTGTTTCTCCAGATTTCTTTGATATCATGAAGAAAGAAATTATCGATGTTATCAAAAAATATATTGAAATTGATGAGGATGCACTAGAAGTTGAATTAACTAGAGGACTTGAGGCTGGATTAGAAGGCCCTGCGCTTTATGCAAATATTCCGATAAAAAATGTAAAGCCAATGGCTCCTAAGGTTGATGAAGATGATGGCGAAGATCATATAACAGATGATGAGGAAGAACAACTTACAGAGTTGGAATGTGCAATCAATGATGCTACAGAAGGAGCTCCTTTAACAGAGGAGCAAGCCGATGCTGTTGCGGATGCAATCTTAACACATATAGAAGAAAAGGCTGCAGAAGATGAGGAAGAAGTAGAAGAGAAGAAAGATGAGAAAACAGAAGAAGTTTTGGAAGAAAAAACTGAGGATGTTGTAGAGAAAAAAGCACCTGCTAAAAAGACAACCAAAAAATCTACAACAACTAAGAAAAAAACAACTTCTACAAGGACTAAAAAGAAAGAAGAGTAAATTATAAGGGGACAAGCAATCCCCTTTTTTTAATATGAAATACTAAAAAGGAGAAAAGATGTTAAAGAAGATTTTAAAATCTATTGATTATAGTATTTTAGTCATAGCTATAACATTGTTTGCAATACGGCTTAGTTGCACTATTTAGTGCAAATGGCGGCTTAGAAGGCGACATTGGAGAAACAAAAAAACAAGTGATGTGGTTTCTAATTGGTTTTGCTGTAATGTGTGTAGTTGTTATACTAGACTATGAAGTTTTTGGTAAACTGTGGCAATTTCTTTTTGCAATTTCTACACTGCTCTTAATAGGAGTATTATTTACAGAGCCTATAAATGGTGCAACGAGTTGGTTTAACTTTGGTGGAATAAGCTTGCAACCAAGTGAATTTTCAAAAATTGCTTTGATATTAGGTCTTGGGAAAATGCTTCAAAAGGCGAAAGAAAAAGAAAAGATAAACAGTATATGGACATTACTTTTGTTAATGCTATTTATCTTAGTTCCGATAGGATTGGTTATAATGCAACCCGACTATGGAACAGCGATGGTAATGCTGGTTATTGCTGGATTTATGCTATTTGTTGCGGGCTTAGATTATAGATATGTTTTGGCAGCAATTATATTAGTTGTTGTTGGTGTGCCAGTTGCATATAAATATGTTTTGCCAGCGCATGCCAAAGCAAGAATTGATGTATTTTTAGATCCTCAACTTGACCCTCAAGGAGCGGGATACAACATAATTCAAGCTAAACTTGCTGTTGGTTCTGGTCAAATGTGGGGAATGGGCTTGTTAGAAGGTAATCAAACTCAATTAGGATATCTACCAATGAAAGTTACGGATTTTATTTTTGCAGTAATAAGTGAAGAAATGGGATTTGTTGTTTCGTCACTAGTTGTAATTTTGTTTGTGTTGTTAATTGTTAGAGGATTTTGTATTGCTAAGGATGCGGAGGATATATATGGTAAGTTAATAGCGGTTGGCGTTACATCTATGTATCTAGCACATTTTTTAGAGAATGTCGGAATGAATATTGGATTGATGCCGATTACAGGTATTCCGTTGCCGTTTATTAGTTATGGCGGAAGCTCGATGGTAACTAATTTTATTGGTTTAGGATTGCTTTTAAATGTAAGTAGTAAGAAATCTAAAAAATTATTTGATTATTAATGCAATAGAGTTGGAGAATATATGAAAATAGGGAACTTAGAAATAAAAAACAATGTTTTTTTAGCGCCGATGGCTGGAATTACAGATTTGGCGTTTAGAAAAATATGCAAAGAATATGGAGCAGGAATGGTTTATACAGAAATGGTTAGTAGCAAAGGTATGTATTATAAAGATGATAAAACGAATCTTTTAACTACTATTGCTGATGAAGAGCGTCCTGCAGCAGTACAAATATTTGGTTCTGATCCGGATATTATGGCAGATGCAGCTGAAAAGATATGTGAATATGCAGATATAATTGATATAAATATGGGATGTCCTGCGCCTAAAGTTGTTAAAAATGATGATGGTAGCAAGCTTATGCTAAACCTGGATTTGGTAGATAAAATTACTGAAAATGTGGTTAAAGCATCTAAAGTTCCAGTTACTGTTAAGACAAGAAAAGGCTGGGATGATGAGCATACAAGTGCTATAGAAATTGCTAAAATATGCGAAAAGAATGGTATCGCAGCTGTTGCAATTCATGGAAGAACACGTAACCAATTTTATACTGGAAAAGCAGATTGGAATATAATTGCTGATGTAAAAAGTGCAGTTTCAATACCTGTTATAGGAAATGGTGATATTGTTGACTTAGAATCAGCAAATAAAATGTTCGAATATACAAAGTGTGATGCGATAATGATAGGGCGTGCTGCAATAGGCAATCCGTGGATTTTTAAATCGATAGCAAATGGTGTGAAGTACGTTCCTGACAATAAAGAAATCTATGATGTTATCTTAAAACATTATAATAATTTAATTGATTTAAAAGGTGAATATGTAGCGGTTAGAGAAATGAGAAAGCACATAAGCTACTATATAAAAGGTGTGTCAAATGCTACAGGAATGCGTAGAAAAATAAACGAAACAACTGAAAAAGATGAAGTTATGAGAATATTGGAAGAAAATTTGTTAAATGTAGATTAAAAGTAACAAAGAGCGTTCTTTATTAAAGAACGCTCTTTTCTTATACTAAACCGAAACTGATTCCTAGAGCGGAATTAACTTGGTTCATGACGGAATCATCGACTTGGCCGATTTTTTCCATAAGGCGAGACTTATCAATTGTACGAATTTGTTCGGTAAGAACTACGGAATTTTTCATCAAACCGAATGTTTGAGAATTTAGTTTTATGTGTGTAGGAAGACGGTTTTTGTTTGTTTGAGATGTGATAGCCGCAGCAATTACAGTAGGACTATATTTGTTGCCGACATCGTTTTGAATAATAAGTACTGGCCTAACTCCACCTTGTTCTGAACCTACAACAGGGCTCAAATCAGCATAATACATGTCTCCTCTTTTTATAATCAAGATTATCACTCCCAAAATTTTATTTCTAAAATAATTGTTTCCTGATTTAAAACCTTTTATTCATAGAAAAGGTTTATATATTTTATGCGTTTGTCCATCCTTTGGTTAATGCTAAAAATTAACAAAAAAGCCCAAGAAAGTTGATTTAATCGGCAAAATATGGTAAAATTATAAAGAATTTAATGGGAGGGACTTTTGATGGAAGTTAAATTTTTAAATCAACCAAAAGAAGTAAAACTAGGAGATTTGCTTAGAATTCGCTTGAAGAGCGGATTTGACGCAATTTATTTTATTGCCGGAATGGCAAAAGACACGGGTTTTGAAGAAATCTATGAGTGTCTGGAATCTACTAGAAGTAACTCTACGAAGGTTGAATTTTTTATTGGAATCGATAGAAAAAATACCTCAAAAGATATGTTAATAAAGCTTATTGATATGGGATGCAAGGTAAATGTTCATATTAATACAGATAATAGCAAAGTAGAGACAAGAGCATTTATCTTTGAAAGTGAAAATGACGCGTCGTATATTTATACTACAAGTGCTAAATTTTCAGCCGGAGGATTACTTGAAAATTCTTGTACAATCACAGAATTCAAGTACATGCCAGAAGATAAGCAAGCTTTTGAAGTTGCTAAAAATGCATTGTTACAAGGTGCAGTTGCTGAATTCCATGAAATTGATAGAGATGAAGTAATATTGCTTGCTGAAAAAGGTGAAGTTGTTGCTAGAATCACACAAAGAAAGATTCCGAATATTAGTGAAATGTATGGAAATGGCGAAACAACGATTGGTGAAACGGTATATGATGAAAGCTCAAGCCTTACAAATCTTAAATTGGAAGATTTTGCTGATGTTAATATCGATTTTGATTTCGATCAAGGAATTAGCTTGAGGAAAAATGTAGAATTAGATATCGAAAAAGAAGCTAGAGAAGAGCAAGAAGAAAAACAAAAACTTCTTAGTTCGTTAAAGAAAACGGAAAGCGACTTAGAAAGATTATATAAAAAGAAAGAGGCAGAGAAGGAAGAAAAAAAGAAAACTACAATTCATATGTCTCGTGAAATTGATTATGCTGGCATGTCTACACTTATGATTGAATCAAATAAGATTATAGAATCAGGTGCTGGAGTTGGCGAAGTTAAGATTCCTAAGATGATAGTAGATAATGCAATTCATTTTTTCGGCGGAATGAATGCTTTTGAAATAATGGTTGATGAAAAGAAATCTGCAAAAAACATTTCTGTAGTTACTTTTAATATTTTAGATAACAAAGATAATTCGGAAATGATAGATGAATCAGTAAAAATGATTCTTACAGATAAGGGAATTTCAATAAAATCGGAAGCTTTGATAGGTTTAGGTCTAGTTGAAGGTGATATCCTTAGAATAATTAAAGAAGATGACAAACATTTTAAATGCGAAGTTATTAGAACTGGTACTGCAGAATATAATGTTTGGACTGGTTATTTGGTAAATCCTATAAGAGGTCAAAAAAGAAAATTTGGAATTCTATAAGATGCGATTTTAAAAGGTGTGTAGATGAATCTATGCACCTTTTTTATGTGAACTTCAAACCCTTGTAAATAGTATGTTTTTTGAAGCTTGGATTTCCTCAAAAACCTTACGGAAGGACTTGATAACGAGGTGTAATTTCTAGTATAATTAGCTAGTAAAGATTTACGAAAGAAGAGGGGAATGAAACTATGAGCGATAAAAGATTTTTGGTATTTTTAATATTTTTATTTTCTGGAATTATAGTTGGAAGTTTGCTCGGTGAATTAGCCGCATCTGTACCTGGTTTAGCTTGGCTTGCTTATGGAAAAAGTTTTGGCTTAACAGAACCTTTTCTATTAGATATAAATATTTTACAAATATCTTTTGGAATGACTGTTCAATTAAATATTGCGGGTATTATAGGTATCATAATCGCACTAGTTTTATATAAATTTGTTAAATAGGAGAAAGCAATCTTTGCAGAAAGGATTGCTATGAAAATTAAAGATTTACCACATATGGAACGACCATATGAAAAATTGGAACTACTTGGCTCGGAAGTATTATCGAATGCTGAATTGCTTGCAATCATACTAAAAACGGGGGCTAAAAATATTACATCAATTGATTTAGCACAACGTATATTGAAGTTGGATGTTGAAGAAAAGGGTTTGAGTTTTTTGAAAAGCGTTTCGACGGAAGAGTTGATGCAGATTGAAGGTTTAGGAAGAGTAAAGTGTATTCAATTAAAAGCTCTGGGAGAATTGTTTGCTAGAGTTAGAGTGCCGAAAGTTACTAAAGATATAATTCTTTCAACGCCAGAGGCTGTAGCAGACTTATTCATGGGAGAGTTTAATTGTGAAGAACAAGAGTATATAAAGACGTTAATCTTAAATACACAAAACAAACTCATAAGAATTGTAACGAATGCTAAAGGTTCGACAAATGCGTCGTATGTAGAATTAAAAAGTATATTTAAAGAACCAATAAAATCAGGTGCCGCGAAGATTATAGTGGTGCATAATCATCCGAGTGGTGATCCGACTCCAAGTAAAAGCGATATCAATTTTACGATAAGGTTAAGAGATATGGCTGAGCTTCTTGGAATCGAACTTTTGGATCATGTGATTATTGGTGAAAATAGATTTGTTAGCTTGAAACGAATGAAGAAATTTTAGAGAGATTAAATAAAATTTCTTGGTTGAGAAATTGGAAGGAGTAATAAAATGGGTTTTTTCGCGAAGGATTTAGGAATTGATTTAGGAACATCAAACACATTGGTGTATTTGAAAGGAAGAGGAATAATTATTAGAGAGCCATCTGTTGTGGCAATTGATAAATATTCTGGAAATGTGGTTGCTGTTGGAACGGAAGCAAAAGAGATGCTTGGCAGAACACCAGAGAATCTTACGGCGATAAGACCTTTAAAAGACGGAGTAATTGCAGATTTTACAGCTACCAAAATGATGCTTAAATATTTGGTAGATAAAGCGTGTCAAAGATATGTTGTAGCGAGACCTAGAGTTGTTGTTTGTATACCAACAGGTGTTACAGAAGTAGAAGAAAGAGCTGTAGAGGAAGCTACTTTAAATGCAGGAGCGAGAGAAGCTTACTTGCTTGAAGAACCGATTGCTGCTGCTATTGGAGCTGGATTAAGAATAAGCGATCCAAGCGGTATGATGATTGTAGATATTGGCGGGGGAACAAGTGAGATTTGCGTTATTTCGTTGGGCGGAATTGTTACGAGTAAATCATTGAGAGTTGCTGGTGATGAGATGAATGATGCGATTGTTGATTATATTAAAAAGAAATTTAATGTTGCAATTGGTGAAACAACTGCAGAAGAAATAAAAGTTACAATAGGTTGCGCATATCCTTCAATGACAACTGAAGAAATGGACGTAAAAGGAAGAGATTTTACAACGGGACTTCCAAAAACAATTACAGTTACTTCTGTTCAAATTGAAGAAGCAACAAAAGAAGTAATAATGCAAATTGTGGATACAATAAAAATGACATTAGAAAAAACACCTCCAGAATTAGCTGCAGATATCATGGTAAATGGTATTACGCTTTCTGGTGGCGGCGCATTAATGAAAAACTTTGATAGATTGTTAGCATTAGAAACAGGTATACCTGTAAATGTGGCAGACAATCCTTTGGATTGTGTTGTAAGAGGTGCAGGTAAGGTTTTAGAAGATATTGATTCTCTAAAAACAGTTTTAATGAATTCAAAGAGAAGAAGATAAAATATAAAGATAGGAGATTTGAAGCGTGTCAAAATTAATAAAAAATATTTTTAAAATTTTATTAATAATTGCATTGTTTGTGTGTATTGGTATGACGACAGAAAAGCCAAGAAATACAATGATTGTAGAAAGTGCATTTAATGATATGTTACAATTTCCAACTCAAGCATATATGAGATTAAAAGCTTACATTACTGGTGACGCAGGATATTTTGCAGATGTTGAAGCGTTGAGAGAAGAAAATGAAGCTTTGAAAAATAAAGTAGCAGAGCTTGAAAATAAAATGATAAATAATGATGAAATGACTGCGACAATTGCAACATTGAGAACACATCTGAACTTATCTGAAAAATATCCAGATTATAATTTGGTTGTTGCAGATATAATTTCTGATTCAGCAACAAGTTGGGAAGCGACATATGTAGTAAATAAGGGTGAAGCACAAGGTGTAAAACCAGGCATGACAGTTATTGCGACTGATGGATTAGTTGGATATGTTGAGAGTGTTACTAAAAACACTTCAAAAATAATTTCTATTTTAGATGCTGGAAACGCAGTTAGTGCAAAAATTTCTAGAACAAGAGATGAAGTGATTTGTAAAGGAAGTATTTCTTCTACTGAAGATCAAGAACTTAAAATATTGAACATTCCAATTGGAACTACAATTATTGAGGGGGATAAGCTTGAAACATCAGGAATTGGTGGGATTTATCCAAAGGGAATAAGTATTGGTAATGTGACTGAAATTATAAACAAAAAGAATCCTGTTGAAAATGAAGCACTTATAAAAACAACAGTAGATTTTGACAGACTTGAAACGGTAGGAATAATTGTTTTGGAGGAAGACGTTGGATAAAAAAATAATTGTTGGTATTTTTAGTTTTTTACTTATTTGGTTTTCTTTCTTAACCCAAATAAACGTATTAAATGAATTTGAATTATTTGGTGCTAAACCCAATATTGCAATTGTTGTAATAGTTGGAATTGCATTACTTTCTGGCAAGATACCAGGCATGCTTACTGGAATGGCTTATGGATTAATCTATGATGTTACATTTGGAAAAGCAATGGGTGTATATACAATGATATATGCGTTAGCAGGATTTTTGTTGGGAAGATATAGTAATGGTTTTTCTAAAGAAAATAGATTATCAGTTATATATATGGTTGGAATAATAACGGCAATGGTAGAAGTAATAATGTATTTAATATTCATCATCTTATATGGATATACATTTGAAACTTTCGCTCCGCTGCTATTAATCATAAAAGAAGCTATATATAACATGATACTTGCAAGAATTATATATAGCTTGCTTGCAAGCTTCTCTGAAATAATTAACAAATGTAAGAACTCATACTATTTGTTATAAAAATAGTTTTAATACATTTGAAAGGAGGGGCTGATGAAAGATAATAATTCAACTAGAATAAATATTTTAATAAGTATAGTTGTCTTTGTAGGTGTTGCCTTCATTGCGGAATTATTCAATTTACAAGTTGTGAATGGCGCAGACTACCGTGAACAATCTGAAAACAGACTAGTTCGAGAAGTAAAAATAACGGCTCCTCGAGGAGATATTTATGATAGGTACGGTAAGGTAATTGCAACGAGCGAAACAAGTTATAGTGTTAACTTGTATTATACAAAGATAGAAAAGACAGAGCTTAATAAGGGCTTGTTAAGACTTGTAAATATACTAGAAAAAAATGGTGATACTTATAACAATAATTTTCCGATAGATTTTGAAACAATGACTTTTAAAAAATCTGAAGAGGCAGCAAAGGCATGGAAAAAGGTTAATAAGATAGATGAAAACGCAACGGTAGAAGAAGTAATTGAATTTTATAAGCAAAAGTATGAAATTGAAAATGAAGATATAACAGAAATTCAAAAAATAATGGTGATGAGATACGAAATTGCAAGTAAAGGTTATTCAAGTTTTAAAAGTGTGACTTTAGCAAAAGATATCTCAGAAACAAGTATGTTAGAAATAGAAGAACAAATTGTAAATTTGCCAGGAGTAGCAATTATAACAACTCCTGAAAGAAAGTATGTTGCAGAAAACATAGCGTCACACATTATTGGTTATGTTGGAAAGATAAGTAGTTCGGAATTAGAAAAAAGAAAGTCAACAGGATACACTCAAAATGACATGATAGGAAAAAGTGGAATAGAATCGTCTTTGGAAGAATTTTTAAGAGGAACAGACGGTGTTGCAAGAATTGAGATGGATTCAAAAGGGCGAGTAACAAGTAAAGAAGAAACAGCAGAAAGTTCGATGGGTGCTAGTGTTGTGCTTACAATAGATTTAGATTTGCAAACAAAAGCAGAAGAAGTTTTAGAAAAATATGTAAAGGAAATTCAAGCAAAAGGATACAAAGATGCTAAGGCTGGTTCACTAGTTGTAGTTGATGTAGATACCTCTGAAGTATTGGCGTTAGCAAGTTATCCGAATTATAATCCGCAAGAATTTACAAATGGTATAAGTAATTCGGAATATCAAAAATATTTCTTGGATGAATCTAAGCCAATGTTTAACAGAGCTATACAAGGTACGTATTCGCCAGGTTCAACTTTTAAAATGATAACTGCAATTGCAGCAATAGAATCTGGAGTTATAGGTGTATTTGAAGAAATTTTGGCAAATGGTGTCCATGAACAAGGACATAGACCAGCGTGTTGGATTTGGAATGATTACAGACAAACACACGGATATGTTAACGCTCAAAAGGCATTACAAGTATCGTGTAACTATTTCTTCTATGAAATGGGATATAGAATGGGAATAGATACATTAGCTAAATATGCTAGAATGTTTGGCTTAGGCGAGAAAACAGGTATTGAGCTACTTGGAGAAGCAACGGGTTTGGTTGCATCTAGAGATTATTTAAATAAATTAAATGAAAGAGATGGCAAGAACAGACAATGGATGATTGCAGATACATTGTCTGCTTCGATTGGACAATCATATAACAGTTTTACACCACTTCAAATGGCATATTATATAGCAACTTTAGCAAACGGTGGAATAAAAAATGATTTAACAATATTAAAGAGTGTGATATTATCAAATGGTGAAGAAGTTCCTACGGAAGTAGTAGATAGCATAGTTGATGCTAAAATTGGAAAGACAGAATCTAAAGCTGCGGACTTAGGAATTTCCGCAGAAACAAAACAAGTTGTTTTTGAGGGAATGAGATCTGTTACAGGGGAGTCAGGCGGAACAGCGTATAGTGTATTTAAATCTTTCCCAATAGAAGTTGCAGGAAAGACTGGTACTGCTACAGCAAGTACTGGTGAAGCCCACGCTTGGTTCGTAGGATTTGCACCATATCACGACCCTCAAATTGCGGTTGTTTGTGTTATTGAACATGGTGGACATGGTTCTTATACAGCACCACCTGTTAAAGAAGTTATGGCAGAATATTTTGGATATAACACAGAGGATATTACAGAAGATTTAAAAATACGTTCTTTAGATGAATTTTTAGTAAATGATTAAGAGTAATAAATGTAAGGAGAAATTGATATGAATACTGAAGTGCTTTTTGAAAATAAAAATAATAAGTTGGTAATAACTTTAAATAAGGATGTTGCTTACGAAGAACTTAAAGAAAAATTGCAAAAAATATTAGATTCATCAGACACACTTTTTAAGAACGTAAAAGCGCCAATAACTGTAACTGGTAAGCGTTTGTTAGATGGCGAAGAAACTGAAATTGAAGAAATGATAAAAGCAAAAACAGATATAGAAGTAAAGATTGAAAGACCTAAGCAAATGGGTCTTGCAACTATAAATAATATTTTTACAAAAGATACTACAGTGACACCAACCAAAGTAATAAAAGGAATGCTTAGATCTGGTAGAAGAGTAGACTTTGAAGGAAGTATTGTTGTATTAGGAGATGTAAATTCTGGCGCAGAAATTGTTGCTGAAGGAAATGTTATAGTTCTTGGAAAACTTCGTGGATTTGCTCATGCTGGAGCAAAAGGAAACAGAAGTGCATTTATAGCAGCGAATGAAATTACACCAACACAATTAAGAATCGCAGATATAATCATGAAAGCATCAGTTGAAAAAGTTGACGAAGGATTAGGTTATGAATGTGCAAAAATGGATATGGGAGAAATTAAAGTTTCTAAATAAAACAAAACACCTCTTGTTTATTCAAGAGGTGTTTATTTGTTAATAACGAAGACTTTTCAAAAGTAGATTGTGAGTGAAATATACGGAAATAAATGTTTCGAGTTTTGTTTCAAAAACATTTCGTGCACTTTAACATCTGTGAAATATAAACGTTAAGAAAACTTAATATAGTGTTAGGTTTTTGTGAGGTTTGAAAACCGAAAGTGACCTTCCGTAAAGGGATTGAACCGAGTTTGTGTTTCAAAACCTACTTATATCAATAATTCGCGTATGCGCGTGTGTAGACACGCGTATTTTTTTATGCAAAAATAACAGTATCAACTAAAACAAAGGCAAGTTGATGCCACCCAAGAAGGTGTGAACACACTAAAGAAAAGTGCAGTCGAAGCTGCAACCAAAAAAAGGAGAATGAAGAAATGAAGAAGCTTAATTTCAAGAAAGTATTATCAGGAGGATTGGCTATAGCGATTGCTGTGGGAGTTGGATGGGGTATAACCTCAAAAATTCAGGAAGGAAATTTAATAGACAAAGATTATGAAACGGCTAGTATTACTCGTCGTTTAAAACCTGTGTCTGCAAAAGATGCGAAATTAAGTGTATATGGTGAGACACTACCTGAAGGTGTTGAAATAAAAGCTTCTGACGTTAATTTTGAAATTATAAACGATTCATTCAGTGGTGAGAAAGTAACAAGCTTCGAAAATGCTGCAGCTAGTGTGTTAAAAGAATCAGATATTGCCTTTGCATATGATATCGATTTAAAACATCAATTGAAGGCTGGAGAAGAAGTTGAAGTAACAATAGATAACTTAAAGATAAATAATCCAAAAGCTTTTAAAGTTTTACACATAAAAGATAACGGCGAAAAAGAAATTATTATACCAACGTATGCTGATTACAGAAAAGTAAAATTCAAAACAACAAGCTTTTCTTTCTATGCGGGTTATGATTCAACACCAATGCAACTTGTTGTAGAAGTACCTGCTGGTCAAACGATTAACTTACCACTAACTGGAACTGTTGATGTAGCAATTGATTGGGGCGATGAAACAATCGATGGTCCGATAACTACAGAAAAACCAGAACATACATATTCAAGTGCTGGAACATACACAATTCAAATTGCCGGTACAGCATCAACATTCGGAACAACAGGTGAAACAGAAGATGGAACAAATTTAAAAGATTATTTAACAAAAATAGAATCGTTAGGAGACTTATCTTGCGCAAGATATGGATTCTATAATTATAAATTTGCAGAAGTTAATGCTGGAGAAGGATCAAATCTTTATACGGCAACAAATTTATCAAAAATGTTTTATAACTGTTTAAATTTAACAACAGTAGATTTCACACATGCAAATACAACAAATGCAACTGATATGTCAAACATGTTTAAAAACTGCGTTAAATTAGAAAAGATATATGTGGGTTCTACTTGGTCAACAGAGAATGTAACTAATTCAACAGATATGTTTTATAATGCGCCTAACCTAAAAGGTGGATATGGAACTGCATATGATAAAAATGAAGTTACAGCGACACATGCTGTAATTGATTCAAAAACTACACCTGGATATTTGAATACAAGAACAGCATATCAATTATTTAATGGTGCTACAGTAATTGGAAATTATGAAACATTGCAAGAAGCAATAACTGCAGTTAATGAAAGCGGATTAAACAATCTTGAATTAGTTATGCTAACAGATAAAGTTGAAACGGAAGCTTTTACACTTGCTAATGGAAAAACATTAACTTTAGATTTGGGAGATAAAACATTAAGAATTGATTCTGCCAACATCTTTACTGCAAGCGGAACCTTAACAATAACTGCAGAAGATGGCGAAATGATTTTAAATGCAGAAAAAGCATTTACAGGAACTAGTGGAAGTACAATAAATATAGAAAACGTTTCAATAGAAACTTCTGCAAGTGCAATATTCACAAAAGGTAATTTGAATGTAAGTGGTTCAGAAATTATTACAGCAAATAGCAATGCGATTACATTAGATACAACAGGAACACTTGTTGCAGAAGAGACAAATATTACAGCAAAAGGCAGTGCAATCACTTCTTTAAGTACATGGACATCAAATATCACTTTGAAATCAGGAACATATGCCTCTGAATCATCAAGTTATGTTTTAAATCTTGAGGGTTCTGGAACACTAGTTATTGGCGATAGTTCAAATGTGGTGACCAAAGATGAATTAATAATTATTGGTAAAAACGGTGTTTCTTGTGATGGCACAATTGAAATGTATGACGGTATAGTCAAAGCTACAGAAACTGAAATTGAAGGAAGTGTTTCTGCGAAACCAAATGAATATGTTCTTGTGGCTGGAACAGAAACTATTGATAGTACAGAATATAAAACTGTTTATCTAGGTAAGGGAGTTTATCAAGTGGGAAGCAACTATTATGATACTTTAGAAAATGCTATTAACAACGCATCAACTGGTGCAACAATTAAAGTGATTAATGATGCTGTTGATTCGTCAGCTCCAAGTATACCTGTTACAAAAAATATAATTCTTAACACAAATGGAAAAACAATAGAACTTGATTCAAATAGTCTTGAAGTTCTTGGTGGATTAAAAATAAGTGGTAAAGGTACAATAGAGACTTATGAATCAATACCGGCTATCACAAACTTAGGTGCGTTAGAAATTGATGATGCAACTATTACTGGTGGAACATACGGAGTTGTAACATCAACAAATATAACTTTTACAAGCGGAAGAGTACAAGGTGTGACAAGTTCATTCAAATTGAATAATTCTTCTAAAGTGAATGTTCCTGAAGGCAGTGAATTAGTAAATTCAACTGATTCAAATTACAAAATTGCGACGGTTGAAGTTTTAGCATTTAGCTATAATGGAACAACATATTCAGATTTTCAAAGTGCATACGAAGCAGCTGTAAATGCTAATGCTACAAACATAACTATAACAGCTTTGTCAGAAAGAATAATTGATGGCAGCACGATAAATATTGCTTCTGGAAAAAATGTTACGTTGGATACAGTTAACAGTGAAATAACATTTAAAAATGCAATTAATGTTGCAGGAACCTTAATAATAAAAGGCAACGGAGAAATAACAGGCGACACATATGGTATAAACAAAACTGGTACTGGAACACTAAGAATTCAAGGACCAGAAATAACAGGTGAGACATATGGTATACAATCTACAACAAGTATTTATTTAGATTATGGTGTAATCAAAGGAAAAACAAATGCTACAAAATTTTTGAATAGTTCGGCAGAAGTTGTTGTTCCTAGTGGTTATACATTAAAAGTTGCAGAAAATAGTAGAACTGGATATGAAGTGGCCGAAGCATACAAAGGATACTATATGATTGGTACAAACTCGTATTCTACTTTGGAAGCGGCGGTAAATGCTAGTGAAGATGGCGACACAATACGTTTGACGCAACATGTTGAAGATTCTTCGAATCCAATTATTCCAGAAGGAAAATCTATAAAACTATATTTGAATGATAAATCATTAGTTAAGTTTGATTATCCAATCACAGTTAACGGACGATTAGATGTTTATGGTGAAGGTGCACATATTGAAAGAGATGAATACGATACAGTATTATTCGAAAATAGTGGATACATATCTGTGGATGTTTCAACCGGAACAAGTAGAGGAAGATTTGTTAATAATAATACAGCTGATTCTGTTATACATATTAGGTCGGGAACATACACACCAGTAAAAGAATTCTTATACAGTACGGTGAATAGTTCAATAATAATAGGAACAAGTGGAGATAAATATACTGATCAGACTGTAATAAAAATATATTCTAACACGATAGCACTTAATACATCAGGAAAAATTTATTTTTATGATGGAATAATAGATGGTGTAAACGGAGCATATGCAGGTACAATAACAGAATTAGAAAAATATCATAAAATAGTAGGGGCTGGAGAATCTTCAAATGGTTATACATCAATTTATTTAAGAAAAGATATTGAGCAAGCTGTTGTAGATACATCTGATAGAACATATGGTGGTAAATCATTTGTAGAAGACATATATGTAAAAGACCCTACAGACTTGGAAGATATGGTTGAAGGAACAGACTATACTTTCTATATAGATAATAAAACTGATGTAGGAACAAGAACTGTTACTTTAACTGGTAAAGATAAATATACGGGAACAAAAACATTTAAATTTGAAGTTTTGCCTAAAGAAATAGAAGTTGAGTGGATAGGCCCATATGAGTTTATATATGATGCAAATACGCATGCACCAGAATATAGTGCAATGCAAACATGGGGAGAAGAAACCTTATATTTTAATCAAACTACAGCTGCAGAAGCGGGCACACATGTTTCAACTGTAAGCATAAGTTCTGTTACAGGTGGTTTGGCAAGAAGTAGTAATTATAAGGTGATTAACAACACAGCAGAATTTACAATTTTAAAATCAAAAGATGAACTTATATTAACCCCTGAAATTCTTACTTTATATAAAGGTGAAACAGGGACAGTAACATATACTTTCCCAAATTTTCCAACCATGACATATAGTGTGGATGATGAAAGTGTTGCTTCTGTTAATGCGATAGATGACATGCAGAAGAAAATAACAATTCAAGGAAATAGTGCGGGTGTTACTTCAATTGAAATAACTGCAGCAGAAACGTTATATTCACAATCAACAAGTGCCACATTGTTTGTAGTAGTATTACAAGCAGCATATACAGATGGATCAAACTTCTATGAAACATTTGCTGACGCGGCAACTAACGCGGTAAGTGGTAGTAAAATAACATTGCTAGAGGATGTTACAGAAACTAGTGTTGTTACACTTGCAAAAGAAAAAGAATTAAAACTGAACTTGAATCAACATACAATAACGCTTAATAGTATGGAAAACTATATTGAAAATGCGGGAACTTTGAGTTTGGTTAATGAATTACCACAAGATGGTGACATACCTGGAGTAAGTGCAGATGCGACAAGAACTCTATCTCAAGCATATATTATTGGTGATTCAATAAATACGATTGTTAAGAACAGCGGAACACTAAATGCGGGAGACATGATTGTTGCTCGTTCGAAAGAAAATGTAATTATAAATTTTGGTAGTACTAATGTTACAGGTATGACATTAAGAAATACTGCAAATGACAAGGGTACAATTATAAATTCATCTGGAGCAAAATTAAATATTACAAAGGGTACTTTAGAAGGATTAATAGGTGTAGAAAATGCAGGTACAATTAACTTTAACAGTACGCTTGGTAGCATAAATATAAACGCTGAAACGGCAATTAAAAATACTGGAACTGGAGCGGGTTCAATTACAGGAACTCAATCAGATACATCAACATATTTAAATGGTACTTTAAAAAATGAATCATCAGGCATATTGATTTTGAATTATGCAACTATAAATTCGATGGTAGCGGTTGAATCATCGAGAGGTACTATAAACATAAATAATTCTAAAATAGATGCATCAATTGCAGTAAAAACAACAGCATCATCTGCAAGAGTAACAATTACTTCTTCAAATATTACAACAACTTCTACTGCTATAGAGGTTACTGCGGGAACTGTAAGTTTAACAAGTTCATCTACATTAGTATCATCTGCTAAAGGTATTGTTAACACAAACGGAAGAGTTCAAATAAATGGAAACTCAGCAGTTGCGACAGAGAAAGTAGCAATAACTTCTAGCAATGGTAGTATAACAATAAATAATTCTATGATAAGTACAACTGGAAGTGAGGAGCTTATTAATATTATAGGAGGCACACTTAGTACAACTTTAGCAACGTTAGAAACAACAAATAGTACAGCATTAATTAATGAGGGAACTGCAACTATGACAACAAGTACGGTTTTGGTTGGCGGAGATTCAACTGTTGAAGCTATAAAAAATACAGGTGTACTTACTATAACAAGTTCATCTATGACAGCAAATGGAAGAGCGATAAATAATGAAGGTGAATTAGAAATAACAGAAGATTCACAAATTGATTCTGTAACTGGTATTTTAAATAAAGCTACTTTCAATATGGGAGAAAATGATGGTGTATTAGCAAGAAATACTAAGATATATTCTTCATATACAGCTGTTGAAAATGAAGGTACATTTAATTGGTATGATGGCGAGTTAAAAGGTAGATCTGAAACTGTATACTTAGGTAAAGATCCAATATTACCAGAATTAGTTGCAACAAAATATGAAATTACAGGACAAGAAAAGTTAATATACTTGGTTGGAGATTCTATGGTTCCAATAATAGACGAATTAGTAACTCAAACAGATTGGACTGTAGAAAAAGCAACAATAGAAGTTGTGGCAACCGATGATGTTGGAATTTCATATTATGGTATCAGCACTGTGTCTGGTGCAGAACCATCAGAATGGCAAACAACACCGGTATTTACCGTTACAGAAAATAGAACATATTATATTTGGGTAAAAGATGCGGCGAATAAAACAACAAATCAAAATATAAATATTTCTAAGATATGTAGAAATATATGGGATACAACAGGAACAACAGGATCAAGAACAAGAGCAGTATTAACTTTGGATGGAAAATTAATGTTCCAAGTTATTGATAGAGCAACAGGAGCAAATACAAGTGCGACTGGTAATATAAAAGATTATGGTGTTGCGGGGGCTCCTTGGATTTCAACATCAGGGATTGAACAAATTGAAGTTCAACAAGGAATACTTGGGGTAGGTGAATATGCATTTGCATATTTAAGTGAAGTCAACTCGATAAATATTGTCGCGGCTTTAACCAGTGTTAAAGATACAACATTTATAAAAACAAATAATTATACTAATGCATACGTAAATTCTAGTTGTACAGTATTATGGGCTGATAATAATAGTATTTACAATGGAACTGGTTCAAAATTGTATGTTTATTCAAATGAAAATTTAGATAGAACATACATAATGGAAGACACTGTTACAGAAATAGTTTCATATGCATTCTATAACAATACAAATTTAGAAGAACTTTTCACAAACAAAAACATAACAAGTGTTGGAGAAAAAGCTTTTGAAGGAGTGCAAGGGATTGTATATTATTATACTTCTTGTACAACAATGAAAGATTATGCAGAAGCAAATCCTGATGAAGCAAACTTTGTGCCAATAGATGACGGTATACCTACAATTAATAGTTTTGTATTAAATAATGGTGATTCTTCAACATCAAATAGAGAAGTAACATATGTGATAGCAGCTAATGATGACATTGCACCTACAAAAATGTTTATAACAGAAACTAATATGTCGGATTCAGATGTCGCAAATCTTGCTGAAAGTAGTTGGATTGCATATGCGAGTGCAGGAACATTTACACTGTCAGAATCGGCTAATGTAACAAAAGTGGTATATGTATGGATAAAAGATGACGCTGGAAATATTTCAAATAAAGCTAGTGATTCTATATTCTATGCAATAACAAATGCATCAATAAAAGGTTCGTTAAATATTGTCCAATATGTGGATACAACAAATAAAGATTATTATAGCTATAATGAAGAAATTCAAGGCGGTTATATTGTAGGTGAAGATACAACTGTAGAAGTATCTGGAACAGTTAATCACGAAGTTAAAGGAACATATCAAATAACATACAAAGTGTTTGCTGCGGATACTTTAGTAGAAACACATGTGAGAAACGTAGATATAATTTCAAATGTGTGGGGAACTGAAGTAAAGAACCAAGATGGATACCAATACGTAATTCATGAAAGTGGTAAGTATGCAAAAATAGTTGGATTTACAGGAAACGTAAATTCAACGATGAGTATACCTCCACTAGTAGTAAATAATGGTACACAACTTACTGTAATTGATTTAGGAGCAAATGTGTTTGCTTCGGAAGCAGAAGTAAATAGTGTAATTGAAGAAATTGTGTTGCCTAATACCTTAATAAACATAGGAGCGAATGCGTTGGAAGGATGTACAAACTTAACTATAGTTAACTTCCCGGATTCACTAATGCGAATTGAAAGTAATGCGTTCAATATGGTTGGAACAAATGGAGGATATGGAGTAGTTCTATCTGCAAACACAAGACAAATTGCAGCAAGAGCATTCTATAATTCGAATGTAAAATCTATCGTTTCAGGAACTTTATTAAAAGAAATCGGTGATGAAGCTTTTGCTAAAACACATAACACTGAAACAATTGAAATTGAGATCCCAGAAAATTTAGAAGTACTTGGCGAAAAAGCATTTAGCTCAATGAAGATTTCTTCGATAAGTGTAGTTGAAGGAAATACAAATTTTAAACTTTCTACAGATGAAAAATATTTAACAAACATTTTAGGCGACGAATTAATTGTTTATACAACAGGTTCTTCAGATGCAAGCTACAAAATTCCAGATGAAATTACAACAATTAAAGGTGGAGCTTTTGCAAGCAGTACAAATTTAAAAACAATTGATTTAAATAAAGTAGAAAAAATTTCAGAAGACGCATTTAAAGCTGCGGGATTAACTCATGTAATTGTTCCTGAGGGTGTTGCGACAATTGAAAGTGGTGCGTTCTCAGAAATGAGCAATGTAACAGTAATTATATTAATGGGAACAACAAGTGTATTTGACAACGCTTTTTATGGAAATAATAATTTGCAAGGCTTAATATTTGCATCTACTGAAGATGTTGTTGCAATATTTAGCGAAGCGGCAATTCCGACTAATACTAAGTTATACGTTCCGGAAGTGCTATTGAGTGCATATAAAGCAGATTCAATGTATGCAGCGATACCAGATGCAGATACGAGAATTGATGCAATAGTTAAATTGATTGGTCTAACATATCAAGATTGGACTTTGTACGTTCCATATATTGAGCAAGGAGCGGTAGCGTTTGGAGAAACATTTACTGAATCTGGAGCAAGCAGTGTAATTACAGGTACAACTTTAGAAATTAGCGGTATAGTAAATGAAGATTATTCTGCTAGATATTTCTTAACATATACAGTTAAGTTTGGAGATTTAGAACTTGGTAGTGTTACTAGAGTAGTAGATGTAGCTGATTTTGAAGCTCCAACAATAACTGGATTTGAAACAGAAACTTTCTGGGTAGAAGGAAAACAAACATTTACAATAACTGCTACAGATAATATTAGTCTTGGTGGATATTTGATAAAAGATGTTAAAGAAGAAACTTTGGCATCTGAGGATGGATGGCAAGAATCTAATGTGTTTGAAGTGACTGAAAACAAAACATACTATGTATATGCAAAAGATGGTCACGGAAATGTATCTGAAGCTTATGAAATAAAAGCTGAATGGATATGTTTAAGAAAATGGGATATAAGTTTAGCTGGTGATGGATCACTTGCAGGAATAATTCCATTAGAAGATAATACTAAGTTTATAGTTGCTGGAACTGGAAATACTAAAGATTATGAAGAAACAGAAGTTCCTTGGTATAACGATGCAACGCTTTCTACAATAACAAGTGTTACAGTAGAAAATGGAGTAACATATATAGGCAAACATATACTTTCAAACTTTAATAAAACAACGAGTATATCATTACCTTCAACTGTAACAGGTATTAGTTCATCTGCTTTTATGAACACAAATAATTTTGATACATTAAATATTAACAGCAATACAAGATTTACTACAGATGGATATACTTTGTATGACAGTGCAAAGAAAATATTATATGTACATTCAAACAAGAGTACAAGCGTATTCACATTACCAACATCTATTGAAGAAATTGGCGCAGGTGCATTAATGAATAACGGCGCAATATCTGTTATGGATTTGAGTAATGTAAAAATAATAAATGACAGAGCATTTAATAATACTATTCATATTAGTGAATTATATATTCCTAAAACTTTAACAAGTATAGGTTCTAATGTGTTTGCTGGCATGACAGGTACGATTTACTATTACTCATCTTGTTCAGAAATGATTAACTACGTAAAACTTTATGGTACAGAAGCTACATTCAAAATGATAGATGATATCAAACCGGTTGTAACTGAAGTTAAAATCAACGGTGGCAATCAAGGAACACAAGATAGAGAGGTAGAACTTACTATTAATGCATATGATGATGTAAAAATTACACATATATTAATAGAAGAAACATTAAGTAATTCAATCACAGATACAGATGTAAGATGGCAAGCTTATGATAATTCAGGACTTGTAAGTTATACATTATCAGAAGGTAATGGAGATAAGATTGTATATGTATGGGCAAAAGATGCTGCGGGAAATGTTTCGGAAATTCCAGGTCAAGATAATATCTTCTTAGGAACATTTAACTTCAACTTAAAAGGTAGTGAAACAGTCATAATGTATGTAGATACAACAGGAAAGAATTACTATCAATATAATGAAGAAGTACAAGGTGGATATGAAGTACTTGCAGAAAACATGGAAGTAGTAATAACAGATAATATTGATGAAACAAAAGTAGGCACGTACACAATAAATTATTCATTAATTGGTAATGGAACAACAATGGGTACATATACAAGAAATGTAAAAGTAATTTCAGATTCTTGGGAAAATACAGTATATACATCAGGACAATTTAAGTATGTAAAACATACATCAGAAAATTATGCAAAAGTAGTTGCATATACAGGTATTGACATAGACGTAACTGTACCTGGTGTGTTTGTAGATAATGGAACGGCATATACAGTAATTGATATTGAATCACAAGATGCAAATGGAGTGTTCTATCCAGTTGATATTACAAGTGTTACGTTACCAGATACAGTAATTAACATTGGTAAAAACACATTCAGAAATCTTACTAATATGACATATATTGATTTACCAGGAAGTGTTCAAAGAATTGAAGGTCGCGCTTTCAATAACGCAGGATTAAGAGAATTGATTTTGCCAGACAATGTAAGAGTTGTGGAAGAAAGTGCATTCCAATACAATAATATTACAAGTAATTTACAACTAGGTAGTTTGATAAAGATGCTTGAATATGATGCTTTTGCAAATGTCGGAACTGTTGATGAAGTTGTAATTCCGGCAACGATTGATGATATAGATGAAGGCGCATTCGCAATGTCAAGAATTTCTAAGTTCTCAATCGATGGAACGACTTCAAAGTATTCTGTACATGATGATAAATATTTGATAGAAACAGAAGATTCTAAGAATACAATCATTGGCGCTGCAATCAGTGCATTAAGTGCTGAAGAAACTATTGAAGGTATTACAATAAATAGAATTGGTGCATATACTTTTGCTAAAGCAACCAAGTTACAAAAATTAAATATTACTGCGTGTGAAGAAATTGGTGAAGCTGCATTTATGGGATCTGGACTTGTAGAATTTACAGTTCCGCTTAATACTCAAATCATTGATTATGAAGCTTTCAAATCTTGTGGAAGTTTAGAAACAATAGTAGTTGAAGGTGGACCTGAAATATTTGCTAATGCATTTGATTCAGATGAAATCTTAACAAGATTAGTATTAATTAATGAAAGCGAATACGCGACAATATCGTCAGATAGCGGAACATTATTAGAAAATATCAATATATATGCATTCAAAGATGAAGAATATAGAGCTTCTGAAAGCTGGATCAGATATGCTGATAGAATATATCCAATCTTCTATATAAGTGGTGACACATATGTAGAAATGCAAGCTGGAGATGAATACATTGAAGAGGGTGCCGTATTAATTGGTGAATTGTTCAAGACGTCTGGAACTAGTACAGTTATTACATCTTTAGGTGTAACAATCACGGATAATATCGACAACAAGTCTATAGGAAATTATGAAGTTAAATACACATTGACATCACGTGGAACAGAAGTTGCATCTGTTGTAAGAAAAGTAAAACTACTTGATACAACACCTCCAACAATAACAGAAATAAGAACAGAAGATGTTCCACAAGTAGGCCAAGAAAAAATTACTGTTTATGCTAAAGATAATGTTGCGGTAGATAGATTTGCAATAACTTCTACAAGTGAAATGCTAGATATGAGTTCGAATATTTGGACAACAAGTAACGTATTATATGCAACAAGTAATGGTACTTGGTATGTGTGGGTAAGAGACTTAGATCATAACGTAGCGATGCAAACTGTTGAAATAAAGAACATATGCCAAGCTATGTGGGATATTGGTACAGTGCCAGAAACAGTTTATGCGGTGCTTGATGATGCAAACAAACTTATTATAAGAGGAGAAGGTTCTGTAAAAGACTTTACATTAGAAACACTTCCTTGGAATGATAAATTTACAAGCATTGTTGCTATAGAAGTTTGGGATGGCGTAACAAGTTTAGGAGAATATACTTTAGCAAACTTGTCATATGTACAATCAATAAAGATTGGTGCAACACTTGAAACAATTGAATATACATCGCTTGCAAATACAAATTATTTCTCTACAGTAGAAATAGATGAAAATAATACAAACTTTGTATATGAAAATGGTTCGATTTATACAGCGTCAAAAGACGTATTGTATGTACATACAAATCAAGATGCAACAGCAGAAATTACAATTGATGATAACGTTACAGTAATTGCAAATTATGCGTTTGCAAATAATGAAAATCTTCAAAAAGTAGTGTTGCATGAAAACATAGAAATAAGCGATGGAGCATTCTACAATGCTAAAAATTTAGTAACGGTAGAAGGTCAAGTAGATACAGTAAGACTTGGTGCATATGCGTTTGCGGGTTGTACTAAGTTGAGTGAAATATCACTTTCAAATGATATTGAAATTATAGGTTCATACGCTTTTGATGGATGTAGTTCTATAACTACATTGAACTTAGACGCTTTGGTATCGCTGTCTACACTAGAACATCATGCTCTAGCAAATTTACACAATATTTATGAATTGACAGTACCAAGTTCTATAATTGAAATCACAAGCGATGAAAATGGTAATAAAAATATATTTGAAAACTTAGGTAAGAACTATGGTTCAAATGCAATTGTTTATTACTATGATTCTTGTATTGTAATGGGTAAATATGCATCAGAAACACCAGATGCAAACGTAGACTTTATAGAAAAAGATACTACAGGACCAACACTTGTAAGTTTAGAAGTAGTAAACTTAACTTCTGGTAATTATGCTGCAGGAACACAAATTAAAATAGAAGCAACATTCTCAGAAGAATGTGATTATGATAAGAGCACATTCCCAGTTTTAGAAATTAAAATTGGAGATGGAGATGTAAAAACTTTAACAGGAGTAGCAGGAAGAAAAAGCGTAACATATACATATACGGTTGAACTTGAAGATGAAGGACAGTTAACTGCAGTATCTTTTGTAGGTACGGTATATGATATGTTGGGTAAATTTACTTCTTTCACAGAAGCTGAATTAACAGGCCCTGAAATATTTATCAAAACAGCAGTAAAAGTTACGACTGGTGTTGAAGGTGAAAAATATTATTCATCACTAAATGAAGCTCTAACAAAAACATCTGGAACTGCAGAGTTTGAAATGTTATTAGATGACAAGTTAACATCAGGAATTGAAGTTACGGAATCAGACGAATATACATTGAATTTAAATAACAAAGTTGTAGAGTTTAATGTTGAGTCAGACAACATGCTTATAACAAATAGAGGTAAATTCACAATAAATGATACAGGTACATTGAGCATCAAAGGAAAAGGACAACTTTATGGTGTAATGAACCGCGGTGAATTCAGAATGAACTATAGCACAATAAATGTAAATTCTATTGAGGGTGTTACATATGGTATTTATAACTTTGAAGATGGTTTTGTTTATGCAAAAGATGCAGAAGTTATAAGTACTGCTGGTGATGGTGAATCAAATGGCTATGGTGTTTATAATGAAGGGTCAATCTATATTGAAAATTCAAAAGTTACTGGAACAACATTAAAAAATAGAACATACGGTATTTACACAAAAGGTGAATGTAACATTATAGCCGGAGAAATAAGTGGACGCTTATTAGAAGAAACAACAGGTGGTGTTGCGTACGGTGTATATAATGTAACAGGAAAAACAACGATTGGACGTAATGATGCAACTATGTCGATAGACACACCATATATTTATGGTAGCGTTGAAGGAATAAGAAATGTTGGAGGAACATTAGAGTTCTATGATGGTTCAATAGAAGGTTATTTGTATAATTCAATTATTTCTTCAGATGTTAAGACTTTAACTGGATATGCAGTTGTTAAAACAATTGTGGGCACTAGAGAATATGCAACATTAGGAATTGATACTGAAGGACCAGTTGTAACAGTTACAAAAGACCCTGTTGCAAGATGGACGAATGATAAAGTTGTAGTTACATTAGAAGTTTACGATGAGAAATCTGGTGTAAGATCTGTTACTTTTGATGGAATAGAAGTTAAACTAGAAAATGGCGTTGGCAAGATAAATGTAACACAAAACGGTACATATACTGTAAAAGCAGAAGATAATGCAAATAACTTAACTACAGAAGTTGTAGAAATAAAAAATGTTGATACAACCGCTCCAATAATTTACTCTGCTTCTCTTGCTGAAACATCTGAAAAGGGTGAAGCAGTAGTTAAACTAGTTGTTGAAGACGGCGATTCTGGAATTAACGGTTATGCGATAAGTACAAGAACAGATACTCCAACAGAATGGAAAACAGTAACAACAACTACTGAGATTTCAACTATAAACATTTCAATTGGAGAAAATGGAGAATATTACGTATTTGTACGAGATGTTGCAGGAAATGTTACAAGACACTCTTCTGTTGTAAAAGTAGTAAGTGTAGACTCTAGTGAGCCTGAAATTGAATCTGTAAAAGTTGAAACAACAAGTGAAGGTTTTGTAAATTCATCAACAGTAATAATAAAAGTTGATGCTGTAGATGACATCGGAGTAACTGAGTTATTACTTTCAAATGAGTTACTTACTGTAAATGAAGTGGCAAATTCAGAAGATTGGGTTCCATATACGGAAGAAGTATTATGGAGAATTCCAGAAGAAGATAAAGAACACGTAGTTTATGTATGGGCTAGAGATGCTGTTGGCAGAACAAGTTCATATGGTATGGTAAGAATGAAATTATTAACTCAATATGTAGGTAATGGAGGAATAAACCAAACATCATTAAAAGTTCTTTTCCAAGATAATAACTATAATTTTGACAGTGTATTAGATAAGTCTGATATACGAATTCAAGTTAAAGATTTAGAAGGAAATATTACTTATGATGGTGTGTATGGAGGAAACATTACAATTAAAGGTGAACCAGTTATATATGGCCCAATAATGCAAGGAACAGAGGTTATAAGTGGTAGATACTATACAATTATTGCTGAAAATACATTGGGTAATGGAACCATTTATTTAGGAATAAAAACTTCCGCAGAAAGAGATAAAGCAGGAAATAGTTTAGGTGAAGGTTCAGAATATTTGGTTGCTACTGATATAACGGTAGATAATAGTGCTCCAAAAATAACAGTGACAAACACAGAAGTTCAAATAAAAGATGATGATGGAAATGGAACTGGCTACATTAAGATAAATGACAAAACCGTAAAATTATCTTCTGGTAAAGTTTCTAGACAAGCATTAATAACACTATATGATATAGAATTGGTTACTGGAACGGTAATTGAGGCATCAGACAAGTGTGGAAACACAACAACTTACACAGTATATTAATACTAAAATAGAGCTTTGTATTAGGCTGAAAAGCTTGATATAAGGCTCTTTTTATGTGATTAGACAAATTCTACCATTATTTTACTTTTTTATCTTGACAATATTTGTAAGAGATGGTATGATTATGTAGCCTTGAGTAGGCGGAATTTTTAGTAAGGAGGTTTTTAGATGAAATCAACAGGAATTGTAAGAAAAGTAGATGAACTAGGAAGAATAGTATTACCTATCGAACTAAGAAGAACATTAGGAATTGATATTAAAGACGCTATCGAGATTTACGTAGACAATTCAACAATCGTATTAAAGAAATACGAACCAACTTGTGTTTTCTGTGGCGAATCAGAAAACGTTACAAATTATAAAGATAAAATTGTTTGTAAAGCTTGTATCGAAGAGATGAAAAATATCTAATTCAAATTAATATACATTATGATAAAAATCTGCGCTCGGGATAACCCGAGCTGCGGAGTTATAAGTAAAGATAAATTGTAACTAAAAAAGCAATTAAGTCACATAGAAGTCCTATTAATAGGGCTTTTTTTGTGTCTGAAATTCCGGCATGCTGCAGTGTACATTGCAATGACGTATAAAGTTGTATCGCTCGATCCCATAATTGTAGATGCGATTTTTCCAACTAAACTATCAGGGCCATGTACTTTCAATGTATCACTTAATAATGCTAAAGCACCTCCGCCAGAAATAGATCTCATAACACCTAAAGGAACAACGTCAGCAGGAATATTAAAGACAGCAAAGATTGGTTCTAATAAATTCACAAAAAGTGTCATTGCACCAGAAGTTTTAAACAAATTAACAGCAACAACTACAGCAAGCATTGTAGGAAATATTTTTAATATTGTAGACAAAGATTCGGAAACTCCGCCTATGAAAGTATCATATGCGGAGATTTTTTTTGACAAGCATCCGAATAAAATTAGCAAAACAAAAATCGGTAAAATACTATAAGAAATAAATTCGATTATTTGCATAAACACCTCACTAAAACAACGCCTGCAATGGCGGATACAAAGCTTGCTATAAGCACAGGAAATACTATTTCTGCAGGATTTTCAGAACCAAAAGTTGTGCGCAGCGCAAGGACCGTTGATGGTATTAGTTCGATAGATGCAGTATTTAAAATTATAAAAGTCATCATAGGTTTACTAAGTTTTTTCTTGTTTGGATTTTCATCTTGTAATTCCTTCATCGCTTTTATTCCAAGAGGAGTAGCTATATTTCCAATACCAATTAAATTAGCAGTCATGTTCATAGCGATTAATGAGAGTGCAGGAGAGTTTTTTGAAACTTCAGGAAATAGAATTTTCATAAATGGTCTAACTAATATTTGAAGTTTATTTATAAAACCAGAAAGCTCGGCAAGCTTCATTATCCCAGCCCATAAGGACATTACGCCGAACACAGTTATACAGGTTTCAACTGTGCTTGATGCAGAGTCGAACAAACACGAAGTCATGGCTTGTGACTCACCGTTAACTATTCCAATAACTACAGAAAAAATAATAATCCAAATCCATATCTTGTTCATAACACACCTCGATAAAATATATCTAAGAAGAATAAAAATAGAACAAAAACGATTATAGATAGAAAGATAATTGTTTCTGTTTTGTCGAATTTAGTCGAACGAAAGTCTTTGACATTTTAAAACATAGATTTTATTATCTAGATAATAATTAGAAACTAGGGGGATGTTAAATGCTTGAGAAATCCTTACTTGTTTTAATTTTTGTTTTGTCATATTACGTAATACTTTGTTTGGATATAAAACGAATGTCGGATAAATACAAAAAGAAAAACAACTTAATTGTTTCTACCAAAGATTATTCCTTTAATGATTTTTTTCAAAAGATTAATTTTTTAAATTCAAAAGATGCTTTTTTATCAAAGCAAGGATACCCATTAAAATTAAATGTTTATTCATACTATGCAATAAAGATATTTCTAGCATTGCTGCTACTTTTTGCTGGAATGATAAATTATGAATCTACTATTTTAGGCATCGTATTAGGTGCTTTCGGATACTTTTCAGTTGATATTTACATTTTAATAAATAAGAAAACTCGTGATGGAGAAATATGTGTGGACTTGATGAATGTAGTTAATTCAATTTGTTTGGAATTATCTGCGGATATAACGTTAAAAGAAACACTAAGAAGACAATTTGAAAATTGTAAAAATAAAGATTTTAGAAAAGCGATGTTAGAGTTTTCTACTCAATATGAACTTTCGGAATTGAATATGGAAAGCTCTTTGAGAACGTTAGAGTCGAAGTTTGACATATTGGAAATAACGATGTTTTGCAACGCGCTACGAGAATATAGTTCCGTTTCGAACATAATTGAAATATTAGAGAATTTAGCATCGATACTTAAACTTAAATATATAGAAAAAATAAAAGAGGGAACGAGAAGTAAAGTTATCTATATAACCTGTGGAGTAATAATCGCATTAGGAAATATCATAGCGTTAACTTTCTATCCAATAATAATTTCAATAGGTCAAGGGTTTAATAATATATTTTCTTAGGAGGTAAAAATGAAAGGAATAAAAGAAAAATTAAAATCTAATAGAGGATCAGAAATTTTACAAGTAATTTTAATAGCGGGAGTGTTGCTTGTAATAGTAATAACCGTTTTTTATCCGCAAATGGAAGGTCTATTTTCAGACATGATGGGAACGATTTCAACATGGTTCAAAAATACTGGTAGCGCGCCGTTTACAGTTTAGCGAGGTGCAATATGAAAAATAAAATTAGTATTTTAATATGGACATTTATACTTACAATTATTGTCTTTGTTATATCAACCAATTCGCAAAAGAAGCTTGTAAAGTATGAAGCAAAAATTGAATGTTTGGTAGCGACGGAAGATATTTTAGAAAATGAAAAAGTGAGTGAAGAAAAATTTAAATTGGCTGAAGTACCAGTTTCTTTAATTGCAAACTCAGCAGTGGTTACAAATTTTTCAGAGATTGAAGAATTATATGCAAAGCACTTCGTTAGTAAGGGACAGATAGCATATAAAAAGTTGTTTGATTCGCAAGAAAACCTGGCAATTTTTGAAGCTGAAAATGGAACTGAGAAGATATCTGTGAAAATTGAAAATCCTGAAAATGGGGTTTCTTATGCGATAAAAAAGAATTCGTTTGTAAACTTATATGCGACGATTAGAAATAACTATGCAGAAAATTTTTTGATGGAAAATGAAAGATTAGTGATTGGTGATGAATATGAAGGATATACAGTTATTAAAATTATTAATGAGACAAAAGTGTTGGGCACATTCAATATTGATGGAATTGAAATTACAAATGCGCAAGATGGAATTATAGATTCAATTATGCTTTCGGTAACTCCAGATGTTGCAAAGCAAATAAATTTATTGCGCGAGATTGCAACTTTTAATATTACAGGTATAACGAAAAATGAAGAACCAATAGTAGAAGAAACAGAGGTATCTGGTGATGTATTGGCTGCTTCAGGTGAAGTTTTGATGGAAGAAAATTATTAAGGAGCAAATATGAAAAGGTTTAAAAAAGTTTTAATGGTTGGTGTGATAATTTTTTGCAATATGAATAACACTTTGGCTGCAGAGGTTGATTTCAAGGATATAGAAAAACATTGGGCGAAAGAGACAATCAAAAGGTTTGTGACCAATAAGATAGTTAATGGTTATGAAGATAACACATTTAAGCCGGATAATAATATAACATATACAGAATTTTTGAAGATGATTGTTGTTGCAGGCAAATATGATTTAGTTAGAGAAGGCAATTCGATATGGCCAGATTTTTATATTAATACAGCTAAAGAAAATAATTTAATTGCAGACGAGCATATTCAAAATTATGAAAGTTTAATTACTAGAAAACAAGCGTGCGAAATAATTGCAAATTTTATAGGTGTTTCTGAAGTTAAAACAGTGCGCAACAAATTTAAAGACCTGTCAGGAGACTCTGATGAGATTTTAAAACTAGTTGGTTTAGGGGTAATTGACGGTTATAAGGATAAAACTTTTAGAGGCGAAAATTATCTGACTAGAGCAGAGGCAATAACTATTGTAGATAGGGCAATGAATGAAAAAGAAACTCTTATAAAAAATAGAAGATATTTAATAAATGATGAAAAACTTTCGAATTATAAAAATGATCAAAACCTAAAAAGTAATTTATATTCCAAAACAAGATATGAAATCAAAGACGAAGATATTTACATATATGATGATGGCAGATATGCAAAATTAAACGGATATAAATTTTCGGGAGAATATATAGAAAGTTCAAAAGTTATCAAAGCAATAAATTCTTTGATAAATGAAAGAGCATATGTTGCGATTCTTTATCAACCTTCTGTTTATACGCTAAACCAATTACAAATCTTATATGGAAATTCGGAAGAAAAACTTACGTGTGGAGAAGTAGATTTTTCTATCACCTTTTATGAAAATAAACTTTATGAGCTTTCTAGAATATCGATGGAGGATAAATTTAGTAATGAAGTTTTTGCCAAAATCGAAGTGATAAAACTATGGGATGAACTTTCGGAGTTTGAGGAGGGACAGTATGTCGATAACTTCAAAAAATCTAAATTGAAGAGCGCGTTAAAAGCAATTTGTAAATCAGATTCTGAAAAAGTATGTAACTATATAATTCAAAAATATAAAGAGTATGCTAAAGGAAAATTAAAAGGAAGAGAAGTTAAAGAACACAAAGTTTTTAATAATTTTATACTTGATTTATATAAAAAAGACGATGGGGTGTTAACTTTTTATTTGTCGGAGAGGTAGTGGATAATGAAAAAATTTATATTATTTTTGACAATGTTTTTATCAGTAGCACTGCCTACGTTTGCTTATAGCAGTGGTTTTCTTTATATGATAAATGCAATGGAGATTGCAACTGTAAATAGTAATGGATTAGCAATTAATGAAGATATATATGAAAGATATAATTTGATTGTTTATGGTTCTCCTATAAATGTAACGCATAATCAACGATATAAAGAAACTATAAATGGAAGTTGGAATAATAATTCGCAGATATGGAATGGTGAAGGCGCGCGTGGCGAGTATTGGATTTTAGGACAAGATTATTTAGGAAAACCTGTGCATAATGAAATTTTTCCTGATGATTATACTTCGGGGACATCACCGTTATTTTGGAATTATAGACAAGTAAAAGATGCAGAAGAATCGTGGAATGATGCTTCAAAGTTTCAGTATGAAATTCAAAGAGAATACATGCTTAATTCCAAACTTTCGCGTTTTGGTGTTACATATGATTTAACTGCAAAAGATATTGGACTAGATAAAGCAAGAGTTGAAAATTATGCAACATGGGGGAACGCAGGAAGTATTTATACTGAAAAACCGGGAGAAGGAAATGTATATTGGGCAGCAACTTTTTCTGTGCCACCCCTTGCAAAAGATGCAAAATTAAATAGCGTACTAGAATTCGAACATGGTCTTGAATATACAATTTCTATGAATAAGGAAAGTATAGAAGTGCCGATATTGTTTGGTTCACAAATTGTAAGTGTTTCTGAATATGCGAGTGAAGATCATATTCGAATAATAGAATCGGAATTGAAAATAAATGGAGTATCAACAGATGTCGTTAGTGGTGTACAGCAATTATCTGTTTCTAAAGAGAATATATTAACGATTAATAAATCGGACTATCCGGGACAAAAGAAAGTATTGATAGAGGTTGAATGTAATTCTGTTGCAGCTACTTACTTTGCAAATGATCCGCCAATGTATGATTCGAAAAAAGTTACGATAATAATAAATATAGAGAGTGATGAATATAGCAAAGTAAAAATAAAAAATGAAAAGAATGCACCGGATATTTATAAAATAGAAATAAAAAGAGTAACTACTTTAAATGGTAAAGAAGATGTTGCTGATTTGTATTATTCAAAACGAACAAAAACAAATTTTATTTGTGCAGGACAAGTTATAAAAATAAAAGTTGTTACTTCAAAAGATGCGGGTAATGTGTCGTTTGATTTTACTGGCTATGCGTCAATAAAAACGTTAGATGATTTAACACAAAAGTTTGAATGGTCAGATCCTAAAGCTAGAGGAGAACGTACAAGATACTCTTCTTTAAAAGAACTTCAAAGTGCATATAAGTTTCCAAAACATATGAGTTTGGTTAAAGAAACATCATCTACAAATGTATATGAAGCAACATATGTGATTCCATACAAAACTACACAATCATTGCATTCGTGGAATAGCCTTAGAGAGCTTTCTGGAAATGCATTCGATATAGATGAAAGTAGATTGTTTACAAGAAAAGATAAAATGTATCAGTTAGTAGTGAAAGCATCCAATACTAGAAAAACTGCTACTGAAAGTTATCACTTTGATGTCGCAGAACGATGGGATGAATTATACAATCGTGATTTAACGAGATATGTTAAAGTAGGTGATTAGATGAAAGAAAACTCGGGTGAAATTCTCACTGCTTCGGTTGTGTTTTTTGCGATTGCAATTATTATTTGTATGCTTGTAATTACTATATTTGTATCTCATATAAATAGTGTGTTGTACAACTTCAAGTTGGAAATGTATTCGTTAAATCGTAGTGCGATTATTGCTGTAAATAAAACTAAAACTAGTGTAGATAATTTTTCGTACAATATAGCAACATACAAAAATGAGTTTGTTAAATTGTTGAAAAGTAATTATGAATTGGATGAAAATCTGGAAAACGAAAATAAGTTGATAAGTGGCATAAATATTGTTGAATATAAAATTTATAATGCGCGTTCTAAAGATTCGTTTTCCAAGAAAAATTTGCAAGATAGAACGATACATATGGTTCTAGAAGTAAAAATAAAACCGATTATATTGAAGAGTTTATTAGAAAATATTTTTGTTTTTACAATACATGAAGATGTAGCGTTAAATTCTATGATCGTTGATGAAAGGTAATTTATGAAGAATAAAAAAGGAAGTGCTATTTTAACTACGCCGATAATAATAGCGATAGGAATAATGTTTGTTGCGGGCTTAATTGTAATCGCGGTAGAAATTATAACACCGTATATATGGTACGAACGACTTTCGAGTACTTGTATAAAATATGTGTTTGTAATGGAAGAGTACGGTTACTTAACAAAGCAAGAAGTAAACAATTTAAAATCTGAACTTATTGGTTATGGTTTTGATGAAGATAAGTTAAAAATTAAATACACGTCTAGTAGAGTGTCGTACGGAAATCCCATTTTCTTATCTACGGAATATGATTATCGAATTGATTTTCCATTGTTGGAAAGTAAAAGTGTTCCGATGGAAATTGTACGTAATTCCGTAAGTAAAAGATGATGCAAAGTATCACAAATTAGTTTTGCTTGTGGTACTTTTTTATTTGGGTGCATATATTATAAAGAAGGGAGAGGAACATATGAATAATGAAATGATGTATCAAATATTTTTGAATAGTATAAAGAATATGAGTGAAGAGGAAATGCAAAGTACCTTAATGAAAGTTAGAAGTATGATGGGTGAAGAGGACTATCAAAAGTTAGTTAAATTAATAGAAACAGAGAAAAACAAATAATGTGGAGGTGAGTTTATGAATGAAATGCCGGACATTGCTTCAATATTAAATATGATAAATGGAATGAAGCCACCTGAAGAAAAAGCAAAAGAAGAACCTAAAGAACAGAATTTTAATTTTGAAAATGCTAATATGCCAGATATGGAAACAATGATGAAAATTATGAAGGTAATGAATGCTATGAAGTCTGGAGAAAATAGTCCGAGCACTAATTTATTGAACTCACTAAAACCTTTTTTGAGAGATTCTAAAAAAGAAAAAGTTGATCAGTATATAAAGTTTATAAAGCTTTCGAATATTATTTCAGAAATGAATGATGAAGAAAAATAATAGAAGGTGAGAAGATGAATATTTTGCAAAAAATAAACATTGCCGAAGAGTTCGACAATGTTTTAATTTTCTCGTTAATTATTTTTTTAATTAAAGAGGGGGGTGAAGACATGATGACGATTGGTGTGTTGTTGTTATTGCTAATCCAATAATTATCATGTCTTCTATATGGATTTTTAGATATTAGCTATTTAATATTTTTGCAGGTTCTATATAACCAGGAAAGATATCGACCTTCTTGTTCATACCTGCTGTGTTGAAAACAAAATCATGTTCATCAAGTATGTTATAAAGCATAGTGTTTGTGTCATATACTTCATAACAATTTATAATTCTTATTTCTGCAAAACGTGCTTGCAAGTTTGCAGAAAGATATGTGTTTATTTCTTTTATAAATTCCATAGAACCTTGTACGACAATTGTTATAGGATTTGTTTCTTCGTTTATTTCCATTACAAACTCATCAGTAAACCATGTAATTTCATCGATTCCTTTTTCGTTTTCAAAATGTAAGTTTAATCTTTTTACTAAACTTTTCATTCCGTTTTCAAGTTTGTCTTGTGAAACTATTACAACCTTATTTGACTGTTTTAATTCTTCGCGAACGTATGGTAAAAGGGCGGCGAACAAATGCCACTCGCTAACATAAAAATTACATGCTTTTATAATTTTATGCATTCTTTTTCCTCCTTCAACTTTGTCTAGATTGAATTTACCATATATTACCAGATGTGTCAATTAATATTTTCCAATTTATGGTATTAATTTTATAAAGCTTGGTAATACTTGTGTTGGAGGTAAGTATGAAAAAGATTTTTATAATATGTTTATTTATTTGTTTAAGTTTTTTTGATGCATATGTGTATGCCCAAAATATTAGAGAGGAACTTTTTAATAATGTAATTCGTTTGCATGTAATTGCGGATAATGACTCTGAAGAAGCGCAAAGAATAAAATTAAAAGTGAGAGATTGTGTTCTCGAAAAAATTAAAAGCGAAGAGTTGTCTGATTACGATGCTGCATGTGAATATGTTAAAAATCATCGAGCAGAATTAGAAAAATATGTATATGAAGTTTTAAATGAAGAAGGTGTGGAATATGCTGTTTCAATAAAGTTTGAAGAAACAGATTTCCCAACTAAAGATTATGATGGATTAATTTTTCCAAAAGGGAGATATCGTGCGTTACGTATCTTACTAGGAGACGCAGAAGGGAAAAATTGGTGGTGCGTAATGTATCCCACACTTTGCTTTTCGAATGAGGTTTGTGACGATAGTGATGCGAGTCAAAAACTAAAAAATGAGATGTCTACGGAAACCTTTGCTATAGTTGCGGGGGAAGCAAAGTTTAAATTTAAAATTTTAGAGTTTTTTTCTAACTAATGCCTCCGTAGACACTTTACTTGCAAAAGGTTTTTAACTATGATATATTTTTCGTAGAAAACTGATTGCAAAGGAGAGGTTCATATGGGCATAATGGACATGGTTGATTGGGCAACGTTAACAGAGTTTTTAACAAAGATACTTGTAGCTTTTGTTTTGTCAGGCGTTATTGGTCTTGAAAGAGAAGTTGTGCGTAGACCTGCGGGAATAAAGACTCATACTCTTATATGTATTTCGGCGACTTTAGTTATGGCGCTTGGAATATATATGACTGAACTTTTCCCAGGATCAGCAGGAGATCCAACAAGACTTGCGGCACAAATATTGTCTGGTATAGGTTTTGTTGGTGCAGGTACTATTTTATCTAATGGTATGACTGTTAAAGGTGTTACAACAGCGGCATCTTTGCTTGCTACAACATGTATAGGTCTTGCTGTTGGTGCTGGTTTTTACGAAGGCGCAGTAATTTCTACTATATTTGTATTTTTGATTTTGTGTTTTGGAACACCTGCTCAAAAAGCAATTTCTAGAAATTTTAAAAAGACTGTAATTGCTGTTACTTCAAAGAACCTAACTGGTACTTTGAGTAAAGCTCAAGAAGTATTAGAAGAAAATGATTTAGAAGTTTTTTCTGTAAAACAAATAAGAAATTATGCAGATAGAACTATTACAATAAAGTTTAGAGTTAAATACGAAAATAGCATGAGCAAATCTACATTGTTCAAACAATTAAAAGCAATTGATGGAGTAACTGAAGTAGATTTCGCTAAGAGAGTTTCTGATTAAGAAAAGGGGTTTATAGATGGAAAAATTTATTATTAAAGGTAACACACCATTAAAGGGAGAAGTAAGCGTTAATGGTGCTAAAAACGCGGCTGTAGCAATACTTCCAGCGACTGTACTTATTAATGGAAAATGTAAGATTGAAAATATTCCTGATATCAGTGATATCAAACGTTGCTTAGATATATTAGAACTTTTAGGTGCAAAAATAAATATAATTAATTCACATGAAATTGAGTTTGATTGCACAGAAATAAAAGATATCGAAATCCCTTGGGATTACACTAAAAAATTTAGAGCATCATATTATTTTATTGGTGCTTTGCTAAGTAGATTTGGACATGCTAATGTTGGTTTCCCTGGTGGTTGCAATTTTGGATCAAGACCAATTGACCAACACATAAAAGCTTTTGAGGCATTAGGTTCAAAAGTTGTTTGCGAAGGAGCTATGATTTCTGCAAACGCTGAAAATGGATTAAAAGGAAATGAAATTTACCTTGACGTTGTAAGCGTTGGTGCAACTATAAATGCAATGCTTGCTGCTGTTCTTGTTCCGGGAACAACAACAATCGAAAATGCAGCTAAAGAACCACATATCGTAGATTTAGCAAACTTCTTAAACACAATGGGTGCTAGTATTAAAGGTGCTGGTACAGATGTAATTAAAGTAACGGGTGTAGAAGAATTAAAAGGTGGAGCAACTTATTCAATCGTTCCAGATCAAATAGAAGCAGGAACTTTCATGATTGCAGCAGCTGCATCTCAAGGTGACGTTTGGGTAACAAATTGTATTACAAAACACTTGGATCCGCTTTCTGCAAAGTTGATTGAAATGGGAGTTAATGTAGAAGAAGCTGATGAAGGTGATAGAATTCACGTTTGGACAGATAAGCGTCCTACAAAAGCTAACATCAAAACATTACCTTATCCAGGATTCCCAACAGATATGCAACCACAAGTTGCAGTGCTACTTTCTTTGGCTTCAGGAACAAGTTATTTAACTGAAGGAATTTATGATTCTCGTTTCCAATATACTGAAGAGTTAAGAAAAATGGGAGCGAAGATAAGAGTTGAAGGAAAGACAGCTTGCATCGAAGGCGTTGAAGGCCTTAGAGCTAGCCAAGTTACAGCAACTGATTTAAGAGCAGGTGCTGCTATGATTATCGCTGGAATTTGTGCTGAAGGCGAAACAGAAATATATGGAATAGAACATGTAGAACGTGGATATGAAAAGATTGCTGAAAGATTTAATGCTTTAGGCGCAAACATTACACGTGCATCAGAAGAATAAAGTAGATTGCGGAACTTAAGTCCGCATCACAGAGCGGAGAAATACATATGATTAAGTTTTGTAATTTATTTAGTGGAAGTAGTGGAAATTCAACATACATAGAGAGTGAGAATGCAAAAATACTTGTTGACGCAGGGGTTAGTTGTTTGAAGATATCAAAAGCGCTTGCTTCAATAGGTGTAGATTTAGATGAAATAAATGCTATTATAATTTCTCATGAACATATTGATCACACAAAAGGATTAACAACTATCGCTAAAAAACATAACACTCCAATATATGCAACACCAAAAACGTGGAGTAATATGGAGTCTTTGAAAATAGATGAAAATTGCAGAAGAACATTTGAAGCAGGAGAAACTTTTGAAGTTGCGGATATTAAAATTGAATCTTTTTCTATACCTCATGATGCTGCAGATCCATGTGGATTCAGTATTTATGCAGGTGGTAAAAAAGTAACTGTTGCAACAGATATAGGACATGTTGATGAAAGTTTAATAGAACAAATGTCAGGAAGCGATATGGTTTTAGTTGAATCAAATTATGATTGTGATACGTTACTTTGTGGACCATATCCATACTGTTTGAAAAAACGTATTTTAAGTGATGTTGGACATTTATCAAATGAAGCAACAAGCAAGTTGGTTAGAAGACTTTATGAATCTGGTGTTTCTAATTTTGTGTTAGGGCATTTGAGCAAAGAAAATAATTTCCCAGAGCTTGCATATCAAACTGTTTTAAATGAGATTAATAGCTCAAATACAAAAACTCCGTTTAATTTATCGATTGCAAAAAGAGATACAATTGATGATGTAATGGAAATAATTTAATAAGGTTGCTTGCGTCCAAAAGGGGACGTTCTCATTTGGACACTTTAATATTATGCTTATATTGTTTAAGGTAATTTAATAAGTGTCCAAATGAGGACGTCCCCTTTTGGACGCGAGCAACTATTTGGAGGTAACAATGAATATTAGAATTATTTGTTTAGGAAAAGTAAAAGAAAAATCTCTAATTGATTTAATTGATGAGTATAAAAAAAGAATATCTAAATATTCAAATATAGAAATTGTAGAGCTTGCGGATGAGCCTATACCAAGCAATCCTTCTGAAAAAGAGGTGCTTGAGATTAAGAGAAAAGAAGCTGAAAAAATTCGTTCAAAGATAGGAAATAGTGATTACGTTGTTTGCTTAGATCAATATGGCAAGCAACTTGATTCAGAAGAGTTTGCTGAAAAGATACAAAGTATAACTGTAAATGGCTATAGCACAATTGACTTTGTAATTGGTGGTACAGCTGGATTAGACCAAGAATTAGTTGGTAGTGTAAACTTCAAAATGTCTTTTTCTAAGCTTACTTTCCCACATCAATTAATAAGACTATTTTTAGCAGAACAAATTTTTAGAGCATTTAAGATTCAAAATAACGAGAAATACCACTGGTAATCGGCTCTCGGGCTTGAAAATCTGGTAAAAAAATGCTATAATGTGTACTCGTGTTAGGAGGCGAATAAAATGGCAGTTTATTGCGGAACAGACATTGTAAGTGTTGAACGTATTAAAAATTCAATCGAAGAGCTTGGAGATACGTTTGTTAAGCGCATTTACACAGATGAAGAAATTGAATATTGTGAGTCAAAACGAATGTGTAAGTACCAAAGTTATGCTGCGCGCTTTGCTGCTAAAGAAGCTGCATACAAAGCGTTTTCGCCAGAAACAATGGACGAAATAACATGGCATGATGCCGAGATTATAAAGAAACCGAATGGAAAACCTGTAATGAAACTTAATGGAAAGCTTGCAAGAATAGCTGATGAAAGAGGATTTGTTACAGAAAATATTGATGTTAGCTTATCGCATGATGCAGTTTATGCTACAGCTACAGTCGTTATAAATAAATAATCAGCGAAGAGAGCTGAACTTGGAGGTATATATAAATGAACAAAAAGATTTTAATTGGAGGCGCTTGGCCTTACGCAAACTATAAATTACACTTAGGTCATGTTGCAGGACTTATTGGTGGAGATTTACTTGCACGTTATCACAGAGCAAATGGTGATGATGTAATTTACGTTTCTGGATCAGATTGCCACGGAACACCAATTACAGAAAGAGCTAAATTAGAAGGCATTTCACCAAAAGATATTTGTGATAAATACCATGATTTATTTGTTAAATCATTTGATGGATTAAACTTCACTTATGATTTATATACTTTAACTGAAACAGATTATCACAAAGAAAAAGTAAAAGAAATTATTAAGAAAATTTATGATGCAGGAGCTATCTATGAAAAAATAGAACCACAAGCATACTGTGAAAAATGTGGCAAATTCATGGCTGATAGAGAACTTCAAATCACATGTCCAAAATGTGGCGAATTAACAAAAGGAGATTGCTGTGATTGTGGTTATGCTCCAACAGAAGAAGATTTATTAAATGCTACATGTAGAGAATGCGGAAGTAAAACAGTTCAAAAAGATAACAAGAATTTATACATTGCACTTTCAAAGATGCAAGGTGAAATTGAAGAATATGTTGCTAAGAATAAAAACACATGGAGAGTAAATGCACAAAACGAAACAGAAAAATATCTTCGTGAAGGTTTAAAAGATAGAGCTATCACAAGAGATTTAACTTGGGGTATCGATGTTCCAGTTGAAGGTTTTGATGACAAAAAATTATATGTTTGGATTGAAGCTGTTTTAGGATACGTTACAGCTGCAATGCGTATCTGTGAAGAAAGAGGACTTAACTGGGAAGACTACTGGAAGACACCAGATAGAATGTACATGGTTCATGGAAAAGACAATATCGTATTCCATAGTATTATTTTCCCTGGATTACTTCTTTCATTGAATGATGGAATGCATTTGCCAGATGTTATTGTTTCATCTGAATACTTAAACTTCAATAATGAAAAAGCGTCAAAGAGTAAAGGTAATGCAATCAGTGCACTAGATGCAATTGAAAAATTAAACTCAGATACAATCAGATATCACTTAATTAACAACGGACCAGAAAGAAAGGATACTAACTTTTCACTTTCTGAATATGTTGCAACACACAATAATGAGGTTACTAACAAATTCGGAAACTTTGTTAATAGAACATTAAAATTCAAAGGAATTTCTGAAATACCACAAGGTAATCTTGATGCCGACATCAAGGCTTTAATTGAAAAAGCTTATGTTGAAGTTGGAGAAGCTATTGAAGCACTTAACTTCAAAGATGCATCTGAAAAAGCTATGAAGTTAGTTGAAGACGCTAACAAATATTATGATGAAAGCAAACCATGGATTCAATTTAAAGAAGACATTGCTGCATTTAATGACACAATATTTACATGTGCAACATTAATTGCAAACATTTCAAATATCATGGAACCATTTATGCCAGCAGCTGCTGCAAAAACAAGAAGTATCTTTGGTTTAGAAAAAGCTACTTGGAATTTTGTTGAAGCAAAAGCTGGAATTAAACTGGATAATGTTGAAACATTATTTACAAAGTTTGATGAAAAAGTTGTTTTGGCTGAGTTTGAAGCAATCGCTGAAAAAGCTGCCGCTGAAAAGAAAGCTGCTCAAGCAAAAGTTGAAGCTGCTAATGAAAAAGAAGAATTAATCACAATTGATTACTTAGATAAAATCAAATTAAAAGTTGCTAAAGTACTTGAAGCTGAAAGAGTAGAAGGTTCAGAAAAATTATTGAAATTAAAAGTATCTTTAGGAACAGAAGAAAGACAAATAGTTGCAGGCTTGCAAAAATATTATGCACCAGAAGAATTAGTAGGTAAGAATGTTGTAATTGTTGCAAACCTAAAACCTGCTAAATTAAAAGGTATTGAATCACAAGGTATGGTTCTTGCTGCTGGCGATGATATCGTAAAAGTAATTACTACTGATGGAGATATGCAACCAGGAGCTGAAGTTTGCTAACGTATAAAGAAGGGAGTGAAAGAGTGCTTAATTTTAGCACTCTTTCTAAATAATAAAATGGAATTTTTTGATTCACACACACATTTAACTGACGAGATTTATGACAAGTCAGTTGAACAAATTGTTAATGATGCAAAATTAAATAATGTGAATTATATAGTTGATATTGGATATAACGAATCGACTTCTTCTGCTGCTGTAAAAAATGCTGAGATGTTTGAAGGTGTGTATGCTACAGTTGGTTTGCATCCGGAAAACGTTGATGAATACACAGGTGATTTTAATTACATCTATGAACTTGCTAAAAGTTCTAAAGTGGTTGCGATTGGCGAGATTGGCCTTGATTATCATTATGATAATTCGGAAGAACACAAAGCGAAACAAAAAGAATTATTTATAAAACAAATTGAGATTGCTAATGAATTAGATTTGCCAGTTGTAATTCATAGTAGAGATGCTGACATGGATATGTTAGAAATTTTGAAATCACATAAAATAAAAAATAATTGCGTAATGCATTGTTTTTCTTCTAGTGTAGAAGTATTGAAAGAAGTTTTAAAATTGGATTGCTATGTTTCGATTGCGGGACCAGTGACTTTCAAAAATGCACGTTCATTAATAGATGTTGCGAAGTTAGTTCCAGATGACAAACTGCTTATTGAAACAGATGCTCCATACTTAGCGCCAGAGCCTTTTAGAGGAAAGAAAAACGAAGCTGCATATGTAGTTCATACAGCAGAAAAAGTAGCTGAGTTGAGAGAAATTTCTTTAGAAAAGTTGGCAGAGATTACAACTGCAAATGCAAAGAGATTTTATAAAATATAAAAAGAGACTAGGAATTTAACATTCCTAGTCTCTTTTTGTTATTTGAGTGCATCCAGAAGAATCTGACTTGCGAGGGTTGCATCTTTTTTAGACATGTAGTTTTTGAAAAGGTCTACGTAGCCGTCGGCTGCACTGATATAGCCGTATCCATAGCACGGAAGTCTCAGTATGGTCTTGGCGAATTCGCCGCGGTCCTTGATAAATTCCATTACCAAAGTGGCTTCCTCGAGGAGAATTTCGGAGTACGATCTGCTGTGCTCATCAAAGATCTGACCGTTTTTATAGAACTCGAAAAGCTTGGGGCGAATGGTTTTGTTGAACTCAGGATGTGCCATCCGGCATCCGAAAGTATCATTTGCGATTCTACGTTTCATATACCACAGAGGACTGAAGTAGGTACTTTCGAGCTGGTCAGCTTCAGAAACGAGTCTGACATATTTCAGTGTGGTATCATTAAGTGTGTTGCCAGCCAAATGGAGCCTGCCATGGTAGTAAATGCAGGCGCGAAGAATCTGGATTTTGGGAGTCATGGTGATGTTGTACAAGACGATATATCGATCAAGCATATCCAGGCCCAATGCGTGGTGAGAAAGATGGGCGTCATTGAATTCGTTAAGTTGTCTAAACTGTTCTACGAGGCCGTCATCGTGATGCATGCAGCAGATACGAAGTAGGTCTTTGTCGATAGATTCGTCTGCTTCTGCAAGCTTCATGGCGATGTCGGTCATCATGCGAATGTGTGTGGCTTTTGCCCGGAGCTCAGGCGCGGTTTTACTGTCAAATAGGCGTTCTATGCTATTGGTTTCGAAATACTTTTGAAGTTGTTGCATGTAGATTTACCCTCCAGTGTTAAGATAATAGTATGTCAAATGGACAATGCTAACATATGCGAGACGTATTTTACGGAGCTAGTATACCATAATATCCATATTTTGTAAACCTAAAAATTAAGCGAAGTGATGCGTGGAATTTGATGAAATATACTAGTTGAAGAAAAAATAATTGAAATTTCAGAAATTCTGTAGTAACATATAAGCGATGTAATACAAAAAACGTAAATCTTTGATTTAGAGTAGTAAATAATTCGGAAATTTACAGAGAGCAGTTGGTGGTGAGATAACTGCAATGAAAGTTTTATTGAATGGACTGATGAGAGCAAACTGAAATTTAAGTAGGGGAGACGACATTCCAAGTTGTTACAAATGGACCTGTATGTTGGTACAGTGTGGACTTTATAATGTGTTATTTGATTGTTACTCCTGTACGTATAAGTGCAGGAGTTTTTTGATGAGAAAAATAGTTTTAGTGAAAGAAAAATTAAATAAGATTTATATAAAACAGGAGGTATTTTTATGGATAAAAAACTAATGCTAACAGGTCTTCAACCAACTGGTACAATTACACTTGGAAATTACATTGGTGCAATTAAACAAATGGTTGAGAACCAAGAAAAATACAATTCAATAATTTTTATAGCAGATATGCATGCTATAACAGTTCCAATCGATGCGGACACACTTGCAAATAACATTCGTCAATTAATTGCTATTTATATAGCTTGCGGAATTGATCCAGAAAAGAATTTGATATTCTTACAATCAGATAACGAATATCATGCAAATATTTCATGGATGTTAGAATGTAATACATATCACGGTGAACTTAGCCGTATGACACAATTTAAAGACAAGAGTGCTAAGAATGCAAACTTTAGTGCAGGACTTTTCACATATCCTGTATTAATGGCTGCAGATATTTTGGCTTATGATGCAGATCTTGTTCCTGTTGGAATTGACCAAAAACAACACGTTGAAATTACTAGAGATATTGCAATTAGATTTAATAAGAAATACGGTGATACATTTGTTGTTCCAGAACCATTAATTAGAGAAGCTGGAACAAAGATAATGGACTTACAAGATCCAACAAAGAAGATGAGTAAATCTGCAGAAAGTCAAAAAGGTGTAATCAGAATTTTAGATGATATAAATACTATCAGAAAGAAAATAAATTCTGCTGTTACAGACTCTGTTGGAAAAGTAAATTATGATCCGGAAAATCAACCTGGTGTAACAAACTTAATTAACATTTACACAAGTTTAACAGGAATGTCTAAAGAAGAAGTTGTTGCTAAATTTGAAAATGCTAATTACGGCGAATTCAAAAAAGGTGTTGCCGATGTGGTTGTTGAAGAGTTTGAAAAAATTCAAGCAAGATATAATGAATTAATAAATAGCGACGAACTAGATAGAATTTTAGATGAAGGTAGAGATAGAGCAAGAGAAATCGCAAAGAAAAAATATGAAGAAATGAAAAACAAGATTGGTTTAAGAAGATAAAAAGCGTCCAATGGGGACAACCTTCTTTGGACAGTTAGGTAAGAGAAGAACTGATTGAAATAAATTCGCCTAAACTGTCCAAAGAAGGTTGTCCCTTTTGGACGTTTTCGTAATAAAATCAAAGTGGCCGCCCTTGCGGGCGACCACAGATTTTTCGTTCAGCGAATGAAACTTACTTGAAGGTAATCTCACTTACCACATTAGTGTTGTCCACCGTGGAATAAGTGATTGCAACTTTAGCGGAGGGGATCAGCTTGCGAGGCTGTTCGAAATTGTTGCTGATAGTAGACACAAACAACTCATCTTTACCCTCGAGGTAGAAGATAAACATCGTGTTACCATCAACAGTAACCTCGTAGACCTCGGTTACGACACCTTCGGCTGCATAAGCCTCGGGAGTTTCGACGATGGGATCGTCGGAGTCCGTGTTACCCATCATGTTACGATAGGATTTGACAGCCTCTTCCATGCTGCTTTCAACGGCGACCTTAGTATAGTCAGTCTTGTTGATAAAAGCATACATCTTGACCAGACCCTGAGCATCCTTAAGAGCACAGAAATAAGTCTGGTGACCATCAACGTTTACCAGGATAACAGGACCAGCGCTGTAGTTGTACTGCTGTACCAGACCCTTGGCAGATGCCTGTGCGGAACTTTCCTCTGCGCCAGGGTCGGAGAAGTAGATATACTCACCAGTTCTCAAGCTCATAGCCAAGAAGCCAATGTTAGACTCGTCAGCGCCAGCAGACGTTACACCGGTGTATACCCAAGTGTGGCCATCCTTGATAAAGCAGTAGTACTGACTCTGATCAAAGGAATAGCTAGTCTTACGAACTTCCTTATTGGAGAAGTTGAAGCAGCCGTGAACCAAATCGTAGTTCCAAGCTACCTGCTTCATAAGGCGATCGACTTCGTAGACGTTGTCGACCCAGTCAGGAATCTCGTTAAGAGCGTACTCTTTGCATTCACCGGAGTGTGCATCCATTACGATTACGGTATCGATAACACGAGCGCCAAACAGGCCTGCGGTGCTCTTCAAAGTGGGGATGATGTAATACGGATGACCGTTATCATCTACTTCGAAGTTTTCACCAGCAAACAACTTGGTGGGATACTTCATACGGAGGTGACGAGTGAGATCGTAACCCCAATATGCGCTGGGAGCATACTTGATTTCCTTGCCAGCTTCAAGTTCAACGAGCTGAGCTTCACCAGTACGGGCGTTTACAAGCACGTAAGCAGGGATACCTACATCCTTACTGTTGTTGTACTTGAAGAAGCCGCCATACAGCAGAGGGCTAACGTAGTAATCTTCACCGTTGTAAACAATGAGATTGTACTCGCTGCTTACCTCATACTGAGACAGGTACTTTTCCATAGCACCCATGGTACGATCACCCAGTTTGCGAGCCGTGTTACGGTCGATGATAGGCATCGTATCGGTGTCGGGAAGGACGTCGGCAGCATTTTCACCGGTGGAGATTTCTGCAGCAGCACGGTAAGTGTCCACATGGAACAGCTCGCCAGAGCCACAGGCCACAACGATAAGCGCTACAACCATTACACCAGCTATGATAGCTGTGATGCCGGTAGGCAGGAACTCATCGTTACCAGTACCGCCGATCGCGGTAGGGATGATTGCGCATGCGGCAAAAGCCAGGATGACATAGAACCACATGCCGACGGAATTGAAAGACCATGCCGGGAGGCACAGAAACCAAATTCCTACAAAAAGGGCTGCCAGAAGAATGAGGCTGATGCCAAAGCCCAGCCAGTTGAAGCGATAATCGTTGTTGTAATAAGACATGTTGTTAACCTCTTCTTTCATAATATTTCGTTTTCAGTTTTCGGATTTTACGTACAAATTTTTTCTACATTCGCGACCCTCCATTTCGCTAGTAGTTGCGCTAAGCATGTAAAATTCGCGAATGGGCGAATAAACTGCGTAGCAAGTGTCAGTATTTATTTGACATAATTATAATATCACAAAAGTAGACATAATGCAAATAAGCGCGAGAAAATGCGAGCTAGATTAAGAAAAAAAGAGATAGAGTTGTTGTAAATGACGTGTTTTTTGGATAAAATTGAATAGAAAAGAGCTTTAATTGACTAAATTAAGGAAAATTTCAAAATGATTCAAAGAAAGAGAGTGAATTTAATGAGAGAAATAGTTATAAAAAAATGTATGAGATGTGGAGCAACAGTAGAAATGCTTAAAAATGGAATGGTTGTATGTTGTGGCGAGCCAATGACAGAAATGAAGCCTAATACAGCTGATGCAGCAGCAGAAAAGCATTTGCCAGAATATGAAGTTGTAGGAGATGAAATCATCGTAACTGTAAATCATGTTATGGATCCTGATCATTACATCGAGTGGATTGGTATTGCTTGTGATGAGAAAGTTGGTAAGAAATTCTTAAAACCAGGAGATCCTGCGAAACATAGTTTCACATATATTCCAGGAAGCAAAATTTATGCATATTGCAATAAACATGGTTTGTGGATGGTAGAAGTTAAATAATAGTTTATGAGCACCTACAAGCGATCCTAAAGCTTATAACTTGTGAGGTGCTTTTATAGTGTTTGAAAGGAGACTTTATATGGATAAGTTAGAAAAAGTAATAGAAGAATTTCTAAAAAGAACTGCTAAAGAATGCATGAAAGTAACTGTTGTGGATGGTGAGCCGGGAATTTTAGATGATAAATTAGGTGGAAAACCTTACTTACCAGTAGGTGAAGAATATCCGTTAGATAAAGATGGAAAGCCAATGTGTTTAGTGGCACAATTTAATTTGAAGAATGTAGATTTAGAAGGGTGGCCAAAAGAAGGAATTGTAGAAATCTTTATAGATGCTGAACTTGGTTGGCCATGTCAATATGTAGTTAAATGTTTTAAAGAAGGGTTAGAATACCAAGAAAATTTACCAGAAGCAGTTGGGGAATATCCTATTATAGATAATTCTGTGAAAATTGTTTTAGAAAAAGCAACAAGTGTAATGCCTTTTAGCGAGCATAGATTTATGGAAACGGTTGCTCAAATTATAAAAGATTTGTATGGTGAAACAGCTACTAATTATCCAGAAATGGATAACTTTTTCGGAACAGATGATTGGCCAGAGCCGTTCATAGACAAGTTAGAAAATCCAAGATGCAACATTGGCGGATATGCAGATTTTACACAGTCTGATCCAAGAGATAGAGAGCATACAGAAAAGAAAGAATGCTTATTTAAGCTTGATTCAAACTTGGATTTTAACAATATAAACATTGGTGATGCAGGAATACTATTTACCTTTATATCAAAGGAAGATATAGAAAATGCTAGATTTGAAAATGCAGTGGTAGACTGGGATTGCTGCTAAAGATTAACTCTTTATTTGAGTATATGACTTCAAATAAAGAGTTTTTTTATGAAGAAACTAAAAAAAACTTCAATAATTATGTAAATCGTGATATAATCGCTCCGAAACATATCAACAAATGAGTGTACCGCCCAATAATTTAGGAGGATGAGAAATGGCAGGCAAAACAAAGTTGTACCCACCACTGCGGTTGTGCGCAGAAAAAGAAACCTTAATAGGGAAATTCGAAAGTGTTTCCCATGTCATCGAAAATGAATGCTTCGAGGACTTTATTGCATTTGAGATGGATAATGCGTTAGGCAAGTTTGAAACCGTATTAGAACTTCAGTACGGAATTCCCGCAGATTCAAGAAAAGGCAAGTTGCTGACAGCAAGTATGACCTCACAAGTATATGATGACGTGTTTGCAACACTTATTTTGGCAGAATGGAGGAAAAACAAGCAAGTATATTGTATACCAAAGGAACTACACGATATGCTTGTGGAAATGGATGATTTCGACATAGAGTTATCTATTTTCAAGTATCTTCCTTATAATGCATTTTACTTGGAATTGCAGGATGTTCAGCATATTGATGGCATATTAGTAAGATACAATCCTAAGACTTGCGAATTAGCTTTTTGCATTATTTTTAAGCCTAACTGTGATTTTACTGAAAGTGGAGTAAACGGAGGCTTTTTTACGCCAGAAGATAATGGTTCTTTCAAAAAATTTATTCAAAGGCAAGCAGAACAATTACCAGGAAGTCCGGATGATGAAGGCTTACTCGCAATTCAAGAAGCGTTGAAACTGGTATTGCAAGCATCAATGTATCTTTGCGCAAAGAATGCTGACATTGAAGAAAATCCGGTTCAAAAAGGAATCTACAGACCATCTGCTGTTATTAAAAATCGATATGCAGAAATTCGCAAATGGGATGTAGGTTTGCGTGTTGTCAAGGAACACAAACGTTTAAGCAAAGAAGCTCAAGAAGAAACACACAAACATTCTGCAGAAGGTCGAAAAAGACCTCGTCAACATTGGCGAAAAGCACACTGGCACACATATTGGGTCGGCCCTGGCCGAAAGGAAAGAGAGCTTAAATTTATAGCTCCCATGCTTATTAACGATATTGGTGATGAAATGCCTGTCGTAAAGCACGAATAAAGAAAACTCCGGAGACCGCTGAAAAGCACACTCCGGAGTTTTTTCTTGAGATAGTATTAATTTATTATTAAATTTTTGGCAAAAAAGGATATATCTATTCAAATATTATGTAAATTATGATATAATATAGGCGTTGGAATTTTATTCTCAACAAAAGCCCTGGCAAATATTTTTGAGAGAAAGGATGTGAATTTAGTGGGAAAGAAAAACGTGACGTACACCCCACTAAGAGTGGTACACCAGCATACCACGGCCATTGCAGAGTTTGAAAAAGCGCTAGCTAAAGAACCTTGCGATGCTGCTGAAGATCAGGTCAAAATCGCTTGTGATTACGCGGTAAAGCGGATTTACGAGCTGAATGGCATATCGGCTGGACAAAGGCTTACGCCTGCACAAGAAAATCTGGTCTTGTATCAGAGCTATGACTATGCAATTGCTACGGTGGTTGCAGCGCATTGGCGAAAGTGCAAGCAAGTTTTCCGGTTCTCCAAGGAATTCTACGACATTCTTCTGGACATGGATGATTTTGAGATTGGTTGGATTCTATTTAACCAGTTGCCGTACAAAACATTCTATCTGGAGTTGACTGATCATGAGTCCGTGGAGGGAATCATGGTGAAGTACACAGATGCGCCGACGCGTTCTATCTTGTACACCATCTGCGGCAAAGCTGGCAAAGCGCAGACCATCAATAGCGGAATCGTAGATCCCCGCGAGTCTGCAAGCTACAAGTCATTCTTTGAGACGGAAGTCTACTGCTCCAAAGCTGATATGAGTGATCCTCATGTGGTTATGGTAAGGCAGATTCTGGCGTTTGTGTTGCAGGCATGCATGTACTTGTGTGCTAAAAATGCAGATGTCGAAGAGAATGAAAAGCAAAAGAGCATCTACAGACCGTCTACTACCATTAAGGATAAATTTTCTGAAATCCGTAAATGGGACGTTGGCGTTCGTGTAGTGCGTGAGCACAAGGCAGCGACAACCACTGGTCATAAGATCGCAGAAATCTCCGGAGATCGCAGGAGACCCCGCCAGCATTGGCGCAAGGCGCACTGGCATACCTACTGGGTAGGCAAGGGGCGCACTCGCAAGGAGCTTAAGTTTATCGCTCCTGTGCTGGTAAACGATACTGATGATGATGCACCGGTAGTCATTCACCAGTAAGCAAAAAACAAACACCCTCAAGGAACGCCAATCTGGCGAACCATGGGGGTGTTCTGTTGTTAAAAAGTACATTTTTTACAAAGTTCTTCACAAGCCTTATTTTCTTTAAAACCTTCAATGATTTTTGTAGCTCGTTCAGAAATTATAATTTTTTCAAACTCTTCTTTAAATATATTTCCTAGATTTATATCGCCTTCGTTGTCTAAACAACAAGGTGTTACAGTTCCATCTACTAAAATTGCAATTTGATTTATCAAACCATAACAATATTTTTTATCACAAGAAGATGTATTTTCAAGTGTTGGCCAAGCAAATTCTTCTTTTTGTGATAGAAATATATTTTCTGCAAGTGTGAAATTTTCTTGCAATGGAATTTGCGTATTAAATTCTTTTTCTAATAATTTTTTATTTTTTAAATCTTTATTTATATTCCAAATTCTAAAACAAATTATACAATCTTTTATTTGCTTTGCAACTCGAACAATTTCTAAACTGTTTGTCGCGTGTAAAGAAATGTTTATTTGTCTTAAAAACTTAGTTATATGTAAATGGTCTTTTAGCAATGTTGCATTTGTAGTTAAGTTAATTAAAAAGCCTTCATTATACGCATACTCAATAAACTTATCTACCTCCTGATGTAATAACGGCTCGCCTTTTACATGCATATAAATGTAATTAGTATAAGGTCTTATTTTTTCTAGAATCAATTTAAATTCATAAAAAGTCATAAATCTATTTTCTCTATGATGTGGTAAACAAAAACTACATTTTAAATTACATACGTTTGTTATTTCTATATAAACTCTTTTGAAGCGCATTTAATACCTCCTTGTTTGCTAAATAGTATCACGAAAAACATTTTTTCTCAATGATTGAATAAGATGTGGTCATTAAATTTACACAATTGTTTTGTTGATGTGATATTCAAAGTAAAATATAATTAAGATGAAAATTTTTAGAAAGTGTGGAGATGTGAAATGAATAAGTCAGAAATTTTATCTTTTGTGGATCATACGTTATTAAAACAAGAAGCAACATGGGAAGATATAAAAGTTATTTGTGATGATGCAATAAAATACGGTACTGCATCAGTTTGCATTCCGGCATCATTTGTAAAAAGCGCTAAAGAATATGTTGGGGACAAAATGAAAGTTTGTACAGTGATAGGTTTTCCTAACGGATACAGTACAACTGAAGTGAAAGTTTTTGAAACTGAAAATGCGGTTCAAAATGGCGCGGATGAAATTGATATGGTAATCAATATTGGAATGCTAAAAGAACAAAAATATGACGATGTTTTGCGCGAAATAAATGCCATAAAAGAGGCGTGCGGTAACAATATTTTGAAAGTTATTATCGAAACGTGTTTGTTAACTGATGATGAAAAGAAAAAAATGTGTGAAATAGTTTCTAAATCCAACGCAGACTTCATTAAAACTTCTACAGGATTTTCGAAAGCGGGAGCAACTTTTGAAGATATAGCGTTGTTTAGAAAACACATGCAAGAAGGAAAAAAAATAAAAGCTGCAGGTGGAATATCAAGTTTTGACGATGCAGAAAAACTTATAAATTTAGGAGCTACGCGTTTGGGCACAAGTAGACTTGTTAAAATTATAAAAGAAATGGGTGAGGCGATTGAGTAAACATTCGAAGAAAATGGCAGAGCTATATAAAGAAACTAAAAAGGCAGAATTGTTAGTATATTTGATATTAAGAGGGCTTGTTGTTGCGTGTATGTTGTTGCAACTTGTTAGAGGTGATTTGAACAATGCTTTTCTTTGTTTATTCACACTGTTATTGTTTACAATTCCAACATTTATTGAAGATAAATTAAAAATAGAATTCCCAACCGTTTTGGAAAGTACAGTATATGTGTTTATTTTTGCTGCTGAGATTTTAGGAGAGATAAATAATTTTTATGGAATGATTCCACATTGGGATACGATGTTGCACACACTTAATGGATTTTTGTGTGCAGGTGTTGGTTTTTCTTTAGTAGACTTGCTTAATGAAAATAGTGAAAACTTAAACTTATCACCATTCTTTGTTGCAGTTGTAGCCTTTTGCTTTTCTATGACAATCGGTGTGTTCTGGGAGTTTTTTGAATTTGGAATGGATCAGTTCTTAAATACAGACATGCAAAAAGATACTTTGCTTCCTGCAATACACACGGTGTATTTGAATGAGAGCGGAGAAAACAAAACGGTTGCAGTAAAAAATATTACACAAACTTATATCGTAACGAGCGGAGAAGTGTACGACATTGATAATGGCTATATAGATGTGGGACTAAGCGATACAATGCTAGATTTGTTTGTTAATTTTGAAGGAGCTTTGTGGTTTAGTGTAATAGGATTTTTGCACATTCAAAATAGAGAAAAGCACAAAGCGATATCTGGTTTTATACCAAAGAAAAAGAAAGAAGAATGATACGCAAAATGAGTGATATCAACCAAAATAACGTTTCGCGAGTTGACATAAAGGCTAAAAGCGAGTAGAATAAAGATAACCTAATAATTGGCAGAAGGAGGTGAAATCAGTGATAGAGGTAATCTGTCGGCTGATCTCCGGACTGTTCAATCTGTTTTCTGCGGAAGTATGGATTGCAGTCATCATTATCGGTACGGTTATCTTCAAACTGGCAGGTGAGACCATCGGCGCTTTTTTAAAGGTCGTATTGTTGGCACTTGTTGCCTACGGTCTACTCTGTGTAGTTGGTTGGTTGTTACCGAACTGGCTTGAGAATTTAATCTTTATCGCTTTGGTGATAGGGATTGTTTGGGCCAACGCATAGGGAGTCGGAGACGGCTCCCTTTTGCTATGGAAAAAGATGTGTAAAACAGCGTGGAAAATTATGGGTTGATTAATTATGTGAACTGTGATATAATGAGTGCGTGTCAGAATAACTGTTCATAAGGGGAGGAAATAAAATCCCCACGAAGAGATTTTCTTGATACAAAGTCCGAAGTCATAAAATAAGAACAAAATTGGAGGAGACTGAGTAATGAGCAAGATTAAGTACGATTTCACAATTGTAACACGCGAATCCGTGAAAGCGGCAGCTGCCACTGGTATGACCCCCGAGGATTTTCTGAGGGAAGCAGGTCTGCCTTCGGTGCAGAAGTTGTATAACGCCATCCGTGGTCTGTACCAGCAGAAGGCACGTGCCGAGAAGCTGATTGAGGCGCTGAAAGCCAACAGAAAAAAACCGGTGATGGCAGCCCCAGTGGATGATTCGGTTGAGGCAGAGGCAGAGGAAGCTCCTGTAAAGGGAAAGAAAGCGGCTGACAAGCCTGCTACCGTTCCTGTGGCAGAAGCACCTGCCCAGGATATTAAAAAGCCCCAGAATGGGGCGCCGGAGAATCCGGCCAGTGATCCTAAATTCGTGTCCAAGCATACGAAAAGGGCCGCAAATATCGCCAAAATCAAGGGCGGCGTAGCGGGTCCTGATTACGTGGTCAATTTCCCGGAGATCCTTAAGGAGCTGGCTGAGGCTGGTAAGCTGGTTGTACCGCAGATGGTTTTGAATAATGTTCGAAGCCTGATTAAGTACGGCCGTGTACCTGCTGAAGTTCAGGAAACTGTGGACTGGCTTCAGAAACATGCAATCATCATCGAGAAGGCTCCGGCTGATATCGTCGTCGTGGATTCTTCGGTTAAGCCGCAGAGTGTACTGATGGCGAAGCACGTAATTAATGTGCGCCAGAGTATGGGAGATGAATGGAAGGATGCAATCGTTCTCACCAAGTCCTACGAGGTACGCAACCTGCTGTCTGACTATGAGGCTGCGCACAAAGAGTAAACAACTTAGAGAGTGGGGGGATTTCCCCTCACTCTCGAAATCTCTTCAAATGGTACCCTGCCAAATTAATGTTGACAATATTTGGATAGGGTGGTAATATTGGAAATGTAATAGGAGTGTGTCTAGGGTACAAACCTGAGCGGCACAGGGTCAAGTAGACCTACACTAGAAACGAGTTATACTCGCGGAGGAGTCTTATTTAAAAGATTCTTTCGCGAGTTTTTTTGTTGCTATTACGAATCATAAAATTATTTTTAGGAGGTGTTACCATGAGTAACTATTACAAAAAATTAGTTGGAGAAAACGTTTATTTATCACCCATGAATCCAGATGACGTAGAAAAATTCTTAGTTTGGCTTAGCGATATGGATGTAACAGACTATATCGGAAACACTCATCGCGTTCAAAATTACGAAAATGAAAAAAGATGGCTTCAAGATGAATTAGCCAAAGGAGGGTATGTGTTTGAAATTGTTACAGTTGCAGATGATATTGCGATTGGTAACATGAGTCTCAAAGACGTAGATTTTGTGAACAGAAGAGCGACTTTAGGAATTATGATTGGAGAAAAAGAATCAAGAAACAAAGGTTATGGTACAGAAGCTATTAGACTATTATTGGATTTTGCTTTTAATTACCTTAACTTAAACAACGTAGATTTAACATATGTGGCGTGCAATGCGCGAGCTCGCAAATGCTATGAAAAAGTGGGCTTTCGCGAGATTGGTCGTAGACGTAACTGCCGTTTTATAAACGGAGCATATTATGATGAAGTTTACATGGACATATTAGCAGAAGAGTTTAAGGAAAGTTATATTAAAAACAAAAACGTAAAATAAATACAATGAGCTAAAGCTGGCTGGACCATGCTGCACGGAGTTTTTCTATTATTAGAGAAATCGTTGCACGCAATCTAGCCAGCTTTTTTAATTATTTATGAAAAGGAGATTGAATAATGAAAAAAGATACGATAATCGAGGTTAAGCAGTTAAGCAAGACCTTTAAAAAGAAGATTAAAATGCCTGGTATAAAGGGCTTCTTTAATCCTATTTCCGAAGATTTTACAGCTGTAGATAATATCAGTTTTAGTGTAAACAAAGGAGAAAAAGTTGCTTTCGTCGGACCTAATGGCGCAGGAAAATCTACTACAATAAAGATGATGACTGGAATAGTCCATCCTACTTCTGGAAGCATAAGTGTTGCTGGGTTAGATCCTATCAAACAGAGAAAACAAATGGCATACAAGATAGGTTGTTTGTTCGGTCAAAAGTCTGGATTATGGATGCACTTACCTCCAATCGACACATACAAGTTGTTTGGAGCAATCTATGATTTGGATGAAGATGAGACCCTTAAGAGAATCAACCAATTAGTCGAAACGTTTGAGATTCAGGATTTGATTTATACACCTGTTAGAAGATTGTCACTTGGACAAAGAATGATTTGTGAAATCGTGGGTATTTTGATTCACGAGCCTGAAATCATTTTCTTAGATGAACCTACTATCGGACTTGATATAGTGGTAAAAGAAAAAGTACGTGCGCTTATCAACAAGATTAATGAAGAGAGCGGCGTAACTGTTTTCTTGACAAGTCACGATGTTGGAGATATCGAGAAACTTTGTGATCGAGTAATTATCATCGACAAGGGAAGAATCGTAATCGATGAAGGAATCGACGGTCTTAAAGACACATATTTGAAAAAGAAAATCATAACAGTTAAACACGAAGAGACAATACCTCTTGAAGATATCATCTATGACATCTACACGAGAAAGTCTTAGTGTGACAGCTAGAGAAAAGTGAGGTGAGCAAGTTGAAAAAATATTTTTCTATTTTCAAATATTCTCTTAAGATGAATACTACGTTTATAGTTAATTACCTTTTCGCTGCATTCTCATTTACGGTGCACATGTTGGTATTTAACTGTTTGTGGGATTACATTCTTAAGGACGGATCGCTTTTTGGATACAACAAAGCGGAGTTGATTTGGTACATAGTTGTTACCGAATTTTTGACATATAGTGTTTCAAGTTTGCATAAACGAATTTCAAGTATGGTTAAAGATGGCACAATAGCAAACATGCTTATCAAGCCTATTAACTGTATTGGATATTTCTTGTGTGAACAAAGCAGTGACTTAATAAGAATTGTGATAAATCTTGTTGCAGGAATTATAATTGGCTTAACGATGGCAGGACCTATAACGGTTACGCCAGCAGCAATTGGACTATGTGCAATATCGTGTGTGATTTCTATAATAATTGCAAATTTTATTCAGCTTTTAATTGGATTAATTGCATTTTACATTGAAGAAACACGCTCAATATACTTCATAGTTCAAAAGTTTCAATTGTTACTTGTATTCGTTCCAATAAATTTCTACAACAAATTTGTACAAGGCTTATTGCTACTTTCACCAACGACATATATGGTATACGTTCCAGCAAAGATATTCGTTAAGTTCGAAGGTGTAGCTGATCTTAAGTGGTTAGCGTTGCAACTTGGAATGTGCGGTATATTAGCATTGAGCGTAATGTGCTTATACAGAAAGGGAGTGAAGAAGATAAATGTTAACGGCGGTTAAGAAATATTTCAGATTCTTTAAAGAGAGTATGAAATGCAATTTTAAATCTATTGCTGAATACAAAAGCAGCTTTTTGGTGCAAACCATATTTATGTTTTTGAATAACGGATTTTTCTTACTATTCTGGTATGTTGTACTTGCAGCCTCTGGTGAGAAATCAGGAGATATAACGCTAAATAAAATTCTGTATATTTGGTCAGTACCTGTAATATCTTTTGGTGTTGCGTTTTTCTTCTTTGGAGGGGTACGAGAGTTAGGGCGTCACATTCTAGAGGGAACTCTAGACGTATATTTAACTCAACCTAAAAATGTAATACTAAATGTAATGTGCTCTAGCATGGAGTTTGCCGCAGCAGGAGACTTATTATATGGAATTGTTGTAGGGTTGATTGCTACAGAATTTAATTTGTTGCGTTTTGGATTCTTGTTAATTCTAGGCGCGCTTGGAGGCGTGTTCTATGTCTGTGTGGAAACAATACTTAGACTTTTAACTGTATTTATTGGAAACACAGATAATATTGAACACACATATATCAACACTTTGATGATAAGCTTTGCTTCATATCCAAGTGAAATATATGGCTCGGGACTTAAATTCTTGTTGTACACAGTAATCCCTTCAGCATATATCTCGTTCGTGCCAATAGACTTCATTACAACATTCAACATCAAATATTTGTTATGGTTCTTTGGCGCAATGGTAGTATTTGTAGCTATCACAGCAGCATTTACTAAATTTGCATTAAAGAGATACGAATCTGGAAATTCAATTGCATTAAGATCGTAGATAAATAAACGAAAAAGACACATGTAAAGCCATTTGGCTAAGCATGTGTCTTTTTATTATGGTTGAGTTTTTGGGGATGAAACGTAGTAAAAACAGAGAGATACTTCCTAAAAATGGATTATTGTTGCATATTTGCCAATTTCGTAGTATAATTTCTTAGCGATAAATTTAGAAAAGGTGGATAAACATGTTTGATAAATTAGAGAGTGTAGAAGCTCGTTATGAAGAATTAAATATTAAAATTTCTGATCCAGAAGTTATTGCTAATCAATCAGAATGGCAAAAACTTATGAAAGAACATGCAGATATTCAAGAACTTGTTGAAAAATATAGAGAATATAAAAAGACAACACAAGCAATTGAAGAATTAAAAGAAATGTTAAATGATAAAGAAATGCATGATCTTGCACAAATGGAATTAGATGAAAATAGAGAAAAACTTCCAAAGATTGAAGAAGAGTTAAAACTTTTATTAGTTCCAAAGGATCCTAATGATGACAAAAACGTTATCGTTGAAATCCGTGGTGGAGCAGGTGGAGAAGAATCTTCATTATTTGCTGGCGACCTATTTAGAATGTATACAATGTACGCTGAAAAGAAACGTTGGAAAACAGAAGTTGTTAATCTAAATGAAACAGAACTTGGTGGAATCAAGGAAGTAACATTCATGATTACTGGTAAAGGCGCATATAGCAGACTTAAATTTGAAAGTGGAGTTCATAGAGTACAAAGAGTTCCAGATACAGAATCAAGTGGAAGAATTCATACGTCTACAGCAACTGTTGCTGTGTTACCACAAGTAAGTGAAGTAGAAGTAGAAATCAATCCTGCGGATTTAAAAGTAGATACATTTAGAGCAAGTGGAGCAGGTGGACAACACGTAAATAAAACAGAATCAGCTATCAGAATCACACATATTCCTACAGGTGTAATCGTAGAGTGTCAAACAGAACGTTCCCAAATTCAAAACAGAGAAACAGCTATGTCTATGCTTCGTGCAAAACTTTATGAAGCAGAATTAGAAAGACAAACTAAAGAACAAGCTGACACAAGAAGAAGCCAAGTGGGTAGCGGAGATAGATCAGAAAAAATTAGAACATACAACTTCCCTCAAGGAAGAATAACAGACCATAGAATTGGTTTAAGCATGTATCAAGTTGATTCGTTCTTAAATGGAGATATTGACGAAATGATTGATGCATTAAATGCTGCAGACAGAGCTGCAAAATTATCTGAAGAGTAAAAAGAGAGCCGAGAGGCTCTTTTATTATGTGAAAAAAGTGGGGGATGGCTGAAAATGTTTACTTTTTATGTAAAATGTGATAAAATAGATATTGGCAAAAATCCTATTCTGAAAGAAACGAGGTATGCAACACAACATGGCAATGGCAAGTATGGATGTAAAGACAATGGAAATTGAAGACATCGGTCGTCAAATCCAGAGTCTGAGACAAGAAGTCTCGAGCCTCAAAAAGCGCGTACGCGACGCAGTGTCGCAGAGCGAGAAGACGAGAAACCTTGGCTGGATGGCCAAAATGGCGCTGGACGAAACTGGTTGTGAACTGGCAGATATCGCAAAATCTCTGCTTAAGGAATTGCAGGAACTGGAAGCGGTTCTCGAGTCTAAAGATGGAACATTCTTTAAAGACTACGAACGCAACACGTTACTGCGAGAGGAGCTGAGAAGACGCTGCGATATTGCGGCTTGTATCATTGATCAGGTGGGACGTGGCGTATCGGCGTATGAAATTGAGAACAAGCTGGCGAGAACCTTTGGTGGCGAATATAAATGGCGTGCCAACATGGGAAATTGCTTGCTGCCTGACATTCATGCGTTTTTCAAGAATCCTGAAAATCTTGAAATCAAAACCAGGATGCTGGAAGCCCTGAAGAAGGTTAAAATCGACATTGAACCTGACGAGGGCGAGACGGATCCTAAGCCCCGTAGACTCCAGAACATTCAGCAGATCGAGGAGAGAATCCAGAAGTCAAAGGATGATCTGAGACTGATCCATGTGTATGCTTACGAAGTTTGCTGCATGGAGCGTGCGGTCGAGGTGGCACAGGCCAAGATAAGGTCCTTGTGTCCCTAAGTTTTTCGTGAAGTTGGGCGGTGTATATCACCGCCCAGAACCCCCAAAAAATCGAGGATTTTAATATCCTTATTTTTTTGCGCAAAAATCCCTAAAAAATACCCCAAAATGTTTGACATTAGTAGATAAAAATGATAAAATGCAAACTGCCATTGTGTGGAAGTCTATCTAAGGCGAAGATACAAGTAGCCGTAAGACTTCCTCGCACAATCGTATATTTGAAGAATAAGGAGAAATGGACAAGTGAAATACGTTGGCGTTAAACAGGTTATAAAAGCTGTTGAAAATGACGAGGTAAGCACTGTTTATGTTGGTGATGATGCGGAACCACATGTTATTGCACCATTGCTAAAGCTATGTGAAGAAAAGAATATTGAAGTTAAGCACATCGCTACAATGGAAGACTTAGGTGAGATGGCTAAAGTAGATGTAAAGTCTGCGGCGGCGGCTGAATAAGCTTTCAATCAAATTGATTTCATAGGCACCAAAAATAAGCCTTGAAATATATAAAATCTTAGGATGGAAAGGATGGTGAATCAGAAAAATGCCTACAATTAACCAATTAGTTAGAAATGGTAGAAAAAGCAAGTCAAGTAAATCAAAGGCTCCAGCTTTACAAAAAGGTTATAACTCAAAATTAAAGAAAGTTACTAACCAATCAGCTCCTCAAAAAAGAGGTGTTTGTACAGTAGTTAAAACAACTACACCTAAAAAACCAAACTCAGCTTTAAGAAAAGTTGCCAGAGTTAGATTAACAAACACTCAAGAGGTTACAGCTTACATTCCTGGAATTGGACACAACTTACAAGAGCACAGCGTTGTTCTTATAAGAGGCGGAAGAGTAAAAGACCTTCCTGGTGTTAGATATCATATCATCAGAGGTACTTTAGATACAGCCGGTGTTAAAGACAGAAAACAAGCTAGATCTCTATACGGAGCTAAAAAACCTAAGAACTAATCCTTAGGTAAAGAATTATGGTGCCTTATTATATAGATAAAATATAGTAATAATGCACTAAACTGGTGTTAGGTACACCAGAGTACCTTGGTATACGGTATTAATGTATACTGAAATTTTTAAGGAGGGAAGAATAGTGCCAAGAAAAGGATATATCGCTAAAAGAGAAATTTTACCAGATCCTATATATAACAGCCTTGTAATCACAAAGCTTATTAACAACGTTATGTTAGATGGTAAAAAACAAATAGCCCAAGGAATCGTTTATGGAGCACTTGAAATTGTTGCTGAAAAGACAGGAAAAGAACCAATGGCTGCTTTCGAAGAAGCTATGAACAACATCATGCCTGTACTTGAAGTTAAAGCTAGAAGAGTTGGTGGAGCAACATACCAAGTTCCAATGGAAATCAGAGCTGAAAGAAGACAAGCTCTTGGATTAAGATGGCTAGTTAGATATTCTAGAGAGCGTAACGAAAAAACAATGCAAGAAAAACTTGCTAACGAAATCATCGATGCTATCAATAGCATGGGTGGCGCTTTCAAGAAGAAAGAAGATACACACAGAATGGCTGAAGCTAACAAAGCTTTCGCACATTACAGATGGTAATCTCAAAAAGAAATTTAACAATCGAAAAATAGATAAGGAGGAAATAGAGTGGCTACTGCAAGAAAAGTTTCATTACAAAAAACAAGAAACATTGGTATCATGGCCCACATTGACGCTGGTAAAACAACTACTACTGAAAGAATTCTATTCTATACAGGTAAAGTTCACAAAATCGGTGAAACACACGAAGGTGCAGCGACAATGGACTGGATGGCTCAAGAGCAAGAAAGAGGTATTACAATTACTTCAGCCGCTACAACTTGTTTCTGGAACGATCATAGAGTAAATATTATCGACACACCAGGACACGTTGACTTTACTGTTGAGGTTGAAAGATCTTTAAGAGTACTTGACGGATCTGTTACAGTATTCTGTGCTAAAGGTGGAGTTCAACCACAATCAGAAACAGTTTGGAGACAAGCTGACAAATACGGAGTACCAAGAATGTGTTACGTTAATAAAATGGACACAATCGGTGCTGACTTCTTCAGCTGCGTAGAGCAAATGAAGAATAGATTGCATGCAAATGCAGTTCCAATACAAATTCCTATTGGAGCAGAAGATGAATTCAAAGGCGTTGTTGATCTAATCACAATGAGAGCCTTCATTCATAAAGACGATTTAGGAAAAGAAATCGAAGAGACAGACGTTCCAGCAGATTTAAAAGAAACAGCTGAAAAATACAGAGCTGAAATGGTTGAAGCTGCTGCAGAACAAGATGAAGAATTAATGATGAAATACTTAGATGGAGGAGAACTTTCTAATGAAGAAATTAGAGAAGGTCTTAGAAAAGGTACTTTAGCTTGTAAAGTAACTCCAGTATGTTGTGGTTCTTCATACAAAAACAAAGGTGTACAAGAATTATTAGACAATATAATTTATTATATGCCTTCACCACTAGATATACCTGCTATTAAGGGTGTTAACCCTAAAACAGAACAAGAAGAAGAAAGAAAAGCAAGCGATGACGAACCATTCGCAGCTTTAGCATTCAAAATTGCTACAGACCCATTCGTTGGTAAACTTTGCTTCTTCAGAGTATATTCTGGTACATTAGAAGCTGGTTCATCAGTTCTTAATACAAATAAGGACACTAAAGAAAGAATCGGTAGAATTCTACAAATGCACTCTAACCACAGAGAAGATATCGACAAAGTTTACGCTGGAGATATCGCTGCTGCAGTTGGTCTTAAGAATGTTACAACTGGTGAAACATTATGTGATGAAAAATTCCCAGTTATCTTAGAATCAATGGAATTCCCAGAACCAGTTATTTCTATCGCTATTGAGCCAAAAACAAAAGCTGACCAAGAAAAAATGGGTATAGCTCTTGCTAAACTTGCTGAAGAAGATCCAACATTCAAAACATATACAGACCAAGAAACTGGTCAAACAATTATCTCTGGTATGGGTGAATTACACCTTGATATCATCGTTGATAGATTAAAGAGAGAATTTAAAGTTGAAGCTAACGTTGGTGCTCCACAAGTTGCATACAAAGAAACAATTAGAAACAAAGTTAAAGCTCAAGGTAAATTTATTAGACAATCAGGTGGTAAAGGACAATACGGTGACGTATGGTTTGAACTTGAACCACTTGAACCAGGTACAGGTATCCAATTCGAAAGCAAAATCGTTGGTGGTGCAGTTCCTAAGGAATACATCAAACCAACTGAAGATGGTTTCAGAGAAGCTACAAACACAGGTATCCTTGCTGGTTACCCAGTTGTAGACGTAAAAGCTACATTAGTTGATGGATCATACCACGAAGTTGACTCATCAGAAATGGCGTTCAAGATTGCTGCTTCTATGGCTTTCAAAGAATGCTGCAGATTAGCTAAACCTGTTATCTTAGAACCAATTATGAGAGTAGAAATCGTAGTTCCTGAAGAATACATGGGAGATGTTATCGGTGACGTTAACTCAAGAAGAGGTAGACTTGAAGGAATGGAAGCTAAAAATGGAATGCAAGAAATTAGATGTTTCATTCCACTTTCTGAAATGTTTGGTTATGCTACAGACTTAAGATCAAGAACTCAAGGTAGAGGTACATATTCAATGGAACCTAGCCACAATGAAGAAGTTCCTAAGTCAGTACTTGAAGCTATTACAGCTCAAAAAGCTAAGAAAGACTAATAATAAAAAATATATTGCAAATAAATTCAATTTTTTGTAAAATATATTCGTAAAATTCGTATGTGCGAATTTGCCTTCGCGCATACGGAAATAAAAAGATTTCAATATTAAAAATAATATAAACAAATTTAAAGGAGGAATTTTATTATGGCAAAAGAAAAGTTCGAGAGAAGTAAACCACACGTTAACATTGGTACAATCGGACACGTTGACCACGGTAAAACAACTACAACAGCTGCTATTACTAAAGTATTATCTTTACAAGGAGCTGCTGAATTTAAAGCTTACGATCAAATCGACGGAGCTCCAGAAGAAAAAGCAAGAGGAATCACAATCAATACTGCACACGTAGAGTATCAAACAGATGCTAGACACTATGCACACGTTGACTGCCCAGGACATGCTGACTATGTTAAAAACATGATCACAGGTGCTG
>CAYMVI010000004.1:0-161058 GCA_964394075.1 uncultured Eubacteriales bacterium | reverse complement strand
CCAAAAAAAGAAAGCAGACACTTTTTTTGTGTCTACTTTCAGTTTACAACTTCACAGATACTGTAAGCTCTTTTTTTGTCCCACCTGGGGACGGACTCAAATTGGGACAAAAAAGTTCTTTACAAGTTCAAAAATCTGTGGTAAATTTGTTATCGGTATCACGAATTAAGAATTGAAAACAAAGGGACCTTTTCTTATGAAAGTGGCAAATATTTTTTGGAATGTTTGGTCTGTAAAACCACTTGTAAAGCGGATTTGAAGAAGCTTTAGCAAAAAAAGAAAAAAGTTTTGAAATATTGTTGACAATTTTAAGTTCATAAAGTATACTAAGGAAGTCATCGGAAATGATGACTTTGAAGTGGGCGCTTAGCTCAGCTGGGAGAGCATCTGCCTTACAAGCAGGGGGTCATAGGTTCGAGCCCTATAGTGCCCACCACTTTTTTTATCTATATATTATATATGGCCTGGTAGCTCAGTTGGTTAGAGCGCTAGCCTGTCACGCTAGAGGTCGAGGGTTCGAGCCCCTTCCAGGTCGCCATTTTGTTTATAAAATGGTTATTTTTTTTACTAAAATTTCATATGCCTATTTAGCTCAGTTGGTAGAGCAAGGGACTGAAAATCCCTGTGTCCTTGGTTCGATTCCGAGAATAGGCACCAAACAAAAAAACATGACTAAAGTCATGTTTTTTTTTGTTTGTGTGTTTATTCTCATAAGTTGTGATTTATCACAACGAGGAATCGAAAAAGAGCGCAGATTGCACGAAGAGAAACGAGAGCAATCTGCAAGAAATAGTCCAGTGGACTATTTCGTAGCGATGCGGGTCGTGTTCTGAGAATAGGCACCAAAAAAAATAGTAGCGTAAGCTACTATTTTTTTTGCTTTAAAAACAGGAATGCTTCTTGTTTTTTAATTTTAGTAAGTATTTGCCAAATTTAAATACATTGTGCTACAATAAAATTGGACCAGAAGAGATGCAAACAAAAGATAAAATTAAGGAGAGAAATTATGAGTGGAATAACTTTAGAATCATTGAGGGGTAGTAAGTATCCAGATGAGTTAATTGACGAATTAAAAAGTGGAAATTTAGCATATCTTTTAAGATATTCAACAAAGATGAACAGTGTTGATTTTATGAGAGATTTAATTTATGCAGTAAAAGAAGAACATGGTACATATGATGTGTTTTTGTATTATTCAGGACCAGCGGTACAACAAAATGAAAAAATAGCTACTGAGATTTTTAGAGAAGCTCCGGAATTGATACAACGCACTGTTTTGTCTGGAGATCGTGAATTCATAAAAAAGAATTTAGCAGATTGTCCAGGAATAGTAGCGTATATAGATGAAGATTTAAAAAATGATCAAAAGTTTAGAGCAGAAGTTGCGAAAGCGGGAATTACTATTGAACCTGGCATAACGCAAGAAATCGTGCAAGATATAGTAAAAAGCAACGCTATAATAGAAATGCTTACAGAAGATTCAAGCTTAAGCTCTGATCCTAATTTTATGTTGGACGCTATAAAAGAAGATGCAGAGTTTTTAAATAATGCAGCTTCAGATTTGAGAGAAAATCCAAACTTTATGAGGATTGCATCTGCTAAAAATGAAGATGTTATTGATATGGTTGTTCAACAAATCGAAGATTTTAATTTTGATGCCATTCAAGCTGTAAGAGAAAGTAGCCGTGAATTAACATTGGATGATTGTTTTAGCTTAATTGATCAATTCATGGAGATGCAGGAGGAAAGAGAGAAAACAAGAGATCCAGATGCGCCTAAAACAGAAGAAGAGTTAGATCTGGAAAAATTAAAAGCTCAATTAGAAAAAACAAAAGGTAAAATTCAAGAAAAAGGACTTGAAGATCCTCATACGATGAAATGGATAACTGCTGTAGTCGCACGAATGGATGATGTAAGTCCTGAATTAATGAAAAAAATTTTAGATTATTCAATGCTAACCATGGAAAAAACAAAAAAAGACATTGGTGAAGATGGCGAGATGCATGTTGATATAGGTGTGGCGACAGCATTAATTAAACCTGAAATATTAGAAGAAATAGTGAAAAAAGTTAAAGCTGCTGGACATGAAGTTGATTCAAGCTTAGAAGAAAGACTTGCTTCGTATAAGGAATTTAGTGTGGATTTTCAAAAGAGACTTTCGCTTTATAAGGAACAAAATAGAGATAGATTAATTGCAGAAGCACTGGAAAGAAAAGCAGCGCGAGAAGCAGGAATTGAAACCATAGGAGAGTTAGAGATAGAAGAAGAACATGCTGGCGAGCATACAGAGGATGGAAAAGTTGTTTCTTTACAAGGAAATGGCGGTTTGTTAGAAGCTATTGGTGAAACGGGTATGATAGAAATAACAGAAGTAGAGTCCGAAGTTAAACGTGATGCGAAAGAAGTTCCAGGACAAAATCCTGGGGCTAAAATTGTTAAAGATTCTGTAGAAATGGATCACTAATAAAAGGGGTTGTACAAATGAAAAATGAATTGAAAAAAGCATATGTTGAAGTGTTGGAAATACTAAATCATATGGATCCTAAATATAAAGAAAAAGTTCCGACAAAATTATTAGAACAAATGGAAAATAAAAAACTTGAAGGATATGAATTTAAGTTAGATTTATCTATTCCTTTCAAAGACAACAACTTTAGTAGTAAGACATTACCTTTGCTTGCTATGATAAACTTGAATTATTGGTGTGAAACAGAAGAAGAGAAACAAGCACAACGTGCAATTCACGAAGCTAATGATAAAAAACAAGAAGAATCAAAGTCAAAAGCTACAGAAACTCCAACTGTAAAGAAAGAGGATATTGTTCAAGCAATAAAAGAAACGGATACACAACCATTCTTGTGGTTGGAATTACCTGAAGATACCTGGTTTGAAAAGTTGATATATCGAATAAAGTATTTCTTTAAACAAAGAAAATGGAGAAAACAAAAATAGAATAATTTAAATACCTGCGAATTAACGCAGGTATTTTTTTGCGTGAATTATTTGTGAATAGGAGTGTCTCTCAGTTGCGAAAATGAGGAAACGTTTACGGAAGTAAGCGATGGAGTTTTACGATGTTGTTTAAATGTGAAGTTTGTAAAACTACGGTAACAATCTTGTTAATAAAATTTAATATTTAGAGTGCTGAAAAAGCATCTCAAATATCAAGAAATCGCTTCCGTAAGCTAATTTTGCGAGTTTTTTGTTGCAAAACTTTTACATACAGTAATACGCGTATACGCGCGTATAGACACGAAAAAGAATTAATGTTAAAACTTTTTTAGTAGCATGAGTTACTGTGCTAAAAACAAGAGGCACAGTGATTAAGTTACAAAGCAAAAATGTTAAGACCTTGAAAGGAAACGTTAGGAGGAAAAATATGAGTTGCACACAAAAGACAAAGAAAGGATATCGTAACGCACGGAATATCGCTGGTGTCGTTAGCAATCACGATTGTTGCTATCATCGTGCTCGCGTCTGTATTTATTGTGACGATGAGTGATATGCCATCAGAAGCGATGTACACACGATTTGTACAAGAAGTTACAAACGTTGAAAGTGCGATATACGAATATCGATTACAAAATGCTAAGTATGGAGATAGCGAAGACAAAGTAAACGCTGGATTTGAAAAGGTAATGCTGTTTAATGCGCCAGCAGACTTTATGAGTTTTGATAAAGGCGAAGGAGTAACAACAGGTTACTTGATTAACTTAGCGACAATTTCATATACAAACGCAGAATTTGGTCAAGGGTATGCAACTACAGAAAAAACATTTACGTTTGAAGAAGATGACGTTTATGTTTATGATGCTACAGGATCTGTTTACTACGTAAAAGGAATTGACTACAAGAAAACAAAGATTTATTCTTTGGCGAATGCATCTTCGATGAATGAAGATTCTACTGTAGATGGTCCAATTATTTCAAACATCATAGTAACAAGTGGTGAAATAGAAAATCCTGATGGCACAGTTTCACCTACAAATGCGAAAGCAAAAATTTTAGTTAGTGCTTTCCCAAGAAATGATGGAGCATTAACGGTTGTTGTTAGAAACAACGTTGCTGAAAAAGTTGACGAATCGACTGGAACTTATGCAACTCAAGTTCTTAGAAACGGAACTTATTCAGTTATTGTTACTGAAGAAGGTGGCGGAAGAACAGTTACCCAAGTTACAGTAACGGGAATTCAAGAAAATGTAGAACCTCCAACAAACCTTTCAATGAGAATAAATGATGGTGCGGCAACGACGCAAATCCAAAGAGTAACGATTGATTTGAGAGCAGATGGTGCAACTTGGATGATGATTACAAAAGATGATCCTAGCAAACCAAGCTCAAGAGATACTAGATGGCAAAGATATCAAGAAAGATTTGAATATGAGTTGGGAAGTACAGAAGGTAAAGTAACATTGTATGCATGGTTCAAAGATGATTTGAATAATATTGCAGATACGATTGTTCAAGCTTCAATTGTTTATGATGGAACTCCACCAACAAATAGCAAACCAACACTTACACAATCTGGACCATACATAATTGTTGGTTCGAATCAAACAGATAGACAAACAAAAACAGAGATATTATTAGCAAATACAGAATATGGTTTTGCAGAATATGATGGCACAAATGCTGGCGAATTTGTTTGGGGCAAAAACAGTGTAGTAACAGTTCCTAAAAATAAACAGTTATATGTTTTTGCTACAAGAACAAAAGACGAAGCTGGAAATACAAGCACATCAGAATATGCAGAGTTATATATAAATTATGACTTTATTATTGAGTTTAGACTTGAAGAGTTTGGTGAAGTATATGCAACAATGACAGCAAATGCTGGTGAAATTGCAGTCCTTCCATCTGACATTCCAACAAAGCTTGGATACCACTTTGCTGGTTGGTCAGAATTAACAAATCAAACAACTGGTATACCTGCAGGAGGAAATTACTTGGCTGCAGATGATGGAGTAATGATTAAAAAGTTATATGCAGCATGGGCTCCAAGAACAGATATACCATATACAGTAAGACACTATGTAGAAAAACTAGACATCACAGGTCAATATGATTTAAGACTTGAAGAAAAACTTGAAGGAACAACAGAAACTGATGTATATGCAGTTGCAAAAAATACTGGCGAGTTTGAAGGTTTGATTGAAAATACAACACATCCAAACAGACTAGTAATGGCTAGAATTCAAGTAGATGGAAGCACAATGCTTTCAATATATTACACAAGACAAAAATTTAATTTGACAGTAAAAGCTGAAAATGGTTCTGCAACAGGAACAACATTAGAAGTTCCGGTAGAAACTTTGATCAAAATAAGTAATACTCCGGATGAAGGATATCAATTTGGAAAATGGACAATAGAAGGTGAACCAGATAATTCAGCTTATTATAAAAATTTCGTAAATAGTAATGGCGTATTAGAAAGTTTCGCAACATTTAAAATGCTTGGGCATGATACTACATTAGTAGCAAAAAATATTGCTAAGTTATACAACATTGAATATCACCTAGATGGTGGAGTTGTTGCAAAAGAAAATCCAACAACATATTCAAGAGAAACAGAAGCATTTACATTAAATAATCCGGTTAAAACAGGATATAACTTTGTTGGGTGGCAAGGAACTGGAATTGCAGGAACAGAATTGAATGTAACAATTGATCAAACGAAGATTCCAATAATGTCTGATAGAGTATATTACGCAGTGTATGAACCATTGCCAGAATTATTAACTTTAGAAGCTGAACCATTTGTTCCAACAAATGATGTAGTAAGAGTAAAGATTTCTTGTATGGATCCAGAATTATCAATTCAATACAAGATTGGAAATTTAGGATCGTGGGAAAATTACACAACATTAGTTACTGTAGATGAAAATACAACAGTATACGCAAGAGCAATAAGAAATGGTTTAAAAATAGATGAAGATCAAATTGTAATTGCAAACATAGATAGAGAAAATCCAGTAATTACAGGTCTTGAGGTTTCAGAAAATTGGGAACCTGGAACAAGATTGAAAATTAAAGTCGTTGCAACAGATGATGTGGGAATGGGTAAATATGTTATTACAAATTCAAGTAGCGAACCACATGAATCAGAATTTGCAGAATCAAACGAACCTGTAATTGTAGATAACGGAATAAATTATGCTTGGGCACAAGACTTAGCAGGAAATGTAACAAGCAAACCTTTCTTTGTATGGGACATTGGAGAAACTGAAAATAGAAAAATGTATGCAATCTTAATAGAAGAAAAACATTTAATTATTTCTGGTTCAGGTGCAACAAAGAATTATACAAGTGAAAATGAAGTACCATACAGCTTGTACAAAGAAAATATAGAAAGTGTGAAAATTGATAGAGGTGTAACAACAATCGGTGACTATGCAATGTCTAATTTAAGAAATATGAAGACATTGAATATAGGACCAAACCTTACAACTTTTAAAGAAAATGCATTAATGTATTCAAATAATTACAGTGCAATTTTAATTGATGCAAAGAATACAGGATTCTCATACAATAATTACACATTATATGATAAAGCAAGATCGCATATTTATATGCACTCAACTAAAGATCCATCACAATTTTTCACAATTACAAATACGGTTTCATCAATAGGCAATTATGCATTCTATGACAATGATAAATTGTTGAAAGTTACAGCAAATTCAAATGCATCGTTAGGAAATAGTGCATTTGAAAACTTAGATAACTTATTTGAAATTACAGGAATGATTGGTGGAACAAGTATAGGAAATAGAGCTTTAGCAGATTGTAGAAAGTTAGAAACTATGTCAGTTTCTACATCATTAGAAACAATTGGTACAGAAGCATTTTTAAATACAGCATCGTTGGAAAAAATATCTTTACCTAAAACCGTAACAAGAGTTGGTAAAGAAGACTTATCATCAAGTGGTGTATTTAAAAACATAGGTATCTACACTGTTGAAGGTATTGGTACGGTTGAATATTATCAATCATCAAGACATATGCGTAATTATGCAATCACATATAGTGATGAAGCAAATTTTGTAATGATAGATGATGTAAGCCCTGCACTAAATGCATTAAAAATAACTTCGCCAGTAACAGGAACATATGCACAAGGAACTAAAGTAGAATTTACTGCAGAATATGATGAAGTGTTAAGCACAACACATGCAGATGGCAAACCAACATTAGTGATTAAAGTTGGAAACGGAACTAATAAAACAGTTACAACATCAGAATATAAAGACAATACAATAATTTATACATACACAATTGAAAGTGACGACATAGGTACAATAAATTTAGTGAGCTATTCTGGAAAAGTTTACGATTTATTAGATAACGCAACAACAATTACATCAGCAGAATTAAAAGGATATACAATAGCTGTAGACACAGCAGTTAAATTAGAAGACGGTAATACAACAACGTATTATATTAAGTTGCAAGATGCGATAAACGCAGCAAAATCAAGACCAGAAACAGCATCTAAAATCACAGTGTTAAGACACTTAACAGAAAGTGTTCAAATACCATCAGATAAATATCTTGATATTGATATGAATGGTTACATTTTAACTGGTGATGCAGGAAAAGAAGCCGTAAGAAACCAAGGTAAAATTACGATAAGAAATGCCGGAGAAATTGTTTCGGATTGGCTTGCAATAACAAATGTAAGTGGTGCTACTGTTACATTAAGCAACATGATAATAACATCTACAAGTAACAGTAATCCTGCAATTAGCATTGCGCCAGGTGCAACAATGGATGTATACAGTACTTCGATAATAGGCGGATACATGTCAGTTGAAAATAGTGGCCAATTGACACTAACAGGATCAAGTGTAGAATCAAATTCTGCAGAAGCAATTGTTGCAAATAAAGATTCGGTAATGACAATTACAGAAACAGATATCATAGCAAATGTAACAGATGATACATTACCAGCAATTGCAATAATAGAAGGTGCGACAGCGGTAATTAATAACTGTAGTATTATAGGAAAAAACGGACCTGCAATTAGAAATGCGGGTAACTTAGAATTATCAAATTCAAGCGACATTAATGGTGTATCATATGCGTTAAAGAATACGGGTGAAGCAAGAATTAATGGAGCAACACTTTATAACAATGTAGAAAGCGAATATGTTGTTATAAATGATGGAAAATTAGAATTAATAAGCGGAACGATTTCATCTGCTAAAGCAAATGCTTTAACAAACTCAGATGAATTAGAAATTAAAGGTGGACGTATTGAAACAGAAGCAGCTGGAAAAATAGCCGTTACAAACTTATTAACGGGCAAGATAGCTATGTCTGGCGGTACTATAAATTCTGTTCAAGGCACAGCAATCGATAATAGCGGAAGTTTGGAAATTTCAAATACAGCAACAGTATCTTCACATGGAAACAACACAATTGTAAATGCATTAGTTGGTACAATAAACATGTCTGGAGGTACTATTGAACAGCATAATCCAAATGGTACTGCTATAAGAAACAACAAAGATGTAACAATAACAGGCGGCACGATTCTTTTAAACGGATATAACGGAATTTATTCAGAAGCGGTTTCAAACTTGAACATTGAAAATCTTTTAATAACAGGTACTGGATCAAATGAAATAATCGCAATATATAATAAATCTGTAAATAAAGTTGTTGTAAAAGATTCAACGATTGATATTTCTACAATTAGTGGTAAAGCGTATGGATTATATAATGACTCTTCAAGAGCTGATGTTGAAATAAAGAACACAACAATAAATGCGACATCTTCAAGTGAAATTGGTACAGGTGTATACAACAACGAAGGTAAAGTTGTTGTGGGAGTTTCAGCAGATGCTATAGACAGAGATACACCAGTAATTGAGGGTAGCCAATATGGATACTATTCAGTTAGTGGAGAATTATATTTCTATGATGGAAAAATGATTGGTAATATTGATAGCTCAATAAATGGTGAAATAACAGATAGACCTGAGTCTTCATACGTAAGAAAATTAGTATCAGGTTCTAGAGAAACATCTGAATTGGTTGTAGACACATTAAAACCAACAGTTTCTTTAGAAATTGATTATGATACATGGAGAAATGTTGCATTGACTCTTACAGGTAAAGCGACTGACGTGAATTCGGGAGTTAGGGCATATGCATTCTCTAATACAACACAAAGACCAGAAGACGATGAATGGACATACATAGAAGAACCAGTTATGACATTCCAAAAAGAATTGGAAGTTGCTGAGTATAATGATTTTTACTTCCACGTATTAGATGAAGCTGATAATTATGAAATATCAAATGTTATTACGGCATTATATGATGATGTCGCTCCTACAATTGATAGTATTATACAAAATCCAGTTAGTGATACTTGGACAAAAGGACCAGCAACAGTAACAGTTACTGCAACTGATGAGGTTTCTAAGATTAATTATTTTGAAATTACAACTACAAGTAGAGAAGAGTCAGGAGTGGAATCTTATACAGAGATTATGCCGGTAACAAACTTTAGTAGAACATTTACAAGTGGAAATCAAATTTGGCACATTTATATTAAAGACCAAGCAGGAAATGTTGCTTATGCACAATGGGAGGTTGCTAATATAGATAGCACAGCTCCATTAATAGAACTTCAATTAGATAGATATGAATCGACTGCAGCATATGTAAAAGTAACAGTTGAAGATTTAGAAAGTGGAGTTGCTAACTTGTATGTAAATGGAGTTCAACAAACAGATTTCACAACAGAAACTGAAACAAAAATTGAAAAAACATATGTAATTGAAAATTCAGGAATATATGTATTTAAAGCAACAGATAGAGTTGGTAATGAGGCAATAAAAGAAGTTCCAGTATACACAATTTCTTATGATAGAAATGGTGGTAATGGTGTTGTAAGCAGCCAAATAAAAGTAGAAGAAATGGGAGTAAGAATTGCAGACAATGATTTTACTAGAGATGGATATACTTTCATGCATTGGAATACAAGACCAGATGGATTAGGTACAACATATACTCCAGGAACATTATATACAGAAGATGAATCGGTAATGTTGTATGCAATTTGGAAAGACATTACGCCTCCAGAAATCTTAGATGTAAAAGCTGCAGGAAGTTGGAGTACTGGTTCAGATGTTGAATTGGAAATTGTTGCAAAAGATAATTTAGCAGTAACTAAATATCAAATAACAACAACTAATACAGAGCCAACTGAATGGAGCAGCTCATCTATTATTCAAGTGAACACTGCAAATACAGAATTGTATGCATGGATTTCTGACGATGCAGGTAATGTAACAAGTGCTGCATTTAACATGTATGACATAAGCACAGATACAAATCCAAAATCAGTAATTGCAATTGTTAAAGACTTTGTTACAGACTATCTAGTACTTTCAATTGAAGGAACCGGAGCAACAAAAGACTTTACAGCAGATGCAATACCATGGTCATCAAAGAGCGCTAGAATTAAAGAAATTGATGTGAAAGCAGGAGTTACAAAACTTGGCGAATTTGCATTAAGTAATTTATCTTACGTAGAAAAAATTGTAATTCCAAGTACAGTTGTAGCAATAGATGTTACAGCATTTGTTCACACAAATAACTATGATGAAATAGTAGTTGAAGGAAATAACTTTGTATTTATAGAAGGTGTATTATATGACGGATTAAAACAAACGTTATACGTGTCAACTACAAAGAATACAAACAAAAACTTAACTACGCCAGATGGACTTACAACAATTGCACCATACGCATTTGAAGCATCTAAATTAGAAAGAATTCAAATTTTCGGAAACATAGATATTCCAGAGGGCGCATTTAAGAATGCAACAGGATTAAAAGAAATAATTAGCAATAATGGAATCGGCGGTAAATCAATCGGAATGGGTGCATTCGAGGGATGCTTAAACTTAGAGGAAATTGACTTATCAAAAGATTTAGAATTCCTTGGAGATAGAGCTTTCTACGATGCTAGAATGTTAGACAGTATAATTGTAGGAAAGAAAATTACATCATTGGGTGGTGAAAATATATTTGTAAACATTGGTGCAAATGCAGTAACAAATAATGTTTATTACTATGAATCAAATGCATTAATGAGCGAATATGCAACAAACTTTAGTACACAAGCAACATTCATTCCAATAGATGATATCAAACCGACTATAACAAGTGTTGTTATCAATGATGACGACGAATATACAAGAACACCAAGTGTAACATTAAATATTATTGCATCAGATAATCATGAAGAAAAGTATTTATACATTACGGAAGATTCAAAATATATTCCAACTGGAATAGAGCTTGGATGGATACCATTTAATGCAGAACAAGCATATGAACTTGAAGCAGGAAATGGAGTTAAGAGTGTATATGTATGGGTTAAAGATGCTGAAGATAATGTAAGTGAAAATTATGCAACAGATAGCATAATCTTAGTTGAATATGAATTTGAATTGCATGGAATGGAAGATGTGGTTCAATATGTGGATACAACAGGAAAAGATTATTTTGAATACAGAGAAAAAGGATTTGACATCGATGGTGAAGGAGTAACTGTTGAGGTTGAAGGTAGTGTGAACCATAAAGAAGTTGGAACATATGAAATTAATCATAAGATAATGTTTGAAAGCACATTAATAGAAACTATAACAAGAACTGTAGATATCATACCAAATACATGGAATTCAACAGTGTATACAGATGGCAATTATAAATTTGTAACACATAATGATGGTTATGCAAAAATCGTAGGTCTTGTTGCACTTACCGGATTTACAGAAATTGATTTCCCAGAGACTGTTTCTAATGGAGGAACTTCATACAAAGTAATAGACTTTGGTGATGGTACAAATCCAGTAATACCAGCTAATACTGATATTACAAAGATAAGTTTATCTGAAGGAACAATTAATGTAAGTGCATACGCGTTTAACAAATCATATGCGTTATGCGAGTTAGAATACAGTGATGCGTTAATGTCAATCGATGCATATGCATTTGCAAATTCAAATGCAACATATGAAGAAGTGATAATTAACGACAATGTAAGAACAGTTGGTTCAAATGCATTTGCATATACGAAGATTAAGAATCTAGTAATAGAAGAGGGTGTATTTGCAATTGGAAACTATGCATTTAAAGCGATAAATAGTGGATCAGAAGATGCAGAGTTAATAATTCCGGCAAGTCTTAAAGAAATTGGTATTGAGGCGTTCTATGGTTTAGACATAAATAAAATTTCGGTAGATTCTGCAAATACAAACTTTAAAGAAATATACAGTTTATATTTAGTTGATATGGCTGGAAATACAATTATTAAATATGCAACAGGAAACACTGCTAAAACAGCTGAAATTCCAGAAGGAATAACAACGATTGGAAATGGTGCTTTTGCAGAATCAAATAGTTTAGAAGAAGTTGTATTTAATGAAACAGTAACAACTATAAATTCGACAGCCTTTAAAGATTCTAAGAAGTTAACAACAATAAAAAATTATGATGCGATTGTAGATATTGGAGGATACTCTTTTGAAAATACAGCGCTAACAAAATTTGAAGTGTCTGAGAATTTAAAAACTATTGGTAACTATGCTTTCTCAAATTCTAAATTAAATAAAGTTAGTATAAAACCAAATGTAACATCAATTGGAAGTAGAGCTTTCGGTAACATGACAACATTTACATCTGCAGTATTTGAAGGTGCTCCTACAATTGCAGGAGATACATTTAAAGGTTCTACAAGAATGCAACATATTCTTGCATTAGATTTAAATACTATTATCCCTGTTAATGGAACTCTTCAAGTAGAAGACAGTGTAATTGTGTACGTATTGATGCCAGAAGAAAATTATGAGAATGATCCAACGTGGGGAATTTTAGGAGAAGATAGAATTAGACCTATTGCAGAAATCGTAGGCGAAAAAGAAATTACACTCGAATATGATTCTGTATATAACGAACAAGGTATTAAATTGTTTGGTGAACACTTACAAACGGGTGAAGGTCAAAGTTCATATGTTGAGGAATTTAAAGCAACAAAGGTTTCTAATTTAGACGTACATATTTTAGGTGACTATACAATTAAATATACAATTCATTATAAAGAGGAACCTGTACTTGAATTAGTAAGAACAATTCATATTGTAGATACTACACCGCCTGAAATTCTTTCAGTAGTAATTTCAGATGCGTGGATACATGGAAATACATTAGAATTAGCTATTGATGCAGAAGACGGTTACGACAGCAAACCAGAATTGCAATATGCTATTTCTGATATAAACATGGCTGGTTTTGAAGATAGACTTACATGGACAACAACTCCAAACTTAGCAATTGCAGGAGTTACAAATTATATCTATGTAAAAGATAAATCTGAGAATATTGCAAACACATTAGTGTATGCTTGGGATATCAGTAAAGATACAGATAGAACAGTATATGCATACTACAACAATGAAGATATTCTAGAAATAGAAGGTACTGGTGAAACACTTGAAATAGAAGATGTTGGAGCTACACCTTGGAGTGAATACAATGAAAAAATAAAAGTACTACAAGTAAATGCGGGAACAACACATTTAGGAAAACGAATTGTTTCTGGTATGGAAGCTGTAGAAAAAATAACACTTCCTTCATCGTTAATAAATATTGCATTAGATGCATTTGCAACAACTAATAACTTTAGCGAAATAACAGTAGATAGCAACAATGAAATGTTTAAAGTTCTAAACTTGTACACATTGATAGATGTAAATGAGACAACAATATATGCACATAGCAGAAGAGATGTGAATGCATCATATTCTGTACCAAACACGGTTACAACAGTTGCACCATTTGCATTCTATAGAAACGACAACTTAATAGACGTATATGTCATAACACCATTTGATGTTGGTGAGTCTGCATTTGAAAATTGTACAAACTTAAAAACAATTCAAAGTGCGGAAATAGGTGTGAACTATATAGATTCTAATGCTTTCAAAGGATGTTATGCATTAGAAAATATTACAATTCAAAAGACTGTTACAGAAATAGGAACGGAGATGTTTGTTAACGTTCCAGGACCTGTATCATATTATGCATCATGTACAGTTGTAAAAGCTTATGCAAAAGCAAACCCTGATGAAACGGAATGGTTCTTAATAGATGACGTTCCACCAACAGATAATGCGCCTACACTTAGAGCTTCGTCATCAACAATTGTAGCAACACTAGAACAATATGATGAAGACACAGCATTAACAGAAGAAAAATACAACATCAGAACAGAAAATGGTGAGTATGATGAAACAAAATGGCAAGACAAACCATACTTCTTAAATCTACACGCATCAACTAAATACTATGTAAAAACTAAAGTAACAGACTCAAATCATAATACGACAGAATCATTAGAAGCAGAGATTGTGACAGAAGCTGTACCGGATGAAATTACATTCCAAGTAATGCCACAAACTCCGATTAATACATATGTAGAAGTAGTTGTTGAATGGCCTGAAGATGAGATCGAAGCGTTGTATGGAGATACATGGCCAGAAGAAGTAGATGTAGAAAGACAAGTTGGAAATCAATTGTTGAATCAAAGTCTACCAGATTGGGAAGCTGCTGCAGACGCCCCTACAACAACAGTTATAGTTAATGATTATGGCACTACAGTATATGCAAGACTATTTGATGGAACAAACTATACAGTTGACGTTAAGTCAGTAACAATAACAAATATTGATAAAGTTCCACCAGAAGGAACAGTAACAATTAATAATGATGATGAAGAAACATTAACACAAGAAGTTGAATTAACATTAATTGCAACAGATGATAGAAACGATATTCAGGGTGGCGTACAATGCGGAGTTAAACAATACTACGCATCAGAAGAAGAAAATCCAGACTTAACAAAAGTAACATGGCAAACATATACAGAAGGCGTAACAAAATATAATTACACATTAGAAAAAGCTACAACAGCATCAAGAGTTGCAAAAGTTAATGTATGGTATAAAGACGCAGCAGGAAACATCAGTGAAAAATCAAGTGACACTATCACATTGATTGCTGGTGCAGTAAGGCTAGAAGAAGGCACAAGTACAACATATTACTATAAACTAAAAGATGCAGCAAACGCCGCTTCTAAAGAAAATCCTGCAACACCATCAAAGATGACATTGCTAAGAAATATTCAACAAGAAGGAAAAATAACATTTGTAGAAGGACAAAACATACTTCTTGAAATGAACGGATTGGCAATTACGCAAACATCAAATTCAACAGTTACATCAATCGAAAATAACGGTATCTTAGCAATAAAAAATGCTGAAGGTCAAAATGCTTCAAGTATTGTGGTAACAACTACTACAGGAAATGCAGTTGGTATCTATAATACAGGGTTATTAGACATAGATGATGTGACAATTGAAGTTACAGCACCAGGAGGAAAAGCAACAGCAATACACAACAAAAATATCAAATAGTAAGACTTAGCAGCGTATAAAAATACTAAGGAAAAATAGCCCGGTGGGTGTTAGCCACACCCACCGGGAAACCCAGGAAAAATCACGAGAAAAATGGGGAAAATTCATAAGTTTGAAGAGGCTTTGGATTTATCAATTTTTCTCATCAAAAAGCCGTAAAAAGCTAGAAAAGTTTACATAAAAATGGTATAATTATTATTAACTATACCTATGTGATTTTTCACTAGTATAAGGAGGGTGAGGCTAATGACGAACTTGGAAAGAAATGAAAAAATTAATAAGATTATAAAGAGAGCACTGATGGTGGTATTACTGCTGGCAGTGCAATTTGTGATGTTTGAAATAAATATGCCAAAGACAGCATATGCAAGAACAAATTGTAGTAGTTGTGATGTAGAGCTAAGTAATGGTTGCTGCTCGAAATGTGGAAAATGGGAGTGTCCGGGTTGCGATTATACTACACAAAGAGGATATGTAAATAAGTGCTCTATTTGTAGTTACTGGTGGGGCGAGTCTAATTGCAGCAGATCAAGTTGTAACTATCCAATGAGTAGAGGTCATTATTGTTGTACGGCCAATAACTGGGATAATAGTATAAATCACATTGCTTCATTTAGTGGTATTCATAGTGATCATAGCTTTGACCAATACGTTTCTGGAACAACAGGAAGTTGTACTGAAAATGGTAATGCGGTGTATGCGTGTAGTCATATTGTAAATAATGAACAATGTAGAGCTCCAAATCAAACAGTGGCAACTACAGCACTTGGACATAACTATGTAAATAATTATGAAAAAGAAGCATCATCAGCAACTTGTACGATACCAGCGACATATTATAAAAAATGTTCAAATTGTGGAGACTATAGCTCAGATACTTGTACGGGATCTGCGTTAGGACATAGTTATACAGAAAAAAATACTGGATCAAACTATGTAATAGATTATGGTGATTGTGAGACTGCGGCATCGTACTACTTCAAATGTAGTAGATGTGCGGCTAAAGGTTCTGAAATCTGGTACGGAGAAATTGGAGGACATGATTTTACTGGTAAAGACAATTTGTATTTAGTTTCAACAGGAACTTGTAAAACTCCGCATACGTGGAATTATAATTGTACTATATGTGATGCGAAAGGCTCAGGAACATATACTAGTGGATATGGAAATCACAGTTGGGGTGACTATTCTGTAACTACAGTAGGTAACTGTACTACAGCTGAAATAGAAACAAGAACATGTAGTTTATGTGATAAAACAGATTCAAGAAATAATGGAACTAAGGATATACACAATGATGTGAATTCTTGTGATTGTGGAGCAACAAGTGTTGTTTGTTCACGTTGTTCAAGAGTTGTTTATCATACAGCACTTAAGCCAACAACAACCTCTGCTTTTACGTATGATGGAAGTGCTAAAACTGCAATTCCAAACAAATCATACTATACACGAGGTGGAACATATTCAGCGACAAATGCAGGCAGTTATTCTGGAACATATACGTTAAATAATACAACTAAACATTTATTTGCTGGAAGTCAATCCTCAATTACTGTAAATTGGTCAATTGCATCACTTCCGCTTGCTTTAACTGCGGTGAATAAATCAAAAACATATGGTGAGAATGATCCTACGTTTACAATATCTGCAACAGGACAATTAAGCGGACAAACACCGGCTTATTCGTCAGCACCAACAAGAAATGCCGGAGAAAACGTAGGTACATATACAATAACCGTAGGAACTGGAATTGCATTAGCTGATAATAGTCCATTTCTTGCTAATAACTATTACATAACCTCGAGAAATAGTGGGACTTTTACAATAAATGCAAAGGCGATTGACACAGGAGACGGAGAAACAGAAGCAACAAATATTGATGTTACATGGAATGCTCCTGATGTAACATACGATGGAAATGCACACAAGCCAACTCCAATAGTGGTGTATAATGCTCCAAATGGAACCAAAACACTTACTGAAGGAACGGATTATACAGTTGAATATTCGAATTATATTAATGTTGGTACTTCAACTATAACTATTACTGCACGCGGAAATTATAGTGGTTCTTTGAAAAAAGAATTTTCAATAAACAGAAGAACAATTACAGTTACACCAAACTCATTAAGTAAAAAATATGGTGAAAAGAATCCGATATATACATATACCAATTCGGGTGCGGTATCTACTCAAACACCTAAATTTACTGGAACATTGTCAAGAACTGCTGGTGAAACAGTTGGAACATATAGTGTGCTACAAAACAATTTGGCTTTGACAGATAATGGTACATTTAAAGCGTCAAATCATACGCTTGTATTCGATACATCAAAAGTCTTTACAATAAACACAAAACCAATTAGTGATACAGATGTTATTGAGTATACGTGGGATAATCCAACATACATATATAGTGGTTTTGCACATGAACCAACAATTACAATTAAACATACAAAACCACTTAACAACACTCAAGTAACTTTAACGGCAGGTACAGATTTTACCTATGAATATGCAAACAACGTAAATGTTGGAACAAGCGGAACAGTAACAGTAACTGGTAAAGGAAATTATAGTGGTACATTAAAAACAAATCTTAAGATAATTGGAAAAGATATAGATGACAGTACAATTGTTGTTACATTGAAAGACTCAGCAGGAAGAGTTGTTACTGATGCTACATATACATATAATGGTGACCAAAAGAAACCTACAGTAGTTGTTGTGGATAATGAAAACGGTAACACATTAGTCCAAGGAGTAGATTATACAGTTGCATATGAAAACAATATTAATGCATACCCTGCATCACACACAACAGTATCTCCAGTAGCGGTAGTTACTGGTATAGGAAACTATTCTGATGAAAATAGAGATGGTCTATTTAAAATTAATAGAAAATCTATAAGAGGAACAACTCTAACATTGTTTGATGCAGCGGGTAATGCTGTAACAACTTCAACATATGAATATAATATGGATGAAAAGAAACCAACAATTAGAGTTTATGATAATGAAAGAGGAGTATATTTAACGAAAGATTCGGATTATACAGTTGCATATACAAACAATGTTGATGCATATCCTGCACCACATACAACTGTGGCACCAAGGGTAACAGTAACTGGTATAAATAACTACAACGTAGATAATAGCATCACATTTGAAATTAAAAGAAAACCAATAACGAAGACAACGTATTCGTTAAATACTACAGAATATATTTATAACGGCGCTGAAAATAAACCAACAGCAACTGTTATAGATAATGCAAACAACGTAGAGATACTTCAAAATAAAGATTATTCTTTATCATATACAAATAATATAAATGCGAATGCCGATGGTTACAGTAATATAAGAAGCGCCGACCCAATTCCAACAACAACAATTACTGGTATAAACAATTATATAGATAGTGTTACAAGAACATTCAGAATTGATGCTAAAAAGATAGAGGCGCAATGGCAAGATAAAGATAAATTTGTATATAACTTTGGACAACAAGCACCGTATGCAACAGCAATAACTGGTGTTGCAGGTGAAACTGCTAATATAATAACTACAAAAAATACAGATCCTGCTTACTACACATCAAGAGCAGCTATTTCAAGCATTACTGGTGGTCAAGCACGTGTTCTAAACTATGAATTAACTAATGTAACGAAAGATTACGGAATTTATATGTGGCCAACAGTACCACCAACAATAAAATATATCGACGAAAATGGTAACGATATTACATTTATAGATGATAATGTTGGACCATATGATATATCAACATATCCAACTATTGAATATGTTGTAGATCCGACAACAGGTAAAAAAGTTAGAGCTTGGTACAACCAAGACATAGATATTCAAGTAAGTGGAAGTACATTAAATGGCACACCTGGTGAAGTAGGATATATGTTCCATTTCGATGTGAATCCGGATGATACCAACGTGCCTGAAGAGTATGAATACTATGATAGCAAGGTTATACTTGATTTACTTGGAGAAACTGCTCCAAATCAACAATATAAATATGATTCACATACAGGTTCAACTAACTTCCATGCTGAAGATGGGGTAAACAATATTTACTTCAAATCATACAATACACACTATCAAGAAGATGAAGTAAGTAAACTTAGAACAGAATCTGGTGAAGTAAGCAGATATATAACAAAGATTGAGAAAACAAAACCAACAATGGAAATTAGCTCAAATAAAACTTGGTCTAAATCACATACTGCAACTATCACTCTAGCTGACGTTGGTGGTTCACACTTGTTAGAAAAAACATATACATTACAATATTCATGGACACAATCTAAAGACACACCAGCGGTATATGATCATAGTACTCAAATTGTGGTTGCAAGAGGAACAGACATTGCTACAACTACAATCACTAAAGATACAGATTATGGCGTATGGTATCTACATGTTAAACTAACAGAAAAATTAGAAGACAACGCTACAAACTTTATTGATGGCGCAGATGTAGTAATGTATGGTGAGTTCTGGATGGATAATAAAGCACCAATTATCACATTGGAGAAAAACCATGAACTAGCAATATTAGATAAAACAGACGTATATACAATTAACTTCGAAGTAGTTGATGAACATGTTGGAATTGACACATCTGAATTCACAGAAAGTGACATTGAAATTTTATTACAACCTGATAATACAGAATCAACTGCAACAAAGAAATTGACACATCTATCAACAACTCAAAGAGATGGACTAGATGTACATCTATATCAATTAGAAATTACTAATATTACAGAAACAGGTTACTTTATCATGAGAATTAAAGCGGATAGATTAAAAGATAAATTAGGTAACGGAAACGAAGTAACAGTATTCCTAAATGATGAGATTGGATTAACAGGTGATAATGAAATCCCAACGATTGCATTAACTGGACCAATCGAAGTTAAATCAATTACAGAAGGTAGAAACTTATCTGGTGTAATCGATGATAGATATATTAACCAAGAATATGAAATTTCAATGCCAATTGAAGTTACAGATGTAGGTATTATAGATATCATAGATGGATTACAAACAACTGATTTAACAACATTTGTTGGTGGTATCTTGGTAGACCCTATGGTTAAGATAACACTAGACAAAGAAGAGGAAGTAGAAAACTCTGTAACACATGTTAAGACATTTACTAAAAAATATACATTAACATATAGCGGTATTAGAAACGATGGTTACTTATTCGTAGTATTTAACGATACAGCAGTATCAGATGATACAGAACTTAAGAACGTAACAACATCATTAAGACCATACTCAATAGTCAATGAAATGAAATACTTCACATACGTAGATAATACAACTCCAAGAATCACATTGTTAAATGCTGATACATTACAAAATATTAATAAGGATGCAGAAATTGTTCTAAATCTTAAATTGACAGATGATGGAGCTGGTATTAGAGGCACAGGACCAGAAACATTTGAAGGATCTGACATCATAGTACAAATTGATGGTGCCGATGTAATTGTTTCAAAGAAACTTTTGGTTGCGGATGAAGGAAATGATTATAATTCAGTTCTTGGTAATTCGGTTGATGTGAACTACACATATGTTTTAACAATTCAAGGTATTAGAAAAGACGGTACACTTCGTATCGCTATACCTGGAGGAAATGTTATAGACAAAGCTAATAATGCAAGTGAAGCAATTACACTTGAAACAAATATCGTATTAGATAACCAAGGACCAAAACTTGGACCAATAACAACAAATGCTGACGCCAACCATCAAGTATTTGGTGGAGATGTAGAAATAAAAATTGAAGGTTGTTATGATGAAAATGAAATCGCATCTTATGTATGGCAAAAGAGTGAAAACGGTGTGGAATGGGTAACTATTAAATTCGATGAAACTAATAGTTCAACATCAAGCGTAACAGATGAAACACCAGAAGATGGCCGTTACTACTACAGAGTTATCGTAACAGATACAGTCGGAAACTCAACAACTAGTGAAGAGGTATTTGTAGATTACTTCACATCAATCCTTTCAATCCCAATCATTAGATTGGAACAAGAGTCTAAGGGTGTAGGTGTGGTAGAAATCACAGGAACAATTACATCAACACTACCAATTGAGAAAGTAACTGTAAATGGTAACGAAATAGCAAAATCAAAATTAACAGAAAAAATCAATAGATACCAAATAACAACAACATTCACATATGAAGCAACAAGCAATGGTGTATATACATTCATAGCAACAGATACAAATGGTAATACGGCACAAGAAAGTATCAACGTAAATCTAGTAGATGGCACAAATGCTGTAATCACAGCTAAACCGTCAGATGCAACAATATTCTCAGATGCACAAATTGTATTTACAGCAAATGAACCGGTGAGAATAATTAATCCAAATGGATATGAAGGAATTACATTTGATACTTCAGACTTCACAACAACAATAGTAGCTACAATTTCAAAAGACGTAGACTATGAAGATACAGAAATATTTAAGTTTGAAAACAAAGCTCTATTGAAGACAGATGTTGAAGTGCCACCACCAATAATTACAAAATTACAATATTTAAGATTCTCTAGAATAACATCACCAATGTTAGGAATCACAATTAAGAGAGCAAACATCTTAGTTAATAAGATGGGCGAATCAAAAGTATTAAGTGATGGTAAGATTGTTTCATATTATGGATTTGATGGAGCCGTAAATGTAAATATTTCTACAAATGCAGATTTGAATGCAGCAATCAACCTTGGTAATGCTAACAAAGTTCAATTTATGGATAGCGTTGGTAAACCAGTTGAACTTACAGCAACAGTAGAAAGTAGTGTTAAGGCTACAGAGAACTCAAATTATACAAACGGAAATATGAGTGGTATGTACAAGTCTGGCGGCACAATGGAGCCAACAGCCGGCATCTTAGAAGATAACACAACAACATACAATGCATTCCGTACAACAATAAGAGTTAAATAAAAAAAAGACTTAGGATTTTCCTAAGTCTTTTTTTTATCTAAATCTTGAGTTATACATTCTGCGACGCATTGAGCGTGCGCGGTTTCTTTTTGTAATAATATATGCACGTAAGAATACAAGTGCAATGAATAATGCGATTAATATTCCAACACCCCAAAGCGCAATTTTTACGACGAACCAAAATACATTTACGGTTACATCTACAATTGTTACTTTTTCTTCGATTGCATTTCCTGCAAGTAAATTAGTTGTGTATGTAGAATTATATACATCGTATGTAATGGTTCCTATAACGTCACCAGACTGAATAGGAGCCTTTAATTTTGAATTTAAGACTATCGAAGGTGTAAACGCCTCTATGTAATCTGTTGAAGCAAATGTGGCGCGTAATTCGTCTTGTACGACAACATTAAGCATATTTGCATCAGATACTCCGTTTGAGATTTCAATAGTGTCTACTATTTGCCCTGCGGCTGCAAGCTGTTCGGATTTTAATTTTGAAAAACCGTATTCAAAAAGTTCTACAACATCGCTTCTTAAGTTGTTCCAACCATTTGCGCCAAATACGCAGACCACAACTTCAACGCCGTCTTTTTTTGCACTAGCTACTAAGCAATTTGCGGCAGCTGTTGTGTATCCAGTTTTTATTCCGGTTGCATATTCGTAATAATAATTAGAACGATTAGGATTAATCAAATGATTTGTAGTCGTTCCTAAATATCTGATTGCTTGCATATCGTTAGGGAATTGACGAAAATAAAACTCTTCGTATTCTGGTGTGATACGTAAACTATACGAAGTTGATGAAACAATTTCTCTAAAAATAGGAAAAGTATTCATTGCATAACGTCCAAACAAAGCCATGTCGTATGCAGAACATTTATGAGCAGTACTTGGCAATCCGTTAGGATTTACAAAGTAAGTAGATTTTGCACCAAGTTCTTTTGCTCGTGTGTTCATCATATCACAAAAACTTTGAGTTGTACCACCAACATGCTCAGCAAGCACATAGGCGGCATCGTTTGCACTATGTACAAGCATCGTGTACAACAATTCTTCTATTGTATACTCTTCGCCTTCTAAAAGGTTTGCGGTCGTTCCATCTGCATACACGCTATGAATTGCGGTGTAACTTACTGTCGCGATATCATCTAATTCACAATTTTCTAAAGTAAGTATTGCAGTTAAAACTTTGGTAGTGCTGGCAGGATAAACAGCGCTATAAGCATCTTTTTCGTACAACGTCTTGCCAGTATCCATATCTATTAAAATTGCGTGTGGAGCAGAAACTTCCACAGCAAATACAGTTGAATTAAGGAAGAAGAGCATAATCATGAAAAGTAATAAATAAAACTTTTTCATTGGTTACCTCCATTCGAAAACATTGTATATAAAGTTGATAGATTTTACAAGCTATAAATCCCTAGGCACACAAAATTCACATAACAAAATTGCAAAAAATGTCGATAGAACTTGCGTTGCAAAACTTCAATGTTAGTGTATAATTATTAGAGAAGGAGGTTCATATGAACAATAAATTCAAATCATACTTATTGATTGGGGGATTTATTGTAGTTGTTGCAGGATTATTCTTTATATCTGAACCGCAAGGAGAGGAAGTAATAATCGAGCAAACAGCAGTGGCAGAGGAAGAACCACAAGAAGCATCTAAAATATGCGTGCATGTTATAGGTGCTGTAAATGAACCGGGGATAATATTAGCTTCGGGTGATGCAAGGCTTTATGAAATATTAGAATTAGCTGGAGGCGTTACAGTCGAAGCAGATATACAAAAGATAAACTTGGCAAGTGTAGTAAAAGATGAACAAAAGATAATAATACCGTACATTGAATCGCGGAGATTCAAAAAAACAAAATGTTGCAAATCAACTTTTTGAAGAACAACTTGCAACAAAATCTAACTTAATAAACTTAAACACAGCAACATCCGCAGAGTTAGAAACTCTTACGGGAATAGGTGCTAGCACAGCTAAAAAGATAATAGATTATCGAGAAAAGAATGGCAAGTTTAAAAGTATAGAAGAAATAAAAAATGTAAGCGGTATTGGCGATTCAAAATATGCTGCTATAAAAGACGATATAACAGTATAGATATAAATGGGAAGTATCAAAAGAAGAGGAGGAACCCATATGAATATTAATGAAATCATCAAAACAAAAAGAGATCAAAAAGAACTTACAACTGAACAAATTGACTTCTTTGTAAGAGAATATTCTTTAGGAAATATTCCAGATTATCAAGCGTCAAGTTTATTAATGGCAATTTATTTAAATGGAATGTCTGAAAAAGAAATCTACGATTTAACTGTTGCAATGACTGCTTCAGGAGAAATTGTTGATTTGTCTGAAATAGAAGGGATAAAAGTAGACAAACACAGCACAGGAGGAATAGGAGACAAAGTTACAATGGTAGTAATGCCGCTTGTAGCAAGCTGTGGTGTGCCTGTTGCGAAGATGTCTGGCCGTGGACTTGGATACACACAAGGCACAATAGATAAATTAGATTCAATACCCAACTTTAGAACAGACATCGAAATGGATGAATTTATTCGTAACGTAAAACGTATTGGAATTGCATTAATGGGACAATCAGAAAAAGTTGCGTTAGCAGATAAAAAACTATATGCATTGCGTGATGTAACTGCTACAGTAGAAAGCATTCCGCTAATTGCATCAAGCATTATGAGTAAAAAACTTGCTGCAGGATGCGATAAGATTTTATTAGAAGTAACATGCGGTAGTGGTGCTTTTATGGAGGATGAAGTTAGAGCTAGAGTGCTTGCACAAACAATGGTAGACATCGGAAGAAAAGCCAGAAAAGAAACAATCGCAGTATTAACAAACATGAATCAACCTCTTGGAAAATATGCAGGAAATGCATTAGAAGTAAAAGAGGCGATTGAAACATTAAAAGGTAATGGCGAACCAGATGTAGTAAGAGTTTGTTTAGTGCTTGGAGCATATATGCTAAAACTTGCGGGAGTAGATGATAACATACCAAACAATATTAAATTGTTGCAATCAAAGATAGACAGCGGAGAAGGTCTAGAAAAATTTAAAGAACTTATTTCTAGACAATGGGGAGATAGTAGAGTAATAGACGACCCAGAAATACTTCCAAAAGCAAAATACAGAATTCCATTAAACTCACTAGAATCAGGATATATTGCAGGATTCGATGCAAAAGTAATCGGACAAGCAGTTGTAAACTTAGGCGGTGGAAGAATGAAGAAAGAAGATTCAATCGACTATGCAGTAGGAATCGAAACAGTTAAGAAAATAGGCGATGAAATAAAAGAAGGCGAGCCAATCTTATACATCCACGCAAACACAGAAACACAAGGTTTACTACAAATTGAAACATTAAGAAGTTCAATTCAAATATCAAAAGAACCAGTAGCAAAAGTAAAAGAAATTTTAGATATAATCGAATAAAAAATAAACCGTAGATGAGATGTTTCATCTACGGTTTTGTTTTTATAGAAATAAGGCAAGTCCTAAAATACCTGAAATGAGTATAAGTAATGCATTTGGTATAGACTTCTTATTAAGTAGTTTATAACTAATTGATACAAAAATTATTGAAGCTAAAATATAAAGCGATTTTAAGTCTGGTATAAATTCGCTATTAATAGTTTCAATATTAAATAATAATGAAATGCCCATTGTAAGTGCTGTTGCAATTATTAAACCTATAACTACAGGACGAATGCCTGTAAGAAATGCTTGTACAGGTTTGTATTTTAGTAAGTTTTTAAGTGCCATCGATATTAATAAAATAACTATAAACGAAGGTAATATAACTCCTAAAGTAGCGCATAGTCCGCCTAAAAATCCTGCTTGTTGATATCCAACAAAAGTGGCCATATTTACTGAAATAGGCCCGGGTACTACAGTTTCAACTCCTATAAAACTAAGAATTTCACTTTCATTCATCCAACCGTGTTTCAAAATAGCTTCTGAAATAAGCGAAATCATTGCATAACCTCCACCAAAAGAGAAGGCACCAATCTTAAAAAATGTAATAAACAAATCAAAAAGGATCATTATTTTCTCTCCTTTCTTGAAATGTTACTTATAGTATTAATAAATATACTTAAAAAGCCGCCAATTACGATATACCAAATAGAAGAAATCGCAACATCGTAAATATTAGTGATTACAATACACATAATCGTTGCAATCAAAGCAATTATGCTAAAAGCATTCTTCTTAATACTTTTAAACATCTTTAGTCCAGCCATTGCAATTAAATAAATTACACAAACTTGAATACCACTAAAAGCAGCTGATATATAGGTATTTGTCATAAATTCGTTATAAAAAATAGAAACTATGTACATCAAAAGAAAGCAAGGTGTACATACTCCAAGAGTAGCCATGAACGAACCTAATATACCGGCTTTTTTGTATCCAACGTAAGTTGCTGAATTAATAGCAATTGGTCCGGGAGTACTTTCTGCAATCCCAACCATATCAAGGAATTCCTCCTGAGTAGCCCATTTTTTCTTTGTAATCAATTCGTTTTCAAGCAATGCCACAATAGCATAGCCACCACCAAAAGCAATAAAGCCTATTTTAAATAACGTAAAAAATAAGTCAAACAAGAGCTTAAAGCTTCTATCTTTTGTCATTAAAATACTCCTTTCAAATAAGAGATAACATTAGTATATATTAATTGAAAATAATTTACTAGAGCAGAGATTGTGTTACAAGAAGAGTGCCAAGTTACAAAATTAGGCCTTGAAAAATTATGTAAATCATGATAAAATACGAACGTCCGATACCCACAATAACCCCGTTACCACGTATTACGGTAACACCCAAGCAAGAAAGGTTGGTACATTAATGATTTACGCAAACGTCGACACTGAAGTAAGAAGCAAGGATCTTGGCTGTGGAATGAAGTACTATATTGCGGTTGGAGAGCCGTGCAGATCCATTGGCCTTTGGACGGAAGATAATCTTGCCTTGAAGAAAGGCATGAACGAAAACATCGCTGTTGGCATCAACAAACGTCGCAGACCCTGTCTGCTTCCCCAGACCGACTATCATCTTCACCTGTTCCTGTACGCCGAAACGAACGAGACCGGCATCAAGAAAGGTGAAATCAAGATTCACAAGAATCACGCCGAAAATGTGCGTGTTGTAAGTTATTTTGGTCAGAACAAATGCGTACTGGCTGAAGTGGTCGACCCGCTGGTTGGCGCACTCATTCAGGTCCGTCCTTACGGCCTGGCAGATGACGCTGTCGGCGATCTCTACATCGTCCACGAATGCAATGTATACCACTGCACGAGCGATACTCTGGAAGCGTGTTGCAAAGAGCACAATATCGAATGTCCTGCAGAGTTCGATACCAGAGGATGCGCCTTGGTTGCTGCACACGATTGGGTTACGCTGTAATCCAGTCAAGCGAACTGTGCTACAAGTTTGCCAATTAATTAAATCGTAGCCGAAAACGCCACCCATCTCCCCGGGTGGCGTTTTTGCGTGAAATTTTACCAAAAGAAAACCCCCGCAGCGAAGCATGCGGGGGATACAGATGTCAGATTGACGACTGTTTTTTGAGATTAGTTGTCTTTAGTCCAGATAGTTTCGTACGGCTTGCCGTAACCTGCACTGACTTCAACCCTGTCGGAGTTGATGGACATGTAGGTCTTCCAGGGGAAGCATCTGGTGTTGCGAATGCCGGCCCTGGTGGCAGCGTCGACCAGAATCTGATCGGGGTGATAATCGACGTAGATGCTGAAGCTGAGGCAAGTCTGCATCTTTTCCATCAGCAGCTCGGTGAGAGCCAGCTTGAAGGCCTCTGCCTGATCTTTGGTAACAGGATCACTGGCACTCAGCAGCGTTGCCAGCAGAGATGCCATGTCGCCGTTCCGGCTCTTGTCACCATTGTCAAACGTGGGAGAATAGATAGCTTTGCTCCACCATTCCGCAGCAGCGGCGATGTTGCCGGGGACAACGATAATTTCAGTTCCGTTCTTGTTGCACTTAGTGTTTTCCATTTGTCAAACCTCCAGATTTTTTTGGGTGTACGGACTTTCTTACAGTATGCAAGATACCATTAATATTATACCACATTTTGTTAACATAAGCAACTTTACAGACGCCCATGAGCCAATCTAAGGAGTTTTTTTAGTACAAAAACAGAAATATTGTAAATTAAAGTATGAAAATATATAATTATTTATAGTAAATATAGAGAAAAATGAGGTGGAAACATGAAATATCGTAGTGATAAGTACGGAAATCAAATATCGGTATTGGGTTATGGTTGTATGCGTTTTACAACTAAAGGAATGAAAATAGATTTTGAAAAAGCTGAAAAAGAAGTTATGGCTGCATATAATGCAGGCGTAAACTATTATGACACAGCATACATTTATCCTGGAAGCGAAGCATTTCTGGGAGAAGTGTTAGAGAAAAACAACATTAGAGATAAAGTAAATATAGCTACAAAGCTTCCACACAACTTAATAAAGGCTGAAGACAGCATGGATAAATATTTTGATGAAGAATTAAAAAGATTAAGAACGGATCATGTAGACTATTATTTAATGCATATGTTAAATGATATTAAATCGTGGGAAAGATTGAAATCTTTAGGCATTGAAGATTGGATAAAAGAGAAAAAAGCATCTGGTCAAATAAAACAAATTGGATTTTCGTATCACGGTAATTCAGATATGTTTTGTAAGATAGTAGACAGCTATGATTGGGACTTTTGTCAAATACAATACAACTACTTAGATGAGCATTCACAAGCTGGTAGAACAGGGCTTAATCATGCTGCGGCTAAAGGTATTCCGGTTATTATCATGGAACCATTGCGTGGAGGAAGATTAGTAAATAACTTGCCAGAAAAAGCACAAAAACTATTTGAAAAATATGAAGTGAAACGTACTCCTGCAGAGTGGGCATTTAGATGGCTTTGGAATCAAAAAGAGGTCACATGCGTGTTGTCTGGAATGAATTCATTAGAAATGGTTGAAGAGAACGTGAAAACTGCTGCTTCATCAGAAATAGGGGAACTTACACAAAAAGATGAAGAACTGTTAAGACAAGTAGTAGCGGCAATTAATGAAAAAATAAAAGTGCCTTGTACAGGTTGTAGATACTGCATGCCATGTCCGCAAAAGGTTGATATACCAGGAACTTTTTCGGCATATAACAAAAAATACACAGACGGAAAATTCACAGCATTAAAAGAATATCTAATGTGTACAGCAATGCGAAAGGATTCTACTGCAGCATCGAACTGTATTGAATGTGGCAAGTGTGAACAACATTGTCCGCAAAACATAGAGATCCGTAAGTGTTTAAAGGATGCGAAGAAAGAATTAGAGGGGCCAATGTACAATATTGCAAAAAAAATAGTGCATAAAGTATTTAAATATTAGAAGAAAATTATGATTTTCTAGAAATGTGCAAAAACGGCAAAAGGTATATTTATCAAGGTTTTTAAATTGCGATTTACATAAAAAGGTGGTATAATAGGAACATAGGGAGTAACATTAGCAAAGAACCTCGTTACTTCAAGAAAACAGACATCATTTTGAGCGATAATTCGGAGGTATCATTATGGCAAACAATGCAAAGGAACCCCTGTTCTACTGGATTCACTATCCTTCTACCGAACCGCATGACTGCTGGTGGGAAAATGACATCGAGTGTATCAGCAGAAGCCGCGCGGCCGTTGAGGCAGCATGGAAGAAGCGGGAAGAGGAATACGAAGAAGAGATTTCCAAGCGTGACAATAGAATTGATGAGTATGCATGTGAAGTCGCCATCACCGGCGATAAGGTTTGGATCATTTACAGCTATGATGCTGAGGATCCCGACTGGGCAAGAATCAAGTTTGTTGGCAACAGCTGGGAAGAGTGCATGACCTGGTGGAGCGAAAACTGGGAAGACTACATTGACTATAATCCTGAAGAGGGCGAGGAGCCCCCGGAGTTCGAAAACAAGCGCTTCGGTTCCCGTATGTACGGTCTTCTGATTAAGGAAATGGAACTTGCATAACCCTGACGGCTGCTGGCGGTATCTACCGCCAGCAGTTTTTTGTGCAAAAATGATTTATATTCGAAAAAAGTTGGTAATAAAAAAGAAGACCTCGCAAATGCGTGCCTTCTTAAGTTTTGATTTTAAGTGAAGCTTAAAAAAATCAATAAATTCATTGCCTTGGTATCTATATTTTTTATTATTCTATACAATTACATAGTTCTTCGCTATCAACAATATATGGCATTGATATATATCTATAATTATCACTTGTATATCCAGTTTTATAAACTATATATTTATCTATTTGAAAAAAGTGTCCATAATAATATTTACTTGATTCAAAAGACATAAAAGTAAAACCGCCATCTTCTTTTGGAGAATCAAAATTAATTGCATGTTTTACAGCAACTGTTTGTGGCTTTTCAGATGTTGATATATAAGTTCCTAAAAATTTATACTTGTTGTTTTCAAAGATACATCTTACTACAAAGCCTCCAACGGTATTAATTTGTGGATTATCAATTAAAGATGAAAAAGCGTCATCTATTGCGATTATTTCCATATCAAGTTTACGAATGTCATCTGAAACTTCTTCTATATAATATATTTCACTAGGAATATTATTATTTTGGAATTCATTAAATGCAGCAAATGCATCTTCATCACCGATCCAAGAAGATGAGACGTTTTTAATTCCTTTTTCTGTTACTTCATAAATATCATTTTCGGTAGTTATTATAAAATCCGTATCTCCATCGTATTTAAGATTTAAATCAAAAGCTTCTTTTATAATAAGCTTAATATCAGCTATGTTATTAGTATATAAGAATCTAAGAAACTCGTTGAAATGTTCAACATTTCCAGCAGATGATATTGTTATGTCGGGTCTATATATAATAGTTTTAATAAAACCGTATTTAATAAAATTATTATATTCTGTCTTGGTAAATCTTTTTTGAAGTTTTAGTACTTCATTACTTGCAATAGTAGGTTTTGTATCCGACATTATTTTAATTGTATTTTCAAACTTATGTGCATAAATAAAACTCATTTTACTTTGATACTCCGTGTATTAATATTAGATTAATTTTATCAACTATTTTTATACTTTAATTAAATAAAATAATAGAATCCCCCAACCATTACGGTTAGGGGATTGATTTTTTGGTTGCGAGGGCAGGACTCGAACCTGCGACCTTCGGGTTATGAGCCCGACGAGCTGCCAACTGCTCCACCTCGCGATGTGTACGTTTGCTATTATAATTTCTAAAGTTCATCTTGTCAAGCAATTTTTGGAAATTATAAATTAATTATATTTATTTATGCAAACACTTGTTTGCTACGATGAATTTATATATAATGTATTTCGGATAGAGGTAAATAAGCAGAGCGGTTGACCCTAATCACAGCAAGCAACGTTGTTGTATGCAACTGAGAGGGGGTGATTCTATGATTAGTACATATGAGTGCTTATCGTTAATGATAACATTCTCGTTATTAGTTATAGAAATCATTAGAAATAATGATAAAAACGTAAAAAAATAATCGCCTCTGTTTTGACCGACAAGGCGATTAAAAACTAAACTCGGTCAACCGCTTATGCGGATTACCTACTTTGTATACTGAATCTGTAATCGGCACAGCCTCAACAGCTTCAGCATTTATCTGTCTTTATTTTAATATATTCTTCTAAGCTTGTCAATGTGACGAACACTCTTAAAATTTTTATTGTAATTTAAGAATGAGCAAAACTTAGAAAATTACATGATTTAAGGACATAATTTTAACTGTGACTTATAGTCCGTTGTCTTTTAGTCTGCACTTAAATAAGCTAAATTGCAGGAGGCGAGGGCTATGGAAGATATCAGAGTTGTGTTTGGTAATAGAATTAGAGAGCTACGTAAAGCAAAGAAATATAGTCAAGAAGGACTTGCTTTGCGCGCCGGATTAGATAGAACATATATTGCTTCAATGGAGAACGGCAACAGAAATGTATCACTAATAAATATCGAAAGAATTGCTACTGCATTAGGCCATTCGTTAGCAGAGTTCTTTGATACAGAAGATTTTGCAAGAATGCCAACTGATGCATACTTTATGAAAGTCGCAGAGCGTCATTCAAAAAGATATGATTAAATGTTGAAAGAAAATCACACTTATAATATAATCGCTGTAGGAAGGTTGGTGAATTAAATGTCTGTTTTTGATAGATTTTTTAAACTAAGTACTTCTGCAAGCATTCAGCTTCAAAAAGAAAATGCGATAAACGTTATAACTAGAGCTGTTAATAATAAAGTTACACCGCAAGAAGCGTCAAGAATATATGATGTTATTTCTGCCAAGGCGATGACTTTAGATACTGATCAAGCTAGAGTTACAGAAGCGATGAACATTTTAACATCTATGAAAGCTGACTGGTTTACTAAGGAAGAAAAAGAAAATTTCGTTGCTGGAGTATGGCTATGCGAATGCGGAAGAGATTCAAAAAACAAAAGAGGAATCACATACATTAATCCTGAAGAATTGCAGTATACAAAACGTGCAGTTTTAGGAACAAAATTTAAAAATATATAAGTTTTATCGACACTGTTCGACAGACAAAAAGAATTTAATAAGATATTATACAAGCGATTAGGCTAAAGCCTAGTCGCTTTTTTCTTGCTCGCAAAGTTCTTTGCGAGAATTTCCAATGAAACAAAATTGAATAAAGGAATGATGCCTATGCTGTTTTTATAGGAATTTTATATTGATTTTTAATACCTTTTGAGGTATAATAAAGAAGAAATAGTAAAAGTAAAAAAGTTTTTGAAAGAATATAAAGAAAGGGTGATGTAAATGCATACATGGGAAGAACTTCGTAAAGAAATGGAGAAGAATTTTACTCCAGAAGATTTAGAAGAAATTGAATTAGAAAAGCAAATAATATATGCAACAATTGAAGCTCGTAAAAAAGCAAAGCTTACACAAAAGCAGCTTAGCGAATTAACAGGAATTATCCAACCATCAATAGCAAAAATAGAAAAGTTTGCAAGAGTACCGCAATACACAACTTTGATTAGATTATTATATCCTTTAGGTTACACGTTAAGAGTAGTGCCGTTGGATTCTAAAAAAGAATAACTAAAACCTTTAAGAGACGATTATCAATCGTCTCTTTTTTTATCCCCAAACACAAAATATTTGTTAAAAACCACTCTCTAATTTTTAAACTTTGGTGATAAAAATCTACGGAGGTAAGCTTCGCGAATTTGTGTTACAAAAATATTTCTTGCTTTTTAATCACTTTGCAACATAAAAGTTAATAAAACTTAATACTGGCATTCTAAAATGCAAACTCAAAAATCCCAGATGTATCTTCCGTAAGCGGTTTTGACGGACAAATTGTTTCAAACCCTACTTATATCAATAATTCGCGCGTATGCGTGCATTTACATGCGCGCGTTTTTATGCAAAAATAACTTTACAGTAAGACAAATTGATGGACGAAAGGAACGAATGATATGAAAAAGAAAATTGCTGGAGTTGTGATTGCGATTTTAATAATTCTTGTTTTGGTTATTTTGGGTATAAAGTTAATGCCAAACAATCAAAATGAAATTGTCAATTCAAATTCAGGAGATCAATCGGTTGAAAGAGTATACATCAATCAATTTTCGGGTGATGGCTACACAGCACGTTTGCTAGAATCAGACAATAAAGATTATTTATCACTTTTCGTTGAAACAGGAATGTTTGACGGAATAAAGCAAGTTGAAATTTCATATGATTCTGAAAAATATATTTTAGATACAGCTAATCCTGTGCTTGAAGGTATTAAAGTAACAGAAGATGCAGGATTAAAAAATTTTGAACTCGAAATAGAAGCTGTAAAAACTTATACTTTAAGTTTGATTAAAAGAAATTCAAACATCGTTGCAAGTGCTGAAGATGTGATTGTGAAATAAGCAGGTACAAAAGATTTAAAACAAAAGAGAAAAAGCATTGATGAAATGCGGTAGTGGGAAACAAAAGAAGGAGAGAAAAGTTTTTATGAGAAGAAGACAAAGAGAGAACAGAAGAAAGTTAATTTTAATTACTCTGATAGGGCTAATGGTTCTGGTTATGGGCCTTGCTTTTGGAGTTTCATATGGTAATCCAAGAAGTAGTGTTGGATTCGATAAAGTTAAAATGGTTTTCAAAACGGGAGATCAAGCTATCTTTACAGATGCTACAACTACCGTTTCTCTTGACGTGTCTCAAAGAGCTTTAATGCCTTCTTCTTTCTCTAACATCTTTACTTCTTCAATGACTACTGCTGCATCTCTTACTTCAACTGCAACAGTAAATCAAATTGACTGTGAAACCTTCTATGTAACAGAAAATGGCGTTACATATGCGTATTCATTCACTGGTTGGCACATTGTAGGAACAGACACATACTTACCTGCAAAAACTGTATTCCAACCAAACACAATGATGAATATGGATTTGATAGATTCATCATATTATACAGTGAGTGGAACAACAGCTACAGTAACTTTTGAAGCACTTTGGGGAAAAGTTTATTTCATACAAAATCCATACACAACGATGGCGTATGCTAAAAATGCGAGTGGTTACTATGTGCTTGATGAAGCTAACGCACAAGGACCAACAGGAGCCAGCGATTCAAATGATGGTCTTACTCCTGAAACACCATTAGCAACAATTCCTGCAGTATATAATAAATTGAGAGAAGATACTACTTTAGGTCCTGCTGATGCATATAAATCAGTAATCATGTTAACTGGAGCTTTGGAAGATATTAAAGATACTAATAATGGAAGTACATCAACATACTGGGGAAATTCTAGTGCAAATCCTAGAGGAGCAACATATAAGAGCTTACAAACAGCAGGAGAAGGCACTACATATAAATTGACATTTAAGCCAAAAGGATATGGTAATAATTATAATGGTTCATACGTTTGGGATAATGTAGATTATCGTGTTCATTCTGCAGCATATTTTTCTGGTCAATCGTGGGGTGCAGAATACTGGTTTGATTGTGAATTCATTGAAACCACACCAAGATTTGCTGGTAGCATGGGAACTTTCCGTGTATATTCTACACCTCTTGTTGTAGTAAATGGTGGCTCTGTATCGGCATATCATGTCAAATGGAATGCGAGTGAAACAATTACTGGAAATACGGAATGGTATTTTGGTGGAAAAGCGAAAGCGGATTATATATATATGGGAATGGGTTCTAACTATACAACACACTTTGTAACAAAAAGAAATGGAGCTATTATTATAAATGGCGGTACGGTGAGTCAGTATGTAACCACAGGAAGCCAGGGATCTTGTGGAATTGACGTAGGAAATAGAAATATAAAAATATATGGAGATAATTCTGGGAAAACGTTTTCGGATCCTTCTATAGCAAATGTATATGGAGCGGGAACAAAATCTAGAATGTATGGCGACTCAGATATTCAAATAAAGAACTGTTCGCTTATCACAAATGTATATGGTGGTGGGCGTGACTATAGTGCAATTAAATATGGAGATGCAAATATACTTATCGAAAACAGTACTATAAAAGGTAGTATATATGGCGGTGGTCAAAATGCAGATACACTTCCTTCAGAAAGTACATATAAGGTTTATGCCGAAGATGGAAAAACGTACACAGAAAAAGCAATATCCGAATTAGATTTTTCTGGATATACAGTAACTGCTAATCATGGCGGAAACGTTGAAATAGATATATATGACTCTAAGGTTTTAGGAAACATTTATGGAAGTGGTATGGGAGCATCTCAGACTACATCTGTAACGTTCTCGAGCCAAACTTATACTGCAAGTTCGGGATGGTCAACAAATTTGGGGGCAGGAACAGTATATCCTGCTGGATGGGATGATCCGTTAACTAATTTTCCAATATATGATTCGGCAACTGGAACAATTGCAACAGGTGCTTCCAAATCTACAACGTGGAGTACAACAACACCTGCACAAGTAGGATTTCAAAAAACTAGATCTGATGCATATTTATCACTTGCGCAAGTGGGTAATGTAAATATTACAATAGATAATTCACAAATTGGTACATCATCAAGTAAGGCAAAAATTTATGGTGGTGGATCAATTGCACAGGTTTTAGGAGACACAAATATTATAATAACAGGAGATTCAAAAATTTATGGAGACGTATATGGTGGTGGTGACGGTGCTACAGTTCCTGGAAAAATAACATTATATAAACCAGTAACAAAGGAAAATACAGGACTAGATTATTCCGCACCAAGATATACGCTTAATTCTAAGGATTCAAATGGAATTCCTACAAGTGTAACTGTAACTAGCGAGACTCCAACATATACAGATTACTCATATGGTCAATATACTTGGTCTGCAGATGAAACTTTACTATTAAATGAGACTGTTGGTATTGATCATACAAGAAAACTAATATACTCACCAAATGCCCAAGGCTTAGGAGCTGTACTGGGAGATGTAAATGTTACTATAGAAGGATCTTCTTCTGTAATAGGACAAGTATATGGTGGTGGTAATGCCGGTAGAGTTGCTGGAGATATTATATTGAATATTTCTGATGCAACAATTTCTTCTAATATATATGGTGGATGTAACACAGCAGATGCAGAAGGTAATGTATATTTAACAATGTCAGGAACAAACTCTGTTGCTGGTAATATTTACGGTGGTGGTAACGAAGGTATCGCCGGTGTTGTTAATGCAACTATATCTGGAACAAGTGTTACAGGTAATGTTTATGCTGGTGGTAACCAAAACAATGCAACAAGAACAAGTTTAATAATGACAGATTCGTCTGCAACAAAGATTTTCGGTGGTGGTAATGTTGGTAATATCAACTTATATACAATTGTAGAACTTACTGACGTAACAGCTACTGAAGTTTTTGGTGGTGGATATGAAGGTGACGTAGGGGATAGTGCGGATGTAATAATCAATTCTGGTACATACACAAGAGTGTTTGGTGGATGTGACCAAGGTGAAGTAATAGGAAGTACAACTGTAAATGTTGGAACAACAGATAATCCAAACGTGGTAATCAGTGACGTACTTTATGGTGGAGGTCGTGGTGTAGATAGCGACGGAGATGGTGATGCATCAGACTTCACAACTGTATGGGGTACAGCGAACGTTACAATCACAGGTATGAATACTCGTGTAGAAAACTATGGTTCTACAAAACTTGGTAGTGTTGCTGGTAACGTAAACGTTGATTTTATAAACTACAGAAATAATAATGCTACAAAACCATACATTACTATGAATGGTATCGATAGAGCTACAAAAGTGTCACTTGAAAACTCATATATCGCTCTAGAAAATATGGGCGCTGATGGACAAAAAGAAGGTATTAAAAATATTGGAACATTAGAAGTTCCAGAAGGTAGTGGTCTTAAAGTAACTGCTGATTCAGAAATTACAAACGATTTCGTTGGTGGTGGATACTTCTACTTAGACTCAGAAGTAACATTAATAGTAGGTGGAGATATGACAGGGACAACAGAACTTGTTATTAATCCTCAGCTTACAGATGCTACTTCAGATATTGATTCTCCACTTGTTATTAAAGGTGGATTAGAAAATGCATACCTTGTAGTAAAAGGTAACAGTGATGAAAGTAATATTATTTGTAATGACAGCCGTTATGGTTCAAGACAAAAATACGTATATGGAACTGGCGAAGGTGACTTTGCAACTGTAACTGCAGGTTACTTCTATATTGATGGTGACGTAGGAATCGATGAACAAATAGAAAATATAATCGCATCAATTGATGGTAAAGATTATCACGGAACAACTGATACATGGACAGATGATGTAGTAATTTATCAAGATGGAATGTTTACTGCAAATATGAACATTTCATACGACTTCTCTGTTGCTAGTACAGACACTACTTCATATAGAAACATCACAAGACAATTAACAATAAAAGAAGCTGGTGTGGGAGGAACAACAAAATATTTCCCTGCTGGAACACAAATCACGATGATAACAAAAGATGCAGAAGGAAATATAACAATCTACAAACATTCAATAACATCTCAAACAAAAAAAGTTTCTTTAAATGATTTTGTAAATGTAGAAGACGAAAATGATACGTACACAGAAGTTAATAATCTTGTTGAAGATGCAGAAACATCAATTGAAGGTAGCACAGCAACATCAACAATTTATAAAAGAGAAGAAGAATTTAGATTCGTAGTAGACTTTACTTACTGTACAGATCTTGTTGCAGTAGGAGAGTACATACTACATTTCGATATTTACAATGAAGCTTATCAATTAAGTGCATTGCAAGATGCTGCTACAAACGTAGTAGAATTAAAGACTGCAAGATCATATAGCGTAACATTAAGTACAGCAGATAACAGCTATGTAGAGCAATCAAACATTCCAATAACAACCAAAATAGTTATTGGCGCATCAACACTTGCTGGTAAAGATAGATTTGCAAACTATCCATTATACGCGTTATTAACTGTAAAAGATCCAAATGGTAATTTAACAAACTTGCCTGATGGCACAGTGATAACTGTAAATGGAGTTTCTGGCACATTAAGTAATGGTGTCATAAGAATAGAACTACTAGATCAAATTACAGAAGCAGCAAGAAATGAAACATTAGTAATTAATGTAGACATGACAGCTTGTGATGATTATCAATTGCAATCAGGAATATATACATTTAACTTCGATGTTTATTTGAAAGACACAGAAGCGCAAAAAACATTAGTTAATAAAACATTCAACATCATGTTAAATAGAAAAGATGAAAACTATAGCGTAGATGGAAAATTCTTTGAAACAATTGCAGAAGCCATGAGTTATATCGAAACAAACAATATGACAACTGCAACAATTAAAGTTGAGATTGGACAAACAACGAGTGAAAGATTGCTAATCGATGAAGCGGAACAAAATATCACTTTTGACTTAAATGGCAAAACTATGAAAATGTCGAGGTTAAATAATCCAATAAAAGTAGATGCAGGTAAACTTACTATTTGCGGAAATGGAACAATAGAGAACGTTGAAGATACAGGTGCAGTTTTATTAGAAAATCATGGGGAACTGATTTTGGAAAATGTAAAATTGGTGCATTATGGAATAAATGAGGCTTCGATTGATTCTTATACAAGTGGTGGATATTATGCTATTTTTGACAAAGGAACTAACTTAGAAATAATAAACTCAACAATACTGCTAAAAAAAGTAGATGGAATATTAAATGACACGGCAACGACTAGTGCAATAAATATTGCCACAGGAAATGCATATATAGAGAACACAACAATCGAGTCGATTAATGTTGGTATTGCAACATATTCTCAAAATGTAGAAGTAAATATAGAGATAAACGGCGGGAAAATTACTTCGGCGGCTGAATCGCTTTATAGTGTTAGTGAATCTATGGTAGATGTTGTAGTAAGAGGAAACGCACAATTAACATCAGTGGGAGATAATAATTCTGAACATCTAGATTGGTGGAGAGCTATTAGAAAAAACGGAACAGGCTCATTAACTATAGGTGAAAAAGATACTGCAGTAAATGAAGTGCCTAAGATTCAAGGTAAAACTTCAGCAATACTTTGCAATGATTCTACATTTAATTATTACGATGGTTTACTTATCGCTGAAAGCACAAACACGATTTCAAAACAACCAGATGATATTCCGGTAGGTTACAAAGTAGCTCAAAGAACAGAAGATGGATTGTATGTTACATACTTAAAAGACATTAGAAACTGTATGTACAATGGCACATATTATGAAACATTAGACGAAGCATACATCGCAATTAATGATTTAGATGGTACTTCTGGAACAATTGATGTTTTAAGAAACTATACTGAAACTGGTGATGCAAACATTCCTGTAATGGGAGAAACAGTAACTATTAATACAAATGGATATACTGTAACAAGAACAGGTGTTATAAATGTTCCAAAAGCAACTTTAACAATTACAGGTTCGGGTAAAATCACATCATCAGCTGCAAATACTTTTGCAGTATCAGGAACAGGACTTTTAAATATCCAAGGTGCAACAATAGATAACACAAATACAACAGGTTCTACAATTAATGTTGCTGCCGGAAATGTAAATTTAAAGAGCGGTGCTATCACATCAAGTGGTACAACTGGTGTGAATATAACAGGTGGAACTTTCACTATGGGTACATATGAAGGTAATAAAAACAACATGAGTATCACAGCACCAACTGTTACTTCAGAAGGAACTGGTATTCAAAATGCTAGTGGTTCATTCAATTTATATGATGGTCGTATCAAAGGTAAAACAGCATCATATACAGGAACAGTAACAGCAAGAGAATTTGGTTATGACGTATTAACAACTACAGATGCTGGATACTATGTAAGTTACTTGGCTGGTGATATAACACCTCCAGTTGAAAACAGAGTATTCGTAGATTCAACAAATGCAAGTGAGGTTGGTTATAAAGTAACTATTACAGATAATGGTGAAATAAATAACGAATCACTAAAATATATTTGGACAACAAAAACTTCTGGAATCACAGCAGAAGATATGACACAAAAATTTGTGAATGGACAAACAATTGTTGGTCCGTTTGCTACAACAGGTACATATTATTTATGGACTGTAGCAAGTGATGCAGATGGTAACACAACGCTTTCAGGCCCTGGAACACCTATAACTTTTGAAAATCCAAGAATTGAAATTGGACAAAAAGATTTAGGTGTAGGTATGAAAGAACTTACAGTGTTTGCATATAATAGAGAAAATATTTATGAGAACGAACTACCTCAAACAAGTAATGGTGCCACAACAACACAAGTTGCTAGTCAGTATGCACATGGCACAGCTTGGCAATTAGATAAAACTGGTGTTGGACTACAAAAGCATTACTTAGATGGTGTTTATGAGAATAAATTCTCTGGATTAGCAGAAGATACATATGTAGTTGTTGCATCTGATTACAAGACAACAAATGCTGCAGGTGTAGAAAACTTTACTGCTACAAATATTTATAAACCAGGTAAAGCTGGTACATACTTAGCAGATAATGTACTAAGTAATTTAGGAATTATCGATGATGGAAACTTCCATCACGCAGTAAATGTAATTAAGTTGAATCAAGAGACGGCTGCAGCAAATGCAGAAATATCTTCAGGTCTTCCAAACTGGGATTCAACAAGTGCTGGTAGTATGACTGTTGATGGAATTCAATGGTACACAATACCTGCATCAGAACTTTCAAATGGAGTAGGCACAATCAAATGGGCTTATGGAGATAAAGATGTTTCATATTTTGAAACAGCAGGAAATGAAGTTTCAAATCTGGCATCATTCAAAGTTGCACAAAATGGTATATACACAGCATATATGAAAACTCCATCAGGAAAAGAAACAATACAAAAAATTGAAGTTACATCTGTAGATGAAGCACAAGCATTCACAACAACATGGAACATACCATCTGCAAGTTATACAGTTACATATCCGATTAGCGGAAATGTAGATGCGGTAATTGATTGGGGAGATGGAACAGCAAGTGCAGTAACATCAGATTTTCCAACACATACATATGCAAAAGCTGGAAATTATGATATTAAAGTTTATGGCTCTGCAGATATGATAGGTTTAGTTGAAGAAAAGGATAGAAGCGATTCAACATATGGAAGCTTTATAACTTGTTTAACTGCGATTACAAATTGGGGTGAAGGAAACTTCAAACGTTTTGGTTTCACAACATGCTTGTATTTAACTTCGGTAGCAGATAACGCAACAGAAAAGACCTTTGCTAATGTAACAAGTATGGAAAACATGTTTAAAACATGCGGCAGTTTGGAAAATATAGTATTAACATCTTTCAACACAAGCAAAGTAACAAACATGGCTGGAATGTTCTTTAATTGTATTGCTCTAGAAACAATAGATGTAAGTTCGTTTGACACAAGTAAAGTTACAGATATGTCAGAACTGTTCTCATCTTGTGAAAACTTAACATCAATAGACTTAAGTACGTGGGATGTGAAGTCGTTACAAAATGCGAGCGGTATGTTTGAAGCATGTAATAGTATAAAAGTACTTGATTTAAGAAACTTTAGCACATCAAGTTTAACAACTACTGATTATATGTTTGCTGTGATGGGAAACCTAGAAAAGATTATAGTGTCAGATAATTTCGATGTGTCAAAAGTAACTTCATCGGAAGATATGTTTTACTACACAACAAAACTTGTTGGTGGTGCTGGTACAGCATATGACTATTCTAAAGTTGATGTATCAATGGCAAACATTGATACAGTGGCAAATCCTGGTTACTTCACAAAAGTACAATATGAAGTTGCTTATGAAGATGGAACTACAGATAGCACATTCCAAACTATAAAAATGGCAGCTGATGCTATTACAAATAGTACTGAAAAAACAGGAACAATTACTGCGCTTGTTAATGCAACAGATGATGTACAAGCAATGATTCCAAGCGAAACTTCAGTTACATTAAATTTAAATGGTAAAACAATTACGGTGTTAGATAATAATGCGGAAAGTTTTATTGAAAATAATGGAACACTAAAATTACAAACAACAACAGGTTCTATTAACTACACCGGAGCGGCAGATTTAATTGTTATAGAAAATAACGGAACATTAAATCTAGGCACAAATGATGGTACAGTAAGTACATCTGCTCCTGTTATCAAAGGTGGTACATACGCCGTATACGGTAATGTAGAAACAACAAACTTCTACGATGGTGTATTAAAAGGTACAGTTGCGCCAATAGGTGGTAAGTACACAACACCAGATACATATGCAGTTAAAACAGTAGAAGAAACAATAGATGGAACAAAATATTATAAAGGAACTCTAGACTTAGGTTCATATACAGTAGAAAGTAAATACTACTACTCATTAAAAGATGCAATTGATGCAATTGAAACTACAGGAACAATTCAAGTATATAAAAATAATACAGATACATATTTAGCAACAGTTCCAAGTGGTAAAACAATCACATTAGATTTAAATGGAAAAACAATTACAAAGTCTACTAATAATATTGTAGTAGATGGAGAATTGACAATTACAGACAGCACTGCAACACCAGGAACAATCACAGGTAATCTAGATGTATTGTTTGCAAACGATACAGGTACTATTACATTTGAAAAAGGTAACTTTACTCAAACAAAGAACAACGGTACATTAGTACGTTCATACAATGGTGTGATAAATGTCGTAGAAGCAACGATGAAATCTAATGGCGATGCAATCGTATCAATGGATGATGCATCTATAAACATTGGTAATTCTGCAACAGAGGTTTCAAAAGAAATTCCATTGATTATGGCGAACAATATCGCAGTATCTTCAAATTCATCATGGAATTGGTATGACGGTATCTTAAAAGCAAAACAAACAAGCATATATACAGCAATACCAAATGCTCCAATATACTATACTCCAGAATCTGGTGAACAACTAATAGATGGAGATACATATTATACAACATGGCTTGAAAGAGACTCGAACTATCAAGTTGGAGATAAATTCTTTGCGTCATTAAAAGAATGCTTTGATGAAATAAAAGCAAATGGAACAACAGGAACAATCACAGTTTTAAGAAATGTAAATGATTATTCTAAACTTAGTGTTGATATTGGATACACTGTAGAAATAAATACTGATGGTAAAACAATAACGTTGATGGTTGATAACATGATATCAAACAGAGGAACGCTTAAAATCTACGGTGGTGGTGTTATTCAATCGCTAGAAGGAACAGAAAATAAAATACCAATGTTGATTCATCTTACTGGAAATGGAACAGTAGATGTAGATGATGTTACATTAATAAACTATGGAATATTACCAAGTAATGGTGGTGGATGGACTTCTGGTGCGTGGTATGTTTTATTTGGAGCTTCACAAAGTTCTAAGATTAATATAAATGGCGGAAGAGTTGTTTTAGAGATGGCTGAAGGAATACCGTCAACATATCCACATAGTTCGGCAATAAAAACAACAGGAGAATTAAATATAAATGGTGGTTCTATTGAATCTCGTCATCAAGGTATTGCGACATATAACGGAGGTCAAAATATTAAAATAAATATTAGTGGTGGAACTATTACCACAAGATCAAATTCAATTGTAGAAACAGGAACTGAGAAAGCAACAATAAATATAACTGGAGGAACAATAATTTCTAATGAATCACGTGCTATTAAGAAAGAGGGTACAGGTAATTTAATTATAGGAACTTCAGGAGATTCAGTTTCGCAAGCAACACCAACACTACAAGGTAAAACATATGGTATATATTCGGATGCTGGATGCGAATTTGAATTCTATGATGGAATTATCAAAGGTGAAGAGGGAGCTTTATATAACTCGACTGCTATTACTGAAGATGATGTGGCAGTATACTATTACAATGATGGTTCGCATGAGTGTGCTGTACTTGAAACTGGTTGGGATATATCAGCTGCTCAAGATGGAAGTATCTATGGATACTTAATACCAAATGGTTCTAACTATACATTAGAAGTAGTTGGTGAAGGTATGACAAGCGCTTATGGATGGACGCCTGAAACAGCAGCACCATGGTATGAGTATAGAAATAGTATTACAGAGCTTAAAATTGGTGAAGGCATTACAGGAATTAATGCATATCTTTTTGCATTCCTATCGAAAATTAAATCGATAGTTTTACCGGAAACTCTAAGTTATTTGGGAACATGTGCTTTCTTGGGATGCACTTCGTTAACTGAAGATATAACAATACCAGCAAATGTTAAGGACATTCCTGGAAATCCTTTTGTCGAAATACCTTTAACTAACATGATAGTAGCAGCAGGTAATACAAAATATAAAGTGTCTAATAATATGCTTATGACAATAGATGGAACTAGAGTAATTGCATACTTTATAGGAATTGAAGATAAAATTGTCGAGATTCCTGCAGGTGTAACAAGTCTTGCATTACATTCTTTCCAAGGAGCAAAGATAGAAGAGATTACTTTGCCATCAACATTGACAACAATAGAACAACATGCATTAAGAGCAACTAAATTAAAAGAACTTCTAATTCCTGCAAGTGTTGTAAAAATAGAAAATAATTTTGTTGCTAATTCTTCTGATTTAGCTAATGTATATTTCTTAGGAACAAACTTTGAGTTTGCAGGTGGAAATCAATTTTTAGATATAGCGCAAAATTCAGCAATCTACACACGTTCTGCTGAAGTAGCAAGCCAATTTACAGATGGTACACATTATGATTCTTCAAGCACAACAGTCTACTATCCACCAGTAGTTTCTGGTACATTACTAGACACTACAATAAATAGTATGAAGACTGTAACATTTGAAGTTACACCAACAGCAGGTGTACCTGAAACAATAAAATATATCTGGGAAGTTAAGAGAGTTGGCACAGATACATGGGTTCCATTAATGGAAGGTCAAGGACTAAACACTGCAAAATATACAACTGCACAATTATCAGGTGATAACTCTGGAGACGAATTCAGATGTACTATAAATAATATTGATGGCAATGGTACTACAATATATCCAAACATCTACATGCCAATCACAGACTCTGATATGACAACAAAACTTATTTCAGACACAGCAAAAGTTTATGTCAGAGAAGCTAATTACGAAGTAAACGGGGAATTCTTTGCATCATTGGAAGATGCGGTGGCTGCAGTTCCGGCGGGCACAGCAACAACAATCAAATTGTTGACTAATTTAGAAGATAATTCTCCTGTTACTATACCTGCTGACAGAAATGTTACATTGAACATTCAAGCGTTCACTCTAAATCGAAAAGATAAGGTGATCACAAACAATGGCACAATGAACATTACTGGAACAGGAACATTAAAAGTAGAGAGCGCAACATTAATTAACAACAAAGGAACCTTGAAGATTACACAAGATGAAATAAAAGTTGAGAGCTCTGCTAGCGCTGTTGCTATAATTAACAGCGGATCAGTTGAACTTAATAAATTAAGTTTAACAACAGCATTTACAGCATTACAAAACACATCAGGAACAGTTAAAGTTAGCGGTGGTACATACACTGTTGACGGAAAAACTGCAGTTACTGAACTTTCTGGATGGTTAATTGAAGGTGGCACAGTAGAGATATTGGGCGGCACATTCAACGTGACGAATACATCGGGAATAGTAATTGGTATGAATGTAGAAAGTGGTGCAATGCTAACGATGTCTGCTGGAACACTAACTGCTGATAATACTGGTATCCAAAATAATGGCGGCACAGTAATAATCACAGGCGGTACAATTTCGGCGGACGACAAGGGTATCGAAAATCTAGGCACATCAGGAAACGTAACTATAGGTATTGATGACGGTTCTGTATATGAAGACACTGTCGTAATAACAAGTAAAATTTACGGTTATTACAGTGACATTAATGCACAATTATCGTTCTTTGATGGAACAATCAAAGGTATGACAAGTGCAATTTATAGAACTAGTCAAACAAAACCGATAATTACACCAAACGAATATGACATCAATTATTCTAAAGCATATAATGCTACACACGAAGTAGCAACGCTTGTAAGAGCGAACTACTATTGCGAAGGCTCATGGTTTGGAACATTAAATGATGTTATTGAAGAACTTAAAGCGAGAGAAGAAGATTGGCTTGCGGCGATTGACATTTATGCTGGAGAAAACTTCACATCAATTGTTGACGTAGAAGCGGTTACAATCCCATACTTCTCAGATTGGGCAACTAATTTGATCTTGGAAAATGGTGTAACTATAGATTTCGAAAAACCTATTACCATAGCTAGTGATGCGATGTTTAATGTTATCTATGGGGATACTTTAGGAACAATTAAAGGAACTGTTGTAAACAACGGAAGTTTGTTCTTTGAAGTAAATCTAGATGGTACATTAACAAACAATGGTGGTATTTACATGGGGGCGGTTAGCGGAACTCTAACAAATACGGTTAATGGAAATATCACAAACGCAGGTGAGATGACAATCATTCAAACAATTGTAAACGGAGCAGTTACATCTTCAGGAAGTAAATTAACACTTGAAGGAGCTACCGTAAATGATGGCGTAACAATGTCTAATGGATCTAAATTCACAATGACATCTGGTGCGGTAAACAAATCAAACGGTGTAGCAGTAACAAATTCAGGAACAGGTGCGATTGAAATCTTATCAGGTAGCATCACTGGTACAACTTATGGTATTAACAACACAGGAACAGGCGCAATAACAATTGGAAGTTTAACAAATGGAGTAATCAGTAGTGGAGACCCAATAATCATTGGTGATACATATGCCGTGAAAACAAGCGCTGACTTCAACTTCTATGACGGTATGTTAAAAGGAAAGACAGGAAGCTATTCAGGCACAGTAACAGCAGTTGAAGAGGGAACACACATTAAGAAAGATACTCCAGAAGTAAATGGAACGGATTATCACAGAGCGTACATTGAAGACAATGATGTCTTTGTGGAAGTTTGGGACATTTCAAAAACAGCGGGTACTGACGAAGTATACGCTGGAATTAAAGTAGTTGAAGGTGACGGCGTAAATGCCGATACAAGATATAAACTTGTGGTTTGGGGAACCGGAGCTACAAAAGATTACACCAATACTTGGGTTGGATATCACAAAGGCGATGCTCCTTGGCTTGCTGATGAATATCGTACTAAGATAACATCGTTACAATTAGATGAAGGTGTAACTAAGTACGGAGATAACTTATTTGTAGAAATGAGTAGTGTGCCGTCGTTAGTATTACCAGAATCTTTAGAAGCGGTTGGAACCATGACATTCTTTGGAATGACATCGGTAACAGGAACGCTTAATATACCTGAAAAACTTGTAACGTTTAAATCTGGACAACCATTTGCTAAAACAAATATCACAGCATTTACTGTGAATGGAAATAATACAGCGTTTTATGTTGATAATGGTATTTTGTATCGAAACAATCATGTGTTGTTTGCTTATCCTGGTGGCTCAAGTGAAACAAATGTTGTAATTAAAGATGGAACTATCAGTATCGGGTCTGGAGCATTCCATGGAGCTAAAAATGTGGAAGAAATATTCATTCCTGAAAGCGTACAAAGCATAAATAATCAAGCTTTTTATGAATGTACGAATTTGAAAATAGTGTATTTAAAGACTACAAATGAAGAGATGCATTTCGATTCAAATAATACGTTTAGATACATGGCTGAAAGTTCAATCATTTACACAGAATCAAAAGAGATTGCAGATTTATTTGAAAGTGGCACAGCATATTCAAAAGACAGAACAAGTGTCTACTATCCATTCAAAGTGCTTGAAATGCCAGAGGATTTTGAGTTGACAATAAAGGATTCTATTAAGATAGAACCAGATATTAGAGACGGTAATCCAACTGATGATGTTGTGTACCAATGGTACTTAAATGGCAATCCAATAGCTGGAGCAAATTCAGCTACATATACAAAAGCTACTGTTGAAGATTCAGACTCTGGTGATTACCAAGTGTTAATCAAGAGTGCTTTGCAAGAAGATGGAACATACTATTATTCTCATATGTCTGAAAAGACACACTTGAGAGTAAGAGACCACGTTGGTCCTGAAAGTGTAAGCATCGCAGTATCATATTTTGATGATGACGATGGTGTAGGCTTCGCGCAAGTTACGGTTACAGCTTCAGACTCATACAGTGGTGTAGACAAATTCTATATAAATGGCACCGCGTTAACAACTGGTGTTGAACTTACAAACGATGGTACAGGCTTAACAGGCGGTACTGGCGTTGCAGTGTTTGATATCAAGACAAAAGGCGAGTATAAGATTTCTGTTGCCGATGCCGAAGACAACAGAACAGAAAGAATATTAAATGCATATTTGGTTGAATATTTCCCTGGATCTGATTCCCAAGTAACTGGTGAGACTAAGTCGCAAATTGCGATAAAGACTTTCAGCATGTGGTTGAGGTCTTGTGGCTTTGCAAAGGCGGGACACTCATTTACTGGTTGGAAAGATCAAGACGGTCATGTCTTTGACATGGAATCAATTTCAAATATTATGTGGGAGTCCGATGAAGATACACAATTCACAGCTCAATGGCAAATTAATACTTATATGGTGGAATTCTATAATGATGCTGGAAATGGTCCACAATTAGTAGCAATAGAGTTCTATGAATACGAAGAAATAATCGATGTACCAGAACTACAATATCATGTTGCAGAAATGTCTGGTGAAAATCAGTATAAGATATACAGACACAAAAACAATTGGAAGGCAACCACTCATGACGACCAATCTGTATTTAAGGCTGAAGATATTAATGCTGATAATATAAATTCTATCTGGATGGTAGATAGTGATGTACGTTACGATGCGGTATATGAAGTAACAACCTACGATGTAGGAAATGCGACTGTGTACTTAGATGGCGAGATGAGCGTTTCTGGAACGGATGCTGCGATCCAAAACGACGAAGGTCTTGTCTATATCGGAACAGTGCCAACAATCTACGGCCCAGTATATAATAACAATGGTTTAATCTTCGGAACTTATTAGGCTAATAACCTATAACATTAACCCAGGCGAGGAGCTTCAACTCCTCGCTTTTTTCATGTCCCAGTTGGGGACGGACTCAAAATGGGACAGATTGTCCCACAATGAGTCCGTCCCCAACTGGGACAAAATGATTGTGTGAGTTTTATGAAATCTTGTAAATTTTTTTTATCTGTATTATACTTTTTCAAGAGGTGGCTTAATATGAAAAAGTTTATTGCATTTTTAATAATGTTGATGTTTGTTTTTTCTTTTGCAACAGTGTTTGCAACAGATACAACATCAAATACGGGAGAGGTTATTTATTTAAATTCCTATGAGGAATATGAAGAGCTTTTAAAGTCTATGGATGGCTCGGAAGACGCGAAAACAGGGTATATTTCTTCAATGATAGAGGGTATCCTTCAGAATGTTCCAACTCCTACTTATAAAGCTAAGGTATTGCATGCTGGAGAAATGCAAACAGAGTATACGGGCGATGCTTTAGAAGGATACAACATGTACGTATATCAAGATATGACAATCTTGATTATGGAAGGCGAATATGCTGGCCGTGAATTTGAAGGATGTGCGTATCCGTTAAAAGTAGATGCTTATTTTAATATGAAAATACCTGAAGTTAAAGCTGGAGATATTTTGTATGTTTGCATGTATGATGATGGAGAGATGGTATACCCATATATTCAATATATAGATTCTGGTATTACTAAAATTGGATTTACAGTTGCATTATTTTTAATAACTATTGCATTGATACTTATTTATACAGGTAAGCATGGTGCAAAAATTTTGGTGCCAATTATATTGTTATTAGATTTACTATTCATTGTATTTGCAGATTTTGTCTTGAATTACATTGGCGTATGGACAGCGGTTGTGGGTATAGTTTTACTTACAACAATTGCGTTCTTCGCACTAAAACTTGGAGTTGGCTCGAAGCTTTCTACAGGAGTGATTTCGTTAGTTGTTATTTTAGTGGTGATGACTTTATTAATTTATGGCTTTGATGCCGTTGCTAACATAGCAGGATTATCTTATGAAGCATCACATCTTCTTGAAAAAGTTGCACCAGTTATAATAGGTAGCGAAATTACACCGGCAATTGATTTCCATGCATTAAGTGTGGGCGTAACAATATTGCTAATGGCGGTAGTGCTAATCCCTATAATAGTTAAAACAATTGAGACTTTGGAAAACAAAAATGCAGACACAAAAGAAGAACTAAAAAAATATTTGGCAGAAAAAATATTATTTGTAGTTGGAATTTTATTAGTAATGAATATTCAAAAATACATGCTTGTGTATATGAATGTTGGAAGAGTTGAACAAATTTTAAATTCAGAAATTCTTACAATTGAATTTGCGAGAATTATGTTTGTTGTAATTGGGATGGCATTATCTACAACGATTACAGAAATGGTTTCTAAGTTTTTGGAAGATTAATAATCTGCGAAAACATACGGAAGTATAAAAAAATCTTGTTTTTGAAACTTTGTTATGATACCATAATTTTGTAAAAAATTTTTGGAGGTTAGAGTATGAAAAAAACGGTGATAGTTATAGGCGTTATAGCAATCGTGGCTGTGGTTGGTTTTACATGCTTTAAGATGTTCGGAAACGATGGACCGGTTGGGCCTAATTTGATAGATAATAGAAATCCACAAGTTGAAAGCGGAGAAGTACAAAATGGTTTAGCTTCTACAATTACGATTGAATCTGTTAACGTAGAAAATAAGATTGGTAATATCGATATAGATAATGTGTATCCAGTTATTAAATCATTTAAAAACAAAGATTTTGAAAATAATATTAATACAAAGATTGCTGGAAATATTGCAGATTACAGAGCTGAAATTAGCCACGTAGTTGATGAAGAAACTCCAGACACAAAACTATATAGATATATTACAAGTTTCGATAGATACAACTGGGGTGATTATTTAACACTTGTTATTAATCAAGATTACCAAACAGGTGGTATTCGTTCAAATACTTGGAAAGATATTTACAACATAAATGCAAAAACAGAAAGAATCATTTACTTGGCAGATATTTTTGAACCAACAACAAACTATGAAGAAGCAATTATAAACGTGATTAATGAAAATAGTAAAGTTGAGTTTATTGGCGGCGAAGGACTAAAGGAATTATCTACATACCAAAAATTCTATATTAAAGATGGTAAATTGATTATATATTTCGATCCGTCAGAGGTTGCTGGTGCTAAATATGGTGCATTAGAATACGAAATGCCTTTCACATTGGGCTCAGATGGATTCTTTAAGGTTGATTAAAAGCATGAGCGTTCAATAACTGAACGCTCTTTTTTATTCTGTCCCACAGAGGGACGGACTCAAAGTGGGACAAAAAGGAGTTTTAAATGAAGTTTTTAGCTGACAAGATTTCAGATAAAGTGAATAAGTTTTATGAGACGGGCGAAGTGCAAGTGACTAATTTTCTAGATCCTGCGGAATTGGCTGAGATTTCATCGACTATACGTTACGTTTACCATGTTGCTTATGGTGGTTTTGATGATGCGGAGAGAAAAGTACTGTTTATAGGTACTGAAAATGTAGAAAATAATTCACATTTGGCTGCGGTCCGCATAGAAGCTACTAACAAAATTTCTCATCGTAGCGTTTTAGGTAGCTTATTAGGTCTTGGCTTGAAACGTGAAATGCTTGGGGATATTGTAATTAAGGACAATATTTGTGATATAGTTATCATGCGAAGTATCCTAGAATTCATGCTAGCTAACGTAAAATACGTTGGTCGTGAAAAAGTTAAGGTGCAAGAAGTGCAAATTGCTGATATAATAGTGCCGGAAGATACTTCAAAAGAAATTAGAACTACAGTGTCTTCTTTGAGAATAGATTCGGTGATTAGCGCTGGATTTGGTATTTCAAGAGAACAAAGTGCAAACCTCGTAAAAGGGGAATGCGTTAAGATAAATCACGTTGTAACCACTGGTACAGCTAAATCTGTGAAGCTTGGCGATTTGATTTCTGTAAGAGGAAAAGGTCGTTTAGAAGTCACAGAAGTTGTTGGTCAAAGCAGAAGTGGCCGCGTGAAAATTGTGCTAAAGAGGAAATAAATTAATATATAGAAAGGAATGAATTATATGGAATTAGATGAGATGATTGTTAAGGATTGCTTGGAGAATGAGAAATATTTATCTCCATACGCGTGCTTATCTAAAAATGCAATAAGATTAGGAAGAGAAAATTCAGAAAACTGTCACGAGTTCAATGTGCGTCCAGCGTTCTTTAGAGATGTAGATAGAATTTTGCATTCGACTGCATATACAAGATATATGGACAAAACACAAGTTTTCGCATTCTTTAACAATGACCTTATCACGCATCGTGGACTTCATGTTCAATTCGTTGCAAAGATTGCGAGAACTATAGGTAGAGCGCTTAAACTAAACGAGGACTTAATTGAGGCTATTTCACTAGGTCACGACTTAGGTCATGTACCTTATGGTCACACTGGTGAACGTTGCTTAAACAGAATTGCTCAAGCAAATGATATGGGCTTGTTCTTACACAACGTTCAAAGTGTTAGAGTTCTTAAAGATATTGAAAACTCTGGAAAAGGCTTAAATATTACACTTCAAGTGCTTGACGGTATCTTGTGCCACAATGGTGAGATGCTAAATCAAAGATATGAGCCAGATTTTGAAAAAACTAAAGAACAATTTTTAGAGGAATACGAGAAATCTGCTACAGTACCAGGTTTTGACAAGACTATTAGACCTATGACTTTAGAAGGTTGTGTAGTTAGAATTTCAGATGTTATTGCATATATTGGTAGAGATTTGGAAGATGCAATATTACTTAAAATCATTGACAGAGAAGATATTCCAGAGTCTATCGTAAATGTACTTGGTAATAAGAATTCTTCAATTATTAATAATTTGGTTGAGGATTTGATCACAAATAGTTACGACAAACCATACATTGAGTTCTCAAAGCCAGTGTTTACAGCACTTAAGAAGCTTTTAGACTTTAATTATAAATACATCTATACAAGTGATTTGAAAGAAGACAAAGAAGAAAAATTCGATGAAATGTTTAAAAAAGTATTTGAGGGTCTTAGAAAAGAAATTGAAGAAAAGGGTAGTGAAATCAACGAAATCTACGTGTCTCAGATGAATAGAGACTATACAAAAAGCAATTCCTCTGATAGAATAATATTCGATTTTATCGCAGGAATGACAGATAATTTCTTTGCACAACAATGCAGAAGAATGTACTTGCCTAGAATTTTTGGTCAAAACATTTATGAAGAACTAAAAGTTTAGAAAGTATAAATATATATTAAAAGGAGAAATAAAATGATTGCAGCTAATGGCGTTACGTTAAGATTTGGAAAACGTACTTTATTTGAAAATGTAAATATCGCATTTGCACCAGGAAACTGCTACGGTTTAATCGGAGCTAACGGTGCGGGTAAAACTACATTTCTTAAAATTTTATCAGGAGAAATAGAACCATCACAAGGTGAGGTTACTATGAATCCAAACGAAAGATTATCTGTATTAAAACAAAACCACCACGAATACGAAGAGTTCCCAGTAATGGAAACTGTAATCATGGGTAACAGTGTTTTATATAATATAATGAAAGAAAAAGATGCTTTGTATGCTAAACCAGACTTCTCTGAAGCTGATGGCGTAAAAGCGGGTGAACTAGAGGCTAAGTTTGCTGAACTTGATGGATGGAATGCAGAAACAGATGCTGCAGTTCTTCTAACAGGTTTAGGTGTTGAAACAGATTTGCATGATAAATACATGAAAGATTTAACAGAGGTTCAAAAAGTAAAAGTACTACTTGCACAAGCTTTGTTTGGAAATCCAGATGTATTGCTTCTAGACGAGCCTACTAACTACTTGGATATTGAAGCGATTGAATGGTTACAAGAATTCTTAATTAACTTTGAAAACACAGTTATCGTTGTATCACACGATAGATATTTCTTAAACTCAGTTTGCACACACATTGCAGATATCGACTTTGGAAAAATCACTGTATACACAGGTAACTACGACTTCTGGTATGAATCAAGCCAATTAGCATTAAAGCAAATGAAAGATTCTAACAAGAAGAAAGAAGAGAAGATTAAAGAATTAGAAGACTTCATCAGAAGATTTAGTGCTAACGCTTCTAAATCTAAACAAGCTACTTCTCGTAAAAAATTATTAGAGAAAATTCAACTTGATGAAATCAAACCTTCAAATAGAAAGTATCCTTACATTAATTTTGAAATGGATCGTGAACCAGGTAAAGAAATCTTGTTCGTTGAAAACATTTCAAAAACTGTTGATGGAGAAAAATTATTAAATAACATTTCTATCAATGTTCAAAAAGGTGACAAGATTGCTTTTGTTGGACCAAAAGGAATGGCAAAAACAGAATTGTTTGAAATCTTAACAGATAATTCTATCCAAGATAATGGTGAATATAAATTTGGTATAACAACTTCAGTTGCTTATTTCCCTAAGGATTGTACAAAAGAATTTATGCAAGATTTATCAATCACAGATTGGTTAATGCAATATTCAAAAGTTAAAGATGAAACTTTTGTAAGAGGATTTTTAGGAAGAATGTTATTCTCTGGAGAAGAAGCTTTGAAAAAAGTTAATGTATTGTCTGGAGGAGAAAGAGTTCGTTGTATGTTCGCAAAGATGATGCTTTCAGGAGCAAACGTTTTAATCTTTGACGAACCAACAAACCACTTAGACCTTGAATCGATCACTGCATTGAACAATGGATTGATCAACTTCAAAGGTGTAATTTTATTTACATCACATGACCACCAATTTGTACAAACAATAGCAAACAGAATTATCGAAATCACAGAACATGGCATAGTAGATAGAAGAACAACTTACGATGAATATTTAGGATTAAACGTATAATTTTGTCCCACAAGGGGTCCGTCCCCAACTGGGACAGCCTAAATTAGAGGTGATTATTTTTGAAGACTAATATTAACGGCGTTAATATAAATTATGAAGTGATGGGCGAAGGTAAGCCGTTACTTCTTTTACACGGTTGGGGTGCATGCATTAATGCAATGGCCCCAATTTGGCAGTTCTTTAAAGATTCTAGAAAGGTGTATGTTATAGATTTTCCTGGTGAGTCTGGAGATAGTGATGAACCGCCAGTTGCTTGGGGTGTACCTGAGTATGCAGAGATGACAAAAGCATTTATTGAACAAAATAAAATTGAAGGTTGCGATGTTATCGCACATTCATTTGGTGGAAGAGTTACAATTTATTTAGCTTCAAAGTATGAAAAACTTTTTGATAAAATAATTCTTACAGATGCTGCCGGAGTTAAACCAAAAAGAACTTTTAAGCAAAAAGCAAAGTCAAAAATCTTCAAAGCTGGTTGTGCTGTTATAAAAACGGTGTTGCCAAAATCTAAACGTGATGAAGTGCTTTCAAAATACAGAGACAAGCACAGTTCAGCGGATTACAAAGCACTTAAATCTGAAAAGATGAGAGAGACTTTTAAAAAGGTAATTAATTTAGACTTAACACCGGAGTTAAAAAATATAAAAAATTCTACACTTTTAGTGTGGGGTGAAAATGATAAAGACACCCCGCTTTACATGGCGGAAACAATGAAGAGTCAGATTGAAGACTCTGGAATAGTTGTGATAAAGAATGCGGGACACTTCTCGTATCTAGATAATCCAGCACAATACTGTGCGGTTGCAGACAACTTTTTAAATTCAAAATAATTTTAGTTGGAGGCGTATTTAATGATAGAATTTATTCAAATATTAACATCAAATATTATGATGTATGGACCATGGATTATATATATGTTCTGTGTTCCAAGAATGTTGCATATGATGCAATTAGAAGGATATAAGTTTAGAGATTATATTCGTTGGCTTGGTAAAAATATTGGAACGGCGTTTAAACCAGGATTAATTCAATTAGCTTTTGTTGGAGGGTATTCAGTATTTCTTGTGCTGTTAAATATGGCGTTAATGAAATATGCACCAACAGCATTCGTATATGAAGTGTTCTTTACAGAGTACATTGGCATGCTTGCAGTTTTTCTTGCGGTGAATATAAAGCAAATTGTAAAGGATAAAAAGGCAAGAAAAAATGCTAAAAAGAAACTTGTGTATACTGCTCGTGCAAAACGTTTGATGTTTTGGAACCTTGTGCTAATTGTACTTGTGTATGCAAGTTATATGCCGATGGGAATAGAAAGTGTTAATGCTGAAGTTCCTGGTTCAATATTCTTATACTTGATTGTTATGCTTGATTTCTTTGCATTAATGATTGCATTCTTACCATTGAACATGTCAATTGCAAACTTCTTGGCATACCCAACAGAAGCCGCATTGCAAGATGGATACAAAAATAAAGCTAGAAGAAAATTAAAAAGTAAAAAATACAGACACATTATTAGAATCGGTGTTACAGGAAGCTATGGCAAAACAAGCACAAAACACATTTTAAAAACAATTCTAAGTGAGAAATTTAATGTGTATGCAACACCTGAAAGTTACAACACTGCAATGGGAAATGCAATGTCCGTTCAAAAAGATTTGCAACCTGAACACGAAGTGTTTATTTCGGAAATGGGTGCAAGATACAAAGGTGACATCAGAGAAATTTGTGATTTTGTAATGCCACAATACGCAATTATCACATCAATTGGCCCACAACATTTAGAAACTTTTGGAACAGTTGAAAAAGTTTCTAAAACAAAAGCAGAATTAATAAATGCTTTGCCTCATGATGGTGTAGTGTTTTTACCTCGTGATAATGAGTGGTGCCAACAATTATATAATGCGGAAACACGTGAAAAAATTTGTTATACTTTAAAAAACTCAAATGCAGATGTGTACGCGCGCGATATAGTGCTAGATGAAAAAGGTTGTTCGTTCACAGCGCATACTAAAATTGGTCAAATTAAATGTGTGACTAAACTTTTAGGTGAACACAATGTAATAAATATTTTGGGATGTATTTCAATCGCAGTAAGACTTGGTCTTACTAAAGAGGAAATCGAAAGCGGAGTTTCAAAGATTGAACCAATTCCACATAGATTACAAATCTTGGACAGCGGTAACGGAACAATTGTAATTGATGATGCTTTCAATTCAAATCCAGTTGGTGCTAAAATGGCGCTTGATGTTCTTTCAAAATTTAAAGGCAGAAAAATTATCATTACTCCAGGTATGGTTGAACTTGGTGCGCAAGAAGAAAAAGAAAATAGACAATTCGGAAAGAATATGGCGAGAGTTGTTGATATTGCAATTTTAGTAGGAATGAAACGTTCTAAACCAATTGTTGAAGGTTTAAGAGTTGGTGGCTTCAATGATATGAATATTCATGTTGTTCCAAGTTTGGATGAAGCAACAAAGAAGCTTGCAGAACTTACTAAAAAAGGCGATGTTATTTTGTTTGAAAATGATTTGCCAGACAACTACAACGAATAAGGAGGAGTACAGATGAAAAAAGTTGGTGTTATTTTTGGTGGTGTAACTTGTGAACATGACGTTTCAATTGTTACAGGTATACAGCTAATTGAAAATATAGATAAAAGTAAATATGAAGTTTATCCAATTTACATTCATTCAGATGGTGAATGGTATGTGGGAGATAAACTTTTAGATCAAAAGATTTATAAAGAATTTGATAAGATAAAAAATACTTTAGATAAGGGTTATATAGCCCCTACAAAACCTGGAATTATAATGCCTGCTAAAGGACTTTTTGCAAAAGAATCATTCATTAAATTGGATGTTGTTATTCCTGCAATGCACGGAATGAACGGCGAAAATGGCTCGCTACAAGGACTTTTAGATTTGGCTGATTTGCCATATACATCATCAGGCGTTTTAGGCGCTGCCGTTGGTATGGATAAAATTATGATGAAAAAAGTATTTGATGCATTCAACATTCCAAACCTAACATACACGCATTTCTTGCGTGGAGAGTGGGAAGCATCTAATGATGCTATAATCAAAAAACTTGAAGAAAAATTAAGATATCCTATGTTTGTAAAACCAGCTAACCTTGGTTCAAGTATTGGAATTTCAAAAGCTACAAATAGAGAAAAATTAATCGAAGCCATAAATGTTGCGGTTGCATATGATGAAAGAATCATCGTAGAAAATGGTGTAGAAGATTTGAAAGAAGTTAACTGCTCTGCGTTAGGTAGAGGAGAAAAAGTTGAAGTTTCAGTTTGTGAACAACCTGTTTCTTGGAAAGAATTTTTAACATTCGATGAAAAATATTTAAGAAACGGTGGCAAAAAAGGTGGAGCTAAAAGTTCAGGTGAAGCTGGTGGAATGGAAAACATGACTAGAAAAGTTCCTGCAGATATAACTCCAGAACAAACTGCTGAAGTAAAGAGATTAACAGCTGAAGTATTCACTGCACTAAACTCAAAAGGTGTTGTACGTATTGACTTCATCATCGACAATTCAGATGGTAAAGTGTATGTAAATGAAATCAATACAATACCAGGTTCATTTGCATTCTATCTATGGGAGCATGACAACATCAAATACCCAGAATTAATTGATAGACTTATTGCAATTGCAGAAGAAGAACATGCAGAGAAGAAAAAGAACACATACACATACAACTCAAACATCATCGAAAGTGTGGGAGCTTCACTAAAATCAGGAATCAGAAAATAAATTAAAAGAGTCAGACCAAGTGTCTGACTCTTTTTTTGTCCCGGTAGGGGACGGAGAACAAGTGGGACAAGTGCGAAAAAAGTACTTTATTTAATTTATAAATTCTTATATAATTATTTTGAATAATTAGTTTCGGGAGGTACAAATGAAAAAGTTTAGTGTTTTTTTGGCGCTACTATGTTTGATAATGTGTGTTTCAACCACATCGTTAGCGGCCAAATTTTATGATACAAAAGGAACCGAATACGAGGGAATGGTTGATAGAATTGCTGCACTTGGAATAATCAACGGTATTTCTGAAAAAACTTTTGCCCCTAACAAAGGTTTAACAAGAGCGGAGTTTGCAAAGATAATTACATATACAAAAGGCATGCAAAAATTTGCTGATGAAACAGATCTTCCTTCAAAATTTAAAGATGTAGGAAAGAATCACTGGGCGAAAAATTACATCATGGTTGCTGAAGATATGGGCTTCTTAAAAGGTTATGAAGATGGTACTTTTAGACCAGAGCAAGAAGTGACTTATGCCGAGTTTATTGCAATTACACTTAGAGTTTTGGGATATGTAAATATAGATGAAACATCTGGTTCTGTTTGGTATAGCGGATATATCAAGAGAATGATTGAAATTGATTTGAATGATGGAATGCCAGAGTTCAAAAGTTATGACGCTCCTGCTAAACGTGGAGATGTGGCTATTATGTGGTGGAACATGCTTGTTTCTGATAGATGGGCAATTGATTCACAATCAGAAGGTTCAGGTTTACATTACACATATTCTGCTAAAACGCAATTAGAATTCTTATTCCCAGATTTCATTTATGTAAGAGGAAAAGTAAATGGAATGTACAATCCAAGGTCTGGAGATGTTAAAGGTGTTCAAATAGGATACAGCGGTTACAAGACACAATCTAACGTGCCGCTTTATGCATTGGGCGCAAGTGCTACAGGTTTGTATGATCCTGATACTAAACAACTTTATGGTTTGGCGATTGATGAAGATTTTGAAAATTACGAATGGATTTCTGGACCAATATTTTATTTAGAAGAACAAGGTTTGAAATTGAAATCTGCAAAAGTTAAAGCTTCATATGGTAATGAAAGCGACGCAACTTACGCATATGCATTGATTTCAAAAGAAGACAATAGTGTACTTAGAGTAGTATATTTAGATGCAAGCGAATCTTGGTTAGTTACTTCTGTAAAAACAGAAGCTCCAAAAGATGAAGATGGAAAAACGATTACTAGCGATGATGATGAATTAGAAGAGTTCAAATATGTTTATATAAATGGCAGTGAAGATCCAATAGCTTCAAACAACTCGATTATTCTTGTTAACGGAGAAAGAGTTGAGTGGGAAGACATTCCTGAAAATGCTATACTTACATGCCTTGAAACAAATGGTATCTATGATGTATATACAATAGAAACGAAGACAGTTTCTGGTGTGGTTACAAACTACGACAAAATGAAAGATTTATATATTGATTATGATAGATATATAGTTGCAGACGGCTGTATATATACAATATATGGTGAGATGGAAAGTGAAGATGGAAAGAAAACAGATACATTAAAAACATTTAAATATTCAACTTTGAAAAAAACAAAATTTGAAGAGTTGCTTTCTAGAAAAGTTACTTACAGACTAAATGCAGCTGAAGAAATTCAATGTATAGAATTTGGTAAATATAAACCAAGCAGTATTATTGATAAATATGATAATGGTGCGTATAGATTCTTCTTTGTAGATTCTTTAGGATATACAGGATCTGGAGAAGATATGGCTACAATTGGTGGCAAATCTTTTGGCGGAAAAATACTTCGTTATAAAGTTAAAGATAGTGATGATTTGAAAAAAGGAGCTTTTGTGTTTGTTGGCGGTCTTGAGAGTGGTACTGCAGAAGATTGCCAAGTTTTAGATAGCTCAAATTCTTTTGATGATGATTTAGCATTAGAATATGATATTCAAGATGAATATTCATATGGCGGATTTGGAGAATATGCGATGACAGATGATACATTGGTATTCCAAGTCTTAAAATACTACAAAGAGAACTCTCTTGATGAAGTTGAAAAAGTAACAATGCAAAGAGTTGAAAGAGTTGAAGATATTGAAAACTTAGATAAATATAAGATTCATTTGCTATACAATGAAGAGATGAACATCGACATAGTTCTTGCAGAAAGAGAGTTAAATAAAGCTGTTTATCCGGTAGGTAGAATCATGGAAATCTGGAACTATTCTCCGGAAGATGATTCAGATGCTGATAAAAAATTAGTAAAAGTTAAAGTTGGAACTGTTGGAGATGCATCATTTATTGCTGTTGCATATAAAGATGATTGCCAATGGGGTGAACTTGTAACATATGATCCTGAAACAAAAGAAGATTTCTTAACAATAAAAGAAAGATTTAGAACAGAGTTTTTGGGATACAAAGGTGATATTGTTATTGAAAGTGTATCAAGAGGAGACGGTGTTGCAACAGTTGTTGGTGAATCAAACCTACTTGATTTGAAAGCACAAACTTATGAGTACAAAGGCAAATCATATGACCTATTAGATTACAAATATTTATATACAACAGTTAGACATGATAGTGAATATAATGACTGGGGATTCATGCTTACAAAGTTCTATGATAAAGAAGAAATACAACTTAAAGCTGGAGATAGAATTGCATTTAATGAGCTTAATGGAATCGCTGTTATATATAGAGGATACACAGATTAGTAAAAAACAGACGTGGCAAAGATTTGCCACGTTTTTTTATTACCATAAAATAGGATAAAAATTCTTGCACATATTTTGCAATATGATATAATTTAAGCGAAAGACTGTTTTTGCAAGGAATGAAGTAAGTTGAAATACAAGAATTATTATAAAATTCTCGGCCTTTCAAGCGCTAAGGCGACGGACGAGGAGATCAAAAGTGCATATAGACATCTTGCTAAAAAGTATCATCCTGATTTGAACAAAGGGAATGATGCTGTGGCAGAGAAATTTAAGGATGTAAACGAAGCATATCATGTTTTGGGTGATGTTAACGCGCGCAAAAAATATGATAGAATTCATTTCGCCTATAAATTTAGAGATGGCTTTTCGGCTGAAAATGTGAAGGAGAAAATTAATGTTTCTACTGGAGCAAACGAGTTTTTTGCAGCATTCTTTGGTACAAAAAAAGAAAATATAGTTACAAATTTTGATAAGTATTACGATGAAGCTAAGCCTAAAAAAGGCGAGGATCTAGAAGCTAGCATAGAGGTTTCTTTAGAAGAAGCTTTCTTTGGGGGAGAAAAGAAGATAGCTTTTAGAGTGCTAGACAATATGATAAAAACGCTTGTAGTTAATATCCCAAAAGGTATTCATACTGGCGAAAAGATCAGAATTGCAGAACAAGGCCAACCGGGGGAAAATGGTGGCAAAAATGGTGACTTATATATCACAGTTACTGTACTTCCGCACGAAAAATACACTATTTCTGAGGCAAATTTGGTGGTAGACTTGCCAATTACGCCTTGGGAAGCAGCTTTAGGGGCAGAAGTGAGCGTTCAAGGCATAGATTCTAATATTTATATTAATATTCCAGCTGGAGTTCAAACTGGAGATACTTTTAGGGTAGCAAAAGGCGGTTATTTCGACAAAAAAGGCGTTAGGGGCGACCTTTTAGTCGTAGCCAAAATAATGATACCTAAAGATATATCAAGCAAGGAAAAAGAGTTATTTATTAAATTAAAAGAGATTTCGACCTATAATCCGCGTGGGATTAATTGACATTTACATAATAATTTGCTATAATAGAGATGTCAACAAGTGTATTGCACCTAGAATTTCTGGATTGATAGGCCGAAATACTTAGAAAAGGGGTATTGATATGGAACCATTAACAGAAAAGAATTTTACTATAATTGATCCGCCAGGGATGAGTACATTAGCGTTTTTAATTAACGAACCTGAAGAAGGTGCTAGCTATTGTACACTGCAAAAGCTAGATTTTACTTTACCTGACCCAAATGATTGTAGTAAAAAAACATTCTATATTGATCCGAGAGATGTAGAGAAACAGAATGAAATAATCTTGTTAACTATCGGTGCTGATAAAGCTTTATTGAACACTGCAGTGTTCACAGAAGATAACAGATTATTTATTTCTAAAAAATCTACTAAAGTTGGATTTAAGATCTTGTTCAGTGACGAAAACATGGACTTTAAAGATCTTAAATACACTCCAAATTTTAAGAGACCTATTTCAATCATTGATCCGGACATTCCAGATGAAGTACATCCTGTGCTTTACTATGATGAAAATGATAACATGGTAAAAGCAAAGATAAGACTACAATCTAACAAATCTTATATAGCTTTAGAAATTAAAGCTGAATAGGAGTTGTAAGGAGGGGATTTTTATGAACACACCAGAATCAAGAAAAAGACTTCGCTTTGGAGACAGAGTAGAACAAGGTGTTGGAGAAGGCCTAAGAGAAGCAAAGGGCATTAGAACTTTTAAATTCGTAGGCGAACACTTAAGAGAGGCTGATGAAAAAGCTGTTGGTCTAGAAATGGATTAATTTTATATGATTAATTAATATTCCCAGGGGAGAAGTTTGCTTCGCCCCTTGGGTCATGTCAGAAGATAAACTTCATTGATACACGAAGGAGGAACGCCATATGGCAAGATGGTGGAATAAAGTTAAGAAACCTTTGATACTATTAGGGATAATATTTATAATATTAGCCCTATTTTTCGTTCCTGCGATTGGTAGAGGTTTTTATGAAACGAGATTAGGAGATGCGGGTGCTTTTCCTGGTAAAAATGTTATTGAGGTAATGTTATTCTCGTTGAATGATTTTGGAAATAACTTAAAAATATGTTTTGGACCAGGCTTTAGTTCTTATTTAATCGGATTAGAAATTTTCGGTATTTTCTATGCTGCTTTCGTAGCTGCGATGTTGATAAGAATTTCTATGAGAAGTGATTATGAACGAATTGAACATGGTTCTGCTGACTGGTGTTCATCTAACGAAGCGTATCAAATCCTTGATCCTAAAAAAGGTATGATTTTGGCGGATAAATTTTATTTACCTGTTTTGCCAGAAGCCCCAACTGGTAAGAATGGTAACATTCTTGTAATCGGTGGATCTGGTGCTGGTAAATCTGCTTCATTCGTTATTCCAAATGCTCTACAACAATTAGGTTCTTATGTTTTTACAGACCCTAAAGGTGAGCTTTATGATAGAACGGCAGGGTTCTTTAAGAAAAAAGGTTATGAAGTTCACGTTATTAACCTTGTAGACCCTCGTTATAGTGATGGTTATAATCCTCTTTCTCATATAAGAGGTACAATAGACGTTGATACAGTTGCAAAGATTATTTCAAATAAAGAAGGTGGCGACAAGAAAAGCTCTGACCCATTCTGGGATCAAACTTCTGAAGCCCTTTTGAAAGCGGTTATTTATTACATATTATTAAATAGACCAAAAGAAGAACATTCATTATCTAGCTGTCTTGCTTTGGTAAGATTGGGTGGTGAAAATGAAGGTGAAGATTTAAGAGATTTATTTATGGCGTTGCCTTTTGACAACCCAGCTCGTAAGGCGTTTGAAACTATTCGTTTAGGTTCTGAGAAAACATTCTCAAACATCCTGGTTTCACTTGCTGCTAAACTAGAAGCGTTTGACTCTCCGGAAATTTCGGCGATGACAAGTACAAACACAATTGAATTCCCAGAGTTAATTAATAAAAAATCTGTATTGTACTTTATTACACCAGCAACAAATGATACATACAACTTTATCATGAACATATTCTTCTCACAGATGCTTGATAGATTGTATGAGTATGCTGACACATTGGGAGGAAAACTTCCTACACCATTGTTCTTAATTCTAGATGAGTTCGCTAACATCGGACGTATTCCTAGATTCGAACAAATCTTAAGTACATGTAGATCTTATAGAATTAATATTAGTATTATCTTACAAAGTATTGACCAATTAATTGCGATTTACGATGAAAAGGTTACTGAAAATATTATGGCCAACTGTAGTACTCACTTGTTCCTAGGTAGTAATGCTCAGAAAACACTTGAGACATTTTCAAAACAGTTGGGTGAGAAGACAATTACTCGTGACAATGTTTCAAGAAGTACAGACAAAGAGTCTAACTTCAGTGGACGTAGTTACTCAGATCAAATTATGGCCAGAGCATTGATGACACCAGATGAACTTCGTAGAATGGAAAGTGATACTTGTATCATCTTAATTCAGGCTGTTAAGCCAATTAAAGCTAAGAAGTATTTCTACTGGACAATGCATCCAGCTTGGAAAGAAGCTAAGACTTGTGAGGCAAACCACAGAGCGATTGAGGCGCCAGCAAGAGGTGAGTACAAGATTACAAATCCATATGAATTACAAAGTATGGATGATATTTTTGGACCATCAACTTCGCCTGTGCAACAAACACAGTCTAAACCAATTGGTAATAATGTAGAGGTTGATGTAGGAGGGGTTGCACCAGCAACTGCGCAAGCACCAAAGACCTCAGCTGTTTCTGGACTTGATGTAATGGGAGCAATGGGGACACCAGCTGCAAAACCAGCGCCAGCAAAAACAGATGAACCACTAATTCAAGGTAATGTCGATGATTACGATTTGCAAGCAGAACTTGAGAAAAAGTTTGATGAATTATTTGGAGATTCGTATAAAAAGAATAGCGCATATTAAAATTTAGGCACTCCGAAAGGGGTGCTTTTTATTGCTTATAAAATTTGGTAATGATATAATATTTTCACAATAAAATTTAATATAGGAGAATGTTAATGAGATTTGTTCATATAGCTGATTTGCATCTAGATACGCCTCTGGTTGGACTTAAAAATAATCGTACAATTATAAAAAAGAGACGTGCAGAGCAAAAGCAAGTTATTAAAGATATACTTAAGATGATAAAGGATGAAGAAATTCCGGTTTTGATTATTGCTGGTGATGTGTTTGAACAAAAATTTGTTGAGAAAAAGACTATTGAATATTTGATAAATCTTTTTCAACTTATTCCAAACACAACGATTTTGATTACTCCAGGAAATCATGATCCGCTTATAAAAAACTCACCATACAAAACTTTTGCGTGGCCAGAAAATGTACATATTTTTGATAGCAAAATTTCTAAAGTTTCTGTAGATGATGTAGATTTTTATGGTTATGGTTTTGAAAATTATGAATTGCAATCTGATGAGTTAGATGACTTTGAAGTTGATGATGCAAGTAAGCTAAACGTGCTTGTAACTCATGCAAATCTAAATGGTGATTCTAAAAAATATAACGACATTAATGCAAAGAGTTTAGCTCAATTTGATTACGTTGCATTAGGTCATATTCATTTGCAAAAATTAACCGATTCAATTGTGTATCCGGGTTCATTGTTATCTTGTGGTTTTGATGAACTTGGTGAACATGGAATGGTTATTGGTAATTTTGAAAAAGGTAATGTTACATATGAGTTTAGAAACATGGAAGAAAAACATTACTGCATTTTAGAAGTAGATGTTACTGATTGTAAAATTGCATCTGATGTCGTAGACAAACTAGAACTTGGGGAAGACATTTATAGAATTGTTTTAAAGGGTGCTAGAAATATTGATGTGAAAGAAGTAAGAGAGGCAATTTTAGCTTTAGGAAAAAGTGTGTGTGAAGTGAGAGATGAAACTCACTTGCCATACAACTTAGAAGAGATTGCTGCACAAAAAACTCTTAAAGGAATTTTTACTAAAAAGATGCTTAAAGAATTAGAAGATTTTCCAAATCAAAGAGAACTAATAATGAAAGCAATAGAAATTACATACAATTCGTTATAATTTATTTTAATAAGGAGTAGAATATGAAAATCTGCAAAGTTCAGATAAACGGATTCCGGAAATGTTACCAATAAGAATCTTGATTTCGATTCAGGAATCAATTTGGTTCGCGGAAGTAATGAATCAGGAAAATCTACTTTTGCACATTTTATAAAAGCAATGCTGTATGGTGTAAATCGTAATAAAGCGGGTAATGCTTTTTCTGATTTTGAACGCTTTAAACCATGGCAAGATTGCGATTTTAGTGGCAAGATGGATTACATCCTGGATGATGAAAAATATTCCGTTTTTAGGGAATTTAATCGAAATAACGCTAAGGTTTATGATGAGTCTGGTAATGAAATTACAGCAATGTTTAATAAGGATAAAAGTAGAGGCTCAGAAATTGGTTTTGAACAACTTGGTGTTGATGAGGAAACTTTTGAAAGTACAGTTTTTGTTTCTCAAAAAAGTGTGTCATTAGATGCGAGTGATAGAAATAATACTATTCAAAAAATAACTAATATTATACAAAGTGGAGACGAGTCAATTTCGTATGATAAGGCAAAAGCAAAATTAGATAAAATACTTCATGATGAAGTTGGTACAGATCGTACTAGAAATAAACCAATCAATATTGTTACTAGCGAAATTGAGTCGGTTGAAAAAACGAAAGAAAGTTTGATTAATAATAAAGTTAAAAAAGAAGAATTGATAGACAGACAAAAAGCGATTACAGAAAGTCTAAATGAACTTGCTAAATCGTATGCAGGTGTTAGAAAAGTTTTTGAAGTTAAAGATAGATATGCTGCAATGGTTTCGGAACGCGAAAAAGAATATGAAATTTCGGTTAAGGTTTTAGAAAAAGAAAAAGAAGATAAAACCGAAAAACGAAAACAAGCGAAGAATAGAGCAGTATTAATTTCGACTTTGCTACTTGCAATCATATCATTATCATTAATTGCTGCGGGATTATATATGTTTTCTTATATCCCAAGCTTACTTATTTTGATTTCGTATTTTTTGATTTCAAAATCTTTTTCTGGAGAAATTAATGTCACTCCGGTTCAAGACATTGTAGTAGTTAAAGAGAATCTAAAACGTAAAGAAAAACGTGAATTGGAATTACTACAAAAAGAGGGGATAAGTGAAAAACTTATTTCAAAAAGTCTTGGTGATGTGAAAAAAGTAATGCAAGAAATGGAAGAGCAAAAGAAAGAGTTGCTTCTTGAAGAACACAAGATTAAAATTGAAAATGAAAGTATAAGTGAACATATTGATCGTCTAAATGATGTTGAAGAACAATTGTATGAGCTTTATGAAAAAGAAGAAGATATTCGTCAATTAGAATATGAAATTAAACTTGCAATGGAAAAACTTGATGAAGCTTACGAAGAAATTAAAGCTGATATAGTTCCTCAAATTCAAGAAAAGATTAAGAAAAATATTTCACTTACTACAAATGGAAAATACACAGACACTATTTATAATGACAGACAAGGAATTATGCTTGAAAATACAGTTGGAGAGATTGTTTCTGTAGATAAACTAAGCGGTGGAACAATTGATCAAATGTATTTAGGTTTTAGATTTGCGTTAGCAGAAAAGATTGGAAATGCGCCAATTATTTTGGATGAACCATTTGCTTTCTTTGATGATGAACGTTTAGAAAACATTTTAAAAGCTTTGATTGAAAAATCAAAAACAACTCAAATATTTATTTTGACATGTTCAGATAGAGAACAAAGAATTTTAAATAAGTTGGGTGTAAAATACAAGGAGGTTTGTCTATGAAAAAAAAGTGGGGAATAGTTATAGCAATTTTAGTAATTGTAGTTTTGATAGGTGCAATAATTTTTGTCAGCATGAAAGATGGAGTTTGGATTGAAGAAGATAATCACAACAAAGATGCATCTGGTGATGCCCAAACAGTAATTATTACTTCTGGAGAGCAAACTACGATTAAAGATACAACCATTGAAGTTGGTGAATTCAAAATAGAAAACTTAAACATGGAATACAGAGATGGCTATACTTTTATAAAAGGTGATATCGTAAACAACACTGAAAAAGATTATATGGAAGGTGCAAGTTTTAGAATTACACTTTATGAAAAAGATAAAGTATTGATGACGTTTCCTGTTATGAGTAACACTCTTGTTGCAGGTGGCAGAAGTTCTTTCGACACACAATTAACATTAGATTGCACGTTAGCTACTGATATTGTAGTAGATTTGGTTGAAGCACAATAAGTAAATAGACAAAAAACAAGGACGCTCTTTCGAGCGTCCTTTAAATTTGCAAAACTTTTTAATCATGGCACTGAAGCATGCCGTAATTCTTAGGCTTTGCGAGCGAAGGTACAGAGTTCCGTGCCTTTGCCAAAAGAATGGTTGTGTAAAAAGTACGTGCATCGTTGAAGCTTCTGAACTTCCGACGATTGCTTCTGAGAACGGAGTTGAGCTTAGGATCATTTTCTTCGTCAGGGTTAAAAGTGTTCTCTGCGAGCCAAGAAGCGGCCATGTCTCTCCTTTCTTCCACATCGGTAATCTGATACTCCTTCGAATCAAGAATCGTATCACCGAAATAGAGAGTTTCGGAAATGCTATAGTCGTTTTCTGTGGGGTCGCAGTTGCGCGTTTCTTCACAATGGATTAGGTGAGGTGCAACCTCAAGCAGCATCTGCTTGTCGACAACCATGGCATTGCTGATTAGGTACAATACCTGGGTTTCTGCTTCTGCAGCTCTCTTGTAGAGAGAAATGTTCTTCGGGATGCCGAGGATCATTTTCTGTGCGAGGAGCGTACAGGATGCTCTGTCGATTTTGCGTCTGCTAGGATCGTTTGTAGCGGCATACCAACCGTTGTTTTCGCGGATGTACAGGTACTCGACTAAGCCGGCAGCGCAAGACATTGCAATTTGTCTACGGTCACCGGAGGAATAAATGTCATCGTACAACTTGTACAAAACATCGCAGAGCTTTACGCGAAGCTCCATAATACGGTAGTAGTTACGCTTATTGAATCCCTCAAAAGGATTCACCTCAATGCTGAGCGGCCAGTTGGAAGCTCGAATTGTTTTCTGTAAATAGTTGAAACAATCGAGATCGGCCAAAAGATCGTTGGAGAGTTCTTTGGTGAACTTTCCGTAGGGTACGTTTGACAACTTAATGCCACCACACTCCTGAATTGCAGCGATGGTGACCACATCTTCCAGAACATCACGCTTTGCAGCCTCAACGATCATACGAGCATAACGCACAGAAATGGGGAGCAAAGACATAACCTTGCCGATTTCTGTGATATCGTTGTTTTCATCGAATGCACCAAGTGTACGCAGAGTTTTCTGCGCTTCCAGGATTTTTTCGATAGGGGGCTGGTGAAAAAATTCGATTTCACTAGCGGTGATGCCTGCAAATGCGAGGCGAAGCACGACCTGTGTGATGCTACCGGTGTAAATCTCGGGAGTGGAATGCTCTTGGAGCTCATCTCTGGAAACTTCACCGCACCATACATAGATACCGGGCTTTGTGCGTCCTGCACGGCCTTTTCTTTGCAACATGTCCGAACGACTGATGTTGCCGATTGTGAGAGTCTCGAGACCATCGATTATTGCCATGTGTCTTTCGAGACCCGAATCGACGACTGCGTCGATGTCCGGAATCGTAATGCTCGTCTGAGCTACGTTTGTTGCGATTACCACTTTGGGCTTGATAGTGGGCAAAAATACCACTTCTTGCTCTTCGAGCGGTAAGTCGGCGTGCATCGGGAAAATATCCACATCCAGATTGTTATTCTTAAAGTAGGTTCTTAAGAACTGGACATGCTGGGAAATTTCATACTTCCCGGGGACAATTGCGAGTGTGTTGCAGCCTGCTTCTGTGAGTTTGATGATTTCCTTATTAATGTCGGTGCCAACTCGATCTTCGATGGGATACTGTCTACCAGGAACCCGGATGACAGGTGCATCGTTAAAGAATTTGGCGACATTTTCGTCCATAGTAGCGGACATCAGAATCACCTTGGTCTTGAAGCCGTTTTTGATTTTGAACTTCAAGAAGCCGACAAGTGCTTCTGTGTTGATGCCCCACTCCTGAATCTCATCGAGAATAAGGACTTTGGTAGGATCACCTTCCTCGTCGCATAGCTGCTTGATCAGCTCGAGACCCTCAGTTGAGTATAAGATTTTGGTTTTGGGTCCGAAGAGCTTTTCAAATGCCGTTTGGTAACCGGCAATTTCACCGTGCTCGGTGCCGAGTTCGTCAGAAACTCGCTTAGAAAGCGTGGTAGCCGCCGCTCTGTTTGGGGTGGTTATATTGATGTAAGTATAACCGGCCTTTAGTAGCGCGATGGGGACCTGAGTGCTTTTTCCAGCGCCTGTCTCTGCAACGATGGCAACTACCTGATTGGTTTTTACAGCTTCAAGTATTGCCTGGATTGCTTCGGCGATGGGGTATAGCGAGCCTTTGATTTCCTCTGCTATCCGGCGCATTGCCTCTGTTTCTGATGTGTGTAGGATTTCGGTTGTTGGTTGTACGTAAAGATCTTTCATGTTGTTTACCATCCTTCCTTTGTTATTTGGTTCTTAATTATAAAAATAAACCACATGATGTTGAGAATCCAACCAACAATATTGTACCATAAATTCCAGATTATGTCAAGTTTTGACGCTTTTTGAAAAATCTTATTTTTGCTTGAAAAATAGCATGTTTGCACCTATTTTTGAATGGCGATTGGAGGGCAGGAATTCTCTGTTTGAATTGCGTCGAAAAATAGGGCATTTTTGTCCCTAAAAAACCCAAAAAACGATAGAAAAAGTTGCAAAATTTGGCAATTGAAATGCATTTTTTGTTGTAGTAAAATATGAATAGATATGTATACAAAGGAGAAATTTTTCTCGGATTGGTGGAGATTAAATGAAGAATTCAAGAGGTATTTCGATGATTTCTTTGATTATTACTATCATAGTTACCGTTATGCTTGCATCTATGGCATTATCTACAGGTACTAGGTACTTAAAAGATAGTAAAAAGAAGGAACAAGAAAATTTCATAGAAATATTATCAAGTGCGGTTTCTAGGAGACAACAAGATACAAATATTAACTCACTTGCATATCCGTATTTGGGATATTATATAAAAAATAGCTTAATTTTTGAGAGCGTTTTCGCTCCAAAAGTTGATGCAGATCTTACTTATGAAGACTCTGTATGGTATGTTGTAGATAATGCTGCAGCTACTAATTTAGGAGTAAAAGAAATAGGTGATTACATTGAATCTGTTAATGCTAGTACAGAAGATCAAGTGAAAGTTGCATTGGTTGATTATAAATCTGGTGCGGTTTATTTGATAAATGTACACTCATATGAATTGACTGGATTAGATATAACGGAGGGAGATTTTGTAACGGGGCATGAACACAGATACTTAGATGCTGAAGCTACTTGTACAACTGGTGTAAAATGTGCGGACTGTGGATTCATTTTAAAAGAATCATTAGGACATTTATATGAATCAGAAGTTGCAGCGACACCATACGATGATTTATCACATTATACTAAACAATGTATTAGAGAAGGTTGCGGTATGACAGGTGGTTTCTCATTACATGATTTCGAGATTTCGTTTTCTATACAAGACGGAAATTGGTATCATACAATAAAATGTCCAACATGTAATTATGAAAAAGCAAATGAAGGATGTACTATTCAATATTATATGCCGGAAACTATAGCACAGAAAGAACAATATCATATGAAATATTGTGCAGAATGCTCTCATTCTGAATCTGAAAATCATACTGAAGCATACAGAAGAATTTCTGAAACTTTCCATGAAAGATATTGTACAGTTACAGAATGTAACTACACAATAAGCAGAGATCCACATGAAGATTCTAATAGTGATAAAATTTGTGATATGTGTGGATCAGAAATTATAGACTACTCATATCCTCAAATGCTAAAAGTTGAGTTAGTAAATGCAGGTGCTACATCAAATAGTGAAAAATATTACGCAAAATATGGTGACACAATTACAATGCAAATTTTAGCAGATAAGAAGATTCAAAACTTGAAAGTAACAATTGGAGGTAAAGAGGTTCCGGCTTCTTCAATGAGTACGGTAGACCAAAAGGCATGGACAATAACGTATTATTTAGATTCAAAGAATAAGATAAATAATGGTGCTTTGAAATTTACAATAGATTGTGAATCAACAGCAGGTGTTCCAATGCCATCAACATTTATTTCTACAACAGATGGAAACAACATTATATTCGATGGAACAAATCCGATAATTGAATATATTAATAAAGTATTGAGAGTTAATGAATAATAAAAAGGCGAGTCGAGTTAATCGATTCGCTTTTTATTTTGGGGCAAAATAAAGATGTGCAAAAGCACATCTTTTTAATGTTTTAATCTAATATCTTCACCGAAAAATCTGCAAATATTGAAGCTGCCGATTAATCTTGAAACAATTCTAGTGTCATACATTTTACTTAATTCTTCTAATGAAAAGTTTGTTGATATTATAGTTTTTGTATTAGGTGTAAGCAATCTAGCATTTAGCAAAGTGAATATTTCTGAAAATTTCGCTGCTGTTAGATTTTCTGTACCTAAATCATCGATAATCAAAAGATTAACGTTGAATAAATTATCGTATAAAGCTTTTGTAGATTTGTTGTTGTATTTGTAATCGAAAATACTGTCTAATAAAAGTGGTGCTGTTTGATATAAAACAGTGTGACCATTTTTGATAATTTCATTTGCGATACAACTTGAAATGTACGTTTTGCCAATACCTGCAGAACCAGTAAATAAAAGATTCTTTTGGTCTTTATTCGAAAAATCTTTTATAAAATCTTTTGAAATTTGAATAATCTTTTGAATGTTTTCTCTTGGTGAAGTTGGTGAACCATATCTTTCAAGGTTTGGCTCAGTTGAGAATAAATTTAAATCAAGATTATCAAAAGTTTCATCTTGAAGATTATACATATTTGATTTGTTATAAGCTTCGTTTAGCAATTCTTGCTTCATACAAGAACACATCTCGCTTAATCCATTTTTTAAGATATATCCGGTATCGTTACATTTACTGCAAGTATATTTTGGTGAAAGTGTAACTTTCAATTTATCTAATATTTTTTGTTTTTCTGATTTTAATTCTAGTATTTTGTTTTGTAAGTCTTTTATTTCTTTTTGAATTTCATCTGAATTAGGTTGAAGTGAAAGTCTTGCGGTTCTAATACCACAAGAAGTAATTTCTTTGTCTAATTCGGCAAGCCTTGGGTTAGCATCATATATTTCTTTTTTCTCGGCTATAAACAATGCATCGGCTTGTGTTCTTTTAATTTCGTACTGACGTTCAATTCTTTTAACCGCTTCGGTAAACATATGAGCCCTCCTTTTTAATTCATGTAAAACTTACTTAAATCACTATATTGAGAATTGCCAGCATCATTGAATTTTTGAAGTGTATTTGGAAGTGTTCCTGTTGTTTGTGCTTTAAATTCTTTTCTCTTTTTCTTCTCAGTTTCTATGAAAGAATTAACCTCTGTCTCTGTTTTTAGGTTTCTTTCGTGCCAATCAGAAATGATTTTGTCAATATAATCAAAACTTGGATTTGCTTTTGAAGTTGTTTTCTTTAAAGCAATTTCAATAACATTTAATGGATATCCAAAATCCATTACCCATTTATCTACGTAAGCTTCTTCATATTGAGTAAGCTTTCTTGATATTCCAAGTTTCTTTGAAATTGTACGTTTCATTTGAATTAATTTTTCATATCTTGAATAATACTCGTCAAGTTGATGTATTGTGCGAATTTCACTTTTTGCCCAGCCATCAGCAACAGCCATTAAGTAATTTCTGTTTAAAGCGTTTCTATCTGAACAGTATTGGAAAAGCGCAATTACTACATCATCATCGAAATTATATTTTGAAAATACTAAATCAATGTCTGTGTACCAAGTAGGGGACATTACACCTTGGAAGAACATGCCGTTAATCGCATTGATAGTTTGAGTGCGAGTAACGTTTTTCTCCGTGTTCTTTATAGCATCTTCAAGAGATGTAGTAAGTTTTGGTTTGTACATCTTTGAAATTTCTTGTTGTTTTAGATCTGCTAAAAGATATGTGTTATCTTTCTTTGATAGAACACTTTGTTTTGTCCAATATTTGATACCTTCTTCAATTGTAGATAGAGGAAGATTTAATTTTTTAGATAAATCGTTAAGCGAGATTTCACCATTGTGTTTACATAAAAATAGGCAGTACAAATAAATCTTGACATAATCACCTTTAGCGGTCGATAAATGTTCTGTTATGAATACTTCTGGTAAATCTATATCTGAAAATAAAGATGATATGTTTTGTTCAAAATTCATTTTCCACCCTCCCTCTAAAGGTAATATACCTTTTTTAGAGAGTAAAAGCAACAACTTTTAAGTGGAAAAACATTACAGGCTGTGGACATAACAAGTGACAAACTTTTATTGGAAATTTTATAAAAATATACATCAGGGTACGGAGCGATTGGGGGATGATTAGTCGGAAGACTATGGAAAGTTTCTGCTTAATGGGGGAGAAAGCAGTGAAAGGGGGAATGCGCTCTGCGCAATGTTTAATTTTATTTTTGCTCCGCACCTTGATATATATTTTTATTTCTTATATGTGCCACAAAACAAGAAATGTTTGATTATACAGAATAAAAAATGAATAAGAGGTTCTTTATGAATTTTAGTGTTTAACAAAAGAAATAGAGGGATAAAAATTACAAGAAATATAGTGACCTTTGCTGTTAAGGTTATCTTTAGAAATTTTAAGATATGTGAAATGATAAAAGCTAAGATTGTTAGAGGTACCAATGTTTTATATTCGAATACTCCAAGAAATTTGGGAGAGTAATCATAATTAAGTGGAAAAATATATGTCTTCATGTTGCCTCCTACTTAGAAAGTAAAGTTTTTAATCCAACCAGCCCTGATTGAAAGCCTGAAGAAATTCCAATGCCACCGATAACTTCTTTTACGAATTGATTAGATTTTAGTAAAGCCATAATGGAACCGATTAATAAAACTTGATTAAAAATTGAATCAGAGTTTTCGCGAATTAATGCATATGGAATTAGTAAAATGATAGAAATGACGATTTGTAAAAACAAGAGAGAAAACAAACTTTTGAACCAGCTTTTGAAAAAACTTTCTGTAGATTGAGTAGATAAACTTAAAAATGCGAAAGGAGAAATTATAAGTAAGACTTCGATTAAAATATATCTATATGCAAAACTTATAAGCAATGTAAGAGAAGAAATAGATAGCATACCACTTAAAATTCCATCAATTGAAAATAAATCAAAAGTTGAAACTGAAGTTTTATTTAAGAGATTAACTAAACTGGTAAATGAAATTTCATATCCAAAAACTTCTTGGCCAAGTCCGCAGAAAAATGTACTAATATAGTCGGTTGCATTAATAAAAATTGTACAAATTGATAAAGAATAATTCATTGCAATTCCTGCTAAAAATGCACGCATAAAAAATTTACTGGGAGATTCAAACTCACTAAACGTCAATCGCGCTATTATCAAACGAAGTGCGTAATAAAGAACGAAGCCAGTGAATAAACAATTAGCTAACAATAACACGCCTCGGTTTGGGGAGTTACTAAGAATTCTGCTCATTTTATCTCCGGTGTTAAAAATATTTTTGTTTATAAAAACTAACTCGTTTATTAATGGGAAAATGTTTGATTCTATTGATGAAAAAAGATTTGTGCAAAGTTGATTAATAACTTCAATTATTATTGAAACAATATCTGTTGTAGATGTGGTAACTTCCATAAAACACCTTATCCAAACAATGATTGAATTGCTGTGATTACAGGATCGATGAGAAGTATAAACGCGTATGAGAATAGTGTACTTTTAATTAATTTTTTACCGGTTGTGATTTTTTCTTCGTCACCGAAACTTAATTTTTTCATCAATAAGCCACTACCGATAGCAACTGCTGCGGCTGGTGTTGCAATCTTTACAATCGCATCTTGGATACTTGATAGTCCATTGGTGATTTTTGTTGTTAAATCATCTTCAGAAAATAATCCTGCGTACGAGACACAAAATGAGGTAAAACTTAACGAGACGATAAGTAATTGGATAAATAATTTCTTTTTCAAAATTTCCTCCTTTTTGTTCGAATGGAACATGTTTAAATATAACTTTTATGACTTGCTTTTAATGGCTGTGAATTTGATTCGAAAGATGGTTGTAATTTTACCATGCACGGTTTCAAAATTTCTGTGCCTGTTGAAATAAAACAAATTGCATGAAAAGTTTTTAAGTTAATTGAAAATGCACTTGCATCAAATACAAAATCGTGTTGGATTTGTGTACTAATACTTTCGGAAAGATTAGAATTTTCTGAACGATATGTTCGCAGAAAATAATTGTATTTTGTTTCTTTTGCGTTTTCGGAAATGCTTCTAGAGTATTTAATTTTATCTTCCTTTCCAAGTTGCTTTTGTGCTTCTTCAATAGTGAATACATCATCGGTGCGAAACCAAATTTTATTTACTAAACTTTGTATTACAACTTTAGCTGCAGCTTGCTCTTTGATGGAGTTTAAAAGCGAAGTGTAGCTTTGAGTTGCAACAATGTTTATACATTTTGCTTCTCTACTTTCTGAGAAAAAGTTGGCATCGTTTTCAGTTGCGTATTCGGAATATTCGTCGCAAATAAAAGCAACCGGATAGGAATTTGTTTTCTTGGCTAAACGCATGAGTATTTCAGATTGGAAATCTAACTTTAGATATGCAGCTAAAATTTTAGATAGATTACGATACTCGGCTATATTCATATTCAAGACTACAATATCGTTTGTGAGATTTTCAAAGCCACGAAAAGTTATGTCTTTTTTATCGGGACAAAAAGTTTCTTTAACTTCTAAATCGTTTATAAATATTTGTGTTATTCGGGAAATTTCAGATTGAATTATAGATAAAACTTTTGAATCTAAATGTTGGAATTCGTTTTGAAAGAAATCGATACATGTACTAAATTCATAGACTTGAGTGTAATTCAATTTGCTTGATAGAAATAAATCTTTCACGAAAGAAATTTTTTCTGCTAGGTATTTTTTGTCATATATAAGTTTGTGTAGTTCGATAAAAGTGACATAGCCATCGTTATACATTCTGCAAAGTTTTATGCATTCTGTAAGATACAATTCTACTTTATCTAACCAATAGGTATCTGTTGTATGTTGATTAGAAAAAAGAGTGAGGATTGTTCGAAGACGATTAGCCAAAACAGATGGTTTCAAATTAGGCTTATCTAACAAGTTGTATTTTTCTTTTCCGACCGGAGTTCAATTACAGTGATTTTTTTGTTATATTTTTGAGCAAGATTTCGAAGTTTATAATGGTAGTTTCCTTTAACATCTAAAACTAACATTCCTATGTTTTGAGATATCAATTGTTCGGTAAAAGGATACATGGCGGAAGATGTTTTCCCTGTTCCTATTGTACCGAGTGATTAATATGTTTTGAAAAAGACCTCTTTCAGGAATTATGATTTTGGAATTGTCTGAGCAATTCGTCCCAATTTCCAAGAATAATTGCTTATTGTCTAAGAGTTTATTAGTGCTCGTAGTAGCGTCGGCATCGTTTTTGAAATTAGTGTAAGATTTTTCAAATAAGATATTTAATAAGATTGACCAATTGAAACTTGAAATAATGAGATAAAAAGCCTTTAACTTTTGCCACAACCATGGGCTAATAGAATAGTCTTTTTGTAAGAATGTGTAATTATAGGAGTTTGACTCTAGCAGCGAATCAAATATTATAAAGTCAAACACAAGTATAATCAGCACACTTGTTGAAATAAATAGGATTTTAGTGTATAATGTACTTGCTTTAAAAATAATGAATCAGCTCCTGTCAGAAGAAAGTTTTCTTTTACTTAAATCTAGCTTAGAACCTTGTTTTTCTTGCATAACAGTTATTTCGATGTATGAACCAACAATATAAATGGCTGAAATAGTGTGGAAAACCAGCGAATAAAAGAAAAAATTAGAGATAATTTGTTCTGACACGAAATGAAATATTATAAGAAAAATTGTTAAGATTAAAACTAAATAAAGGTAAAATTTTGAAAAGCTCAAGATGATCACCACCTTTGATTGGGTTATACCATTAACTTTTTTTCGTGTCTAGCAAAATTTAAAAAATTAATAAAAAACACGTCGACAAAGTTCGACAAGAAAGGATGGAATGTCATGGTAACAAAGGATATGCTAATTGGAGAAATTGTACAAATGAATGAAAAGTATCCAGAAATTTTAATGGCTGCTGGAATGCACTGCTTAGGTTGCCCAGCCGCAGCTGCTGAAACTTTAGAACAAGCTTGTGCTGTTCATGGAATTGACGCTGAAGAACTAGTTGCTAAATTAAATGCAGCAGAATAGTTAAAAGAAGCATCAGCGACAGTATAACTGTTGCTGATGCTAAGTTATATTTTGGAGGTGAAAAAATGGAGAATAGAAGAGTGCTTCTTGGAATGAGTGGTGGTGTTGATAGCAGTGTTGCTGCAATACTTTTAAAGGAACAAGGTTATGAAGTTGTGGGTGTTACAATGAAATTATTTGAACACAATTTAAATGGTTCTTGTGGTAATTCTGAAGTTATGGATGATGCAAAAAAGGTTTGTGATTTCTTAAATATTGAACATCATGTTATTGATTTCAGCACTGATTTTAAGAAGTATGTTATAGACAATTTTATTTGTGAATATAAAAATTCACGCACACCAAATCCTTGCATTGAATGCAATAAATACATGAAATTTGGTGCGATGTATCAAAAGGCAAAAGAGCTAAATTGCGAATACATTGCAACAGGTCACTATGCAAAAACTGAGTATGATGAAAAATATCAAAAACATGTTTTGAAAAAATCAAATGCAGGTAAAAAAGACCAAAGTTATGTGCTTTATAATTTGCCAAAAGATATGGTTTCAAAAGTTCTTTTTCCACTTGCAGATTTTAAAAATAAAGATGAAATTAGAGCGATTGCAAACGAGCATAATCTACCGGTTGCTAATAAACCAGATAGCGAAGACATTTGTTTTATTCCAGATGGTGACTATAAAAAATTCTTGGAAGAAAATTCGGATTTGAAAAGTAATCCTGGAAAGATTGTAAATAAAAAAGGAGAAGTGCTTGGTAAACATGATGGTCTTCATGGTTATACAATTGGTCAAAGAAGAGGATTGGGAATTGCATACCGTGTACCTCTTTTTGTAATTGGATTTGATGTAGAAAAAAATCAAGTTATCGTTGGAGAAGAAAACGAATTATATACTAAAGAATTTTTGGTAAAAGATTATAATTTAATTTTGATTGATGACTTGGAAAATGAAATGGATGTAGAAATAAAAATTAGATATTCTGCGAATACTGCAAAAGGAAAAATTATGCGCGCAAACGAGTATATAAGGGTTGCTTTTGAGGAACCTCAAAGAGCAGTAACACCGGGACAGTCAGCTGTATTTTATGACGGTGATGTTGTTATTGGTGGCGGAAAAATAGTTTAAAGGAGCTAAAGATGGAATTAACAACAACATATATTTTTTCACAAATATTTTTCTTGATGAATTACATATTTTTAATGATTACATATCAAATAAAAAACCGAAAACTAATAATTTTATTTAATATGTGTTCGTGTCTATCAATGGTTGTTGCATATATATTGTTAAAAGCATATGCGGGTCTTGCGATGGTGTTTGTAGCTATAACAAGAAATATAATTTTTGCAATAGATGAAAAAATAAACGGAAAGAATGAAATAACAACAAAAAAAGATTTTGTTATAATGGGATTTTTATTAATTGCATGTATAATTTGTGCAATTCCGACTTATGAAACTATTTGGAGTTTGGCCGCAATTGCTGCAACAATGGCATACACAATTTCTGCTTGTCAAAAAAATATAAAAGTTTATAGATGGATGGGAATCATATCTGGTTCTTTATGGATTCTATATAATATTTATATTAAGTCTATAGTTGGTATAGTATTTGAATTAGTATTGCTAATTTCAGTTGTTGTAGGACTTGTACGTATTTACAAAAGCGAAAAATAAAGTAGAATAGGAGCAAAAGAAAATGAATGATATAGCGATATATGTAATTTCACAACTATTTATATTTAATAATTATTTGTTTGCTATGCTTACGTATAATGTCAGAAAAAGAAAAACAATTTTGTTGTTTAACATGATTTCTGCATTATCAGCATTAGTAGGATTTGCATTGCTTCGAGCTTACTCGGGTATGGCTATGTCAATAGTTATAATTATTAGAACGATAATATTTATGATTGATGATAAAATAAACGGCAAGACGAAAGAAATGAAAGCAAAAGATTGGATTATCTTTTTGATTGTTTGTGCAATGTGTTTGGCTTGTGCTATACCAACATATGAAAACTTATGGAGTATGTTTTCTATATTTGCAACGATATTATATTCGTTTTCGGTATGTCAAAAAAACATGTATGCATATAGAGTGATTGGTGTTCCGGTAAGCATTGCTTGGATAATATACAACGTATATGTAAAATCTGTAGTTGGTGCTGTTATGGAGACAATATTGGTGTTGGTTGAAATTATTGGTATTATTCGTTTTCGTAAAGAAACTCAAAGAAAGAGACAAGTCGCAAGATTAGTTAATCGTCTTTTAGGATAATGATTTTTGGTGGGTAATATGAATTATACAATCGTGAATGGTGCCGTTGAATTTGGCGCAGATACAATTTTAGAAGAAATAAATTTTGAGATAAAGGGTAGAGATAAGATCGCAGTCGTTGGTAGAAATGGCTGCGGTAAGTCTACCCTTTTAAAAGCGCTTGTAAATAACGAATTGTTAAGTGAAGGAATTGGCGAAGAAAAATTCATGGTTGCAAAAGATTCTGATTTAGTAATTGGTTATCTTAAACAAATTGAATTTGAAGATGACAATATTACAATGCTTGATGAAATTCTAAAAGTATATAGACCGATTCTTGAACTTGAGCAAAAAATTGAAAAACTTTTAGGAAGAATGCAGGAAGATAAATCTGCAGAACTTGCAGCAGAGTATTCTAAAGCTATGGATAGATTTGAGTTTCTTGAAGGATATACATACAAGAAAGAATATGAAACTGTTATAAATAAATTTGGTTTTTCGAAAGAAGATAGAGAAAAGAAAATATCTGAATTTTCCGGTGGACAAAGAACAAAAATTGCATTTATAAAATTGCTTTTAAGTAAGCCGGATATTTTGCTTTTGGACGAGCCTACAAATCACTTGGATGTGGAGACAATCGAATGGCTTGAAGGATATTTAAAAAATTATCCAAGAGCGATTGTGATAGTATCTCACGATAGAATGTTCTTAAATAAAATAGTTAATAAAGTTTATGAGATAGAGTACGGAGCAACAACAAGATATACAGGTAATTACACAGATTTCGAAAAACAAAAGAAAATAAATTACGAAAAACAATTAAAAGATTTTAAATTCCAACAAGCTGAAATTAAGAGATTGCAACAAATTGCAGATAGGTTTAGATATAAGGCTACTAAAGCAAGAATGGCACAATCTAAATTAAAACAAATAGAACGTATGGTAAAAGTTGAAGAGCCTAACAAATATGATTTAACATCTTTTAAAACAAATTTTAAAATTGAAAGAGAATCAGGAAAAGATGTTTTGATTGCTAAAGATTTAGTGATTGGATATGATAAACCACTTCAAACTATTTCGTTTAATTTATATAAAGGAAGAAAGCTTGGCGTAATTGGAGAAAATGGAATAGGGAAGTCAACGTTATTAAAAACAATAGTTGGCAAGATTCAAAAACTAGGTGGAACTTTTGAGTTGGGATACAATGTGCAAGTTGGATATTTTGATCAACAAATGGCGCTAGTAGACTCAAATAAGACGGTATTTGATGACTTTTATGAAGCGTTTCCTAGACTCTCTAATTTTGAAATACGAAGTTCGCTTGCAGCATTTATGTTTTATGGAGAAGATGTTTTTAAACCAATAAGTGTTTTATCTGGTGGTGAAAAAGTAAGACTTCAACTTGCAAAAATATTAAAAAGAAATCCTAACTTTTTAATATTGGACGAGCCTACAAACCACATGGACATTATCGGAAAAGAAAGTTTGGAAATGTTACTGAAAGAATATACAGGAACTGTTTTAGTAGTTTCTCACGATAGATTTTTTATAAATAAAATTGCAGATTCGCTTTTGATATTTACAAAGAATGGTGTTAGACATTTTGAAGGAACATATGAAGAATATGAAGCGGAACGTCAAGAAGAAATCGTAGAAAAAGTTGTAACTGAAAAGAAAGAAAAAGTACAAAACAATACATATTTACAAAAGAAACAACAAGCTCGTAATGAAGCAAAAATGAAGAAGTTAGAAAAAGAAATTGAAGTGCTAGAACAAAAACTTTCTGAACTAAATATTGAACTTCAAAAAGAAGAAAATTATAGTGATTATGAAAAACTTATGAATGTACAAAATGAAATTGCTAAAGTTAATGAAGAGATAGAAGTAAAAATGCAAGAATGGGAAGAGTTAGGAAGCTGATTTTTGAAACGAGAAGGGACGACTTGACCAAACAGGGACGCCCTCATTTGGACACTTTGCAAGCAATATTTCATGCTTCAAAGTTTTCGAAGTGTCCAAATGAGGGCGTCCCTGTTTGGTCAAGTCGTCCCTAATTATTTTCTTTTAGATAATCAACTAGTTTTTTGTATGAATCTAAGCTCCAGAATTTCCATCTTTCTTCATCGGGATAGCAAGCTAAAGTTTTGTCTGAACCATCTGGTATGAAGATGAAATCCCAACTCCATCCGTATGTTCCGGACTTCTCTAATGCTATTGTTCCAGGTGTGATTCCTACGAATGTGATTGGTTCTTTGCCATATTCGCAATAGGCTAAAACTTCTTTGAAATATGCACGACGATTTTCTTCGCCAGCTAAAAGTTTTAACAAACCATCTTCACCAAGAGTATCATCTGCATAATGTGTATAAGGTCCAGGAAAACCTTTTAACGATTCTACAAATAGTCCACTATCATTTTTTAGTACATCGCATTTAAGCTGTTTGCTAGCCCATTTAGCAGAGTATTTTGCGATGTCTTCTACGTCATCAGCTTGGATTTCTATAGTATCCATTTTGATATTATCTACTTCGATTCCAAGTGGTTCTAATATTTGTCTAGCACTGGCAATCTTTGCCCAGTTGCCAGTAACGTATGTAATTTTTTTAATCATTTTGTAATCTCCTTTCACGATGTTAATATGTTAGTTATTATAAATAAAATTTAAATTAATGTTAATGCAATTCCTGCAATAATTACTGTTGAACAAGCAAGTTTTTTTGCAATTCCTTTTTCTTTGAAAAGTAGTTTGCCAAGTAAAATCATTTCAACAGCAGAAATTTGTTTTATAAGAGTCATGATACTTACTATACAATCTGGCTCGGCATTGGCTCTAAATAAAAGTTGATCGCCAAATGATAAAGCTAATCCAGCAACGTAAACCCATGGATTTCTTATCATTTGTTTATAATTAATTTTCTTTCTTTTGCATAGAAGTAAAATCCAATAGCTTATACTTAAAAATAGTAAAAACCAAAATTGTACTTGACCAGGTGTCATATATGCCATGATTAATTTATCTGTAGTTGCGGAACAGGCATTAAGAAAACATGCCAAGATTAATATAAAAACTGCAGATAAAGATGTTTCTTTTTTTCTATTTGTTTTTGATGGAGCATTAACGAGCAATACACCAATCAAAACAATTAACATACCTATGAATGTAGTTAGAGTAAGGGTTTCGCCCAACACTAAGACACTTAATATTATAGTAAAAATTATTCTACCAAGATTAATTACACTATATAGACTAAGTGGCATTTGATACATAGCAGATACTCCTAAAATAAATGCAAAAAACACAAAAAGAGATTTTGCAAATACGATGCCAAGTCCTATTAGATTGACATTAAATACGTCATGGTTAAGTGGTAGCCCTGCTAAAAACGCAATTAATGACATTCCTGCTAATACTTCATAAGTAGAATTTTTTTCACGTGCTTTTTTATTTGAAGATTGAAATAGTCCAGAAAAAAGTGCGTATAAAAATGTATATATAATCCAAGTTTGCATTGTTAATTCCTCCGATTATTATAGTATCTCAATGGAAAATAAAATTCAACTTGTGAATTAAATAAGATTGACAACAAAAATACACTTCAAAATGCGATTGCACCTGAAGTGTATTTTTGGTTTAATTTAATTATTCGTGTTTTGACGTTCAGAATTCGATTGTATGTTTTGACATCCACAGTTCGGCATTTGGTGATTCATATAAAACTTTCTTTGAGCAAGTTTTTCTTGCACAGTTCTTAATGCTTCTCCAAATCTTTGAAAGTGGACAATTTCTCTTTCACGCAAGAATTTTAATATATTAGTTACATCAGGATCATCGGATAAGTCGATCAAATATTCATATGTTGAACGAGCTTTTTGTTCAGCAGCCATGTCTTCATAAAGGTCTGTTACAGGATCACCTTTAACACCTATATAGGATGCTGTAAAAGGAACGCCTGCAGCATTTTGAGGGAATATTGAAACACCATGATCAGTATAATAATCACCTAATCCGGCACGTCTTAAATTCTCAGGAGAGACACCACGTGTCAATTGATTAACCATTGTGCCTATCATTTCTAAATGTCCAAGTTCTTCTGTGCCGATATCATTAAGAGTTGCTTTAGTGATTTCGGTTGGCATACTGAAACGTTGGCTTAGGTATCTAAGAGAAGCTCCAAGCTCACCATCGGGACCGCCGTATTGACTTATTATAAATTTAGCAAGTTGAGGATTTGGATTTTTAATATTTACAGGATACTGCAATTTTTTATCATAACCCCACATAATCTACACCATCCCTTCCCAAGGCCAAGGATTATTAATCCAAGTCCATTCGCAGTTTGTAGCAGCGTTAGTAGGTGATAGAGGACCATACATTGATTCGTATTTTGTTCTTGCTGCTTGAGCTTCTTTGCTCAAATCTTGATATGTTTCTAATACTTCAGAATCAAAAGGATGTGTATTTAAATATAATTGTAAATCATATAGCTTAAAATCAAGAGCCATTAATTCTTGTAAACAAGCTTGTTGTTCAGTCATCTAAATCAGCCTCCTCACAAGTTTGAGTTTCTCTTAAATATTGAATTGTGTTTTGAGATTGATTTCTTTCATAAGGACTAACTAACTCTGGAAATGCAGTGCCATGTGCTAAAGCTTCGTTTGGACAGAAAAGATCTTCACTATATTGATATGGAACATAAGCATTTGCAAGTAAAGGATTTTCAGGCATTACAGGTAGCATTCTGCAATTTCTATTGCAACAATTACAAGAACATCTGCGCCTGTTATTACACCTATTTATCATAATAAAACCTCCTAATAAATTGGTATAATACAAGTTATGCAAATGAGATGAAAAGTGACACAAGAAAAAGAAAAACTCCCCCTCAATAGTCGAGGGGGAGAATGAATTAGCGATGACGCTCATACCACGTGTTGTAAGCGATGGTACCACCAATGGCCGGATCGGCGATGATGGACTGCGCCAGCTCTTCAGAAACTACAATAGGCAGAACATCGTTGTCGATGAGCATCATATAAACCCAGTTCTGGGCATCATGCTGCTCAACCTTGAAAAGCTCGAAAGGTCTGCTGCCAGTGTAGGTGACAAGTTTGATAACGTCAGCTTTGTTGTTGATGGGGTAACCGGTAGTTGATGAATAGTAAACGTCTGAGCTTGCCATGAATGATCCCTCCTAAAATATTAAGTGGCGTTACTATAAGTTTATGCGTTTGTAAGGGTAGTATATTTTAAGGACAGGCTTTTTGTCAATATATTCGAGGAAGAGGTAGAAAATAAAAACCTCGAGCTTATCTCGAGGTTTTTATAATGTTAATTTCTTGTTTGTATTTTTTCTAATTCTTCTGGAGTAGCTTCTCTAATTTCGCCAAGTGCGATGTCTTTAGGTAAATATAAGTCTCCCATACAAATTCTATTAAGTTCAATTACTTTAGCACCGTAGCATCCAAACATTCTTTTAATTTGATGATATCTTCCTTCTATAATAGTTACATTTCCTGTGTATTCTCCAGTGATTACTAAGACTGCAGATTTGCATTCGCCATCTTTTAAATTGATTCCTTCTTTAAATCCAACAACCATTTCTTCTGTCATAGGAATGTCTAAAGTAACCTCATATTCTTTCTTTACATGTTTTTTTGGAGATAAGATGTTATGTGCAAATTCGCCATCATCAGTAATTAGCATAAGTCCAGTTGTGTCTTTATCAAGACGGCCAGCAGGGAAGATGTTTCTAGTTTTATATTTCTCCGGAACCAAATCTAAGACTGTACTTTGATTAGCATCTTCGGTTGCAGAGACATATCCCCTAGGTTTATTCAACAACAAATAAACATGCTTTCTAGTATCAATTTCATTACCATTTATTTTTATAGAAACACTATTTTCATCATACTTATCCTCAGGCTTTTTAACACGTTCATCATTAGCTAAAACAACGCCACGTGCAATTATTTTTTTAATTTCACTTCTAGTGTAATGCGTGTGTTCAGATATTAATTTATCAATTCTTTTCATAGAGTCTTTCCTTTCAAAACATACCTATTTAGCATTTACTTTTTCTTCTATAAAATTTAGAAAATCTTTTTCATTACCTTTTAAAAAGCCGTTTTTAAATACTAGTATAGCTGATTGTTTGCTTGTCTTTAAAATAATAAAATTTTTAGTTTGTACAATCTTAGAAATTTGATTATATTCAAATTCTAAATGAACTTTACCTTCGTTCATTGTAATATTGTTAGAAAAAACAACTTTAGTAGTTTCAATCTTTCCGTTATTTAATCTTTTTTCGGTTTCTTCTAATTGTCTAACCATTGTTATAGGAGTTAATATATCAGCTATACCTGATATGATTGCGGCAGTAAGAACAACATACGATGTAGCTTCATCAGCAAAAAAGAAGAAAACTATTCCTAATAATGATATTAATACTCCGGCGATAGTCATATTTTTGCAAAGCACGTTGTACACATATTCATTGAAAAATTCGGTTCTCATCGTATATTCGTTTTTAAACAAAATGTCCATAATTAATCTCCTTTATATTGCTAGTATTCTATCATAGAAAAGACAAATAGGGGAGAAAAATAAAAAAAGAGAAGATAAAAACCTTCTCAAAAAAATGATAATAAAAAACCTCGAATTTACATTCGAGGTTTTTTGGAGCCAGTGATCGGAATTGAACCAACGACCTACTGATTACAAGTCAGTTGCTCTACCAACTGAGCTACACTGGCATGGTGACCCGTGGGAGAGTCGAACTCCCCACTCCGCCGTGAAAGGGCGATGTCTTAACCGATTGACCAACGGGCCAGTTTAATGGTGAGCCATCGCAGATTCGAACTGCGGACAACTTGATTAAAAGTCAAGTGCTCTGCCAACTGAGCTAATGGCCCATCACCATAACAGTCTGTATTTGCGACTGCTTCTATATATTACTACAAAGATATTTAGGTGTCAACAATTTTTTTAAGAATTTTGAAATATATTTTTAGATATTGTAAATGCTTGAAAATAGTATATTTTTCGGTTATCGGGTAAGAATATTATTACAATTTTTGTTAAAGGAGAGATATAAATGAGAGACGATATAGAGCTTTTAAAAGAGTGTGACTCGGGAGTAAAAATGGGAATTCAGGGGATTGCAGAAGTGAGAGATAATGCTTCTGGACAAGATTTCAAGAACTTATTACAACAATATGAAGAGGAACATGTTAAGATTTTGGGTGTTATTCATGAAAAGTTAGACGAGATAGGAGTGAGCGGGAAAAGCGCTAATCCAGTAGCTAGAGCGATGTCTAACATGAGTACGGATATGAAGTTAATGATGAATAATACTGATGAAAAGATTGCGGATATTATGATGGACGGTTGCAATATGGGCATAAAGTCGGTTAGCAGATACATGAATCAATATGCTGGGGCTTCTAAAGAAATCATGGGAATTGCAAATGATATTGTAGTTTTAGAACAGCATTTTATGAATGAATTAAGGCAATATCTATAAAAATCGAGGGCCTAATTGCGGAAATGCTTGTAAATAGCGAACTTTAACTTGAAAAAAGTGGAAAAACGTGATAAAATCTGGACTTGAAGATAAAAGCAAATACAAATATATACTTCGATTGGGGGAATATGCTTTGAAAATGTGTCATGTATGGCGGAAGATCTTTGTGATTTTCATGGTTCTGATGGTGCTTTTTGCATGCACCGGCTGTATGACTCGCGAGGAAACAGTAACCGTTACCGGCATTAGCTGGGAATACTCGGTTGAAATCGAGAAAGAGGTACTGTGCGAAGAAAGCGGTTGGTCTTTGCCGAGTGAGGCAGAACTTATCAAAAAGAAACGTGAGATTTACAAGACAAAGTACGATGATGAAGGCAACTTCGACGGTTATGAGTATCGGACAAAATATTATTACGAGATTCTTCGTTGGAAATATGACCGCACTGTAACGGAAACTGGAGACGACTACGAACCTCATTTTCCGGAGTATACTTTGGCTGAAAATGAGCGTGTGGACTCTGAAAGAAAGAACCACTATATTCACGGCAAAAATCAAGATGGTGAAGAGGTAAAATACACTGTCGAGAAGGAAGCTTGGCTTGATGTGGGTGTTGGTGATGTACTTTCCTTGGAGGTTTCGTTCTTCGGAAACGCAACAATCTTGTCAAATCAGAAGGCAATCGAAAGACCTGAATAATCAAATGAGTTTTTGAAACGCTCCCGTTTTGGGGGCGTTTCTTCATGTTTCAAGAGTTGAAATAACTATCTTTAATGATAGAAAAGTAGACAAAATAATGATTGACACGAAAGCGAATTGTGCTATAATATAACTCGTATGCACCACTAGCTCAGTTGGTAGAGCAACTGACTCTTAATCAGTGGGTCCGGGGTTCGAGTCCCCGGTGGTGCACCAAAAAAGCTGTGAGAAAACTCACAGCTTTTTATATTTGTAAAAAATACGAAATGAAAAAGCGACTATAAAATCTATAGTCGCTTTTAAATATTTATTGAATTAATGTATATGTCTCAATGCTTCTATTCTATCTTCAACTGATGGGTGAGTAGAGAATAGGGAACTTGTTTTTCCTTTTTTGTCTTTTATTGGATTTGAAATATACATACACTCTGTAGATTTATTTGCTTGTTCTAATGGATCTGTATCTGTAGAAATTTTTATTAATGCATTTATTAATCCTTCTGGGTTTCTTGTAAGCTCGATTGCAGATGAATCTGCTAAGAATTCTCTGTTTCTAGATAAAGCAAGTTTTAATAAATTAGCGAATAGAGGAGATAAAGCGAGAAAGATTACTCCTGCTACGAATCCGATTATTCCGATTACACCGCCTTTACTATCACTATCTGAATCAGACATTACATCTAGCCCTATTCTAAAGAACAAATCAGATAAGATTGTTACAAATCCTACAAATACAGATGCTATTGTTTGAAGTAATGTATCGTAGTTTTTTATATGCGATAATTCATGCGCTAATACGCCTTCTAATTCGTTGGAATCAAGTTTTTCAAGAAGCCCAGTTGTTACGCAAATTACGCCATGCTCTGGATCACGACCTGTTGCAAATGCGTTTGGTGAACCGTCGTCCATGATATATAGTTTTGGTACTGGCATTCCTCCTGCGGCTATACAAAGAGCTTCTAAATTATCTACCATTCTTTGATTTTCTTCTTTTGTCGCTGGACGAGCGCCATTCAAAGATAAAACGATTTTATCTGAATTATAGTAACTTGCCCAAGAAGTAAGTATTGCAATGAGCATAGATACAACTAAAGCGATTGTTCCGCTTACTTCAAAACAATATGTCATTATAAAATATACAATTACTGATAGAAAAACCAAGAAAAGTGAAACTATTCCATATGTTTTTCTTTTATTTTTTTTGCTTGAATCAAACATGAGCAATTCATCCTTTCAAAAAAACAAGGCCGCTGTTTTGCGGCCTTTGTTAGTACAATTAGAATTGAACCTTTGGAGCAGCTTTTGCAGCTTCTTCTGTTTTAAATAGGTCTTCTTCTTTGAAATTGAATATTCCAGCAATGATATTGTTAGGGAATATTTGCAAGTCATTGTTATACATTGTAACAGCATCATTGTAGAATTGTCTTGAATATGCAACTTTGTCTTCTGTTCCTTTTAAATCATCTTGTAATTTAGCAAAGTTTTGGTTTGCTTTTAATTCAGGATAATTTTCAGCAACAGCGAAAAGTGATTTCAAAGTTGATGTTAATTGGTTATCAGCAGCCATTTTTTCAGCATTTGTGGTAGCACTCATATATCCACTTCTACTTGCTGTAACATTCTCAAGAAGCTCTTTTTCATGAGAAGCATAACCTTTAACTGTTTCTACTAAATTAGGAATAAGGTCAAATCTTCTTTGTAATTGAGTATCAATTTGTGCGAAAGCATTTTTAACTTTATTTCTTGATTGAACAAGTTTATTATATACAGCTATCACCCAAACCAATAATAGTACAATAATTACTAAAATTCCGATTAATATTGGCATAATAGTCTCCTCCTCTTTTTTTATAACTCTAGATATAATTATACCATTTGTAAAAAGTTGTTACAATAGATTTTGATGGAAAATAAGCAAAATTTGGTAAATATTTTACTTGACAAAACCCTTGAAATATATGGAAGAACACGAGATTTCTTTTGGCTTTTTTTGCTTGCTTATTGGGGGAGTTTAGTATAAGATATTTGTGGTATAGACTTACGGAGGAGAGGGTTTTAAAAATATGTATTTGAAAAAACTAGAAATGCAAGGTTTTAAATCTTTTGCTGATAAGACAACACTTGAATTTGAAGATGGTATTACGGCTGTAATAGGTCCGAATGGTAGTGGAAAAAGTAACATTTCTGATGCTATTAGATGGGTTTTAGGCGAACAAAGCATAAAAACTCTACGTGGATCTAAAATGGAAGATGTTATTTTTGCTGGAACACAAGCAAGAAAATCTTTAGGATTTGCTGAAGTTAATATGACTATCGATAATACAGACGGTAAATTGCCAGTTGATTACTCTGAAGTTACTGTAACTAGAAGGGTTTATAGAAGCGGAGATAGTGAATTTTTTATAAATAAAAATCATTGTAGACTTAAAGATATAGTGGAACTATTCATGGATACTGGTATTGGTAGAGATGGATATTCTATTATTGGACAAGGTCGAATTGATGAGATTTTGAGTACGAAATCTGAGGAAAGAAGAAATATTTTCGAAGAAGCTGCGGGAATAGTAAAGTACAGAACGCGTAAGAACGAGGCTGAAAAAAAGATAGAAAATACACGTCAAAATCTTGTTAGAATAAACGATATTATAACTGAGATTGAAGGACAATTAGGACCTTTAGAAAATCAAGCTGAAAAAGCTAAAAAGTTTTTAGAGATTAGAGACAGTTTAAGATATTTAGAAGTTGGTCTTTTGATTAACAATATTTCTAAGAACAAAAAGAAGCTTGAAGAAGTTGAAGAGCAAACAAATGAAATTCTTACTCAAATCGAAGATGAAAATGGTAAATTAGAATCTTTCCAAAAACAAAAAGAAGAGTTAAGAATTGCGGTTGAAAATATTATTAATGAAATTGAACAAGCACAAGCGAGTATATTTGAATTCCAAAATAATATTGAAAAACAAAAAGCTGAGATAAACGTTCTTGAAGAAAGAATTCAAAATAATACAAACAAGTACGAATTAAATGCTGAAGATATCGAGAAAAGCAACGCAAGAAAAGCAGAATTAGAAAAAGAAAAAGATGATAGAAGACTTAGAAAAGAAAGATTGTTTGCAGATAAGAAAAGATTCGAAGATGAACTTAAAGAAAAAGAAGCAGAGTTTGCAAAACTTTCTGAAAACTTTTCTAATGAGCAAAAACATATTGAAGAAAAGAAAGCAAAGATTCTTTCTAATATGGATTTGAAGTTTGAAAAATTAGAAATTCTTACAGATATATCTGCGAATGTTGAAGCAAGTACTCGTAGATCTCATCAAATTGATGAAGAAATTAGAGATAACATTCACGAATTAGATAAAGAAAGAATGGTAAAAGAAGAGGCAAATGTTTTATTAAATGAAGTTACTTCTAAGAAAAACAAACTTGCTGAAAATATTGAAAAACTTTCTAAGAATAGGGATTTATGCATTCAAAAAATAAATGAGTTGGAAGAAGAAATTAAGAAAGCTGATTCGGATTATCGTGTAACAGAATCAAGATATAAATTCTTAGTTGAAACAGAAAATGAATTTGAAGGATACAACAGAGCAGTAAAAGAAGTTCTTAGCAAATGTCAATCTGATAAAAACTTTGGAAAAAATATTTATGGTGCAGTTGCAAATCTTATTCAAGTGCCTTCCGAATATGAAACAGCGATAGAAATGACTTTAGGTGCAATGATTCAAAACGTTGTTACAGAGTCGGAAGATGATGCAAAACGTGCAATTGAATTTTTGAAAAACAATAATTTAGGACGTGCATCATTCTTACCAATAACAGCTGTTAAGCCAGGTAAAGTTTCACAAAACTTTAAAGGTGATGCTGGCGTGGTAGGAATTGCAAGTGACCTAGTTAAATATGATTCTAAGTTTGAAAATGTAGTTCAAAGTTTGCTAGGTAAAACTGTTGTTGTAGACAACATGGATAATGCAGTAGCACTTTCAAAGAAGTATAAATATGCATTTAAGATTGTAACTTTGGACGGCGATATAATTAATCCTTCTGGACAAATGACTGGTGGTAGTGTTGCAAAGAAAACTACAAGCTTGTTAAGTCGTGGAAGAGAAATTAAAGAACTTGAGAAAAAATTAAAAGAATTGCAAAAAGCAAAAGAAGATGCGATTGCAAATCTTGAAAAATATGAAAAAGATTCTGAAGCAACAATGAATGAATATGAAGTTGCTGAGAAAGAAGCTCAAGCGGTTGAAGTTGATTATGCTCGTGAAGCTCAAAAGATGAGTGAAATAAATAACAACATTGAAAGATATCAAAAGAAGATTGCTTTATTAAAAGGTGAAAAAGAAAAGCTTGAAGAGGGCTTGGTTGCTGAAAAGCAAAATGAAGATGATATTAATGGACTTATCGAAAATCTTGAAAAAGAAAACGAAGAGTTACAAGCTGTAGTAGATGAATTTGCAAAGAAGAATGAAGAACAACAAAAAGTTATCGATGATTTAAATTCAGATATTATGGATCTTAAGATTTCTGTTTCTTCATTTGATGAAAGCTCATTGTCTATTGATGAAATGGTTGCAATGATTGAACAAGAAATTAACAATTGCGTTCAAAATGTTGAAAATAAAACTGCAGAAAGAGAGCAATTGTTAGCTGAAAATGATAAGTTGAAAGAACAAATAACAAGTATACAAACTACTATTGATAATTCTGATAACAATGCTAGTGAAATCGAAAAGAAAGTTGCAGAATTAAAAGAAACTAGAGAAGCTAAAAATGCTGAGCTTGTTTCTGTTGAAGATGGTATTACATCTGAGTTTAAGACATTAGAAATATTAAGAGAACAAGCTAATAAATTAGAAGTTAGAAAGAGTAAGTTAGAAACAGATATTGAAGCTATTACAAATAAAATGTGGGAAGACTATGAAACTACTCCAAATACAGCATCTAATTATGCAGAGGTTACACCAACGACTCAAAAAGAAGTTGAAAAATTAAAGACTGAAATGAGAGCTTTGGGAACTGTAAATGTAAATGCTGTGGAAGAGTTTAAAGCGCTTAAAGAAAGATTTGATTTCTTAACTACTCAAAGAATGGATTTGGAAGAGTCAGAAAAATCTTTAAATAAAATTATTGATGATATGACTAGACTTATGAAGATTCAATTTGCTGAACAATTCGAATTGATTAATAAAAACTTCACAGAAGTATTTACTGATTTGTTTGGTGGTGGTAAGGCAAACTTAAAACTAGCTGATGAAAGTAACATCCTAGAGTGTGGCATTGAAATTGAAGTTCAACCACCAGGAAAGAAACTTCAAAATATGATGCTTCTTTCAGGAGGAGAGAGAGCTCTTACAGCGATTGCATTATTGTTTGCAATTTTGAAATTGAATCCATCTCCATTCTGCGTGCTTGATGAAATTGAAGCTGCGTTGGATGATATAAATGTTCATAGATATGCAGATTTCTTGAAGAAGTTTAGTAAAGAAACTCAATTCTTAATCATTACTCACAGAAAAGGAACAATGGAAGCTGCTAATACAATGTATGGAGTAACGATGGAAGAGAGAGGAATTTCAAAATTATTATCGATTAAGTTATAAAAAGAAAGTTTTTTGTAAGAAACTTTTTCTTAAGTTTTACTACAATACGACAATATATTTTTAAATTGTTTTTTATAATTAGGTAGATTGTAGAGGTTGTCCAATGGATAACAAATAGAAAAAGTTGTGAGGTGTTTTAAGTAGTGGTTCAAATGTTTAAAGATAAAATTAATTTTGAAAACTTTGATGACATCAAAAGCAAGATTAATGTAAAAAAAATATTAGGAAGCGTAAAGGACATATTAATTTATTTTTTATGTGCCTTTATGGCTTCTTCAAAGTTAATTTCTGGAGCGACTCCTTTTGGAATAGCAATGTTTGCGGCGATAAATACAATCAATGTTCCGCTGATAATTCCATTCTTAATTATAGCGATAATAACGGGCGTATTTTTTGGAAATATTGCTTTGGTTAAGTTTCTTATCGCTGGAATATTATACGTTGCAATTAAGTCGTTTTTGAAGCTGGAGAATACGAAAATTTCTAATACAGGAATCATACTTTTCTCCACTTTGATTTCAGAAATTGTGGGATTATCGATTAATGGATTGTTGTTATATGATGCGTTATTTGCAGTCTATAACAGTATCATGGTCGGAATATTTTATTTAATGTTTTGTGAAGGACTTCCTGTGTTATACAACATTGATAAAGCTAAGATTTATTCGACTGAAAGTTTGATATGCATGGGTGTTATAGTTTCGATATTGGTAAGTAGTTTTGGTAGTGTGGGTATTGCTGGAATTACGTTAAGAGGAACTATAAGTATCCTAAGCGTTATGGTATTAGGTTGGAAATTAGGAAGTTCAATTGGAGCAACAAGTGGTTTAATAATTTCACTTTCTATGGGGCTTATGGGCTTTGGAAATGTAGCGACTGTTGCGACTTATGCTTTTTGTGGATTGCTTGCTGGAATGCTTTCTAAGTTTGGAAAGTGGGGAGCAGTAATTGGGTTTGTTTTGGGAAACATTATTTTAGTTTTCTTTGCAAATGGATCTACAGAAGTTTTAATCAGTATTAAAGAGATAGTTTTAGCATCACTTGTGTTGTTCTTAATTCCAAAAAAATTATTAGTTATATTAGATGATTTGTTTGATTACAACAGAGCTTTGCCTGGCGAAGGTGTTGCAGGATATATAGAAGAAAATACTATATTTAAATTGTCTGCAGTAAGCGAAGTAATCAATGATATGGCGGATAATGTTTCTGCTAATAGAGATGATGTTCCAACAGATCAAATAGGAAGTTTTATAAAAACTCTTAATGAAAATACATGTAAGCGTTGTCAAAATTATGATAAATGTTGGAAAGAAAATTATCATAAAATGTATGAAGAAACATTTAATGCGATAGAAAAACTGCAAGGCAATAATGTGATTACAGAAAGAGATTTGAAAGATTCGATTTGTACTCAAAAAGCTTTGTTTGCAGAAGGTTTAAATTTGTGCTTTGAAATATACAAAGTTAACAAAGAGTGGCAAGCAAAAGTAAAAGAACAACGTATTCAAATGGCAATGCAATTAAAAGAAGTTTCTCAAGAGATTGATAAAATGAAAAACAATATCAAAGGAAATTTAAATAAAGAAAGCGTTGAAGATCCAGCTGCAAATGAAATACATACTTTGGAACTAGGTATTGCAAAAGCAAAGAAGTCAAATAGTATAATTTCTGGTGATAGCAATACAGTTATAAAATTAAAGGATGGAAAAATATTAGTTGCAATTAGTGACGGTATGGGTTCTGGAGAAGTTGCTGCACGAAATAGTAAGAAAGTTGTTTTGAATTTAGAGAAACTTTTGAATACTGGTTTTGAAGAAGATAGAGCAATTAAAATGATTAACTCATATATGCTTGTTGGAAAAAATCCAGACAATTTTGCAACAATAGATGCGATGATTTTTGATCCGTTGGTTGGTCTTACTGAATTTATAAAGATAGGAGCTTGTCCAACTTTTATAAGTACAAGAGATGGCCAATTCTTAACAGTAGAATCAAACTCATTGCCTGCTGGAATTTTGGGAGATATTGAAATTGAAACAAAGACAAGATTGTTAAAACGTGATGATTTAATTGTTATGGTTTCTGATGGTATTATCGATGGAATGCAAGAAAATCAAATAGAAACAATGAAGAAACTGTTATTAACAGTAAAAAATATAACGCCACAAAGATTGGCAGATATTATTTTACAAGAAACAATTGATTCAAATTTTGGGATTGCAAAAGATGATATGACAGTCATAGTTGCAAAAGTAATATAAAAAGTAAAGAACCGCCTTTGTGGGGCGGTTCTTTTTGCGTTGTACGCTTACCTGCACATTTTAATCATGATAGCACAGGCTTTTTCAGCATCCTCAGGGTGAAGATGCTTGCGGAAAATTCTGCAGTATCCATCGACTGCATCGTACTGTCCCTCGCTGTCGGTGTAGCACAGAGTGGTCATAGCCTTCTTGGCGATATCGCCGTGGTGAATGCAGGCATTGACAGCCAGCATAGCAGCGAAGACAAAGTATTCTGCATAAGTTTTGCAGAGCTCCATCTTGTTGAACTTTTCACCTCTTTCGAGATAGCCAAGCAGTTCGGGCTTGCAGTATCCTTGATCCTGGTAGGGAGCGGCTGCGATATAACCTTTGTCATCGCGAGTTTTTTCGTCTTCCAGGTAGCCAAGAGCGCCAAGACAGCCGTTTTCAATGTCGTCTGCCTGAGAAACGATCTTGACATAGGGAAGAGAAGCTGCATCAACCAGCGGATACATGTGAGCCACACCGTGATACTGAATAACATCGGTAACGATTTTCCAGTCCTCAGTGAGAGTCACGTTATTTTCACGGATGTACTGCTCAATCATCTGCAGAGCGATGTATCTGTGGTTAACGAGCCTGTCATTGAAGGAATGTTGGATATTCCACTGGACGCTGCGACCGATGTCATGCAGCTGCAGACAGATCTCGAGTAAGCCATCGTTTAGCTCATCATGAGGAATCTGCATGCCGATTTGAGTGACGTTGTGGATGTGTGTGGTTTTGGCGCCAATGCCGCTACTAGCGGGTGGGCCAAACAGAATTTCCGGGGTGTTCTGGATGGCAAATTGCCAAAGTGTTGCACTTACATTGATGTTCATATCTATACCTCCAGTCATCAGAATTGCGTTTTTGCAACACTAATATTATACCACACTTTTTGTATTATGTAAATTCAACAAAACAATAAAAAACCTCGTAAATCAACGATTTACGAGGTTCCATGGTGAGCCTGGAGAGATTCGAACTCCCGACCCACGCCTTAGAAGGGCGTTGCTCTATCCAGCTGAGCTACAGACCCATGGGTCGCTATGTCTAAGCGACAATTAGTATATTAACACTATTGTATTATTTTGTCAACAAAAAAGTTAGAAAAAACAAACAAAAGCTCCTCGAAAGAGGAGCTTTATTGATGGGGGTTAGATTATATAAATACCGCCGACTTTCTTTGATTGTGATACTCCTAATAGTTTATTTTTAGCATATGTATCACTTTCGCCGATTATAACGGTATCTCCATCGGAAATGTAGCCAGCTTCTTTTGCTTCGACAATTCCTAAACGAATAAGTTCGTTTTCGTCGTCAGATTCCGGGACTAAAATTGAAGTTACGCCCCATATAGCAGACATTTTTCTTGCAGTAGCTGCATTTGGCGTTATAGCGAATACCGGACAGTCTGGTTTAAAACTTGCTATTGCTGCTGGAGTATGTCCTCCAGAAGACACTGAAAAGATTGCTTTTGCATCTTTTCTTAATGCTAATTCGCATAACGCATGACCAACGATAAGGTTTGGTCTGTTGCCGATAAGATAATCTGTGTCAATTGCTTTGAATTTCTTCCAATAATCAATGTCGTTTTCTACAGATTTTGCGATTCTAGCCATCATTGCTACGCATTCAACTGGATATTTACCAGCAGCAACTTCGCCAGAAAGCATTACTGCAGAAGCACCATCGTATACCGCGTTTGCAACATCATTTACTTCGGCACGAGTAGGTCGAGGCGAGTTACACATCGACTCCAACATTTGTGTTGCAACGATAACGATTTTTCCTTTTTGGTTGCATTTTTTTATAAAAGCTTTTTGCAGCAAAGGAACTTTTTCAGCAGAAACTTCAACTCCTAAATCGCCACGTGCAACCATTATACCGTTTGCAGCGTCGAGAATGGAGTCAAAATTGTCTATACCTTCTTGATTTTCTATCTTTGCGATAATAGAAACATTAGGAGCTTTAAGTTCATCTAGTAAATGTCTTATTGCTAAGATGTCATCCGCTTTTCTAACAAATGACACAGCAATCATATCAAATCCGTTTTGAACACCGAATGTGATGTCTTCTTTATCTTTATCTGTAATTAAAGGAAAGTTTAAAGATAATCCAGGAATATTAACACTTTTTTTATTTGTTAATTTTCCGCCATGGATAACTTTACATTTAATATCTTTACCTTCGATTTCTAAGACTTTTAATTCGATAAGACCATCATTGATAAGGATAGTTGCTCCTGTTTCTATTTCAGAATAAAGTGTAGGGTAATTAACATACACATGTTCTTTATCGCCTAAACATTCTCTATTAGATAAAACAAATATTGAATTGTCTTCCAAATAAACTTCGTTATCTTTAAATGCACCAATTCTTATTTCAGGACCTTTTGTATCAAGCATCATTGCAATAGGTAAATCTAACTCATCGCGAATACTTTTAAAAAGATCAATTCTTTTTTGTTGTTCTGAGTAGTCGCCATGAGAAAAATTAAATCTTGCAACATTCATACCTGCAGCGCAGACTCTTGTAAGAGTCTGCACATCGTCAACTGCGGGTCCAAGAGTACAAACAATTTTTGTTTTTCTCATTGAAATCTCCCTTTCAATTCATTAGTTTGTTAACCACTTACATAATGATAAATCGTGTTTGTTAATGATTAAATCATTCTTTGGTAAAACTCTAAATGTATAACCATAGCTTCCACCATCATCTATTGAAAGATTTGTTGTATATTCATAATTTGAATTGCCAAGGTCTTTAGCAAGTTGCATTTCTGAATATAAACTATTTATCATTTTTCCTTTTTCATCTATCTTTCCACAATAAACTTCTACAGTAACGCTATCAGGGTTAATACCGTTTAATGAAACTCCACATTTCATTTCGATATTGTTTCCGGCTTTAACAAATAATTCGTTAAGTGGAGAAGTAGGGATAACTTTTACCATTGACCATTTTGATTTAATGTCGTTTTCCCAATTTAAATAGTTTTGAATTGATTCAATTTTGTTTGAAACATCGTTAATTCTATTTATTTGTGGAATATATAGTTTATTTAAATAATCAACTAGCATACGTGCTGTGTTGTAGATACCACCAACAGATTTGATAGAAGATTTCATCTTCTTAATCCATTTTTCTTTAGAATCTTTTGAGTAATATAGAGGAATGATTTCGTTTTCTAAAATGTTGTAAATACTTTGTGAATCTGCAGCATCTTGCAATTCGTAATTTGTATATTCTGTATCATCACCAATTGCCCAACCATTTTCTCCATCATAACCTTCGTACCACCAACCATCTAAAATACTGAAGTTGATAACACCGTTAACGCCAGCTTTTTCACCACTTGTTCCACTAGCTTCTAATGGACGGCGTGGGTTATTTAGCCATACATCAACACCGCTTACTAGATGTCTAGCAACAGCCATGTTGTAATTTTCTAATATAAATACTTTGCCTTTGAACTGTGGCATTTCAGAAATTTCATAAATACGTTTTACTAAATCTTGACCTTGAACATCAGCTGGGTGAGGTTTTCCAGCAAACACTAATTGAACTGGTTTGCTTGGGTCGTTTAAGATTTTTGTAATACGTTCTAAATCTCTGAAGATTAAGTCGGCACGTTTATATGTTGCAAAACGTCTTGCGAATCCTATTGTTAAAACGTTAGGATCAAAATATTTTTCAACATCATTAACTTCTTCGATAGAAGCACCGTGTCTAATTTTTTGATTCTTAATATTTTTTCTTAGCATAGTTGCTAATTTATTCTTTTGAATCATGTGTGCATTCCATAATTCTTGGTCAGGAATATTATCGATTTCGTCCCAGATTTCTCTGTCGTAAATTTTTTCTTGCCAGAATGGTTTCATGTATGCGTTGTACAAATCTTTTAGAGTAGGGGCAAGCCATGTTCCAGTGTGAATACCGTTAGTAACGTAATCTATTGGAATTTCGTTTGAAGCAGTTTCTGGCCAAAGTTCTGAGAATAATTCTTTTGAAACTTCACCATGTAATTTACTTACACCATTTCTTGCACCTGCAATTTTAAGAGCAAGTACAGCCATATTGAATCCTTCGTTAAATGCATTTTCATGTTTAGTACCAAGATTTAAGAAATCATTTTTTGAAATTCCTAATTCTTCGTAATATTCTGAAAAATATCTATCAACTAAATCCATTGGGAAAATATCGTTTCCTGCTGGTACTGGTGTATGAGTTGTAAATACAGTACAGTTTGAAGTTAATTTTTTAGCAACTTCAAAAGAAACGTTTTTCTCTTGCATGAATTTTTTGATTACTTCGATTGCTACAAAAGAAGAATGTCCTTCGTTCATGTGATAAATTGTTGGACGAATGTTTAATGTTTCTAATAATTTCATTCCACCAACATCAAGAATAACTTCTTGCGCAATTCTCATTTCTTGATTTCCGCCATATAGTTTTAATGTAAGTTGTCTATCAAGTGCTGAGTTTAAATCTATATCTGTATCAAGTAAGTATAAATTAACTCTACCAACATGAATGTTCCAAACTTTTAGATAAACTACTCTGCCTGGGAAATTAACTGATATAACAAGTTCATTTCCGTTTTCATCAAGAACAGGAGAGATAGGTAGGTCTTCCATTACACTTTGTGTGTAATCAAAAAGTTCACTACCATCTTTGTTTATGAATTGATTGAAGTAACCTTGTTTATAAAGTAATCCTATTGGAACAAAAGGTATACCTAAATCACTTGCAGATTTACAATGGTCACCTGATAAAATACCAAGACCACCAGCGTAAATTGGTAATGTTTCATCTAATCCATACTCTGCAGAAAAATATGCAATTATATCATTTTTATTATTTGGAAAATGTTCGTTGAAATAAGTTGATTTAGATTCCATATAATTTTTAAAATTGTCTGCAATCATGTCATACTCTTTTAAAAATTCTTGATCATTAGCAACTTCTAAAAGTCTTTTTTGATTTATTTGCGAAAGAAATCTTATTGGATTTTTTCCAACTTTCGTAAATAAATTTGAATCAATATAATCATATAATTGAAGAGCATAAGTGTTCCAAGACCACCACAAATTATTTGCGATAGTTGAAAGCTCTGAAATTCTTTCTGGTAATTGTGGTTTTACCGTGATTTTTCCGAATAAGTACACTTTAAATTTCCTCCTTTGTAATTCGCGTTTACATACACATAAATATTATCATTCAATATGATAAAAATGTCAAATGAATAATAGTAGGAAGTTTATTATTTTAATAACGCAAATATGTTTTTGAAATTATATTTTCTAAGTGTAAATAATAGTCGGTTAATTTGAAATAAATAAAGTAATCAACATACAAATAATTTGCTCTTCTAAAATTCAAAAGTAATTTTCTAAGTATTAAATCTTTTCGATACAAAAATAAATTTTTAGAAGATGCACTTGGGTAATTTGAATCTAAAACAAAGTGTAAAATGTTTTTTAATTTATTTTTTGAATATGGACTCAAATATTTATATTTTGTGGAAAGAATTTGATGTGCTAATTTTAGTTCAAAATTATCGATTATAAATTCTGATAAAACTATGGAAATGCTAGTGTACAGGTAAATATAGGATGTATAAAATTTGTTGTCGTAATCATCTTGAAAAACAGATTCGAAATATTTATTCGTTTTTACAATCACGTTATAAGTTCCATTAAATTTTTTTGAAGAAAAAATTATGTGTGGATATTCTGAAATTTTTTTTGAAAATAGATTAAACAAATCCTTAGAATAAAATTTTAAAATTAAAAATTTTGGTTGCATAAAAATCCTTTCGAAAAACTCAAAAAAGTTTGATTGAAATTTTTAATTAGTATAAGTAAAAGTATTGAAAAAAATACTCATTAAGATATAATATTATTTGTATTATTATGTGCGTAATTGATTTTAAATCAAGGGGTGAACAAATGAAAAAAAGTGCAACTCTGCTTAGAGATAAACTTATTGCTTTAGGATATAACAGCATGTCAATAAATGCAGCGTTAGATAAATTAGATTTGACTGTTGTTGATAATAGAATAGAACAGCTTGATGAAAGTAAAATCGAAGAAAATATTTTTGTCATAAAAGAGTATTCAGAACCTAATGTTGATATAATACAAACTTTCTTAAACATAGGAGAAGAAATGTTAGGTTGTTCTGTTTTAGAGGGAGATATTACGCCTTCTTCAACAGAGTCTGCAGTAAAAACAAGAATACCTACTGCTGATTATACATTGTCTAAAAGAAATGCAATTGTTGGTGTAACTGCTGAAGGAAAAATAAAAATCGTTAAGTATGTTCCGTCACAAAAAACAATGAACATGTATAACAACATGACTTATGAACAAATTTATAAACCTGAAAGAGATGCGATAACAAAAGATTATTATGAAGCTTTCTTGAATAGTAAAAAGATTGTTTTAAATGATAGAAAAGTAAGAGATATACTTACTATGTTATTGTCGGATTTCGTAATTGACGATATGGCTGTAAATGATTTGAATCCATTGATTAGAAATTATGATACTCCTGCAAAATATGCTGAAAATTTAAATGCATATTCAATAAGATATATAAACACAAAAACGAATAGATTAGAAATTTTTGAACGTGATGTTCAAATAAAAATAAAATCTAAAAATGTATCGGCTGGAATTGTTACAAATGATCCTTATGTAAAAATAAATGAGTTGCCACCAAGAGTAGATTTTCCACTTAATCATATTTCTTATTATTGGTCAGAAAAGACTAGAGGTTCACAAGGAGAAATTGCAATATTTGTTGCTACTCGTTCTTCCGAAAAATCAATGTATTCAGAACTTTTTGAAGATGATTCAAAAGTAGATAATGTAGCAAAAGAAATTTTGAGAAGATCTAGACTTGAATCTAGCCAAGAGTTAGATGTTAATGCACTTCGTGAGATATTATTAAAACTTAATCCTGAACTTGTGTGTCCGTCTACAGATTTGATTTATAACAATTTGCAGGTTAGAACAGATACGTTTGAACCACTAAGATACAGATATAGAATCATAACTGATCCTGCCGAATTCGAAGAAAGATTATATGTAACAATCGAAGATAATGTGGGAAGAAGATACAAATATAAGTTGGTAGAGAATGTCTTGGAAGACAATACAAAGATTGGAACGAAGTTAGAATATACAGATAGAAAAGGTAATGTTATAAGAAAACAATCTATTGCTGATTTTAATGTTAATGCAATGGCTGTTATTATTAAGAGAGAGACGATTATTGATGATAGTTGTATTCCAGACTTATTAGGATATATTTACGAAGATGTAAATTATAGTGGCGCAGATTCTTTGCCTGTACCAAATATCGAAGTAGATATTTATATACCTTTAGGTAATCCAGATAGAAGACAAGTAGTGATGTTTAATGGTACTAATGTTGGTGGAAATGCGAACCAAGAATCAGAAGATTCTTTCTTTGGCAATTCGCAAGGTGATTTTGGAGGTTCAACAAGTTATATTGCATCGAGTGCAAATGCGTTACCGGGTTCGACTACATTAACTGTTAGATACGTTAATTCAAAAGGTGTAGTATTAAAAGAAAATAGAATCGGAAATTTATTCCCAAATACTATATATATACCTGATGTTATTCCAATAATTAATGATAGTGAAGGAAAAGAGTGGTTGATTGAAAATGAAAACCCTGCTAATTTTGTAGTGCAAACAGATCCTTCAGAAAATATTATAGAGATAAAATACATCGAAAGATATGCTAGAGTGCACATTTCTATAATTAATAGAGATGGTAAAAATTTAACTGAAGAAAAATCTGAGATTTGGCAAGTTGGTTCTGTTTTTGATATGGAATCAAAAGCTCATTTTACTGATGAAAAAGGTGATGAGTGGAAACTAAAAAGTGCTAGACCATCGAGATTGGTTATTTCAGATGATGAACAAAGAAATAAAATTATATTGGTGTATGACATAGATAGAGCGGATGTTGTTGTAAAATATTTGAACAAAAATGGTAAAGAAATAGCACCGCCACAAATTATACAAAGTGCGGTTGGTAAAATGTGCAGGGCACAATCTGTTCCTTATATCGTAGATATGGATGGATTAGGTTGGCTATATTCAGAAGCTTCTGTAGACTATATTGTGGTGCAAACTGGAGTAAATAATGAAATTAATTTGCTATACGATGAAGCAAAACAAAAAGTTATCACAAGAGTTATTGATGAAAATGGAAATAATCTTGTAGATGAAGAGGTTTCTTTTGTACAAATAGGAAAAACACATTCAGTAAATTTTGAAAAAATGTTATATGACTATGAGTGCAAAGAGTGGGAATATAGAAATGCTGTTACAGATTCTATTGTTGTTAATAGCGATGAATCTCAAAATATTTTACAAGCAGTATACAAGCCAAGACTTGCTAAAGCGTCATTGAAATTTATAAGGGAAGATGGTAGAGCGATTAGAGATGCGGTCTTTGAAGAAGCTCAAATTGGTGGTATTTTCAACTATGCTAGTCGCAATGAAATCTCAGATAATTTCGGTAAAATTTGGACATTAATTGATGCTGGAAAATCGATTGTCATTTCGGAAAATGTTCAAGAAAATGTAGTAACTTTGAAGTATGAACCTTTAATGGCAAAAGTAACAGTTAAATATTTTGATGCGGAATCAAGAGAACTTATTCCGTCTAAGACACAAGTTGTGCAAGCAGGTACTCAATATAAAAATGATCCAATTAAAAAGATTACTGGAAAAGACGGTAAGAAATGGGTTATTGATGAATCTAAAATTCCAACGCTTGTTGTTGGAAAACATGAAGAAGAAAATGTTGTTTCAATTTATTATGATAAAGAAACTACAAATGTTAGAATTAGTTTTTATGATGCTTTTGGAAATGTACTTCTAGAAGAAAAAGAACTTCCGTGGCAAATAGGTGCTGAGTATGACACAAACACACTGTATAAAATCACAGACATGAATGGGCAACGTTGGATGCTAGAAAATACTGAACCTAAGATTTTGACAGTAAGAGAACAAGGCAATAAATTTAAATTTATCTATGGTGAAGTAAAAGCTAAAATATTAGTTAAACACATCGATGTTAAAACACAAAAAAGTGTTGTTGAAGATATTATTACAACAGTTGCTTTGGGTGGAATATATGTACCTAATATTAGACAAAGATTAATTGATAAAAATAAATGGGAGTGGAATTATATTGGCGATGAAAATATCAATATAATTGCCAAAGAAAATGAACAAGAAAACATCATTGTATTAAATTATGAAGAGCGCAGAGCACAAGTTTTGATGAAATATCAAAACAAAGATGGACAGCAATTAAAACCTGATGTTACAAAAGATATTCAAGTAGGAAAAGAAATTCGTATTGAGGCAGCAAATAAGTTTAATGATTCAAAAGGTATCGGTTGGAAATTTGTAAAATCTAATATGGATTCACAAATTGTAAAAGAAGATGGCAATTTAGTGGTTAATATTTATGAACCGTTACTTGGAAAAATTATTACAAAATATGTTGATGAAGAAAATAAAGAAATAACAACTGCGAAGGAAGAAAAGATTCAAGTTGGTAAACGTTACAAACTTGATATACAAAAAGTTGTTGCAAATAAAGATGGGGCAAAATGGGAATATAAAACTGCAAGTATGCCAGAGTTTGTAGTTAAGGACGGAGATAATGTAATTACATGTAGATATGAAAAATTGTTATCAGAAGTTACAATTAGCTACGTTGATGAAGAAGGCGACTTAATTGCTCCAGAAGTTATTAACAAATACCAGGTTGGAACAAATGTGGAAGTTAGAGTTAAACAAAACTTTATTGATCCAGATGGCAAAGCGTGGTTGTTTACTGAAATTAATGAAAGCAAACTTGTTGTTTCTGAAAATGAAGAGGAAAATAACATTATTATTTCATACAAAAAAGATATGGCAGAAGTTAGAATGGAATTCTTTAATAAAGAGTTGCAACAAATTGCTTCATGGAAAACAATTAAAGCTCAAATTGGTAGCACTTTTAATCCTACAGCACAGCTTGTTATTGTTGATGAAAACAAGATGGGATGGTTAATAGATCAAGAATCTTTAAAACCATTAAAAGTCTCAAGAAAGCCAAACGAAAATACAATCAGTGTGTTATATGATAAATATATAGTGGATGTAACAATCTACTATAAAGATGCAGCTGAAAACGACATTATAAAACCTAAGGTAGAAAGAGTACAAGTTGGTACAGAATTTTTACCAAAGATTGAAGAGTATGTTGAAGATGAATTTGGCAGAGAATGGATTGCAGATTGTAGAATTGAAAACAAACTTTTCGGCGGTGGCAAAAAGATTGATCCGCTTCCAGTTACTGTGAAGTTAGATCAGAATTTCACTAAACTTTATTACAAACCGTCTATGAATAAAGTTGTTGTAAGATATGTAGATCCTCTTGGCGCAGAAATAAAACAGTACGATCAATATGAAGCGCAAATTGGTTCTAATTACACACCGGAAATTATTGAAAAAATCTCTGGCGCAGCTAACAAGAAATGGACTTATAACGTAAATAGTAAAGCAACAATAAGAGTAAGTAAAGACGTGAAAGAAAACGTTGTTGTACTTGCTTATGAACAAGAAAAAGCTTTTGTTATATATCAATATAAAGATCAAGACAACAATAAGTTGAAAGAACCAAAGAAAGTTCTTGCTCAAATTGGTAGTGCTCACAAAATATCACCTGATAACGTTATTGAAGGTTCAGATGGACGCGTTTGGGAGTTTAAAGCTGCTAATAAAGAAGAAATTCTTGTTAATGAAGAAGATAAAAATAATGTAATCGAATTCTTGTATATTCCGTTGAAGGTAAATGTTAACTTGAGATTTATTACAAAGAATGGTAACTCAATTATGAAAGACAAGATTGTTAAAGCACAATTGGGTAGTACATTTAAACCTGATATAGATCAAAGAATTTCGGATGAAGAATCTAAACAATATAAATTTGTAAAATGTGAGCCACAAACAATAAAAGTAAAAGAAGTGCCACTAGGCAGCAATCAGGTTATAAACTTCTTTGACTTAACTTATGAATCACTTGTTACAAAAGTAAAAGTATCATTCCAAGATATCGATGGTAATAAATTAAAAGATGATATGGAAATAGATATGCCTGTTGGAACTGTTTATAGACAGGATCCTATTAGATTTGTTACTGACAGAAACGGAATTCAGTGGCAACTTTTAAATGATAAGATAGATCCGATTACAGTAAAAGAAGATAATAGAGAAAATGAAATCATTATGACGTATGAGGTTGCCAAAGCTGAAATCTCTGTACGTTATAAAGATACTGAAGGAAATACTATCAAGAAGACGGATCTACTTAACTTAGAAGTAGGTAGTGAATTTGTGCCTGAGGTTGAAAGAGAATTTGTTGACGAACAAAACAGAAGATGGTTATACAACAGAACAGAACCAATCAAACTTACTGTTGGAAGTATCAATAATATTATCAACGTTATATATCAAGAAAAGAAAGCTATCGTTACAATTAAACTTCAAACGGCAGATGGTAGAACATTAAAAGATGATGTAATTGTAAAAGCGCAAATTGGTACAAGGTTTGCACCAAAGCCAGTTATTAAAGTGATTTATGATAATAACAATGATACATGGCGTTATTCACACAACAATCCTTCTGATATCATTGTAGATGAAAATCCGATAGAAAATGTTGTAATACAATACTTTACTGCTGATAATTTTGGCGAAAAGAAACCAGAGAATAAAGCATACTTCAATCCTGATGCACAGAAGTTTATTGATGCTGATTTGGTTGCTCAAGTTGAGGCTGAAGAAGCAGAGAAGTTAAGACTTGAAGAAGAGGAAAAAGAAAGAAAAGCTCTGGAAGAAGCTCAAAAAGAACCAGAAGCTGTATTTACAGATCCATATTTGCAAGCATTAGGTAGAAGTGTTGTGCTTAAGAATGATGAAATAGTAACTATTAATCAGCTAAACGATTACAATACAGAAATCGTTACTTACTTGAGAGAAGCTTTAAGATGGGAAGGTTCTATGGAAGAGTATGGTTTGGCTGAGAAGTTAAGCACTGTTATCAGAAAAGAAAAACAATTAGTTGAAGAAGGTTTGAAAGAGATTATTGCTGAAGACAGAACCGGTAATAAGATTTTGAAAATCTTTGAAGCTATTACAAATTCAGAAATGGATGATAAAGATTTCTATTTCTTGGATCAAAGAAAAGCAGTATTATTTGCGGATTACTTTGTTGATAATAAAGTAACGACACAAGAAGAGGCAAACTATATTATAATGCGTGGTAAAAATAAGCAAGGACTTGAAATTGTAAAAGATGCATCAGGCGGACATTCGCTTCCGAATACGGACTTAAGAAAATTAAGAATTATCTTAATTTATGAAAGCGTAATGTTAGATAATTATTATAGGGCAAGAAGTGTTGCAAAAGATAATTATTTTGATAGTCCTGCAAGCAGAGCTGAAATGGATAGTGAAGTTGTAATTATGGTTACAAACTTATTACCAAAACAAGCTTTACGCTTACTTTCAAAACATGCATCGTTATCACTTGCGCAATATAATGAGTTAGAAGCAACATTACTTCTTTTGAATCAGCAACAAATAAACGGACTAATTACAGAAATAAATAGAATACCAGATGGCAAAGAAAGAAAAATGCAATTGAAAGTATTCAAAGAATTAACAGGAATGAAATAAAAAATAAGCACTTCTCGAAATGAGAAGTGCTTTATTTTATTTGTAAATTTTATAATCAATATCTGGGAAGATTAAATCTTTAAACTCAATATCTGCAAGATATTCTTCGTTGATTTCATCTTTGTCAATCATATCAGCTAAAGCATTAAATCTTCCAACATGATCACGAATTCGTTTATGCGCATAATCAACCATTGTGTTACCAGTAATGATGAATGGCCAGTCGCTACTTTGTGCTAAAAGTAATTCTCTTGCACATTGGTTAAGTGCACGTCTTTGTAAATCGTGAGGTTCGTTATAAAGATATGCTAAGTAATGCATTCTTTCTGCAATATTATTTAAGTGACGGTAAATATAATCGTTACCTGGATTTAACCAAACTTCATTATATCCATGAGCTCCCCAAGTAGAAATGCATGGTGCACATTCTTGCACATCTTGATATCTTTCTAAATATTCACTTGGTGTGATTAATTTGAAAGTATCTTGATTGTGGTGAATCTTTTTGCATAGAACATATAACCAATAAGGTCCTTCAAACCACCAGTGACCATATAATTCTGCATCATAAGGACAAGTCACAATTGGTGGATTTTTCATGTGAGGCGCAGCTTTGCTAATTTGTTCTATTCTTGAATACATGAAGTGGTCTGCTTGCATTTCTGCAACAGCTTTTGCATTGTCAAAATTATATAATTCTTTATTTGAAGTTTTGCCGGTGATTTTGTGATATTTGATTCCGGTATCAACTCTTACACCGGCTTTGGCTACGTATGGTTTAATATATTCCCAATCTGATTCGTATCCGATGTCTTTATAAAATTCACGATAGTTAGGATCACCTGGGTATCCGCAAATTGAACTCCAAACTTGTTTTGAACTTTCTAAGTCTCTGCCGAATGCAACTAATCCATTTGGAGAAACGATAGGAGCAAGTGTACCATATAAAGGTTTTGGATTTGCATATGTAATACCATGTGTTTCTAATAATACATATTTAATTCCAAACTCTTTAAGATAAGGTTCTAATTCTGGTACGTATGCACATTCAGAAAGCCACATTCCTTTTGGCGGTCTTCCAAAAGCTTTTTTATATGTTTCAACACCAACTGCAATTTGTGCTCTTGCTGCTGAAGGTACTACATTTAATAAAGGTAGAAAACCATGAGTTGCAGGACAAGAAATAATTTCTAAAACACCAATATCTTGGAAATGTTTAAATGCTTCAACCAAATTGCAATTGTATTTTCTTTTATAAACTTTATAGAATTCTTTGAAATTATAAAAATAAGTTTTTGCTAAATCGTTTAATTCTTTGTTGTCTTTCGTTCTTCTTATTTCTTTGCCTGCAAGTCTAAATCTTTCTAGCAAATATCTTAAGTATCTTTGTTGAAGTAGTTCATCAGTAAGCATAGTTATAAGAGGTGGAGTCACGTTCATTGTTAATCTGAAATCTATTTTTTCTTCAACTAATTTTTCAAAATTGATTAAAAGTGGAAGATATGTTTCAGAAATAGCTTCGAATAACCATCTTTCTTCTATATATGTATCTGCTTCTGGATGTCTTACATAAGGTAAATGTGCATGAAGTACAAAACTTAGATATCCTTTTTCTTTCAAAGTATTCACCCTTTCTGTGATATTAAAAAGACGCGAGTTTTAATGTGTACTCGCGTCGTTGTTATTATTCGTATCTTGTAAACGAACTTACATTTTCCATAGAACTAATTCCGTTTGTATCTTCTGTAGAAAATGCAAGAGCTGAATAATCTTGAGGATGTTTTCCATCAAGGTTATATTCACGTCTTTTATCTTTGCGATATAGAGTAAACTTATCAGACACGTCAAGTCTAATATAATTTCTATATATAATTTCTTGATTTTCATCAAATGGTACAGGTGCATTACGCGGAACTTTTACAGTGTTTGATGTATAGATATTTATGAATTGGTTCTTTGCAACTCTACCAAGTTCAACTTGATATTCGCAATCAGCATCTTTTGTTTCAATATAATAATTGTTTGTAAAAGGATCGATAGGAACATCGTAAGTATAATTCATAGTTTTATTAGTGATTCTTAATACTGGTGTAGAATTAGAATAATCATTATTTGTTTTTTCGAAATCTCTTATAGAATCATCTGAAACATCCCAGTAAACATACATTCTAGTAGGTGATTGAACAAGAAGTCGCACGATGGTTCTGTCATATTTAGTTGGTAATTCATAATACTCTGTCTTTAGTAAACGCACCAATACGGCCTCCCTCTTAAAATTTTTATCTTACGTAAAGTCAAAAAACCACTAATACGAATTTATTACTAATAAATAATATATCAACATAAAACAAATAGCAAGTAAAAAGAAAAAAATCTTAGCGAAAAATTAGGGAGAAAAAATGGGTAAAATGCTAGTAATGAAAACCAAAAACAAATATAAAAAAGTATTAAAAAATAATTTGTCAAAATTGTTTACTTTTTAATTTTGTTAATATACAATCGAAATGATTAAAGAGGGAAAAAAGTCCTAGAAACAAACGAAGAACGAAAGGGGTTCGTAATATGAAAATAATGATGCTTTCATGGGAGTACCCACCAAGAATTGTTGGAGGTATTGCGAGAGTAGTTCATGATTTATCACATACTTTTGCAAAACAAGGTCATGAAGTTCATGTAATCACATACCAAGAAGGAGATACTAAAGAATTTGAAAAAGATGGAGAAGTATTTGTACATAGAGTTACAAATTATCCTATCAATGCAAATAACTTTATCGATTGGGTAATGCAACTTAATTTCTGCATGGTCGAAAAAGCTGCAGATGTTATTAAAGAGTACGGAAAATTTAATATAGTACATGCTCATGATTGGCTTGTTGCTTATGCTGCAAGAGCAATTAAGAAAACTTATAAATTACCATTAGTTGCTACAATTCATGCCACAGAGAGTGGTAGAAATAGAGGTATCCACAACAGTTCACAAGGATATGTAAATGATGTTGAATGGATGTTAACATACGAAGCTTCAAATGTAATTTGTAACAGTATGTTTATGAAAAACGAAATTAAAAACTTGTTCGGAAAACCATCTGAAAATGTTTTCGTAGTACCAAATGGTATTAATGTTAACAAATTCGAAGGAAAAGAAAGAGATTGGGATTTTAGAAGAAACTATGCTGCTGATTATGAAAAAATCATATTCTTCGCAGGCAGAATTGTTAATGAAAAAGGAATCCAAGTGTTGTTAAATGCAGCACCAAAGATTTTAGCAAATTATCCAAATGTTAAATTTGTAATTGCTGGTCGTGGACCTTGCCTAGATGAATTAAAGGGATTAACAAGTTATTTAGGTTTAGACAGTAAAGTATACTTCACAGGTTATTTGAATGATGTTCAAATAACAAAGATGTATAAAGCTATAGATATTGCTACATTCCCAAGCTTATATGAGCCATTCGGAATTGTTGCATTAGAAGGTATGCTTGCAGGAGCTGCTACAGTAGTTTCAGATACAGGTGGATTAAACGAAATTATATCTCATGGTATCGATGGAATGAAATCTTATGCTGGTAATCCAAATTCATTAGCTGACTCAATTCTAGAATGTTTATTCGATGAAAAACTTTGCGAGAGAATGTCAAAGAAAGCTCACGAAAAAGTTGTAAGCGAATTCAACTGGGAGACAATCAGTAAAAAGACAATGGATGTATATAAGAAAACTATTGCTATGGCTAAATCTGATGCAAAGAACAAGGTAAAACTTTCTTCACTTGCTACAGCAGAAAGCATGGGCACAGCAGTAGAAGTAAACGGAAGAGATACAACAATTACTACTGGTACAACAGATAAAGAAATTCAAGCTTTACACAATCCGGTAAGACAAAAATTAGCTAAACAATCTTAATTATTAAAAGCCTCACTTTTGTGAGGCTTTTTTGTATAGATAAAATGTAGGGTTGTAGTGCTAATACCACTTGATTTTTTATGTAAACAAGTGTAAAATATTCTTGGCAATATCTCTGTACGTCTATCCACCAACTAAATTTGAGGAGGAAAAAATGAAACGGATAATTTTAGTATCAACCATCATCTTGTGTATCCTTTTGGCAGGATGTCAAAAAATCGTAGAAGAGGAAACTTTTGAAGTGACTGCCACCGTGACGGAAAAAGAATATAAGAGCAGTTATACCACATATATTCCTATGCGCGTCGGCAAGGTAACTATGATGTCACCTCAGTTTCATCCAGCCCAGTATAATGTCACAATTGTATACGAAGACATGGCACAAACCTTTAATAATCAAGCGTTATATGAGAATGTTTCGGAAGGCGATACTATTACAGTAATTCTGTACCGCGGTTACAATGAAGATCGCGAACTGGTAAAGAAGGAACTTCTTTTGCCGGGATAATGCATATCTGTTGATGCAAAGACGGGAATGAACTTAAGGTTCATCCCGTCTTTTGTGTTTTGATGGAATAATCCTTTTGCTCGTACATATATTTAACTAAACAAATGTGTACAGAGAGTACAAGGAGGTAGTGTATGAATAATTATGATATATACGGCGACATTGCTACAAGGACGAATGGCGAAATATATATAGGAGTGGTTGGCCCGGTGCGTACAGGAAAATCTACTTTTATAAAAAACTTTATGAATATGGCGGTGATACCAAATATCAAGGATGAACACAAAAAAGAAAGAGCTCTGGATGAATTGCCGCAAAGTTCAAATGGAAAAACAATAATGACAACAGAACCTAAATTTGTTCCTAATGAAGCTGTGGAAGTTTCGATTGGCAATTTAAAATTTAACATGAGAATGATAGACTGCGTGGGGTATTTAACAGAAAATGCAATTGGTCATATGGAAGATGATGCGCCACGAATGGTGAATACGCCTTGGTCCGAAAGACAAATTCCATTTGCGGAAGCAGCTGAAATAGGAACTAAAAAAGTAATCGATGAACATTCTACAATTGGAGTTGTAGTAACAACAGATGGAAGTGTTACGGAGTTTGGGAGAAATGATTATTTACGAGCAGAAGAACGCGTGATTAATGAGTTGAAAAATCAAGGCAAACCATTCGTGGTAATTTTAAATACAGATAATCCGTATTCTGAAAATGCAATAAATTTAACGAATGAATTAAATCAAAAATATGATGTGCCTATATTGCCAATAAATTGTGCAATGCTTTCTGAAAATGATATTAATACTATTATAGAAAATGTGTTATATGAGTTTCCTATAAATGAAATCACATTTAAATTACCAAAGTGGATAGATGCTTTGGAAGATGAATATTGGCTGAAAGAAAAAATTAGAAATTTTGCAAAGAATAATTTTAAATCTATAAAAAATTTAAGACAGGTGAGAAACGTAGTAGATAATTTGGAATATCCAGATGAGTTTGAAAATGTTAGTGTCGAAGCGATTTCAATGGGTACAGGAAACACAAGTGTTGATGTAAAAATTAATCAAGAATTATTTTATAAAATTCTAAGCGAACTTTCTGGAATAAAAGTTGAAGAAGAAGGAGATCTATTTTCTGTTGTAACTAATCTTTCTCAAAGTAAAAAAAGTTATGACAAAATAGAAAAAGCATTAAACGATGTTAAAAGAAAAGGATATGGAATTGTATCTCCGGATATAGAAGATTTGAGCTTGGCAGAGCCAGAAATAGTAAAACAAGGTTCAAAGTTTGGAGTTAAATTAAAAGCAAAAGCTCCAAGCTTGCACATAGTAAGAGCTGAAATTGAAACAGAAGTTTCTCCGATAGTAGGTAGTGAAAAACAATCAGAAGAATTGGTCAACTATTTACTGAAAGAATTTGAAGATGATCCTATAAAAATTTGGGAGTCAAATATTTTTGGAAAATCACTACATGAATTAGTAAATGAAGGATTACAAACTAAACTTGCGAAAATGCCTGAGGATGCACAATGTAAGTTACAAGAAACACTTGAAAAAATTATTAATGAGGGAAGTGGAGGGTTAATCTGTATAATTTTATAATGTGAAACTTTCGTTAAAATTGCCAAAATAGAGTAAAGTATGCTATAATCAGCTCGTTTGAGAGGTGGAGTATGATAGTAGAAAAGAAATATATTATAAATGAACAACAAGTAAATGGAGCTCAAGAATTTAGAACACAAGAACTATTTGAGATGCTTACTGAAATGGGTGGCATACATTCTGATATGATTGGCAATGGTGCAGATGCATTGATGGCAAAAAAATTATCTTGGGTATTATTAACTTGGAGAATTAATTTTATAAAAAGACCAAAACTTGATGATGAAATTTTAGTAAAAACATGGGTTAGAAAATCTGATGGAATAACATCGGTTAGAGATTTTGAAGTGTATAATTCAGATAACGAAAAAATAATTGTTGCATCTTCAAAATGGTGTCTAATAAACTTAGAAACAAGACGTCCTGTAAGATTTGATGATGAACTTTCAAATGCGTATCAACCTGAAGATAGAAATGCTTTTGGAGAAGAGCTGCCAAGAGTGAGAGAACCGGGTGAATATACATTAGAAAAACAATATCAAATAAAAGAGTCAGACATAGATGTTAATGGACATTTTCATAATTCAAATTACTTAGATGTAGCGTTTGAAATTATACCTAACTTTGATGAAAGCATTAATAATTTTGATAATGTATTGATAGAGTTTAAAAAGGAAATAATGTACGGAGAAGATGTGCATGTATATTATAAAAATGAAGAGGGAAAAGAAATAGTGGCATTAAAAGTAAATGACAAACTTAATGCTCTTGTAGTTTTATCATAGTATATGTGCTTAGCGAAAGGAAACGAGCTAATAGATGAAGTTACTTAATTTTATTAAGGGGATTTTATTAATTTGCATAGTGTTTATTGTTGTAACATGTGGCTTAGTTGTATACAAAGGTTATACGATATATGAAACTGCACTTGCTGAAAAAAGTGTTCAAGAAATGATATCGCAAATTAAAGAAAAAGAATCATATACCGAAATTTCTGAAATGCCAGCTTATTATAAAAAAGCTGTTATAACTGTAGAAGATAGAAGGTTTTATTCTCATGGTGGAATAGATATTATTTCTATTGCACGTGCAATAAAACGAGATATTCAAGAAGGTAGTTTTGTTGAAGGCGGAAGCACAATAACTCAACAGCTTGCGAAAAATACATACTTCACACAGGAAAAAAAGATTGAAAGAAAAATTGCAGAAATGTTTATGGCATTTAAAATAGAAAGTGAATGTACAAAAGATGAAATTTTAGAATTATATCTAAACACAAGTTACTTTGGAGAAGGATGTTATACTGTATATGATGCGAGCATGACATACTTTGATAAAGAACCAATAGATATGAATTTGGATGAAGCAACAATGCTTGCTGGAATTCCCAATGCACCATCCGTATATGCACCAACAGTAAATCCGGACTTGGCCAAACAAAGACAACGACAAGTGTTAGACAAAATGCTTGAGTATGGAGAAATAACTTTAGAACAAGCAAATGAAATAATGAATTAGAAATGACCAAACAGGGACGCCCTCATTTGGACACTTCAAAAACTTTCAAACATGAAAATGTTGGTTGAGAAGTGTCCAAATGAGGGCGTCCCTGTTTGGTCACTCGTTTGGACAAGATTCCGTTTTTTTGGGTTTACACTTTGAAATATTTGGTATAAAATAATCGTGAAATAATATGTAAAAGGAGTTTTATTTTGTATGTATGATGTTATTTCAAATTCCGCAGAAGAAACATTGGCTTTAGGGCGCAAGATTGCACCGCTTTTGAAAAAAGGTGATGTGCTTGTTATGACAGGCGATCTTGGTGCTGGTAAGACTTTGTTTACAACGGGAATATTAGATTTTTATGAAAAGAAAGATGAAGTTTCAAGTCCAACATTCACTATAGTAAATGAGTATGATTTAAAGGAAGATTTGAAGCTTTTTCATTTTGATGTATACAGACTTGAATCGCCAGAAGAATTTTTAGCAATTGGCGGAGATGAATTTTTTGAAAAAGGAATTTGTCTTATCGAGTGGGGAGAAAAAATAGAAGAATATTTACCTAAGGATGTGCTTAGAATAAATATAAAAAAAGATACTGAAGAAGATGGTAAAAGAATTTTTTCATTTAGTACAACAAGTAATCGTTATGATGAATTGTTTAAGGAGGTAATTTAAAATGAAAATTTTAGCACTTGACACTTCGGGTCAAAATTGTAGTGTATGCATAATGAATGAAGAAAAAGTTATTTGTGATTTTAACTTAAGCACAGGTACAACTCATTCTGAAACATTATTACCAATCATAGATACACTATGCAAATTTTCAAAAATAGATTTAGATGATATAGATGTTTTGGCGTGTGCATTAGGACCGGGTTCTTTTACAGGGCTTAGAATAGGAATTGCAACGCTTAAAGGTTTTTGCTTAGGTGCAGAAAAGAAGGTTGTTGGAATTTCTACTTTAGAAGGTCTTGCGTATAACACAACAGAATTTGATGGAATTGTATGTAGTGTGTTAGATGCAAAAAACAATAATGTTTATGCTGGAATTTATAAATATGAAAATGGAAAACCTACAAGAATTGGTGATTATATTACTGAAGATTTGGAGACACTAATCAATATCTTAAAAGAATATGATTCTAAAATTTTATTTGTGGGTGATGGTGCACAAAGCTTTAAAACAAATTTTGAAAATGCATTTGCAGACAAAGCTTCATTTGCACCAGTACACTTAAACAACCAATTAGCTTCATCAATTGCAAAAGCAGCATTAGATAGAGCATTAAAAAATGATTTTGACGATATGGATAAATTAAATCCGTTATATCTAAAAAAATCACAAGCGGAGAGGATGCTAGATGGAGAAAATTAAAATTGAAAAGATGACACTTGATGATATAGATGGAGTATGCGAAGTGTGTGAAAATTCATTTCCAATTCCTTGGTCAAGAAAGTCTTTTGAAGATGAATTAAATAACATGTTAGCTACATATCTTGTGGCTAAACTTGAAGAAAAAGTTGTAGGTTTTATAGGTCTTTGGTTTGTTATGGATGAATGCCACATAACAAATATTGCGGTACATAACGAATATAGAAATAAACATATTGCTACAGAACTTGTTAATGCGATGTTTGGGTATTGCAAAGAACATGAAACAACATATGTTTTGTTAGAAGTTCGTAGTAGTAATGTAGCAGCAAAAGAACTATATAAGAAATTTGGTTTTAAAGAAGATATAGTAAGAAAGGATTATTACAAAAATCCTGATAATACAAGAGAAGATGCAATTGTAATGTCTTTAGAAATAAGGAATTAAAATTTCAATATACAAAGGAGAAATAAAATGTCAAGAATTAAAGAACTTAGCTTTAACCAATTAAAGAAAACTTGCGATCCTGCTTCGTTTAAGTTTAAAACTACAAAGGAGCTAGAACCTTTTGTTGGAACAATAGGACAAACAAGAGGAATCAAAGCAATGGACTTTGGTCTTAATATTGATATTAAAGGATACAACATGTATCTTGAAGGACCAACAGGTATAGGAAAAACAATTTATGCGAGAGATAAATTAAATGCTGTTGCAAAAACAAAACCTGTACCAGATGATTGGTGCTATGTTTTTAATTTTGATAATCCAAACGAGCCGGTAGCAATTTCACTTCCTGCTAAAATGGGTAAAGAATTTGCTGCGGATATTGATCAATTTATTGAGACAATGAAAGTAGAAATAAAATCTGCATTTAATAATCAAGATTTTGCTACTGAAAAAAATAATATTGAACAAGCGGTTGAAGAAAAGAAAGTTAAGTTAATAGAAAAATTAAATAAAGATGCAATGCGTCAAGGTTTCGAAATCAAAAATACTCCTTCAGGAATTTATTTCTTACCAATGATTGATGGAAAAACTTTATCTGAAGATGAGTTTAATGCGTTAGATGAAGCAACAAAAGCTGAGTTTGAACAACGTTCTGTAGACATTCAAAAAGCTACAATTGAAACAATGCAAAAAATCAAAGAACTTGAGCGCAAAGCAAATGAAAAGATGAGTTCTTGGCAAAATAACATTGCGTTATTTGCAGTAAGTATTCAAATAAATGAGTTGAGAAACAAATATAAAAAGTTTCCTAAAATTCAAACATTCTTAAAGAATGTTCAAAAAGATATTTTGTCACATTTAAATGAATTTATAGAAGAACCACAATGTCAACCAGGACCTATGGGTAAGTTAGAAGCTCCTAGACCATGGGAAAAATATAAAGTTAATTTGTTTGTTGACAACTCTGAATTAGAGTGTGCTCCAGTAATTATAGACTCAAACACATCTTTCTATAATTTGTTTGGAAAGCTGGAATATGAAAATAGTTTTGGAACATTAAAAACAGATTTTACTTTAATTAAACCAGGTTTAATTCACCAAGCAAATGGTGGTTATTTAGTATTACAAGTTAGAGATTTATTAACAAATCCAATTATTTGGGATTCTTTAAAAAGAGTTCTTAGAACAAAACTTGTATACGTAGACACATTAAAAGATTATCAAATGAATACAGTTGCGATTGCTTCATTAAAACCAGAACCAATCCCTGTAAACATTAAAGTTATATTGGTTGGACCAGATAGTATTTACTATCAATTATTAGATTATGATGAGGACTTCAGAAAATTATTCAAAGTAAAAGTTGAATTTGATGAAGAAGCTCCAAGAACAGAAGCTAATATGTTTAAGATTGCACAATTCATTCATAACTTCTGTGAGAAAGAGAAAGCTCCACACTTAAATGCTGGTGCTGTTGCTGAAGTAATTGAATATTGTTCAAGAGCGGTTGAAAACCAAAATAAATTATCTACACAATTAAATGATATAACAGAGCTTATCGGTGAAGCTTGCACATGGGCTAAGATGGAAGGTGCAAAAGTTGTAACAGCAGCTTACGTGAAAAAAGCTATTGCTGAGAGAATTGAAAGAATAAATAAATATGATCAACGTTTAATTGAAATGATTCAAAACGGAACAATCATGATAGATACTGAAGGAAAGAAAGTTGGACAAATCAATGGTCTTTCAATCATGAGTATTGGAGAATATTCTTTCGGAAAACCAGCTAAGATTACAGCTAACACATATGTTGGTAAAACTGGTATCGTAAACGTAGAAAGAGAAGTTGAACTTTCTGGAACATCACACTCAAAAGGTGTTATGATTTTATCTGCATACATTGGAGAAAAATTTGCTCAAGAAAGACCATTATCATTATCTGCAAGCTTATGCTTTGAACAAATGTATAACGGCGTTGATGGAGATAGTGCATCAAGTACAGAGTTGTATGCGATACTTTCAAGTTTATCTGGATTACCAATCAAACAAGAAATTGCTGTTACTGGATCTGTTAATCAAAAAGGTGAAGTACAAGCAATCGGTGGTGTAACAGATAAGATTGAAGGTTTCTTCAACATCTGTAAGCTACGTGGTTTAACTGGTGATCAAGGTGTAATGATACCTCATCAAAACATTAAGAATTTAAATCTTTCTGAGGAAGTAATTGAAGCTGTTAAGAAAGGACAATTCCATGTATATGCAGTTAAGACAATAGACGAAGGAATTGAACTTCTAACAGGAGTACCTGCAGGAAAGAAAAATAAAAATGGCGAATACACAATCGGAACAGTTAATTATTTAGTAAATGAAAAACTAAAAGACTATTCGGAAAAAGCTGCTAAAATGAAACAAGATTAATAAGTGACTCTCCCAATTTGGGAGAGTTTTTTTATGCACAAATTTGAAAGAATAATCATAGTATAAAGCAAATATGTTTTAGGATGTGTTTATATGACTTTGGAAAATTTGTGCGTTGGAGAAAAAGTGAAAGTTATAGAGGTTGATAAAACTGCTAATTTATATCAACGTTTTATAGATTTGGGAATTGTAGTTGGTACTAAAATTGAATGTGTATTGAAAAGTTCGTTTGGAAAAATAAAAGCATATTTTATTAGAGGTGCACTTATTGCTATTAGAGATGAAGATGCGTCATATATTCACGTTGAAAGAGATGTGATGTGTGATGAGTAAAGATTTGATAAAAGTTGCTTTGGTCGGTAATCCTAATGTTGGTAAAAGCACTGTTTTTAATGCTTTAACAGGAATGAAACAACATACTGGAAATTGGGCAGGAAAAACAGTTGAAAGTGCAAAAGGAGAAATTCAATATAAAAATCAAACGATAGAAATTTATGATTTGCCTGGTACATATTCTTTGTTTTCAAGATCGAAAGAGGAAGAAGTAACAAGAGATTTCTTATGTGATGAAATTTATGATGTTGCACTTGTTGTTTGTGATGCAGTTTGTCTTGAAAGAAACATGAATTTACTTTTGCAAGTTTTAGATGTCACATCGAATGTTATAGTGTGTGTAAATCTGATAGATGAGGCAAAAAAGAAAAATATTTCTATAGACTACAAACTACTTTCTAAAAGATTAAAGATTCCATTTTTACCTATTTGTGCGCGAAATAAAGATGGTTTAGATAGTGTTGTAAAGACAATTGTTGAAACGTCGAAAAAGGAGCGTATAACCAAGAATACAGAGATAAAAGAAGAGGAAAATAAAACAGAAGAATATATCAAATGGTCAGAATTAGTTTGCAAAGATGCGGTGATCTTTAATGACAAAGACTATACTGCAAAAGAAAGAAAAATAGATAAAGTATTAACAAATAAATATACTGCTATACCAGCAATGTTTTTGCTTTTGATGATTATATTTTTTATAACGATAAGGTTTGCAAATTATCCGTCAGAATTGTTATTCATGGCATTCAATTTTGTGGGTGAACAAATAAAAAATGTTTTGCTTGATTGGGGCGCTACAGAATTTTGGGTAGGACTTCTAGTTGATGGCGGATATAAAGTTTTAACTTGGGTAATTGCAGTTATGCTTCCGCCGATGGCAATATTTTTTCCGCTATTTACAATTTTAGAAGATTTAGGTGTGCTACCGCGAATAGCTTTTAATATGGATGGTGTCTTAAAAAGATGTGGTGCATGTGGTAAACAATCTTTAACAATGTGTATGGGATTTGGATGTAATGCGTGTGGAGTAACTGGCGCTAGAATAATTGATTCGCCAAGAGAAAGGTTGTTAGCGATTCTTACGAATTCTTTTGTCCCCTGCAACGGAAGGTTTCCAACAATAATAGCAATTATTACAATGTTCTTAGCGACAGTAAGTAATAGGGCCAGTGTCTTCACAGGGGTAATAATCTTTTGTATAGTAATTTTTATTGGTGTTGCCATGACTTTGATTGTCTCAAAGTTGTTGTCAAAAACAATTTTAAAAGGTGAACAGTCTTCGTTTGTTTTAGAACTTCCGCCATATAGAAAACCGAAAGTGGGAGAGGTAATTGTAAGATCAATTTTTGATAGAACGCTTCAAGTGTTATTTCGTGCAATAGTAATTGCATTGCCTGCAGGAATTATTATCTGGTTACTATCAAATGTACAAATAAATGAGATGAGTATTTTGAATTACTGCACAAATTTTTTGAATCCATTTGCACAATTAATTGGATTAGATGGTGTAATCTTAATGGCATTTATTTTAGGATTTCCGGCAAATGAAATTGTATTACCAATAGCATTAATGCTGTATAGTTCGTCAGGAGTTTTAAGTGATGGAATGGATCTGATTCAAACTAAAGAAATATTACTTGTGAATGGTTGGACAATAAAAACAGCAGTATGCACAATTCTTTTCTCACTAATGCATTGGCCGTGTTCTACAACATGTCTTACTATTTACAAAGAAACGAAAAGTGTGAAGTGGACAATGCTTGCAATTGTATTACCGACGATATGCGGAGTAATAGTTTGTGGAATTGTGAATTGGGTAGGTGTGTTACTTTAGAATTGTGAAAAGTAAATTGACTATTGATAAAATTGGAATCCTGCGTTAATATACTTGTGGCAGAAATATTGTAAGTGGAAAGGAGCACTAAAATGGTTTTACTTTTAGCAACAAATAATCCTGGCAAAATTGCTGAAATTAAAAGCATATTTGCTAATTATCAAGTTTTCAGTTTGAAAGAAAAAGAAATTTTCGTAGACGTTGAAGAGAACGCTGACACATTTGCAGGCAATGCTATTAAAAAAGCACGCGAGATTTATGAAATTGCAAAAGTTCCAGTTATCGCTGATGATTCGGGCTTATGCATTGATGTATTAAGCGGTTGGCCTGGCGTATTCACACACAGATTTTTGGGCGACGATGCTAATGATGAACAAAGAAACGAAGCAATCATCGACAAAATGACTGCTTACGATGGCAATCAAAGAGCTGCGAAAGTAATGTGCTCGATGGCTTATTATGACGGAACAAACACAATTGTGGGAGAAGGCATACTAAGAGGAAAAATCTCGACAAGCAGAAGAGGAGACAATGGCTTTGGCTTTGATGAGATTTTTGAAACAGAAAGTGGTGTAACCTTGGCTGAGATGTCTGGTGAAGAAAAAAATAAAATCAGCGCAAGATATCTCGCGCTGATGGATTTAAAAAATCAATTAGACAATTTGTAAATTATATTCGCAGGCTCTAATCAAACGATTCATTATAGCAAGACCGATATCATCGTTTGGAACACCTTCGATTACAACGATATCTGGGTTGTAAGAATCAACCTTTCGAAGAATCGTGAAAATGTTTTGAGCGATTTCAGATAGATTATTTTTAGAACCCATATCAAGCACATTTTGAATGTTATACAAACTTTTGTTTTCGGTAGAAGAGATAATAAGTGGATTTTTGTATTCGCTTGTTATCTCTTTTATTTTGTTCACAAGTTTATCGTTTTCTTCGCTGTATACTAAAATGCATTTGCTGTTTGGAGCGTAGTGGCGATACTTCATACCGGGCGACATTACTTTTTCACCTTCTTCAATTTTGCCAAGGATGTGCTTATCGACTTCAACCACGCCAACAATTTCTTGAATCATTTCTGGTGTGATTCCTCCTGGTCTTAGAATAACAGGAATATTATTAACAACTCGAACTACAGTTGATTCAACGCCGACTTTGCATTCGCCGCCGTCAATTATGAAATCAACTTTATCAGCAAGTTCGCCGAAAATATCTTGCAGGTTAGTTCCACTTGGTTTGCCAGAAATATTTGCACTTGGTGCTGCGATAGGAAGATTAGATAATTTAATTAATTCGTGAGCTATTTTGTTACTTGGCATCCTAACACCAACGGTATCTAAACCGCCTGTTACACAAGTTGGAACGATGTCTTTTTTATCTAAAACTATGGTGAACGGTCCTGGCCAAAATGCATCCATAAGTTTTCTTTCGATATCAGAAATATTTTGTGCTATTTCATCAACCATTTCAAAAGATGAAACATGCAATATAAGCGGATTATCTTGTTTACGTCCTTTTGCAACGAAGATGTTTTTTACAGCATTTTCATCTAATCCGTTAGCTCCTAAGCCATACACAGTTTCTGTTGGAAACAAAACTAAGCCACCGCTTTTAATTACATTAGCGGCGGCCTCGATGCTATGTAGTTCAGTTGAATTTCTTAAATCTAAATACTTCTCCAATTACTTTTTCGCTTCTTTCTTTACTTCAATAATGAACTTTGGTAAAACCATCATTCTTCCGATTCTTGAAGGTTGCTTTAAAAGTCTATAGAACCATTCTAAGTGAAGTTTAATAAATAGCTTTGGAGCACGTTTTACTTCACCAGCTAGAACGTCTAGGCTTCCGCCGCAACCAATTCCGATTTTATATGCTTTTTCGTTCAAATATTTGTTTATTAATTTTTCTTGTTTTGGAAAACCACAGCCACAAAGCACAACATCTGGCTTTAACTCTTTTATTTCAGCAATGATTTCTTTCTCTTGATCATCGTTGAAATATCCATCGTGAGTTCCTAATATCTTGATGTTAGGATATTTTTCTTCTAAATTAGCTTTTGCTTTGTCTGCAACACCAGGTTTTCCACCCCAGAAGTAGAATGATATAGAACCATCTTGCCCTTTTTCTAAAAGTTCACAAATTAAATCATATCCAGCAACGCGCTCTTTTAGCGGTGTCCCTAGGATTTTAGCACCTTTTACTACACCGATTCCATCAGGAATAACTAGTGCGGCATTATTTATAATATCCTTAAATTCTGGATCATCTTTAGCTTTCATTACAATTTCAGGGTTTGGAGTAACAATTAAATTAGCGTTTTCTCCTTTTATGAAATCCATACATTTATCAACGGCTTCAGCCATATTTACGTTATCAAAGCCTACGCCTAAAACAAATACTCTATCCATATAAATCCTCCTTTGTTTCTTAAAACATCGACATTATACATTAATTTGGCAAAAATTGCAAATCATACTAATATAAGTAGGAAGTTGTTAACTTTTGATGGTTTTATTGCAAATTTTAAGATTTGTTGTATAATTAGGGGAGTATGGATTTGAGGTGATTTTTTTGAAGAAAATTTTGTTTGTTTGCACAGGAAATACGTGCAGAAGTCCAATGGCTCAAGCGCTATTCAACAAGCTTGCTTGCGAAAAAGGACTGGAAAGAGAGCTAAGTGCTGATTCCGTAGGTTTATATGTTACTTTGGACTCAAGAAAACCTTCTTCAAATACGATAAAAGTAATGAAGGAAAAATATGGAATTGATATAGAAGATTACAAACCAAAGAACATTAATTATGACAGCATAAAAGATGCAGATATCATTTTGTGTATGCAAGCTTCTATGAAGAATGTATTAAATCAAATAGATATACCAAAAGCTCATGTAGACACATTAACTCATTATCTTGGAAAAGAAGGTGATGTGGTCGATCCATTCGGCGGCGATGAAGCTGAATATGAAGCATGTGCTGAGAATATTAAAGAATTGGTAGAACTACTTATGGATAAACTAGAGAAAACTGAAGGGAGAAAACTAATGATAGCGATAGGTTCAGATCATGGTGGATTTGCTTTAAAAGAACAACTTAGAGCATATTACAAAGATGAATTAAAAGATTTCGGTGCTTACAATGATGTAAGAGGTATCGATGAGCCACAAACAGCAGTTGCTGTTGGTGAAGCAGTAGCCAAAGGTGAAGTGGATGCAGGAATTTTAATCTGCAGAAGCGGAATAGGTATGGCAATAGCAGCTAATAAAGTTAATGGTGTAAGATGTGCACTTTGCTATAACGAAGAAACAGCAAAGTCTGCTAAAGAGCACAATAATGCCAATGTAATAACTTTAGGTGCTGATTATATAAATCTAGAACAAGCAATTAAATTAATTGAACTATGGAAAAGTGCTAAATTCTTAGATGGTATTTACCAAGAGAGATTAGATATAGTTCAAAAATATGAACTTGAAAGGAAGTAAAAAATATTATGATAATAAACACAATGATAGCTTTTATATTAGCAGCTATTACATCAATGATCGTTGCACCGCTAATGATAAAGTTTGCGTTTAAAGTGGGAGCAGTAGACGTTCCAAAAGATGAAAGAAAGATTCATGCTAAGCCAATGCCTAGAATTGGCGGACTTTCATTTATATTAGGTTTCTTCGTAGCAATTATATTTTCTTTATTAACAGTTAAAGTTGATACATCTGTTAATTTAGTTGGATTCTTTATTGGTTCAGCAATAGTTGCTGCAGTAGGATTTTTAGATGATATTTATCACATTAAACCTTGGCAAAAATTATTAGGACAAGTTATTGCAGCTATTCTAGTAATAATTAGCGGATTAAGAATTTGTTATATAAATATTCCTTTTATAACAATGTATGGATTAAACGATATATTATCGGTGATAATCACATTCTTCTGGATTATCGGTGTTACAAATGCATTAAACCTAATTGATGGATTAGATGGTTTAGCAACTGGTGTTTCAGCCATTGCAACATTAGCACTTACAATAGTATTTGCGCTTAATGGTTCTGGTGAATTACCACTTTTAATAACTGTTGCTTTACTTGGTGGTTTAGTAGGATTCTTACCTTACAACTTTAACCCGGCCAAAACATTTATGGGTGATACAGGTTCGAATTTCTTAGGATTTACTTTAGCTACAGTTTCAATGATTGGTATGGCTAAAACATACACACTTATGGCAATCGTAGTTCCAGTTGTAATTCTAGGATTACCTATTTTTGATACATTGTTTGCTATTTGCAGAAGAGTGCTACATCACAAATCAATAATGGAAGCTGATAGAGGTCACATTCATCACAGATTAATAGATGCTGGTCTTTCACAAAAGCAAGCTGTATTAGTTCTTTATGGCGTAACTGCTTTGCTTGGAATATTGGCTGTAATTATTCTAGAAAGTAACTTCTGGAAAGTTCTTATTTTAATGGCTATACTTGCTATCTTATCAGTAATTGGAATTAGAAATGCAAACGACATTCTTGTTTACTTAGACAATGGCAAGAAGAGAAAAGCTGTAGTTATGGATAAGAGAAATGCAGAAAAGAAAGAAAAAATAAAAGTTATGCTTGTGTTTGGTACAAGACCGGAAGCTATTAAAATGTGCCCACTTGCACTTAAATTAAAAGAAAGAGAAAACATTGAGACAATCGTTTGTGTTACAGCACAACATCGTCAAATGCTTGATCAAGTTTTAGAAGCTTTCAAAATCAAACCTGAATACGATTTGAATGTAATGAAAGATAAACAAACACTTACGCATATAACAGCAGAAGTGTTAGAAAGACTTTGTGAAGTTATTCAAAAAGAACAACCAGACATCGTATTAGTTCATGGTGATACAACAACTACTTTCTCAGCAGCGCTTGCAGCGTTCTATAACAGAGTAAAAGTTGGTCACGTAGAAGCTGGTCTTAGAACTTATGATAAATATTCTCCATATCCAGAGGAGATGAACAGACAATTAGTAACTAAGATTGCTGACTTATACTTTGCTCCAACAATAAATAACAAAAATAATCTACTTAGAGAATTAGTGGATGAAAGCTTAATTTATACAACTGGTAATACAGTTATTGATGCTTTAAAAACAACAGTAAGAGATGATTATAAATTCACTCATCCGGTACTATCAAAATTAGACTTTAGTAAGAAAATTATTTTCATGACAGCACATAGAAGAGAAAATCTTGGAGAACCACTTCAAAATATTTGTAATGCTGTTAAAGAAATTGCAAAGAAAAATAAAGATGTTGTAGTTGTATATCCAGTGCACTTAAATCCAGCTGTACAAGATGTTGCAACAAAGACATTAGGTGAAGTTAAAAACGTTCATTTGATTGAACCACTTGATGTTATAACAACACACAACCTAATTAATAGATCTTACATGGTATTAACTGATTCTGGTGGAATTCAAGAAGAAGCTCCATCATTAGGAAAACCAGTATTAGTGTTAAGAACAGAAACTGAAAGACCAGAAGCTGTTGCTGCTGGAACTGTAAAAATTGTAGGAACAGACAAAAAGATAATCATAGAAGAAGCTCAAAAATTATTAGATGACAAAGAAGAATACAAGAAAATGAGTAGAGCTTTAAATCCTTATGGTGATGGTAATTCATGTGATCGTATCGTTGATGGAATCATGTATTACTTCGGAATGACAGACGAAAAACCAAAGGATATGTAATTAACTTAGCATACAAAAGATAAAAAGAGTTTTATAAATTTAGGAGAGAAAATGAATTCAAGAGAATTAGCAATAAATGTTTTATACAAAGTTGAATTTGGCGAAGGTTATTCAAATGTTGAATTAGATAAAGAATTAAACAAATCAGAGTTGAGTGCTTTAGATAAAGCACTCGCTTCTGAAATTGTTTATGGTGTACTTACTTGGAAAATAACATTGGATGAAATTATAAAAAAGTATTCAAGTATAAGATTAAAGAAAATTTCACCATGGATATTAAACATATTAAGAACAGGAATATATCAAATTGTATTCTTGGACAAAATTCCAGAAAGTGCAGCAGTAAACGAAAGTGTTAACCTTGCTAAAAAATATGGTCATGAAGTTTCAAGTAAGTTTGTAAATGCAATCTTAAGAAAAATATCTAAAGATGAGATGGATAAATTACTTGAACACTTAGCAACAAAGCCACTTACAGAAGAAGAGTTAATTTCAATAGTTACTTCACATCCTGTATGGTTAGTTGAGGAATTGTTAAAACAATATGATAAAAAATTCGTAACAGAACTTTTAAATGCAAATAATATAACACCAGAAATAACGATAAGAGCTAATACTTTAAAGACTTCTCGAGATGAACTTTTCAAATTATTGTCTCTTAAAAATATTGATTGTAAAAAAGGAAAATTAAAGGATAGCATAAAGGTAAGAAAGCTTACTGAGTTTGGCAACACTTTATTTTCTGTACAAGATGAAGCGGCACAACTTGCATGTTTAAAACTTGATCCTAAACCAGGAGATGAAGTTTTAGATGCATGTAGTGCACCTGGCGGAAAAACTACATATTTAGCAGAACTTATGAACAATACTGGTAATATCGATGCGTGGGATTTACATCCGCACAGAGTTAGACTAGTAGAAGCTGCTGCTAAAAAATTAGATATAAATATTATTAATGCAACTGTGAAAGATGCTACAACATATTCTGCAGGACTTATGAAACGATATGACAAGATATTGTTAGATGTTCCTTGCAGTGGGTTAGGCGTTATCAGAAAGAAACCAGATATTAAATGGACAAGAAAACCAGAAGATATAGCAGAATTACAAAAGATTCAAATGGAAATTTTAGAAAAATGTTCTGACTACTTAAAACCAGGTGGAAGAATGGTTTATAGTACATGCACGGTTTTAAAACAAGAAAACGAAGAACAAGTTGAGAAGTTCTTAAGAATACATGACAACTTTAAATTGATTGAACAAATTAATTTGTTTCCTCATACAGATGGAGCGGATGGATTTTTCATAGCTGTGTTAGAACGAATATAATACCTAACTGAAAAGGAAAATATGATGAAAAATATTAGAGATTTTGAACTAACTGAATTAGAAGAAGAGATGCTAAATCTTGGAGAAAAGAAGTATAGAGCTAAGCAAATTTTTGCTTGGCTTTATCGCGGCGTTAATACATTTGATGAAATGACAGATTTATCAAAAGATCTAATTGAAAAGTTAAAAGCAAATTATACACTAGAATGTATATTTATAGATGATTTCCAAAAATCAAAAGATGGCACGGTTAAATATTTATTTAGATTAGTTGATGGACACAAGGTGGAGAGCGTACTTATGAAATATAAGTTTGGTTATTCGGTTTGCGTTTCAAATCAAATTGGATGCAAAATGGGCTGTACTTTCTGTGCGTCAGCTAAGATTGGTTTTGTAAGAAATTTAACTCCGGGAGAAATTGTTGGACAAATATTAAAGATTCAAGAACATTCTGGTGAGAAAGTTTCGAACATCGTGTTTATGGGAATTGGAGAACCATTTGATAATTACGATAATGTGCTTAAAGCAATTAGATTATTAAATGATCCAAAAGCATTAAATATAGGAGCAAGACATATGAGTGTTTCAACTTGTGGTCTTGTAGATGGAATAAATAAATTTGCAGATGAAAAAATTCAATGTAATTTATGTATTTCATTACATAGTAGTAGAGATGAAGTTAGAACAGAAATGATGCCAATTAATAAAAGATATTCAATTGATGAAGTTCTTAATGCGTGTAGAGAATACATCAAAAAAACGAATAGAAGAATTACTTTTGAATATGCTTTAGTAAACGGTGTTAACGACAATAGAGAAGATGCAATTCATTTAGCAAGATTATTACACGGTATTCTTTGCCATGTAAATCTTATACCAGTTAATAAAATTAAAGATGGTAAGTATGAAAAATCAAGTGTCGAAAAGATGATGAAATTTAGAGATACGCTAAATGAAAAAGGAATAATTGCAACGATTCGTCGTGAACTTGGTTCGGACATCTCGGCAGCTTGTGGACAGCTTGTTAGAGATAAAGAAACAAGTAAAAAGTAGGCATTGTAATATTTGCATATTTTTCCTACTAATAGTATAATATTTTTGAAAAATTGGAGGTGAGATGATTTTATGAAATTCTTTGGTCAAACAGACATTGGCATGCAAAGAAAAGAGAACCAAGATAGAATATATGTTCCAGAAAAAGCAGATGATTTAAAACTATACATCGTTGCAGATGGCATGGGTGGAGCAAACGCCGGTGGTATTGCTAGTAAAATGGCAATAGAGTATGTTAGAAATTCTATAGAAGATGGTTATGAAGAGGCAAAGGACGACAGAGAAAAAGTAGAGTCACTCATCAGAAAATCTATTATTGATGCTAATAGATATGTATATAAAAAGTCAAAAGAAAATTCAGAATATGCTGGAATGGGTACAACGCTTAGCGTAGCCCTAATTATTAAAAATAAAGTATATATTGGACATGTTGGTGATAGTAGAGTTTATAGAATTAGAAAAGAATTTATCAGACAACTTACAAAAGATCATTCATATGTTCAAGCACTTGTACAAAATGGAACAATAACAAAGGCTGAGGCGGCAAATCATCCTCAAAAAAATGTGTTGCTGAAAGTGTTAGGCTGTGAACCAGAAATTGAACCAGATGTACTTGTAAAAGGTTTCTTAAAAGAAGACGTCTTGCTTATGTGTTCTGATGGACTTACAAATATGATAAGTGTGCCGGACATATTTGAAGAAATAAAAGACGGTAAAAATGATTTGAAGAAAACATGCAATAACTTAATTAGTCAATCTAAAAAGAATGGCGGCTATGACAATATCAGTGTAATACTAGTTTTTAATGATTAGTGGAGGTTAAAAGATGGAGACTGAATTAATAGGTAAAGTTTTAGGAAATAGATACGAAATAATTGAAAAGATTGGTTCTGGCGGAATGGCAACAGTTTATAAAGCTAGATGTAGAGTTTTGAATAGATATGTTGCTGTTAAAATTCTAAAAGAAGAATTTGCAAATGATGCAGATTTTATAAAGAGATTCCAAGTAGAAGCACAAGCAGCTGCTAGTTTATCTCATCAAAACATAGTTTCAATCTTTGATGTAGGTAACGACAACGGTAGACACTACATAGTTATGGAATTAATTGAAGGTAAAACTTTAAAAGAAATCATAACAGAAAAAGGTGCTCTTCCTTGGAAGGATGCTGTTAAGATTGCAGCTCAAATAGCTTCTGGTTTAAATCAAGCTCATAGAAATCATATAGTGCATAGAGATATCAAACCACACAACATCATAATTACAAAAGATGGCGTGGCAAAAGTTACTGACTTTGGAATTGCAAAAGCAGTTTCAAATTCAACAATTAATGCTGCTGGTATGACAATGGGAAGTGTTCATTACTTTTCACCAGAACAAGCTAGAGGTGGATATACTGATGAGAAAACAGATATTTATTCTTTAGGTGTTGTACTATATGAAATGGCTACAGGAAAAATTCCTTTCGAAGCAGACACACCTGTTTCAGTAGCTTTAAAACATTTACAAGAAACAGCAGAAGAACCAATAAATATAAATAAAGATATTCCAGAATCATTGAATGCGATAATAATTAAAGCAATGCAAAAAGAAGTTGCTAATCGTTATCAATCAGCAGAAGCAATGTATTCTAACTTAACTAAGATATTAAAAAATCCAGATGAAGTGCTTGTGAATAATATTCAATCAAATGATACATCTTCAGCAACACAAAGAATTCCAGCACTTGGATCTAATATTACAAAAGATAGCAAATATGAGAAAAATAATGAAGAACAGGATGATGACGAAATGGGAAGAAAGAAGAAAATGACCAAGAAACGTGCTCTTGCTAGATTCTTTTTGATTTTAGTTGTAGCATTTGCTTTGTTCTTTGGTTTCGTTCAAGTTGGAAAATTCTTAAGTAATTTAATTCTTGGTGGTAACACAACAGTAGAAGTACCAAAGATTGTTGGTTATAGTGAAGAAGAGGCTACAAAAATGCTTGAAGAACTTGGATTAAAGATGGAAGTTACAGGTAGAGTTGTAAGTTCTGAATATGTTATCGAAGGATTTGTAACATATCAATCATACACTGAAGGATATCGTTTAAAACAAGGTGATACAGTTGAAGTTAGAATCAGTAAAGGTTCTGAAAAAACTTTAGTTCCAGATGTAACTGAAGCAAGTAGCTTAAGAGAAGCTAAATTAAAAATTGAAAATGTTGGACTTGTTTATGTTGAAGCATATGAAATAAGTGATGAAGTTGAATCTGGTGATATTATTAGACAAGAACCAGAAGTAAATACAGAAGTTGAACCTGGTAGTGAAGTAAAAGTTTATGTAAGTATTGGTAATACATCAGGTGATTCTGGTCTTGTAAAAGTTCCGGATGTAACTGGTAAATTAGAAGATGAAGCAAAACAAATTTTAAATGATGCAAACTTAATTGCAACAGTTAAATATACAACAATTTCTACAAAAGAAGATAAGGTTGTATTAGCACAATCAGTTGATGATGGTTCTTATATGACAGAACTTTCAACTATTGAACTTGTTGTAAATAAATTAAATGGTGAAGTTGGTGGAGATAATTCAGGAACAGATGAACCAGAAGATCCAAAAGATAACACTCCAGCAACAACAGCAAAAAGAAAAGTTACAATCGATTTAAGTACTGTTGGTACAAAATCAAAATTCAATGTAAAAGTTGTTCTTGAAGGTAACTTAATTGGTAAGAGAGTTGAATACGAAGCAGAGCATACAAGAGAAGATGGAAAAATTTCTGTAGAAGTAACAGATGTTAAAAATGCAATGCTTAAAGTATATGTAGATAACGAAGTAGTTTCAGAAATGACATTATAAGAATACTTAAATAGGCCGGTGAACACATCGGCCTATAAGTCGTTAGAGTAATTTATTGATAAGGTTGGATTATATGAAGGGTATAGTTGTAAGAATTCAAGGAAATTCATATGTAGTAAAAGTTGATGAGGAAAGAATTTCGTGCACAGCAAAGGGAGTTTTTAAATTCAAAAAAATGCAAATATTAGTTGGAGACAATGTTGAGGTTGATATGGAAACAAAATCAATCACGAAAATTTATCCAAGAAAGAATGAATTTATTAGACCTCCGATTGCTAACGTAGATCAATTAATTATAGTTGTTGCGTCAGCGGATCCAAGTCCAGACTTGATGTTGCTAGATAAGCAATTAGTAATGGCAGAAAAAAATGGTGTTGAACCAATTATTTGTATTAACAAGATTGATTTAGATGCAGAGTACACAGATATTATTGAAGTCTACGAAAACATTGGATATCAAGTAATCACAACTACTGCAAAAAATGGAATTGGAATAGATAAGATTGCAAGAATTATAAACAACAAAATAACAGCATTTTCGGGAAATTCTGGCGTGGGCAAATCTGCATTGACAAATAATATTTTTAATGAGGATATTGCTGTAGAAGGAGAAACATCTGAAAAACTTCAAAGAGGAAGACATACAACTAAACATGTTGAATTATATGAGTTTGCAAAGAATAGCTTTTTAGCAGATACTCCGGGTTTTTCCTCATTTGACGTTGATGGAATAAGCGCTAAAGAATTAGCTGAATATTTTATTGAATTCAATAATTATATTCCAGATTGTGAATACAGATCATGCTCACATGTTAAAGAATTAAACTGCGGAGTTAAGAAAGCTGTAAGTAAGCGTAAAATAGATAAAGGCAGATACGAAAGATATGTAGCTCTTTACGAAAAAATGAAAGGGGATAAGAAATGGTAAAAGTAGGTCCGTCCACACTTCCGATAAATATAAATGATATGAAAGCAGAAATTGCAAATTTAGAACGCGCGGGTGCGGATTATATCCATTTAGATATTATGGATGGAGAATTTGTTGCAAATGAAACTTTGGGAGTAGAACTATTAGAAGTTGTAAATGATTCTACAGACATACTTCTATGTACTCATTTGATGGTAGAAAATCCCGAAAAATGGATTGAAGAATTTTCGGAAACTGATATTTTTACATTTCATATAGAAGCTGTAACTCCAGAAGTTGCAGAAACCATGATTCAAGAGTTGCATGAAAGAGAAATGAAAGTTGGAATTGCAATTAAACCAGCAACACCAATAGATGAGATTATGCCATATATAGATGAAATAGATATGGTTTTAGTAATGCTTGTTGAACCAGGACTTGGCGGTCAAAAAATGATGCCAGAATGTTTAGAAAAAGTTAAAGTGTTGAGAGAATTGAGACCAGAACTTGATATCGAAGTTGATGGTGGAATAAATCTTGATAATGTAGAAATGGTTAAAGCTTCAGGCGCAAATATGATAGTATCTGGAACTGCAATTGTAAATTCTACAGATAGAGCTTTTGTAATATCACAAATGAAGAAATAAAATTAAGAAGGCGACAAATAGCAAGAAACTGTTTGTCGCTTTTAATTCGATAGGAGAGGTAAATTAAATGAAGAAAATAAATTTTTTGATAATACTTTTAATATTATCGCTAGCTTTGATAGGTTGTAAAAATACACAAACTATCGAAGATTCAAAATTGAATATTATTACTTCTTTTTATCCGATGTATATTGCGACAGCTAATATTGTTGATGGTGTAGAAGATGTTACTTTAGAATGCTTAGCAAGTCCAGAAGTAGGATGCTTGCACGATTATCAATTGACGGTAAATGATATGAAAAAACTAGAAGCTGCAGAAGTGTTTGTAATTAATGGTGGAGGCATGGAAAGCTTTTTAGATAAAGCTATTAGTGTGTATCCAGAATTGCAAATTATAAATGCTAGTACAGATATTTTAGAAGAACATCACGAAGAGCATCATGAACATGATCATGAACACGATCATGGCGAGAATCCTCACATTTGGGTAAGCATTTCATTGTATGTTGAACAAGTAAAAAATATAACAGAAGAATTAAAAAGAATTGATGAAAATAACGCCACAATATATGAACAAAATGCAAATCATTATATAGAAAAATTACTTGCATTAAAAAATGAAATGCATGAAAAGTTAGATTTACTACCTAACAGAAATGTAGTAACATTCCATGAAGCTTTCGAATATTTTGCTGAAGAATTTAATCTTAATGTGGTTGCTGTTATTGAACGTGAACCAGGAACATCTCCAAGCGCGAGAGATTTGGTCGAGATTGTAGATACTATTAAAGAGTTAAATGTAAATGCAATTTTTGTTGAACCGCAGTACTTAAAAACTGCAGCAACAACTATTGCTAACGAAACGAATGTAAACACATATGAATTAGATCCTGCGGTAAGCGGAGTTTTTGAAAAAGATGCATATGAAAAAATCATGATAAAAAATCTTAATGTGTTAGAGGAGGCGCTAAAATAATGACAGAAAAATGTGGATACTGTTGTACAAAGATTCGTAATATAAATGTATCTTTCGGTGACAAAAAAGTTTTAGAAAACATCAACATACATATTCATTGCGGAAAATTAAATATAATAATTGGCGAAAATGGCGCTGGAAAATCTACACTCTTGAAAGCAATTTTAGGAGAAATAAAACATACAGGAACAATTCTTTTTAAAGATAAAGAAGCATCAGGAAATAAAATAAAAATAGGATATGTTCCACAAAGATTAGATATTGAAAATTCGCCATCTACAGTATTTGATGTAGTGTGTAGTTATACAAGTAACTTACCAGTATTTTTATTAAAAAACAAAAAGAAATATGCACAAGTAAAAGAACACTTAAAAGAGTTTGGCGCAGAAGATTTAATTGATCAAAAAATTAATTCTTTGTCTGGTGGGCAATTACAAAGAGTAATGCTTGCGATAGCAACATTGCCATATCCAGACTTGCTAATTTTGGATGAACCGATTTCAGGAATAGACAGAAATGGTAGAGAGCAATTCTACAAAACAATTAGTGAATTGAAAGAAAATCATGATTTAGCAATCATTCTTGTTTCTCATGATTTTGACTATGTAAAAAGATATGCAGATAAAGTTATCTTATTAGATAAAACAATTTTGGTGAAAGGAAAACCAGAAGAAGTTTTTGCATCTAAAGAATTTATAGAGAGGTTTGGTGAAGTTTAAATGTTTAGATATGAATTTATGCAAAATGCATTATGTGCAATATTAATAATCACACCTCTATTCGGAATTGTTGGAACAGTTATAGTAAATAACAAAATGGCGTTCTTTTCGGACGCGCTTGGACATTCTGCTTTGACTGGTATCGCAATCGGAGCTTTACTTGGAATCACAAATCCAACTATTTCGATGATTGTTTTCGGTATTATATTTGCATTACTTTTGAATAAAATAAAAGATTTAAAAATCACATCAAAAGATACAATCATAAGCGTATTTTCTTCAACAGCATTAGCTTTAGGGTTAGTGATTTTATCTAAGAACGGAAACTTTTCTAAGTTTTCTAATTACTTAATTGGAGATATACTTAGCATTTCAACATCAGAAATTTTTGCATTACTTGGAATTGCAGTATTGATATTATTGTTTTGGATTTTCTTTTCAAACAAGTTGTATGCAATAAGCTTGAATTCATCACTTGCGAAAAGTAAAGGGATAAATATTAATTTAACTGAAAATTTATTTGTTGTATTGGTTGCGCTTGTAGTAATGTTATCAATTCGTTGGGTAGGAATTTTAATAATAAATTCACTTCTTATTTTACCAGCGGCAGCAAGTAGAAATATTGCTAAAAATTTAAGACAATATCATTTGTTAACGGTAATTTTTGCATTAGTTTCAGGAATTACTGGATTAGTGCTTTCTTACTATGCTGGTATTGCAACAGGACCAACAATTGTACTTATCTCAAGTGTGATTTTCTTTACAACATATGCAATTAGAAGAAAGATAGGCGATTAGTGTCGGTTTTTGCGACCGTTTTTTCTTGAAGTATAATTTCATAATTATATAATTGTACTTAAACTAAAGAAAAAGGGGGTAGCAACCGTGGCTAAGTTCTGCGTTGGAGAAGAGTGTCTTCAAATATCTGACGGTAACAAAATAGAACTTAAGTATTACATTTTAAAGCAAGAAAAATATTATCCGGAATTAAAACAACAACACACAACATACGGATTAGCAATTGAAAAGAAAGACAATGATTTTGTAGAAAGCAATTTAATAGAAGATATTACTTGTGATGCTGACGAAATTAATCTTATTAGCTGTAAACTTAAGCAAAACAAAGTTTTACCAATACACTTGAAAGACATCGTTATCGACATGCTTTCCTAAAGAAAGAAGAAATTGACAAAGGGAGCCAATTTCTTTTTTTATGTCATAAAAAATAAATTGGTATTGTCAAAAAGTAGTTATTGCGTTATGATGTAAACCTTGTTTTTTGCTATTAATATAGTAGGAAATTTTAAGGCGAAAGAAAAATTATGTTGCGTACATACGTTTTAATGATATAATCAAGAGAGTATTAATATAAGAAAGGGAGAAAATAATGGCTGAATATTTAGTTATAGTCGAATCACCTGCAAAGGCGAATACGATAAAAAAGATATTAGGCAGTAAATATAAAGTTGAAGCATCTATGGGGCACATTAGAGATTTACCTAAGTCTCAACTTAGCATAGATCTTGAAAATGATTTCGAACCTAAATATATAAATATTAGAGGTAAAGCAGAATTAATTAAGAAATTAAAAAACGAAGCAAAGAGTGCTAAAAAAGTATTTCTTGCAACTGACCCTGACCGTGAGGGAGAGGCCATTGCATGGCACTTGGCATATATACTTGGTATTGATGAAAACGAAGAATGCAGAATCGCATTTAATGAGATTACTCCATCAGGAATTAAGTCAGCAATCAAATCACCAAGAAAATTAAATAAAGATTTAATCGATGCTCAACAAGCAAGAAGAGCATTAGACAGAATAGTTGGTTATCAAATAAGTCCTTTACTTTGGAAAAAAGTAAAGAAAGGATTATCTGCAGGAAGAGTTCAATCTGTTGCAGTTAGAATGATTTGCGATAGAGAAGAAGAAATTGAAAAATTTAATCCTGAAGAATATTGGTCATTAGACGTAAGTCTAAAAGATAAAAAAAGCAAAAAAGTTTTTGATTCTAAATTCTATGGAATGCCAGATGAGAAGATAGAAATTAGAACTGAAAATGAAATGAAAGAAATTGAATCGTACATTGAAAAACAAGATTACATTGTTTCAGGAATCAAAAAAGGAGAGAAAAAGAGAAATCCAGCTCCTCCATTTACGACAAGTACATTACAACAAGAAGCTTCTAGAAAACTTGGATTCCCAATTAAAAGAACAATGGCGATTGCACAAACACTTTATGAAAACGGTCTTATCACATACATGAGAACAGACTCTACAAGAGTATCAGAAGAAGCTCGTGCAATGGTAAAAGAACAAGTTGAAAAAACTTATGGCGCAGAATATTACGAAAATAGATATTACAAAACCAAAAAAGAAGCACAAGATGCGCACGAAGCAATAAGACCTACGCACTTTGAAAAAACACCAGAGGAATTAAAAGATTCAATTCCTCCGGAACAATATAAATTATACAAACTTATTTATGATAGATTGTTAGCTTCTCAAATGGCTTCTGCAATTTATGACACAATGGCTGTAGATATAACAGCTGGTAAGTATTTATTCAAAACAAACGGATCAAAAATTCGTTTCGCTGGATTTATGACTTTATATGTAGAAGGCAATGATGAAGAACTAGAAGAGAAAGATGTTATCCTTCCAGAATTAGAAGAAGGACAAAAACTTTCTTTAGAAGAAACAAATCCGTTACAACACTTTACTGAACCACCACCAAGATATACAGAAGCAAGTTTGGTTAAAGCGTTAGAAGAAAAAGATATCGGAAGACCAAGTACTTATGCTCCAACAATCACAACTATCATTGATAGAAGATATGTTGAGAGACAAAAGAAAATGTTGGTGCCAACAGAACTTGGTAAGATTGTAAATACAATAATGACAGATTACTTTAAAGATATTGTTAATGTTGAATTTACAGCTCATCTAGAACAACAACTTGATGAAGTTGCTGAAGGCGCAACATTCTGGAAAGATATTTTAAGAATGTTCTATCCACCTTTTGCAGAAAACTTAAAAGATGCAGAAGTTAAGATGGAGAAAATTGTGCTTAAAGATGAAGTAACAGATATCCCTTGTGATAAATGTGGCAGAATGATGGTTATCAAAATAGGTAAGTATGGTAAATTCATGGCTTGTCCTGGTTTCCCAGAATGCAGAAATATAATGCCTATCATCGAAAAGTTAGATGTTAAATGTCCTAATTGTGGTGGAGATATTCTTATTCGTAAGAGTAAAAGAGGTAAGAGATACTTCATTTGTGAAAACAACAATAATACACCAGAAGGTTGCAACTTTATTGCTTGGAATGGTCCAAACAAAGATGGAGTAATTAAACCAGCAGAAATAAGCAGAGAAGAAATTGAAGATAAACCTGCTAAGAAGACAACTACTAAGAAAAAATCTACAACTAAGAAAACCACAAAAAAGACTACAAAGAAAACAACGAAAAAGAAAAGTGAATAAACAATAAGATAAAATAGGGAATGATTAAATGAAGAATAAGTTGATGAAATTTAACGCAACAAGATATATCTTGTTAGGGTTTATGATTGTTATTCTGATAGGAAGTTTGCTATTAAGTTTGCCGATTAGCTCTGCGTCGGGTGAGGCAGTTCCTTATATTGATGCATTATTTACAGCAACATCGATGACATGTGTTACTGGTATTGCAACAATATCAACGTTTTCTACATGGAGTTTGTTTGGAAAAATTGTGATCCTTTGTTTGCTTCAAGTTGGTGGATTAGGAATAATCACTATAATGGCAGGATTTATGATATTTTTGAATAAGCGATTTGGATTAAAAGATTATCTATTGATTCAAGATACTTTTAATTTAAATACAATGTCGGGACTAAAAGAGTTTGTAAAGAAAGTTATTTTTGGTACATTTTGTGTAGAAATTTTAGGTGCACTTTTATACATGATTGCTTTTGTACCCGAGTATGGAACTCAAGGAATATGGTTATCGATATTTACTTCTATTTCAGCATTTTGTAACTCTGGTGTAGATATCATATCGGAGCAAGGGTTAGTTCCTTATGCATTAAATCCAATAGTCATGATAACGACTTGTTTGCTAGTTGTAGCAGGAAGCCTTGGTTTTATAGTTTGGTGGGACATATTAAGAATCATAAAACAAAAGAAGAGTGTAAAATCTCTTACATTGCATAGTAAAATTGTTTTAAGTACAACACTAATTTTGATTATATTAGGTGCGCTTGGGACATTTTTAGCTGAATATAATAATCCATTAACAATCTCGGAAATGTCTCTGTTTGAAAAGATTGGAGTTTCTATAGCCCATTCGATCATAGTGAGAACGGCAGCGTTTCCTGTTATTCCTCATAGTGATTTAACTAATGCAGGAACATTAATCGCGTTGATGCTAATGTTTATAGGTGGCTCACCAGCTGGAACCGCGGGTGGAATAAAAACTGTAACAATTGCGATATTAGTTGTGACCATGATGTCAATGGTAAAAAATAAAAATGAAGTTTCAATGTTTGGTAGAAAAGTTTCTCATAATGATTTGAGAAAATCAATTGTAATGATACTTAGTACGCTAGGAATATTCTTTGTATCAACATTTTTATTAGCAATGGTTACAGATGTTGCATTCTTAGATATTATTTGTGAAACTATGGGAGCTACAACAACTGTAGGATTTACAAGAGGCTTAACACCATTATTAAACACATGGGGAAAAATAATTATCATGACTACGATGTATTTAGGTAGAATTGGTCCTGTTTCTTTGATGTTGGCATTAAATACAAAGAGAAAAAATGCGAATGTAATTAAACATCCAGTAGAAGAAATAACTATAGGGTAAAGGAGAATAGATATGATAAATAAAACTTATGCGGTATTTGGACTTGGTAAGTACGGTAGAGCCGTTGCATCTGAACTTTCTAGAAGTGGTGCAGATGTTATAGCGGTTGATACAGATGAATCAATTGTTGAAGATGCTATTCAAGAAATTCCTATATGTAAATGTGCAGATGTAACTGATCCAGAAGTTATCAAACAACTTGGCATCGAAGATGTGGATGTAGTTATAATTGCAATGGCTACACGTTTTGAATCTAGTGTAATGGCAACAATGCTTTGCAAAGATATGGGTGTAAAAAGAATTATTATCAAATGCGATAACGAATTCCACGGTAGAGTTTTGAAAAAGATCGGTGCAGACCAAATCATATATCCTGAACTAGAATCAGGAACAAGACTTGCAAAGAATTTATTAAGTTCTGGTTTTGTAGATATGTTTGAATTATCAGATGACATATCTATAGTAGAATTAGATGTGAAGCCAGAATGGGTTGGAAAATCATTAATCGAATTAGACTTGAGAAGAAGATATTCACTAAATATCTTAGCTATTAAGAAAAATGATGCGGTTTCTACTTTAGTAGATCCAATGTTGCCACTTACTGAAGATATGGAATTAATTGTAATGGCAAATATTTCTAAAATCGAAAAATTAAAATAAAAAAAGCGGCGCTGCCTTAGGGTAGCGCTATTTTTGTGACTTAACAAGCATTGACACCAAAATGTTTTTTCGGCATAATATATTAATGGAGGGGTCTCATATGAATATTATCGTTGCGGCAGGCGGAACTGGAGGACATATTACTCCTGGTATCGCAATAGCTAATAGATTAAAAGAAGAGGGTCATAAAATCTTGTTTGTAGGAACGAAAGGTGGAATGGAAGTTGACTTGGTTCCAAAAGCAGGATTCGATATAAAGTATATTCATGCTCAAGGTATTAGAAACAAGAGCATTATTAAAAATATAAAGACTGTTACTGAGCTTATGAAAGGCATAGGCGAAGTAAAGAAAATCATTAAAGAAGAAAACATTGATATGATAATAGGCACAGGTGGCTATGTAACAGCACCTGCTATGATTGCTGGCATTCAAAAGAAAATACCAACATTAATTCATGAAAGCAACGCTTTGCCTGGCAAGACAACAAGATGGTTATCTAAGAAAGTTAGTTGTGTTGTGGTTGGATTTGAAGCTGCAAGAGAAAATCTTGGAAATGGCGAAAACATCATCTACACAGGTAATCCAACTAAACTTGCAAATGCAATTACAAAGAATGAGGCTAAAAAGAAATTAAACTTTACTAAGCCAGTTGTACTTGTGTTTGGTGGAAGCCAAGGGGCCAAAAAGCTTAATGAAACAATGATTGATATCATTAACAACAAAACAATAGAAGATTACGAAATAATCTACGCAACAGGACCAAAACATTATGATTCAATCATGGAACAAGTAAAAACAAACAATCCAAATGTAAAGATTGAAAAATACATATACAACATGGAAGAGGTTATGACTGCATCAGATTTAGCAGTTTGCAGAAGTGGGGCGCTTACTGTTACAGAATTAGGAATTGTGGGATTGCCTGCAATATTGATTCCGTTCCCATTTGCTGCAGAAAATCATCAGTTCTTTAATGCTAAAACAATTGAAGATACAAATGCAGGAATAATAATTGAAGAAAAAGATTTAACAAGTGAAATCTTAAAAGATAAAATAGATGAACTAATGAAAGATAAAGCGAAACTTGCTAGTATGGCAAGTAATGCAAAGAAAGAAGAAATGAAAGATGCCATGGATAAAATCATGGTAGAGATAAATAAAATTTCTGAAAAGTAGAAGAGGCAAAAGTAATAAGAAGTAGGAGATAAGGATGTCAAAGAAGTTATTAATTACCGAAAAACCGAGTGTTGCGATGGAATTTGCAAAAGCTCTTAAAGTTAATACGACTAGAAAAAATGGTTATCTAGAATCAGATGAATACGTAATCACTTGGTGTGTAGGTCATTTAGTAACTATGAGCTATCCAGAAGTGTACGATGAAAAGTACAAGATGTGGAGATACGATACTTTGCCATTTATTCCTACTGAATGGAAGTACGAGATAATTGATAGTGTAAAGAATCAATTTGAAATAGTTAAGTCTTTATTAACTGATGAAAACGTTGACACGATTTACGTGTGTACCGACTCTGGACGTGAAGGAGAATACATATATAGATTAGTAGATCAAATGGTTGATGTTAAAGATAAACAAAAGAAAAGAGTTTGGATAGATTCGCAAACAGAAGAAGAAATCTTAAATGGCATAAAGAATGCAAAAGATTTATCTGAATATGATGCGCTAGCAGATAGTGCATATTTACGTGCAAAAGAAGACTATTTAATTGGTATAAACTTTTCAAGATTACTTACATTATCGTATGGTAAAGAAGTTGCGAAAAGAAACAATGAAGAAAAAACATCGATTTCAGTAGGTCGTGTTATGACTTGCGTTTTGGGAATGATTGTTGAAAGAGAATATGAAATTAAAAACTTTGTAAAATCAAAGTTCCACAAGATACAAGTTTCTTTTGAAGAGGGAATAACTGCTGAGTGGAAATGTGAAAAAGAGAATGATAAAAATTTAGAAATTGTCAAAATGGCAATCGATAAAGATTTAATATACAACGATGTTGGTTTTAAGAACGAAGCAGATGCGTTATCTTTTATAGAGTGTTTGAAAAAGACAAAAACAGAACCTACTGTTTTAGAATCATCTAAGAAAACACAAAAAGAAAATGCACCACTATTATATAACTTGGCTGAAATCCAAAATGAGTGTAGTAAGAAGTTTAAGATTTCGCCAGACCAAACTCTTGAAGTTATTCAGTTGTTATATGAAAAGAAATTAGTTACATATCCAAGAACAGATGCTAGAGTTCTTTCAACTGCAGTTGCTAAAGAAATAGGTAAGAATTTAAATGGACTTGTCAGAGGATATAAAGATGAAGAGGTACAAGGTCTATTAAAGAAAATGATAGACAATAAATATAGTACAGATATTGCAAAATCAAAATACGTTGACGATTCAAAAATAACTGACCACTATGCGATTGTGCCAACGGGACAAGGTTTTGAAAATCATGATTCGTTATCTGATATGCAAAAAGATATTTATAAACTTATTGTAAAAAGATTCTTAAGCATATTCTTCCCACCAGCTGAATTTATGAAACTTGCAGTTACAATAGATATTGCTGGACAAAAGTTTTATTCAAACGCAAGAATATGTGTTAGCCAAGGTTACTTAGAAGTTGTTAAAAGCGATAAAGAAGATAATGTTGATGAAGCTAAAATTGAAGCTCTTAAGAAAATGAAAAAAGGGCAAAAGTTAGTTGCTTCGGAATACAACGTTAAAGAAGGAGAAACATCTCCGCCAAGCAGATACACATCTGGTTCAATTATTCTTGCGATGGAGAATGCAGGAAAGCTAATTGAAGATGAACGCTTAAGAGAACAAATAAAAGGTAGTGGGATTGGAACAAGTGCAACAAGAGCAGAAATCATCAAGAAGCTTGTTAGGATCAATTACATTGATATAAATTCAAAGACTCAAGTTTTGACACCAAGTTCAAAAGGTGAACTTGTATATCAAGTTGTTAGATTTACTTTACCAGACATGCTTAATCCACAACTTACAGCTAGTTGGGAAAAAGGATTAGACATGGTAGCGAAAAAAGAAATTAACAAAGAAGAGTTTTTAGAAAAATTAGAAAAGTATATTGTTACTAAAGTAAACAAGGTAAAAAGCTATTAACTAGTTAAAAGTTCACATCTTAAAAAATACTAGCATATATTATAGTATCAATCTTTAAGAGGTGAATGTGATGAAGTATTATGAAATAGAGGGTGGTTACATTCTTAGAGGTGAGATAGATGTATCTGGTTCTAAGAATGCAACTCTACCAATAATAGCTGCTAGTCTTCTTAATGAAGGTGTCAGCGTTATAAAAAATGTTCCTGACATTCGCGATGTAAAAATGATGTGTTCTATTTTGAAAAAAATAGGTTGCAAAATCACAAGAGAAAAAGATGTGTTGATTATAGATGCCACGACTATAACTAGTTCGCAAATTCCTGAGGATTTAATGAGAGAAATGCGATCTTCAGTAATAATTGTAGGTGCAATGATAGGTAGACAAAAAGAATGCTTTTTTACATATCCAGGAGGCTGTGAGATAGGAAGCAGACCAATAAATTTACACTTGGAAGCTTTCAATCTTATGGGAGTAGAAGTGTCAGAACAAAGTGGAAATATAGAATGCAAAGCAACTAAGTTGATAGGAACAGAAATTGTTTTGGATTTTCCATCTGTAGGTGCTACAGAAAACATAATGCTTGCAAGCGTTTTATCTGAAGGTGTTACATATATAAAGAATGTTGCAAGAGAACCAGAAATTGTTTGTTTGCAAAACTTTTTGAATAGCATGGGTGCTGATGTAAGCGGTGCAGGAAGTAATACGATAAAAGTAAGAGGCGTAAAAAAACTTCACGATACAGAATTTTTAATGATCTCAGATAGAATAGAAGCTGGTACATATATGTGTATGGCTGCCGCTACAAAAGGTGAACTTGTTTTAAATAATGTTTCTACGGAACATCTGGCTGCTGTAATTCACAAGTTAAGACAAATGAACTGTAAGATACATACATATAAAAATAAAATAAAAATGAGTGCAAATAGAGCTTTAAAAGCTACTAATATAAAGACGATGCCGTACCCGGGATTTCCAACTGATATGCAATCACAATTTGTCACAATGTTAGCTCTTGCAGACGGAACTTCAATAGTAGTAGAAAACATTTTTGAAAATAGATTTAAGTATGTTCCAGAACTTATAAAGATGGGAGCAAAGATAACTGTAGAAGGAACTACTGCAATCATACAAGGAGTAGACAACTATTCCGGAGCAAACGTTCAGGCGAAAGATTTAAGAGGTGGGGCGGCACTAATAGAAGCAGCGTTAGCTGCAAATGGAAGTTCAAGAATAGAAGGAATTGAGTTCGTAGAACGTGGATATGAAAATTTAGTGAAAAAATTGACTATACTAGGTGCAAAAATACGAAAGCAATGATACAATGTAACGGACCGATTTATGAAAGACAATGAAAGTTGAAAACTTGAAATTGTTTTTAATATAAAAGGAGGTTGAGATATGCCTAAAAATACAACTAAAAAAAGTGGAGAGATTTCTAAAAAAAGATTAAAGAAAGAAAAACAAAAAGAAGCAAATGTTGGAAAGACAATTGCGATATTTCTAATTGTGTTAGTTGTTTTAGGTTTATCAATTGGAATATTGTTCTCGCCTGCATTTAATCTAACCGAGGTTTTAATAAATGATGGAACAAATGTAAAAGCTGAAGAAATCTCAAGCTTATTAGATGTTAAATATGGAGAAAATGTTCTGAAACAAAGATATAAGAAGATTAAGGAAAGTGTAATATCTTTGCCATATGTAAAAGAAGCTAAAGTTACAATTAGTTTTCCAGATAAAATAAAAATTTCATATGTTGAGAGAGCTCCGTATGCCACAATTAAATTCTTGGAAACGTTCTTTGTAACAGACAGCTTTGGATATTTGCTTGAAGCTAACAAGGAAAACAAGTTTCCTGACTTACCAATCTTATATGGAATAGAACTTGAAGGATATGAACTTGGAAATCAACTTGCTGAAGTTTCTGGCTTGAAATATAAAAATATAGTTCAGCTATTAGAAACGGCTAAGCAAAAGAATATTCCTTATACAATAGACGAGATAGATTATGAAAGTGTTTCTGAAGTTAAACTTTGGATAAAAGAATCTGATATTGAAATTGTATATGGAGAAATAAAGAAAGAGATCTTGATAGATAAGTTAAACTATCTTTCGGAAGTTATGAAAACGCTAATTGCAGAAGGCAAACGCGGAAGTGTAGATGTAAGCAGCGATACTTATTTAGAGGAAACAATCTTTACTGATATAAATAATATGTAGTCGGAGGAAAAAATGGAATCTTTGAAAAAATGGGTTAAGATAGCAATTGAAAAGTTGGAAGGCGTAAATGTAACAATTTGCATTGTTTGTTTTTTGCTTGCACTTTGTTATACAGTTCAAGTTAGAACAATTAGCATAAGTGAATCAGACATATTAAGACTTAAGAAAGAAAACGAACTTCGTGATGAAATAGAACAATGGAAAGTTGTTTACGAAGATCAAACTGAAAAAATTAAAGATTTAAATCAAAAGATAGAAGAGTATAAAAACTCAGTTGCAAAAACTGATGATATGGTTGCTTTGATAAAGAAGGATTTAGATGAATCAAATATCTTAGCTGGTATCACATCAGTTAAAGGACCAGGTATCATGGTTACATTAGATGATACTGCTGCAATCGAGGAAATAAATCAACTTGCAGGATACAATAATCCTAACGTTTATATAATCCACGATACAGATATTCTTTCTATTATAAATGAATTATCTGCTGCTGGTGCAGAAGCATTTAGTGTTAACGGTCAAAGAGTTTTAGCTAATACCGCTGTAAGATGTGTTGGTCCTTTAATACAAGTCAATGGTGTTAATTTATCTGCACCATATGTAATATCAGCAATTGGAAAACCAGAAACAATGGTTGGCGCTCTAAATCTCAGAGGTGGAATCGTAAGCGAAATGAGAGCTGATAATATTGATGTTACAATAGAAAAATATGAAGAAATAATTATTCCAGAATATACAGGTTTAATTGATTATAAATACGTAACACCAGTTGTGGAGGTAGGAGAATGATGAAAACTTTTATATCAGGTGCGGTTTGTGTATTGTTAGGGTGCGTTGTTGGTTCATTGATGCCAACAATTTCATATGAATATTCGAAATATTTAGCTATTGCTATCATGGCTGCTTTTGATAGTTCAATTGGGGCATTAGCTGCAAAAACTCAAGGAAAGTATGATTATAAAATATTCTTTTCAGGATTCATTGTTAATGCATTAATTGCGATTTTATTTACATTAATGGGTGAGAACTTAGATGTAGATATATATCTTGCTGCTATTTTTGTATTCGTATTTAGAATATTTAATAATCTTTCTGTGATTAGAAGATATGCGATAGAAAAATTTGTTGAAAAAAGATCAATAGAAAAGAAGAAATAAAGGATACCTACGGAAACGCTAAAGTAACGTTTAAATATCCTGATGTTTAGATGTTATTTTAGCGTTTCTTTTTGCGCAAAAAACGCTTTTGTAAACATAATAAAATTGTTATGTTTACAAGGCAATAATTGCGTAATAATTTTGTAATGTTTTTGTAATAATTTTGTTGACTTTTCTGGGTCAATATAATATTCTTTAGTTGCTAAATTTGATTAGGGGGTGTGGGATTTGGCAATTGGTGATATAATTGTTGGAATCGACATAGGCACCTCTAAAGTGTGTTGTTGTTTAGGTCAAATTAACAAGTTTAATCAAGTAGAAATACTTAATTCATCAAGTGTTACATGTGAAGGTTTGAAAAGAGGTAAGATTGTAAGTTCTGATGCCGTAGCAAGAGCGATAAGATTTGCAATTAGCGATATAGAAGCAACGCAAGACTTTATAATAAAATCGGCCTATGTTAATATTGTTGGAATGCACGTTTCAATATTCAAAACAAGATATAGCATAAAACTTGAAGATAAATATGCTGGTGTATCACAAAAAGATATCGATGCCATAATTAGAAATGTAGGACAATTTGAAGTTCCAGAAGGATACCAAATCATAGATGTTGTTCCTTCTAAATTTATTACGGATTCAAGAGTTACAGATGACCCTATAGGAATTTTCACTGATTTCTTAGAAGCAGAACTTGATGTTATGATTGCTGATAAGAATATAGTAAAAAGTATAGGCATAGTAATGCAAAAGGCTGGACTACAAATTGATGGTATTGTCACAAATGGTTTTGCAATGAGAGATATCGTATTATCGGATGAAGAAAAAAATAACGGAGTCCTATTATTAGATATCGGAGCAGGCAATATAGATGTCACAGTATTTAAAGATAACGGAATATTATTTACGGATGCGATACCGGTTGGCGGAGACACAATCACAAACGATATTTCGATAGGTTTAGAAATTTCATATCAAGAAGCAGATAAGCTTAAGAAACAATATGGACTTTCAAGAACTAAATATATAGATAACGATTACAGTATTACATTATCAACGTATACTGGAGAAAAGAATTCGAAAACAATCAAATGTTCAGAGCTTGTTGAGATTATCGAAGCAAGAGTTGAAGAAATGTTTGAATTAATAAATCAAAAGGTTGAAGAAGCTGGATTTAAAAACTCTGTTGCAACATGTGTTATTGCTGGACAAGGTATTAACTCAATTAATAAGAGTGAAAAGACAGCAGAAGAGATTTTGGGGGTTCCTGTTAGATTTGGAAACTCAAAGACTGCTAACTTGATTAAATCAGAATGTTTAGGTTCATATGGAATAGTAAAATATATTTCGAACATTAAACATTTAAAAAATATTGGAAGCAAAATTGTGGAAGATGTAGAACCAACATTTTTTGAAAATGTAGTTCAATCTTTCAAGAGTCTTTTAGGTGCAAAACCTAATAATATTAGGAAGTAGGGGGAGTAAAAAGTGTACGAACAAGAAGTAAGTTATGATGGAATGGCCAAAATAAAAGTAATTGGTGTTGGTGGAGCTGGTAACAACGCTGTTAACAGAATGATTGATGGAAATGTAACAGGAGTTGAGTTTATAGCTGCTAATACAGACAAACAAGTATTACAACTATCTAAAGCACCAACAAAAATTCAAATTGGTGAAAAATTAACAAGATGCCTTGGTGCTGGTGGAGATCCACTAGTAGGCGAAAAAGCTGCTGAGGAAACAAAAGAAGAAATTGCTAATGTTTTAAAAGGCGCTGATATGGTATTCGTTACAGCTGGTATGGGTGGCGGAACAGGAACAGGTGCTGCTCCTATAATTGCTCAAATAGCAAAAGAGTTAGGAATCTTAACGGTTGCTGTTGTAACAAAGCCTTTCTCATACGAAGGTAAAAAGAGAATGCAAAATGCCGAAAGAGGAATTGCTAGTTTAAGAGAAAAAGTAGATACACTTGTAGTAATCCCTAATGATAGAATAATGCAAATCGCTGATAGAAAAACATCTTTTACAGATGGATTCAAAATGTCAGACGAAGTTTTACGTCAAGGCGTTCAAGGAATTTCAGATTTAATTGCAATTCCTGGTCTTATCAACTTAGACTTTGCAGACGTTAAAACAATCATGTGTGATACAGGAATGGCTCACATGGGTATTGGTAGAGCATCTGGTGAAAACAGAGCTGAAGAAGCTGCTAAAGCTGCTATCAACAGTCCATTACTTGAATCATCAATCGATGGAGCAAGAGGAGTATTATTAAATATTACAGCTGGTCCTGATTTGGGAATATTCGAAGTTAATACAGCTGCTGAACTTGTTCAAAAAAGCATTGATGCAGATGCAAATATTATCTTCGGTGCTGTTATCGATGAAAAAATGGGAGATGAAATGTCAGTTACAGTTATTGCTACTGGATTTGACAAAGAAAGAATTCCTCTATCAGCAAACGCTGTTGGAAAAATTCTAGGTTCTGATCCTTTTGTTAAACAAACAGCAGAAGTTAAACCATCTACTCCTACTGATGGTTTAGATGTTCCTACATTTTTAAGAAATAAAAAGAAGATAATTGATACAAGTAATTTCTAAAACTTAAAGGACCACAAAAGTGGTCCTTTATTTTTTTGTAAAAATTGAATGAATAGTTTTGTGTAAAAAGTAAATGTGATAATATATTTTGGGAGGGATAATAATGGTAAACTTTTTTCAAGAAACATTAGGAATAAATTTGGCTGAAGTGCCGAAAATGATAATTCCGGTATTAGTAACTTTTTTAGTTTGTAAAATAGTAATTGGTGTTATTTTAAAAGTGCTAAAGAAAGTATTAAATAAATCAAAGTTAGATAAAGGAATTACTTCTTTTGCAATAGGACTTGTTAAGGTAATTTTATATGTTGTGGTAGTCTTAATAATTGCAGACATGTTAAGTATACCAGTTTCATCTTTATTAGCCACATTTAGTATTGTTGGTGTTGCCGCATCACTTGCTATTCAAGATGCGCTTGGAAATCTTGCAAGTGGAGCAATGATTTTAGCAACCAAACCATTTAAAGTGGGTGACTATGTTGATTGTGTGGCAACAAATGGAACTGTAAAACAAATATCTTTTTCACATACCGTGTTTGCAACTCCTGATAATAAGATTATTAGAGTGCCAAATAGTCAAATATTAGATTCTGTAATAACAAATTTCTCTGAAACAAGTACACGTAGAGTAGATTGGACATTTAGGATAGCCAACAGAAGAGACGAAGAAAAAACAAAAATGCTAGTTAATTCTGTGGTAGAAAAAAATGCATTAATTTTAAAAGATCCGGCAGTATTTTTGCGACCTACAAAATTTGATGATGCTGGGCTTGATATTACTTTGAGAGTATGGGTTAATAGCAAAGATTATTGGACTGTATATTATGATGTGTTAGAAGAAGTAAATCATTTGCTAGATCAACACGGAATTACAATTCCAAGTAATAGATTAGATGTAAGAGTTGTAGAAAGAGTTTAATAAAAATAATTTAAAAAGCTGTCAGCGTTTGACAGCTTTTTTATTTTGCAAATATTAAAATAAGAGCATGACAATTTACTTAGATATTTTGATTATAAAAGAAATGATTATTAATTATTTGATAATTTATTTGACTAGCAAATTAACGGTGACAAAGGCCTCAAACAGTTTAATTGCAGCTTTCATATCAACACTATATACAGTTTGTTGTTTTGTAGAGCCGCGACTCATAGCTCCGGTATACAAAATTTTAACTTCTATGCTAGTAATATGTATTGCACTAAAACCAGAATCTATAAACGACTTACTTAAAAAAAGTATCATGTTTTATTTTGTTACTTTTTTTATCGCAGGAGTATTTTCATACAAAAGCGATATTGAGCTACAAGTAATTTATTTGGCAGGCACAGTTGTTATTGCATTAAGGCTTTTAAAAATGTATAGAGAAAAGCATATGCTAGAAAATTATTTTTGTTTTGTTGAAATACCTAAGTTAAATATAAAATTAAAAGCATTGATTGATACGGGACATTTTTTAAAGGGAGAATCGGGAGAAGAAGTTATCGTAGTTTCATCTAACATATATACAAAACTAAGAGGTCAAGGAAAAGAAACTTCGATAAAATATAAAACGATTGATAAAAGAGTGCCTACTGTTCGTGGAATAAATATAAAAAATATACAATTAAAGTATTTAAAAAATTTGTATAAATATGATTCTGCTACTTTTATAAAAAGCAACAATAGTTTTAGAAATTATGATGCTTTAGTGAGTATTAGATTTTTAAATTTTGAAAAGGAGAGTGGAAAGAAAAATGGAAATCTTATTTTTGATTAAAGAAAAAGCTAAAAAGTTATTTGCAAAATTTAGTACTTTTTTGGGATTCAATGAAGTAAACATGATCTATTACATAGGAGGGAATGAAATATTACCACCACCTTTATCTCAAGAAGATGAGAGGAGCGTTTTAGAAAAATTAGATACAGATGAAAATGCAAAGAAAATATTAATTGAAAGAAATCTTAGATTGGTAGTTTATATTGCTAAGAAATTTGAAAACACATCTGTTGCTTTAGAAGATTTGATTTCGGTTGGAACAATAGGTCTCGTTAAAGCAATAAATACATATGATGTTGCTAAAAACATAAAGCTGGCCACTTATGCATCACGTTGCATAGAAAATGAAATATTAATGCAGCTTCGTAGAACAAATAAATTAAAAAATGAAGTCTCGATAGATGAACCACTAAATACAGATGGAGACGGTAACGAACTGTTACTTTCGGATATAATTGGAACAGATGAAGATGTGATCTTCAAAAACATAGAGCGCGCTGTAGATAATCAGTTAATAAAAGAGTCGATTCGAAAACTAAGTAAAAGGGAGAAAGTTATAATGGAGCTTCGCTTTGGTTTTATATCTGGCAAAGAAAAGACTCAAAAAGAGGTTGCAGATATGCTTGGAATATCACAATCGTACATTTCAAGGCTAGAAAAGAAGATAATTGCAAAGATGAAGAAGGAAATGTTGGCTAAAATATAGCTTTTTGATATAATCACCTCAGAAGAGGTGATTTTTTTGTCTGAAAAAAGAGAGAGAAACTATTCGTTAGACATAATAAGAATTGTAGCTACCTTTTTTGTGGTTGCTGTACATTTCTTTTTACATACAGGATTTTATGCACAACCCGTTGACGGAAAGAGAATGTTTTTAATGGTATGTATGAGAACTTTATTTATGACATGTGTACCGCTTTTTATAATTTTGACGGGGTACTTAATGAATAAAAAGAAGATAAGTTGGAAGTATTATTGGGGTATAACTAAAGTACTTGTTATGTATGTGCTTGCAACATTAGGCTGCATGATTTTTAAAGATATATATTTGGATCAGCCATTAACTTTAAAAACATTTGTAACCTCTCTTATAAATTTCCATGGCGCAAATTATTCATGGTATATACAAATGTACATAGGATTATATATTGTGATACCATTCTTAAACTTAATATATAATGGATTAGAAAATAAAAAACAAAAATTAATAAGTTTAATTGGGTTGATTGCTTTTGTAGCCATTCCTCCGCTTATACAAAAAGTAATTCAAGAAATGGGAACTTTAACATCTATAGCAATACCTACATGGTCAAGATTATATCCGATTATGTATTATTATATAGGTGCGTATATTAGCGAATTCAAACCTAGAATTAAAACTTGGTTAAACGCGCTATTAGTAATTGGAGTCACGCTCTTAATAGCGACTATCTTCTTTTATATTAATCATGGAACTCCTTTTGCTTGGGGAGATTATCAAGATTCATGTTCACTTTTAATTGTAATAATATCAATCTTGGTGTTTCTGCTACTACATAATCTTGAACTATCTAAAATAAAAGAAGGACCAAAGAAAATTTTGAAACATGTATCAGATATTACGCTAGGTGCATATTTAATGTCATATATTTTTGATGAAGTGATATATACAAACTTAAGAGAATTGGTACCAGATATGTTGGACAGAATGTATTATTTCCCAATAACAACTATTTGGGTTTTTGTAGGTGCATTATTAACGTCGGAAGTATTGAATGCAATATATAAAGCCTTATGTGTAATTGTGAATAAGCTAAAAAATATAATAATAAAATGTAAATAGGTGAACAAATGAAAAAAGAGTCATATGTAAAAATAGAAGGAAAATATAATATTATTTTATCAGCGCCGCATTGTGTATTGCATAAAAGAAAGAAAAGTGTGCGCCCAAGAGAAACAAAGACAGGCGTTTTAGTAAAAACACTTTCTAAGAAGTGTGATGTTTATGGAATATACAAGAACAAAAATGAAAACAATGATGCGAATTGGGATAGATTTTGTGAATATAAACGAGAGCTTTCTAATACTGTGAAGAAAAATAGTATAAAAGCATTACTAGACATACATGGTATGGCTGGGTGGCGAGAAGAAGATATATGTATTGGAACTAATTTTGGCAAGAACATATATGGTAATGAAAAAATAGTTAAAGAAATGATTAGGGTCTTTAATGAACATGGTTTCAAAAAAGTATCGGTAGACCAACCTTTTAGTGCTACATATCCATATTGCGTTTCGGCATATATAGCTAAGAAATGTAAGATACCAACATTTCAAATAGAGATAAATTTGAAATACAGGATGGGTAGTTATAAAGAATTTGAAAAATATCCTAAGTTAGAAACTGCTTTGGCGGAAATTATAGAAATATTAAAAATAAAAGTAAAGGATGATGAAAAATGAAATTAAATTTTAGTAACGAGGAGTACAAAGGAAAAGCAAAACAAAGCTCTGCTTTTGGAAAAACAGAAAGTAAAAGAACAGTAGCAGAAGCTTTTATGCTTTTGATAAAAGGTGTTTCCCAAGAAGACTTGAGTAACTTATGTAAAAAAATCCAACAAGATTTGAAAGGTGAAGGAGAGTTAACTTTAGAAGCTTGTTATGATATTACTCAAGGAAATGTTGAAGACATAGATGAACTGGTTCAAAAAATGAAAGGTAAAACTGCTCAAGAATATCTTTTGGAATTGGCCTATGAATGTGTTGAAAAAGATGGTTTACACTTAGGTGAAAAGACAATAGCTGGAGGGAAAATTAATACAAGTTCATGGATAAGCCATTCTCTTTATGAAGTGCGTGTGGCTCAAACGCTTGCTAACAAAATGGGACTAGATCCTGAAAAGGCGGGAGTATTAGCAATGCTACATGACTATGGAAGAAAATATATACATGATTTTACACATGTAACAAAAGGATTTGAAGCACTTATAGACTTAGGATGGGATGAAGAGGCAAGAGCATGTTTAACACATTCATTTATAAATGCAGGTAGATGCGCAAACTGTGATCCTGCAGAAGATGGTTTTTATATTGACGAAAATGGCCAACCAACATGGGAGAACGAAGCGCCAATAGATGACATGGCAGAAGTTCTTTCGACAATGAAATATGATGAATATGACACGATACTAAATATAGCGGATTTAATGGCGACTGATAAAGGTGTTACTACTCCTTATGCTAGAGTCGAGGATGTGGCTACTAGAAAAACTCCAGACCCTAGAAATAGAGCATACTTTTTATCAGAATTTACTAACAAATTATTAGAAGTAATGCGTAGTGGTGCACCAAGAAGTAATGCGTTAATGTCTATTGAAGATGCGGATGAAAGACTAAAAAGAGTTTCAAATAAATTTTATAAATTTTTATATCCAGAAATCGAAGTAAATGGTGAAAAGGATTCCAAAGATACGTTAGATGAAATTTAAAGCATAATTACTTGTGCAAGAACAATAATACGTCTTTTGAAAAGTAAATTATTATTATGAGTATTAAAATTTACCTCTTTTGGAAATAATGAAAATATCATTATTCCAAAGGAGGTTTTTATTTTGATAAAAAAGGTAGAGATTTCAGGAGTAAATACTTCGAAGCTGCCAGTCTTATCAAATGAAGAAAAACAAGAACTATTAATCAAGATAAAAAATGGAGATGAAGAGGCTAGGCAAACGTTTATAAATGGAAATTTGAAATTAGTATTGAGCGTTATAAAACGTTTTGCAAATAGAAATGAAAATGCAGATGATCTGTTTCAGGTTGGATGTGTAGGCTTAATAAAAGCTATAGATAATTTTGACTTATCACAGGGTGTGTTATTTTCTACTTATGCTGTGCCGATGATAATAGGAGAGATTAGAAGGTATTTGAGAGATAACAATGTGATACGTGTGAGTCGTTCACTTAGAGATATTGCATATAAAGCTTTGCAGATAAAAGAAAGAATTTTAAATGTAGAAAATAGAGAGGCAACAATAGAGGAAGTTGCAAAAGAACTAGAGATATCCAAAGAAGAATTGGCATATGCTCTTGATGCTATTCAAGAACCAGTTTCTTTGTATGAACCTATATATAACGATGGTGCTGATGCATTATTTATAGTAGATCAAGTTGGTGACGAAAAGAATATAGATGAAAACTGGGTTGAAAATATAGCTATAAATGAAAGTTTAAAACGTTTAAGAGATCGTGAAAAGATGATAATAAAGAAAAGATTCTTTGATGGAAAAACACAAATGGAAGTTGCTGCGGAAATAGGAATATCCCAAGCACAGGTTTCAAGATTAGAAAAGACTGCTTTGATGCATATGAAGAAAACATTGAAATAACAATCTTAATATATATGTATATAAGTGAGAAATGAATAGCCCATGTTGATGCGTATTCAATCAGTAGAAAGCAAGAAAGTAACTAATAAGAAATTCCTGCATATAATATAGTAGAAAACAATTAAAGGAGGAAGTATGGGAAGAGCATTGACCTTTAAGCAAAAAGAAGTAATCAATATTAGGGATGGTCGAAGGATGGGATTTGTCCAAGACGTTGAAGCAGACTTTGAGAATGGAGCTATAACCGCAATAATAGTTCAAGGGAACGGAAAGCTTTTTAGTATGGGGAATAAAAATGATGTGGTAATTCCGTGGGAGCGCATAAAGAGAATTGGAGAAGACACTATCTTGGTTGATACAGAATGAACTAAAAAAGATGGGTGCGCAAGATGGAAAAACCAAATACAAATATGTGATGTGCATTGAACCAAAAATGGTTTACAGATATCGAAAAATGATTCTCGCAAATAGGCTATTTTAAGCCAAAAAAAAGAAGGCAAAAAACTTGTTGAAAAAAGTAAAAATTCTTGTTGACTTTTGTAAAATGCAATGCTAATATATTCATTGTCAACGCGTTCGGAAACGAACGGAAAATTGAATAAAAAACAACTTTTAAAATTATTAAAAATAATTTTAAAAATATGTTGACAATGCATTAATCATTTTGGTATAATGCAAAAGCACTCACGAAAGAGTGCAAGCACATTGAAAAGTAAACAATGAGAAAATAAAGAGAAACCAAGCGAGTTTTTCTATCGATTTAACGAGATAGAAAGAAAGTACTATTTATAATGTACAATAAATAAAACCTGAAAATTCGAAAGAATTTTAAAACAAGATCAAATCTAACCCTGAGGAGTTAGAACAAATAAACAAATTTGAGAGTTTGATCCTGGCTCAGGAGAAACGCTGGCGGCGCACATAAGAC
>CAYMVI010000003.1:0-172164 GCA_964394075.1 uncultured Eubacteriales bacterium | reverse complement strand
AAGTGTTAGCTAGAAATAAAGACGTTATACAATGTATTTTTAAATTTAAACCAACATATTTAGGAGAAATTATTCCGGTGTTTGGCGATGGCAACTTAACGAATGATGAGAAATTTAATGAATTTTTGATGCAAAGCGAGTCATCAAAATAAAATTATAGTGAAGAGGGAAGTTATGTTAGAAAAACAAAGATTAGAAAAAATTAAAACATTTGATAATGACTTTGCTGATTTAGTAATTAAATATGATGAGTATATAGAACGTGAAATTCCATATTCTAACGAATTTGCATATACTAACATTACTGATTTAAAAAATGTTTTAAACGAAGATTCAATGCATATCATATTTAGCAACAAAGAATTAAACTTGAACAATAGCTATTTGGTAAAAAATACATCAAATGATACTGAATATTTAGATGAAACACTTTACTATTCTGGTAAAAACTATGAGCAAAAACTAAATAAATATCAGATAGATGTAAAGTTGATTGAAATGTCTGCTAAATATGAACGAATCAATTTTGTGTTTGATATAGAATCTATTTCTTCTTTTCCAATATGGGAAACAAAGATGCATAGAAAAATAGTTAGAGTTTTGGAAGAAATAAATAACCTTACTGAAGAGGATATAACAGAAGAAAAAATAACAGAAATTATACATAAAAATGAGCTCGAAGAGGTACGAAATGAAAATCAATATGATATAGATTTAATCATAAAACATGTAATAGAATTTGCTAAAAATAAAACCGCATCAGTTCTTTTTTTGAGTGAAAAGCTTGGTTCAAGAGAAAAATTTTTGATAGGCGAGTTAAGAAAACTCGTATATGCTGCAGGTTTGGAGCCATCTAAAAGAAACGAATATATATATGATACAACATATAAAGACATGAATGAGATGTTTTCAAAATTTGGCTTTTGCAATTTTAAAGAGAACAAATGCTTATCGCAAAGACATAAAAGTTCTTCTAACAAATACCCAGTTCCAAAGACAGACGGATGTTGTTTTAAAGTGTTTAACAAATGTAACTATAATAATAAGGATGGAACCTGTAAGATTGAATGTTTGGCTTGTAAGATTTTCACGTGTCCTTATTTGACTAATCTCGGCGTTGGACTGCGAATAAGTGAACTAATTCTAATAAGAGCTTTTATGAATCAAAAGCAAAAAAGATTATTAATTTACAAATTTTACAAACCAAAAGAATTTTTTATAAAAAGAATGTCTTAAATCCTTGCGCCAGAGCCTGTCTAATGATACACTGTTTTAGACAGGTTAATTTTATGTTTGTTCCCGGCACAATGTACGCATATTCAACAAATGGTCATATAATTATGAGGGAGGTAGTAAGAGATGAAACTTTGGAAAAAGTTCATCGGATTCGAGTTTTTTGATAGTCTGTTGTCATACTTTACATTCATGACGCTTATCCTGGCGGCTGGTTCTTTTTTGTTGATGACACGCCCTCAACATATGTGGTGGCTTATTTTAATGCAGGTGGCATACTATATAGCGATAATGGTTTTCACGTTCCTCACAGGATTCACTGAAGACCAACATTCAACGCGGTTAGCGAATGTTTTGTATGCGGTGGTGATTGCAACACTCATTTTGGTTGGTTGCTTGATTAATTTCAAATATCACCTAATAGCCACATTCATTGTTTTTGGTGCGAGCTTTGTCTTCTCAAAACTGAAACAGTGTCAAAAGTTCAAATATACATCCGATGAACACAAATTTTTAACCTGGCTTAGCCGAGTTTTCCAAACTCGCGTGTTCTACGGCATCTCACAAACCATATTAGTTTTTGGTTCTTTTGTTTTGCTTGGCATCTTCTGGTTGAATATCTCAACCATAAATGCAGCAATACGTTTTATTGCTTTCGGAATTTACCTGTTTTTAATACCCATGCTTGGTGTTTTTGAAGGTGTGGGTCAAGCCGAGGAACAATACAGAAAAACGTATCAAGAAGAGGCAAGAAGAAGAGGAAAAGAACCTCCGACTGATTGGTAAATGGCAGATTTTGGTCTAAAAATCGAGTTGTCACATTATAAAAAGGGGTATTTTTGCAAGAAAATGCCCCTTTTTGCAAGATTTTTACAAAAAATAGTAGACGTTTTGTAAAATTATGTAGACAAATCTGGAAAATTATGTTACAATATGAACTGTGCTCAGAGATAACTGAGTTTAAATAAATAATATACTTATAAAAAGATTTAAAAATCAAGAGGGGGATAAAAAGTGATAAATTATAGCGAAAACAATATAATTACACTTGTAGGTACTATAGTTTCAGAAAGAACATTTAGTCATGAAGTATATGGCGAAGGATTTTATAGTTTTAATCTTGAAGTACCTAGATTAAGCGAAAATAGTGACATTATACCGGTAACAGTATCGGAAAGAATTCTATCAGATGAATTCAAAATAGGAGAAAAGGTTGTTATTGATGGTCAATTTAGATCATATAATAACTATGAAAACGAGAAAAACAAATTAGTTTTAACTGTTTTCGTAAAGGATATTAAGATTTTAACTGAAGATATGGAAATTCCAAATCCTAACGAAATTTGTTTAACAGGTTTCATTTGTAAAAAGCCTATATACAGAACTACTCCTTTTGGAAGAGAAATTGCAGATATATTGCTTGCTGTAAATAGAGCATATAATAAATCAGATTACATACCTTGTATTGCTTGGGGCAGAAACGCTAGATTCTGTCAAAACATCGAAGTTGGTGAAAAAGTAAAACTATGGGGTAGAATCCAAAGTAGAACTTACGAGAAAAAGTTTGAAGACGGAACATCTGAAATTAGAAGAGCATACGAGGTATCAGTTTCAAAGATGGAAATCGAGAAAGATGCCGAGGATGTTCATGAAGAAGAAAATATCGTAGAGCAAAATTAATATACATTCATAATAATCATCCTCTATACAAGGGCTAGGTAAGAATGAGTTGGAGTCTTGCCTAGTCTTTTTCATGCCGTTTTTTAGTTTAGTAAATAAATTTTCTTAAATGTGTAACACCTACAAAAGTTGTGCTAAAATATAAATGAATTCTAAAAAAGAGGAGAGTACAAATGAAAGAAGCTGAAATTGAAAGATTAACTAAACTTAGTGAATATGAAAACGATTTGCATAGTAAAGGATATAAATTAGTTGCTGGTGTTGACGAAGCTGGTAGAGGACCTCTTGCTGGTCCGGTTGTTGCTGCTGCAGTTATACTTCCAGAGGGCATGTTAATAGAAGGAGTAAATGACTCTAAGAAAATATCTGAAAAAAGAAGAGAAAAATTATATGATGAAATCATCGAAAAGGCTGTAGCTTGGGGAGTTTCTATTCAAGATAATAACGTTATTGATGATATTAATATTCTAGAAGCTACAAGAAGAGCTATGCATATGGCTATTTTAGATTTAGAAGAAAAACCAGATTACATTTTAATAGATGCAGAAAAGAAAGTTGATACAAATGGTATTCCATTCTTGCCAATTGTAAAAGGTGATGCACTTAGCATATCAATTGCTGCGGCATCAATTATTGCAAAGGTTACAAGGGACAGGATGATGAGAGAATATGATGAAATGTTTCCAATGTATGGTTTTGAAAAACATAAAGGTTATGGAACTAAAGCTCATATAGAAGCAATCGGTAAATATGGCTTGTGTATGATCCATAGAAAAACATTTTCAGAGAAGTTTACAAAATAACAGAAAGATGATATAAAAGATACAATGTTTGGGTGACATAATATTATGTTACAATTATGTTACATTTATTGACTTAATTGGCAAATCCAAGTAAAATACGGTTATGAAGGAAGGTTTATATGCGTATAGTGGCTGGTAAAAGAAAAGGATTAACCATAAAAACTATAGAGAGTGATTCCACTAGACCTACGAGAGACGTAGTGAGGGAAGCACTTTTTAGCATATTAATGAACAAAGTTCCTGATGCTGTTTTTCTTGACTTGTTTGCAGGAAGTGGTGCAATTGGCATTGAAGCTATAAGCCGTGGTGCGGAATTTGCTTATTTTTCTGATTCAAATCCGCAATGTATTAAAGTTATAAATGAGAATATCGCTAAAGCAAGATTTGAAGAACAATCTAAAGTTTTTAAAGCTGATTACAAGCTTGTTTTAAATAAGTTAAAGGAAAATAAATTTGATATAATTTATATTGATCCACCATACAACAAAGGTTTTGGCGAAGATGCGATTAGAATCATTTCTGAAAATGATATGCTTGCAGAAGATGGTGTGATAGTCCTTGAAACTGATACTAATGAAGAAGTCCCAGAAGAGATTGGGAAATATATTAAATACAACGAGAAAAAGTATGGTAGGAATATATTGAATTTATTTAAAACGAAAGGGGAGTAACGTGTATGGAAGTGTTAACGTTGCTTGAAACTATTGAAGAAATGATAAATAGAAGTGCAGGAGTACCTTTGACTAAAAAGACACTTATCGACAAGGATGAATTTTTGTCATTAGTTAATGATATCAAAATTAAATTACCTGATGAGTTGAAACAAGCTAAGTGGGTTAAAGAAGAAAGACAAAAAATCTTAGTTGATGCACAAAAAGAAGCTAATCAGTTAATTAAAGAAGCTGAAAACAGAATCATTGCGATGATTGATGAACATGAGATTACTAAAAAAGCGTATGAGCAAAAAACAGAGATCATTGATAGCGCAAATGCATTTTCTAAAGATTTAATAGATGGAACTAAAAAGTACGCAGATGATATCTTAGCTGAATTAGAAGCTACATTACAAGAAAAACTAGATACTATCAAAGACAATAGAAAAGAATTAAAATAAATTTGAAATTAAGAGACGTTTTGACGTCTCTTTTTTTGTTCTATTTTTTCTTGAAGCGAAAAGCAAAAATTATTGTTTCAATTTCGTGACAAATTCTTTTATAGCTTGCGTTTGAAATAGTGTTGATATAAAATATTTGTGTAGATTGGAGGGTGATTTCACTTTGGCTAAAAAGAAGAAAAAAGGAAGAAAAAAAGCTCAAAAAGAATTTAATATAGATATTACTTCAATTGTTATGATTGTGTTGGGAATAGTTCTCTCAATTTTTGTTTATGGATCAGATAATGGAGTAATTGGTGGTTTTATAAAAAGTGTATTATCTGGATGCATTGGTATAGTAATGTATGTTGTACCATTCATCTTTATATTGCTTGGTATATATGCAATATTCAGGGATTTTGCTAGATTTAAATTAAAATCATTTTTACTTATTTTTGCAGTGTTTATTGCATCGGCTGTTATATCTACTTTTGATGTACCAGTAAATTATATAAAAGAGTTAGTTGCACAGGGTCAAATAAATGGATTTAAAGATTATTTAACAACTTGGTGTGCAATGGGACTAGAAGGTGTTGGTGGTGGAATTATTGGACAATCAATTGCAACATTATTTGTTAATTGGTTTGGTATGACTGCTACTAAAGTTATTTTATGGTTCTTGTTATTCAGCTTTATATTACTTATAACTGGAATAACATTCTCTGCAATTGTAATGGCTATTAAAGATTCTATCGATGATGTTGTTACAACTGTAGGAGATGCAATTGCTGAGCAAAGTGATAACAAATACAGAAGAAGTGAAAAGGTTAAGAAAATCGTTTCTCGTGCAGATATCATCGAAGCTGCAGGTCAACTTAGCATTGATTTAGGTGATGGTGATGATGAAGCTTTTGAGGAAGAAGAGATAGATCCAGAAGAAGAGGAAAGACTTCAACAGGAAAAAGAAAAAACAAAGAAAAGTATTTCTGCTTTGTTTGCAAAGAAAAAAGGCAAAGCGGAGCCTGAAGTTATCGAAGACGAAGAAGAATATGCTGACGATGATGAAGAATTAGATGATGAGGAAGTTGATGAAGAGCTTCTTGAAGATGATGAAGAAATGGAATTAGATTCAAATGTCTTAGAAGAGTATGAAAATTATGAATTCCCTTCTATTGAACATTTACAAGAAGTAAAAAGAATGGGCAAAGATTTTTCTAAGAAAGAACTTAGTGAAATCGCTATAAGGCTTCAAACAACACTTGCAAGCTTTGGTATTGAAGCTAAAGTTACAAATGTTACTAGAGGACCAACAGTTACAAGATATGAATTACAACCTAGTGAAGGCGTAAGAGTTAGTAAGATTTTAAATCTTGCTGATGACATCGCGTTAAATCTTGCTGCTAGATCAATAAGGATTGAAGCTCCTATACCTGGTAAATCTGCTGTAGGTATAGAAGTTCCTAATAAAGCAAATGATGTTGTTTCATTAAGAGAAGTAATTGAAACAGAAGCGTTTGAAAATGCTCCTTCAAAAGTTTCATTCTGTTTAGGAAAAACAATTGAAGGTGAACCATACATAGCAAACATTGCTAAGATGCCTCACTTACTTATTTCAGGTAGTACAGGCTCTGGTAAATCTGTATGTATAAATACAATCATTATGAGTATTTTATATAATGCTACACCAAACGAAGTTAAACTTATTTTGATTGACCCAAAAGTAGTTGAGCTTGCAGTGTATAACGGAATTCCGCATTTATTGGTTCCAGTTGTTACAGATTCAAGAAAAGCGGCCGGTGCATTATGCTGGGCAGTTCAAGAAATGGAAAACAGATATAACATGTTTGCATCAAAAGGTGTTAGAGATCTAAAAGGTTACAACGAGATAATGCGTGCTGAGGGTGAAAACGAACTTCCTCAAATCGTAATAATAGTAGACGAGTTAGCAGACTTGATGATGGTTGCCAAGAAAGAAGTTGAAGATCATATTTGTAGACTTGCGCAAAAAGCTAGAGCGGCAGGTATGTTCTTAGTAATCGCTACACAAAGACCTTCTGTAGACGTTATCACAGGTATCATCAAAGCTAACATACCTTCACGTATAGCATTTACAGTTTCATCTCAAGTAGACTCTAGAACAATCCTTGATATGGGTGGAGCTGAAAAACTACTTGGACGTGGTGATATGTTATTCTTGCCAATTGGTGAAGCAAAACCAATCCGTGTACAAGGTGCATATGTATCTGATTCAGAAGTTGAAGCTGTTGTAGAAGAAATTAAAGAAAAAACACCAGCTGTATATAACGAATCGGTTATTGAAAAATTAGAGGTGACAAATCCAACAGCACAATCTCAAAATGCTATGGAAAATGGAGAAGATTGTGATGAATTGTTGCCAGACGCTATAGAACTTGCAGTTAACTTAGGACAAATTTCAGCTTCAATGATTCAAAGAAAATTTAGAGTTGGATATGCAAGAGCAGGAAGAATTGTAGATCAAATGGAAGAACGCGGAATTGTTTCAGAATCACTTGGTTCTAAACCAAGAAAGGTTTTAATTTCAAAAGAAGAATTTGAAGAAATGAATGAACAAGGTGCGATGTACGCAAGTGCCGATGACGATGATGGATATCTTACAGATGATGAGTAAATTATAAATTTAGGAGGTACAAACGTGAAAATTACTTTTTTAGGAGCGACTAGAACAGTAACAGGTTCTAATATCTTAGTAGAGACAAACACAAAGAAATTTTTGATGGATTGCGGTCTTTACCAGGGTCAAAAGAAAGAAGAATTAATGAACTCGGATGCATTTTTATTTAATCCGGGAGAGATTGATTTTGTGCTATTATCACATGCACATATCGATCACTCTGGTAGAATACCAAAACTATATGTAGACGGCTATAGAGGTCCAGTATATGCAACTAAAGCTACTTGTGATCTTTGTGGAATCATGCTACCAGATAGTGGTTACATACAAGAGTCAGAAGCCGAATGGCAAAACAGAAAAAGAAGAAGAGAAGGCAAGACAGAACTTGCTCCTTTATACACATATGATGATGCAATCAATACACTAGGTTTATTTGAAAGCGTTGCATATGAAGAGATGTTTCAAATTGATCCAAACATCAGAGTGCGTTTCAGAGATGCTGGACATATGCTTGGTTCAAGTATAATTGAAGTTTGGGTAAAAGAAGATGGAAAAGAACAAAAGATAGTTTTCACAGGAGACCTTGGAAATAATGATATTCCACTTTTAAGAGAACATGTAGATATAGATGAAGCTGATATCTTAATTACTGAATCTACTTATGGTGGTAAAACACATGATAATAAAGGTAGTAGAGCACTAAAATTTTTGAATGTTGTTTCTGAAACTTTAGAAAGAGGAGGAAATGTAATTATCCCATCTTTTGCGGTTGGTAGAACTCAAGAAATTTTATATGAAATTCAAAAAACAAAACAAACTGATGATGAAGAAATTAAGCGTAAGTTTGATGAAGTTTTGAACGCTAAAGTATATGTAGATAGTCCGCTTGCAACTTCTGCAACTGAAGTATTCTTAAAGAATCTAGATTGCTTAGATGAGGAAGTTCAACAAGATATTCGAGAAGGCAAAAAGCCTCTTGAATTCCATGGATTAAGATTTACTCAATCAGTTGATGAATCAAAAGAATTAAATGAAACAGCAAATCAATCTATCATTATTTCAGCCAGTGGTATGTGTGAAGTTGGTAGAATCAAACATCACTTAAAACATAACTTATGGAGAAAAGATAGCACAATCCTTTTCGTTGGATATCAAGCTGTTGGATCTCTTGGTAGAAAGATTGTAGATGGTGCTAAAAACGTAAAATTATTTGGTGAAGAAATTACAGTTAACGCAAATGTAAAATATATTGAAGCTTATTCTGGACACGCAGACCAAGATGCAATACTTAAATTTATTGATAAGTTTACTTCAAAGCCAAAACAAATTTATGTAGTACATGGTGAAGAAGAAAACGCTTTAGCGCTTGCTGATGCAATCAAAAATCAATTTGGAATTGCTGTTGAAGTTCCTTGCCACGGTGATGTATATGAAATTGATTTAGAGAGAATAAGAAAAACAGCAGAATTGAAATCTCCAAATGCAGATATCTTTATAAGATTAAAAGCTTTAGAGAAGATGCAAACACTAAAAGAAGAAGTAGACGAGATGACATCAATGCTTCAAGAAGACTTAAAAGAAGAAACAAATGATACAAAAGTAAAAGAACTTTTAGAAAAGTTGAAAACATTAGAAAATCAAATAGTAGATATTTTAAAATAAAATATAAAAAGACAGAGTCAAACGATTCTGTCTTTTTTGTTATATTAATTTACTTACATAGATTGTTTTCCTGGAATCATTGCGGCAATAATTCCATAAACAAGTGCGCCAACAATTGCTGAAACCCAACCAATTGAATATCCAGCAACAAAGAATTGTGTTGCGTATAAAACAACGACAGAAACGATGAAACCAACGATACCTCTACCGAATGGTGATGCATCAATGCCAAGTACTAAATTAAATAGGTAATCCATAATTGCTAAAACTGCAGCTGCAAGGAATAAAGTCCAAAGTGATGCAATTTCAAATCCTGGAGTGAAGAATGCAGTTATTGCAAGAATAATTGCCGATGTAATAAATCTAGATATCATTCCTCCCATAGTCATTTGGCCAGATGCTTTTTTCGCATTATTGTTATTCATTTAATAAACCTCCTTTAAAAGATTTAACTTAATATACATTATTAGCAATCGAGATAAAAATATACAAATCTTTGTATATTTTTTCGTTAGTTTTTGAAAAATATTTTTTGAGAGGATGAGAGATAATGGGAAATATTTTTTTGAAAACAATTATCATTTATTTCTTTTTACTAATTGCAGTTAGATTAATGGGTAAGAAAGAAATAGGGCAAATGCAACCTGTTGAACTCGTTGCAATAATTATCATTGCGGATGTTGCAAGTGTGCCTATGCAAAACGTTGGTACGCCAATAATCCAAGGGATAGTTCCGATATTTGCTTTGTTAACAGTAGAATTAGTTTTATCTTACTTAAACATAAAGTCTGACTTTTTTCATAAACTTATTTCTGGCAAACCTTCAATATTAATAAGCAAAGGAAAGGTGTTGCAGAAAAACTTAAAGAAACAAAGATATACAATAGACGGACTTATAGAACAACTTAGAATGTCTGGTTATCCAGATATTAGAGATGTTGATTATGCGATTTTAGAAACAAGCGGACAAATGAGTGTTATAGCAAAAGAAAAGCCACAAGAAGCACAAAAAGAGTATGTCGGATATCCGAGAATTGTGATAATGGAAAACAAAGTTTATCCGGAAAATTTGAGTGCATTAGGATTAAATGAACAATGGCTAAAAAATAAATTAAAAGAAAATAAATTGAAGCAGAAGGATTTATTTATTTTTATAGTTGATGAATCAGGAAAAATATTTTATCAAAAGAAGGATGCAGAATTATGAGAGATGTAATTGTGTTAATAGTTGTGTTTTTACTTGTTTTTGGTGGTGATTTTTTAATCAAAAAATATTTAGAAAAAAGTTCGGCAGATTTTATTGAACATTTTGATGAGATGTCCGGAGACTTTGAAAGGAACTATGACGATAAGCTTCTCAAAGTAAAAGAAATAATTGATGACTGGGAAAAAAAAGAATCTCCATGGATAATTTTTGAATATCATGATTCAATAAATGATATCGAAGATATGGTAATAGAAACATATTCTCATTATTTAAATAATAATAGAGAAGAATTTGATATTTCATATAGGAAATTAATACGCTTAATAGACGATTTAAAGAACAGGGTGGACCTATCTTTTGAAAACGTGTTATAAATCGAAATAATTCCGTTAAAAAGCACTTTTTTGTTGCTTTTTCCCCTTTTTTAAGGTACAATGGCGGCGTAACCAATATCGTTGTTACTGTATCCACTAATAATTTAAGGAGGTATGTGACATGAGTGACGAACGAGAATTACGCTATCCAATGATTCAGGCGTTCTTTGTGGGTGGTGCCGGAAACGAAGTGACTGGCTCCAGCACGGTTCTCAAAATCCATACCAGTGATGGCCGCGTTCGGTACGTGATGATTGACGCGGGTGCCACTCAAGGTGCGGAAGAGTTTCGTAACTACGAGTATCCTATTCTCGGAGAAAAGATGGAGGCCATTGTGCTTACCCATTCCCATTACGATCACGTGGGAAATCTTGCCTTGCTGTACAAGCTGGGCTTCCGTGGAAAGGTGTTCGCAACAAGTACCGCAAAGGAGCTTATTCATACTATGCTCCAGGATGGAGCCGCAATCGCTGACCGCAAAAAGAATATCGCAAGACGCGACGAGAAGATGATTGAAAAACTTCGCAAGCGCCTGGTGAAGAAAAGACAAAAAGCTACTCAGGTCCGTGATATGAAGGCCCTGGATATCGCAATTGAGCAAATCGGCGAAAGCGACTTCGAGCCGCTGTTCACACATGAAGATGTCGACAATGTAATGGAACTTTTCGCGCCGACCACTCTTTATTCCGAGTTTGAGCTGGTTGAGGGCGTTTATTGTAAATTCATTCCGACCACACATCAGAGCGGTGCCATCAAGGCAGAAATCATTGTGCGCGATCTTAACGGAGAGTCGTACACCATGCTCTTTACGGGCGACATCGGGCCTACTGATTCCCTGATGTATGAAACCAAATTGCGTATGCCTAACGAACACGTTGATTGTGTCGTGATGGAATCTCTGCACGGTATTTCCGAACCTGAGGAACCGCTGTATGTTTCCATTCGTCGTCTGCGCGAAATTATCAAACGCGGCATGCGTCAGAAGAAGCATATTGTGCTGGTTGGCTTCTCCCTTGACCGCAATGCAATGCTGGTTAAAATCATGAATGACTTCAGAGAAGAAGGTCTGAAACCTGAAGTTTTCATTGATTCGCCGCTTACGATGGTCCAGCTTGGACACTACCAGAGAGCATATGCCGAAGGTAGCGCATGGTTTAAGGACATGGGAAAGAAACCTTTTGATGTTTCTAATTTCAACATCCTTACCAGCTACCGTAACCATATCGAAGCCATCAATCACAGCGAGGGACCTCGAGTTATCATTACCGCATCTGCAAATGGTAACGGCGGTCGTGTAATCGACTATTTCAACCATGGTATTCAGCGAGACGACTATGTCTTCGTTTTCTGTGGTTGGATTAATCCTACCAGTCCGAGCAGCATTTTGCATGAAGCGCCGAGAGATGCTCTTGTTGAAATCTTGGGCGGCAGATTCAAGAAACGCTGCAAGACGGCCCGCTTACACGGCTTTACGTCTCACGGCTATATGCCCGAAGTTCGAGCCATTCTCGAAGAGTGCGAAGGGCTTGAAACCATCGTATTGAACCACGCTCGTTATGAAGAAAAGTTCGACATTCAGGATGAACTGTCTATGTCGTTTACTGGTGACATCCTGATTCCTAAGGTTTATCAGGCTTTGGAACTCTGGAAAGGTGGCTCTGCTACTCTGACTGAGGAAGAATGCCAGATGGCCTTTGACGAAATTTTCAACATCATGAACCTTCCTGAATTGGCAGATGATTCTGAGGTTACTCGCGAATCTCTCCAGAAAGCTCAGGAAGAAGAACTGCTTCATGCAGTCCACATCGAAGAATAACTCGCATACCAACACATACGAAATTGCAAATTGCAAGTGATACAAATCTTGATGATACACCCTCTCTTTTGAGGGTGTATTTTTTTACTTAAATTATACTTTGAAAGGTTGTTCTCGTTGCACCAATAGTCTGTTTGTGATAACATATTGGTGGCAAAAAGGAGTGAGAAAGATGAGTAAAAAAGTTGCCTTTTACACATTAGGATGTAAAGTAAATCAATATGAAACAGATGTTATGACTAGCATATTTGAAAAAGACGGCTACGAAGTTGTTGATTATGAAGAATATGCAAATGTTTATATAGTAAATACATGTACAGTAACAAATATGAGCGATAGAAAATCTAGACAAATTTTACGTCGTGCAAAAGAGATTAATCCAGACGCGGTTTTGTGCGCGGTTGGTTGCTATGCACAAGTTGCTAAAAATGTATTAGAAGAGTTAAAAGAAATTGATATTATACTTGGAACAAATGATAAGAGAGAAATCTTATCTGTAGTAAATAAGTTCTTGGAGGATAAAGAAAGATATTCTAAAGTAACAGACATACTTTCAGAAAGAAAGTATGTTGAATGGAATGAAAAACCACATTCACTAAAAGCACGTACTGAAATAAAAGTGCAAGATGGTTGCGATAGGTATTGTACATATTGTTTGATTCCTTATGCACGTGGACCTGTTAGAAGTAGAGATATGAATAATGTTTATGAAGAAATTAAACATGTTGCAAAAACAGAAATTAAAGAAATTGTTATTACAGGAATTCACATTTCTTCTTACGGTAAAGATTTAGCAGATAAACCTAAACTTATAGATTTACTTGAGAAGATAAGTGATATAGATGGAATCGAAAGAATTCGTCTAGGGTCTTTAGAGCCTTTAATTATAGATGAAGAATTTGTAACTAGATTAAAAGCTTTGCCAAAAGTTTGTGATCATTTCCACTTATCTTTACAAAGTGGTTGCGATGAAACTTTAAAAAGAATGAATAGAAGATATACAACTTCTGAGTTTAAAGAAAGAGTAGAACTATTAAGAAAGTATATGCCAGATGTTGCATTAACAACAGACATTATAGTTGGTTTTCCTGGCGAGACAGATGAAGAATTTGAACAAACGTATAACTTCTTAAAAGATATTAAATTTTCAAAGATGCATGTATTTAAATATTCTCCTCGTATTGGGACAAAAGCGGCCGAATTTCCAAATCAAATTGATGGAACAAAGAAAGATTCACGTAGCGAAAAACTTTTGGAATTATCCGAAAATAACGAGAGAGAATTTGCAAGTAAATATATTGGAAAAGAAATAGATGTTTTGTTCGAAAACGGTCATGATGGACATACTACAAATTACATAGAAGTATATTCAGAAAGCGAACAAGAATTAAATAAGATTATAAAAGTTATTCCGTCTAAATTTGAAAACGGAAAACTATTAGTCTAATTTTAGTAAAATAGGAAAACATAAATTTTAAGATAAACAGATAGAAAAATTTTAATAAACGGAGGTAATGAGGATGAGTACAGAAGAAAGATTAGTCGACAGCGTTGATAGACTTAAAGAAGTCATTCAAGAAGTACGTGCAGCTGAAAATGAGTTTGCTAAATATTCTCAAGAGCAAGTTGACGAGATATTTAAAGCTGCTGCGATGGCTGCAAACATGGCAAGAATTTCGCTTGCTAAACTTGCTGTGGAAGAAACAAAAATGGGTATTGTAGAAGACAAAGTTATAAAAAATCATTATGCAACGGAGTACATCTACAATAAATATAGAAACGAAAAGACGTGTGGTGTAGTTGAAGAAGATCCTGTATATGGAATCAAAAAAATTCTTGAACCAGTTGGAATTTTAGGAGCTGTTATTCCTACTACAAATCCAACATCAACAACCATATTTAAAACATTACTTGCTTTAAAAACAAGAAATGGAATTATTATAAGTCCACATCCAAGAGCAAAGAATTCTACAATTGCCGCAGCTAAAATTGTTTTAGAAGCAGCAGTAAAAGCTGGAGCACCAAAAGGAATCATAGCTTGGATTGATGTTCCTTCATTAGATTTAACAACTTGCTTAATGCAATCAGTTGATTTGATACTTGCAACTGGTGGACCAGGTATGGTTAAGTCAGCATATTCAAGCGGAAAACCAGCACTTGGTGTTGGGGCAGGAAACACACCTGCAATAATTGATGATACAGCAGATATAACTTTAGCCGTTAATTCAATCATTCATTCAAAAACATTTGATAACGGAATGATTTGTGCATCTGAACAATCAGTTATAGTTTTAGATAAAGTTTATGAAGCAGCAAAAGCAGAATTTGCAAAAAGAGGTTGTTATTTCTTAAATCCAGAAGAAACTGAAAAAGTAAGAAAAACAATTATTATAAATGGTGCGCTAAACGCAAAAATTGTTGGACAAAAAGCTCATACGATTGCAGAACTTGCAGGCGTATCAGTACCAGAAAATACTAAGATTTTAATAGGTGAAGTTCAAAGCGTAGAACTTTCTGAAGAATTTGCACATGAAAAATTATCTCCAGTACTTGCAATGTATTGGGCAAAAGATTTCGATGATGCAGTAAGTAAAGCAGCAAGACTTGTAGAAGATGGTGGTATAGGTCATACATCTTCATTATATATAAATCCAAGAACCGAAAAAGAAAAGATGGAGAAATTTTATAACAGCATGAGAACATGTAGGGTCCTTATTAATACACCATCATCTCAAGGTGGTATCGGAGATATATATAACTTTAAATTAGCTCCATCACTTACTTTAGGTTGTGGTTCTTGGGGTGGAAACTCTGTTTCTGAGAACGTTGGAGTTAAACATTTATTAAATATTAAAACAGTTGCTGAGAGGAGAGAAAATATGCTTTGGTTTAGAGCGCCTGAAAAGGTTTATATAAAGAGAGGTTGTTTACCAGTAGCTTTAGAAGAGCTAAAACACGTATTAGATAAAAAGAGAGTATTTATAGTTACAGATAACTTTTTATTCGAAAATGGATACACAAAATGCATTACAGATAAACTTAATGAATTAGGAATAGATCACGCAACATTTTCAAATGTAGAACCAGATCCAACATTTGCTTGTGCAGTTGAAGGTGTTAAATTAATGAATAGTTTTAAACCAGATTGTATCATTGCAATTGGTGGTGGTAGCCCAATGGACGCTGCCAAAATTATGTGGGTAATGTATGAACATCCTGAAGTAGATTTCATGGATTTGGCAATGAGATTTATGGATATTAGAAAGAGAGTTTATACTTTCCCTAAAATGGGTGAAAAAGCATATTTCATCGCAGTACCAACTTCTGCTGGAACAGGTTCTGAGGTAACACCATTTGCTGTTATAACAGACGAAAAGACAGGTACTAAATATCCACTTGCTGATTACGAATTAATGCCTAAGATGGCTATTGTAGATGCAGATTTAATGATGAATGCACCAAAAGGATTAACATCTGCTTCTGGTATAGACGCAGTAACTCATGCATTAGAAGCATATGCATCAATGCTTGCTACTGAATATACAGACGGACTTGCAAAAGAAGCATTAAGAAATATTTTTGAATATCTTCCAAGAGCTTATGAAAAAGGTGCAGAAGATCCAGAAGCAAGAGAAAAAATGGCTAATGCAGCAACAATGGCTGGTATGGCATTTGCTAATGCATTTTTAGGAGTATGTCATTCAATGGCCCATAAGTTGGGAGCATTCCATCACTTACCACATGGTGTTGCTAATGCCTTACTAATTGAAGAGGTAATTAAATTTAATAGAGTTGAAGTTCCAACAAAAATGGGAACATTCTCTCAATATGCTCATCCACACACATTAAGAAGATATGCTGAAGTTGCAGAAGCATTAGGTTTAGGCGGAGCAAATGATGATGAGAAAGTAGATAACCTAATAAAAGCTATTGCTGAATTAAAAGAAAAAATCGGAATAAAAAAATCAATTAAAGAATATGGAATCGATGAACAAGATTTCTTAAATAGACTAGACGACATGGTAGAGCAAGCATTTGATGATCAATGTACAGGTGCAAATCCAAGATATCCATTAATGGAAGAAATAAAAGAAATGTATCTAAATGCATACTATGGAGGTGAAAGATAATGGAATATAATTTAAATAATCCAATAGCTGAAAGAGCTACAAAGACTGTTTATAGAGATGGCGATAAAACAATTAAGTTATTTGTAGAAAATTATTTAGAGTCAAATATTTTAAATGAAGCATTAAACCAAACAAGAGTAATTGAAGCAACTGATTTAAATATTCCAAAATTAATCGAGGTAGGCAAAATAGGTAACAGATGGGCATTAGTTTTTGAACATATTGATGGAACTCCGCTTAATGTTTTAATGGAACAACATCCGGAAAAAGAAGATGAATATTTAAATTTATTCGTAGATTTGCAATTGATGATTCAAGAACGTACAGCTCCACTATTAAATAGAATTAAAGATAAATTTAAAAGAAAACTACATCACACAACTTGTATTCCTGAAAATACAAAGTTTGATTTGATGCAAAGACTAGAAGGTTTAGAAAATCTTACACAACTTTGTCATGGAGATTTTAATCCAAGTAACATTATTATAAAAGAAGATGGCACAGCTTATATTATTGACTGGTCACATGTTACAAGAGGAAGTGGTGCAGCTGATGCGGCAAGAACATTCTTATTATTCTCAATGGAAGGAAAGAATGAATTTGCAGATAAATATATGAAATTATTTGCAGAAAAGAGCGGACTATCAGTTAGAGATATTCAAAAATGGGTTCCTATAGTTGCAGCAACTCAAATGACAAAAGAAAAACCAGAAGAACAAGAATTTTTGAGCAAATGGATTGACGTTGTAGAATTCCAATAAGATGGAGGAAAATATGAGATATATAGTTTTTTCTGATATACATGGTTCAGCATATTATGCTAATAAGATGAAAGAAATTATCGAAAAAGAAAATGCAGATAAAGTTATATTATTAGGAGACTTATATTATCATGGACCAAGAAATCCATTGCCAGAAGAATATAATCCTAAATTGGTATGTGAGTTTTTAAATTCGATTAAAGATAGCATTATATGTATTAAAGGAAACTGTGATGCAGAAGTTGATGAAATGATTTCAGAATTTTCTTTTAATAATCATGTTGAATTAGAAATAGGAAATAAAAAATATTATTTCACTCATGGGCATCACGAAAATAAAGATAATATACCAGAAGGAATTGACGTATTAGTTTATGGGCATTTTCATACAGGTTTTATTGAAGAGGTTAATGGTGTAATTTGTGTTAATAGTGGATCAATAACATTACCAAAGAATGATACTGCACATAGTTATTTAATTATTGATGAAAATAAAATTGAACTAAAAGATATTGAAGGAAATGTAATAGCGAAGCATGAAACGCAATTAAATTAAAAAGTCAATTCTTGTATTAAAAATATTTTAATATAAAATTAGTGGTAGATAAAAACAAGTGAAAGCTTGGACATTAAGAAACAAAGGAGTAATAAAAATGATGGTAAACGAAGAAAAAAGAGCAAAATTTATGGAATATGCAGGAAAGAGAGTAAATAATGTTATGCATGATATGCAAATATTAGAGCCAATGGCTAGAAGTGCTGCATATGATTTTACAAAACAAGATGTAGAAGAAATGTTTGCTGCAATGCAAGAAACATTAAATGCTGTAAAAGCTGAATATGAAAAGAAATTTGAAGAAAAAGCTAGAAGTGAAAAGAAAGTTTTTACTTTCGGACAAGGTGTACCTACTGCAACAGCTACAACTCCAGTTGAAACTGTTACAGTGGTAGAAATAGCGGCTCCTATAACTACAGCAACAGAAGTTGCTCCAGTAGAAACGGCTACAACTGCTGAAACCGTAGCAACAACAGAAACAACAACTTTCTAAAACCTTATATATAAACGATTAAGCGACCTTAAAAGGTCGCTTTTTTGTTACAACCATTGAAAAATAGGCGTTTTTGTGGTATAATAGTAATCGGTCGACAAATCAATAGAAGGGAGATGCTAAAATGGCAGAACTTAGACCAAGTACACCACAGAGAGATGAAGAAGAGGTACGGAGAAGCTTAGAGCTGATTCGTCAGTTCCATGGAAATGTTGATGAAGATCCGGAGATTTGTTTGGGGGATGAATGCCCCTATCATAACTGCGAGGTCTGCAACGCGAACAAAACACGGCTTATGGCCACCGACCGGTATCGTCAGAGTGTGGCGGGAGGTTATTATTCTTCCAGCCTTTGCCGAGACAAAAGCGGTAAGATTATCGGTTACAATAAGCCTGGCGAGTAAACGTTTGCAACACATGGAAAGGGGGAACTCCAATGCTTGATATCCTCTTCTGGATCATTGTGGCTTGTATACTGCTGGCCCTCTTTAAGGGATCTCTCATTTGGGTCCTGGGCCTGATCCAAGATGTCGTGTTCTCGATCGTGCTGTTCTACTGGGACGGCTATACAATCGAAAAGATCGTGGTCACGATTATCGTCCTTTGGCTGGTCAAAAAGATATTTAATTGGCTGTTCAAATGACACAACTGCACCTGGCACGCATCGCGCGTGTCAGGTCTTTTTTATGTTTAAAAATACTCTTGCAGGAGGCTTAAAAGTTGTCTTAGAAAATGTTGACATAACGTCCAAAAACATTGACTTTTACAACTTTTTCCTATAAAATCTACTGGTGTGAGGTGAAAGAAAAATGGCAAAACCGATAGTTGCTTTAATTGGTAGACCAAACGTTGGTAAATCTACCTTTTTTAATTATATAATTGGTGAAAAGAAATCAATCGTAGAAGATACACCAGGTGTAACTAGAGATAGAGTTTATGCTGATACAGAATGGCGTGGCAGAAAGTTTACTCTTATTGATACTGGTGGTATTGAACCGCATTCAAACGATGAGATTTTAGTTCAAATGAGAAGACAAGCTGAAATCGCAATGGAAACAGCCGATGTTATTATCTTTTTGACAGATATAAAGGAAGGTGTAACTGCAGCTGACCATGAAGTTGCTAATATGCTTAGAAGAACTAAAAAGCCTATTGTTCTTGTTTGTAATAAAGCAGATAAGATTGGTGACACACCAGATGATATTTATGAATTTTATAATTTGGGATTAGGAGATCCGCTTCCTGTTTCTTCATTAAACCAATTGGGAACAGGTGAAGTGCTTGATGCTATATATGAGAATTTTCCTGCTGAGAATGAAGCAGATGATGATGACGAATACATTAGAGTTGCTTTAATAGGAAAACCTAACGTTGGAAAATCTTCTTTAATCAATAAAATCTTGGGCGAAGATAGACACATCGTTTCAAATGTAGCTGGTACTACTAGAGATGCCGTTGACTCAAAGTTTGAAAATGCGCACGGTAAATATGTATTTATTGATACTGCAGGTATTAGAAGAAAAAGCAAGATTGAAGAAATGATAGAAAAATATAGTATTATACGTGCTAAAGCAGCGATAGATAATGCACATGTTTGTGTACTTGTAATTGACGCTACTGAAGGTGTTACAGATCAAGATGCAAAAATTGCCGGTGAAGCACATGAAGCTGGTAAAGGTGTTATAATACTTATCAATAAATGGGACTTATTAGAAAAAGAAACAGGTACTCTAGAAGCATTCAAAAAGGACGTATATAACAAACTTGCATATCTTACATATGCTCCTATATTATTCGTTTCTGCAGTTACTGGTCAAAGAATAGACAAGCTATTCCCACTAATAAACTCTGTTAATGACCAAAACAATTTCAGGGCTACAACAGGTATGCTTAATACAGTTATTGAAGAAGCGATTACTCTTGTTCAACCACCAAGCGACAAGGGTAGAAGACTTAAAATATATTACGCTACACAAGTGTCTACAAGACCACCAACATTTGTAGTATTTTGTAATAGCGCGAAGTTATTCCATTTCTCATATCAAAGATATATAGAGAATCAAATAAGAAAGAATTTCGGTGGACTTGAAGGTACACCAGTAAGAATTATAGTAAGAGAAAAATCAACTAAAGAAGACAAGTAAATAAGAGGAGGATGGATTATGATTTGGAAACTAATTGTAATTGGTATGGCAGGTTATCTATTAGGTAGTGTAAATTTATCTATTGTATTATCTAAGTTAATGGGTAAAGGTGATATCCGTGAACACGGAAGCGGTAACGCAGGAACAACAAATACTTTAAGAGTTCTTGGTCCAATACCTGCAATATTAGTATTAGCATTTGATGTATTAAAAGGTGTTTTGGCAATTAAGATTGGTCACGGCTTGATGTTGCTAGGGTATAACAGTATACCAGTAACTCAAATACCGCTTTATTTTGAATATGCATATTTAATTTCTGCCTTTGGTGCCATCATGGGTCATAATTTTCCAATATATTATGGATTCAAAGGTGGAAAAGGTGTGGCAACATCATTAGGTGTTTTACTTACACTTGAATGGGAAATTGGTCTTGTTTGCTTATTATTTGCACTTGTCTTAATTTTATCTTCAAGAATGGTTTCTTTAGGATCAATATTTGCAGCATTTTTGTATCCAGTTCTTGTTGCTGTAATAGGAAACGAATATGGAACAGAATTAAAATATAAATTACCATACTTTATTTTTGCTTGCTGTATTGCACTTTTAGTAATTGTTAGACATAGAAAAAATATTTCTAGACTTTTAAGCGGTACAGAAAATAAGTTGTGGAAAACAAAGAAAGAAAAAGCAGAATTGGAAGCTGCGAAAGCTGCAGAAGCGATCGCAAATGATCAAGCAAAAGAAGAGGAGGCTAAATAATGAGTGAAAAAATTGCTGTTATAGGTAGTGGTAGCTGGGGTGTAGCATTAGCAATTCTTTTAAACACAAATGGTCATGAAGTTAAATTATGGTCATACAGCAAAGAGGAAGCAGATCTTATAAATAATGATAGAAAATGTAAGTTCTTACCTGAAGTAACAATTCCAGAGGGATTAAGTTGTTATACTTCACTTGAAGAAGCGTTAGAAGGAACAGAAATAATTGTAATGGTAACTCCATCAAGTGCAATTAGAGTTACATTAAACAATATGAAACCTTTTATTAAAGATAATCAAATTTTTGTACTTGCCTCAAAAGGTATGGAAAAAGATACTCAAAAGGTTTATACAGAAGTTATAAAAGAAGTATTTCCTAATAATACTGTTGGAGCAATTTCAGGTCCTAGCCATGCTGAAGAAGTTTCAATTGGAATTCCTACTGCTGTAGTTATTTCAAGCGAAAACGATGAAACTTCTGAAAGATTACAAACAACATTTATGAATCCTAAATTTAGAGTATATATAAACGACGATTTATTAGGTGTTGAAATGGGAGGTTCTTTAAAGAATATTATCGCTCTTGCTTGTGGTATAGCAATTGGTTTAGGATATGGAGACAACACAATTGCTGCACTTATCACAAGAGGTATCGTAGAAATATCTAGATTAGGTGTTGAAGCTGGCGCAAAGAGACAAACTTTCTATGGATTAACTGGTGTAGGTGACTTGTTTGTTACATGTGCAAGTAAACACAGTAGAAATAGAAAAGCTGGTATCTTAATCGGTCAAGGAATGTCAGTTGAGGAAGCTATGAAAGAAGTTGGAATGGTTGTTGAAGGTGTATATGCTGTTGAAGGTGCATATGTATTAGCTCAAAAACATAGTGTAGGAACACCAATTATAAATGAAATGTACGACATTATTCATAATGGTAAAACTCCAGAAGAAGCAACTAAAATATTAATGAGTAGAGGAAAGAAAACAGAATTTTAAAAATAAGAAACCCGTTCACTCAAAGTGGTGAACGGGTTTTATTGTTCTGATGCATACTCAAACTCCCTCGATGCTAGAAATGATTGCTTTTACGAACAATTCAACGAAATATGTGCGCCGCAGATGGTAGGAAATCAGAGATTCGAGTTCTTTTCTCGTAAGTTTGCTCTGATCTGCAATGTTGCTTACAGTGTGTTCATAAGCGCGGAAACTGTCACGCTCATATCCAATGAATTTTACGACGTCTTCATGTTTGTAAAGGTTACCGCAATTGATAAAGCTCAGAAGGCCGGAAAAACAGCCAATGTTGAGGACTTGCTCATTTGCGATGTTTTGGACAAGTTCGTGATTAAAATTGAAGTACTGCTTGAGTTTTGCCCAATGTTCTCTTTCGACTCGCAGTGTTTGCCGAAGGGTTTCCTGGTTAATAATTAGCGTTGCTGTTTGCATGATGTGACCCCCTATATATTTGGTTTACATAAAGATTATAGCCAGGTTGCCTTATTTTGTCAATAATCTATTGAAATTTGGGGCATTCTAGTGGTATAATATAGCACGTGCGATGCCAAATTCAAAATAAATCAATGGCATTACGTAAAATAATTCAGAGAGGGGTTTTTATATGAAAAACAAAGCAATTACGCCAAGAGACCAAGACTTTGCAAGATGGTATGATGACGTTGTAAAAGCGGCTAGACTTGCTACATATTCAGGTGTTAAAGGATGCGTAATTATCGAACCCAATGGGTACGCAATATGGGAAAACATGCAAAAAGTATTAGATGGTATGTTCAAAGAAACTGGACATCAAAATGTTAATATGCCCGTATTCATCCCGGAATCTCTTTTAAATAAAGAAGCTGAACACGTAGAAGGATTTGCGCCTGAAGTTGCTTGGGTAACAATGGGTGGAAAGAAACAATTAGAAGAGAAGATGTGTGTTAGACCAACTTCAGAAACGTTATTCAGCGAATATTATGCAAATACAGTAAATTCTCACAGAGATTTACCAAAACTATATAACCAATGGGTTAACGTAGTAAGATGGGAAAAAGAAACAAGACCATTCCTACGTTCAAGAGAATTCTTATGGCAAGAAGGTCATACAATTCATGAAACAGCTAAAGAAGCGGAAGAAGAAACAATGAGAATGTTAAAGATTTATCAAAAATTCTTCGTAGATTATTTAGCTATTCCTGCAATTATTGGACAAAAAACAGAAAAAGAAAAATTTGCTGGTGCTGAATATACATATACAATCGAAGCTTTAATGTATAACGGTGTATCATTACAAAGTGGAACATCACATTACTTCGGACAAAAATTCAGCAAACCATTTAATATTACATTCAGCAACAGAAACAATGAATTAGAACATGTATATCAAACATCTTGGGGAGTTTCTACAAGAATGATCGGCGGACTTATCATGGTACATAGTGATGACAATGGCTTAGTACTTCCACCAAAAATAGCTCCAAGACAAGTTGTCATTGTTCCAATCAAAAACGAATCAAATGTAATTTCTAAAGCTGATGAAATTTTAGATGCATTACAAGATAGAGGAATTACAGCATTTGTAGATATGTCTGAAAAATCACCAGGATTTAAATTTGCAGAGCATGAAACAAATGGTATTCCAGTTAGAATTGAAATTGGTCCAAGAGATCTTGAAGAAAATAGCTTAGTTGTTGCAAGACGTGATACACGTGAGAAGATGACAATAGCTGCTGATTCTGGCGTTGCAGATTATGTTGAAGATTTACTACAAGAAATCCAAGACAACTTATTAAAAATGGCAACAGAAAGAAGAGATGCTCTTACATTTACAGCTACAAACTTAGATGAAATGGCAAACATCATGAATACACAACCAGGTTTCGTAAAAGCTATGTGGTGCGGAGAAGAAGAGTGCGAATTAAAGATTAAAGAAATTCGTGGAACAAAATCTAGATGTATCCCATTTGAAGATGAACAAGAACACATTTCAGATACTTGCGTATGTTGTGGCAAGCCAGCTAAGACAGAAGTTATCTGGGGAATTCAATATTAAAATATTAAAGAAACTTAAGGTAAAACTTAAGTTTCTTTTTTGCTTTAAAATATTTTGTAGAAAAATTTCGAAATATACTTTACAAACAAAATATGTTGTTGTAAACTAGCGACAGTTCGTTTTTCAAAAGAGCAATTTTAACATAAAGTTTAGAGTTGCTCTTTTTGTTTTACAATATTTTTAGAAGGAGGCGTGAAATGAGTAAAAGCATAATCCATCTAGACAATATTTCAAAAACGTTCAGAGTTGCTGAACGAGGCAGTTCTTCAAAGGAAGTTATTCAATCTTTCTTTAAGAAAAAGTATCGAGAGGTCAACGCATTATCGAACGTTTCGTTTGATATCAATGAAGGCGAAATAGTCGGTTATATTGGACCGAACGGTGCACGGCAAGTCCACTACAATTAAAATTATGTGTGGCATTTTAAATCCGACTAGTGGTGAATGTGTGATTGATGGTAAGGTTCCTTACAAAGATCGCAAGAACTACGTTAAGGATATTGGTGTTGTTTTCCGGACAACGCTCTCAATTATGGTGGGATGTTCCACCCGATGATTCATTTTATCTCCTAAGAGATATCTACAAAGTTCCTAAAAAGGAATTCGAAGACACAAGAGAACGACTTATAGAAACTCTTGATTTAAGTCAAATCATTAATGTTCCAACAAGACAATTAAGTTTACGGTCAGAGAATGCGCGCAGAGATTGCAGCGTCGCTATTGCACAAGCCTAAAATATTATTTTTAGACGAACCTACAATAGGACTAGATGCAGTTTCAAAAATTGCAGTAAGAAAATTCGTAAAAGATTTAAACAAAGAAAATGGTACAACTGTTATTCTTACAACGCATGATATGCAAGATATTGAAGCGCTTACAAATCGTGTTATATTGATTGGTAAAGGTTGCAAACTTTACGATGGAGCATTAACAGATATTCGAAAACAGTACTCTCCAAGATTTATATTAAGTGTACAGTACGAGTACACAAATAAGAAAATTAGCATACCAAATGTAGAAACTGTAGAACAAAACGAACAAAGAGCAATACTGAAATTTAATTCGAATATTATAAAATTACAAGATGTAATTTCTCTATTAGCAACGCAAGTACACATCGTGGATATACAAGTTGAAAGTTCACCAATTGAGGAAGTAATTGCGAAAATGTATACCGACCTAAATATAGAATAGGAGGTAGCACATGAAATCATATTTATCATTTTTTAAACTTCGATTTAGTGTTGGACTTCAATATCGTTTTGCTGCGATTGCTGGAGTTTTGACCCAAATATTTTGGGGATTCATGCTTATAATGATTTATGAAGCATATTATAGAGCGGGCATTGAAACTCCGATGGAATGGTCGCAACTCGTATCGTATGTATGGATAGGGCAAGCCCTCTTCACATTCACTTATTTAGGATACAAAGACAAGGATATTATCGAATCATTAGTTAATGGACAGGTTTCTTATGAACTTGTAAGACCTTCAAATCTTTACTGGTTTTGGTATATAAAACTTGCGGCAGGCAAACTTGCATCTTCAGTATTAAGATTTATTCCAATGATAATAATTGCATCCTTAATTCCTGGTGAATATGGCTTAAATGCTCCGGCAACATTTACCGCATTTATATTATTCTTTATAACTTTAATGCTGGGATTTGTACTATCGGTTGCAATACTAATGATCGTATACATACTTTTGTTTTACACAGTTTCATCACGAGGCCTCTTCAACATCGCAACAGTAATAACTGACTTCTTTGCTGGTGGAACAGTTCCAATACCATTTATGCCGACAACCTTAAGAACACTTTGTTATGCTTTGCCGTTTAGATTAATTATGGATTTACCATATAGAGTTTATGTCGGAAATATCGGAACAACAGAAGCTTTACAAAGCATACTTATACAAGTTGTATGGATTGTTATCACAATACTAATTGGCACTGCTTTTATAAATAAAGCAACAAGAAGAGTAGAAGTTCAAGGTGGATAGAAAGGGGAGGATAAAATGTCTTTATATTTGAAATCAATATGGATGAAAATAAAATGTGATGCGCAGTATAAATTATCTTTTATCCTAATTATGCTTTCGTCAGCACTTTCTTCATTGTTTTTAGTATTAGGAATATTGATATTATTAGATAAGTTTGGAAGTATAGATGGCTGGACAAGAAGTGAGATAATGCTAACAACTGGAATAGCAATTTTCGGACACGTAATAGTAGAAATGTTTGCAAGAGGTTTAGATCACTTTCATAAACAAGTAAATAACGGCCTATTAGACAGAATTTTAGTTAGGCCAAGAAATATTACTCTGCAAGTTTTATGTTCAGATTTTGAGACCACTAAGATTGGCAGAATAATAGAAGCAGTTATTATATTAGTATATGGAATTGTAACTGTAGATGTCACATGGACACCATACAAGATATTTGTTCTGCTATTTATGATAACAGGTTCATTAGTTTTGTTTTTCTCTATACTTTTATTAAAAGCTTCATTTAGTTTTTGGACAATAGAAGGAATGGAAGCAATGAATATAATTTCGGATGGTGGAAGAGATTTATCATCATATCCAATAAGCATTTATAGAAAATGGTTTGCGAATATATTTACTTTTGTCATACCATTTGGATGTATAAACTATTATCCATTACTCTATATATTAGATAAAGGGAATGTACCTATATGGTACAGCCTAACACCATTTGCAGCAGTCATTTTCTTGATTGCTTCATACGGTGTTTGGACAATAGGATTAAAACAATATAAATCAGCGGGATCTTAAAAAAACTCGTCAAAATCTTATTGACATAATCTAGAAAAAATTGTAATATATTTATGGAGTAAGTCAGATAATCGCTGGTATTGAAGAAATACGAGAGGAAAGTCCGGGCTCCACAGAGCAGGGTGCCAGCTAACGGCTGGTGGAGGTAACTCTAAGGAAAGTGCAACAGAAAGATACCGCCTGAAAAGGTAAGGATGGAAAGGCAGGGTAAGAGCCTACCAGAGATATGGAGACATATCTGCTATGTAAACCCCACCTGGAGCAACACTGGAAAAAGAACACATGGGCTGCTCGTCAGTTCTTTTTCACAAAACGTGGCTTGAGGCATATGGCGACATATGTCCTAGATAAATGATTATCAAATACAGAACCCGGCTTATAGATTTGCTCTATATTTATTACATGAAGAAGATCTGCTTTTAAGGCAGGTCTTTTTCTTTTGTAACAATTTAAAATCCCTCTTCATAAGATATATAAAAGTGATGGGAGTGATGATATATGTGTGCGTGTTATAACAATTCTAATAGAAATATAAATTCAGATAGTGACCTTTACTCATTATCTATAAATCAAAATTCAAATTGTGGTTGCGGATGTAATGTAAGGTCGTTAAGAGACTTGCTGGCTAATAATCTAGGCAATAGGTGTACATGCGAATTTCAAAACGCAAACAATGTTATACGCAGGAGTGGGGTAATAGCAGAAGTAGGTAGCGATTACATAAGGCTTAGGTCACTAAATAATTTCAACACTATTACTAGTCCGCTTTCTACATTGCTATCGGTACAATTTAATTAAACAATAAAAAGCGTATGTAAAAATTACATCGCTTTTTTTAGATTTATTATTACATTGTTTATATCTTCAGGTATATTAGCTTCCAATTTAATTTCTTGTTTTGTTATTGGATGTATAAAGGAAATCTTCCAAGCATGTAAAGCTTGTCTATTTATTAATTCGCTTGGAGCTCCATACAGATCATCACCTAATAATATATGTCCTTCTGATTTAAAATGTACACGTATCTGATGAGTTCTTCCAGTTTCTAATTCTATATGTAATAGTGTATAACCCTCTTCAACAAAACGTTCTAATACATCATAATGAGTAATTGCAACTTGACCTTCGTCATAATTTATTTCACGTTCCATTATACTACCAGGCTTTCTTGCAATAGGTTTATTTATTGTTCCTTTATCATTTTCTATGATGCCTGTTGCTATAGCAAGATATTCTTTTTTATAGTCAGATTTATTTTGAAAGCATTCTTGCACATATTCGTTTTTTGCAAACATTACTATACCAGAAGTGTCTCTATCTAATCGATTTATAGGTCTAATTTTTTTATTATTATTTAGATAATATTTAACACCATTAGCCAATGTATTATTCAAATGATATGAAGAGGGATGAACCACAATTCCTGCAGGTTTATTTACAACCAATATATATTCATCTTCATATATGATATCTAAGTTCATTTCTTCCGCTTCTATATAATCTATTTCTTCGAAGTCTATTAGTATAGTTATAAAATCACCGTTTTTTACTATGTAATTTGAATAAACAGGCCTATCATTTACTAATATTTTTTCATTCATTTTTAGTTTTTTTAGTAGGCGAGAAGAAATATTTAATTGATTGTGCAGAATTTGGGCTATTTTTTGTCCATCTTCTGCATCTGAAACAGTATAATTAAGTATCATGTAATCACCTGTAAATAGAATAAAGGGCAATTAAAAGATTGTCAATAGAGTTACATAATATTGCTAAAACTGGTAATTTGTGGTATAATATTTAAAGATACACTTCGGTATCGATCCAATTTAGACGTCCTAGGAGGTAATTTATGGACATTTTCAAAGGTACACCTGTGCTCACTACCAAGCGGTTTAACCCCGGCAAGGATCTGATGGAGAACTTCTATGAGCTTACTGGAGGTTATGTGCAGAGCCTGCTTGATCTGTTCGACATCGTCGAAGGCGCGGGCATGAGCGAAGGACTGCGCATTTTGGTCGCACTTGACCAGTTGGAAATCTACGGCGAGGAAATTCACACCAAGTTCGAAGAGTCCGGCAGAAATGTGCGCAAGTTGGGAGAAACCCTCGAAAAAGAATTGGAAGCTCGCGGAGCCAATCTCTAAGCGAGTTGTGGGACAAGCCGGCACACGCCGGCTTGTCTTTTTTTGCTCTATACTAATGTTCTCTTGAAAAATCGCATATTTAAGTATATAATTACGTGTATGTTAAATAAGGGGAGGAAAAACAAAATGAGTTTCATTGATACAGTGAAAGAAAGAGCAAAAGCTTCCATGAAAACTATTGTATTGCCAGAGGCTAGTGATATTAGAGTTATCGAAGCGGCAAGAAAAGTTACTGATGAAGGTTTTGCAAAAGTTGTTTTAATTGGTAATCCTGATGAAATTAGAAATGTTGCTGGCGACATCAATGTTTCTGATATCACAATTGTTGACCCTAATGCTTTTGACAGATACGAAGAGTATGCAAATGCTTTTTATGAACTTAGAAAAGCAAAAGGCATGACAATCGAACAAGCTAGAGAAACATTAAAACACAATATATATTTTGGAACTATGATGGTTAAGATGGGAGATGCTGATGGATTAGTTGCAGGTAGCGTATGTTCTACTTCTGATACTTTAAGACCAGCGCTTCAAATTCTAAAAACTGCACCTGGTGTTAAATTAGTTTCAGCATTCTTTTTAATGAATGTTCCTAATTGCGAATACGGTGAAAATGGAATGTTTATATTCTCAGATAGCGGTTTGAATGTAAATCCTAATGCCGAAGAATTATCTGAAATTGCTATTTCTTCAGCTAAGACTTGGGAACTACTTACTCAAACTGAACCAAAAGTCGCTATGCTTTCTTATTCAACAATGGGAAGTGCTCCTGCTGTTGAAGGTATGAACGCAAAAGTTATAGAAGCAACCAAGTTAGTTAAAGAAAAAATGCCAGAACTTAAAGTTGATGGCGAAATGCAATTAGATGCTGCTATCGTTCCTTCTGTTGGTGCTTCAAAAGCTCCTGGAAGTGAAGTTGCAGGTAATGCGAATGTTTTAATATTCCCAGATTTAAATGCTGGAAATATTGGATATAAATTAGTCGAGAGACTTGCCAAAGCTGAAGCATATGGTCCTGTTACTCAAGGTATCGCAAGACCAGTTAATGATTTAAGCAGAGGCTGTAAATCTGATGACATAGTAGGAGTTGTAGCAATAACTGCACTTCAAGCTGACGCTATGGACAAATAAAAAGAAAAGGAGTAATAGAAAATGAAAATTTTAGTTGTTAACTGCGGAAGTTCATCATTAAAATATCAATTAATCGATATGGATGAAAACAAAGTTTTAGCGAAAGGTAAATGCGATAGAATCGGCGCCGGTGCTGGAGATATCGGATCACCATTTATTGAATACAAAGCAAATGGAAATAAAGTAACAGAAGAGTTACCACTTCCAGATCACGTTGCTGCATTCAAAGCTGTTGTTAGATACTTAACAGATGAAAAAGTTGGTGTAGTTAAAGATTTAAGTGAAGTTTCTGCTATTGGACACAGAATCGTTAATGGAGGACCTTTCTTCAAAGAATCTACTCTAGTAACAGATGAAATATTAGAAACATTCAAAACAAAATCTATTCCATATGCACCACTACACAACCCAGCTGCTTTACAAGGTATTAATGCTTGTTTAGAAACTATGGCTGGTATTCCAGAAGTGATGGTATTTGATACATCATTCCATCAAACAATGCCTGAATACGCTTATATGTATGGTATTCCAAGAGAATATTATGAAAAATATGGTGTAAGAAGATATGGTGCTCATGGTATGTCACACCAATTCGTAACAGAAGAAGCTGCTAGAATCACAGGAATTCCTCAAGAAAACTTAAACATGATTTCTTGTCACTTAGGAAATGGTTCAAGTATCACTGCTGTTAAGAATGGTAAATGTGTTGATACATCAATGGGATTCACTCCACTTGAAGGTTTAGTAATGGGAACAAGATCTGGTGACATCGATCCAGCTGTTCTTGAATTCATTATGGAAAGAGAAAACATGACAATAGGGGAAATGCTTAACACATTAAATAAGAAATCTGGTCTTCTTGCTATATCTGGTCAAACAGGTGACGTTAGAGACTTAAGAATGTTAAGAGACGAAGGTAGCGAAAGAGCTAAACTTGCACTTGATGTTTTATCTTACAGAGTTAGAAAATACATCGGTGCTTACATGGCTGTTTTAGGACATGTTGATGTAATTACATTTGAAGGTGGAATAGGGGAACACAATCCAGACGTTGTTAGAGCTTGTGTTGAAGGTTTAGAAGAATTCGGAATCGTTTTAGATCCAGCATACCAAGATGATGAAATGTATGAAGGAATCATCAGTGCTCCAGAATCAAAAATCAAAATGTATGTTATAGCTACTAACGAAGAAGAAATCATTGCTAAAGAAGCTTTAAGATTAGTTAAATAATTAAATAGTTTCATTTAAATAATTATAAGAAGAGGGTTACCTATATGGGCCCTCTTCTTTAAGTAAATCAATTAAAAGGAGATGACGATGAAAAAAGTAGGAATCATAACACTAAACGGAAATTACAATTTTGGAAATAGACTTCAAAATTATGCAATGCTTTCAATATTGCAAAGATATACAAATAAAGTAGATAATATATGGATTGCTGAAAAAGATAAATTCAAAAAAAGTACTAATAAAATTTCATTTCCTAAAACACTCGACGACAAAAAATTTAATACTTTTTGTGACTTTACAAACAAATATATAAATATAAAACGTGTTGATTCAATAGATAAAATTGATTCTAGCTATTATGATTATTTCATAGTTGGTAGTGATCAAGTGTGGAATCCAACATTTCCATTCTTTGATCAATACAGTATGTTTTTAGATTTCTCTAAGGATATAAATAAGAATATTGCTTATGCTGCAAGTATTGGTGTTAGCGAAATACCTAATGAATGTAAAGAAGCGTTCAAAAAAGGTTTAGATAATTTTAAAGCAATTTCTGTACGTGAAGATAATGCAAAGAAAATAATTGAAGATGTAAATGGTCGTACTGATTCAGAAGTAGTTATCGATCCAGTACTGGTAATTCCATCATCTGATTGGGACAAAATTGCCCAGAAACCGAAAAATTTTAATGAAAATGAGAAATATATCCTTACATGTTTTTTAGGCGAATTTTCAGATGAACACAGAAAAGAAATTAATGATATTGCTTCTAAAAATAATTGGCGAGTTATTAATTTAATGGATGAGAATGATCCTTATTATACATGTGGACCTAGAGAGTTTGTATACTTAGAAAAACATGCTGAAGTAATATTTACGGATTCATTCCATTCATCTGTATTTGCAATTATATATAATAGACCTTTTGTTATATATGATAGAGTATCCGATGATGTAGCTCCAATGAATGCGAGAATAGATACATTATTAAACATGTTTAAGTTGAAAGATAGATTGTACATAGACTCGATCACTGAAAAGAATCTAAAGTGTGATTATTCTGAAGTTAATTCAATTCTTGAGAATGAACAAGACAAAGCATTGACTTTCATAGAAAGCGCATTAGATATAAATTAATGAGGTGAATATATAAAATGCAATTTGAACAAAAAGCTTATGCAGCGATTAATTTAAATCAAGAAATTAGAGAAAAAAGTTCCTCAGGTGGAATCTTTTCTTTACTTGCAGAAGAAATTATAAATCAAGGCGGAATTGTTTTTGGCGCGAAATTTGATGAAGAATTTAATGTTGTACACAGTAAGGTAGATAATATAGCGGAATTAGAGTCTTTAAGAGGTTCTAAATATGTATTAAGTAACATGGGCAATTCATATGCGCAAGTAAAAAAGTTTCTTGAAGAGGGTAGAAAAGTTTTATTTACTGGCACTCCTTGTCAAATAGCTGGTCTTAATAGTTTCTTAGGGAAAAGTTATGAGAATTTGTATATGCAAGATTTAATTTGTCATGGTGTACCAATGGAACGTGTTTGGAGAAAGTATTTAGAATACAAGAAGAACACAGATAATTCTAATCCACTAGAAATATCTTTTAGAGATAAAACAAATGGTTGGAAAGATTATGAGGTCAAATTTAAATATGAGAATAAGACTTCCTCAATCAATCACCACTTAGACATATTTATGCGTTTATTTTTAAATGATTATTCTTTAAGAGAATCTTGCTACGCTTGTAAATTTAAAGGGTTGGATAAAATATCTGATATTACACTAGCAGACTTTTGGGGTATAAAGCATGTGTGTGAAGAGATGTATGATAATAAAGGAACGTCTCTTGTTATAGTAAATTCTAAAAAGGGAGCAGACTTATTTGATTCAATTAATAAAAAGATAGAGAAGAGGGAAGTGGTTTTAGAAGAGGCAATACAATACAACCTATCTATACTACAATCTGCCTCCAAACCAGAAGACCGTGAACAATTTATATTAGATTTAGATACTTTAAATGTTGCAGAATTAGCCGAAAAATATTGCAAAAAGAATTAAATAAATCATGAAGAGGGGTACCAAAGAACTGGTATCCCTCTATTTTTAAGCATTTATATAAAGGCGAACAAAAATTTGTATTTTTCTATCAAAAACAATTGACAAAGAACGCACGTTCGTATAATATAATAATCGTAAACAAGAACACATGTTCTAAGGAGGCGTTTTTATGAAAATAGTTAATTTACCAAGATTTATAGTATCAATGACAATTATTGTTTGTATCATCTCTTTCGTAATGAGTATGCTTACAAACGTTGTTTTCTCAGCATCACCTGTTGAATATGAAACAATCATAGTTGCAGAAGGGGATACATTATGGTCTATCGCTAACTCTCTTGAAGGTAACGTTAGAGAAAATATTTATACTATAAAAGAAGTTAATAATCTTGAATCATCAATGATATATGTTGGGCAAGAACTATTAGTGCCTCAAGTATAGTTATTTTTCTTTAGGTATATAATTTGCAAGAGGATTATTCTCAACAGCTTCTCTAATTTGCGAATTATCTACATGAGTATATATTTCAGTTGTTGCTATACTTTCATGTCCTAGTATTTCCTGTAATGCTCTTATATCTACATTACCAAACTGATACATAAGAGTTGCTGCGGTGTGTCTTAATTTATGTGTTGAATAATGTTCTGTTAAACCGCATATATCTCTTAAATAATTTTTGATCAAGTTTTGAACTGTTCTTCTGCTTATTCTTTTCTTTCTTTCACTTAAGAATAACGCATCTTTATCTTCAACATTATCATCTGTTGGACGGACAGCAAGATAATCCTTAATTGCTTCCATTGAAGCTTTATTCAAATAGATTGTTCTTTCTTTATTTCCTTTTCCTATAACAGTTAGAATTGCTTCATCAAATTTTATATGACTGATGTTTATTCCAACAAGTTCTGCAAGACGCATTCCGCAATTTAAAAATAGGGTAATGATTGCATAATCTCTAATACGGTTATCATGTTGTCTACCTATAAGTTCGCCGTTTTTTATACCATCAAGTAAACTCATACTTTCTTCTAAGGTTAAGAATTTAGGTAGTCTTTTACCAAGCTTTGGACTTTCTAGTTCTTTAGCAGGATTATCATCAATAACTCTTGCTTTAGTATGGAGATATTTAAAGAAACCTCTAAGACTTGCAACTTTACGAGCTCTAGTTGTTGCTGTATCATTACAATTATCTTTAAGATAGCTCATATATTCATATAGATCATTAATGTCTATCTTATTTAAAAATCTAGAATCTATATCTGTGATTGTCTCTACATCATCAATAGTAGACTTTCGATTATTCATAGATTGCCATTTCATATATTTTAGAAAGTTCATCAAATCATATCTATATTCTTTTATTGTATTGCTAGATTTATTTAAGTTTGAACTGTAGTTCAAATAATCTCTCAAAAGTTTAGGTACATTACCATCAAACATATTAATAACCTCCATGGAGTAAAAATAAAGAACTGCTTTAATCAATAAAATTCTATCACTAAAAGATAACGTTGTAAACATTGCACAAAATTAAAATCTTTTTTCTTTTTTCTTTTTTCTTTTTTCTTTTTTCTATATAAGAGGGAAGAGCAATATTAAAATTTGTAATATAAAAAATGTATGATATAATTTTAGTTGTAAATTTTAGACATAGGATGGTATAGAAAAAATGGAACAAACACAAGAGACAAACAACGCTTTAGTTGTAAGAAAAGAAAATATATTTGTTAGAATGATTAATAGCATTAAAGCTTTATTTTTCAAAATAAAAACTGTTGAAAATATTGATAGTAAAATTGAAATGATATTGTTCGATTTAGACGGAACATTATGGGATACGGAAGATACCTTTCATATAGTAATCAACGATGTAGTTGCAAAACATGAAAATTTAAAAGAAATTACTAAAGAACAAGTTGCAAAAACTATGGGATGTACTTTTGCAGAAACTGCCGAAACATTTATGCCATATTTAGAAAAAGAAGAAAGAGAAACTTACCTTCAAGAAATGTTAGACGAAGTTGCTATAAAACTTAGTGAAGTTGGCGGAAACGTATATGAAGGTTTAGAAAATGTTCTTATAGAATTAAGCAAAACATATAAGCTTGCAATCGTTAGCAATTGTGCAGCTGGATATATAGAAGCATTCTTAGAATCATCAGGCTTAGAAAAATACTTTCTTGATTTTGCAGCTGCTGCTAAAATGAAAGTTCCAAAAGGTGAAGCTATAAAAGCAGTATTAGAGAGAAATAATATAAAGAATGCAATATATGTAGGGGATACAGTAAAAGACTTTGAAGCGAGTCAGCTTGCAGAACTTCAATTTGTACAAGCCAAATATGGATTTGGAGATGATCTAAAAACAGATCATTCAATAGAAAATATTTCTGATTTACCAGAAGTTTTAAAAGAAATTAAGTAACACTTATAGAAAGGAAATTTTTCAATATGGGGTTATTAGATTTTTTCTTAAATAAATTTATTTCAAAAAATAATACTACGCTTAATGTAGTTGAAGAAGTTAATACAACAAATATAGGAGAAGAATTCGAAGAAAAATTACTAAACGAATTTGGAAAATGTAAGGAGCTATATCCTTTTGGTTTAAAAATATTATTTATAACAGATACCCATAATTGTTTAGCATATACAGATAAATACATAAACTATTTAAAATCTCTAAATCCTGATGATTATGATTTATGCTTATTACTTGGAGATTTAAGCGGATTGGATATCGATGCAATTAAAAATTTAGTACCTACAGAAAAACTTTTTGGAGTCGTTGGAAATCATGATTCAATTGACTTCTTGGATGTAAATGGTGTTAATAATATAAATGGAAAAGTAATAGATTGCAAAGGAATAAAAATTGCTGGTATTATGGGATCTAATCGCTATAAAGAAAAAGATTATGGTATGCAAACACATGAAGAAAGTATAGAATTAGCAGAGAAAATGGAAGTTGCAGATATTTTAATTTCACATGATAGAGCATATATATTTGATAGGAGAGACGTTGTTCATGATGGTTTAAAGGGAATAACTCGCTACATATACAAGAACCATGTTCCACTTCATATTCATGGCCATCTTCACGAAGAAATGGAAGAAATTTTAAAAAATGGAACTAAGAGTATTGGTCTATACCAAATAAAATTATTAGAACTTTAATATATAAAAATTGAATTTCATTTGTTCCCTATTCTTTTTTTACAAATATTTTGTGCAATGTTCGTTTTTTATGTAGGGGACAATATCAGTAGAGAAGAAATGTAATTTATATCGTTTTACTACCTATTTTATTTTTATATACTTTTATATTAATCCGATTCATTAGATTAATATATTCATAAATTAGTCGTATTAAATTTAAAATTTTGTATTTCATAATGACTAAATTTTTGCTACAAATTTTACTAAAATTTTTCTGTAATTTTATTATAAATTTATAAAATTATTTTAATTTTTTCGATGAAATTTTACTAAAATTATCTTCTTTAAAAAGTTCAAAAAACGCCCAAAAACCGACGCATGAGAATCGCCAATTTTCGATTTTTTTAATAGGGGTAATATAGTTTCATGTCTCAAAAAACGTCTTAAAATAGGCTTTTTGCGAAATAGGGGAATTTTATAAAAAATTCAGTATGTAGGTATAAAATATATATGAAAAATGCAAAAGATATTTATAAAAAATATAATAATAAAATGATGACAAATTAAAATATAAAAATTAATGAAATAAAATTTATATAGTAATAAAATGATATCAAAAATATTTAGTAACAAATTTAATCGATGTAAAACTCAAAATAGAAATTCGAAATGATAAATTACTCAAATAAAAATATAAAATTCAAAAATGCCTCAAATAAGACGTATATATCAGAGCGTAACATCATGAGGCATTTCCTCAAAAATCCTACAGTTGTTTTTCGCAAAACTTTTATTTTGTGCAATGTAAAAAGTATCAATATATGTCTTTCTTATATCTTGTCCACATATAAATTTCATATTTTTTTAATCTTTTCATACAAATACTATTCATTAATTTTCACTCCTAAAAACTATTTTTAAATTACATTCGATATTTACAATTTCTTTTTTTATAAAAAGTTTTGTAATTTCTTTTATCTTTTTCCTTAGCGTCAGAAAATTCTTACATGTTTCAATATCATATTTAATACTTTCATTATATAAATCGTGTATGCTCATTAATATCACCCCCTACTCTTCGATAATTATATATTATAAAAAGAAGACCGGAGTTGCATTGCTGCTTCCGGTCTTTCTTTTATATTAAACAATTTTGATTTTATCTAAGATGTCTTTGTATGCTACTTCTTGTGCGTAGTACTCGTCGCCAACGCGAGTATCTTCGTTTACGTATTCGAGTTCGTCGCATTGAGCAATTCGTTCTCTTAAGTATTGTACCAATGCTCGTGCGCCAGGAGAATCCGGTAATTCATACATATGATTTCCTCCCATTAATCAGCCCATGTATATACGGACCAAGTTGCATACTTATACAACTCTCTAATTTGCTTAAGGGAAAGATTTTCACAATCATCTAACCCAATTCCAAAATAATATGTGTCGCCTTTGTACTCACACTTTAAGACCATGGGATCGTCATCTTCTTTGCTGAAATTTTCTGCCATGCCCATTAAGTGTTCCAGTGCCAACTCATTAGGAATGCTGTAAAACTTTTTGGCACAATGTTCCCATTCCAGAATAGTAGATCCTTTAGAGCATCTTTCATAGAATGGTTTCTTCAAAATTTGTTGCACTTCTTGCCGTGTCATATAAACACCTCCGTACTTATTCTACGTAGCAAACCGCTGAGATTTCATCGAAGTCTAACTCTCTACCGATAAGCACAATAGGTTCTTTATAATCGCCTTTGTATTCGGTAATAGGAACGATGGTTGCTCCTCTTGCAGCCAAGACATCATTGTACTCCGAATCGGTCAATCTTTCACGCGGTGCAATTGCAGCAAAGAGTTTTTCACGAGTTTCTTCATAAACTGCATTATCTGCCACATATACATCGTTTGCGTATTTAAGAGTGACAGCAATTACATGATTGTTCCACGAAGAAAGCGAACGCATTGTATCAGCAACCGCACGAGTAAAATCTTTGGGCTTAGAGTCAATTCTGAGCTCTGGATTTACGTCGCACCAAATGAAACCTTCGTTTGCAATCTTCGGAAATCTTCCATTATTGCGAACTCCCAATGGTACTAATCTCTTGCCAGATCCGAAGTGTGCATGTCGCTCACTTGCCGGTAGCCGTTTAGGGTTATTTTTTCCTTTAATGATTCGCTCTGCATCATTACTACTGCAGAAACTATAAACGGTTTCCCAAGGACCGTTATAAGGAATCAACTCGACAGCGGGCTTTTTCGTGAGAGGCTTTTCAGGGAATGTAAGAATATAATTTAATACATTCTCTCGCAGCCAAGAAGTGAACTCTTCGAATTTTTCTTCCAGATCAAACTGCTGAGGTTCATCGCCTTCAGGAGAATACTCTCTGCCAAGATCATTATCTGCAATGAGCAGAGTAGCTCTTGTTTTATATCTGTTTCCCTTATACCTGAGATATCGTCTGGGCTCTCCGTTCAATTTGGAATGAACCTTTATAGAGTCCATAAACCAATTTTTTTCCGCTGCCCAGTCATCACCTACATAGAGATAGTAGGAAGGTCCAGATTCGTCATCATAGACTTCAATAATTTGTTTAGGAATGCAGATTGTTTCCACTGCAGCGACATCATTCAATATACCTTCATCAAGTTTCCCTTGATAGCGACCAAAACGTAATTTGAAAGCTTTTTCTCGGCTTGCGATTACACGAACTAATTCATATTTTGCTTCGCCGGAGCCATACACATCAAATGCAAGGCTTATTCCCGGAACATTCCAATTCCGCTTTTTCATAGCGTCTACAATTTGCGATACAACTTCATCGAATGGAAATTGCCTAGAATGTGGTTCTAGCAACTTAGGTTCTGTCTGTAAGACTGACATTTAGTTACCTCCTTGTAATGGTCCGGAGGCCTAAACCTCCGAAATATTTTTTTTGATAATTCAAAGGTTTTATAATATGTTTTTTCTTGCGTTGACATAATAGCACGTTTCTTCCTTAAAGTCAATCCGCAGCTGGTTTTACAGTATTAAATCACTATACTTCTTAAACAAAAAAGACGTCTTTATCTTTATAGATAAAAACGTCCAATTTCTTAATATGTACTTATTTTTTCTTTTTAGCATCTTTCTTTGCACCAAACATTGCCGCAAACGATGTAATGAATACTACAAACAAGATTGCTACCATAAATATCAAAGCAAACTTTGTCAACTCAGGATATTTTTGAAATATTGGTATATTGAAAAAGTTTCCACTAGAAATTTCACCAGATACATTTGATATAGTTCCGCTTAATCCCTCGCCAGAAACTGTTGTACCAGCGCTACTTGATGACGAAACTTCTTTTCCATATTTAGCATAATCTTCTATTAATGTTTTTTCAGCAGCTATCTTATTTACTAGCATAAATAATAAAATAGCGCATCCAATAAATATCATAATTTTTTCCCAATTTTTACTAATGAAATTTTTCAAGGATTTTTCCCTCCCTCTCTTTTCGAAGTCACGTATATTATATTCCAGATTACATAATTTAACAAGTGCTAATATTAAATTTTTTTCTGGAAATACTATTTTTCGAGGTGTTTTTTATGAAAAAATTTTTACTATATTTTTGCTTAATTTTATGTTTAACAGCATGTAAAAAGGAAGAAAATGGTATTTCAGAGGCAAACACCCTCTCTGCAGATACAGATTACTCTTATTCCCCGGTTTCTGAAACTGAAATAAATAATATAAAAGGAATTCCAGAAGAAATTCCTATAGGTCCTAAATTCTTAAATTCTTATGCCACTAAAATTTTAACTACAGATAGCAATCGATACAATAACATTTCTATTGTCGCAGATCGTTTAAATGAATATGAATTGCCCGCCGGCAGTGAGTTTTCTTTTAATGAAGTTTGTGGCCCTTATGGACAATCAGATGGTTTTTTAGAAGCTAAAATTTTGCTTAGTGATGGGACGGAAACAAAAGGTTTTGGCGGTGGTGTATGTCAGCTTTCTTCAACTTTATATAATGCTGTAAAAGACTTAAATGTTACTATAACTGAGCATCATCACCATAGTGCACCAGTAGCATATGTTCCTTTAAATCAAGATGCTACGGTTAGTCTACAAAGCGATTTAGACTTTAAATTTAAAAATGATTATTCGGGTGATTTACTTTTCAAAACAAATCATGATCCAAACAATCTATCTGTATCTGTGTATTTAAAATAAAAAATAAGGAATGGAGTTTTAATCCATTCCTTTAAATTTAATATTTAGGTATTTTTCTACGAGCATCTAATTTCATAAGCATATCTACATTTTCTAGTGCTTTACCAGTACCTAGCGCCACACACGAAACTGATTCTTCAGCTATCATTACATTGATACCTGTACGCTCTTGAATTAGTTTATCAAATCCATAAACTAAACATCCACCACCCGTCATGTAAATTCCTCTATCACTTATATCTGCAGATAATTCAGGAGGAGTTCTTTCAAGAACTGACATAACAGCTTCAACAACCATATTAGCTGGCTCATAAAGCGCTTCTAACATATCGTCAGAATTAACAACTATATTAACTGGTAATCCAGAAGTCAAGTTTCTTCCGCGAACTTCCATTTCAACTTTTTGCATTCTTGGAAATACACATCCGATATTTATTTTCAATTCTTCAGCTGTTCTATCGCCAAGAATAACATCATATTTTTTCTTAATATACTTAATAATAGCTTCGTCAAATTTGTTTCCTGCAACTTTAATTGATGTGCTTACTACAGCTCCACCAAGAGATATTACAGCGATATCTGTAGTTCCACCACCCATATCTACAATCATACTTCCGCAAGCTTTGTTAATATCCATTCCAGCACCGATTGCAGCAGCAATTGGCTCTTCAATTAAATATACTTTTCTTGCACCAGCTTGCATTGAAGCATCAATAACGGCTTTTTTCTCAACTTCTGTAACACCAGAAGGTACACAAACCATTATTGTAGGCGAAATAATAAATTTGCCACAAACTTTTTTAATAAAGTACTTAAGCATTTTTTCAGTAACTTCGTAATCTGAAATAACGCCATCTTTTAAAGGTCTAATAGCAACTATGTTTCCTGGTGTTCTACCAAGCATTCTTCTTGCTTCCTCACCAACAGAAACAACTTCGCCTCTATTTCTATCTATAGCAACAACTGAAGGTTCTCTAAGGACAATCCCTTTTCCTTTTACATGCACAAGTACAGTTGCTGTACCTAAATCTATTCCAATGGATTGACCTATTCCAAACATCAGTATCACTTACCTTTCCTTTATAATTTCTTTTACTTTAGCATTACTTTTCTGTTACGATTATATTACAAGCACTGCCAAATATCAAATAGTTTGTAGACTTTTTAGATATAATCAATACTTATGTAACCTCATATTAAAGTTCAATTTCTTTCTTAAGCTCAAATGAGTAAATATATGTTTTTAATACCTTTTTTCCTGTAATTTTTTCTAACGCTTTTTTGTAATATGTTAACTGTTTTTCATATCTGTTTATAAACTCATCATCTGATTTTAAACGATCACTCTTATAATCAACCAAAATTAATCCTTCGCTAGTTTCGCAATATAAATCTATAATCCCTTGCACCATTAATTTATCTTGTGCTGATTTATTTTCAAAACTGAAAATTTCATTAATATCCACTTCTAGATTAAATGGCGTTTCACGATATATATATTCAGAATTTTTGATTATATTAAATAAATTACTATTTGCAAAGTTAGATAAATCTTTCTTCATCCTGTTCTTTGCTTTTTCACCTTCAACATCTTCCGTTATCTTATTTATGTCAAAATTGCTATAATCTATTTTCTCCATTTTGCTATGTAAAAGTGAACCGTATGATGCACCAGTAATCTTCTCTTCTCCAACAAATTTAGGAATCTCAACATCTTTAACTTTTTGTAATTGTGATAAATCTTCAAGATTATATAATCTCTTTAACTCGCTTACAGAAAGTTTAGAAGGAATTTGAGTAGATAAACTGTAAGGATACTTATAATTCATTCTGCTATTTATAAATATATATTCCTCTTCAGAAATATTATCGTCTTCTCCTCTACCCTCTTCATTAATGTTTTCGTTTGCATCGCTTAAAGCTAATACATCATTATATGACCATTTATTTATCTTCCAATTATTTTCTGTTGAAAGCGCAACGTTGCAAATCCAATCAGCAAATGAACTTGCAGATGATATTTTATAATTAGTTACTTTTGATGACCATTCACCTATACGGTTCTCAATATTTTGTGCCAATGTAGTTATAATTAACTTTTCCTTAGCACGAGTCATAGCAACATATAAAATTCTCATCTCTTCTGCTAATAATTCTTTCTTATATTGTAATTTTAATGCTTGTTTAGGAATACTCTCATAAGTGATTCTATGTTTTGAATCTACTATATCAAATCCAAAGCCTAAATCTTGATGACACATTATAGGGTTTTGTAAGTCCTTCTTATTAAATCTTCTTCCCATACCAGATAATATAACAATCGGAAATTCCAAACCTTTACTCTTATGAATACTCATTATTCTTACTACGTCATCATTCTCAGAAAGTTCTGATGGAGCATCCATATCTCCAGAAGTTTCTTTTACATTTTTAATAAATGTTAAGAAGTTATATAATCCCTTAAAGCTAGATTTTTCAAAGTCTGTAGCTTTCTTTAATAGTGCTTTTAAATTACCTTGTCTCGTTGCACCATTTGGTAATAAAGATACATAGTAATAGTATCCTGTTTCATCAAACAAGTATGTTATTAACTCGTTTAAGCTTAAGTATCTAGATTTGTTTCTCCAATCATTTAATCGATCTAAGAATTCTTTTACTTTTGATTCACCGTTTGTTGCAGCTATCATCATTGCTTCATAGAAAGGAACTTTTTTATCATATAAACGTATCTTTGTAAGTTCATTTACATCGAATGCTCCTATAGATGATCTTAACACTGCAAGTAAAGGAATATCTTGATATGGGTTATCTATGATTTTTAATAAAGATAACATTACTTGTACTTCTGGATTCTCGAAATATCCAGTCTTTACATCGGCATATACAGGTATATTTCTATTACCTAATTCTTCTCTAAAAGTATCCGCCGCGCCTTTAGTTGCTCTTAATAAAATTGCTATATCAGAGTATCTTGCTTTTCTCTTTTCTTTTGTCTTCTTATCATATACTTCAAAGTTGCCTACAAGTTCTTCAATCCTCTTAGCAACAACACGAGCTTCTAATTGAAGTTTTTCTTCTATATCATCTTCTAATAATGATTCTTCCTCTTCATCAGAATTGTTTGTCTTTTCTATTATATTTAGTTCGGCTGGTTCACCTTCATATCCATAATAACTAGCACCAAACTTCAAATATTCCTCTTCACTATATTCTATCTCAGCAGTACTTTTATGCATTATATTCTTAAATATAAAATTTACATCGTCTACTATATTTTCGTTACTTCTGAAATTCTTAAATAGTAGTATCTTGTTTGCCGCATCTTGAGTTTCTTTATCCATATATTGATTATATGTATTATATTTCTCTAGGAATAGTTCTGGTCTTGCTTGTCTAAACTTATATATGCTTTGCTTAACATCTCCAACCATAAACATATTGCCAGTAGATATCTTATTTAAAATTGTTTCTTGTATTAAGTTACTATCTTGATACTCATCTATAAGTATCTCTTCATATTTAGCTTTATAGTCATTTAATACATCTTCATTTTCTTCAAATAATTTTAAGCAAAGGTGTTCTATATCGCTAAAGTCTAATAAGTTTCTATCATACTTCTTCTTAGTATATCTATCTATAAATGCAATTAATACATTCTTTATACCAGTAGCATGAGCATATGCAATCTTTAAATCATTACATATTTCTGAAGAGGATGAAATAAACACATTATCTCTTAAGTCTTTTTCTATAACATCTTTCATCTTCGCTCTAACAGACTTCACTTCTTCTTTTAAATCTTCATCCATCTTGTCGGCTCTCTTTAAGCCCTCGAACTTAATTGTTGAGAATACATTATAATATTCATCCCATGTAATATTGTTTTTTCGTAATGCTTCTAATTGAAGAATATCATCTTGTACAACATTTAGATAATTCTTTGTATCTGGATCTCCTAGCATAATATCTTCTAAATACTTAAGTTCTTCTACTATTTCTTCAATAACTCTTCTGGCATAACGTATAAGAATGTCTCCCCATATAGTCTTAGAGAAGTCTTCGTCTTTTACGTTGTACATCTCACATTTTTCTTCTAACCATTCCATTGGCTTAGGACAACTACTTATAAATCTATGTATAGATAAAACTAAGTTGATTAAGCCTTCATCAGATTTATTACTAGAATACGCTTCTAACACGTCTACAACGTTTTCATCATTAGACTCATAGAATTCTTCTAGTATCTCATCCATAGATTCAAGTTTTAATAACTCTGCCTCTGTGGAATCTACAATTTTAAAGTTAGGATCCACATCCAGCTTATAGAAATAATCTTTAACCGCTTTCTTACAAAAGGCATCTATTGTCATTATACTAGAACGATTTAAGTATAATATTTGCTTTTGTAATTCTTTATTAGTACTTGCCTCTTCATATAATCTAGCACGTATACGTTCTTTCATCTCGCTTGCCGCTGCATTAGTAAAAGTAACAACAAGCATTTCATCTATATTAACTTTATCTTCTATTATCTTCTTTATAATTCTCTCTACTAATACCGCAGTCTTACCACTACCAGCACCTGCAGCAACTAGCGTTTTTGAATTTCTAATATTTATCGCGTCTTCTTGCTCTTTTGTCCATTTAACATCTGACACTTATTTCACCTCCAATTGATGTATATATTAAAATAGTTTTGTTTGTTCAAATACTTCTTCGTTTTTTAATTCTGAAACTTTCTTAAATCTATTGCCTAGTTCTTTATCAAAATTACAAATTTCTCTATAATCACAATATGAACAAGGATTTTCTTTCTTTATGCGAAGAGGTTCGTTTTGTATTGCGCCATTTAATATTTCTTCAGCAAATTTCTTTAATACGCTCTTGGTGTGTCTACACAATCCTTTTAGTTCTTCTAATGACGCTGTTGGCATTTTTGAATATGTGCCATCTTTTTTTACACTTAAGTTTATATTTGCAGAATCTTTATCCATCTTTGTATCCATAGCTTGTACAAGTCTGGCATCAGCTAATATGATTCCGTTCATTTTTAACTTTTCACGTATTTGTTCTTCAATTTCTTCTGGTGTTATATTTTTTTTAGTCTTTACCATAGGGTCATCTAATTTTAAATATAATGCGCCGCCTTCAATTAAATCATTTGTAGCAGCTACATCCAGGTAAGTTATAAGCTGTAATTGTAATCCATAAAACACATTAGATAGATTAATCGCTTTTGAAGAGGATTTATAATCTATTACTCTCAAGAATTTTCCTTCTTCAGTTTTAGCAATATCTATTCTATCTATTTTTCCGTTTAAAACTAACTTATTACCTTCCGATAATTCTATTGTTACCGCTGGATAATTTGAATTTTCACCAAATGTCATTTCAGAACCCATTACATCAAACTCACTGTTCTTAATATGAAGTGTTATTATCCACAACACACGAGTAACTATTCTTTTAAGTTTTATACTTAAGAACTTTAATCTGTTATTGCTAGTAAATATGTTGTATTTTCTTTCGGCTAATGTCTCTTCAACTATTTTAGAAGATATATTAGTTAACTCTTCTTTCTCAACATCTCGCCAACTAATATTATTTCTTTCTAAATATTTAGAAAACTTATCTAATATATCGTGCATAAAGATACCTGTATCCGGAGTCTCTAATTTAAATGTTTTTCTTTCTTTTAAGTTCAATCCATATTTTAAATAGAACATAAACGGACATGAAGCAAATGTTTCCATCTTTGATACACTTGACTTCATTGTTGAACCATATAAGTTTTGTGCAAGATTTTTAGATATATTTTTAGTTTTGTTTGTATAACTTAGTCCGGCTTCTATTAAATCAATAAATTTGGGATTATTTTCTTTATACCACTTGTATACTGCATTCCATTTAGAATCTACCTCTTCTTTATCTGCTTTCAATCTAGATTTTGCAGCTAAATGTATAAATGTAGATTTCTTTGTATTTATCAAATCTTCAAAAGAATGTTCCAACATTAAAAAGTTATTTTCTTTAATCTTTGGGAACATTGCTTTTAATTCGTTTATTATTGAAGAGGGTCTTAATGTTGTACCTACGTTATCTGCAATCGGATATGACAAATGTAATTCCTCACTTGCAAGCGTAAGTATCTTGTATATATTAAAGTTCTCTTCTAACAATAACATTTTTGTGTCTTTTGCTATTTCTATATTTTGTTCTAGTAATTCGTTTCTTTCTAAGTCCGTCAAGAAACCTTCACTTGTATATGGCATTGGAAATATTCCATCATTTACTCCAACTACATACATAACTTTTATATGCGAGCTTCTAGAACGAGATATATCTCCAATAGTTAATCCATCTTTAGTTGCTGGAATTAAGCCAATCTGTTTAGTAGATATACCTTGTTTTAATATTTGGGCAAATTTTTCAAATGTTGTTTTTTCTTCACCAAGTGTAGTAACCATTTCATCTAGTAATTCAACAAATATATTCCATACTTGTATGTATGCATTTATATATCTAGTCTCAACACTCATCACATACTCATTATCATTAATTTGTTCTAATAACGATTGAATATTTTCTTGAATCTTTATTTCAACTAAAAAATTATATATTCCTAACGCAATATCTTTAATTGTTTTTTGTTTTTCAATTGACTCTTTGAAATTAACAATTGGTGTAACTACTTCATTACGAATACGATTTATATTTTCATTAACTTCATCAGTGTCAAAATCCCAATCACCAAGCCATTTATTACCTTTAATGCCATACTTCAAAACATAGTTTTCTAATTTATCTATATCATTTATATCAGTAACATTAGTCAAACCTGTCTTCAAATATGTAATAACATCTTGCGTTTGAAAACCTTTGTTGCATATATCTAGTAAAGATAATACTAAGGATACTAACGGTTGTAATGATAGTTCTGATTTTGAGTCTATAAAGTATGGAATTTCATATCTTTCAAATATCATTTTAAAAATAGATTCATACGCTTCTACATTACGAGTTACTACCATCAAATCACTATATCTATAATTTTCATCTCTAACTTTTTTAGAAACATCATACGCAATTTTTTCAACTTCATCATATAAGTTAGGCATAATTGAAATATCAATGTACTTTGTTGCATCAGAATATTTTTGCGCTGGGAACGAATTAAATGCTTTCTCAATGTGACGAAGTTCGTCATTTTTGAATCTTTTCGATTCGCCCAAAGAAACTACTTCTATATTAGAAAAACGTTTTAATTTTTCCAATGTTTTGTTGTTCAATAAAAATAGTTCGCTTGCATTTGAATCAGATGATAATGCTATAGAAATATCTGCAACTTTATTTAGTGATTTAATAACTTCTAATTCTTGTGGTGTGAATCCATCAAAACCATCAATCCATATCTTCGCATTTGCCACAATTTTAGATTTTTCTATGTAAGATGTAATTACTCTTAAGTCATCATCTTCGTCCATAAATTGCCTATTTATTTTCGCTTCATATTCCTTATAAATATACGCTAACTCTTTAAGTTTATTTGCAAGTCTATTATCCTTTGTTGTATTTTGCATAAGCATATCTGGAGTAACGTTGTATCTCTTAAACTCGGATATTAAGTCACATACTGTTTCTACTAACCCCTGTTTTTTATCTACACCTTTTAAGAGAACTAACTCATTTTCGTAATTCTTCATTATAGAATAAACAAGCATTGCTTTGCCAGATTTAGATATAGTTTCTTTCTTAAAGCCAAACTCGTTATAAATGCGATGACACAATCTTTTGAATGTAAGAACTTGCACTTCTAAAGTTCCTCCACGGCCAATTACGTTTGAAAGATCATATTCAGCATTCAAAGAGAATTGTTCTGGAACAATATATATTAAAGGTCCGTCATAAGACTTCTCAATTTCTTCTTTAATTTCATTCATACAAAAGTAGCTTTTTCCTGAGCCACTTCTACCTTGTATAACTCTCAAAGTTCGCTTCCCTCCCTAAGTGTCCAAGCGGGGACGCTCTTATTTGGACACTTATTTTTAATAATAATTTTATGACTATCATTAAAATATGAAAATGTCCAAAAAAGGGCGTCCCTATTTGGACACCAAAATCTTATCATATTGCGTATTTCATAACAAGCGAACAAAAAAATAAAGCCGCGGATTTTTATCTCCACGGCTCTTAAATTATGTAAATTATTCTTCAACAGTTCCTTCTAAAACTTCTGCAGGTTCGCTCATGTCTACTTCTGTTAAAGTCCCACCATTCTTTAATTGATCATAATATAAAGTTAGTGAAACATATAAGTAAGGAATTAACCAGATATATAAAATACCTAAAGTAAATGGTGCAAGCAATGCCCATCCAAAGAAACTAAGTACAAATACAAAATACTCCCACTTGTGACCATTCATCATTTCTTTACTCTTTGCAATAATTTCTTTACTTCTTAAGTCAGTATCTACTGCAAGATAACCAACCATTGCATAACTAAATGCAGCAATGATACCTGGTACAACTAAAAGTAAAGACCATAAGAATGTAAATAAACCAACTAAAAATCCTGACCAAATAATTTGTTTCCATCTAGCTTTAAAGCAAGCAAATATATCGCTCATACTTGCTTCGCCAGTTCTTGTAAACTTTAGTATATATGCCATATATGATCCGTTAAGACCAACCATTGCAATTGATACTACAAGTCCTAAAAGTTTTCCAATTAATCCTCCAATTAAACCAGTTGCCCAATTTAATGCTATTGAGATTAATGTGATTAGTAAAAATGGATATAAAATTTTCCATTTGTTGCCCGCAAATTTTTCTTTTGCTAAAGCCTTAATTTCTTGTCTTGTCATTTAAAATCCCCCTTCTTTAGTACGTCACGTTCAACGTCTGTTAAAATAAGTATATTAGTTTTTCTCGACGTTGTCTATAGTAATTTGTCCTTCTGCTTCAGCCATAATTTCTTTTATCTCTGGAAGCTCTGGTAGCTCCTTTAATGATGTATATCCGAACATTTTCAAAAAATCTTCTGTGGTTTTGTACATCATCGGTCTACCTGGCGCATTCATTTTTCCAGCCTCTTCAACAAGATTGTATTCTAATAATTTATTTAATGCACTGTCTGATGAAACGCCTCTTATTTTTTCAATTTCTGCTCTTGTTGTACATTGGTTGTATGCAACAATAGACAATACCTCCAAAGCCGCTTGTGAAAGTGATGGCTTTGGTCTATTATCTAGCATTCTACAAATATATGAATAAAATTTTTCTAATGTAGCAAGTTGATATGCGCCATTAACTTGTATAAGTTGTATGCCGCTATTTCTCTCAACTAATCTTTGTCTTAATTCTGTTGCAGCAGCCTCAACCTCATCAGTTTCAACTTCTAAAATTTCCGCCATAGCTTTTGCACTGATTGCTTTACCGCTTGCAAAAATCATTGCCTCAACAGCTTGAACTAGTTCTTCTTTTTCCATTGTTCTCCCCCTGTTACATCTTTAATTTTTCGTATGTTAATTTATTTTTTTAATCTTTGTCTTAACGCTTCGAATATAACTATTCCACCAGAAACACTTGCATTAAGCGAAGTGATTTTACCCATCATAGGAATCTTAACTAGGAAGTCTGAGTTCTTCATTGTTAATTCGCTCATTCCTCTGCCTTCGCTTCCGATGATAATAGCAATAGGTCCTGTCATGTCTTGATCATAGTACATAGTTTTTGCACTACCATCAGTACCAACAACCCATACTCCTCTATCTTTTAATTCTCTAACAGTTTCATTAATGTTGTTTACTCTAACAATTGGAACATACTCTGTAGCACCAACAGATGTTTTAGCAACAACTTCAGTAACACCAACAGCACGTCTCTTAGAAATAATAACACCATGACAACCAGCGCATTCAGCAGTTCTGATTAAAGCACCTAAGTTGTGTGGATCTTCAATTTCATCAGCTATTAATATAAAAGGATCTTCTCCTCTTTCTGCAGCTAAAGCAAAAATATCATCAATCTCTTTGTATTCTGTAGCAGATACAAAAGCTATAACACCTTGGTGATGTTTTGTGTTAGATAAACTATCTAATTTAGATTTATCTACTTCTGAAATTAATGCATGATTCTTTTTAGCAAGTTTAATAATCTCATTGATAGAACCTTGTCTTTCTCCTCTTTGGATAAAGATTTTGTTTATTGGTCTACCAGATTTAAGAAGTTCAATTACCGCATTACGACCTTCAATTTTAAATTCGTCCATTTTAATTCTCCTTAATTAAATTTAATATTTTTTATTCATCGTCTAATTTCAAGATAGAAAGGAATGCTTCTTGTGGAACTTCTACAGTACCGAATTGACGCATCTTCTTTTTACCTTCTTTTTGTTTCTCAAGTAATTTCTTCTTACGTGTTATATCTCCACCATAACATTTTGCAAGTACGTCTTTGCGCATAGCAGAAATAGTTTCTCGTGCGATAACCTTTCCACCAATAGATGCTTGAATTGGAATTTCAAACATTTGTCTTGGAATTGTTGTCTTAAGTTTTTCTGCCATTCTTCTTCCACGTGCATATGCTTTATCTTTATGAACAATCATTGAGAACGCATCAACTAAATCTCCGTTAAGCATGATATCTAGTTTAACAAGTTCTGATTGTTGATATCCTATAATCTCATAATCGAAAGAAGCATATCCTTTAGTACGAGATTTTAATGCGTCAAAGAAATCATAAATAATTTCATTAAGTGGCATTTCATAACATAAGATAACTCTTGTTTCATCAAGGTATTTCATGTCTTTATAAACACCACGTCTGTCTTGGCAAAGCTCCATTATATTTCCAACATATTGTTTTGGAAGCATAATATCTGCTTTAACAATAGGCTCTTGCATTTTTGAAATTTCTTGTGCCGGTGGTAAATCTGTTGGATTATATAAATCAAACTCTTCACCATTTGTTTTAGTAACTTTATAAATAACACTTGGTGATGTTGTAATAACATTCAAGTCATATTCTCTATCTATTCTTTCTTGGATAATCTCCATATGAAGCAACCCTAAGAATCCACATCTAAAACCAAATCCTAAAGCAACAGATGTTTCTGGTTCCCAGAATAATGAAGCATCATTTAAAGATAACTTTTCAAGTGCAGCTTTTAAGTTTTCGTAGTCACTTCCATCAGCAGGATAAACACCGCAATATACCATTGGTACTATCTTTTTATATCCAGGAAGAGGTTCTGCAGCAGCATTATCTTTTAAAGTAATAGTATCACCTACGTTAATATCTGATACGTTCTTAATACTTGCAGCAACATATCCAACTTCTCCAGCTTCTAATTTGCCGATAGCGTTATATGTACCGGCACCAAAGTATCCTACTTCGGCAACTGTATATGTTTTTCCTGTTGCCATGAATTTAATTTCATCGCCAACTTTTATTGAACCCTCTTTAACTCTTATAAAAGCTATAGCACCTTTATAGTTATCATAGTACGAATCAAATATTAATGCTTGTGTTGGAGCATTAACATCTCCAGACGGTGCAGGAATATCTGTAACTATTTTTTCTAAAACTTGATCTATGTTTAAACCAGTCTTAGCAGATACTCTTGGTGCATCCTCTGCAGGTATACCTATAACACTCTCTATTTCATTTATAACATTTTCAGGATCAGCATTTGGTAAATCTACTTTGTTAATAACAGGAACGATTTCTAAGTTATTATCTAAAGCAAGATATACGTTAGCTAAAGTTTGTGCTTCAACACCTTGTGAAGCATCTACAACTAATATTGCGCCTTCACATGCTGCTAAACTTCTTGAAACCTCGTATGTAAAGTCAACGTGCCCCGGTGTGTCAATAAGATTTAAAATATATTCTTCGCCGTCCTTAGCTTTGTATGTAGTACGTACCGATTGAAGCTTAATTGTAATACCTCTTTCTCTTTCAAGGTCCATATTATCTAGTACTTGCTCTTGCATTTCTCTCTTTTCAAGAGCGCCAGTCGCTTCAATAAGTCTATCTGCTAATGTAGACTTTCCATGATCTATATGTGCAATTATACAAAAATTTCTAATTTTCTTCTCGTTAGCCACTTATTTTAAGCCTCCTTTAACTAGATAATAATATACTAAAAACGGCAAAAAGTAAACAAATACCCGGCAAAATGAGTATTTGTTTACTAAATTTCTATTCTTTTTCAGGCGGATATTCTGTTTTTTCTGCAATGAAAATTGAATTATCCCAAATTTCTTGCAATAATTTTGTCGCAATATCGTAAATTCCTGATTTTGTCTCGTGTTCTGTGTTGTTTTCTATTTTCTTAGTTACTCCATTATAATTAACTTTTACAATAAAACTAACATCATATATCATGTAATCTTCATATTCTTTATTAAGTATTTCGTTTTCAATAAAATTAACTATTTGAGCATATTCTTGCTCATTTAATTCTTTAGTTTCTATAATGTCATTTTTTTGAAATATAGCATATCTATGATTATATCCCGCATATTTATATATTTTTTTATCACTGGTTACGATAGTTCCAGAGCACCCCGGAATAGCTCCATTTCCCCAAACGCAATATACATCTAATAACGCTTTATCTAATATTTTTTCCATTCTTTCACGATACTTGCTAAGTGTATTTACGCGTTCATGCATCATAGCTTCCGCAGTTACTTTTGATTCACCAGAACTTTCCCAAATCCCTGTCAATAAAGCCTGAATCATTTCGCACATTTCTAAAGCTTTATCATTTTTTACAGACCATCTAACGTTTTTATAGTTAATACATAATTCATACTTTGCATTACTCATAGATTGATATTCTTCTGTTTTATTTAATGTCTCATCTAAAAGTGCAACAATCTTTTCGTAATCTTCATTGCTTAACATTTTCTCTTCAAAAGAAGCTTTATTAGCATAATCCAATACACATTTATAGATCTTTCTATTTTCTGTAACAATAATACTTTCTGTAGCACCATCATTCTTTCTAGTTAGTCCTATCATCTGTTCTGCCATAGCCTTAGCCAGTTTCATAAGTACCATATTTAGGTCCATACATTATCATCTCCCTAATCAATATAGTATATAAAAAACATTTTCATTTCAAGAAAACCTTTAAATAAGTAATATTGAAAAGCTAAAATTTTTATATTAGAATAATAACAGCTAAGGAGTGATAAAAATGTCATCATTTTGGTTAAAGATAACTGCTGTTATTTTGATGCTTATAGACCATATTGGAGTTCTATTTTTTCCACGCAACATGATACTTCGTTATATTGGAAGAATCTCTTTTCCAATATTTGCCTTTCAAATTATAAAAGGTTTTGAGCATACTAAAAGCAGAGAAAAATATATTTTAAGAATGCTTGTTTTAACGTTAATTGCGCAAATTCCATGCTCACTATTTTTGAAAACCGCTATTCCTGATGCAGCGTTCTCATTAAACATCGGTGCAACATTTACTGTGGGACTACTTCTTTTATATGTTATTGAAGAGGTTAATCCTTGGATATTCAAAATACCGTTATTTGCTTTAATTACTGCTATAACTTTATTCATTCCGTTTGAATATGGATGGTTCGGAATAAGCTTGATATTAATCTTATATTTATTTAGAGATTCAAAAATCGTATTTGGTTTTGTGTATGCTTGCTTACTTGGATTATATTGCTATTCAAAGAAAAGCTTCTTCCCTTTACCAGCAATATGTGCACTACTTCCAATTTATTTATACAACGGCAAGCAAGGACCAAAAGCAAAATACTTATTCTATATTTTCTATCCTTTGCATTTCTTAATCTTGTTAGGAATTAAGGTTTTAATTGGTTAATAAAAAGGGACATGGCTTCAAAAAAGCGAATCAAATTATTTGATTCGCTTTTTTAAGACTGTCCCTATTTTAAATTTTGTCATTGCATCCTAGTACATCAACAATTTTGTGTTTAACCATTTCTTTGATAGCATCTCTACCAGCACCTAAATATTTTCTAGGGTCAAATTCGCCTGGTTCGTTAACAAAGATTTCTCTAATTGCACTTGTCATAGCAAGTCTTAAGTCTGTATCAATGTTTATTTTACAAACACCACGTCTAGCTGCTTCTCTAAGCATATCTTCTGGAACACCTTGTGCACCAGGAATGTTTCCACCATATTGATTACATTTTGCAACAAACTCTGGAATAACTGTTGAAGCTCCGTGCAATACTATTGGGAATCCAGGAACATATGATGTAATTTTTTCTAAGATATCATATCTTAATTTTGGTTCGCCTTTAAATTTATATGCGCCATGACTTGTACCAATAGCAATAGCTAAAGAATCACAGCCTGTTCTTTGAATAAATTCAACTGCTTGGTCTGGATCTGTATAAGAACTATCTTCAGCACTAACGTTAACTTCGTCCTCAACTCCAGCAAGTTTACCAAGTTCAGCTTCAACTACAACTCCTCTTTCGTGAGCGTAATCAACAACTCTTTTTGTAAGTTCTATGTTTTCTTCAAAATCATATTTTGAACCATCTATCATTACAGATGTAAATCCACCATCAATGCATTTTTTACAAATATCAAAATCTGCACCGTGATCTAAGTGAATTGCAATCGGCAAGTCTGTATCTTCAACAGCAGCTTGAATTAAATGCATTAAATAATTGTGTTTAGCATACTTTCTAGCACCAGCTGAAACTTGAAGAATAAGTGGGCTGTTTACCTCTTTAGCAGCTTCTGTAATACCTTGAATAATCTCCATATTATTTACGTTGAAAGCACCAATAGCGTATCCGCCTTTTGCAGCTTTTTCAAACATTTCTTTTGTCGTAACAATACTCATAATTTTTACACATCCTTCTTTATTGCGAATTTCGCAAATCATTTTTACATATAAAACTCTATCACAAAATACAAAAATATCAAATAAAAAATGAAAAATGTCCAAAAAAGGACGTCCCCATTTGGACAAAAGGACGTCCCCATTTGGACAAAAAAAGAAAATTTTTCTAATTATATATTTTCACAAAATGATAATAATATTATTAGCACGATAAAGTTAATGTTATTCGAATGTAATTTGGCCAAAACTTAATTTTTATTTAGTGCTAATGAAATTTATCGGAGTTGATTTAAAATGGCAAAAATAAAATGTTCTGTATGTAGTTGTGCACACAACGTCGCAGAAAAAAACGAATGCGATTTAAATGCAATTCAAGTATGTCCTTGCAAGAATTGTAAAACAGGTACCCCTGAAGACGAAACTTGTTGCAGTTCATATACAGAGACACACAAATATTAATAAAAAAGCATCTGCTTGCTATGAGCTTGCAGATGCTTTTTATTTTATCCATTTATAAAATCAGTATATAATTTGATAGCTGTTTCCGGACTATCTTGACCTTCTTTATTTTTAATTGGTGCAAAGTTTTTCTTTCTATCCACACTTAAAACAAGCATATCATCAGCAAAACCAAAACCTTCAAAAATAAACATTTCAAATTTGTATGTATTTGGTTCCTCACCTACCACCTCATTGCCTTCTTCATCTATGTATGAGTTTTTCTTTTTAGCAACGTGATATGTAAGTCCTTTAGCAATTTCTTTTAAGAATGAAGTTTTATACACAACAAATCCAAAATAAGATTCACCATAAACTAAGTTTCCGTTCTCATCTCTAAGATTTGCCATCTCTTCAGAAATCTCAGTGTATTCAACAACACCAGGTTTGCCATTTATTTTACAAGCAACACCAACTTTTTCTTCTGGCGAAACTTTAGTTACAGATTTCATTGCAACTTTTCGGTTTTGTTCTACCATCATTCCTAAGAAAGTTGGTTCGAAGAAATCTATAAGAATATTATCTACATTTCCAATACCTAAATATTCAACACCATTCGCTTCAAGTTCTTCTAAAATATTATTCTTTCTTAAAGCTTCATATACACCACCATTACCATCAGCAGCTTTAAAAACTTTATTTTTAGAAGCAAGCACTGGATTGCCGTTGTAATTTAATAGTGGTAACTCACCTTGTTTAAAGAAAGTAATGTTTTCTTTTCCATAATTGAAATATGAATGACTAATAAAGAACTCTTGTGTTTCGGCATCGTTATCTTCTGATGTCATTACATACCATTGAATTTTTACTCCATACTTTTCATATACTGCATGTAACTTTTCAGAAAAGATTTCAAAAATACTTTTTGGTGTAGCAAGTTCGACTATGAAAGTTCCTTTAGGACCTTTATGCCCTAGTCTTGAACCTTGTCCACCAGCAAGTTGGCAAACAGCAATTTTTTTGTTTTTTATAACCTCTTCACCTAAAGCTATATATCTAGCTTTATCTTCATCAGATATATCTTCAAATTTTGTAAAAGCAATAGGTTCAATTTTATTTTCGCTATCAGGAATGACATCTCTATTTGTATACAAAGATTTCATCAAATCAAAATCTATAGTTTCGATTTGAGCAAATAAACTTTCTTGTTCCTCTTTAGATAGTTCATCATAAAACTTTAATAAATGTTCTGCATTGTTTTGTTTTAAATATTCATGCATTTCTTCATAGTTTCTCATACAAACCTCCTACATTTTTTCTGGTGTTCTAATTCCTAATATACCAAGACCACTCTTAATTACATGTCCTACAGATTTTGTAAGTGCAATTCTAGCTTTCTTAGTTTCTTCGTCATCACAAATGATTTGATGTTCATTGTAGAATCTACTAAAGCTTTGAGCAACATCAATAATATGTCTTGAAATAAGTGATGGTTCGTTTTTATTTACAGCACTTATAATTACATCAGGATATTCAGCTAATTTTTTAATAACATCAACCGCTTCTTTATCTAATAACTTAGAAGCATCTACATTATCTATATCTACATTTGCATTTCTTAAAATACTGTTTGTTCTTACATAAGTGTATTGAAGATATGGACCGGTTTCACCAGCGAAGTTTAATAGTTGGTTCCAATCGAAAATTTCATCTTTAATTCTGTTATTAGATAAGTCGTTAAATATGATAGCTCCAACGCCAACCATTTTAGCAACTTCTTCTTTATTTTCTAAATCAGGGTTTTTCTCTTCGATGATCTTTAGAGATTTTTCTATTGATTCATTTAAGATTTCTTCAAGAGTTAATAGTGCTCCACCTTTTCTTGAGCCAATCTTTTCTCCATTTTCGTCTAATACTAAACCAAATGGAATGTGTTCACATGCAGCAGCATATTTTTCGTATCCCATAAGTTCTAATGTTTTAAATACTTGTTTAAAGTGTAATGATTGTTCACTACCTACAACATATAGAGCTTTTTCAAAATTGTAGTTATCTATTCTGTATAGCAATGCAGCTAAATCACGAGTTGCATATATTGTTGTACCAGCAGATGTAATAATAATACATGGTGGCATATCGTCTGGCATTTCAACAACTTTGGCACCTTCACTATCTTTTAATAAACCTTTAGCATTAAGTTCATCTACAACTCTATCCATCTTGTCGTTATAAAAAGCTTCACCATTGAATGAATCAAATTCACTACCAAGTAAGTCATATACTTTGTTATAGTTTTCTAAACTTACATCGATAATCCATTTCCAAAGTTTAGTTGTTTCTTCATCTTTGTTCTCAAGTCTAATAAGTACATCACGTGCTTTATCAGTCATTGTTGGATCTTCTTTTTCTAGTTTATTAAATCTTACATATATAGCTAAGATTGAAAGAATAGCATTTTCATCAAATGAATATTCATCCTTCCACATCTCATAACCAGCTATTGTTTTAGAAATACCCATTCCCCAGTCACCTAAGTGATTAATACCGATTACATTATATCCAAGGAATTTATACATCTTGTATAATGCACCACCGATAACTGTAGTACGTAAGTGTCCAATATGGAATGGTTTTGCAATATTTGGTGATGAATAGTCAATTACTATATTCTTACCAGCACCTAAATCACTGCTACCATATCTATCTCCTTTAGCTAATACTTCATCTATTACATTTTTAACTAATCCTTCTTTGCTAATAAAGAAGTTTAAGTAACCGCCAGCGACATCAATTCTTTCGATTACTTCATCAGTTGTTAATTGTTCTTTTAATTCTGCAGCAATTGCAGGCGGAGCTTTCTTTAATTCCTTTGCTAATTTAAAACACGGAAAAGCAAAGTCTCCCATTTCTGGATTAGGAGGAGTTTCAATATACCCTTCTAAATCATTAACATTTACATTTGTTATTGCGCTTATCTTTTTAGCAATTTCATTTTTGTAATTCATAATGTTCTCCTTTCAAATTGTATGATTTTTAAGCCATTCAATTCTTTCATTTCTTAATCTTTCTTTTAATACTTTATATTCAATATCCTTTGGATAATTTTTTGCATTAACCTTTTCTAACATTTCTTCGCCCACTTCGGCGAATCTTAGTGGTTTCGCCTTTGTGTTATCTGCATTAGCAAGTATCTCTAATCCTTTTAATCCAATTGCAGATTTAGCTACACGCTCTATAAAATCTACTTTTGTAGGAATGCGCATTTCATTAAATATTCCCGCACGCATATGTTCTAAACAAGCTACCACTCCAATTTTTTCATAGTTCTTTGGAAGCTTTAATTTTTCGCATAATGTTTTAACCAATTCAACTCCTCGTTCTTCATGACCTAAATGTCTTGGAAGCATTTCCAACGGAGTTGTTCCTTTTCCTAAATCATGTACTAATGCAGCAAATATCAATTCATCATTATCTGTTTGAGATGCAACCTTATCTAGAACTATCATTGTATGATTAAAAGCATCACCTTCTGGATGATATTTCTCAGGTTGAGTTTTACCAATTAAATTTTGTATTTCTTCAAAGTGCACATTAAGCGAATCCGCATTTCTTAACACTTCAAAAAATTTACTTGGTTTTTCCGATTTAAAAACTTTTACTAATTCTGTATATATACGCTCTACAGATAAAGTATCTAACTCTAAATTAATTTGTCTCATCATTTCTATTGTATCTAACGAAACTTCAAAATTTAATTGAGCTGCAAATCTCGCAACTCTATATACTCTTAGAGGATCTTCTACAAAAGCTACGCTAGTCGCACGAATAATTTTGTTTTGAATATCTTCAACACCATTGTAAGGATCCTTATATTCTCCTGTAAGTACATCCTTTGCAATGCTATTAATCGTAATATCTCGTCTTCGCAAATCTTCTTCAATAGTTATGCTTTTATCTGAGATGATTTCAAAACCTTTGTGTCCTAAAGAGGTTTTAATTTCTTTTCTAGCAAGTGCATACTCGTTTCCGAATATATTAAAAACCGGAAATGATTTGCCGTATGACAAAGCGTCTGGAAATAGACGCATTACATCGTCGTAATCCAAACCAACTATGCAATAATCATAGTCACTAACATCACGACCCATAATTTCATCACGTACGGCACCACCAACAAGATATAATCTGCCACCATTATTCGCTATTAGATTTGCTATCTCTATTGGACTCATTTTCCGCACCTCCAAGCTGGGTCAATTATATCATCAAAAGCCTCTTTTTGCAACCATTTTAGCCTCATTATCCAAATATTGGAATGTAAAAAACATGCATTTAAACGCAGCAACCACTGCATCATAATGCATGTTTTAAATCATATACTAGAAAATTATTGGTTTTCCTTAATTTTCTCTTTCATTTTTGAAATATTAATTCTTGTTGTTTCTATCTCTTTATTCATTTTATCAATTTCATTTTGAATATTTAACGAAATGCTTTCAACTTCTTCTTTCGAAAGAATCTCAAAGTCAATTTCTTTCTTTAAGACTCTTTTTGTCAATTCTTGAATATTTTGTTCTTTTTCTTTTATAGAACTTTCTGTAGTAATTATAGCATCACGACTCGCTTCTAAGTACTGTTGGTCTACTAATTCAAAAAGTATTTCATTTCTTCTAAAAATGTTTAAAAATATTCTTTTTAATTTATACCAGATCGCCTTTAATTTTGTTGTTTTATTAGTCATGAGTCACATCTCCCTTTTGTCTTCTTTCGCCTTCTTTACGTTTTAAGACATCCTTATATTCCGCTTCTAATTTCTTTGCTTCTTCCAAAAAGCCTCTTGTCTCCCAATATTCAAGAACCAATCCAATCAACTGTGATACCCCATCTTCTGTTTGTTCCTCCATTCCTTGCATTGTAAAAACAATTTCTGGTAATTCGGGATGTTTTTGTTCAAAAGCTCTTCTTTGCTCCTCTGTTTCCAATTTCATATATGGTTTTACAATACGATCTTTGGCTTTTCTATAACACGCTGCTAATTTTTTCTCTTCTTCTGAAGATGGCGTATAATATTTAGGTAAAGTCTTTTTTCCTTGTTCGTCATACCAAAATTTCACCCTTCGTATATGTTTTAAATGGGTAGGTACGTTCGTTTTTCCGGTTTGTTCTTCTATTTCATATAAAACATCCACCATTTCTGTTATTTCCGGATGATCTTTTGCATATTTATTTTTTTCAGGTCCTTCTAAACTTAAATATGGGTTTATATAATATGCTCTTAACTGTCTATAATCTCTTCCAAGCGAGGCTTCAATCTCATCTTTAGATGAAGCGATAGGAGTTCTTGAATAATCATGTTCGGCTACCCAAGTTCTTATTTTTTTTAATCGCTCTAAAGGTGTAAGCTTTGCTTTTTGGGCATCTTGTTTTTCTAATTCTATACGACTTTTTTCTTCGCTTCTTTTTTGTTTTCTGCTTTCTAATTCTGCATCTATTTCGCTCAAAATTGTAACAACATCTATTGTACCCGCTTTTCTTTTTGCTAATAGTTGTTTTTCTTCTTCTGTAGAACATTCTATATATGGCTTTACATATGTTGCTTTTAAATTCCAATATTCATTACCAAGGAAGTTCCCTATTTCTCCGCCATTTGCTTTCGAAGGTAAAGTTGTCGATTCCGTATTCTCTTCAATCCAAGTTTTTATAGCTCTAGCTCTTTGTATTACCCTCATTTTTTTATGGTTTTCAATTACCTCATCTGCTTCATTTAATATTGCTATTACATCTAGTATTTCGGGATATCTTCTAAGATATTTCTCACGCTCATCATCTGTTTGCAGTTTCAAATATGGACGTACATATACTTGCATTAAAGAGCTATACATAATTGCAATACTTTTTTCTTCTTCGTTTTCTGGTTTTTCACGTGAAGGTTTGTCTTTTTGAGGATGAGATTGAATCCACCCTTTATATAATTTAGCTTTTTTCAAATTACTTTGTATTCTTTCATTAAAAACATCTTCTTGTGTTTTAGCTGATGTTCTTTTTTGGCTATCTTTAGAATCTATCCCCATAGAATTTAAGGCATCAATAATTTCATTTATATCTGGATGTAGTTCTTCAAATTCTTTTTTTTCTTCTTCATTTTGTTCCCTAAAATATTTAGACACATTGCGTGTAACCATTCTCAGTCTACAAGCAATTTTTCTCTCTTCACTATTTTCCGAGTCAATTCTTGGCAAATCAAAAGTGTTGTCTTTTTCACACCAATTTTTAGCATTTAAAACATGGCCTAAATATTTTTGAGCTACTTCTTTTTGCATTCTTTGTATCGCATAAAAAATAGTTGCGCCTTCAGAATCCAAATCTATTAATTCTTGTAATTCTTGTTCGCTAGCAGCATTAATAAATTTAGAGATTCTGTGTCTTATAATTAAATACTTTCTGTTGGCCTCATTTTCTTTTTCATCTTTGAGTGTTTGCATTGGCGGAAAATAATCACTACCGTTTTCTAAAAACCATGTTTCTAAAGCTTGTAAATTTCTTAGTTGTGGTGAACGTTGATTTCTAGTTTTAGTTTCTATCAAATCTATTTTCTCAAATACGGCGGCTGCATATGGGTTTTCTTTTATAAAAGATTCTCTTTTTTCTTTTTCTAATCTAGAAGTATATACTAAAGTCCAAAGGCCTAACAAACTTTCTTCTGCATCTTTAGAACTTCTTTTAGGTAATTTTTCATCTCCATGTGCAGTAATCCACTCACATATTTTCTGTGCTCGTTCTTCTGATACTTGCCTATTATATTCTGCTACCAAATCAATTTTTGCAAAAACTTCTGCTGCATATGGATTTATTTGCACATATTTTAATCTTTCCTCTTCTGTATTTTTTGTTCTATAAAAACTTAACCATGTTCCTAATAAATTTTCTTCATCAGCTCTATTATTTCTTGCCGGTAATTTTTTGTTGCCATGTTCTTCTATCCATTGACATATTCTTTTCGCTTTTTCTTCATTCGTTGGAGTAGGTATTGTTAGAACACCTAAAGAAAGTAATTGTTCTTCATCTTCTTTTGATATATCAAGTAAATTATTTTTATACGCATTTCTTACATCAGTTCGCCAACTATACATTGGATGCCCTTCAAAAACCGTACTTCTATACATTTTCTCGCCAGTAATAGCAAATCTTTTTAACACTTCTAATTTTTCTTGGTTAGAAAAATTTTGTCGTCCTGTTAAACCATCAATTTTATCTATCAAAGTTTTTATTTCTCTATACCCTTTATATATTCCAAAAGAAGCAAGTCGAATATTTTTATCATTAGGTTGCTCTGCAGCTTTCTCTTCTAAGGTATCAGGACTTCCAAAAAAGCCTTCAGTAACTCTTATAGAATCTATATTATTTACCAAATCAATAACAACGGGAGTTTTGTCGCTTCCAACCGATAGTGCACGACCTAATTGCTGTGCAAATAATGTTGGTGAATGTGTTGGTCTCATCATTATTACACCATCAATACTTCTCAAATGATATCCTTCATTCAGCATATTTACAGAGAATAGTAATTTTAATTTTTTAGGGTCGTCATTTGCTTCAAAAGAATTCAATACTGCTTCATTTTGTCGAACACTCTCGTCGCTTGATATTGACATTATTTCAATATTAGGATTTACTGCTTGAAACATCTCATGTGCTTTTGCCATTTTCTCTTGCATATCTTCAATGTTTCTACAATACACAATATATTTACCATTTTTATTCTTCATTGAACTTTCTAAAAGTTGAGGAAGTGATGTTGTCGCCTCTTGCAACATATTTTTTAGCAAACCTAATTCTTTTATAGCTTGTTGCTTTCTTTCTTCATCTTTCGTATCTTCCACTTTTTGTTCTAATTCTTCTATAATTTCTTGATAAGCATACAAACCAACTGTATATTCAGGCTTTCTATAAATTCCTCTCTCAATTGCTTCTTCCAAGGTCATTTCGGAAGCTACATGTCCATCAAATAGTTCTAAAGCCATATCTCGTTCAACTTCACCGTCACTATACCTCATTGGTGTTGCAGACAATCCTAAGATTTTCGCATTTGGATTTAAGGCTAATAGTTCTTCAACCGCGGCTCCCCACTCAGGAGCTCCTAAATGATGAAACTCATCAAAAACAATCATGTCAAGTTTCAATTCTTCCATTTCTTCTGCTGACAATCTAATCAATTTTTGATACGTCATTCTTTTTAGGTTTTTAAAATTTTGCATTGTCATGCCTGATGAAAAAATATTCTTCTTTATTTGATGTAAAATCTGTACAGATGGTGATAAATATAAAATTTTGGCATTCGGATTATCTTCCATAAATTTTAAAGGAATATAACTTTTTCCACTTCCAGTAGGGTGAACTATTGCAGCCCTATTTGATGTTTTGTACATTTCAATTAATTTAATATATGCTTCTTGATTGTGTTCAAACAAAATAATACTCATTTCATCCCCCCGTACAAATTGCAAGTTCTATAATCATTATAATTATTTAACTATTTTTTGACTAGTATTTATAAGATTAAAAAATCAACTTACATAGAATTTATTATTCTTGTAAAACAAACAACTCTCTGCAGCATGTGCCACAGAGAGTTGCTCGTTATTAAATTGTTCGACGCTCGTTAATAGTTAACTTTGCGTCCGTATGTGGTGTTGAGCCAATCATTCAAAAGCTGGGTTCCTTCCTTGGAAGTTCCAAACTTTTGACGCATAATCAAAGAGGCTTCAGCCCAGCCCATATCGTCGGTTGGCTCGGTGGGAACCGGTAAGGACCACTTTGTCTGAACGCCTTCAGCCACGTGCTTCATGGCTTCGTAGAACTCTTTCTGCGTAGAGCCCCTGATATACCATGCAGCAAACTGGTCTTCTTCTCGCCTGTAGCTGATCATGCCCAGAGAACCAAACAGCTCATCAAAGTATGCCCAGTTGCGCTCATTCCTATGAGATTCGATGAAAAACTCATATTCAGAATGATTCCGTACATTTGCTCTCAGGCAAACACCGGTCATCTTGTCTTCAAAGAATCTAGCAAAATCCGCTACAAACTCAAAAGCGCGATGGGTCTTCTCAAACTGTTCGTTCTCGACAGCTCTCGCCATACGTGTAAAGTAATTCCGGACATCTTCCGGCCGTAGACAAGATACATCGAAACTGGTTCTGTGCCAATTGGGACCGCTGTAAGGATTGCTGCCAAACGTAACAAAAATCTGTCCGAAGCCATAAGCCTCAGTTGCAGACAAAAGCCGCTTGGCTTGCTCGATAGAGCTTTCGCTGATGTAAAACTGAAAATAATTGTTGTGATCGCAGGCGTGCGACCCGGCTGTCTCAAGGCCTTTGCGATAACAAACCCACAAAAGGTCTTCCAGCTCATCATAGCCTTCTGCCCATTCGTGGATTGCGACCTTCAACTCCTCGGGAGTCAAAGCCGAAATAGGAATAGATGCACCAGTGTTCCACTCCGATTTCCCCATACATGTTTACCTCCTCAAAAAAACGAGATGATTTTTATGAAACCTATGGTTTCGCCAACATTATATCACGTTTACATAATTTTTGCAATCCATATAAACAAAAGAAGCACCTACTAAAAGTAAGTGCTTCTCTACTTTGTTTGCTTAATCACGCCATACAATATCTGAAAATTCCAATCCGCATTTTTTATAAATCGCGACAACTTCGCTGCGCGAAACATTTGCCGTATACCAGTTGAAATAGTCTTTGTAAAAATCACTCAATTTCTTAAAAAGCAACAACCGACCATCTACAGTAAAAAGATCAATAACATTTGTGTTTGTGGTGCTTTCCCTGGTAAATCCAAAACGTTCCAAATCTAGAATTGTCTCTAATGTGCTTACTGACTTTAATGAGCATTTCATCACTTCTGGCCTCTTTTCGATAAAATCAGCCAAATACGAAAGAACCTTAAAACCATCTTCCCTGCTCATACCTTTCGGCATTTTAAAGGGTTTTCCATGCCAATGAATCAATCCGATATTATCATCTGTGCGCCCGGGATACTCCCGAATCCTATGATAATTCACGTAATACAGCCTATATATGTCTCCTTTGCCTATGGGGTGATCTTCAAATTCCGCATCAAACTCATAATCTCTGTTGCCCGGAGTTACCCAATCATCCAACCGTCTGCGTAGTTTCTTGAAAAATTTCATATGCAATATCCCCCTCAATTGAGTAAGTTGTTTATATATGTTATTTTTGTGAACATTATATCATCAATTTCTTTATTTTCAATCTTTTTGACGTTTTATCCAATATTTGGAGAATTGACTTTTCGTGCGCTTTAGAGTAACATATGTAATTGATTCTCAATTTTTGTTTTACACAATTTTTTGAGAAATTTTACTTAACAAAGGAGTAATGATAAATGGCTTTATGCTCAGTATGTAAAAAGAATACTGCTGTAGTTTTTGTAAATAAAATCGTTGATGGCAAACCTCAACTTGAAGGATTATGTCTTACATGTGCTAAAGAAAGAGGTATAAACCCACTTGCTTCAATGATGAAACAATATGGTGCTACCGAAGAAGATATTGAACATCTAAATGCAGAATTTAATGATCTTGTTTCTTCATTGTCTGCTGGAGAGGAACTTCCAGAAGATTTAGCTGATGAATTTAAAAATTTAGATAACCCTAATGCTTTTTCATCAATGCTATCTAACCTATTCCCTCACGCACAACACTCAGAATCTTCAGATAGCAAGAAAGGCACAACTACAAGCACTAAAGGAAAGAAAAAAGATAAGAAAAAGAAAGTTCTTGAAACATATGGTGTTAATTTAACAACGCGTGCTAAAGAAGGAAAAATAGACAAACTAATTGGTAGAGATACAGAAGTTGAAAGAGTTACACAAATACTTAATCGTCGTAGCAAAAACAACCCCGTTCTTATCGGTGAACCTGGTGTTGGTAAAACTGCAATCGCTCAAGGTTTAGCTTTAAGAATTGCTAACCACGATGTCCCAGCTAAACTTTTATCTTGTGAAATTTATCAATTAGATATGACTTCTATGGTTGCGGGAACACAATTTAGAGGACAATTTGAAGCTAGAATGAAAGCTTTAATTGATGAATGTAAAGAACTTGGAAATATTATTTTAGTAATTGACGAACTTCATAATATCGTTGGTGCTGGCGGCGATGTTGAGCATACAATGAATGCAGCAAACATTTTAAAACCGGCCCTATCTTCTGGAGATATCCAAATTATTGGAACAACAACTTTAAAAGAATATAGAAAACACATTGAGAAAGATGCTGCTTTAGAAAGAAGATTCCAACCAGTTATAGTTGAAGAGCCTTCTATCGCCGATACAATTGATATCATGATGGGTATTAAAGAATATTATGAAACATATCACCATGTTAAAGTTTCAGACACATTAATCAAACAAATCGTTGTAATGTCTGAAAAATATATTCATGATCGTTTCTTGCCAGATAAAGCAATTGATATCTTAGATGAAGCTTGTTCGAAAGTAAATCTAACAAATAAAGTATTAGCACAATTACAATTATTGAAGGATGATTTAAAAGAGGTTCAAGAAGAAAAAACAGAATTAGAAGAAATTACAAACGAAAACACTACACCAGATTATGAAAAAATTGCAAATCTTAAATCACGTGAAACTGCACTACTTAATCAAATTGCAGACATGTCACAAGGAAATAATATTGAATTAAATTTAACGATTGATGACGTTGCAAATGTAATTGAAAATTGGACTAAAATACCGGCTTCAAAAATTTCAGAAACTGAAGCTGAAAAATTATTAAATCTCGAAAAGAATATTCACAAAAGAATTATCGGTCAAGATAAAGCTGTTACTGCTGTTGCAAATGCAATCAGAAGAAATCGTGCGGGACTTAGAAATAAAAAACGTCCACCTTCATTTATATTTGTTGGACCTACAGGTGTTGGTAAAACAGAACTTGCAAAAGCGATTGCTACAGAATTATTTGGAAGCGAAGATTCAATAATTAGACTTGATATGTCTGAATATATGGAAAGTCATTCAGTATCAAAATTCATCGGCTCTCCTCCAGGATATGTTGGTTATGATGATGCTGGACAATTAACAGAAAAAGTTAGAAGAAATCCGTATTCATTAATATTATTTGATGAAATCGAAAAAGCACACTCAGACGTTTTTAATATATTACTTCAAATATTAGATGATGGTAGATTAACAGATGCTCAAGGTAGAATCGTAAACTTTGATAACACAATAATCATCATGACATCTAACGCTGGTTCAAACTTAAACACAAACGGTATCGGATTCAATAAAGACTCTGAACCACTTGTAGAAGCTAGAGCTATGGATGCATTAAAATCTTCATTTAGACCTGAATTCTTAAATAGAGTCGATGAAACAATCGTGTTCCATACTTTATCTAAAGAAGAATTACTACAAATCGTAGATTTAATGTTAAAAGAAATCACTGACGAATTAAGCGAAAGAAATATTCACATTACATTCTCTAATGAAGTAAAAGAATATATCTTAGAAAAAGGTTATGAAGTAAAATACGGTGCTCGCCCATTACGTAGAGCAATTCAAAAATATATTGAAAACGAACTTGCTGAATCATTACTGAGAAATGAATTATTACCAAATGATTCAATAATAATAAACTTAGAAAATGATAAAGTAGTTTTAAGCAGATAAAAAAATAAAAAGGGACATTACTTAGTGGAGTGTCCCTTATTTTTTTCTATAAACGGGGAAAATCCCCAGAACTATTTCGCATGCGAATCTGTCCTGGGGAATAACCTCATCTGTAGACGACAACCATATAACCGCCGCGGGGATCAGGCTCAATCTTAGAATCAACACCCAAAGCTTCATCAACTTTGCGCTTTTTATCCTCAGCCTCTTCCTGGGTATAACCACCAGTACCCCAATGTTTGCTATACGTTTCATACTTTGTCATCTCAATGCCCTCCTAAATTATTATTGTGTATTTTCATGGTGCCTTGCGCGAAGACTATGTACAAATTTTGCAAGTGTACATAACTATTATACCACTTTTTACAAATAATTCCAAGTAAATAGGCTACTTTTCGCCCTCAAAATACCATTTTATGGTAAACATATCACAATTATACAAGATATAGTTCTCTAAAGCCTCTAAATATGGTATAATATGGTATATGATGTAACACGAAAGGTTGTGAGACTATGAGTAGTAAAACTATAAAAAATACCGCTGAAATATCATTAGAAGAACTACGTGAGTTAAAACAGTCTGGTACAACTTCGATTACTATTTCTGATCCAGAAACTCAAGTCCGTTCTCACACATATTCAATAGATGAGTTAATTGCTGTAAAAGAAAAAATAAATACGTACATCTCTCAGATTCCAGATATTCCAATCGATGATCCTGATAGAGAGAAAAAGATCTTTACATATCTATACATCAGACTTGCTGAAGACATAGAATACGATGAAGTTGCATCTCGAGCAGCCGGGGCAACTGGTTACTATAGAGATATGTCTGAAGACTACGTAATGGCCGCAAACTCTTTGATTGGACGGTTTTATTAGAGGTTCTGCTCTATGCGGTGGTTACAGTGAATCTTTAAGAAATTTACTAGCCGAAGTTAATATTAATGCTAAACAAATTAGTGGTGGTTCAAGAGCTACTCATCGGTTCGCACGCATGGAATCAAGTACAATTAGATGGTGTACTTTATAATTGCGACTTAACAAATGATGCTGATTTTATTTTAGAAGGATTAAAACTTCCTTTCTTTTTAAAAAGCAATGCCGATTTTGGTCAAGGTGATTACAACAGATATTCAAAATATCCACCAAATGGCAAAGGCCCAGCTTTCGAAATTGCTACTGTTACCATATCAGATGAAATACAAGAGAAATTAGTAGAAGAACAAAAAGAATTAATACAACAGCAAAAGCTTCTAAGAGAGCAAGAACTGAATGCTGAACCTCAAAAATCACCTCCTCGCAAAGTTAACTTTTTGAGCAGATTACAAAGTTTCTTGACTAAAAGTTTTTCGAAAGGAGATGTTAACCATGAAATCTAAAAAGCAAATATGTGCAGAACTATATTTTATTTTAACTCAAGTACCATTTAGTTTTGCTTCATGTGTTCCTCAAAAGTTTATAGATAATTTAAAAAACGACATGTCGGTTGAATGGTATAACAAATTTAATCCAGAAATACCTTTTACAAAACAAAAATTTGATAAGAAAACATTAAAAATGTTAGATAGCTTAAAAAATCTATGTTGGCTAAATGCTAATTAAGAATTTTCTATAACATAATAAAAGACTTAGAAATAAAATTCTAAGTCTTTCTTTTTTATTTTTTCACCGAAAATCCAAATTTGCCTATATGTTCCCCTATCTCATAATATTGACCGTGTGAATATGTAATAGGTTTTGCTTTTTCTAAGCAGAACTTACCCGTTTCATCAAAGTACTTCTCATCAGCATTTACCGCAACAACTTCTGCAATAAACATATGGTGAGAACCAAGTTCCTTTATTTCTTTTACTTTGCATTCAATGCTTATTGGCGATTCTTTTATCATTGGACAATTTACTATCGAAGCTTTTTCTTTAGTAAGGTTAAGAGCTTCAAATTTATCTACATCTCTCCCACTTTTTACTCCAGCCCAATCTGTAGCATATGCCAAGTCGTGTGTAGTTAAGTTAATAACAAATTCGCCTGTTGACTTTATAAGTTCATATGAATATCTTTCTGGTCTAATAGACACATATGTCATCGCTGGATCTGTGCATATTGTTCCTGTCCATGCAATTGTTATAATATTAGATTTTTCCATATCGCCACAACTTACCATTACTGCTGGTAAAGGATAAATCATAGTTCCTGGCTTCCAAACTTGTTTACTCATTTATATCTCCTACTTTCTTTATAAGTATACTAACATTAAGTACACTTATTATCTTTTTAATCCTCTTAACTTTTCCTTTTGTTCTTTAGTTAATCTAAATGATTCTATAGATTTTTGAATACCTTTGTTATGTGTCCAAACGTCTAATTTAGATTCTTCTTTTAAGAAATTATACGTCATATCAAAATACTTAATTGCACAATATGATACAAGCCATGCATTAGCCATTTTCACATAGTATTTATCTAGTTTCACCTTATTAATAATTTTGAATACATCAGCAATATATTCATCTAATAAGAAATAATTTAAAATCATAACTAGTGCGAATCTGACTTCAAATTCTTTGTCAGATTTCAAATATTTTTTAATTAGTTTCCAAATTTCTTCTAAATACTTTTTGGAAAGTTTTAAACCACTACAAAATGTGTCACATAGTGCCCAATCAGTTATTTCTGGAACATAGTATAAAATGTATCCTTCTAATTGATTCCAAGACAAATCTTTTTTCAAAGTAATTAACATGCCCTTAAGCATAACTTCTTCATAATAATTTTCATTGATATTCTTTAGTAAATAATCTAATTCATATTCTTTTATTAAATCTTTAGCAAACTTTCTTAAAATCGGTAGTCTAATACCCAGAGCCTCTTTACTCTCCCCGTTAGCAATGCCAGTGCCTTTACTAAATTCAAGAAAGTCCGCATCCGAAAATTCTATCAATTGTTTTTCTATATCTTTGGCAAAACTCATTTTGTTCTCCTATACATATATTTCTTTTTTGTTTATCCGCATTATATCACATATCGTAGTAATATAACATTCACATTTTATAGGTTCTTTAATATATTAAAATATACCTAATTTTATAAAGGAGGACTTTATGCCATCACTTGCTTTTGCTGATATAAAAGGTAGTAATGCTTATCCAGGCATCAAAGGAACAGCTACTTTCAAAGAGAAAAACAATGGATTAATAATAACTGTAGAAGTTTTAGGTTTGCCAGCTTCTTCTGGAAATTGTAATCACAACGTCTTTGGGCTTCATATTCATTCCGGAAATTCTTGTACCGGTAATGCAACCGATCCATTTGCTAATGCAGGAGTACATTATAATCCATATAATTGCAATCATCCTAAACATGCCGGCGATTTGCCACCGCTTTTCGAAAACAATGGCTATGCATACCTTTCTGTATATACTACTAGAATTACATTAGAGGATGTATTAAATAAAGTTATTATAATTCACGACAAACCTGATGATTTTACTACTCAACCAAGTGGAAACTCAGGTACAAAAATTGCCTGCGGAAAAATATTACCGTTTAGATGTTCCTAATTTTTAACCTAAAAAAAGACTGTTTTTCAACAGTCTTTTTAATTTATGCATTTTTTAATAATACTTCTTCTATACACTCAGCAATATTTTCGCAAGCATCAAAGCAATTTTCGATTCCTGCATACATATTTGAGTATTTAATTAATTGAATAGCATCTGTTTCTGTCTTGTATAATTCTCTTACTGAATTCTCATATAACTTATCTGCTTGTTCTTCAATTTGGTTTACTTCAACAACCTTTGATTTTATTTCTTCGCTAGCCCTTAAATTTTTCATAACAACTACAAGTTGATGTACTAATTCAACACATCTTTCTAGTAATGTTATTCCCGCCTTCATATTTTGCTTAATTTCAGTTATTACAAATATATCTATGTTAATAACAATTTCATCTATTGCATCCACTAAATCATCTATTCTGTGTGAAATTGCAACAATATCTTCTCTATCTATTGGAGGTAAGAAATCTTTTAATAAATATGTTTTGGTTTCATGCAAAATATTATCCGCTTGATTTTCAATCTCGTGTATTTTATTTTTCTCTGCTTCTGCGCTTTCGCTATTAAATTCCTCTATGTATTTTTTTAATTCTTTTACTGCTGTTTCTGCTAATGCTGCAGACTTTTCAAATTGAGCATAATAATCAAATTCGTTTTTCTTTTTCATATTATTCATCCTTTACTAAAATATTTTCATAAATAGGAATGTTGACAACATACCTAATAATCCGCATCCCGGAAATGTTAATACCCATGCTAGAACCATTTCTTTTACAACTTTCCAGTTAACATTAGACAAACGCTTAGCTGAGCCAACACCCATTATTGCAGTAGTTTTAGTATGTGTTGTACTTACTGGAATTCCAAACATTGTAGATATAAACAAACATAATGCTCCCGCCATATCTGCAGCGCAACCTTCATAAGGTTCCATTTTAACCATACCAATGCCTACAGTTTTTATTATTCTGTATCCACCGATTGATGTACCTAAAGTCATAACTGCTGAACATAAAATTATTAACCATATTGGTATAACAAAATCTGTTATTCCCATATTTCCATTAGCAAGACACATACCTAGCAAAAATATTCCCATAAACTTTTGCCCATCTTGCGCACCATGCATGAATGCCATTGCTGCACCACCAGCAATTTGTGTATTCTTAAAGAATTTATTAGCTTTTTGTCTATTTACTCTTTTGCAAGTAGTTCTTATTATTTTAGTAACTACAAATCCCAAACCAAATCCAAGGATTGTCGATATAACTAATCCATAAATTACTTTAATCCATTCTGCTCCATTTATTCCAGCAAATCCTTTTTGAATCGCAATCGCAGCGCCAGATATACCAGCTATCAGTGCATGGCTTTCACTTGTTGGTATTCCAAAATACCAAGCTGCAATCGCCCAGGTAACAATTGAAACCATCGCAGCTGCGAGTGCTATTAACGCCTGCTCAGCATTATTTCCAAAGTCAACCATGTTGTAAATTGTTTGTACAACAGTTGCATTTAGCATTGTCATTACAAACACTCCAAGAAAATTAAAAATTGCTGCCATAATTATTGATTTCTTTGGCGATAATGATCTTGTTGAAACACAGGTTGCAATAGCATTTGGAGCATCAGTCCAACCGTTAACAAGTATTACTCCTAGTGTAAGGACAGTTATAATCGCTAAGGCAGGATTTGCTATAAGTTGTCCTATAAATTGTACAAATGTAACTTCCATACGCCCTCCTTTATTTCTACAATGATTGTATCATAAAAGGTTTGTGTGTCCAACAAATATTATGAGGTATAGTTCTCTTTCCATATTGCCACCTCATCTTGCCCATATAGTCTTATTCCTTTTTCTAGTGCTTCTCTATCTTCTTCCGATAAAAGTTCTAAATTCACATCAATTTCTTCGACAAAATTAAGCTTATCTTCTGTAAGCTCTTTATAAACGAGTACGTCTTCATCTTTATTTTTTATCACAAAATGATTTTCGCAATTAGATTCAATATTTCTAGATAACACAACTTGTTCCTCTGAAAATTCTTCTATATTCCATCCAGTATATTTTTCTTGCAACTCTTCTTTAGTAAAATTAATTAATTCTAATGGAACTGTCATAGTATTTATAGAATCGTGCCCACACTTAGTAAATTTCTTTTTTATTACAAGTTGTGTATATGGAGTAATTTTAACTTCGCTCATCACTACTTCCACAACTTTATCTTGTTCTTCCTGAACTTTACTTATAACCACATCTTGTATTGGCTTTGCAACCTCTCCGCCTTCTGGAATTTCTCTATCTTCAACTTCTAACTTTATATTAGCTTTCGGATTATATGAAATCCCTGTATATAATCCTATTGATACACCAGAAATTAAAGCAATCATAACAAATAAGTATTCATAAACTCTATTCATAGAAATACCACCTTTTCTAAATATTAAAAATAGTATTTCTAAATTTTTCTATAATTATTCTCTAATATTCACCTGTTAATTTTCGAATCTATTTTTATTTTCTTATCTTTATATATTCGTATATTTATTTCGCCTAAATCTTTTGTCATAAATACATTTGATGTTTCTTTCAATCTAGTAACTACATCTGGATTTGGATGTCCAAAAGAATTGTTTTCGGCAACACTAATAATTGATATATCTGGATTTACCTTATCTAAAAATTCTTGTGTCGTTGAAGTTTTTGATCCATGGTGAGATACTTTTAGTATGTCCGCTTTAAGATTGATGTTTTTCAAATTTTCTTCTGCCTCTTTTTCTAAATCACCAGTAAATAATAAAGTAGTATCTTTAGCAGTAACTTTTAGAAGCATTGATAAATTATTTTCATTTTCGTCCGTAGTATTTTTATCTGGATATAGTAATTCAAATTTAACCCCATCAATTACTGCTGCATCACCCTTTTTTATATTAGTTATATTCACCCTATATTTAGCACACAAACTTTTCAAACGTGTCATATATTCATTATTTTCATTATGCGTAGTTATAAAAATATTTTTTACTTTTAAGTTTTCAATAAGTGTATATATTCCTTCTATATGGTCAGCATGTGCATGGGATACAAAAATATAATCAATAGTGCTTATATTATTATCTAACATGTATGGCAACAAGACATTTTCTCCAACATCATAAGAACCATTTTCGCTTCCACCACCATCAATTAAAATTTGATTTTTTCGTGATGTTGTTATTAAAAACGAATCTCCTTGTCCAACATCTATCGCAGTAAATTGTACATAGTTTTTGGGAAACATATTAATTAAGAACATTATCATTATCAAAAGTAGAATTATCTTATAAGATTTGTTACGTATAAACTCTAATATTTTTATTTCATAGTCTAAACTAATTAAGGATTGCTTTAATCGCCAACGATTATATTCTAAAAATAATACAAAATAAAAAACAAGAATTATCCAAGGTTTAGGTGTCATAACAGTAAAATTTAAGAAGTCTAAATTAGCACACACTTTAGACATAAAAAGGACGTATTTAACTATTATTTTAGGAAGAAAAGCTAGAACTTTAGCAAGATTTATAGATACCACTGAAGCTGCAAAGCCGCATAAAGAAATAATACTTAAACTTTCGGCCACAGGAACAATTATTAGATTTGAAAATAAAGAAATAAAAGATACGTTATTAAAATAATATGCCATTATTGGTAATAAAAATATTTGAGCAGATAATGTAACACTTGCTGTCTCTTTCAAGATTTTATTTCGAATGAACTTTTCCAAAATTGCATTTAAATCTTTAGATAGCAATATTATTCCAAGTGTTCCAAAAATCGATAAAACAAGCCCAACATTTTCGATTGCAAGCGGATTAAAAATAGTAATTAATAGTACCGAAAAAGATAAATTATATATAGGATTATTTTTCTTCAATAACAAGTTTAAGATTATATTTGTTGTTGCCATTATCGAAGCTCTTACTACAGAGGCTGAAGAATTTGCAATCAAAGTGAAGAATATAATAAAAGAAATTGAAAAAATATAATCGTATTTTCTACCCACCAATTTAGAAAATAGAAAATTAGAAATGGAAATAATCATCATAACATTTGCACCTGAAACAGCTAATAGATGAGTAATTCCGCTTTCCTTAAAATTTTCTTGCGTGCTTTTCGAAATGTCATTTGTTTCTCCAATTAACATGCCTATCAATATGCCAGCTGTTTCTTTGTCAAATATTTTTAGCATGTTACTTCGAATTTTATTTTGCAAATTATATATAAGATTATTTACATCTTTATCTATAATTTCAACATAAGAACAATTTATAGTTCCAAAAATATTATTCGAATAAAGATGCATTTGATAATCAAATCCACCTGTATTTCTTGCCGTGTCAGGTTTATCAAATTCTCCAATTATTTTTAACTTATATCCGATTTCAAATAAATTGTCATCTTTACATTTTACATAGATGTTGAATTTATGATTACTCTCGTCTTTTGCTAAATACTTATATGAATACCCACTTGAAGAAACGTTCTCATGAGAAATAACTGTTACATTCATCTCACATTCATTTTCTTTATACACATCACTCATATAATTAAATTTGCACTTTGAATATATACAGCCGATTAGACTAATAATCATAAGAAACGTAATATTTTCAAGCTTTTCTTTTTTATGAATCAGCGTAAAAATAAGCAAAAAAATAGAGAGCCCTACCAAGATTCTAAAATCTTGATACAGCCCCCATTTTATTCCTAGTATGTACGCTAATGTAATGCTAACGATAGACATTAATTAGCCTCCTATTTATTTAACATAGTCTGCAGATACCCAACCAGTAACTCCATTAACAGTGATTTTATACCAACCGTTTGCAGATTCTTGAATATTTACTTTTTCGCCTTTATTAACTTTAGTTAATATTGTTGCATTTGTGTTTGGATTTAATCTAACATTCAAGTATGGTTCAGCAGTTATTACACCAGTTTGAATAGTTGGTGAAGTTGTTAAGCTTTCATTATCTGAGTATGAAACATTTGTTGTTTTTGTCCATCCAGAAATTTTAATTCCATTTGAATCAACGCCAGAAACCCTTGACCAACCTTGTTCAAATTTTTGAGCAGTTACAATAGTATATTTTTCAAGTTTTCCAACAATTTCAGATGTTTCGTTTGATTCAGAATAAACATTTGTTACAGCAGCAGAAATTGTAGCATCTTCATATATCTTACTTATTGGATCACCAAGTTTGTTTTCAAAAGACTCTCCTGCCATTTGACGAATATCTCCTGATTCTTCGTCGCCAGAACCAGTCAAATCAACATCAATACTTGTATCTCCAGAAGTGTCTGTATATGGATCACTAATATCTACAATAATGTTGTTATTTTCTGTATCATTATCCTCTGAATCATCACTCCAAATATCTCTAAGCACAATTGTACAAATTACAATTGGTACCACAAATATAGCTATTAAAAAAACTTTTTCTAGTCCCTTCATAAGAACCAACCTCCATTATTAAAATCACATATAATCTTTTAGTTTTTTGCTTCTACTTGGATGTCTTAATTTTCTTAAAGCTTTAGCTTCAATTTGTCTTATTCTTTCTCTAGTTACTTGGAACTCTTTACCTACTTCTTCAAGAGTTCTAGCTTTACCATCATCTAAGCCAAATCTTAATCTTAGAACTTTTGCTTCTCTTGGTGTAAGTGTTCCGATGATTTCATCTAATTGTTCTCTTAATAATGTGTAAGCTGCAAGTTCTGATGGAGATGGAGCATCGTCATCAGGAATGAAATCTCCTAAATGGCTATCTTCTTCTTCACCAATTGGTGTTTCAAGCGAAACTGGTTCTTGAGCAACTTTCTTAATTTCTTTTACTCTTTCAACTGGCAATTCCATCTCAGCAGCAATTTCTTCTATAGTTGGTTCACGACCTAATTGTTGTAATAAGTGTCTTGATGTTCTAATAAGTTTGTTAATTGTTTCAACCATATGAACCGGAATTCTAATTGTTCTAGCTTGGTCTGCTATAGCTCTTGTTATAGCTTGTCTAATCCACCAAGTAGCATATGTTGAGAATTTGTAACCTTTTCTATAGTCAAATTTTTCAACAGCTTTGATTAATCCTAAGTTACCTTCTTGAATCAAATCTAAGAATAACATTCCACGGCCAACATATTTTTTAGCAATACTTACAACAAGTCTTAGGTTAGCTTCAGATAATTTCTTTCTAGCATCTTCATCGCCTTCCATCATTCTTTGTGCATATTCAATTTCTTCTTCAGCTGTTAAAAGTGGAATTTTACCAATTTCTTTTAAGTATAAACGAACAGGATCATCAACGCTAACTGAATCTGGAACATCCATTTTCTCAACGTCTTCAATTTTGATATCTTCTTCTTCGATATCTTCTAACTCTTCAAAACCTGGTTCATCTGAATCTTCAATTATTGTGATATTTGCATTTTCAAGTCCTTCATAAATCTTTTCAACTTGATTTGCTTCTAGTTGATGTTTTTCTAAAACATCAATAATTTCTTTGTACGTAAGACTTGCATCTTTTCCTGCAACTTCGACTAGTTGTTTAACTATCTCTTTTACGTCTTTAACTTCTTCACTCACTCTACTCACATTCCTTCCTAACATTTTTAAAAGATTATTTCTTAGCAAGATTAAGTATAATTTCATTTAACCTATTTAATAGCAATCTCTTTTTGTCTTCTGTATCTTGTGTATTTTCTAACTTTTCTAGTTCTTGAATCTTTTGCAAAATTTCTTCTTTTTCTGCTTGTAGTTTTCTAACTCTTATACTTCTTATGAGTTCTAATGCATATCTTTCTTTATCATCACGAGTATTCATCTTCATCATGATCTTCGAAAGTAAGCTTTTCTCATCATCTTCATCACATACAAGCATTAAATCTTTATTTATAATATCTCCAGATTTATATATGTTATATAACTTCTGGATAATATTCTTATTAATTGCTGATTCAATATCAGCTTCTGAATACACCTCAGATAACTTATCAAATATTTCTTTATCTTTAAGTGTAAGCAAATATATTATGATTTCTTCCTGCTGTTCTTTTTCTTTATCAGAAGAGCTTGTTTCACGCTTCACCGCTATAGGTCTTGGCGCTTGCCAATTCTTTGTTTTGAACGTATTTCTAATCGTTCGTTTTTCTATCTCTGCGATTATCGCTTCTCTTCCAACTTTCAAATCAGCAGAAAACTTATTTACGTATATGTCTCGTTCTATGTTGTTATTTACTTTAGATAATATTTCTGCCATCTTTGTTAAGAAAGTAATTTTTTGCGACGTATCTGTCAAATCATATTCTTTCTTTAAAAGATCAACTTTATATTCAACTGGTGAAATACTATTATCAATTAATTTTTCAAATCTTTCAGGGCCAAATTTTAAAACATATTCATCAGGATCTTTTGCATCCTTCATTTTTAAAATTCTTGTTGGCACTTCAAGCGCTTGCAATATTTCAATTCCACGTTGAATAGCTTTTTGACCAGCCTCATCCGAGTCATAAGATAATATAACTTCATCCGCGTATTGTCTAAGCAGTCTTCCTTGTTGCTCTGTAAGAGCCGTTCCTAAAGAAGCAACTACATTAGTCACACCCGCTTGATGAGGTGAAATAACATCCATATAGCCTTCTACAACTAATAATCTTTTCATCTTTTGATTAGAAGTCTTGGCTACATTCAATCCATATAAGTGTTTTCCTTTTGAATAGATTAAATTCTCCGGCGAATTCACATACTTTGGAATTCCCTTTGCCTTCATGACATCCGAAGGTTCGAGTGTTCTACCGCCAAAAGCTATAAGATGTTTCTTTAAATCAAAAATTGGGAACATAAAACGATTTTTAAATTTATCGTACAAGTATCCTTTTTCTGTTTTTCCAACTAAACCTGTAGCAAGAATGTTTTCTTCACTAAATCCTTTCTCTTGCAACAGCCTTGTAAGTCCGTTATCATCAAGAGCAAATCCCAAACCAAATCTTGCAACTGTTTTTGCATCAATTTTTCTTTTTTGAATATAATCTTGAGCCATCTTAGATTTTTCAATGTTATCATAAAAATATCTTCCAGTAACTTTATTGATTTCATACATCTCGGCTTTTCTTGCTTCTCTTTTTCTTAGTTCATCTTGAGATATTCCTAAGTCAAACGAATCGGCTGGCAAAGTTATATTTGCTCGCTCAGCAAGAAATTCAACCGCTTCTTTAAAGCCAATGTTTTCAACTTTCATAATAAAATGAATAACATTTCCTCCAAGACCACATCCAAAGCAATGAAATATCTGCTTGTCCGCTGTGGCAGAAAAAGATGGTGTTTTTTCACGATGAAAAGGACAAAGCCCAAAATAGCTATTGCCCTTGCGCTGTAAGTTCACATACTGCGAAATGACATGAATAATATCATTTGCAGCTCTTACCTCTTCAATTATTTCATCAGAATAAAACGCCATTTTAATACTCACCTTTATTTATAGTTTTCAAAAATGTTTTAATATTTTAGCATAATTTTTCATTTTATCAACCCATAATTAATATAATTCGACTTAATTTAATAAAATCCTGCTTGTTTACCATAAAATACTCACAAAAAATTTGCTTCAAGATGTAAAAAACTGCCATTTGCTTAAATGACAGTCTTTTGTACATTATATTGATATCTTTTCTTCAAATAGTTTGTTTATTTTTCTTAACAATATGGTATTTTCTGGTTTTTCTAATTTAGGATCATCCTCTATTATTTGATTAGCTATCTCTTGTGCATCTTTTAATATAGGAATATCCACAAAAAGATTTGCCACTTTAAACTCTGGAATACCATGCTGCCTAGTTCCAAAGAACTCTCCAGGTCCTCTAATTTCTAAATCTTTCTCCGAAATTACAAAACCATCATTACTCTTTTGCATTATCTCCATACGTTGTCTGACAACATCAGAATTTCCTTCGTATTTTAATATACAATATGATTTGTGCTTACCTCTTCCAACTCTTCCTCTTAACTGATGTAATTGTGCAAGTCCAAATCTTTCTGCGTTTTCTATAATCATCAAAGTAGAATTAGGAACGTCTACTCCAACTTCTATAACGGTAGTAGATATAATTGCATTAATTTCGCCTTGCTTAAATCGTTGCATTATATCATCTTTTTCTTTTGCTTTCATTTTTCCATGAAGCATTTCAACTTTATACTGACCAAGAACATTCTTGTAATATTCAAATTGTTCTACAACTGATTTAACACCTTCCATATGTTCTGATTCTTCTACCAAAGGACAAACAATATAAGCTTGCCTTCCAGCAGTAAGTTCTTTGTTTATAAAAGCATTAATTCTTTCGTCCATGTTTCTTCGTACTGCATACGTATCTATCTTTTGCCTTCCTGGTGGCAATTCATCAATTATAGAAATATCTAAGTCTCCATATAAAATTATTGCTAACGTCCTTGGTATTGGTGTTGCGGTCATAACCAATGTATCTGTAAGATTTCCTTTTGCAGATAATACACTTCTTTGCCTAACACCGAAACGATGTTGTTCATCAGTTATTACAAGTCCCGCATTTTTGAATTCAACATTCTCTTCTAGTAAAGCGTGCGTTCCAATTAGTATATCTATCTCACCATTTTTTAATCGTTCTAAAATTAAAGTCTTGTTTTTCTTAGTAATGTCACTAATTAAAAGTTCAACCGTCATTCCAAATGGTTCAACCATTTTCTTTATTCCTTCATAATGCTGTCTCGCAAGTATTGCAGTCGGCGCCATCATTGCCGCTTGATACCCATTCTTTACAGCTTTGTACATAGCTAGTGTTGCAACAACTGTTTTACCAGAACCAACATCACCTTGAACAAGTCTGTTCATAGATTTTCTAGAACACATATCTTTATTAATTTCATTCCAAACTCTCATTTGTGCATTAGTTAATTTATATGGTAAGGTACCTAACAAATCATCTATATTTTCATCAATTGAAAACGCAATACCTTCTCTATCTTCATTTCCTTTTTCTTTAAATCTCAAAAGCGCTAATTGCATTGTTAATAATTCATCAAAAGCAATTCTCTTTCTAGCCTTTTCAAAGTCATCCAACATAGCTGGGAAGTGTATATTTTCCATAGCCCATTTAAATGATGGTAAGTTATGACGCTTTAATATCCAATCTGGTATCGATTCTTGTACCTCTTCCAACGAAGATTTAACAGCAAGTTCAACTATCCCTCTAAACACATTTTGTGTTATACCATTAGTCAAAGGATATATCGGTATTATCTTTCCTGTATTTTTTGAAGCTTCTGGTTTTTCAAACACTGGTGACTGAATTTCAATTCTGCCTAAAGTGTTTTTTACTTTTCCATAAAAAGAATATTCTTCACCCACGCGAAGTTGTTTCTTAATATATGGCTGATTAAACCATGTAAGAATGATGTTACCTGTTCCATCCTCGGCAATGACTTTATAAATCGCCATGTTTCGTCTGACTCTTTGTTCAGATACATTAGTTTTAATAATTGCTTTTATAGCTGCTGTTTCACCATCAATTAATTCACATATTTTTTTATAATTTCCTCTATCTTCATAATCTCTAGGGAAATAATTTAATATATCTTCAACAGTGTTTAAACCTAATTTTTTTAATATCTCAAACCTAGCAGGTCCAACGCCTTTAAGGTATTGCAAACTCATATCTAATTCCGCCATATATTCACCCCCAAATACGCGACTTTTCTTTCCGCTATTTAGATTATCACAAACCTTTGTTCTCCGTCAATTAATTTGCAAATATGTTTGAAGTTTACTGTAATTCGTGATAATATATGCGTGCAATTCATCCGAAAGGAGGATGTGAAATTTAGAATTTCACTATATTCATATGGAAACTAAAAATTATTGGTGGCTTAGCATCAATCCTAAAATGATAAAATTTAGAGAATTAGATATAAATGACTACTTTTTCTACTCTTGCATGACAGAGCAAGGTACTTTAAGAACTTTGTATAAAAATTTTGCTGAAATAAAAGTTGGCGAAATAGTAATCGCATATGAAAATGAACCTAGCAATCAAATTCTAGGTCTTTGCGTTTGTGTTCAAGAACTTGATAAAGAACACATCATGTTAAAAAAGATTGAAGGACTTACTGATCCTGTTACTAGATACAGCATGGAAACGCACATAGAGCTTGCAAATCTTGAAGTATTTAGATATATGCAAGGAACTTTATTTAAGCTTTCAAAACGCGAATTTGAAGTTATTTATAGTATGCTTAGAGAATTAAATCCTAAGAGAAAATACCAACTATATGATACATATAACAAAGAAGAGTTCTTGAAAGATGTGTATTTTGACGAAAAAGACTATGATGAACTTCGTGACTTGATATTAGCTCGCAAAAACGTGGTTTTGCAAGGCGCGCCTGGCGTTGGTAAAACATATATTGCGAGACGTATGGCATTTTCAATAATAGGCTCAAAAGACGATGAGCAAATGCTTAATATACAATTTCATGAAATGTATTCAAATGATGAATTCATTGAAGGTTATCGTCCAGATGATATAGGTATATACAAGTACAAAACTGGTTGTTTTAAGAGAATTTGCAATAAAGCAAGAAATAATCCAGATAAAAAATTCTTTGTAATTATTGATGAAATAAATCGCGGAAACATCCCAAAGATATTTGGAGAAGCCTTCTCTCTTATTGAAATAGATAAGCGTGGAAAAGAAAACTACATTGAACTATCTTGTTCTAGAGAAAGATTCTATGTGCCTGATAACTTATACATTATAGGTACTATGAACACATATGATGAAGACTTAGCTCTATCTGATTATGCTTTAAGGAGAAGATTCTGCTTCTATACAATAAATCCAGTTTTTGACAATTCAAAATTTAAAGATTTTTACTTACAAAACCCATTATTAACTTCTATCATTAAGAAAATAGAAGAAATAAATAAAGAACTAGATGAAAGCAGACAAATTGGACATTCGTATTTTTGTAAGCCTATGCCAGATGCGGAAGTAAAAATGCTTGTAAAATACAGTGTTGTCCCACTTTTAAAGGAATATTTTAAAGACGAACCTGAAAAATATAAAAAATGGTCTAATGAGCTCTTATCTCTTATCTAAAAAGCTTAGAAATATTGCTTTTTTGATTGACAAAACTCATTAAAAGTCATAAACTAGTCGTGCACGCAAGAGAGTAATTTACAGTATATTCCAATTAGTGTGTTTTGACTTCAATAAATTGTAAAAATTGTTGTCAAAGCTTATTATTTGTGTTAAAATATCGAAGAATGATTTTAGAAAACCTTAAGGAGGTGCTAGAAATGGCAAAATGCGAAATTTGCGAAAAAGAAGTAGTGTTCTTAAACCAAGTAAGTCACTCACATAGAAGATCTGCTAGAACTTTTAAACCAAATCTAAGAACTGTTAAAGCTGTTGTTAATGGCGCATCTAAAAAGATGACAGTATGTTCAAGATGTTTAAGATCTGGAAAAGTTGAAAGAGCATAACATAGAAAAAGAACTCTTATAATCGAGTTCTTTTTTTATTGCCAAAATTTATTTCTACTTTGCCTCCATTCTCTAAAAGGGACAACCTTCTTTAGACACTCTTCCCTTTATGTAAGATCAGAAGTTTTCACTTTGAATAAAACTTTCAATATCTTCCTCATAAAATTTGATGGTTTATATACAACAATTTTCATTTAACCTCCACCTTTCTACTTGCATAGCCAAATAAGACCTAGCAGAAGTGTCATTACACCAATGCTGAAAACCCAACCTGTTATTGGCAAAAGCAAGACTAATAAACTCCCTGCTCCAAATCCAATTAAACAAACACCCAACGTTTTCTTAAGTATATTCAAATTTTCAGCATCCCCTCTCTCATCTTTGATTTAGTATATTATATGTGGTAAAATACGAAGTGTGATACTTTTTATCTAGGAGTAAATTATGAAAAAAATAGATTTGATAATAACCGAATTAGCAAAACTTTATGATGGTGAAAAAGGTTCATTAGACTTTACAACGCCATTCGAATTATTAGTTGCTGTTATGTTATCTGCACAATGTACTGATGCTAGAGTAAATATCGTAACAAAAGATTTATTTAAAGTTGCCAATACACCTGAACAGTTTGCTAAAATGAGTATAAAAAGAATTGAAAAACTTATATCATCAATTAGCTTTTATAGAAACAAAGCAAAGCATATAAAACAATGCTCAATTCAAATTATAGAAAATTTTAATGGTAATGTGCCGCAATCAATGGAAGAACTCACCTCGCTTGCTGGTATAGGACGTAAATCTGCTAATGTTATAATGCTAGAAGCTTTTAACAATTGCCAAGGCATTGCAGTAGACACACATGCCCACAGAATTTCAAATAGGCTTGGGCTTTCTAGTGAATCCGATCCGTTAAAAGTTGAACAAGATTTATTAAAGAAAATACCAAAGAAACATTGGAGATTGATGAATCACTTACTAGTATATCACGGACGTGCTGTTTGCGATGCTAGAAAACCTAAATGTGAAGAATATACCATTTCATCTTCGTGCAACTATTACAAAACACTCCAAAAATCAAATTCAAAACAAACTAAAAGCCGTAGCTTATAGCTACGGCTTTGTTTTTATGCATTCATTCTTGCAATCTTTGCTTCTACTTTTGCAATATCTTTTTTTCTTTTAAAAGTTTGCATTTTATATATTAAGATCATTTTCTCAACATCCTCTGGCGGGATGTCTTTTTCAAGTATTTCTTTATTTTCATATTTTCTCTGAAGTTCTAATATTCTTTGGACTTCAGGATTATCAGAAATTCTCATATTCAACATCCTTTCTTGCTCTGTATTACTCACCAATATTATCTCCAGGTCCAGAAACGTCTTTTCTCTTCGCTTTAGCTTTAGCTAAAACTTCTTTATATTTTTGATCTGCATCAGCTTTTTCTGCAGCTGCAGCCTCTAATGCAGTAGGTTCTTTTTCTTTGTCAGCCATTACAAGCTCACCATTATGATATCTATTTCCTTTAGTATCTCTCACGGTTCCATTTTCTCTTATTCTAATTGCTTTTCCTCCAACAATTAAAGTCATACCTTTTTTCGGTACATTTATCGCCTCTATTCCTAGCTCTTCTGCAGTTAATGTATCAACAAAAGGTTCATCTTCAAGATCTCCATATCCATCATAGACATCAAATGAGTCGTTATGCTCCCAATCATCTTCAGCATATCCACCACATGTAAACTCGTAAGACTTTCTTGATAATAAATCTTCTAAAACTTCTGGTGATGGTGCTTCTAGAAGTCCGTTTTTGTTAATCTTTATTACACTTCTTACACTATTCCTTTGTCCATAACAACTAAAAGCATCGTTTGGCAATTCGATTTTTCTATCAAAGTCACCATCGATTTCGCTAAAACTAGACATTATTTCATCTGGATCACTGTTAAATTCAAATTTTGATTCAATTACTAACACGTATAATTCACCATCGATTTGAGCAATTCTAAAAGATTTGAAGCCTCCTCTTGTACGAATATCATCATCGCTTCGTTCAAGAAGTTCTTCGGGTTCTTTATCAAACTTCACAGATGCTATATCTCCATAATGTCCCATAATAGTCGAACCTAAATATTTAATACTTTTCTTTGACATAAAAATCTCTCCTTCCAAATTCTATATAATTTAAAAGTACTCTTACATCATGCATAGAATTTAATAAAATTTCATACAACTATATTATACCATTATTTGGTAGTCAAAGCAAGTTTTATGTCTACTTTTAGTTCTTTTACTTCCATTTTTTTACACTTTAAGACGTTTTTTTATAAAAAAATCCGCCTGTTTCTACAGACGGATTTCTCGTTTTATTACTTTTACCACTTATTCTATTGTAATAATTTCGACAATTCATTCACGTGATAAATATCCAATGTGTTCATCGCTCTTGTTATACAAACATATAATAACTTGGTATCAACTTCCGATTTAGTATAGTTATATATGTCTGCATTAGTAATAATTACAGCGTCAAACTCAAGACCTTTTGATAAATAAGATGGTACTATACTCACTCCACCATTATACTCGGCATCTTTATCTGTAATTATATGAATATTATCATAATCACTTAATTGTTCAGCAAGCTTTTGACAATCTGGAACTGTTTTGCAAATAAGCGCGATGTTTTTCATTCCCCTTTCTTTTAGTTCTGTAATTCTATTTTTAATTTGATTTAACATATCATTTTCAGTTTCAAAACCTTTTATTGTAACTGGTTCGCCACTTTTCATTACCGGTTCACCAAGCGAACAATTTATCTTTTCGATAACATTTGTGATAACATGATTTGCAACATTCATTATTTCTTCTGTTGTTCTGTATGTTTTCTTTAATGTTAAATACTGCGGTTCGTTATCAATGCCAAATACCATATTCATTGTTTTTTGCCAATTTTGTGTTCCTCTGTAATAATAAATACCTTGTGCTAAATCTCCTAATATCGTAAGTGAATTACTATTTATTATCTTTTTAAATATAAAAAATTGGAATTCACTAAAGTCTTGAGCCTCATCAATTACAATATGTTTAAGAGCAAATTTGGTTTTTACTCCATGTACTCTGTATTTGATATACATTAATGGCGCGATATCTTCCATTTCAATTTTACCTTTTCTCTGTGAAGCTTCAAAAGCAGATTTAATATATTTTATTTGCTCTTTTGGGATTCTACCTTCTGCAAATTGTTCTAAGTAGTGCTCCATAAATTCTCTATAATATTTAATAGGTTCTAAAATTTTGAAATTAGAAAAATACTTTTGAATATGTTTCTTCACGTCTTTGGTAACTGTGTTTTTCTTTTTTTCAGCCTCTGCATATTCCGCACGAATAAGTTCAAGTCTAATTTCTTCAATTGGTTCTTCTTGTTTAATTTTTGCAACTTTGTAATTACGTTCTTCTTCAATATCTGCAAGAATATCTCCATTATTAAGCATTACTCTATTCTTCATATGCTTTGATATTTCTTCGATTCTGCGGCATATTGGAAGGTTTCCATACTCTCTATAATATAAATGAGCAATCTCCTTTTTGGTCATGAATATGTATTTCTCAATTTTGAAATCTTCATCAGGAAGAACTCTTTTTTCAACTTCATATAAATAATCATCTATTACGTTTTTATATCTGATTGATGATTTAAATATAGAAGCTTCTTCTATGTTCTTACAAATCTCCGCTTCTTTCTCGGATTTTGAATTATTAATAAGTCTAGCAAGTTTTTCATTTGGTTCTTCAATTTCAAATGTGCTACCTATTACTTCAAAAGCAATATCTTCATATGTACTTTGTCCAACTCTGTCAACACCAAGGTCTGGCAATACGTTTGAAATATAGTTTAGGAAAAATTTATTAGGTGCTATGATTAAAAATTCTTCTGGGAAAAAGTTTTTGTCATAATTATAAATCAAATATGCAATTCTGTGTAAAGCAATTGTCGTTTTTCCAGAACCAGCAACTCCTTGTACAACAAGTGGTTGCCACATATCGGATCTTATAATTTTGTTTTGCTCTGCTTGAATTGTAGAAATAATATTTTTAAGTCTTGTGTCTGAATTTGCAGAAAGGAATGGTTGAAGCATTTCATCGTTAGTTGTAATGTCTATATCCATTACATCTTTTAAACCATCATCATCAAAGAAATATTGTCTCTTTAACTTGATATCCCCTTTAACTTCACCACCAGGGCAAACATATGAAGCTTCACCAAGACGCCCCTCATAATACAAATCTGCAATCGGAGCTCTCCAGTCAATAACTATTTGCTCTAAAGTATCATGGTCAGTAACCATTACTTTTCCGCAAATAAAAGGCATCCCTTGTTGAACTTCCATCTTCCACAAAATCCACTCTTGCAAAGTATGGTTTTCCGTCTAACCATTTTTAGATTTTTGATTCTCTGGTTAAACTTTTCTTTAAGGGCTGCCTTCATAAAGTCGTCTTGATAATCATCATCAAAGTTGTAGTCATCAAAGCCTCTTTCAAGTCTTTCTTCACTTTCTTTGATTTCCTGATCGATAAAACGTGTTGTTTTTTCTAATTTTTTTCTTTCAGCAATCTCATCGTCGTGTGTAATGTTCATTTCTAAAAACACCTCCACTTATATAAGTTATAGCTCTATCCGCGAAACACGAATGAACGCATTTTACCACACTAGTTTTCAAAAAGCAATATTTTCTAACATTCTTCTTGCTAATTTACATAATGCATGTTACAATATTCATGCGCAAATACCCTATATGTACGTTTTTCCGCCACCACGATTTCATCAACAAAGGAGTATGATTATGGAAAACAATCACGAAGTCAACACTATGCCTGTCCGCCTGAACAGCTTCTATCACCTGCTGAAGCGTAACGCTGCTGACCCCATGGCTGTGCTGGAAGAGCTCTGTACATGCAACTGCCACTACACCATCGGCCGGCTGCTGCCTCATGATCCCACCTATCCCCGGCAGAAGGTTGAATCCGTCGGTATCTCCGGCTGTCTCAACTACCAGATGCCCGGCCTGTGCCAGCCTGTCAGCGACGGTGGTTCCGAGATTCGGATTTTCCGGATGGCTTCCGCCACGCCTATGCGTGCCAAAGAAGGTGCTATCCTGAATCTGGTTCCTGTTTGCGAAATTCCCGAACAGCTCCTGACTCACAGAGCTTTCTGGATTCTCATTTGCAGCAGCGACGCCTTCCCCATGCAGCGGTTCTTTGATGAGACCCACGAACTCCCCACTGAACTGAAGCTGGATGTAACCTGCGATGCTCTGGGACACCTGCTCTATCACGGAACTGATTCCGTCGATGAGTTGGACGCATTCTTCGAGCTGTGCAATGTGGCCATCCACCACATCGCCAACGGTACTTTCACCCCTGAGGAAGTGCTGGACGAGTTCCGCTTCAAGAGCGCTGCAGAGCTCCTCGAGGGATCCCTCGTTACTCTGAAGCAGAAGGCAACAAACAGCTCCGGTACCACTCACGCAAAGGCTCCTAAGTCCACCAAGCGTGGTCGCAAGCAGAAGGAAGCCCTTCGCAAGATTCATGACGGCTATCGCGCAAACGCCTGATTGACTTCTCGTGCGCAAGTTTTTACAAGCGCACGCTAAAAGCGCGAATAACCCCCTCTCCACTTTTGGTGAGGGGGTTTCGTGTTAATAAAAAGGTCAGCTTTTGTTTGCTGACCTTTTCTATTTTTAAGAATCTCTTACTGTTGCTTCGTATTCGCTTGTTACTTTATCGATAACTTTATTGAATATTGTAAGAACCTCTTCATCACTTAAAGTCTTTTCTTTGTCGTTGAATGTTAATGAGTAAGCAATAGATTTTTTATTTTCTCCTACATTAACACCTTCATAAACGTCGAATACTTCAAGATTAATTAATTTCTTACCAGCAGCTTTTCTAATGATAGCTTCGATATCTGCAGATTTAGCATCTTTAGATACAACGAACGCAACGTCTTTAGATACATTAGGGAATTTAGAAATTTCTTTGTATTTCATATTTTCATGATTTGCATTTTCTAACTCTTCAAGATTTAATTCCATTACATATACATTATCTTTAGTTATATTTGGATGAATCTTTCCTATTATACCTAGTTTCTTACCATCTACAACGATAGTTGCAGCTTGACCAGGATGTAATTCAGCAGGAATATCTTCAACTACTAAAGAATATCTATTTTTGAATCCTAAGTATTCAAGCAATTCTTCCATGACACCTTTTAATACGTAGAAGTCTACTACTTTCTTTTCAAGGCCTACTGTATATACACCTGTCATTAAAGCAGCAAGTGATAAATGTTCACCATATTGACCATTAATCTTATGGAAGCTCTTTCCTATTTCGAATAATGAAATATCTTTCTCATTACGAGCTTTGTTATATTCATAAATCATCTTTAATGATGGAATTAAACTATTACGTAATGCGTTTCTTTCTTCAGTCATTGGATCTAATATTCTTACAACTTCGAAATCTGCTGTCGAATATTTAGGAACCTCAGCAACTGGAATTAATGCATAACTTAATGTTTCATTTAATCCAAGTTCAACCATTTTGTTTCTTGCTGATCTCTTGAATTTATCATAACTACCTGGAGTAACTTCAAGAATCATTTTCTTACCTTGTATATTATCCATTCCATAGTAACGACCGATATCATGAATCACGTCTTCTTTAATTTGTAAATCCCATCTTCTTGAAGGAATCTTAACAATAATATTTTCGTTATTAGCTTCTGCTTCAATTCTTAATCTCTTTAAAATGTGATAAATTGTATCGTTTGATACATCTATTCCAAGAATATCTCTTACAGATTGTATTGGGAATTCTAATACTCTATCATCTGAATTTGTTGTGTTATATTCACACATACCGCCAACAACTTTAGCGTCAGCATATTTTTCTAACAATGCACAGCTTCTTTCGATAGCAAGTAATGTTCTCTTTGGATCTAATCCTTTTTCAAATCTGTTACTAGCTTCACTTCTTAAAATTTTCTTAGAAGTTAATCTTACTTTTACAGGGTTGAATATAGCAGCTTCAATAACGATATTCTTTGTATCATTTTCAACTTCTGTAGATAAACCACCCATAACACCTGCAAGACCGATTGCTTTTTCTTTATCTGCAATTACGATATCGTTTGTAGATAAAGTTCTTTCTTGTTCATCAAGTGTTGTAAGTTTTTCATTTTCTTCAGCCATTCTTACAACTAAAGTATCTCCTAATCTATCAGCATCATAATAATGTAAAGGTTGACCAACTTCTAACATTACGTAGTTAGAAATATCTACAACGTTATTTATAGGTCTGATACCAGAAGCGATAAGTCTATTTTGCATCCACTTTGGACTTTCTTTAATTACTACATTTTCAACTTTCTTAGCATAGAATAAAGAACAGTTTTCTGTTTCGATTTTCAAATTAAATTTCTTTGAAAAATCATCATCAGACTCCGTATAATTTGTATCAACTTCATTCATTGGTAAATCATATAAAGCAGCAACTTCATAAGCCATGCCTAAAATAGAAAGTAAGTCGCCTCTATTTGCAGTAAGTTCAAAATCAATTACTTCATCATCCATACCAAGGTATTTAACTGGATCTCCGCCGATTTCAGCATCTTCTCCAAGTTCAGCAATACCTTCTATATCTTCAGGTTTTAAGAATTTGTGTTCTAAACCAAGTTCTTCAACTGAGCAAAGCATACCACAAGATTCTACACCTCTAATTTTTCCTTTTTTAATTGTTCCACCTGGTAATTTAGCATTAACTAATGCAACAATTACTTTAATACCAACTCTTACGTTTGGAGCACCACAAACAATATTTAAAACTTCTGTACCAACATCAACTTTACATACATGAAGGTGATCAGAATCAGGATGCATTTCACATTCCAAAACTTTACCAATAGTTAAACCTTCAACTTCAAGAAGTTTTTTAGCACTATCATATTCGTTTCCTATGTTTGTCATGTCTTCACCAAGAGTAACCATATCAACAGGAACTTTTATATAATCTCTTAAAAAATTAAGACTTAGTTTCATATCAATCTATATCTCCCTTCTACACATTTTCAACGTCTGTTTCATCGAATTGTTTTAAGAATCTGATATCGTTTGTATACATGTAACGAATATCAGGAATTGCATATCTAAACATTGCAAGTCTATCAAGACCTGTACCGAATGCGAATCCAGTAAATTTATCTGGATCATATCCGCCCATTCTTAAAACGTTAGGATGAACCATACCAGCACCAAGTAATTCTATCCAACCTGTTTTCTTACAAAGTGGACAACCTTTACCACCACATTTGAAGCAAGTTACATCAACTTCGCAAGATGGTGATGTGAATGGGAAATAACTTGGTCTGAAACGTACTTTAGTTTCTTCGCCTAAAAGTTTCTTTGCAAATATTTCAAGAGTTCCTTTTAAATCTGCAAGAGAAATATTTTTATCAATTACCAAACCTTCAACTTGTCCGAATTGATGAGAGTGAGTTGCGTCATCATCTCTTCTATAAGTTTTACCAGGACAAATAACTCTAATTGGAGATTTTTCTGTATTAGCTTGCATAACTCTTGATTGAGATGCAGATGTTTGAGTACGAAGTAAATACTCTTCATCAATATAGAAAGTATCTTGAGCATCACGAGCTGGATGTCCAACTGTATAATTTAAAAGTCTGAAACAATGTTCATCATCTTCAAGTTCTGGACCATCTACAACGTCATATCCCATTGATACGAATAAATCTTCAACTTCTTCTATAATTCTATTAAAAGGATGTTTAGAACCTCTCATGTTTTTAACAGAAGGTAAAGAAATATCAATAGTTTCTTCTTTTAATTTTCTATTAACAGCTTCTTCTTCCAAACGTGTTTTGATAGTTTCATAACCTGTATTAAAAGCTTCTCTTAACACATTAACTTGCATACCATACTCTTTCTTTTCTTCAGCAGGTACATCTTTAATACCACTATTAAGCTCAGTTATGATACCTTTCTTTCCTTGGTATTGAACTTTTAAATCATTTAATTCTTGCATTGTTTTAACAGCATCGAATTTTTCTAAAAGTTCTTTTTTCAATAGTTGAATCTTCTCTTCCATTTGATTTCCTCCTTTTATATTTGAAAGATTATTATTTTTATATAAACAAAAATCCCAAACACAATTAAATGTGTTTGGGACGAATTAACTCGCGGTACCACCCAACTTCCGATTTCACAAATCGACAGCTCGTAGGAAGATTAACGCTCTTCACACGTACTAATTTCTTAGCAAGACTCCCACATCCGAAATTCATTTACACGTTTATCTTGCAAAGGCTCTCAGCCGGTGACCTTCACTTTCTTTAAAGAACTCACGTAAACTACTAAATATGTGATCTTTGTCAAAAACTAAAACTATAATACTATCTTTTATAAGAAAAGTCAAATTATTTTTCAAGATGTCCAAACGAGGACGTCCCTATTTGGACAATAAAAAAAGCCCCCGAAGGGGCCCCCGCTTCAGCAGTGCATCCACGGGGCGCTTGGAATTTTACTTGCTCACATGAGCGATGGCCTCGTCCTCGGTAAAGAGTCCGGTGGCGATGAGAGCTTTCGCATCAGCGACCTTCTTGACCAGATCCGCAGGTGCGCAACCCTTAGCCAGCAGCTTAGCAGCCAGAGCCTTGTCAGCAGCGTCAGCCGGCTTCGCAGCGGGCTTCTTCTTCTTGACAACGTTCAGAGGACCAACCTCTTCGTCGGGCTTGAGCTTAGCGGGAACGAGCTTGGGGCGCTCAACAACCGCATAAACGACCTTGCCGTCAGACTTCTTCTTAGAGATAGCCGTCCAGGCGTTGTCCTTTGCGTTGCCCAGCAGGGCGTCGTCAGGCTTGTCCAAGGTGACGGTAACGCCGTCGATAACAGTCTCGACACGGGTAAAGCCGAATGCTGCCATGTCGACAGTATCGTCATCATCATCGTCGTCAACGTCATCAACGTCTTCGTAGTCGTCATCATCGTCGTCATCGTCAGTGGCGCGGCTTGCCTTCCACTCGTTGAACTTCTTGTGAAGCTTCTTAACGTAGTAGGTGTAGGAGCGGCCCAGGATACCGAAAATGATGAGCTTGACCAGCAGGAACGCGGCGGTGAGCCAGAAAGCCAGGCCGAGCTTGCCGTTGGGGAAGAAAGAAGCGATCAGATTCCAGACAAACACCACAAAGGCGATGGTGGTGATCAGCTTCTCGGGCCAGGCAGCGTAGCTCTTCTTGTTGGGGGTGTTCTTCTTGTTGGTAGACTTCTTCTTTGCCATGATAAATCCTCCTTATATCTTAGGCATGATGTTGTGGAACACCTAATCGCGTGAAAGTATTTTGTATTTACGATTGGTGCTATACGAGGGGCTTCTACTTCCAAGCATTAACGTAAACGCAGTGCGTCACACGTATTTTCAAACATAAAAACAGCCGGTAACACCAGCGGTCTTTGTTCGAATGCATAGAAATATCTCGTACATCATTATTTTAGCACTTTTAGTAGGTTTTGTCAACATAATATGCTGTCCAAAACGCCTATAAATAAGGATTTTTAATAAAAATGTCCTATAGGTAAATTGTCAAGAAACAACCCCTATAGGACACAAAACAACTTATATTTAGATATTTTAGGCAATTATGGCCTCTACAAAACCACAGCCTAACGAATCTGTTTTTTTGCATTTTATGTTAAGCATTTCTTCTACTTGTTCTAATCTTATATTATCTAAGAAAACATCTTCTTCTGCTTTAAGCATCTTGTCTGATATTAAAAGATATTCTCCCAATTCCTTATCTTTCAAACCTTCAATCAGGTCTCCTCCAGTTATTAATCCTGTAACCGTTATATCTGGACCAAAGAACAAATTTTCTATTGGATAAACGTGTATCTTTAAACCTTTAAATGTTTGTTCCAAAACATCTGATTTTTCTCTTATGAATTTATATGCACATTTACCAGTAGCAATAGATACAGTCTTAGTTACAGGTCTTGGCTCAGTTCTTGCCAACTCATTTTTGAAATTATTGGTAAAATATGCTAATAAACCAATACCATCTTCTAATTGGTCAAAATCTTCATATCTATCATACTCTGGTATTGCAATTTCTGATTTTACATAGAACTCATCTGCACAGAATACAAGATTTGAACCAGTTTTAGCTTTGAACTTCTTTTGCCAGTTTTCAACCTGCTCAACTAGCGCTGTCGCTGTTTCCTTAGTAAATCCTTCTAATTTATATAATCCATCTCTATGTTTGCTAAGCCCAACAGGAACAATGGCTATTGATAGTAGATTTGGATAAAACTTAGATAAATCTGTTATTGTCTTATCCAATATTTCTCCATCATTTATACCTGGGCAAAGCACTATTTGAGCATTTACTTGTATTCCTGCATCTGTAAGATATTTAATATAATCTACTATCTTCCCGGCATTTCTATTATTAAGCATCATTGCTCTAACTTCAGGATCTGTGGCATGTACAGATACGTTTATAGGACTTAAATGATAATTAATTATTCTATCCAAGTCTTTATATCCAGAATTTGTAAATGTTACATAGTTACCTGTCATAAAAGAAAGTCTAAAGTCATCATCTTTGAATACTAACGTTTCTCTCACATCAGGTGGCAATTGATCCATAAAGCAAAAGATGCACTTATTAGCACAACTTCTAGGCTTATCTATAAGTTGCTCTTCAAAAACTAATCCAATATCCTCATTTTCTTCTTTTTCAATTTCTACATCCCAGACTTCACCGTCTGGTTTTTCTATTTCTAAAGTAACAAATTCATCAAATATTTGAAACTTATAATCTAATATATCGTTTATTTCTACGCCATTTACAGAAAGCAAGTAATCCCCACCAGAAATTTCCATTTCTTCTGCTGCTGACCCAGAAATAACATCTTTTATATATATTCTCTTCACTATTTCACCTCATTATGTAAATTGGTATGGTAAATAAAAAAGCAACTTAGTTCGAACTTAAGTTGCTTCTTCATTCTTATTCAGCTGTCTTTTTAGCTTTAACAGGTTTCACTTCTTTACCATCATAGTAACCGCAGTTTTTGCAAACTCTGTGTGGTTCTATTGGTTCGTGACAATGTGAACATTCAGCAAGGCTTGGTTTTTCAAGTTTCCAAGTTGATCTTCTTAATCCAGTTCTAGCTTTTGACCATCTTCTTTTTGGTTGTGCCATCTTTCTATTCCCTCCTCTTAAGGTAATTTTTATGTAAGTGCGTTTCTAAGAGTGTTTAGCCTCTATCATCACACGTAAAACGACTAAACTCTAAGTGTCAACGTACGAAATTATATCTTCTTTTTCCTACTTTGTCAAGTATTTGAATTTAATCCTTATTTTCTCTTTTTATTTACAGGATAAAACTTAATTGATGCATCAGGAATCGCCCCTGTATATCTAGGTTCATCTATACTAATATCAAATGAGGCAATCGTTTTGTATGGCTTTACAGAATAATTTGGCGCATCAAGTCCTTCAATAGACCCCATAGAGAACTCTGTTGGAGCTGGCAAACCTTTATTCTTTTTAGTCAATCCAAAAGATACAAAAAACTTACTAAATACGTTTCCCATAAGTGATTTCCCCTTCTCTTTTGTATTTCTTGTTATATTTTATATTTAAATGGTTAACAATGCAAGTTTTATTTTAAAAATTATGTATATTACAAGCCATTTACAATTTCTTTAAATTTATTACCTCTTTCCTCGAAGTTTCTGAACATATCAAAACTTGCACTAGCAGGAGAAAAGAAGATTATGTCTCCTTCGACCGCTTCACGTTTTGCTGTCGCTATAACTTCTTCTAACGAAGAACACTCGAATATAGGCAATTTTACGCCATCTCTCTTTTCAAGTTCCATAAGAGTAGCTTCTTTTATTTTATCTTTGGTTTGACCCATTAAAATAAGTTTTTTAACATGATCAACCACGTATCTTCCCATATCAGTGTAATCTAGGTGTTTGTCATAACCTCCGGCAATTAAGATAACTTTATCCTTAAAACTTGCTAAACCTGCAATTGTTCTTGTTGGACTGCTTCCTATAGAATCATTATACCATTTTGCGCCATCTAATTCTCTTACAAATTCCATTCTGTGAGAAACTCCTCTAAAAGATGATAGAACTTTTCTAATAGACTCTATTGAAACCAAATCTCTAACGGCCGAAATAGCTGTACAAGCATTTTCTATATTGTGCATACCAAGCAAAGAAATGTCATTTATATTTATAACAGTTTCTTTGTTACCATCAGTAACTATTTTAATATCGCTATCTTCCAAAATTACGCCATTTTCTAATTTTGATTTAGTACTGAAGAATCTTACTTCTCCCTTAACTTCTTCCGAAAATGAGTTTGTTATTTCGTTATCATAGTTAAGAACTACGATTCCATTTTCGCCTTGCGATTTAAATATATTTTTCTTTGCATCAATGTACTCTTCATAAGATTTATGAACGTCCAAGTGATTTGGTGATACATTTGTAACAACTGCTATACCAGGACTCTTTTTAAGAGTCATAAGTTGGAAACTACTAAGTTCAAGTACAACAACATCTTCTGGTGTCATTTCATCAATTCTTGCAAATAAAGGTGTGCCAATATTTCCACCAAGGTAACAATTGTGTCCTTCTTCTTTAAGAATGTGATGTATTAATGTTGTAGTTGTTGTTTTACCATCACTACCTGTAATAGCAATAACTTTTGAAGGACAAAGTTCAATAAGCATTTCTATTTCTGAAGTAAGGATTGCTCCTCTTTCTACTTCTTTTTCAATAACAGGTAAATCTGGTCTCATACCTGGTGTTCTAAAAATCACATCATAACCACGTAATTTTTCTAAATAGTCATCACCTAGAGAAAAGTTAACACCTTGTAATGTGTATTCTTCTATTAAAGCTTTTCCCAATTCCTCTTCGCTCTTTTTATCAAAGACTGTTATGTTTGCATCTAAGTCCATTAAGTATCTTATAAGGGGGGTATTGCTAATACCCATCCCCATAATTGCTACATATTTTTCTTTTATAAACTCTTTAAACTGTTCAAGTTTCTCATTTTTATACATTAAGTTCACTCCTATTAGTCTCCTAGACAAATTCCTATACGTCTAGCTGTCTCTATCCAATCTCCATCTAAATCTACTGGTTTAATATTTGATGATGCAGCACCAATTTTAGTTTCTTTTCCTGCAACTTCATCTAATGGTACATGTGTAATCTTTCCATCAGTAAACGTAACCATCTCATTAAACTTACCATCAATAGCAAGTTTCATTGCCATCGAACCATATTCAGTAGATAAGATTCTGTCATATGCGCAAGTATTTCCACCTCTTTGTAAATATCCAAGTGTAGTATTTCTTGCTTCTATTCCAGTAAGCTTTTCAATTTCTTTTGCTACGAAATCACCAGCACCGCCAAGTCTTACTGCATCTGGGCTATCGCCAACAGTTGCTTTAACCATTAATTCGCCATCTACCGGTTTTGCACCTTCAGCAACAACTATAATGCTGTGTCTCTTTCCTAACGCTCTTCTTTGTCTTATTTTTTCTGCAACTTTAGTTAAATCATATGGTATTTCAGGTATCAATATTGTATCAGCTCCACCAGCTATACCAGCAGCTAGAGCAATCCAACCTGCATATCTTCCCATAACTTCTAAAAGAAGTACTCTACCATGAGATTCTGCTGTTGTTTTAATTCTGTCGATTGCTTCTGTTGCAACATCTACTGCTGTATAAAAGCCAAATGTAATATCTGTATGAGGAACATCATTATCAATTGTTTTTGGAACACCAATAACTTTAAGTCCTCTTCTGGTAAAGTCTCTGCCAGATTTTAAAGAACCATCCCCGCCTATTACTATTAAGCAATCAAAATTGTCTCTTTTTAATCTTTCAACAATTTCAAAAGATTTATCTTCATATTCTGTTTCGCCTTTATCATTTTTTACAGGTATAGCAAAAGGATTTGTTTTATTATTTGAACCAAGTATTGTTCCACCTTTTGAAATGATTCCTCCAGTTACTCTTGGATCAAGTTTAATATATCTATTTTCTATTAATCCTTTGTATCCTTCCATGAAACCGTATACTTCGACATTTGCATATTCAGCAGTTTTTACAATTCCTCTTATTACAGCATTTAATCCTGGGCAATCTCCACCAGCAGTTAAAACACCAACCTTCTTTACCATTTAATTTTCCTCCTTAGTTTATTTAGTTATTTTTATTCCCACCAAAAAGTTTCTTGCTCAACCGGTTTTTCTACATCACCGTTGTTTTTATCTTTATCTATTTTGTTTAGTTGTTCAATTTTATCCGGAGTCATTTGATCTTCATATTCATAATCATCATCTTCCGATTCATTTGAACCAACGAAATTTCCCTCTTCATCAACTTCGCAGTAATGATATTCACAATAATCTAATGGAACTTCATAGTCATAATCTGCAGGCAATACAGAAGGCGCTTCTTCATATCCTCTATCTATAAAAATTACATTTACAGTTCCTACTGTAGATTTACATGTAGGATTTGCTAATTTAAATGTTTCTGGACATACCGGAATACTTACATGTGTACCACACTCTTCAGTAGGAATAGTATCCGTTGTAAAGTATTCTGTTGTAGTTCTATCTCCTCTTCTGTCATTTCTACAAAGATCTGTAGCAAGTAAACCTGAATCTAAACACACTTCACAAGTTACAACACTTGAAGGTTTTTCAAATTGTTTTGTCGGTAAACTTGCATGAACTTTTTGCATAACAGCTTTCCAAATTCTTGCTGATGGATTACCTGTTGCATTAACTGTTTGTTGTACATCATAACCAGTCCACACAGATGCTACATAGTATGGTGTATACCCAGCAAACCATCTATCCATCGAACCGTTTGTTGTACCAGTCTTACCAGCCACCGGCATGTTTGGAAGCGCTGCAGCTCCACCTGTTGCACTAATTCCTACAACTACATCACGCAACATGCTTGTTACTATAAATGCAGATTCTTCTGAAATAACTTCTTTTATTTCACTTGTTTTTTCTAGTATTACTTCTTCGTTATTACCTAATACCTTTGTATATAATTTAGGTTCAACATATACACCACCATTTGCTATCGCGCCATATGCGGCAGCATGTTCAAAAGTAGATATACCTTTTGTTAATCCTCCAAGTGCAAGTGCACCAGGATATACGTCCGAAGATGTAATAGATGTGATTCCAAATTTCTTTAAATAACTAACCGCTGTTGAAGCACCTACTTCTTGGAATGCTTTTGCAGCAATAATATTACTTGAAATTTCTATAGCTTTTCTTACAGGTGTTAATCCTCTATAACCTTTGTAACTGTTTGAAGGTGTCCATGTATCAACACCAACTTGCATTGTTACCGGAGTATCATCAAATACTGTAGCAGCTGTGAAAGCTTCTGTATCTATACCAGGGGCATAAACAGCTAAAGGTTTAATTGTTGAACCTGGCGCTCTATATGTGTGAGTCGCTCTATTTAATCCTCTTTGAACAACTTTTTCTCCAGCACCGCCTATTAATCCAACTACATCACCTTTTTTATAATCAATAATAACCATAGCGGATTGTAAGTTTGGATCATACTCACCATTACTCAATTTAAAATATTTTTCTGCCTCATCTACATATATACTCTCAATAGCTTCTTGAATTTCAGGATCAATTGTTGTATATATCTTTAATCCATTTGAATAAATCATTTTTCTTGCCATTGCAGCAGTTACACCTTTTTCTTCTTGTAAATCTGCAATAAGTGTATCTATAAGTGCATCAATAAAATATGAATTACTTGATGTTTGTTGCATTGTTCCTTTTTCATAAACAAGTTCTTTCACCATTGCAGCTTCGTATTCTTCAGCAGATATATATCCTAATTGTTTCATCTTACCTAAAACTAATTCTTGACGAGCCTTAGCTTTTTCTGGATATACATAAGGATTATATCCTTCTGGCGCTTGTGCTAAACCAGCAATCAATGCCGATTCTGCAATATCTAAATCAGCCGCACTTTTATTAAAGTATGTGTATGCAGCCGTTTCAACTCCATAAGCACCGCTACCTAGATAAATCATATTCATATATAATTCAATGATTTGGTCTTTAGTTAACCATTGTTCTACTTGAATAGCTCTAACAATTTCTCTAGCCTTTCTTTGCCAATTACGTCCATTATCTTCAGTTACTTTTTTAATCAACTGTTGTGTAATTGTACTTCCACCGAATTCAGAATCGCCTGTAAAAACAAATTGAAAAACAGCGGCTGCTGTACGCTTGATATCTATACCTATATGTTTTTCAAATCTCTCGTCTTCGATTGAAATAAACGCTTTTGGTAAATATGGTGACATTTCACCTAAACCAGAATACAATCTATTTTCTGAACTATATAAACTTACATATTCATTTCCATACTTATCATAGATAATTGTCGATAAATTACTAATTTCGAAATCAGCTCTTGATAATGCGCCAGCTCCATTTAATATTGACATGATGAAGCCAACTACTAATGCAATTCCTATGAACATACATATTAAAATAACTGTAAAAAATATTTTCCAAAAACTCTTTTTGTTCTTCTTTTTAGTCTTTTTCTTCTTGGTATTATTTGGCATTTTTTCGCCTCCCTCAAAATTCTACTAGGTAATTATATCATACTTATAATAACATGTAACCATTTTTTGATATCTTATTTGTATATTTTTTGTAACCGCAAACATGCTATAAATCACGTATTCCGGTATATACTCCCGCACCTTCTTTTATTAACCTATTTGTGCCCACACTAAGATTAGAATTTATATTACCGCGGAACCGCCAAAACATCTCTCCCTTGTTCTAGTGCAGCTTCAACCGTTATTAAAGTTCCACTTTTTTCAGCTGCTTCAACAACAATAATTTTCTTAGATAATCCACTAATAATTCTATTTCGCATAGGAAAGTTTTCAGGTATCGGTTTTGTACCTAAAGGATATTCCGAAATTATAATTCCATTTTTACAAATTTCTTTGTATAAATTTAAGTTTTCTTTTGGATATACAATATCTAATCCGCAACCAAGTACACCAATTGTTTTTCCGTTACCATCTATTGCACCTCGATGCGCATACGAATCTATGCCTCTTGCAAGTCCACTCACAACAGTATAGCCATTTCCAGATAATTCTTTAGAAATATTATATGCATTTCTTATCCCATAATTACTAGCATTCCTAGAACCTATTATCGAAATACATGGTCCATTAAAAACACTCAAATCACCTTTATAAAAAAGTGATACTGGTGGATCATATATTTCTTTCAAAAGTTTTGGATATCCCTCTTCATAAAAATTTATATATTTTATATCGTTGTGTTTCATAAATTCTTCTTGTTTAAATATTTTTTCTTTATCTTTACTTTGTAAAATATTTTTCCAAGTTTCTTCGCCAAAACCCTCTAATTCTAAAACTTCTTTTTTAGTCGCGTTATAAAAATTTTCAATCGAACCAAAGTGTCGTAGTAATTTATATTTTCTTATTGCTCCTAATTTATCTATGTTTGCAAACCAAATCCAATAATCCATTTTACCTCCAAACAAAAAGAGTGTTTTGCAGTTTTGCAAAACACCCCATTAATAATTTATTTATTTTGTAATTCATAGGCTTTAATTACATTTTCCATCAACGCAATAATCGTCATTGGACCAACTCCTCCAGGAACCGGAGTAATGTAACTTGCTTTTTCCTTGGCACTTTCAAAATCAACATCCCCAACGACTTTATTTGTGCCCGGCATTCTATTTATTCCGACATCAATAACAACCGCATCATCTTTTATCATATCACCCGTTATAAAATTAGGCGAACCAATTGCAACTACAATTACATCTGCAGTTTTTGTTATTTCTGCTAAATTCTTTGTCTTAGAATGACAAATTGTTATTGTCCCATTTGCGTTAAGCAAAAGCTCCGCCATAGGTTTTCCGACAATATTGCTTCTACCTATTACAACACAATTCTTGCCTTCAACAGAAATTCCATACTCATCTAAAAGCATCATTATTCCTGATGGCGTACAAGCTCTAAATGAATCTTGCCCCTGTACTAATCTACCAGTGTTAATTGGACTAAAACCATCAACATCTTTACCTGGATTTATCGCTTCAAAAGCTTGCATAATATCTAAATGATAAGGGATTGGACTTTGCAATAAAATTGCATTTACAGATTTGTCATCATTTAATTTATAAATTAGATTCAACAATTCTTCTTGTGTTATATCTTTTTCTAAATGATACTCTGTAAAGTTAATTCCCAACTCTTCACACATTTTTCTTTTTAAACGAATGTATATCTCAGAAGCAGGATCATCGCCAACTCTTATGACCACCAGAGATGGTGTTCCATTTAAATCTTTTAACTTAGCAATAATCTTTTCTCTACGTTTCTCTGCAACTTTTTTTCCTTCGATTAAAATCATTTTTCTCTCTCCTTATAAAATAAATATTTTAGTCAATATAAGTAGTCCAAAAATAATTCTATATATTCCAAAAACTTTATAACTTCCTTTTTGCAAATATTTAAGCAAGAATTTAATTACAAGTAATCCTACAAGAAAACTTGCAAATACTCCTGCAAAAAATGCAGCTGAAAATACAAAGTCTGTTATATTTATAAGCACTGCTCCTAGCACAATTGGTGCTGAAAGCATAAAAGAATATTTAGCAGCTGATTCTCGGTCTACACCCATCGCTCTCGCCGTTGTCATTGTTATACCAGAGCGTGAAACACCCGGTACAAAAGCAAGTGCTTGTGAAAGGCCAATCAAGAAAGTTTGTTTTAGTGTCATATGTTCATAATCAGTTGTTGATTTTGCTTTTTTATCAACAAGGTATAAAACTATACCTAATACAATCAATGCACATGCAATAATTGTCATTGCAAGCTTTACGCCACGTGCTCCGATGAAACCATCAATGATATCATCTAATACAAAGCCAATTAATCCTCCTGGTATAGTTGCTAAAACTAAATACCAAAACATTGTGCCATCTCTATTCTTTTCTTTCTTAAAAGTTGTTTTCCATGCGCCAACAAGTAAGTTGATCCAATCCTTAAAAAAGAAAATTCCAATCGCTAGTAATGTACCTGCATGTAACGCAACATCAAAAGCGCCAATATCTTCAATGCCCCACATTAACCATGGTAAAGTTGTTAAATGTGCCGAACTAGATACAGGTAATAATTCCGTAAGACCTTGAATTATACCTAAAAATATTGCTTGAAACATTGAAATGTCTGCCATTTTTCCTCCTTGGTAACTTTAAAATTATAAATTATATTTATCCATAAAGTTAAACTCTACGTCTTCTTCTTTTACATCTTGAATTTCTATATTTTGAAGATTTACATCTTCTTTCTTTTCTTCTTTGTGATACTCGTTTTTAACTTTTTCATCAATAGCTTTTTCTAATTTCATTTGAGCTTGAGAAACCATATGCATACCTGTTAAATATTCTTTAACATTCGCAAACATTGGATCTGTCTCTGCTTTATATCTATAGCTTGGTTCTCTTTCAATCGCATATTCAATATACGCTATAGCTTCAACTTCATTATTTTGAAGCATAGAAATTTTAGCAAGTTGATAATACGCTTTAGCAGCAATATCATTGCTTTGAGAAGCATTTCTGAAAGCTGTTGCAGCATCTTCTAATTCACCTTTTAATAAATAAATTTGTCCAATGCTAAAATGTGCTTCAAATAGTTTTGGATTTAATTCAATTGATTTTTGATAGCATGTTAATGCTTCATTAAAATCTCTAAGTTCTGTTCTTACTATACCCATGCTGTAATATAAATCGTAGTTATCAGGATCATATTTTATAGCACGTTGATATACGTTAATTGCTTCATCATATTTATTTTCGGCACAAAGAACTAAAGCTAAAAGTTCAGAAGCTGGTGTAAAATCTGGTTTAATTCTTAATGCATTATCAAGCACAACTTGTGCATCATTTTTCTTATTTAATTCATTAAATATAATTCCAATCTCATAGTAAGATTTGTAATCATTTCTATTAAGTTCTACCGCTTTAGCAAATTTATCAAATGCTGTTCTCCTATCGCCAACAGCATTATATGCTTTTCCTAATTTCACATATGTTTCACTATTATTAGGATTTTTTTCAGTAGCGCATTTATATAAGTCTATAGCTTTGTTGTAATCATTTTTCTTAACCAAGATGTCTCCAGCTTTAATTAAAAAATATTCATTAACATCTATCTTTATGTATTCTAATAAAAATAGTGTTGATGGAACAATTACAGAAAACACCAAAATAAACGACTGTATCGCATAATTTGGATATACTCCTTTAAATAGTGATAACAATTGCACCATAAGTGAAATTATTTGAAAACTTAATAACACAATATATGGAGTCTCTTTTGTTTTCATATACTTACATGCTATGTATACAAGTAACGCAGCACATAAACAACTATAAACAATTCTTTCAATTAACATCTTACTTGCTTCCTTTCAAAACCTCTTACAAATTCTTACCTTTAGTTGTTCTTATATTTTTCTTCATATGCTTTCATACATTTAGCAATGCATACCTTTGCAGCATCCGCATTACCAACCTCTTTAATCGCTGTTTCCTTATTTTCTAAAAATTTATATACCTCAAAGAAATGTGAAATTTCATTTGCCAAATGTTCAGGTAATTCAGATAAATCTCTATACATTGAAAGATTTGGTTCTCTTACCGGAATAGCAATAATCTTTTCATCACGCTCATCATTATCTATCATTTCAAGCATTCCTATTGGATAACACTCAACTAATGTCATTGGTGCAATCTCCTCTTGACATAGAACTAGCACATCAAGCGGATCATTATCTTCAGCATAAGTTCTTGGTATAAAACCATAGTTTGCAGGATAATGTGTTGCTGTATACAAAACTCTATCAAGTCTTAGTAGACCCGTTTCTTTATCTAACTCATATTTGTTTTTACTACCATTAGGAATTTCAATAACTGCTGTAAAAACTTCTGGTCTAACTCTACTTGGATTTATGTCATGCCAAATATTCATAAAATACACTCTCCCTTATCTTCAATCGAGTGTATTTTATATCAAAAAACCCCTAAATGTCTAGCCTTTTTCCTAAAAGGGACAACAAAATAAAATATACCTTTTTCTTACATATGTTTATGTAAAGTATTGCTATTTTTTAAGTAAAAATATATAATTATGTCACTATGAAAAAGATAATTGTTGATAAGAATAATGTGATGGTAATTAACTACCTTCAAAACAAATTTAATAATCTAAAAATTGGTACAATATATAAAGCTTTGAGAAATAAAGATATTCGTGTAAATGGAATCAAAATCTCTGAGAATGTTATGGTAAACCAAGGTGATGAACTTACCGTTTATATAACTGACGATTTATTGTATGGTGCTAAATCAATTAACGAAAAAAACATTGTTTATAACGATGAAAATATAGTAGTTCTTTATAAACCTCAAGACATGTTAGTTGTATCTCAAGGTGACGAACCAGGACTAGATATCCTTGCTAAAGAATATTTAGGATATAACATCTTCCCTTGTCACCGAATTGATAGAAACACTTCTGGAATTGTAATCTTTGCAAAAAACAAAGAAGCCGAAGAATCTATGGGAGAAATAATAAAAAATCATTTACTTAGAAAATTCTACAGATGTACCGTAGTTGGTCATCCTAAAAATAAAAAAGCTACTCTTACCGCTTATTTATTTAAAGATAGTAAATCAAGCCATGTAATCATTTCAAACGAAAAGAAAAAAGGTTATGTTGAAATAATTACCAAGTATGAGGTTATCTCGTATAACAATAACGGCACAGCAGACTTAGAAGTGCAACTTGTAACAGGACGTACACATCAAATTCGTGCACACTTGGCATTCATCGGCTATCCAATTTTAGGTGATGGTAAATATGGCAAAAACGAAACTAATAAAAAATTCAAACTTGCAAAACAAGAACTAGAAGCCTACAAGATTGTATTTGATGGCGGGCTTGGCAACTTAGAGTATTTAACTGGTAAAACTATAAAATTAAAGTAAAAAGTGAGCAGATAACTTCTGCTCACTTTAATTTTTAATATTCAAAATCAGCCCATGGACCAATTTTCTTTGGATAACAATTAAACTTCATTATTTCATCTTTAGTTGGATGTTTGAATTCAAGTTCGTATGCCCACAAAGCAATCTGTATTCCAGGCATAGACTTACCATATTTTTGATCGCCAATCAAAGCGTGTCCCGCATTTGAAAATTGAACTCTAATTTGATGATGACGACCAGTTTCTAAGTTTATTTTTACAAGTGTATTTCCTTTTGATTCTCCAATGACTTCGTAGGAAAGTTTTGCAAGCTTCGCACCTTTCTTATCTTTTGAAACAACCTTACTTTTATTCAGCGCTTCGTCTTTAAAAAGATAGTCTTCAAACGAACCCGTTTTATTTTCAAAAGTTCCACTAACAACAGCTAAATATCTTTTTGAAAAATTATTTGTTCTAATGGCTTCTGAAAGTCTTGAAGCACCTTTTGAAGTTCTTGCGAAAACCATAATTCCACCCACTGGTCTATCTAGTCTATGTACTAATCCTAAATACACTTCTCCAGGTTTTTGATACTTCTCTTTTATATACTCTTTTATAAGAGTAAGCATATCCCTATCTTCTGTTTTGTCTGCTTGTGATGGTACATTACAAGGCTTTTCAACAACAATTATATGATTATCTTCATAAATGACATTAAGCATTATAAACTCTCCCATCTACCATATATACCACATGGTAAAACAATATCACTATCCTTCATTGGTAAAGCTATTTCACCACAACTCACTTTACCTCTCTTCTTTATATTCATTTTCAATAGATTAGCAAGAATGCTTGGTGAAAGTCCTGTAGTATATGAGTTTATCAAGAAAAATAGTGGATCATCTGATAAAACTTGCGTACATAATTTAATAAGAGGATCTAATCCTTGTTCAATATTCCATACCTCACCATTAGAGCCACGTCCATATGACGGTGGATCCATTACAATAGCATCGTATTTATTTCCTCTTCTTATTTCTCTTTGAACAAATTTATTAACATCATCAATAATGAATCTTACAGGTCTTTCTGAAAGCCCCGAAGAAGCAATATTTTCTTTTGCCCATGCAACTATTCCTTTTGAAGCATCCACATGACAAACAGATGCTCCTGCTGCTGCACAAGCAACGGTTGCTCCGCCTGTATAGGCAAATAAATTTAGAACCTTAATTGGTCTTTTTGCATCTTTTATTTTATTCATCATAAAATCCCAATTAACCGCTTGTTCTGGGAATAATCCTGTATGCTTAAATCCCATAGGCTTAAGATTAAAAGTTAAATTTTTATATTTAATTTGCCATGACTTTGGAACTTTTTTTATATATTCCCACTCACCACCGCCAGATTTACTTCTGTGATAATGAGCATTTGCAGTTCTCCACAATTTAGGATTTTGTTTATTACTCCATACTATTTGAGGGTCAGGTCTTATAAGTACTATATCGCCCCATCTTTCAAGCTTTTCACCATTCGCCATGTCTAATATTTCATAATCTTTCCATTTGTCAGAAATTATCATAGTTTTCCTCCAAGTATTAATCTTAGGGGAACACCCCCAAATTCATCCATATTATATCATAGAATACATAAAAAATAAATAGAGTATTTCTTTTTAGTAAAAATACCGTCAAATACTTGATTCCGTAGCATTTTAACGTTTACATAACGATGTTTTCGTGATATAATGTAGCCACAAAACACCATACGTTTTGTAACATTATTTTTTGCAGCACTATCAAACTGCAAATCAAAAACAAGGAGTGTGTAAAACATGCAGCAACCCCACATCGAACAGAAAGAGTTTCTCCGATGCCCCGCAAAAATTCGCAAATTAATGACCCAGCAGTTGTTACTCACAGCTCTCATCACCTTACTTGGCGACTTTTCTTCGTTTTTCATTCAAGTCAGCAAGAGTTACCTTGCAAATGGCGCGATTGTCCTATCTCTCGTATTTCTAACTCTCCAATACGCCAAAGACCCCCTTTTTACTTTACTCAATGATTATTATCGAAAGCAAAACAAAATTCGTTCTACAGAGACAGAAAATTATTTAGACGAAATGGGTTCTAATGTATCTCTTGATGTAAAAGGTAAAGTTCAAACTCAGGATAAGGATACTGGTTTTTGGGTCAACATGGCTTCTGGCAATATTTATGAGACTGTAAAAAACTATTTAAGCAATTTTTGGGACAAACAATTTTTCTGGTTTGAAAATTCAATTAATCTCATTTCCTCTGTTATTGTCATAATTGGATTTGCTCGTGTCTCTACCGCAGAGATTTCGAATTTTTATCTCTTCGCTTTATTCTTAATCATCGGATGCGCATCAAATATTTTCTTTGGCTACTTGAATCACAAAACATTCTCTAAAAACGAAAAGAATCTTCGAGAAGAAAAACTCAAAAAAGAAAGTGCAAAACAAGATATTCTGCATATTGAACCTCTAAACAAAGAACATTCCGATTTTCTTGTTAAAAACCTAGTCGCTGCTTCCAAAAAGAAATTTAAATTAGAAATGAAAGTAAACAAAACTCAAAATACTCTATGGTTCTTTAAGAGCGTAGTTTCTACTTTAGTAACTTTAGGTATTCTTCTTAGCAAGATTTTTGATGCTGGACTTGCTAATTTCAACCTCGAGATAATGCTTAGTGCTATTTCACTCGTTACGATTTATAGCCAATTTTCCAACCGCATCTCTTCCATTTCTAATTTAATTTTCGCAGCTCTAGAAAATGATGTGAAAATCAAAGCCTGCGAAGATGACTTCAACACCATTCTCAATATTTATTTTGACAAAAAAGAAAAAAGTGAACAGAAAAATGCAGAACTTGTTTCTTACACTTTAACACCTTTTCAAATTGTTCGCCCTAAAACTGCCGAAAACAACAATCCTTTCAAGCTCGTTAATACTTCAAACATCACCTTCCAAAAGGGAGACTTCGTAATTCTAACAGGTGACAGCGGTGGTGGCAAAACGACAACGCTACAATTAGTAGCTGGCAACCTATCTTTCGACACTTTTACTCCCATCATAAAAACAGAAAGTCCTGGTTTTCCTAGATGTCTTGCTCACCAAAGTTCTATTGAGCTTGGTAACAAAAGACTTATTGATGAATTAACGCTTGGCGCAAGCACCTACGATAGTAACAAGCTTCTAAGTATCTTAAAGTCTTTGGGATTATACGATGAATTTGCACGAACAAATCCTAATGTTCTCGAATTTCTGCATTCCAGCGAAAAAAGTAATTTTTCTGATGGTCAAAAGCAACGACTCGCTCTCGCTAGAACATTCTTTAATCTAACAGATGATTACCAGATTATAGTCTTCGATGAAGCAACTAGTAATCTTGACCCCAAGAATGCTGTTCAAACATTCACGTTTATTAGCGAATTCTGCAAAGACAGACTTATCCTATTCTCTACGCATCACCCAGATTGGTGTAGACAATTTGCAACCAAAGAACTCGTGTTTTCAAAGTCTGATTCGAATACATATTCGATCAACGAAGCGTAAGCCACTCCTTGCAGTCAGATCAGGTTATGATCTGACTGCTTTTTTTATGATTAAATTAAAACTTTCTAAACCGCGTTTCCGTAAGCTTTCACGTTTACATAAAGTTAAAAGTATGATATAATATTATTGCCAAAACTATACGAGTTTCGGTGATATGGTGTCTTTTTACCGTATCAAAACCTTTGCACAAATCTTGGAAAGGAGTGAAATCCGACGTGCAAAAAAACGAAGTTCAGCAAAAGTTCCCCATTCTGCGGTTTCCGCGTGAGCTGGTAAAGATCTTTCTTTTCCTGCTTTTTGCACATGCTGCAGAAACACTGATCATGGACGCAACGTCCTTCCTGTTACAAGCGAGCAAGTCGCTCATTGTTAACGGGGTGATCATCGGTGCACTCATTCTCTTTGGGTTGTACCACGCAAGAGACCCGCTAAGCGCTTTTTTCCAATCGCTGTTCTCTGAGCAGATGCTTATCTATGAAGAAGCAGAGCTCATACAGCTAGGAAAAGTTGCCGGCAACATCTTATTCCTTACCAAAGGAAAGGTTACGAAGCGTAACGAAGAACATGGATTCGATGAAAAGATGACCTCAAACGAAATCCTGACTACGGTGCGCAAGTACACTCAGCTCCTGTGGTCCAAGCAGCTCTTTTGGTTCAAAAACGCCATCAAGGTTCTGTCTACAGCAGTCATGTTGATCGGCTTTATTGCCGTTACTACTGTTGAAGTTAAGAACACAGCACTATTTTACCTAATCACATTGATTGGTGTTGGAATCAAAGTTCTGTTCAGTTTCAAATGGGTTGCCATTAGAAACAAACGCCGCGGAGCATCTCGCAAAGCCTCTCTACTCAGCGAAAATGCTATGCAAGACATCTTGCAGGTGGAGCCCTTCAACAACGACCACGCACAGTTTATGATTAATAACTTTGTGAAGTCAAGTTCTGAAGGATTCAACTTAAGACGCACTACTCAGCACGAAGTCAACATCTTCCGAATTTTAGAGAGCGTTTTACTGACGTTTGTCACTTTTGGTATTATTGCCATTACGCTTTTTGAGAACGGCATTATGAATGCTAATCTTGAAACGCTTACTAGTGCAATCGCATTAGTGGCAATTTACAACCAGGTGCTCAGACGTTCTGGATCGCTCGTGGACATCTTCTATGACTATCGTGAGATTCAAGAGGAAGAAAAAATTCGCATTGATGACTTCACCGCTATAATGGCAATTTACGAAGTTGAGAAAAACAAGCAAGATGCAACCGCAAGTAAGCTTGTTACCTTTACCGTAAACCCATTTGAAGTGCAGCACAAAGCTGAGAGTGGCAATCGAGCTTTCACCCTTATTAACGAGACTACGATCCCTCTCGTTTGTGGTGATTTCGTGATGTTCACCGGAGCGACTGGCGCTGGTAAAACGACTCTTCTCAGTTTGGTTACTCAGAACACCTATTCCGATAGGTTTGAGCCTACCATTGAAACTGAAACTGAGGGTGTTGCAAAATCTATCATGCACCAGGTCTTTCTTGCACTAGGCACCAAGACACTTCTGGCGGAAATTACGCTTGGCAAAGAGGAATATGATCGCGAAAAGCTTCTGTATATTCTGGAAAACCTCCATCTTCTTGATGAGTTTGCTCAGAAGAACGATGACGTATTCGCCCTCTTAAATTCCACAACCAAAGCACATTTCTCCGCCGGACAACTTCAAAGACTTGCAATCGCAAGAACTCTCTACAACCTTACAGACGATATCCAGATTGTCGCTTTCGATGAAGCAACAAACAATCTGAACGACGATATCGCTTTACAAGTACTGCAGTTCATTGCAAGTTATTGCAAAGACAAACTTGTTTTGTTCTCCACGCATCAGGTTGAAATCTGCAAGCGTGTTGCAACCAAACAACTCGTCTTCACTCCCGCCGGTATCAACACCTATATCGTTGAATCGGTAAATTAACTCAACGCAGCTGCCGGGTCACTTTGACCCGGCAGTTTTTATATGCATAAACATTGATATTTTTGCATTTTTCGTATATTATATCTTCTGCTGAAGGAGACGAATATGAATCAAACAGAAAAAGAAAATAAAACTGAACTTAAGCTTGTATATATTCTTACAACTTTACTTGTAATCCTTTTAATATATCCTTGCTTAATTATTATAAATACAACAAAAAAATTAAATAATACTGCATCAGTTACTTTCGCTGCGATTCTAGCATCTGAAGATGAGCTTAAAGACGAAACATTAAATACAATTCCACCAGAAAATGAAACTACATTTTCTGATATCGATTTAAGTTTAATTAAAAACATTTTACCTAACACTAGTTCTTTCAAGACTACAAATCCAAGTGGAACTTATTCTGGCGAAATAGTTTTAACAGATTCTGAAGAATATAATTTGGTGGAAGGTATTACTACATTCAGAGGTAACAATTATAGAGATTCAGCTTTTTATGGTGAGTTAGAAATAAAAGAAAATAAACTTGCTAAAGTATGGACAAACGTGATTGGCCAAACAGATAACTGGACCGGCGTTGGTTGGAATGGACAACCTGCAATTATTAAATGGGATAATGAAACAAGAACTCATATGAATCTATATGAAGAATTTCAAAACAAAGAAAACTTTGTAGAAGTAATCTATGGAGCACTTGATAGCAAAGTGCATTTTTACGACTTAGAAAGTGGTCACCCATCAAGAGATCCAATCGAAGTGCCTAGCTCAATAAAAGGAAGTGTAACAATAGACCCTCGAGGTTATCCTCTACTTTATGTTGGACAAGGTATAAATGAAGTTAGTGGCGAATCTGTAAAAATGGGATATCACATCTTTAGTTTGATAGATGGACAAGAACTCTTATTTATCAATGGTCGTGATTCTTATGCATATCTTGGCTGGGGCGCGTTCGATGGCAATCCTCTTATTGATGCGAAAACAGACACAATGATATTACCTGGTGAAAACGGATTAATTTATATCGTAAAACTTAACACTAACTATAACAAACTTTCAGGAACAATCTCTCTTGATCCAATCATCACACGTTTGCGAACTACAACACAAGGTAAAGCCGGAGGAATTGAAAACTCTATCACCGTATTTAATCATTATGCCTATTTTATGAACAACAATGGAATTGTTCAATGTATTGATTTAAATGATTTATCTATTGTGTGGAACTATAATATGGGTGATGATTGTGACGCAACAATAGCCTTGGAAGAAGAAAATAATAAAATAATGTTATATGCTGGTTCTGAAGTTGATAGACAATTGCAAGATGCACCTGCATATGCAAGAAAAATTGCTGGGTATACTGGTGAAGTTATCTGGGAATACTCACTGAATTGTAAATATGATCCTAACGTAAATGGCGGTGTTCTTTCTGCACCGATAATAGGAAAAAATGAAATTTCAAACATGGTAGTTTTTAATTTTTCAAAAGTTACATCTTTCTTAAATGGAAAAATGGTAGCATTAAACAAAAGTGACGGAACCGTAATTTGGGAGAAAAATCTAACTTATTACTCTTGGAGCTCACCAGTCGCTGTGTATTCAAAAACAGGTGATGCTTATATTGTATTTTGTGATGCACACGGACAAGTTTTATTGGTTGATGCTCTAACTGGTGAAACACTATATACTTTAAACACAGGCGGTGGAAATATTGAAGGTTCCCCTGCAATTTACAACGATAAAATAATAATTGGTACCAGAGGAAAAAGAATTTATTGTATCGAAATAAAATAACACAAATTAAAAAGCTTGTCTTTACGACAAGCTTTTATTTTTTAATATATTTTCACATTGTTTTCAACATCCACTTTAACATATATAAAAATTTTCTTTTTAGAATCAATCATAACTTTATAGTACGTATCCTCTTCAATTTTATAAACTCCTAAAATCTTAACTCCATCTGTTTTTTGCCCATTCAATTCTACTTTATGCAATACCTTATTATTTTTATAAATGACTAACTCATCATCACTAGCTTTAGCTGAATATTCATATACACATAAGTCATTCAATTCAACTTTCTCTATAGTTGTTTTTTCAGAACTTATATTGTATCTCATATATCCATCTTGATTGATTTTACCTAGATCATCTTTTTTGAAACGTAGCATAAAAATATTGTCATCAAGTAATTTATTATCAAGAATATCGTCTCCATCTAACAAAACATATGAATATGCATCTTTTTCAAGTTTGACATCCCACTTTTCTTTTTTATTAGCTTTTGAGATTATTCTAAGTCTGTATTCGTGCGGATCATTTACAACATTTATTAATGAAAATACATAATCTTTATTAGTTGCTACTTCAATAAATCCCTCTTCATATCCTTGTACAGTATCATAAACAGTTATAGTCAAATCTGTTTTGTTAAGTCCCATTAAAGCATAATAATTTTTTGAAGTTCTTGCTACAAAATATAAATTAGTGTCATCTTGATATGCATATTGAACTTCACCGTCACTTGTCAAGGGATATCTTTCTTTTGTATTCATTGTGTTGTGATAATAGATTCCTTTATACAAAGTTCCTTCATGCAAAGTTATATACCATTCATCCGTTAAGTATTGCATCTTACCTTGTGCAAATAAAGTTATCTTCCCTGTGGCTATATCATAAACATATGTATCAATTCCAGTATAATAATATATTTTATTATCTTTAGCTAGTATTTCACTATCAGCATATGTGTTTGCATAATCCTGTATAACTTTTACAGTATCTGTTTCTTCGTTTTTATTAATCAATTTAAATGATGGCTTACCATCAATAATCTCACTAGAAAAGAAAAACTTTTCATCTCCATATACAACAAAAGAAGTGTTGTTATTTTTTATTTTTCCAAGTTTAAGTTCTTCTTCAACGTCAGCCATTCTCATATAAGTCATAACTAAGGCTGATATTAAAAAGATAATAATTACAACTGCACTAACTTTCAACAATTTCAATTTTTTTGCATTCATGCAAATCCTCTCCTTTGTTTAATCTTTATGAGCTTTCAATCTGTTTATATTAATCCCTGCCGCATTAAATTTTTCTTCATACTCTGTAGGAATATTTGTTATATCATTTTCAGCATACAAATCATAAGTGCATTCATCTATTGTATAGCCATAATTTTTAATACTTTCTAATGAGAAATCAAAGAAATCTCTGTTATCTGTTTTTTGAAAAATTTCTTTTCGATTTTTAAAAACTTTATCATACTTTTTAAGAAATACTTCACTTGTTAATCTACGCTTTTCATGCCTTGCCTTTGGCCATGGATCAGAAAAGTTTAAATATATTCTAGAAACTTCTTTATCAAAAATTTCTTCAATACCTTCTGCGTCAAACAATAATAATTTTAAGTTAGGTAATGTCTCTTTTTCTTCTAAGGCATTTACCGCTTTTACTAATACACTATCATATTTTTCTATACCTATAAAATTAATATCAGGATGTGCTTGAGCCATTCCTATAATGAATTTACCTTTTCCCATTCCAACTTCAATATGAATAGGATTTAAGTTTTCAAAAACTTCACTCCAATGACCTTTGTTCATTTCTGGAGTGTCAACATAATAACTTGACTGTATGACTGTTTCTTTTGCATTTTTAATTTTTTTAAGTCTCATTGTTCCCTCTTATTTCATTTTAATATAGACAATTTTGCTTTTTTTATTATATAATAAGCCCGATAGTTAATCAAATATAATTATCAAATTTAATGAGGAGGCATGGTTAATATGGCAAAGAAAATAGCTCTTTTACTTTCATTAGTTATGATGTTTACTATTTCTTGCGTATTTGCAACAGAATCAGATGCAGTTGTAACATCTGAAGCTCTAGTAGCTACTGAAGACGTTGTTGAGACATCTGACGAAGAAGCTGTTGAAGTTTCTGGTGATGATGTTGCTACTGAAGAACCAGCTACTTCAGGCGAAGTTTCTATTTCTAGCGAAAGTGAAGATGAGCACGAAGAAGAAGGAAACGGAAGCGCTGTAGTTGGTGCTGTTATAGCTGTTGTTATAGTTGTAGCAATCGTTGCAATCGTTTGGATTCTTAACAAAAAATAATATATGAAATTTGTTAAAACAAAAAAGTATCACATTTAAGTGATACTTTTTTTATGCTCAATTTTCTTCTTTTTTATTTTCTTTTTTATTTTCTTGTTTGTGTTCTTCTTCTCCACAATTACAATACTTGTATGAAAATGTAGGACCTTTTTCTTTGAACATAGATTCTAATTTATCTAATAAATTTGGCACATAGTCTAAAAGTTTGTCAACTGCATTACAATGATCTACAGGTATAAACTTTGGACATTTACTTTCATCATTACCAGAAACTATAACAAAACCAACCGGAACAATATTTACGCCCGCTCCACTACCTCCTCCAAAAGGTAATCTATATGTTATAGCTTCATCAATTCCTTCTCTTTCATATGCATCAACAGTCTCTCCAGAAAACTCACTACCTCCAGCAGCAAAACCAAAACTTACTTTTGAAATTGGTATAATAACTGTACCGTTAGTTGTTTCTATCGCCTCACCAACTATAGTATTCACATCAATCATTTCTTTCAAATTACTCATCGCAGTATTCATTAAATTTTCAATTGGGTGTTCACTCATAATTCTACCTCCTAATTTTCTTACATATAATTTGCGTAGGAATATGAAAATTTATACATTCACTTTTGAGTCTTTTTTGCTTTTAATCTTCTTTTTATCTCAAATAAAATTATTAAGATACTAATTATACTAACATTGATTTTACCTGTTACAGAAAGTTGAAATCCCCACGTATCATATGTAGGAATTACCTTAAAATATAGCCCTCTTTTTTCTCTAAATGGTATTCTATATATGTTTGGTATTAACCAACTAAAAAATAAGACTCCAAAGTTAGTTAAATGTATGCAAGGAGTACTTAATATAATATTTGTTTTAAACTCTTTAACATCTATTACTTCAGAAACATCTAGCAAAAATTTTTTATCAAATTCTGCACTACCACTTTTAATAAATTCTGAAAGATTATTTTTTATTTCATGCTCCTTAAAGAATGCTTTGTAAGAAAAAAATAAATCATCATTTTTTATTTTAAGAGTAAAAACAATTGGAACTTTTACAAGTGACAAAGCTATAAATAACCCCAAAAATAAACATAAAAAAATAATAAGTGTAATCATACACTTATTATTTCCTTTTTTATTTATATAATACTTATCTACCCATACTTATCAAAGTTTGTAGAATGCTTCTTACAAGTTCTACTGCCCAATCAACAGCTTCTCTATCAAATTCTATTGGTTCTTCCACTTTTTCATATCCTTCAATAGGTTTGAAAGAAGCTCTTATTTTATGAGTTTCTTTTACTTTTTTAAATGTATATTCTGTAACTGCTCCAACTGACTCACCATCAACCTCTACATCTTCTACTTCATATCCTTCATCAGGAATAATTTGAACTGTAAAATGTTTTCCATGTGGCGCTCTAATTGGATTTGGAGAAATTGTTCCGTTCTTTGTATAGTACACTGTTATTATATGTGTCATAACAGAGGAATTTACTTCACTTGGTGAAGTCGTGTCTGGATATGTATATACAATTTCTAAATAATTTTTATCATTTATACGAACATAATCTGCAGGATTACCATTAACAGTTGCAGTTGTTGTTTCATCATACTTTACATATACTCCTGGTCTTACTGTAATTGTAACTACATAAGTACCATCAGATAAACAGTCCCACTCAACTTTATTTACAACAGATCTAGATTCTTTTGTAAGCTCTACATCCGTGTCTAAAACCCCAGTGTAATTATACGGACTTTTCAAATCCGATACTTCAACTTTAGATATAACATCATATTGAATTCCAAGTGCATAACACACTCCAAATTGCATAGTTAAAACTAAGGTTAATAATAGTAAACCAAATTTTTTCATAAAACTTCCTCCTTTATTTTGGTTTATCTTGTTTCAATCTTATATATCCAAGTTCCGTCCAATGATTATAGTCAAGGTCTAGCATAAATACAACTTTTGGTTTAGAACCGGCTCTGTTCTTATCTACAACGCATGCATAAAATCTTGTGTTCAATGTTGGAGGCGCTGGTAAGTCTTTATACACCAAATCTTCTTCTTTTTCAGAATATTCATACATATCATATGTATCACTCTTAATAGTCTTAATCAAACAAAGTGTATCCAAAACCTCTTTAACTGTTCTTGTACTTTCCAAGTCGTTAATAGAAAGATTAAGTGGTGGTGTTGCATTATCGTTAAGCTGTAATGTTGAACCGATAAATAAGTTAAAACTTTGTGCTAATGTTGAAAGAACAGTAGCTGTCTTTTTAACCTCTTCACCACTACCAATATGTTCAATGTCTGTTTTCAATGTATCGTAGAAGAAATATTCGATACCTTCTTTATAATAGTAATCCATAATGATATTTCTTAATTCATCATTACTATGGTCAGAAGTATATACAAAGAAAATTCCAGCTTCTTTTTGAGCTCCAAGCCAATCAGTTGCCGCAATAGCTTCTCTAAATTGTGTAGAATTCTCATTAAGTCTTTCAACGAAATCTTCGTTTGATTCTCCTTCTTTTCTCTTTATGAAACCATCATCATCAAGTTCAACATCCTTACCTTCATCAGGTAAAAATTTAAGTGCAAGTATTTCTGCTTCTCTAATATGAAGTTTTTTACCATGAAGTTCTTGAATAAATGGTGCATTCATAATAGTTGTAATCAAACAAAGTTTCATCTTTTCTTCTGTCATTTCGTTTGAAATAAGAAGAACTTTTTTCTTTTGAGCATAAACTAAATAAGTAATAATATTTGTTATAAATCTTGATTTACCTGAGTTAGATGGCATCGCAAAAGATACTGTTTCACCTTTTCTAAAACCTTTGAATGTTTTAGTAAGTACTGGGAATGGTGTTGGCACACCAGACTTTAAGTTGTTACTTCTTGATACCATAAACTCTGTAATATCATCTTCTAATTTACATTCTTTAATACTACTTGTAAAACTCAAATCATTAAGTGTACTAATGATTTCATCGATACCCATTTCATTATATCTAGCGTATCTCTTAATATTAACAACTTTGTCTTGAATATTCTTAGTTGGAGCATTTGCATAACTCATTTTTAACAAGAATAATTTTCTTATCTCATGATATGCTTGCTCTATCGAATATCCAGATTCAATAGCATACTTTTTACAAGTTTCCATATATGTTTCTGTTTTTTCCGTAATCTTAGGAAAAGAAAAACCTTTTTTTGCATTTTCTGACGCATAAGATTGACCTTCACGGAACAAAACTAATTTATATACATCTAGCATCCAAGGCACTGAAAATTGACATTCAGGCGCTTCAAGATAGAACATACCAATACCCTTTGGATTAAGTATTAATAGTCCTACGTAAATAGCTTCTAATTTTTCATTTGTTAATATAGCTGGGAATTGCGTTGCTTGTTGAGTTGCCCCACCATTATAAGCCATTAATTATCCAACTCCTATCTTCAGTAAAAATTAATTTCATACATATTAATTATAAATTTCATAAAAAAAAGTGTCAATAGATTTAGGTATTGTGAAAGAAATCAAATACCGCTTTTGCAGTCTTTTCATCTATCCCCTCTATAAGTTCTAGTTCGTCTATTGTTGCTTCTGAAATTTTCTTCAAAGATTTATATTTCTTTAATAAAATTTCTTTACGTTTCTCTCCTACTCCTGGTATGTCATCTAATATAGAAGTTTTCATTTTTTTATCTCTTAGTTTTCTGTGATATTCAATTGCAGTTCTATGAACTTCATCTTGAATAAATGTGATAAAGTTCATAATGTCTCTATCTTTTACAGGAATTTCATTTCCATTTGGTGCAATTATCCCTCTTGTTCTATGTTTATCATCTTTAACTAAACCAAATACAGGAATATCTAATTTATATGCATTTAAAACTTCAACAGCAACTGCAACTTGATTGCTTCCACCATCCATTAATATTAAATCTGGTGCAGGTCCAAAAGGGGTCTTTTCAGTTTTTTCAACTAGATACCTAAACCTTCTAACTAACGTTTCTTTCATGCACATTAAATCATTTTGCCCTTCAACTGTCTTAATTCTAATTCTACGATATTCATTTTTCTTCGGCTTACCATTTTCAAATACTATAATTCCCGCAACTGTATCTGTGCCAGAAATATTTGATATATCATAGCTTTCAATTCTAAGTGGTAATTTACTTAAGTTTAACAGCAATTTTAATTTGTTTATATTTGTCTCATTTTCTATAACGTCTGACTTGTTTTGTAAAGAAATTAACGCGTTCTTTTCTGCCATTTCAACGAAACGCATCTTATCTCCTTTTTGCGGTATTTTAAATTCAACGTTCTTGCCGTTATTTAGCATAATTAAACGTTCTCTTATTAAATTCATTTCATCAAACTCTTGTTTAAAAATAATCTTGCTTGGAACATTTTCTTCGTTGTAGAACTGCTTCATAAAATCTGCAATCAGCATTCCTTCATCTACATCTTGAACATCCTCAAAAATAAAGTTTTCTCCCGCTATCATTTTTCCTGAACGTATTCTAAACAATTCTAAAGACGCCTTATTTAGTGCTTTAACCACACCAATAACATCTATGTCGTTTTCATTATATGTTTCAATTTTCTGCCTTTGTGATAAGTTTTCAATGCTATACATTTTATCTCTTAATGCAGCTGCTTTTTCAAAATTCATCTCTTTCGATGCTTGTTCCATTTCAGCTTTTAAATTTCTCAATATGTCTTGTGCTTTACCGTCCAAAAACATCATTACTTGTTTAATAACTTGAGCATATTCTTCTTTAGTTACTTTACCAGCACAAATTCCCAAACATCTTTTAATGTGATAATTTAAACATGGCGATTCTATTTTATCTTTCTTAAAAATCTTTCTACAATGTTTCAACTTAAATGTTTGATTTAAGAAATCAACTGTTTCCTTTACAGCAAATGCATTTGTGTATGGACCATAATATTTAGCCCCATCATTAAATTTCTTTCTAACAACTCTCAACGTTGGAAAGTCTTCGTTAATTGTTAGTTTTATATAAGGGTACATCTTATCATCTTTTAGCAAAACATTGTATTTAGGTCTATGCAGTTTGATAAGATTGCATTCTAAGATGAGTGCTTCCATTTCCGAATCCACTACAATGTATTCAAAATGGTCTATAAGTGAAACCATCTTCTGAATACGCATAGTTTTCTTAGTCTTTTGGAAATATTGGCGCACCCTATTTTTTAAGATAACAGCCTTTCCTACATATAGGATATTGTCATCTTTATCTTTCATTATATAAACACCTGGTCTCTCAGGTAGTTTTTTTAGTTCTTCTTGAATATCAAACATATATATTATTCCTTTTCATTGAATAGTTATAAACGGCTTGTTTCATAGATATTTTACCGCAAAACAAGAAAAAAGTCACATCTTTTGATGTGACTTTTCGTAAAACTATAATCTATTCAATTCCTTCTACATCTTCAGCGTCGATAGCTTCTGCATCGTCTTCTGGTAATGCGTTAAATTTTTCAAAAATAGCATCTTGAAGCTCAGCTCTGAAGTCTCTTGCTTCTGGATTTTCTTTGTCTTTGATTGGATGAACTATGTCTCTCCAAGTTCCTTTTTTAGGATCTCTTTTACTTGGCATAGCGATGAATGGCTCTTTACCATTTGTTGGCACGATAACTTTGATGTCATGTACTACAAATACATCGTCAAATGTTACGTGAGCAATACCTTTCATATTTCCGTCAGATTTTACTCTTTTTACTTTTACGTCCGTAATTTTCATTAAAAAAGCACGCCCTTTCTTATTTCTGTGATTGCTGCTATCATTGTCAGCTAAATTTATATTACTACAAATAATTCAAAATTCCTGCTATTTTTCAAAGTTTTTTTCAAAGTTTTAATTATGTAAAATTGTATCAACTCCCCTTTTTCATCATATAATAATATAGACATTATTTTCTCATTTATGTATAATTATGAGTGATTGGAGGTCTTTTTGAATGGACGTAAATATAGATAATACAAAAAAAATACATATGGTTGGTATCGGTGGTGTTAGCATGAGTGGTATTGCTGATATTCTGGTAAACTTAGGTTATACAGTTACTGGTTCTGATGCAAACGAAAGTGAAATAACAAAAAGATTAGAAGCTCAAGGAATACCTGTAAAAATAGGTCATTTCCCAGAAAGTGTCCACGGTGCAGATATTGTAGTTTATACAGCAGCCGTAAAACAAGATAATCCAGAACTTATTGAAGCTCATAATTTAAATATAGAAACAATTGAGCGTTCTGACTTTTTAGGAATGCTTACAAAATTATATAAAGAAACAATAGCCATTAGTGGAACACATGGAAAGACAACAACTACTTCTATGGTTTCTTCTATCTTCCTAAAAGCAGCTTCAGATCCAACAATTCAAGTTGGTGCTGACTTATCTGTTTTAGACGGATTAAATTATAGAGTTGGAAAAAGTGATTATTTTATAGTTGAAGCTTGCGAATATGTAAGAAGTTTCTTGAAATTTTTTCCAAAGACCGCTGTTGTTTTAAATATTGAAGAAGAACATTTGGATTGTTATAAAGACTTAGAAGATATCAAAAATGCATTTAATTCATTCTTAGATATTCCAAGTAATGATGGCACAATAATTTTAAATGCTGACGATTCTGATTGCATGGCGATTGCTCAAAATCATAAAGCAAATCTAGTTACATTTGGAATAGACCATCCAGCCACTTGGATAGCAACAAACATAGTAAAAGAACTTGACGGCACATATTCATTCACTGCTAAAAATGATTCAGAAGAATTAAATGTAAAGCTATCTGTCTTCGGTTATCACAATATATACAATGCACTTGCTGCAATTGCCGTGTCAAAAACTTATAATTTACCAAACGATGCAATTATCGAAGGTCTACTTGCTTTTGGTGGTGCAAAAAGACGTTTTGAATATGTTGGAATGTATAATGGTGTAAAAATATACGATGATTATGCACATCATCCAACGGAAATTAAAGCAACTTTAAAAACGGCTAAAGCAATAAATAATAAAAAAATATGGGTTGTATTTCAACCTCATACTTATTCAAGAACTCATACCCTATTCGATAAATTTATTACAGCCTTTGAAGATGCTGGTGAAGTAATTGTATTAGATATTTATGCTGCTCGCGAAAAAGATACTGGTATCGTTTCTTCAAGACAACTTGCAAATAAAATAAATGAACATTCTAATAATGCTATTTATCTTTCAACTATACCAGAAGCATTAGCATATTTAAAAGAAAAAATGAAACATGGAGATCTTTTATTAACAATTGGTGCTGGCGATGTAACAAAGCTTGGAAGAAAATTAGGACAATAAATTATCAAGCGAATTAGAAAAACTCTAATTCGCTATTTTTATGCAATAAAAAAGACTACTTTAAAAGTAGTCTTTAATTTTACGGTTTACATTTATTACACGGAAAATATCCTTGAGTTGCAGCTTCTACTCTATTTAAGAAAATCGTCCATTTGTTTACTTCTGCTGCATTTGCAGGATCATCCATATCCAAAGCAAATAAAGCTCTTACATCTTCGCAGTCTTCATCATGATAATACTTTGCTGCACCTCCACTATTATATCCGTATAAATAACTAGCATTTACAATCTTTGCACCACCAAGAGCGTAATTGTTATAATACTTATTTATACCAATTGGTAGCCCTTGGATGAAAGTCATTACCGAAATATCATTAATTGAGTTTGTCCAATCATCATTAGAAATCTCTGGCACTCTAAAGTCATATGTTGATCCCATTAAACTTGCATATGATGTATGTGAGTTAATTTCATCTTGTAACACTTCACGAATTGTAGTCATGATAACATTTCTTCTGGTTTGGTGAAATATACTTGCAGATGCATCACCACTTGCACGAGAATAGTCTTGTAACAAAGGTGTTTCTCCCGGATTTGCAAATAAGAAATCAGGTATATCTAAATGCGCTGGACCGTAATAATCCAATGTATATAAAATAACTGACATATCATCTGTAATATCTGGTAAATAATTAACTAACTCTGTTATTACACCACCAAAAGCTTCAACATATCCTCCTGTACCATGAACTTTTGTGTGTGTTTCTGTTGTGTAGTTGTCTGTTAATGTTCCTTCATAGTAAACTCCGTTGTATAATATTTTTAAATCATTTCCTAAAGTAAAGTTGATTATCATATCATCTTCTTCATAAGAATATGGAATTTTCGGAGACATTTGATAAGCATAAGCCCCGCCAACTTCATTTATAGAATATACATAGAAACCATCATATCCAATAATTACAATTGCAGGAACATATGTACTAAAATATGCTTCTGTATCACCTTCTATGTATGGCATATTATAATTTATAGCTAATGTTTGAAAAAAGCTTTTTACGGCTTCTTTGGCAACACTTTGAGTCACATTAAATTGTTGTGCAAAATACATCGATTGAAATTCATCATTTAGTTCAACAATCATATCTAAAGCATCTTGTGTAGCATTATCAATTACATTATTCAATCTTGTTTGATCTCTTAACGTAAGCATATATTCTCTTGTTGTATTCCTAGCCATTATGGAAAAAGGAAGAATAATTATTAAAAATATTATACAAAAATGTTGTAATTTCAAATTATTATTTCCTCCTTTCTAAATTTTAAAGTATTAATAACTTGATTTTATTTGTCCTCCATAAGGAACACCAATTGAAAATGTTTCCATTACTTTTCCATATACAGTTTGCTTCATCATAGTTGCTTGTGTCTTGTTTGTATTTTTTATTGAAACATAGAAAAAGTCACCTTTATCAAAGGTATATTTATCTCCCGAATTTAATTCTCTCTCTATTTCAGAAGTATAATGATATAAATAATTAACTTCTGTTGGTCTAGTAGGATCACCTGTCGGTACAACTAAATATTCTCTATGTTCTAGTGTTATATCAAAACTATTTCCAGTACCATATATTTGTGTTAAATATGATTGGTACATTGTTTGGGTCAACACACCTGTATTTCTAACCGCATCTACAAAATCTGTAGTTGCTGAATATGCCGCCATATACGAAAGGTCATCTTGCCTTTCCCATGTATCCAACATTGGAAATAAAAACATTATCAAAACTCCAACTATAACTGTAAATACAATACTTAATGAATCTCCCAATTAAGACAACTCCTTTCTACTTTCTTGTATAATAAATTCCATTGTCATCATAAGTTACTGAATATTGGCTATTTGCACCGTAAGCATAAGTAGTTGTAAGATCATTAGCAAGTGCTACAGTATTATATGAACCAGCAGGGATGTCCCCTCTTAAATAATACGTTTTCGACAAAGCGCCATCAGACTTAACTCCTTGAGAAACTACATACCCATCACTAATTATTTCGAAATATTCAAACACAGTAGTAGTTCCACTAGATGTAATCTCTACTTTATAAGTTGATCCACCATTTTCAGTAACAGTATCAGGCATGTTTAAAACGGACAAAACAACTTCCGCTCTAAGAGCAGATCTTTCTATTTCCGTTCTATCCATATCTACACCTACAAAATCATCTCTGCTTCCAAACATGTTTGCTTCAATAAATACATCTATAATCGAATCTATGCGATTATATTGAATAAGCGCAAAAGAAAGAGCAAATATAAATAAGAACGTCCATACCGAAAGCTGTATAGCTTCAAACAAATTATCATCCATTTATATTCACTCCTTTTTATAAATTTTAATCTCTTATTGTTACCCCATTAACTTTACCTTCTGGGTCTCTTGAATATGCAAATTTAATATTTTGAACAAAATATTCTGTATGCCCTCCAGCAACAGAATAAATTGTATTTCCACTAGCAACATCAACAGCTGCATCTATTTTAGCAGACAATTCTACAATTGTAAGTTCATCTTCAACAGCTCTATTTAATATATTAATACCTTCTATACATTTAAGCGTTTGAAAAGTACCGTCCCCATACGCTGTATAAAATCTATTAAAACTCTGAATTTGACTCGCGCTAAGCAATTCTTCATTGGCACTTGCAAAGCTTCTTGCATTTGAATATGCGTACAAAGCAACACTTATAATTGCTATAGCAATAAATACTCCAGCCGCCATTATCATGGCTCTAGATGCATTTTCCATAACTCATCATCCTTTCGCATTCAACCAGTATTATAGGAATATTTATCTTTCTTATAAAATCTTGCATCCAAAAATTTATAAGAAAAACAAATATATAAACAGCAGGAAATGCATTTTTAAAATGCATTTCCCTGCGATAATCACTAATTTAAAATTAGTTAATTGTAACGGAATCATAATAGCTGTCAGCATCTGTATCTGCAAAATCAACAGAATAGAAAGCTGTTGGTGTAACACCAGCTGTATCCGAAATTGAACCAGTATAAGCAATTGGTACAGGAAGTGTTTGATTTGCTGTTAATACAGTAATGTACTCGATTAATTCTATAACTTGAGAACCTTTTACTCTTGTTCCCTCATATTGTCTTAATGTTGAGTTAGTCATTTGCGCTTGTGTAGCGTCCATTTGTTGACCAGCTGTATTACCCATATTACTTGTAGATGAGAATATGTAAACACCTACACCTACGATTGCGATTGATATAAGAATCGCACCTGCCATAATTAATGCTTTTGATGCATTATCCATGCTTTAATCATCCTTTCTAAATAAATTTATAGAAATTAGTTTGCTGTAATTGTAACTGAATCATAATAACTGTCAGCATCTGTATCATTAAAATCTACTGTGTAGAAAGCTGTTGCTGTTACAGCAGCTGTATCTGAAATATCAGTATAAGCAATTGGTACAGGAAGTGTTTGATTTGCTGTTAATACAGTAATGTACTCGATTAATTCTATAACTTGAGAACCTTTTACTCTTGTTCCCTCATATTGTCTTAATGTTGAGTTAGTCATTTGCGCTTGTGTAGCGTCCATTTGTTGACCAGCTGTATTACCCATATTACTTGTAGATGAGAATATGTAAACACCTACACCTACGATTGCGATTGATATAAGAATCGCACCTGCCATAATCAATGCTTTTGATGCATTATCCATAATAAAATTCCTCCTTAATTAAATATAAAATATTTAAGATAGTTTCAAAGTTATATTAACTACCTCCACTTGTCAACATGGATTTTGACAAGATTTATTACCACATTAACTCGTGGCGAAAAATGAAATCAAAATTAACTTCTAGATGCTAATTTGATTAGCATCTAGAGCTTATTTTACATCATAGTAGACATTTGCGTAAAGTATGTACCCATGTCTCCTATACTTGTCCAAATAAGTGGAACAATCAAATAACCTACGAATAATAATACCATCGGCGTAAAGCCTATAAGCTTACCAATTCTTGCTTTCTTTTCAATCAATCTTTCGTTAGCTTCTTTTCTCTTCTCTTGGAAGAATGCTCTTTCAGATTCTAATTCGTCGAAAGCATCTGTTATTTTTACATTTTCAACAGCAGATTGTAAACTTTCTACAATACGTATAAATGGTTTAAATGAAACTTCGTCTTTAAGTTGTTCTAAAGCTTCATAAGCACCACTTTCGTAGTTATTTATACAACGTTGTAATGGTTCTCTAAATATATTTGAAAAACGGCCAAGCCAATCAAGAATATATTCAACTGATACCCTTTCAATATGCATAAGCATAAGAATGATTGTTTGGAACTGCATTACTTCGTTATCCATTTCCATTTGTCTCATTTTCTTTTGGAAAACTAAGATCATATTCGGAGCCACATAAGCAATCAAACCTATAAAGAAAGCAATAACCAATTCAGTCCATTTGAAATACTCACTAGTTAAATCTACTAATTTAGTATATATTCTTTCAACAGCCTCAGCTAATTGTTCTTCTGTTAATTTTATACTATAAATATTTTCAACAGCTTCATAAACATGCTCTCTAGTTATTTGTGACTTGGCTTCACTCTTTGCAATACTAATAATTTCAGTTGATAAATCTGTAACGAAATTATCTCTTGGCATTTCTATACCTGCTTTTAAAATCGCACTTTCTATTTCAGGCTTAGCAGTTGCCACATTTCTCGCTCTTGAAGAGTTCATCTTCTTGAAAATTTTATCTGTAATTTCATTAGCCATTTCTTCAGTAAGCGGCTGCATATTCATAATATACATATGAACTTTAAGTGTTTGTTTTGCTTCTAATTCTGGCTTCTCTCTAACAATTTTAACGATGTCATTACTATCCAACAAGCTTGTAATAAAGTATCTATCAGAAGCAGTCATGGCTTGCGCTTCTTTTACTTCTTTTTGAGAAGCTTGACCCATGATATTTGTGTCAACCGTATCATTGTAAAGAATGTTTTCAATCGTAATTCTATGCATTTGATTTACTATTAATAAAGTAACAAAAAATGCAATTATAAAATACATTACTTTATTAATATATAACCATTCAATCTTTAATGTTGATGCTGTATCTCTAAGTAATTTGTTTACTTTAGCAGCAGCAGGTTTATCTGATGTTGGAACCAACCCATCAATTATTGGCTCAACAAAAGGTAAACGATAAACTTTTTCTTGCCAAGCATCTCCAGATGAATAAATGCTGATTTTTTCATCATTATCTTTGATTCTTACAATCAAAGAATATGCAAGGAAAATAATTACTATTAAAATTATTTCACAAAGGAAACCTAAATCTCCTTCGTAGAATACTGCTGTAGATGAGAATGAGTTTAACGCCCAGTTTTTAAGTGGATGTATTAAAACAATCGGTGCTACAGCAATATAAGTTAAACTCTTAAATAAGTAATCTAACTTGTCTCTTTTTAAAACTTCAAGTTGTAACTCTTGTGTGATGTTATTCATATCTTTTAGATATAACGAAACACCGCCAACTTTTCTGTCACCAAACTCTTTTGTTAAGTACGATACACCAGCAAAGATTTTTAAGAATCTATTTGGTGCAACATCATAATACTTTTCTAATTCGATTTCAGGATCAGCTGAAATCAAAATATCATAAATTGCATTCGCTTGCGATACAATTTCTGAATCTTCAATTAACGAAGCGTCATAAATTGCTTCTTCAACCATGTTTGATACGTGGAAGGCATGTCTTACTTCTGAGAAGAAGTCAAGTTCTTGTTCAAGCAATTTATTTTCTACTTTATTAATCATTTGTTCTGTCATATTTTCTATTACAATCAAAACTCCCAATAAAGAGGTGATCATAATAAACAAATTTTCCTTGTTAATCCAAGCGATACCAATTGAAATAATTAATGTTAGAAATATACTTCTAAGAGTAATCTTAGCGGTATTTCTTCTTAACATGTATTCGTCATTTTGATTAACAAGCTCTAATCTTCTTCTAATTTTTCTTAAATATCTATTTACTATAGGTAAAGTATCCAACTTGATGTATATCTGCTGATAAAAAACATCAGAAGAATTACCACCAGCTGCAGATGCTCTCATTCGTTGTAATACTGCGCTTTTCGAACCTTGCTTCTTTTTTTGTAAAATTGTAAAAGCAATCAGTATTACAAAGAACAATGCAAATGGTATACCTACGAAAAAGATAAGCAACATTTTTGGATCTATGTCATGCCCCTCCTTTCATGGAATTTTCAAAAAACTTATTCAACAATTCTTCTCATGCTGTAATTTGAACCTTCTGTTTTAATTCCACTAAAGTAATTTTCACAGAAGTCATCGAATAATCGTTGATCTTGCTCAGACATATTTTCTCTCATAGCTGAGATATTTTCTGCCGAGATAGGATTTTTAACTACATATTGTCCATCGATAAATTCAATGATATTAACAGATTTATATGTCTCTGTCTCAGTGATCTTAGTGAAGTACTCTGTAGCATTATCCATAAATTTTTCTAATTTCCCTTCAAGTGTAGGTTCATTTCTATAATCATGTGTATATCTATTTTCAGGTTTAACTGGAATACACTCTGTGATTCTTTCGATAAATCTTTGACCATCGTAAGATTTCTTTAAGTGTACTTCAAAGTTAATAACACCAACAACCTGTATTTCAGCAACTCTTTCGTTATTGAACATACCGATTTTAAGTAGTGAGTTACGTAATGCCAAAATTAAGTTATCAAATGTCTTAGCGTGGTGAGTAAATAATGTGAACTTACTCGCAACCTGAGCCATCTGAATCATCCAAGCAGCAACCTCGTCAGTTGCAACCTCTCCAAGGATATTAACAGCACCGTCAGTTTTCTTTTGAACGTCAAGACCTTGTTGTCCTGAAACTGTATCAGTTTCTCTAAATGTTAATATGTTTCTTTCTGGATAAACTTTTCTTAAGTGTAACTCGAACGCTGTTTCTTGAACTCTCAGGTTAAGAGATGTGTAGATGTACTTAATCATTGCTAGTAGCATTGTTGTTTTACCACAACCTTGCTCACCAGTAAGAGCAGTAACTCTGGCACCTTTAACTAAGAACTTCAATAAATCTATAACTGGTTCTTTACCAGGATGTCTAACTAGATTTTCAAGTACCGCATTTGGAGTATCAAACTTTCTTACGAAGAATGCCCAAGACTCTGACATACTTGGTCTAACAACAACGACACGGGAACCATCTTTCATTTCATTAATCTTGTATCCGTTTGTATCAGATAATTGTCCTGGGTTGTTGTACTTATAAATGTTTTGACATACACGACGAAGTTCTGAGTATGATCCAAAAGATACACAAGACATATAGATTGATTTACCATGATAGAATATCCATACGCTATCATAAGCTCTTGGAATTGTTCTTTCATTTGTTTGTCTTAAGTAATCTCCTAATTGAGCAACTTGGTACATAAATGATTCTGGAAGACCAGATACACCACCTGAAATACCATCGATGTTCATATCTCTTATTTCGTCGATTACACTAAATCCTTTATAGTTTTGGTAAATTCTTTGAGAAAGAATATTTAATCTATCTTCAAAAGATAAGTAGTCATATTCTTTTTCGAAGATTTCACTGATTTCTTCTGGAGTAATAACATAAGATGCTTGTGTAGATCCATACACATATTTTTCTTCATCTAAGTTATATTTCTTAATAAGTTCGCTCAAAGCATCATATGCATATTGTTGTTTATACATATAAAGTAAGATATCAAACTTATCACCAGGAGTTAACTTTTCAGGATTATCAAAGTCAATCGCATTTGTAATATTAACTTGGTTTACACCGTACTCTCTATGTAATAAGTCGAATATTAATTCCTTAACATACTTCTTATCGTTTACATCTCCATAAGTACAGTTTTTTAGAGCTTTTTTAAGCTCATACTTTTTCATTTTTCTTCTTTTTAATTCATCTTCTGCCAAACCGGCATCATATAAATTAGTTCTAGTTATTTCGTCCATTCTGGCTTTAATGAACTCAGTCATTCTTTCAACGCTGTATATTCTCCCCTCTTTTTTAATGTTCTGAATAACCGTTGAATTGTTTGATTTTGAGAACAAGTAACCAATAAAAACGAATAAACCAGCAATAAGTATGAATATTAAAAGATAATTAAAAAACATTTGGAAATATCACCCTTTCCATACTTCTTTTGTTTCTAAGTAGGTTTATTTTTCTATAATTTTTGGTTTTATTACTTCTATTATTGCATCTGTTAATTCTGCAATTTTTGAAATGAAGAATCCGTTTCTATCAGTTCCTACATCTGCATTTGCATTTTCAATAAAGAATTTATCTACTGCACCTTGATTAGCCGCATCAAAGAATTTTGTGTTGTAAGGTATTGTATATAATTTCTTCTTATAGTTATACGCTCTAGCAATATTCTTTTCACCAAACAAAGAATATCTATCATATCTTCCGATTACTGGTATAACTGTTTTTTCTTGTAGTATTTTCAAAGAATTTAAATCTTTCATTACATTCTTTAATATAGATCTACTTTGAGCTAAATTAAACACAATTAAATCTGATTTTTGAAGAATTGCATTTACTTCAGCACTATCTAAACCTTTATTTAAATCTACTAAAACTATGTCATAAAATTGGTTTGCGTAATCAATTATAATTGGCATTGTTTCAAGTATTCTATTATATGAATCTCTATCATTTTTAAAAGTTCCATATAAAAGTTCTAACATTCCGTTTCTCATAATAGGTGTTGCATAGTTAGGAATGTTTTCTGGTGTTAATTTGTTACTTCTTAACAATCTATCCAAAGCATCAATACCTGTATCAGAAGTATCAAACTTAGCTTTTTTATCCGGATTGAAGAAAGAGTTTTCTAAAGTCATATCACCAAAATGAGTTTGTGTAACTAAAGTTTTGTATTTACCTCTTATTGTTAGCATCATTGCAACTGCAGCAACTGTTCCTGTTGTACATAATTGCGCAGAATCTTCTGTACTCCAAAAAGCAACTATTGGCATATCAAATTACCATCCTTTCCTATTAAGAGAATTTCGCTACTCTCTCAATGTTCTTAATAACTTTCTTTATCATTTTCAAATCTTCTTCTGTAATTGCTTGTACTGTTTGTGCAAGCGCATCTTTATATTCTCTTGAAAGAAGTCTCACATCAAATTTGTTTGTATATTGATTTTGAATGTTTACAGATAAATCTCCATGATCATATGGATAACTTAGTTGTACACCTTTCCACTCTATAGGAAGATTATCTGCCAATCTTTCAATGTATTTACTATCAGCAGTATTAACATCACTGTAGAATATACACTTTGTAACAGGAATCTTGCTTTCAGTATCCGTTCTTCTTTTCAAAGCACATAAACATCTTAAAAGTTCAATTCCTTTATAAATATAATACTTATCATATGAAGAAACAAAGAAGTTTTCGTTCGCATCTTTTAGATCATATTCTTCAATCATTTCTTCTTGGTCAGTATCAATGATTACGTAATCGTAATCATTGAAATCATCACCTTTTGAAAGTAAATACTTTTTAAGTTCAAGTATGTTAGAAAAACCAATCGCTATTTCGATACCATCTTGTTGAATAATGTATTGTGCTTGGTCTTCCATCTCTGACATAACCGGTATTGTATATCTTGTTTTTTGATTAACTGTAGCATCAATCATAATTACTTTTTTGCCCATGCAAGTAATTACTTTAGATACATAAGAAATCAAATCCGTTTTATCAACTTTACCAATAAAACCTATGCACTTCATGATTTTTCTTCCTCCTTATTTTACTTGAGTTTGGCTTGCAACCATACTCTCACGAATTATAGATTGTAAATATTCGCTTCTTTCTGTCTTTTGTGTAGCGATTTCTTCATCTAATTTTGTTTTAATGTTTTCCATTATTACTTCATTAACTTCTTCTTCAGTACTATATTCATAACCATAGATACCAGTTGTTAATAATGCTAATCTACGATTTTCTAATTCTTCAATATTATACTTTTCAGCTAATTCATCTAGTATGTTTGGATTTTGTTGAATTAATAGAGCAACCTCTGGTCTAACAGGATAAGTATCTTCTATTTTTGTTTCTGTTAAAACACACTTGTTTCTATATAAAGCAAGTAAAACTTCATCTTTTGTTCTTACAGCAGTTCTTATTGCTTTTACGTCTTCAACATCTAGGTCCATTGCTATAGCAATTTCTTCGTCAGTGAAATCTTCTTCTGTTTTTACAACTTCTTTTATTTCAACTTTATCTGGTTGTTCAACATATATAATTTCTCCGCTTTCGTTTCTTACTTTTTCTCCACTCTCATCACGCATTGGAACTCTTTCACCAGAAGTTATAACTTCTTCTGTTGTTTTTGAGGCTTCAATTAGAGCTTCCATTGTTTCTTCATATCTCTTTATAAAGTCAACTGATTTTTCATCATAAAGTTGTTCATACCAATTTGAATATTTAACGGCATATAGTCTAACAGCACCCGAAACATAAGATTCAATTACCGCACTTGACATTCTGTTTATTTCTTCTTCAGTTAAATCTAAGAATATCGCATTTGAATCATGTGAAGAACCAACTTTTTTTACTTCTTTACCAGTAATAACTACATAGTCTTCACCTGTTGGGAATATTATTCTGACATCAATGTAATCTCCCTCAACCAAGTCACTTGGTAATGAAATCATATTAAATTCTTTTCTTCTTACATCTTCTCTTACAAAATCATCTAATTCGTAGAACATTGAAGATGTCATTATTGTTCCTGCGAATACAGGAACTTTTAATTTTTGTCCAATTAGCTTTTCTACACCATCAAAAGAATTAACTGGTGCACTAATTTCTTTTACATCTGCAATTTCAATATCTTCAGCTGTAACAATGTGTCCAATTGGTAAGTCTGCTGTTGCGATATATTTTTCAACAGTAGCAGCTTTTACTTTTAATTCTGCAATTTCCTCGTTTTTCTTATTAGAATAAGCCATAAAAATACCAACAGCTATAATTGTTGGAATTATAAAAGCAATAACTCCTGTAGTAACCATTCTTTTTTTCATAGGTCCTAACATCATAATATAATCCTCTCCTCTACATGACAAACTCTTACATATTCAAAGTTTACCACAACGGTAAATGCCTCTCAACAAAAAAACAGTTTTTTAACACAAATGTAATATTGTTGTAATACTGTAACAAACTTGCTTTATTGTGCGCATCACAGAACTTTTTGACTGTCACATTTATCGCTCTTTATACATAAAATATATCAAACAGAAAGGATGTTTTTTATGAATTTATATTACTTTGATAATGCTGCTACAACAGCACTTGATGAAGATGTTTTTAATGAAATGGTCCCTTTCTTAACTTCATATTATGGTAACGCATCTAGCTTATACGATTTAGGCAAAATTTCTAAACAAGCTATTGAAAAATCTCGTATAGAAATAGCTAAAATATTAAACTGTAAACCTTCCGAAATCTATTTCACTTCAGGAGGTTCAGAAAGCGATAATACTGCTATTAAAGGAATTGCTAAAGCAAGTAAACACAAAGGAAATCATATTATTACTTCTTCAATTGAGCATCCTGCAGTTTTAGAAACATGCAAAGATTTAGAAAAAGAAGGATTTAAAATAACTTATTTACCTGTCGACCAATTTGGCTCGATAAATTTAAAACAATTAGAAAATTCAATTACCCCTTCTACAATTTTAATTTCAATTATGTTTGCCAATAACGAAATTGGAACTATAGAACCAATCGAAGAAATTGGAAAAATCGCAAAGAAACACAATATTTCATTTCATACAGACGCAGTACAAGCAATGGGGGCTATAAAAATAGACGTTAAAGAATTAAACATTAACGCACTTTCCGTCTCCGCTCATAAGTTTTATGGGCCTAAAGGTATAGGTGTATTATATATAAACGAAAACACTGACTTTCAGCGTCTCATTTCTGGTGGTCATCAAGAAAAAGAAAAACGCGCAGGCACTGAAAATGTCGCAAACATCGTAGGCATGTCTGCCGCTTTAAGTAAAAGTTACTCAAAGCTAACCGAACAAAATACAAAAATAAAAAATTTAAGAGATTATTTTTTATCAGAAATCACAAAAAGATTTCCAGATGTAAAAATTAACGGCAGTATTTTGAAACGTTTACCTGGTAATGCAAACATTTCTTTCCGAAACAAAGACAGACAAAAAATTCTAGACAAATTAAATTCTGTAAATATTTGCGCATCTGCAGGGAGTGCTTGTTCAGCAGGAATACTAAAACAATCACATGTATTAAATGCAATTGGTATGCCAAAAGATTATTCAGGAAATTCTCTTAGAATCACAATCGGCAAAAACAACACAAAAGAAGAAGTTGATTATCTCGTTAAAACTTTAACTGAAATCATACCTTTTTCTTAAATAAAAAAGCACACTAACAAATAGCTAGTGTGCTTTATGTTTTAAACTACATTGCTTGTCTATATAAATCTATAAAAATTTCTTTTGTAACTTCTCTTGGGTTACCAGGCATACAAGGGTCTTCCATTGCTTTTTGAGAAAGCATTTCTAAATCCTCTTCTTTGCATCCTGTATCTTTAACAGTTTGTGTAATGCCTACACTCTTAGATAATTCTTGAATCATCCATACAAATGTATTTATCACATCATCTTTTCCTAAATCTTTAGCATCTTCTCTTCCTAATGCTATTAAGATTTCTTTATATCTTTCCCAAGATGTTTCTCCGTTATATCTCATAACTGTTGGTAATAACAACGCATTAGCCATACCATGAGGTGTGTCATAAACAGCACCTAATTGGTGAGCCATTGAGTGAACTATACCTAAGCCAACATTGCTAAATCCCATACCTGCAATATATTGAGCGTATCCCATTTTTTCAATTGCAGCATCATCTTTATCATTAACTGCTTTTGGTAAGTTTTCAAATATCAATTTAATAGCTTCCATATGGAACATATCAGACATTAAGTTATGTCCTTTTGTGATATATCCTTCTACAGCATGTGTTAAAGCATCCATGCCTGTATAAGCAGCAAGTGATTTAGGCATTGTCTTCATAAGATCAGAATCAACAATAGCCAATACAGGAATATCGTTAGGATCTACGCAAACCATTTTGATTTGTCTTGATTCATCTGTGATTACATAGTTAATTGTAACTTCAGCAGCTGTTCCGTGTGTAGTTGGAAGAGCTATTAAAGGTAAACCTTTATTAACTGTATTTGATAAACCATTTAATGATGGTAAATCTCTCTTTGGATTTGTCATAAGTATAGAAATACCTTTTGCAGTATCTATAACAGAACCACCACCAACAGCAACAATTACATCAGCTTTGAATTTTTTACAAACTTTTAAGCCATCCATTACATTTTCAATTGTTGGATTTGGTTTGATATCTGAAAAAGTTGTATATTTTATTTTAGCTCCATCCAAAACTTCTGTAACTTTAGTAGCAACATTAGCATCTAATAGAGTTTGGTCTGTTACGAATAAAACTTTTTTAAATCCTCTTCTTTGAATTTCTCCAGGTAGTTCTGCTCTTGCTCCGCTACCAAAATAAGATGTTTCGTTTAATACAAATTTTACTGACATTTACATTTCCTCCTTAGTAATATCTTTCCTCTCACGAAATATTTTATATCTAATTTCAAAAAAAGCTAGTCTTTTTTTATTTTATTTATGGATTGCAAGAACCACATGCCTCGTAACCTTGTGATATCAATTCGCTTTTATATCCAGTGAAACTCTTTTTGTTTTTCTCACTCATTTGATTTACGCCATCACAACTTGGCAAATGAAATTTTTTCGAATTTGTATTTAGAATATATTCCATTTTTTCACCGGTACTATTTTCTTCTGATGTCTCAATTTTATAATTAGCACCTGTTGCATAATCAATTTCAATTCCTGGTTGTACATTATAACAATATACATTAAACATTACTCCATCACCGTTATCTTCAACTGATTTTGCTTCCATCAAAACTCCTGACGCTAAAAGATTATTTCCTTCAAAAATAGGTGTTACTCTATACATTACGTGATTATCTGTGCTCTCTACATAGTTAGCAACTTCGTTTTCAAAAGGTAACATTCCTTGAACATTCATGTATCTCGTCCCAGTTATTAAGTTTCTTTCATTAGCATTTTCACCTGTTAGTTGGAAACCAATTAAATGACATCTGTTATATAAATACGCTCCATCTATCCCATCATATTTTGAAACTTGCCAACCTGTTGGTTTAATATAACCTATGTATTCACGTTCCTCTGTTGGCATCAAATCTTTTCCTATGCTTGCATGTACAACTCCACATCTTTCTAATTCATCTAACTCGCTAAATGTTTCATAGGAATTCGTTGTCATTTCTTCCGAAGTAAAAAATGGTACATTATCGTTTATTTCAATATACGCATCACCATCATATTCTGGTATATTTTCTAATAAAATTTTTGTTGTAAGACTTGATTCTATATTCTTATTGTCAGTTGTTTCTGGTTCGTTTAATTCTGAATTTATAGCATCATCATTTGTGTTTGATTGCTCTGTATTTTGAACAACATGCTCGTTTGTCAAATCTATATTTTCAAATTCTGCACCAACACCTAATCCTGCTATAACTAAAAATATTATGATTAATATTAATTTAACTAAAGATGAACCTTTCTTCCCCATTATTATCCTCCCTTTTCATTTGTGTTTATTCTTTATAATTATCAAAATCTAATTCAAAATTCATACTTTTTTCTGTGAGTTCCTCATCAATTATAAACTTTCCATTTTGGTATCGCAATATAAAACCTTCTGCTAAATTTTTAGTTAATTCTTCAGGCAAATTTTCAAGAAGTTCTATACTTTTATCTCCTTGCCTTGTTACATATACTTTCTCTGGCGAATAAGAATACACATAATACAATTCATTTTCTTTATATAAATTCCCCATTTCTAATCTACTTTTTATTTTATCATTTACCCTTTCGAGATCTCCCAATACTTCTCTTAAAAAATCTAAACTTTTTTCAGAAAGTTTTTCGTCTTCTAAACTTCTAAGTATCAAGTTATTTCTCCTTTCAAATAAAAATATATTGTGGAATTGTCGCGCAAGAAAATGCGCAATAAGAATTAAAAAGTATTTATTGTATATCATAACTCGCTAGTATTTTCAACTCTCATAATAATAAAAAGGAGCCGCAAACAGATTATGTTTACAACTCTTTTTCTAACTTTATTTATTCTTCAAAAAATCAATTAAACAATTGATTTGAAATTCAAATTCATACCTTGTAAAAACAGTTTCAGCTTTAGAATCTAAACCAATACTATGTATTACATGTTTATCGCAATTTTTTAAGACGTTTCTATATAACGGATTTTGTATAGCCGAAATATATAATTCATCAATCATATCATCATATTCTTGGCTTTCTCTTTTTATAGCTTTGCCCTGCCAATAGACAATGCCAGAGTCTTGCCATCTATATCCGCATGCTGCCTTCACGCAATTAGCAGGCACACCCTCATATTCAAAAATAAGATTTTGCATTTTCTTATCTTGAAATTTTATCGCCTGAAAAAAGCATTCTAAACATTTCATTTTCTTTCCTCGAAAAACAAATTCGTAAGGAAATAAATTAGATATCGCTTTTGAAATTTGACCACGCAAATTATACCCTGCATTTATCCATTTGTTTGAAACCGCAATTGTTGTATCACCTTGTTTTAAAAGTTCTCCATCACAATAAAAATTTTCTCCATCTTGTATTATTTCTTTTTGTTCAAACTTATATTGTTTTTTAAACTCTTTGTACTCCATTAATTCTTTTTTTACTTTTGGTTTCATTTTTTACACCTCGTATACAAGTATTTGCTTATATTATCTCACTTTTCTTAATTTATACAATCTTTAATTTAAAATATTTATCTCCCTATACTATAATAAAACCCTATTAATTCTCTCAAAAAATCAACCCAACTTTTAGCTTCGATTTTCTCACTGCTTACTAAGTTCACTTCCCCTATTAATTCATCATTCAAATAACATTTTTGAACACCAACTACATCATAATACTCTAGAGGCGCAGAGATATTTTCATTTAAAACATTTTCTATTCTAATATTCTTTTCATCACCTTTATTTAAAAGCACAGAGAAATCACTCTCTGTCACTATATCTACACTTTCTTTTTTCGCTTTAGAAATCTCAACCGTACTTATTTTTTCGTTTGCCTTTACAATTACCTTATTACTAAAATTAGCAAATCCATAATCTAATAATTTAGTCGCATCATTAAATCTGTTTTGACTTGTAGAGCCTTTCATAACAACTGCAATCAAACTCAAATCATTTCTAGTTGCAGTTGCAGATAAATTAAATAATGCAAGTGAGGTCGAACCTGTTTTTAATCCTGTACAACCAGAATAAAATCTAATCAATTTATTTGTATTTACTAATTCAGATTTTCCGTCTCTTAAAGTATCCATCCAAATTTTCGTATACTCATGCACTTTAGGATGATTTTTTGAAAGTTCTCTAGACATTAATGCAATGTCGTATGCTGATGTCAAATGTCCGTCCTCATCTATACCATGACAATTTTTAAACGTTGTATCATTCATACCTAATTCTTGAGCTCTGACATTCATTTTTTCTACAAACATTTCTTCACTGCCAGCTATAAATTCTGACATAGCCACGCAACAATCATTTGCTGAAACCACACAAATTGCTTTAAGCATTTCATGCACTGTTAATTGTTCAGTTTCATCAAGCCAAATTTGTGAACCGCCCATCTCACGTGCTCTAGAGCTACAAGACACTTTATCCGTTAATGCAATCTCACCATTTTCTATAGCCTCCATTATAAGCAAAATTGTCATTACTTTAGTAACACTTGCGGGTCTTAATTTTTCGTGTTCATTTTTTGCATATAAAATTGTACCCGAATTTTCATCAATTAAAATTGCTGCCTGCGAATCTAAATCTAAATTTGTTTTATTTTCAATCTTGGCCATCGTTTCTATACTCTCTGACCACGTTGGTATTACGTCATATTCAAAAGTTGCACATGTTACACTTGATGGTAATATAAAAAATGCACATATTATTAAACTCATTATCTTTTTCATAGAAAAAACCTCCTAGTAATTTATATTTACCAGGAGGTTTTTTATGTGTTTATTTAACTGTTACAGAATCAATCATCCAGCTAAAACCATAAATCTTTCCAGCTTTAATTACAATTGTTTTTGTCTCTTCCATACCAAAAGCACTGTCTTTAGTTATAAGTGTAATATCATTTGCTGTATCATTATAAATATAGTCTTCAAAGCCATATTGTAAACTTTGTCCTGATTTATATCCATTCAAGCGAATAATTTCGTCAGAATCAATTATGCTCAATAGTTCATTTGTTGTTGCTTCTTTGTACATAATGTTTAAAGATTCACCTGCTATAAACTCATTATACACAAAAGAAGCTGCGTTTCCTTCAATGTTATTTAGAAGATAAACTTCTTTTTCGTAACTTTCGTCATTCCAACCACCTTCTTTTGTTTCTTTCGTATACACAACGCAATCTTTTCCTGTATCATTTGTTATTTTAGGAATTTGAACAGTTGATGTTGCTGTATATTTGTATATTGTATTAGGTGTAATTTCAGAAAGTTTGATTTCTTCACACCAAGGTTTGTTTATAGGAGTTTTTCCATACTCTATATCAAATAATTTTCTTATATTTTCTTCTGATAAATCAGATATTTTTTCACCAGTACTCTTATTTATAACAGAACAAATTAAGACTTCTTTACTATGTATAAAATATGTTATTTCAAGTTGTACATTCTCTGAATAATTTTTTAAAATACTTGGCAACTTGAATTTGTTAGCATCCACTCTAACGTATTCACCATCTATATAAACTGAAAAAGATGTATTACCATTCCATGATGCATATCCAGATATATCAAATTTAGCCGTAACAGATCCGTTGTCAGGAAGTTCTGTTTCTGAATTCGTTTTTGTTATCACAACGGTAGACGTTTCTCCGTCCCATTCAATTCCCGCATTATATAAATTAGAGATTGCTCTAACCGGCAAATAAGTAGTTCCATTATAAGATAAAGGATATACTACTTTTCCAGTTACATCTCTAAAAGTTTGAACTTGATTGTTATGATATATTTTTATGTCTTGATTCAATTCAACTGTAATGTATTCATTGTTAGTAATAAGTTTTGTGTTTGTTGATTCAGCAGCGATTTTGTCTAGCTCACCTTTTCCTAAATAAATACTATTTGTATTTCCATCCCACATAATTTCTGTTTCAAACAAACAAGAAATTGATCTTATTGGAAGATATGTTGTTCCTTGATAAGATATTGGAAAAACTCTATCTCCTTTTACATTTTTAAACTTTTGCATTTGTCCATTAAATGTTATTGTAAGATTTTTGTTTAATTCTACTTCTGTTGGTATAACTGCAGCATAAGCAACACTGCTCATAATAGTTAATGTAATTATTAATATTGCAAATATTTTTTTCATTCGTTTTCCTCCTAGAAACATTTTTAATATTTAAATTGTATCACACTTACATCTTTTTGTATACAAATTATTCTACTATGCAAAAAAGACACGCTCTCAATATCAGATCAATCTAATATCAAGAGCGTGTTTCTACCTATATGCCCATAATTATGAGAATTTGTGCCAGCGGGTAAAATACCCAAACAAGTTTGCGAATCGCGGGTGTATCTTTCTTTGCTTCGCGAACAAATAAGAGTGCATCCGAAATCATGAAGCTAACCACACCTATCATCGCCCAGACATACCGACCATCATTGGCAGCTACACAGTTGACTGCTGCAGCAAGATTCGCCAAGATAATTCCAGTATAAAATCCAGACGCACCAAAAAAGAGTTTTGATTTCTTTTTGAATTCCATATTGTACACTGCCATAAACAAAGTAATCATTATAGCAAGTGTTACAATGTCACCCACATCAAAGAATTTATACTCCGGTGTTGCAGCTCTAAACATTTGTCGATAAAGTACATGTGCAATTACGAAAGATGCCATGCCTGCATAAAATTGCTTCCCTTTGAAGACATGCTGAGGAACTCCCATATAGTCCATCAAAAAGAGATCTCCCAGCGTGGAAAAAGCCATTCCCCACAGACACAGTTCATGTACACGATCAGGGTTTTTAGTGTACTCAGTGAATGCAAGCATCAGCAAGAAAATAGTCACTGTGAACTTAAATTCCCACCGCAACATCACATCCGTAAAGTTAGACTTCTTAGAACCCTTCATTGTGATTCCCCCTCTACCAAGTTTTTAGTTTGCAAGGCTGAGTATATCACTACTAAGGCCTATTTGCAAGAAATAACAATTAATGGAATTTTTTATCTAGACAAGCAAAACAAATTTTCATATAATTTTTATAGAAGAAAACGAGGAGGGATATTATGAACACATCAATTGCACCAACACTTGGTCAAACAACTGTTGTTGTAGATTCTAGCATTATGGCACAAAGAGTACTTGGTATGATACAAGGCTTTTGTTCTTTATTGTGCTTGCTTGGAATAATAATCGGTATTATTTTTATGGTTAAAAGCAAAAAAACAAAAGGAAAAAGAATTTTATTTGGTCTTCTTATCATGGCGATACCATTTATTATTTATTGGATTGTAAATATAATCCGTTTTAGAATGTACGTAGGTATGTAAAAAATCCATATCAAAAATGTCGCAAGCCAAAATAACTTGCGACAATACTGGTCGGAGTGACACGATTTGAACGTGCGGCCTCTTGGTCCCGAACCAAGCGCTCTACCAACTGAGCCACACCCCGATAAAAAAGGCAATCTTAACGATTGCCTTTCTTTTATTTAATTACTCTCTATTTTTCTAATATCTTAGCTACAAGTTCAGCTCTTGAAACTGGTATGTTTTCACCTTTAGATAAATCTTTTAAAACAACGGTGTTATTCTTTAATTCATCTTCACCTAATATGATAGCATAATCATATTTTTCATCAGCAGCATATTTCATTTGTTTAGCTAATTTCTTTTCATCTGTGTAAACACTAACTGAAATATCATTTGCTCTAAGCTCTTCTGCTAATTTCAAATACTCACCATATGGTATTTCTGGGAATCTTGTAACTAATACTCTTGGCATACCATAATTTAATTCTGGAACTAAGTTATGTGATACTAAGAAGTTTTCTAGAGTAACATCTCCAAATCCAAATCCTATTCCAGAAACATTTGCTTTATCTACGAATAAGTTGATTAAGTTATCATATCTACCGCCACCAAACATAGCTCTGTTGTTGTTTATATCTGTATCATAAACTTCAAAAACAGTTCCTGTGTAGTAGTCAAATCCCCTAATAATTCCAAAATCAAATTCACAAATATCGCTCATGCCAGCAGCATCAATTAATTCAAATAATTTATTTAATTCTTGTGCACCTTGTGATTCTGGACACAATGCTGTCATTTCTGCAAGAGGCATTTCAAAGAATGAATTTAGTTTAACAACTTGTTCATCGTTTAAGCCTAAATCTTTTAAATATTCATTGAAATCTTCTTGAGGCATTTTTGCTTTTTTATCAATTGCCTTTGAAACTTTTCTAGATTGTTCTTTATCAAATCCCATAACTTGTTCAAATAAGTCGTTATAGAATCTTCTGTTATTTATTTTTATTTGATACATAGATGAATCTGCACCAAAAGCTTTTAGTAAAGATGATGCAACTATTAAAAGTTCTAAATCTGTTTCAACTGAGTCAGATCCAAACATATCTACATTAACTTGCCAGTGCTCTCTTAATCTTCCTCTTTGAGGTTTCTCATATCTATATAAATTTGGAATACTAAACCATCTAAGTGGCATATTTAATGAACCTAATTTAGCAGCAACCATTCTAGCTACTGTAGGTGTCATTTCTGGTCTTACTGCAAGAGTTCTTCCGCCATTATCTGTGAAATGGTATGTTTGCTCGTTTACGATTTCCTCTCCACTTTTAGCAGCATACATTTCGTATGATTCTAGCATTGGGCCATCGTATTCTCTGTAATTGAATTTTCTTAATGTGTCTTTAATTACCCCAAAGAACCAGTTTCTTAGATCCATATCTTCTGGATAAAAGTCTCTAGTTCCTTTATAAGGTTGTGTAGATAACAATTCTTTTCCCATATAAATCTCCCTTTCTTGCAACGCTACCCTATATTTATACACCAAAATTGCCAATTTTTCAAGCAAAGACGGTATTTTTCCATAAAATTACTATTTAATTTTCATAAATTTATTAACATTCATATCTCCTGCCTTGGTAACAGCTCCATAACCAAACTTTTCTTTAAGTTGATCCAGTGTTTTATCCAACGCATCATTTTTAGGCGTGTTTGTGTTAAATAGTGATGTTTGGCTGTCTTCTGTATCAACTAATCCATCTACTCTAAAACCAATTAATCTTATCGGATATGGTGTGCTATACATTTCGTTCAAAATTCGCTTAGCCGCCTTGTAAATCGTGTCTGTATTTGAAGTTGCAAATTCTAGTTTACTTTGATGTAAATTATCTTTAAAAGTATTGCTTCTAAGTTGTACTGCAGCAACAGTTGCAAGCCTATCTTCTTTTCTTAATCTAAACGTCACTTGTTCTACAAGTGCCAGCAAAATACTTTCTACCTTTTCTTTATTATCAACATCCATTGGTAAAGTTACAGAATTGCCGATACTTTTAGATTTTTCGTATTTATAAATAACTTCTGACTCATCGATTCCGTTGGCGTATTCCCACATCATTGTGCCTTGTTTGCCGAATTTTCGCTCTATAAACTTTTTATCAAAATTGGCCAAATCTCCAATTGTATGAATACCAAACTTGTACAATTTTTCAGCGCTCTTTCTGCCAACCATAAAAAGTTCCGATACATCCATCGGCCAAATTTTTTCTTCTATTTCATATGGATACAAAGTATGGATTCTATCTGGTTTAGCAAAATCCGAGGCCATTTTTGCAAGCATTTTATTATTTGAAAGTCCAATATTAACTGTGAAACCAAGTTCATTTTTGACCCTTTTACTAATTTCATTTGCCTTTGCTAGCAAAGTATCTCCCATTAAAAAAGTAGTCATATCTAAAAAGCATTCATCAACACTAAAACGCTCTATCATATATGTATATTCCGAAAGCAAATCATATAGTGCGTCTGAATACTTCCTGTAGGCGCTATGTCTAGCCGAATACAACTTCAAATTCGGACATTTTCTCTTAGCTTGGTAAATAGTCTCGCCAGTAACCACGCCAAAAGATTTTGCAAGCATACTTTTAGCAAGAATAATACCTGTTCTTTTCTGCTCATCTCCACAAATAGCAGAAGGAATTTTTCTAATATCTTCAGTGGCACCTTCCTTTAGAAGCTCTAGCGCAGTCCAACTTAAGAAAGCATTATTAACATCTATATGTAAAATTTGACGCTCCATACAATCACCAAATAAAGTATAGAACATTTGTTCTGTTTGGTCAATAAAAAAATAACACCATCGCTCATCTCATAACTAAGCAATTGTGTTACTGTGAATGTTAACGGTCCCCTCAGCCATAACAAGCTCTAATTATGGCTGAGTTTTTATTATCTAATATAAAGAATATTGAAAAATATTAGATAATGAATTTTAAACAATCATGGGCGCCGTAAGGGATTGGCGCCTTGCTTTAAGTAGTATACTTTGAAAGATTTGTTTCCCAAATCTGCTATGAGCTTATTTTTTTTATTTGCCGATAGATTAGTTTTATTAAGGTATCGTTACTTGATCAGTGTAACAACTATAAGATTCAAGTTCAATCCACGAAGTAGAATATGCCACAAAAGTTAAATCAACTCGATACGTACCTGACGAAACTGCTATATAAGTTGCATCAAGTACGCAATAGTCATCTTCGTCTGCATAATCCCAGTATTTTCCTGAGACATCATCCCAGTTTCCAGTTGATGTGTTATACTTTTGCAATTGCGCTTCAACTGCAGCATAATACCCCATATAAGTTTCAGTCTCTGCATAAAGCGATAATGCTTTTTCTGACGAAACTCTTTCAAGAGCATGTCCTATGCTGTAAATACATGACCACCTTGGTTGAATCTGAGTGCTTGTTCCTGCTAAAACTAAGTTTGGGACCATTAACATCATAATTGCTAACATAAATCCGAATAACTTTTTTGATGACGTACGATAAATCATAAAAAAGCCTCCTTCTCCGTGTTATCAATTACCTACATATAACTCCAAAAACATAAAAAAGGAGACAAATTTTTAAAAATTTGTCTCGATTTTTTTATAATTTATTCCGTAAAAAATTTCTTTTAGCAAATTCATATCTATGTTGCCGTATAAATTTATATACACTCCACCAAATTCCCATATATATGAAGCTATCTCGTTTTCTTCATAATATAAAATTTCAGTATCACCAATATAGATTCTGCTAGTATTCTCCAGCTTAACGTCTAATGCAAAATTAATAGTATTGCTCGTCTTTAAATTTATATATTTCTCGTTATTTTTAAAGCGTATGCGTTGAGCTCTAGAATGTTTTTCTAATTCTATTTCTGTAATCTCGCCACTTAACCCAGGGAATATTCCTTTTACATACTCGATTGCCTCTTCTGGAGTTTTCTTCTCATAAACCTCTGATGTATTATTCGGCAACAACCACGAATAATCTCCGCTTCCTTCATACGAATTCAATCTAGATGCTTTCCAAGCTTTTATTCCAGTTGAAACAGCTGATACAAAAACCATAACTACAATTGCCGCTACAGCAACTTTAGTTGCCATACCAAATTTGATACGTATAACGAATTCTCTATCTTCAGGCTTTTTAGGCTTAGCTTGTTTTCTTGCATTATCAAATACATTTTTCATTTTTTCTTCATGTTCTTTAGAAAATGTTACATCAGTCGTATCTTCAGATTTAGTTTCTGCTTTTGCATATTCTTCAAGACCTTGTTTGATAATATCGTTTATCTCTTTGTCTGTTTTCATATCAACTCTTCCTCCTTTCTTAAAGCTTCTTCTAACATTTTGTGTGCTCTTTCACATCTTTTCTTTATTGTATCGTATTTTATATTTAGTAATTGTGCAATCTCTTTTCTACTGTAACCATATATCACTTCTAATAAAACTACATCTTTGTATATTGGAGATAAGTTATTTATATGTTTCATTACTAAAGTATGCTTTTCTTTTGCTATCAATTCATCACAAGGTGATTTTATCAAACTACTAAACTCCGGATCATCTATATCTACCGCTTCTACATACTCTGTATTAGAAGATATGTTCTTGCGAGAATTATATACATCTATTGCTAGATTTCTAGCTATAATCATTAAGAACTTCTTTGTTTTATCTTCATCACTCAAATCTACACGTTCTAATTTATCCATTACTTTTAGGAATGATTGTTGTACAACATCTTCTGCAGATTCCTTATCTTTTAAAATTCTATATGCAATGGCAAACATTTCTTTACCATGTTTTGAATACAATCCTTCTAATCTGTTTATATCTTCTTCTGTGAAACTCATGTTATCCCCCTTTCTCAAAAACACTAGAATTATACCGCATTCCCAGATTTTGTCTCAATAAGTGTTACTTAGAAACGACAATTCTTTTTTACATAATTCGACTTGCTTTTCGAGTTTTTAGTTGATAACTCCTGGTATGCGATGTTAAAATGTCTTAAAAGGAGTGATTTTGTGGAAACAGCAAATATTGAAAAATTTATGCCTACTGTTTATCAGGCTGAAATATTAGTAAAAAATAATTTAGAAACATATAGAAGAAAAGGTGTTAAAGTATTTAAAATAATTCATGGTTATGGCTCTACTGGTAAAGGTGGTGCTTTACGTACTGGTCTTAGAGATTATCTTACACAATTAAAACGTGCTAAAATTATCGCTGATTTTGTACCTGGTGAAGATTGGTCTATCTTTAACGAACTAACTAGAAAAGTTTTAGACTTAGACGATTCTCTTCGCAAAGATTCAGATTTAGAAAAGTCTAATGCAGGTGTTACAATCATAGTAATTAGTTGGGATAAAACAACAAACTCACTCGAAGACACACCATATAGACCAACAAGGAATTAAACAATGTCCAAATCGGACAACCTTCCGTCCAAATGGGGACAACCTTCTTTGGACATTATTAGAAAGTTTAAAATAAAAAATGTCCAAAGAAGGTTGTCCCCATTTGGACGGAAGATTGTCCCCTTTGGACGCTCTTGAACAATTAATCAAGATTTATTATCTCCTTTGGTATTCCTGTTTTTTGATAATACTTAGTATAGAATTCTTTTCTAAATTCTAGGAATCTATCTTCTTCAATTGCAGTTCTTACATTTTCCATTAATCTTACTAAGAATCTTAAGTTGTGGATTGATAATAATCTTGCGCCTAAGATTTCATCACATTTTATTAAGTGTCTAATGTATGCTCTTGTGAAGTTTTTACAAGTGTAACAATCACATTCAGGATCTAATGTTGTCCAGTCTCTTTCGTATGTTGCGTTTCTTACAACCACTTTTCCTTGAGATGTTAATGCAGTTCCGTTTCTTGCAATTCTTGTAGGAAGTACACAGTCACACATGTCTATTCCTCTAAATACAGCTTCTATTAAATAATCTGGAGTTCCTACTCCCATTAAATATCTTGGTTTATTTTCTGGTAAAAACGGTGTTGTTGCAGCCAATACATCATACATTATATCTGCAGGTTCTCCAACGCTTAATCCACCAACTGCATAGCCAGGGAAATCTAATTCAGTCAATTGCTTAGCACTTATTTCACGAAGGTCTTTGTACATTCCACCTTGAACGATTCCAAATAAACCTTGTCTATCTGGGTTCTTATGAGCTTCTTTACAACGCTTAGCCCATCTTGTTGTTCTTTCCATTGATTGTTTTGTATATTCATAAGTTGCAGGATATGGTACGCACTCATCGAATGCCATCATAATATCTGAGCCTAAGTTGTTTTGAATTGACATTGATTTTTCTGGTGAGATAAAGTGTTTTGATCCATCTAAGTGAGATCTAAATGCAACACCTTCTTCAGTTATCTTTCTCAAATCACCTAAACTAAATACTTGGAATCCGCCACTATCTGTAAGGATAGCACCATCCCAATTCATAAACTTATGAAGTCCACCTGCTTCAGCAACTAGCTCATCACCAGGTCTTAAGTATAAATGATATGTATTAGATAAAATTATCTTTGCTTTTATTTCATCTCTTAATTCATCTGGAGTCATTGTTTTTACTGTTGCTTGTGTTCCAACAGGCATAAATACAGGTGTTTCAATTATTCCATGTGGTGTGTGAATTCTACCACGTCTTGCACCTGTTTTAGCATCTTTTTTAATTAACTCATATCTAATTGGTTGTTCCATTTTCTGCTCCTTATTTATCAAATTTTATTAGCATTGCGTCACCGAAACTAAAGAAACGATATCTCTCTTTCACAGCTTCTTCATATGCTTTCATTATATGTTCTCTTGTGGCAAGTGCTGATACTAACATTACCAATGTACTTTCTGGTAAGTGGAAGTTTGTTATCAAACAATCTAGTACTTTGAATTTATAACCTGGATAAATAAATATTTCAGTATTATCTTTCTTAGGTTCTAAATGTCCATTTTCATCTACAGCACTTTCTACTGTTCTACAAGAAGTTGTTCCAACACAAAATACTCTTCCGCCACGCGCTTTAGTTTCATTTATAATGTCACATGCTTCTTGAGATATTTCATAATACTCCGAATGCATTTTGTGATTTTCAATTACTTCTTCTTTAACAGGTCTAAATGTTCCTAGTCCCACATGAAGCATCACTTTCGCAATTTTAATTCCACGTGCTTCAATGTCTGCTAAAAGTTCTTTAGTAAAGTGAAGTCCTGCTGTTGGTGCAGCTGCTGAGCCATCATGTTTTGCATATACTGTTTGATATCTATCTTTGTCTTCTAACTTTTCATGAATGTAAGGTGGTAATGGCATCGCGCCAATTTCGTCTAAAATTTCATTTAATATTCCTGTGTATTCAAGTTTTACTTTTCTATTACCATCTTCAAAAATATCTATAATAGTTGCCTTTAAAACTTGCTTACTGTTTGCATCAAATAAAACTTCAGTACCAATTTTGCATTTCTTACCAGGCTTAACTAATACTTCCCATTCATTATTACCAAAATCTTTTAATAAAAGTAATTCGATTTGTTCTTCCTTTTCCGCTCTATGTCCATAGATTCTCGCTGGAATTACTTTTGTCTCATTTAGTACTAAACAATCATTTGGTGTAATGTATTCAATTATATTTTTAAAAACTTTATGTGTTATTTCACCAGAGTCTTTGTCTAAAACTAGTAATCTTGATTCATCTCTTTTTTCAATTGGTGTTTGTGCAATTAGTTCTTCTGGTAAATCATAATAAAAATCTGATAATTTCATGTTATTAAATCCTCTCTTTGTTATTTAGGTTTTAGTATGAAGGGCCTCCGCTATAGTATTGCGAAGGCCCTCATTTGTGATTAGTCCAGAACCCGGAAAAATTCGTGTTCTTTGTAAGAGTACATGATAATTGTGTAGCTATCTTTCGTGATGAGCATAGCATACACATCCCGTTTTGTTTCGAGTGCTCGTTTGATGTAATAGTGCAGATCTGTTAAGGAAAAGTTGTTGTAAACACTTCCCTTTGCTACATGTGTGTGTCCGTAAATGACTTCTCCTTTTTTCCGTGCAAGGCACTTATCAGTCCAGGCTTTCTGCTTCGGCGTATAAAATGCCCCTGCGCTCATCGCGCGCTGTGCATAGAAATTATCGAAGTAATAGCCGTGCGGTGTGTCCTCACCGTAAAACATGATACTATATTCGCGGCCGTATTCCTCGGTTTGCTCAGCGACCGTTTTGATGCCTTCACTTATGACAACGGAAAAGTCCATCCTTGTGCCCACGCGTATGTCGAATTTTGATGGATCCACGGAAAAAAACTCAGGTCTCGTTGGAAAAGTTCCTTTGAGTGCCCGCGGATAATATTTGCTTTGAGTAAGCAATACTTCCGATCTTGTCATAGGTACCCTCCTAAATAACATATTCTATGAATTTGCACTAGTAATGTTAGCATATTTTTCCTATTAAGTCAACGAAAAACCGATATTATGTTTGCCTTCAACTATAGGTTTGTCAAGCATTTTTATTGTATTCCTTTGACTATCCTTTTTAATTTTTTCAAAATCCTCAAAATACCATAATCCTTTACCCAAAGAGTAATCTTTGAAAGAAATAAAAAACAGAGTTATTATATAATAACTCCATTTTTCTTTATAAAAGACTGTCTAAATTTAATTCTTTAAGTCTTTTAATTTAGCTATTTTACTCTTTTCTATTTCTATTCGTTCAACTAAAATTTGAGATCTTTTTTCGCACAATTGTATCAATCTAATTTTTTGCTCATTAGATAATTCCTCTATACAAATTTCTTTTTTCATAATTTTTTCTAAAATTTGTATGTCTTTTAAAATCAATTCTTCGTCATTTGCTGTTTCTTCTACAAATTTATAATTTTTATTTTTCCCAAAAATAAACCTTTTTATCCAACTTATAAATTCAGAAAAAATATTATCACTTTGTTTTACTAGTGCTTTTTCATCTGTTTTCTTCATAAATTCACCTTATTAAAATTCCACATCTTCTGCTGGAGATTTGGAATGAGTATCCCTTTTTCGAGTATTTGTTCTATTTTCCTGTTTTATTCCACTTGTTTTTTCTGTGGTTATCACAGTTTCTAAAGTTTTTCTTTCTTCTCTCAAAGAACTTAATTCACTTTGTTTCGCTCTAACACCATCAATTGCTTCACGTAAAGTTTCAGATAAATCATCGTCCACATAAATCACATCATCACGATAACCTCTATATTCTGCTTTTTTCACATCATCAAATGTTAATGTTCCTCTTGCAAATTGCTGAAAAACACTGTGCATTGTTGATTGACATATATATTCCCCTATTTTATACAAATATTCTTTTGCATATTTCTCATGTTCACTTGTCATTTCAACTAAAACTTCTTTTTTGGTTGTAACATCTGTATAACCAATCTTTAAACCTTGACAACCACTATATGGTCTTTCAAATTTGCTTATCCTTTTTCTTTCACTATAAAGTTTTGGAACAAATTGCTTAAATTCCGGATTTTTTTTAGCAATACTCAACCACTGATTATACTCATTCATTGCTTCCTTAAACGCAAAAGTATTGTTTCGACCTAAACCAAACACACTAAAATAGTTCATCATATTCATTTTGCCTGAAACCATATATTCAAAAATTTTCTGCCTAATGGCTGTTTGCGCTTCAGAAGATGAAAGAACTCTTGATATTTCATCAAAACCAAATCTCGTTCTAGTAAAATCTTCTATTGAAATTTCGTCATTTTCTAAATCATGTGCTATTTTCTTTAGTGTTTGATAATATCTATTAGAACTTTTTTGAGCCACCTCATCTATCTGCGTTTTAGTTATCGTAGGATATGAATGTGAAACTATTTTCAAAATCTGGTTAAAATCTTCTACTTTCATTTTATTTTTTTGACAGAATGCGACTTTTGAAATTCCTGCTTCCAAATATTTTTTTACTAATTCTACTCTTTCATCTAACTCCCCAGTTTCTCTGTTAATACCTTCTTTGCTTATACCATATTTTGAGAAACCTTTTTCATCATATAGTGTTCCATTTATATGGATTCCATCTTTATCAAAACCGTTCTTATCACGACCAAATTCGTCATAACCTTCTTTATCATAACCATCTTTGTCGTAGCCCTCTTTGTCATAATACGTACCATTTTTGTGAAGTCCCATTTTGTTAAAACCACGCCAATTATAACCATCTTTGCCGTAGCCTTCTTTATCATAGCCATAATAATACTTTGAACCGCTTGTTCGATGTATTCCAGTTCTATCAAACCCCAGCCTATCGTAACCATCTTTATTATGGCCATCTCTACCATAGCCATCTTCATCATAACCGTCTCTGTTATATCCATCCTCATCATAGCGAGTACCATTTCTATGAATCCCTTTTCTATCAAACCCATTCTCATCATAACCATCAAGATCATATTTTCTGCGTTTTGCCATAATTTCACACCCCATTTTGAAAATCATATAACACAAATCCCATAACAAAATTCTACTAAACCACAATATCTTTGTCAAATTCCCACAAAAAAACAACCGCGTTTACACGTGGTTGTTTTTGGTTCTCTTATAGTAATCCGTTAGCTCTCATCCAACGAATCCTTTCTGTTTTATCAAGAATTTTCTTTCTTAATCTAATATTGCTTGGTGTAATTTCAACCAATTCATCTTCAGCAATGTATTCAATAGCTTGTTCTAAGCTCATTTGTCTTGGTGGAACAAGTCTTAAAGCATCATCACTACCTGAAGCTCTAGTGTTTGTTAAGTGTTTTTCTTTACAAACGTTTACTTCCATATCTTCTGGTCTTGGATTTTCACCGATAATCATACCAGCGTAAACATCAACACCAGCGCCAATGAATAATGTTCCTCTTTCTTGAGCGTTGAATAATCCATAAGTAATTGATTTACCAGCTTCAAATGCAATTAATACACCTTTAGATCTTGCTGAGATCTCTCCTTTATATGGTTCGTATCCAGCAAATACGTGGTTCATCATACCATTACCTTTTGTATCTGTTAAGAATTCACTTCTATAACCAATTAAACCTCTTGCAGGAATCTTGAACTCAAGTCTTGTATAACCTTGACCACCTGCAACCATGTTTGTCATTTCAGCTTTTCTAACACCAAGTTTTTCGATAACAGCACCTGTAAATTCGTCTGGAACGTCGATTACAAGTTCTTCGATTGGTTCACATTTTACACCATCTATTTCTTTAAATATAACAGATGGACGAGATACCATGAACTCAAATCCTTCTCTTCTCATTGTTTCGATTAATACTGATAAGTGAAGTTCTCCTCTACCAGAAACTTTAAAGCTATCTGTAGAATCTGTTTCTTCAACTCTTAAACTTACGTTAGATTCTAATTCTTTCATAAGTCTATCTTTAAGATGTCTTGAAGTTACAAATTGTCCTTCTCTACCAGCTAAAGGTCCGTTGTTAACGCTGAATGTCATAGATAAAGTTGGTTCATCAATATCAACAAATGGAATTGCAATTGGATTTTGAGAATCTGCAATTGTTTCACCAATGTTGATATCTGGGATACCAACGATAGCAATAACATCTCCAGCTTCAGCTGTATCTATTTCATATCTCTTTAAGCCTTGATATGTATAGATTTTACCAATCTTAGTTTGTTGAATTGTTCCATCTTTTCTACATACAGCAACAGCTTGACCTTGGTTTATAACACCGCTTTCAAGTCTACCAATTGCGATTCTACCAACATAGTTATCATAGTCAATACTAGAAACTAGAAATTGCATTGGATTTTCTTTATTAACATTAGGTGCTCCAATATGGCTAATGATTGTTTCGAATACTGGTGTCATATCTGTACCAGGTTTCTCTAAATCAGTTGTAGCTATACCTTGTTTACCAGACGCATAAATAACTGGGAAGTTTAATTGATCATCAGATGCAGCTAAATCGAAGAATAAGTCGATTACTTCATCTACAACTTCCTTAGGTCTAGCACCAGGTCTATCAATCTTATTTAGAAGAACGATAGGTTTTAAGTTAAGTCCTAAAGCTTTTCTTAAAACGAATCTTGTTTGTGGCATAACACCTTCAAAAGCGTCAACGATAAGAATTACACCATCAACCATTTTCAAAACACGTTCAACTTCTCCACCGAAATCAGCGTGTCCTGGTGTGTCTATGATATTAATTTTGTAATCACCATACTTAACAGATGTGTTCTTTGCAAGTATAGTAATTCCTCTTTCTTTTTCTAAATCATTAGAGTCCATTACTCTGTCGTCTACGTGTTCGTTTTCTCTAAATGTTCCTGATTGTTTTAATAGTGCATCAACCAAAGTTGTTTTACCGTGGTCAACGTGAGCTATAATCGCAACATTTCTAATTTCCATTATTATCTACTCCTTAAACGTGAGCATGGGACGATACTTTGATCGTCCCTGCTATTAAAATTTTATTCTTCGTCTGTTGAAACAGTTGTAGCTTGTGCAGCTTCAACTACTTCTTCAACAACGTCTTTTCCTTCAAGTTCACGAATTGATAATTCAATTCTCTTCTTGTCTAAATCAACTTCAACAACTTTAGCTGTAACTTCTTGTCCCATTTCTAAAGCGTCTTGTGGTTTTTGAATTCTTCTCATTGTGATGTTTGAGATATGTACTAATGCTTCTAATCCGTTATCTAATTCAACGAAAGCACCAAATGGTTTCATGCTAACTACTGTACCAGTAACTTCATCACCAACTTGGTATTTAACATTAGCCCAAGGATTATCCTCAGCTTTTCTGTATCCTAAAGAAATTTTCTTTGTTTCAGCATCAGCTTTTAATACTGTAACTTCGATTTCTTGTCCAACTTTTAATACTTCGTTTGGATGTTTGATTTGTTTCCAAGAAATTTCAGAGATGTGAAGTAATCCATCAACACCACCGATATCAACGAAAGCACCGTAATCAGCCATTTGTTTAACTGTACCTTTGATTACTTGTCCTTCAGCGATTGTGCTCCATACTTTTTCTTCTTTTAATTTTCTTTCTTCGTTAGCTAATTTTCTTTCTGAACCAACGATTTTTTTCTTTTCTGGATTATATTCAATAATCTTTAATGCTACGCATTTACCTCTGTATTCAACTAAGTCTGTAACTTTTTTAACTAATTGTGTTTGAGGTACGAAGATTTTAACACTTCCTGTTTCAGCAATAACGCCACCGTTTACAACGTCTGTAACTTTAGCTGTAATTGGTTTATCTTCTTTAACATTGTTTTCAAATTCTTCTCTTAATTTTTTAGTTTCAAGTCTTTTTGTTGATAATAGAATGTTTCCTTGTCCGTTATTCATTCTTAAGATGTATGCTGTGATTTCATCACCAACTTTGTATTTGTCAGCTGGTTTTTCATCGCCATAGCTAAATTCATCTCTTGGTACAACGCCGTCTGCTTTATATCCTAAATCAACGAAGATATCTTCTCCAACGATATCAACGATTGTTCCTGTAACAACTGTTCCTTCCTCTAATTTTTTCAATGAGCTTTCATATAGCTCTGCGAAATTTTCGCTGTCAATATTTGACATTTAATATCAATCCTTTCTTCCTTTTCTGCTATTTTGAGAATTTCTCTCAAAGAGACTAAAACAGCAACTTTCGTTGCCGTCAAAATCTTCCTTATTATCCAATATTTAAGCGAATTTGTCAATACAAAATTGCCAAAAAACGGCATATTTTACCGAAAAAAATAACCTTTCTGACTTAGTCAAAAAGGTTATCTTTGTGGTTAATTATTCTTCATCTCTTAATCTTATGATTTCGGCTTGCATTTCTTGTGTTAACGCAACTATATCTCTAGGATTTACATTTTCGCCAGTTGTATATTTTTCTAAAGAAATCGGCTTACCAACACTAATTCTAACTTTTGAAAATGGCTTATAATCTCCTTTAATGCCAATTGGAATTATTGGCGCATTAGCTGCCAAAGCTAGCATTGCTGCTCCTTTTTTCATTCTCACACCTTTTGCCATTCCATTACGTGTTCCCTCCGGGAATATAAATAACATTTGTCCGTCTTTAAGAAGGTTTTTAGCTACATCTAGCGCATCTGTATCGCCCTTTCCTCTTTTAATTGGGAAAGCCGCTACGTTTGTAAAGAACCATTTTTTAAATTTGTTATCAAAAAGTTCAGCTTTTGCCATTATATAAAACATTCTTTTTTCATTAACAACATATGAAATCGCATCCATAGCATGTACGTGATTTGCACAAAGTATATATGCTCCTTCATCAGGAATATTTTCATTACCAACTACTTTAACTCTGTACATTATTCCGCAATAAATTTTGAATATTCCCTTCATGAACGATCTAAGCCACATCTTAATTTTCCCTCTTTCTTTCTATTATGTTTTTCACTACTTCGTAAACTTCTTCGATGCTTAAGTTTGTAGAATCAACAACTTCTGCACCTTCAGCAATTTTTAATGCCCCCATTTCTTTGTGCATATCATTATAATCTCTTTTATTTAAAGATTCTAATGTTTCTTCAAAAGTTGTTTCCACACCTTTTGCAACAAGTTCTTTATATCTTCTCATTGCTCTTTCTTCAGGCTCTGCAGTTAAATAAATTTTAACTTCCGCATTTGGAAATACAACAGTAGTAATGTCTCTGCCCTCCATTATTACATCGCCTTCAGCGCCTAATTCTCTTTGCAATTCAACTAATCTAATTCTAATTTCTTTAATTGCTGAAACTGGAGAAACAATCTCGTTTATCTCTGGTGTTCTGATCAAATCAGACACATCTTCACCATTTAAGAAAACGTGTTGTTTATCATCTAAATTCTTGAAAGTTATTTTTACTTTGTTTAATATCTCTTTTATTTTTTCTATATCATCATTTATACCAACACCATCGCGAATCATTTGCAAAGCAACACATCTGTACATCGCGCCAGTATCAATATATGTGAAATTCAATCTTTTAGAAATTAAAGAAGCTATTGTTCCTTTACCTGTACCAGCAGGTCCATCAATCGCAACTATCATAATAATAATCCTCCTAATTCGTTTTAATAATTATTTCACTTTTCACGTTAATTATCAAGTTTTTATTTGAGGGAGTGGTCCCTCACCGACGAAAAAAGGCGGCCCCTCTCGGAGCCGCGCTTCTCATTCTAAGACGATTTCTGCATGACCTAAAGTCACTTTAACTTTTACTGTTGCTCCGACTTCCAACTTCATGTAATCGTCGTAACTTACAGTGACTTTCATTTCTTCACCGTCTTCATCTACACCTACAATTGTGTATGTTTCACTAGACGTACCTTTTCGTTCTTTCTCACCAAGGACAATTTCTCCCCAGTAAGGTTCTAACCCACTTCCGCTTGTCTTAACGTTGCGTCCGTGAATCCATCTTTGAATCTCATAATAATACTTAGTTTCATAAACAGGTACAGGAACATAGACCGCCTCTTGGTATTCTTCTGTTCCATAGATTGGTACTTGCTCCGTTATTTCTTCGAATTGACCATTACCCAGATCTCTGTGGCCAACTACTCTGGTTTCATAACCAACGATGACTTCTCGTGTCTTTGTCTCGTAATGACTAAACACTTGTGTATACGTGTATATTTCTTCGTTGGTATACTTTAGTTTTGCTCCTGATGGTAAACTCCATCCACTGTCATCAACCCACGCATACTTTTCGATGTTGATATTGCGTTCCCAGCTCATTTGGCGAATCGTAAGGTCATGTTCTTTAGGCATGCACAGCCAAACAATTCCACCGATTACCGCAGCAATCAGTACTGTGATGAGCATCGGCATCCAGAATCGTGCAAAGAAACCACCAACAGCCTTACCTGCTTTTGCTAAGGATTTTCCAACGCTTCCCGCAGCCTCAGCAACTTTATCGCCAAAAGTAGGAATTTCTACTTGAGATCTTGCTAAGCGCTCACGTTCCTCAGGTTCGTCTTTAAACGGATTTCCGTTATCGACGTATTCCGGAACTTTCGGTTCTGGTTCGTCCTCCTCAAAATCAATAGGCGCAGAATAACCAGTTCCTCGAGATTCTCTTATCCTACTAGTTACAGTTTGCGCATCGTATTCGCGATCGATATGAGTATCAATTGTTCTGCTTACATGAGCTCTAAGCTCAGCTTCACGCTTACTCTCTTCAGCGCGCACATCAAAATATGTTCTGTTCTTGCTTCCACGCACCGAACCACAAGATTCACACACGTTTGTATTGGAGGAATTTAGTGTGTCACAAAAATCACAGACCCAGTCCGGATTCCGATTTTCTTTGTGGGTAGGTACATATTCTTTCACGCCTGAACGCATGTAAAACTTCGTGTGTTCACCACGAGCTCTTCCGCATCCAGGGCATTCCCGTTTGTCTCCGCGTATGCCTGTTGCACCACAGTATTCACAGTCCCAATAACCGTAAACTAATCTCCCCATGCTGACGTTCGTATGGCATATTTAAAATCTTAAACTCCATACTCTCCTTTCTTCAAAGATGATGTATTCTAATAGTATTTATTTGCCAATGCGGATTATATCATGTTTTTGGGCGTCACGCAAGGTTATGTCTACTTGTTTATCGCTTCTTCAAAAAGAATTTCTTTAACAAGTTTCATTTCTAAAGTTTTTAATACAATTTTAGATTCATTTACCAAAATATAACATCTTAAATCCACACCTCTTGGCCTGCTAACAGAACCAGGATTTGCGAAAATCTTATCTTTCTCCTTTTTCAAAATTGACACATGAGTATGTCCTTGAATAAAAATTTCTCCACAATTATATGGTAATTCATTTGAATTGTAATAATGTCCATGCGTAACTGTAATTATTTTTCCGTTAGCATAAATATTATCCATATCAAACATTTCAAATTGCAACATCTCTTCAAAACTTCTCGTATCACAATTACCGCGAATTACTTCTACTTTATCTTTCATGCTGTTTAAGATCTCTGCCATTTCTTCATCTGAACTTTTACTTAAATACGCACACGTGTCACCAAGAATCACTAATCTGTCGGCCTCTTCTTTATTAAAAATTTCTATAACTTCTTTTAATCTGTCCACATTGCCATGTATATCTGATACAAAAATATATTTCATCTTATTTTTTCCTTTCGCTTGTTCTGTGAGTATTATCTCATGTTATTTTAATTTTAGCTACTATTTTTAGTGTGTTCCCTCAGTATCATAATCATCATTTGCAGATAATGCTAAATCATAAATTGCCATCGCAACACCATCATTCAACTCTGAAATTGTTGCAATATTTCCATTCGGTAAATTGATAGTATATGGCTCATATGTGGCTCCTTCTTTTTCCCATCTTGTATTATCTAATGGTGCAGTATATGTTAAATAATCTTTTCCCGCTGATGCAGTTTTTATTTCCTTAAACACAACAATTAAGTATCCCTCTTCAATAACTTGTATTTTATTATCCAGTATATCTTTTGCTTCAGTGTTTTCTCCTAATGCTATCTTCGTTGAAGCTGGCAAATAATATTCTCCATACCAATGTCCATTTGCATTTCTAATATCATTTTCATCATTTACCAAGCTTGACTTTTTTGCATCAGTTATAAACTTAGAAGTGTTTGTTCCATATCCATATAACTTAGCTAACAAACTAATATTATCTAACGGTAATTTAACATCTATTTCATTCAAAATAAGTCCCGCAAAAATTCTTCCAATTGTAACTTGATATTTATATGACTTGTCTGGATTTTTTATCTTTGCTCTAATCAATTCAAATTTAAATCCAGAATTATTTTCTTCGCCTTGCGTATTTGTCATTACTAATGATTTTGTTATATCGTTTGATTCGTCTAGTTTTATATATTTTGTATTAGCTGAATCATAGAAAATAGAAATATCTTTTGTAGCAACAGTTCCATCTGAAGACACATAATAAAACTCTGGTTTAATTGAAATTTGATTACTTGCAACGCCAATTGTTTTAAGATCAAAGAAAAATCTATATCCTAATTTTAGTCCATATTTATATGCAATTAATTTATTTTGATTACTTTGTCCTATTGGTAAAAACATGTTTTTGCTTTCACTAATATTTTTAATACCTATGGCATTAGATAATTTATTAAGCCATCCTTTATCATCTGATCCTCTTATTTGCAAATCGTAAACACTTCCAGCAACAAATACTTCAAAATCTTTTTGAAGTATGTATATATTTTTTTGATTTGAATTTTCATATGAAATATAACTTTCTATTTCTTCTGTTTTTGCATCATATGTATCAAGAATGTTTTCTGATACTACTCTTACGTTAATAGTTCCTGATTCATTATCTTTAACCCACACCGGAATTATAAATTTATAATCTTCTATACTCATTCCACCATTCAAAGAACCTAAATCAAACCATTTATTAGCAAGAATTAATTTTTTATCTTTTATTTCTCCATCTTCTATTTTCAACGCATACACATCAAAAGAAAATTTGACAAGCTTTGAAGACGCAAATGTTTTTGCTGATAATTCTTTTTCTAAAAATTCACTTTCATCATTTAAATAAGTTCCTTTATAATTATATGATTTAGTTCCATAACCTTTATAACTTGTTCCATTATAGGTTGCATAAGCATGTGTTCCTTCATGTGGAATTTTTATTGTAAATATACTGTTTAGCGTTAATACATTTGTTTTCGTTTTGTCTATTAATTGATTATCACTTTCATTAGATTCATTTAATGGTATTAAAGTTGCAGTGTTTACTATTGGGGTATATATACTTATATCATTCATTTTTATATCCGTTGGCGCATAGGTTTTCACTCTAGTTTCATCATTAATTGTTGATATATAATTCACTGTTAATAAAGTGGTTTGATACATTTTATTTTCTGCTTTTCGATACGTAAAAACATCTCTATCTTTAAACAAAACTGTATCATTAATAAGTGGCGCTTTTGCAGTATTGATATAATAACCAAAATTAATTAATTCATTAACATTTGCAAGTCTTTCTGCAGACATATATTTATCTATTCCATCCAAATAAACAATTTCTTGTTCTTCAGCATAAACGCTCAAGTAATCACCATTTACTAAAGAATTTTTTCTAATTATTCTATCAATCGCAACATGATCACTTTGATATGACTCTACTAACGAATCGATATCCGGCTTTTTATAATCTATTCCATCTAATAATATCTCTAAGTAATATGTGTCATTATCTTCTTTTATCAATGTGCATTCTGCACAATCTTGAACAAATAACTTCCCACCTTTTTCATATAGTACAGTTGGCTCTGTTCCATTGTAATTTGCATCTATTAAAACTTTTCCGTTCTCTTCGTATTTATCTTTATCAATCACTGCATTATTTTCAAGAATAGCGTTTTGAATTATAAACAAATTGTTTTCTTCTCCACCATAATATGAATATTCCAAATCAAACTCCAGTGCTTTACTTGAAGTAACTTCTGCTATGTTTGAAGTAATCATATTTTCATCATCATCTGAAGTTGTGTAATATCTCTTTTTAAGTATTACATTCACTTTTTGTTTTTCGTTTAATATGCTTAATGCATTTTCTAAAATATAACTATCTGTTACAACGTTTGCATATAAATCTTCACTTGTAGGAATTGCAGTTTCTATATCATATTCTTCATTATCTTTATCATTTGAGCGTATTATCGCATATGGATAATTCGGCCTTCCTACAGGTATTTCTGGCATATCACTTTGAGTATATACAAATACTAACTTTCTATCTTGTCCAATGTCTTCTACTTTTACATTTTTCAAGTTTTGAATATTTTTTACTGTATTATCATCTAGCGTATATTTAAGTAATTTATAATTATCTAGTTCTATTACTGGAACATTAATTTCTTTTGTTTTTGATACCATTTTGTATCTTTCAGGTGGCATTAAAACATTGTTTTCTTCATCCACATATGAAACATCTAATATATTAGCACCTTCTAAATATTTAAACTCTATATACAAATCCGCCCACACTTTATTAATTACACTTAACAATTCTTCTGTGTTTAAAATGTATCCATCTGCAAAGTTGGTAACATCTTTTATTACTTTGATTTTTTCTTCTGCAATATTATCTGGCGCAAATTCCTCTTCACTCACTAACACTTTATATAAAGAATAGCTATTTTTATTTAAATCTTTTGTATAAATCCACGCTTGCACTAATGACAAATCAGAAGCATCATATTTAAATGATTTTGTTTTGCCATTCGATTCTTTGACCGTTAGTTCTTTATATTTATTATTCTCAGGCAGCGTTGTGTCTAATGATTTAACTAGCATATTATCGCCATCAAGTTTTATTGTATACTCTATAGACTTTCCAGATATATCTTTAATAGTTTTATTTGTTGTATAGTTAATGTTTTTTATTTCAACTTCTGGATACATATATTCAAAAACTATTATCTTGTTGTTTCCAAAACCTAATGTTTCATTTTTATTTAAAATATATCCTTCATTAGAATCATCTAAATTCGTTACAGCCGGATGAATTCTAACCATTCTTTTTGCATCGGATTCGCTGTTTATTTTAGTAGTACTATCAACATCAAATGTTTTTTGCATTATTAAATTATCATTACTTATGTTGTTTTTATATACCGAACATTTAGTCAAAATGTATCCTGGCCAAAAGTTTTTATTTAATGAGGCAAAATCTTTTGGTGAATAATTTATTTCAGAAACATCGTAATCGCTCAGTTCAGCAAGAGACACATTGTTTAAATTTTTATTTGTATTTATCAAAGTATTTCCAACCTTATGAGTAACACTTGTAACAATTACTGGTTCGTAATAAAATACCACACTTATTCCTAAACCTTGTGTAGTAAAAGACGAGGTAACCTCTACACTACTATCTGTCGTTACTTTCATTTGACCCGGTACATTGTATACCCCATAATAACCACTTTTTTCATTACCATACTTAATCAAATATCCCTTATATCTGTAGCCCGCAAGTTGTGTCCATTCCATCTTTGCGTTAACCTTTGTCGTTATACTTTTTTCAGTACTTCCTGTATATACAACATTACTTATAACCGAATCACTCGGTGTCGCTAATTTGTTTTCTTTATTATAAATTCTGTTACCATTTATATCTCTATACCCAATAGAAACATATGCAAGTATATCTATTGGGTTGTCCTCATCTTTTTCACCTTTTGTAAAAAGAGTACAGTATAACAAATCAGCAAAACCATCTGGTGTATAACTATAAATATCAAAAGTAATTCCATCTGTTAAAAGTTTTGATTGTCTTATTTCATAATTAGCATCTTCTAGTTCCGAAAATTTTAGTTTGTATTTTCTATTAGTTGAACTATCCCAATCACCAGTATATTCGTACTCTAAGGTTACTTCTGAACCTTCAAGCCAGGTAACTTTCATTTCCAAATCTTTTTTGTACCACTCTAGGTACGGTGTCTTTATCGCTTCTATTGCAAAGTCACCCATTTTTGAAATTACATCTATTATTGCTAACGCATCTACTGCTTCAAGTGCTTTATCTCCGCTTACCGTATCTATAACTTCTTCGATAATAGCTTCTTTATTTTCTTCGCTGTAACCACCTAAAGTTCCAAGGCTTTGCAACTTTTGAGTTATATATTCCAGAAGTTCTTCATCTTCTGAATATTTCAAATTTTCTGCAATCTGTTCTAACGCGCTTTCAGTTAGTTTTGAATAGTGAGTATAATAATTTCCATGTCTATATGTACGCAACTTCAAAGAAGCTTCTCTTAGTGGTATAACATTTCCATTTACATCTATCGGCATAAAATTACTCACTATATATTGATCTTCTTCAAGCGACTTATTTTGCATCGGTTTAGGATTACCTACCATTGTATACTCTTCTTTCGCCGGCAACTTGTTTAAGATTGTGTTCGCATCATATTTTAATTCTAGTTCTTCTCCGCAAATCACACATGAAGCAATTTTTCCTATTGTAGATATTTCTGTTAGATTAAAATAATGTCTTCCTTTAGTAGCATCATTTTGCTTGCTATGTATATAACTACAATTACTACATGTATGTGCCGATGTGTCACCACCCGTCCAATTGTGACTTAGATATGTAGAATATCCACAAGAACATATTCCTATATGATAGGTATCATTATGATGATTAAATTTTTTATAGCTATGCCAATATTCACCCATATATCTTCCGCAAGAACAATATCCAGAATGAGTATTTGATTTTCCGTAATTTTTATATCTATACACATAATGTTTCGTACGCGAATTACACTTACCGCATTCTTCACAATACTTATAATGATATTTGCTTGTTTGTGTATCATCATAAACTGCATGTGTACAGCCTTCTGTTTCTTCTCCAGAAGCAAAAGAAACAAAATAAAAACTTCCAAAAATCATACACATAAAAGTTAAGATTAAAAAAGTTTTCTTCATTTAATCACCTCTATTCCTTAAATCTATAAATCATCGTCGCAGCTTCTGCTCTTGTCATATTTAAAGTAGGTCTAAATGTATTATCTGAATATCCTTTGATTAATCCTTTACTTATTGCATGTTTTAGAAGTTGTAAGTCTTCATTATTTAGTGTTATTACATCATTAAATTTTATTTTTTCTGTTGCTTGTAATGATTCTCCTTTCATTAATAAATCCGCTTTTGAAATTATTCTTACCATTTCAATTCTCGTTATTGGTTGATCTATGTTTTTAATCGTTATAGTTCCAGTTTTTAAAACACCATATTTTTCTGCTATCCATACGTACCTGCCAGCCCAATGATTTAAATTCGATTCAGCATCCTTTATATCTATCCATGAAGGCATAGCAGCAGCTACTACAAGCTTTATAAACTCACCTTTCGTTATTGTTCCTTCCGGTCTAAACGATGCATCCTCATATCCATTTATAACTCCATTTGAAGTTAGTGAAGTTATATATTGATAAGCCCAATGTTTTTGACTTAAATCCCAAAAACTTGCCGCATAAATCGTATTTGCAAAGCAAATCAAGATTACTAAAAAAATAATAAATACTTTTTTCATAGTATCACCTCTAGTCATGTTCTTTTTTGGCACATAAATATTTTATTTTACATTTTATAATACTACCAATTTGTAAATTTAATATAATGAGCATTTAAGTAATTTGTAATAAAAATAAGCCTCTCACATAAAAATTAGTAAGGAGGCTCGTATGCTTATTAATATAAAATTTAAATCCATTTTAAAAATATTTTTTATAGTTTCTTTTCTATTTGCATTGCTTATTACTTTAAGTGCACGTTCAAATACAATAACAATGACCAATGAAAACTTTACTGAAATTTTAAAAAAATATCATGACAATCCATATAAATATGAAGGTAAAAGAATCAAAACATCTGGTTATATTTTTCGCGCAGCAGATTTTTCAAATAATCAATTGGTCATCGCTCGCGATATGTGGCTAGACGAAAACACCTCACATATAGTAGGTTTTTTATGCGAATTAGATGATTTTTGTACATATAAAGACCATACTTGGGTTTCTGCTGAAGGAATATTATATGTAGGAAATTATCACGGACCTATGCCTATTATAAAAATAGATAAGATCGAGCAGATAGAAAATCCTAATTTACCTTTTGTAACACCGCCTGAAGGTTTAGATATTTCATTATAAATCATTAAAAACATCATTCAGCTTTAGAACAACTACATATCTATCCCCAAAAACAAAAATACTTGAGATTAACTCTCAAGTATTTTTTTACTAAAGCAATTCTACTGCTTCTGCTATATTTTGTATCAATTTAGAAGTTTCTTTTACAACTTTTTCTCTTGGTCCAAATAATAAAAGTTTTCTAGTATCTGCAAGTACGCCGTGTTGAATAAAGAAATATATTTTGTTTCCAACATATATAATAGAAATGTTTTTACCAATACTTTTTCTAACTTCAAGTAATTTCTCCATAAATTCTAAAGTTATAATTTTTCTTGCTTCTATTTGATTGTCACTAAACACCTCGAAATATCTTTCAAATTCAGGATTTTCAAGACGTACAACATGTTTGTTTCCTAACATTTTCTTGAAGTCTGCAAATACTCTATTAGCAAATTTGTTTTTAAAATCTGGAGTAATGTCCATGTAAAATGTATTTACTTTTTTTGCATCTAACACTCCAAATATTCCATCAAAAAGAATTGACTCGCTTCTGGTATTATCTTCACTTAATATAACTTGTTTTACGAGTATTTCAGATATAATAAAGTCTTTTCCATTTTCAACTTTACCTGTTATAAAATTATCCGAGCAGTATTCATCATACCCTCTAATAAAGCCTGAATCCTCAAAAAATTGTATTGGTAAACCAGCATCCGGAATATATCTAAAACCTTTAATATCGTGAGAAATTTTGCTCATTAAAATATGTTTTAACGGTTTAACAATAAGCTTTTTTACCCACATTGCTAACGCTAACGAAATCATTGCTACCATAAGTGCAATAGACAAGATCTGCATTTTTAAATTTGCATCAAAACTATCTAACGCAATCATAAAAAATCCGGTAGCTGTTCCAACTATAAGTATTGCACATAATATCAAATATATTATTCTAAATGTTTCAACAAATTTTTCTCTCATCTTCATTTTTTATCACTTCCGTTAAAATTTTACGTTCATTGAATCTCTTGAATCATCTGTTGCTGTAAACAATTCTTTTTGATTTTTACCAAAAAGTTTTGCAACAAGGTTTGTTGGAAATGCTTCCAAGGTAATATTAAATTCTGTTGCAGCTGCGTTATAAGTTCTTCTAGCCGCAGCTAATTCATCTTCTATCTTGTTCAAAGAATGTTGTAATTGTACAAATGATGAATTTGCTTGCAAATTCGGATAACTTTCAGCAAGCGCAAAAATATCTTTTAATGCACTATTAACTTGATTATCTGCAGCTACTACATCTTTATCTTTTTTTGCATTCATTGCATTTGATCTCGCTGCAGCAATATTTTCAAAAACAGTTTGTTCATGAGCTGCACTACCTTTTACAACTTCAACTAAGTTCGGAATTAAGTCACATCTTTTCTTTAGATAAACATCTACTGAAGAAAGTGCATTTTTCGCTGTATTTTCCTCACGTACTATTTGGTTAAATATAAAAATAAATATAAATGCAATGACTGCAAGCGCAATCCATAAATATGTCATTTAAAACTCCTCCTATTCATCATCCTTGTTATAACTGTATATTACAATTGCTGCTACTATTACTGAAGCTGCTATTCCAACCATTAAAAACATTGGCATCTTGTCCTCCTAGTTCTCATCAAATAAGTCTTTAAACAATCCATTGTCTATTTGTTTCGAGAAAATACCTCTTAAAACCATTAATACAATTGGTCCAACTAACATTCCTAAGAAGCCCATAAATTTAAAACCAGCATACATTGCCATTAATGTGATAATTGGATGAACTCCAAATTGTTTGCTTACAAATTTTTGTTCAATAAATTGTCTTATTATGAAAATTACTATATAAGTCAAAAATACAGTTAACGCAAAACCATATTCACCTACAACTAATAGATATAAAGCCCATGGATTCAATGCAGTTCCTACACCTAATACTGGTAAAATATCTAGTAATGCAATTAAGAACGCCAGCATAAATGGATATGGAATATTAAATCCTAACATCTTATATACAACAGTAAATGCAATAAACAACTCAAGGAAAGTAATGAATAATATTTTTGCATATACTTTAATGTATCCACCTAAGGTTGATCCCAAATCTTTTGTAACTGTAGTTGTCTTTTTAATCCATTGTTTTGGTAAATGATGCTCTAACATATCAATTACATAGATTCTATCTTTAGTAAAGAAAACTAAAGCTAATATTGTAATTGTTATATTTATCAATAATGATGGTACTGACAGTACCATATTAAAAGCTTTAGATGCTAAACTTGCAATATAATTACCTAATTTACCAACAAAATCAACTAATGAATTTTGAACTGTTGAAATTACTTGTTGTGGAATTTCTGAATATTCAGTAGAAATTTTCGACGTCCATTCAACAATCGTTGCACTAAGTTGTGAAAAAGCAGGTCCAACGTTAGCGGTTAACTTCAAAAGTTCCCCAACTAATTCGCCAATTCCCCAGGAAATAACTCCTATTAATAAAAGGACTGTAAGAAAAACCACAATCCCGCTACTCATTCTTCTGCTCATTTTAAGTTTATTCATACCAAACTTAATAAGTGGTTCTATCAAAATAGCAATTGTTCCTGCAACTAAAAATGGCATAAAGAATAACGCAAACTTACATATTAAAAACAATACAATCAATGTTCCAAAGAAAACTGCTAATCTTCCAAGAACAATGTTTCTTCTCTTCTTTGAATTTTCTACCATTCTTTTTCTCCTTATTCGTAAAATCATCTACAATAATTATAATTGAGTGCAAGTTTACATTCAAGTAAATTTGCTGTGGTTTTTAAATTTCGTGCCAAAGAGCAAAGCGCACTTTGGCACATAATTGTCTTAATACTTAACATTTAAATTTTCTTTATTTATATTCTTTCCATTAGTCTTGTAGTTAAACACAAAAAAGGATGTCTTAAAAAGACATCCTTTTAACCTTCTAAAGCTTACGCTCTTGGATTTTTGATTTGTGCTTGTGCAGCAGCAAGTCTAGCTAT
>CAYMVI010000002.1:160175-202802 GCA_964394075.1 uncultured Eubacteriales bacterium | reverse complement strand
ACCAAAAAAAGAAAGCAGACACTTTTTTTGTGTCTACTTTCAGTTTACAACTTCAGATTATAACCGGTCTTTTAATTATTGTTTTATTGTAGTACTGATGTGCAGTGTGGGCATCTTGTTGCATCGATATGTATTGTTGATTTGCAGAAAGGACATTCTTTTTCTGTTGGAGCAGCTGGTGCTTCTTCAACTTTTTTCTTTCTAGGTACCAATAATTTCTTTAATATGATAAAGATTGTAAGTGCAACGATTAAGAAGTTGATTACTGCTGTGATGAAGTTACCATATGTAAGCACTGCAGCGCCTGCTTCTTGTGCTTCTGCAAGTGTAGCGTATGTATTGCCGTCAAGTGCAACAAATAAGCTTGAGAAATCTAAGCCTTTTGTAAGAAGTCCAATAAGTGGAGTAATGATGTCTTTTACAAGAGAGTTGATAATACTTGTAAAAGCAGCACCAATAACCATACCTATTGCCATGTCAACAACGTTACCTTTTAATGCAAAAGCCTTGAATTCTGACCAGAAATTTTTTGTTCCGTTTTTTACTTTTTCAATATCAATGTCTTTTTTTATTTTTCCCATGTTTATTCCTCCGTTTGAAAGATTTTCTTCTGGGCACATTATAACATAGTTTGTCGAAAAATAGTAGAAATATTTGTCTTTTATTATTGACGAGGGGGCGTTGTGTTTTACATGGGAGAATGTTATAATGTAAAGCATTAAGGAGATGGAAAAGTGTTTTCGAAAATAAAAACTGAATTAAGTGATAAAGAAAAAAGAAATCATTATATAAAGTATTTGATAGTTGGGGTAATAACAACGATTATAAGTGTTGTTGCATTTAAGCTTATTAGAGTTTATATACCAACTTTAAATGAAAATATCGCGAATGTTTTATCTATAATAATTGCTATTATTAGTTCATATTTTATGAATCGCTCTTGGGTTTTTGAGAGTAAAGAAAAGAATATGATTAAAGAATTTGGTAAGTTTTTTTCAGGCAGACTGGCAACGTTGGTTGTAGAAGAAGTGGTGTTTTTTGTAGGAACAACACTGCTAAATTTTGACGAATTGATAGTTAAAATTGCATCATCAGCAATTGCGTTGGTTATGAATTATATTTTTAGTAGATGGATGGTTTTTAGAAATTCAAAGATTAATGAGAAGAAATAAAAAGGAGCTCTCGGATGAGAGCTCTTTTTTATTTTCCTTTTTGTAATTGTTCAAAAAATTCTTTTATGTCTGTAGGAGATTTGAAAATCAACGAAAAGTGAACAATGTAGGTGCCTTTGCTGGGATAAATAGGCCGCGGATCATAGGGAACACCATGATATTTTTCTGCTTTCTCAATAAGCTTTGAAGCACTATAAAGCATGAGAGGCTGCATACTCGGTTTCGTTTCAATGGCTTGCGCGTGAACGATGTTCATAATTGCGTTGACTTCGAATACCCACTTTACACTTGGAAATACCATCTAGCAATTCCTCCTTTGCTATGCATACGTGATTGGATATGCGGACGACTGATTTGTTTTGTGAAAGAAGTATATCACAAAGGCCTGACAAACACAATATTATGTTGACTTTTTGTTCTCTAGATGATAGAATCTTCATGCAAAATAGAGGCTTTTTACGCAAATTTGAATAATTCCGAATTTGAACACAAGAAAGGGTGAGTGAAAATGGCTGTAAAAACTGGAAAGTTGATCATGTCAGCAACATCGCCTTACGAAATCTTTTCCATGAACCCTGATACAATAGATCAGCAGTATGAAGAGTATCGTGAGGCATACAGACCGCAGGCATATAACAACATTCAAAACTTCGTGATTATGCAAAAGGTCACGACGCTGTACCGGGAAGCTAAAGAGATTCTCGAAGGCAGTGATGCAACGTCCCCGTATTATGAAAGCGGCACACTTGAAGTGCACGACCGTCAGGGCGTGACATACACATACAGGTATCGATACAAGTCTGAACAGAAGGTAGCAACCATGTTTGTTACTGAAGATAAGATTGTGTATCTGGTACCGCCCGAACACAAAGATTACTGTCTCAACTTCTGCAAGAAGGTAGAAGACGTAAGAAAGAAAACATATTTGGGCAGCTGGAAAGACGTGGAGCCTATGATTCCGTTTATCGTGGAAAGTTATATCACGAAGGAAGGTCCCTACGTTATTGCGCTGAAGAAGCCGTGTGAGCGGATTTATCCGATGCGTGAGCTGATGAATCACTTTGGTGGAGCTTTGAAGCCGGAATACGTTTCGGCGATTATCCACCGCCTGTACCACTTTGTCGCACATATGGGTCTTTTGGGAATGACTCATAATGCTATCACGGTGGACAATCTGTTCTTTGCGCCTGGTCGTCGTACCAAGGATGGAGAAGCATACAAAATCGAAGACCTGCGTTTTGTAGGTGTGTATGGTGGTTGGTTCTTCACTACGTCTAGTGATGAAAAAATCAAAGGCATGCCTCGTGAGGTTTTTGAGGTTGCACCGGAAGAAGTTAAGAGAATGAGGTACTCCAGCTTTGAAGTCGATGAATTGGCTATTAAGCGAGTGGGTAGAGAATTGCTTGGCGATGCTTCCGGAGCAGATCTCGGAGCAACTCCTGAACCTATGGCACGATGGCTTAATAACCCTCGCTGCAAAGAAGATGCATACGCCGAATATGCAGCTTGGGAGAATACGAACATTCTGGCGTTTGGTAAACGTAGATTCGTCGACATGGACGTTTCTATATAAAATCTTTTTCAACATGGAGGTAACTAACAATGGGTGGAAGATCCGCAACATCTGATGAATTCAAGTCCTACTATCGAGACAATTCCCACATTTCCCGCGCGACCAGCGCAAGCCAGGTTTTCCGTGAGAGCTGCATGGCTCCGGAGTTCGATCCTTCGCAGATCAAGCTGCCGCGTGAAGCATGCGACTCTGTTGACTGTCCTCATTCCAGAGGTATCATTTTCGCTGAAGACGTGACCGGTTCTATGGGCCGCTACCTGTTGGAGCTCATTCGCGACCTGTTCCCGAAGCTCATCAACATGACGTATTCCAGCGTTTCCTATAATCCTCACATCATGTTTATGGGTGTGGGCGACGTTACTGCTGGTGACCGTGCACCTCTGCAGGTTACGCAGTTTGAGGCTGACCTTCGTATGCTGGATCAGGTGCAGAAGATCTATCTGGAGCGTCGCGGTGGCGGCAATTCCTTCGAGAGCTATCTGTTGCCCTGGTACTTCGCCGGCAAGCATGTCAAGATGGACTGCTGGGATAAGCGCCGTGAGAAGGGTTTCCTGTTTACGTTTGGCGACGAGCAGCCCACTCCCAGACTGACTCAGTATGAGGAGAAGCAGGTCTTTGGCAAGAATGCTACCATGACCGAAAAGGTTATTTCTGGTGCAGACTGCCTGAGAATGGCCCAGGAGAAGTTCAACTGCTATCACATTCTGCTTCACGGCAGCGGCTATGGCTACGAAGAACGCCGGATGTGGAAGGAGCTTATGGGCGGCCATGCTTGCGATCTGAGCGACTACGAGTGTCTGCCTGAGCTGGTTATTGCTATCCTGAGCATGCACGAGGGCCTGTCCAAGACCGAGGCAATCAACAAGATTCAGAGCTCTCACGCCAGAAAGGTTGTTGCTGATGCTCTGGAAGACCATGAGGAGCATGTTGCTAAGACCGAAGGCCCCACGGACGGCGGTCATATCGACCTTTTCTAAGCTATAGATGTAGCTATATTTGTAACATCAAAATAAGTCATATCTGACAAATACGAATGAAAAGGAGAGAGCGAAATAAATCTCTCCTTTTCGCAAGTTTAGGAGAAATGCATGAAAAAATGTTCGATTGTTATAGGAAGTTTGTTTGGTGACGAGGGAAAAGGTCACATGACAGATATTCTTTGTGACGCCCCCAATACGCTGAACGTACGCTTTAACGGTGGAGCACAAGCTGCACATACCGTCGTAACTCTTGATGGAAGAAGACATGCTTTCAGGCATTTCGGAGCGGGAACGTTTGCAGGTGCGATCACCTATTTGACTTCCGATTTTCTTGTAAACCCGGTTGAGTTTGCACTTGAACGTGATAAGCTCATCAAAGAATTTGGCATTGTGCCGCGTGAGTATGTTAACCCGGATGCAGTGGTGACTACACTGTGGGATTGTTATATCAATCAGGCGATTGAAACATATCGCGGTGCTAATCGGCATGGTAGCTGTGGAATGGGTATCAATGAAACTGTTGAGCGCAGCAAAAATCCTAGATATCGCATAACTGTTTTTGAGTTGTTGAATAAGCCTGCTCTTAGAGAAAAGCTGAAGCTGATTCAAGGTGAGTATGTTGAAAAGCGACTCATGTCTGAGTATGGATTGTCGATATCTGATTTGCCCGGAGATTTTCCGAAGCTGATTGCTGAAGAAGAAGCAATTGATATGTTCATGTTCTTTGCTGAAGAATTCATAAGGAACGTAAAAATCTTCACTGACAGCATTATCTTGAATTATGAGAATGTTGTTTTTGAAGGTGCACAAGGTCTGCTTTTGGATCAGAATAATCCTGATTGTTTGCCTGAACATTGCACAACATCCAACACCGGTGTTAAGAATGCCATGCGTGTGCTTAAAGGTCTGGGGCCTAAAGTGCCTGTGGACATTTACTACATGAGCAGATGTTATATGACTCGTCATGGCGCCGGTCCTATGGCTGGAGAGCTGATTCACAAGCCTTATGAAGGTGTGGTTGATCTCACCAATATTCCGAATGAATATCAGGGAGCCCTTAGATTCGCGTATATGGACTTTGATCTTTTGACTCGCGAAATCAAAAAGGATCTGAAAAATATTTCGGTAAAGGCAAATGTGAATGTGGCCTTCACTTGCTTGGATCAGCTGGATGCTGCAGCAAAGTTCACACAAAACGGATTCGTTGATTCGATGGCAAGCAGCCGCTTCTTGGCAAAAGCTAAAGCAATATTTGATGATGAGATTCCCATGGTAAATGGAATCTTTGCAACATCCGGACTTACCCGCAGAGAGATAATTCAATTTGTATAACAAAGAAGAGACCAGTACTTGAAAAAGTGCTGGTCTTTTTGTGAGTTTAGGGAGTTGTGCTATAAAAATGGAAAAACCCCACCTTAGCAAGAAGCTATGGTGGGGTTTGTTGTGCTAGCAAAATGTGCTATTTATTTGTTTTTGAGGTATACGAGATTCCCTTTCCGAGGGGGAGTGTCATAGTTCCCTTGGAATTAAAAGACATTCCGTTGGGAAGCTTGTAGGTATATGACGTGATGCCACGTTTGCCGTAATTTGCGTAGATGCTGAGTTTTTCAATCAGCAGTTTGGAACCGCATTTGGGACAATAGGCTTTTTCGGCGTCATAAACCTTTTGACAGTTTTCACACCTAGTGGCCTTTTGCTCACAGATGAGCTGTCGGCCACGGAAGTTAAGTCCCATGGTACAGGCCCTCCTTAGGTAGTCGCAGGTGCGGGCGTTTCGGCTTTCGCATCATCTGCGGGTTTGCCGGGCAAATCTCCGGCGGGAGCCAGGAGAGGAGAACCGCAGCCGGCGCAGAACGCATCACCGGTGTCATAGGCCTTACCACAGTTCGGGCAGGTGTCAGGAGCAACCTTAGCGCCACATGCATGGCAGAAAGCAGCGCCATCCTTCAGGTGGGCACCGCACTTGCGGCAGGTAGTGACCAGAACCAGCTTGTGGGTCTTGCCACCACACTTGGTACAGAAAGCGACGTCGGGATCATTGAAAACAGTACCGCACTTATCGCAGACGACGTTTTCGGCGGGAGCAGCGGCAGTAGTAGCGGGAGCAGCACCGGGAGTCAGACCAGCGAAGGGAGATTCACCACCCATCAGATTGGAAAGCAACATCATCTGCATCAGGCCGTCCTGCTCGGAGTTGCCGTTACCGTTGCCGAGCATGAAGAGCATCATCATGTTGGGGGTGCCGTCGGGATTGGTAAACATGCTGCCGAGGTTGTTGTCTTTGCAGCTGATCAGCAGAGGCCAGAATTTACCCAGGCCGTTGAAGGAATCGTCATTGATGTTATCCAGGGAGAATTCACTGGAATCGCCACCCTTGGCCCACTGCATCATACAAATTGCAGCCAGGAACTTACTGCCGAGGCTTTCTTTGGATGCGGGATTGGTAAGGGTCTTGGCGTCGAAGGCCATAACCTTGGTGTACATGGTCATGCCGGGGATGAAGCTTTCTTCGGGATAGATTTCACGGATTTCGCCATCAGCGGCGCCGATCAGATGAATGGTCTTGGCCGTGGCGTTGAGAGACTTGACGTAATGGTACTTGCCGTCAACCTTGATGAGATCGCCGACTGCCAGATTCTTATCGGGAAGCAGGACGACAGGGAAGTCGCCAAACTTCATGTTGGCCATGTTCTTGCGGGTGCCGGTAGCCTGATCGAAGACATACCAGTTGCCGTTGGCGGGGTTGCGAACAGCGACGCCCATCATGGTGGAGCTGATGTTGGAATCCTTGGAAAGGCCGATTTCGAAGTTCATACCGAAGAGTTTCTTGTTGTTGGGACGCATAATTAATCCTCCTGTTGAATTATTATTGTTGATTTCATAGTAATGCGCCAGTGCAGTCTTCATATCCGTAGGATGGAAAGAAACGGCTGCCATGACATTTTCGGGATGATGCGTACGCAATTGCACGCAATCAGGGTTCTTAGAAGAACAGTTTTTGCAAGGGGAACCTTCCAGAGAGTAGGTCACCTTAATGTCAAATGTGATGAAGTCGCTGCCCTCATTGACAGCTTTTTTCAACTTACGTGCGAACTCGTCAAGCGAGAGTACGTAAGGTTCAAATGTGATTTTGCCACGAGGGCAAACGCTGGAAAATTCGATATGCAAAATTTGCGAATTCTGCAACCGCGTGGTCAAAAACCATTCTCCCATGCTGATGGTATTATCGCTGTAGAAAGGCTTGTCACGCGAGTTGGGACAGTTGAGCTCGTTATATCCGTCGAAATGGAATCCTTTAGGAACGAGCTGACGAAGAAGTGCCTTTTTGTCCTTTGCCATGTTCTTGGAATACCTCCTTATTTCATAATCTGTAATTGAAGAAAATGCTCACAAGTATGCTATTTTGCGGAGTTATTATATCACCTGAAAAGGAAAGAGTCAATAGTTATGTGAACCTTAAAACAAAAAAAGACACTTCTCAACATGTTAAGCAACTTAACATATTAAGGAGTGTCCCCACCCTACGAAATTCGCAACTAGGGGACAGCCCTTGTAATGAAATTTTTTCATTACAAGGGCTGTCCCTCAGCGTCGAAAATTTTATTACAAGGGGTGTCCCTCGGCGTTGAAAAATTCACCTTGGTAAAGGTCGTTTTTGATTAGTGCTTTTGTGATGCCGTTTATTATCCACTTTTTGTGCAAGTTCCATTCTGGTGCCACTAGTAGGTCCTTTGGTGCATCGCCTGAGATGCGGTGAATTATTATTTCTGGTGAGATATGTGTTAAGACGTAAGTGGCCGATTCTATGTATTCTTCTAGTGTAAGAGGAGTATATTTACCTTGTTCGTATAATTCGCAAAGTTTGGTCTCTTTTATAACATATGTTGAATGAATTTTTAATCCTTTAATATCATGTTTATTTATGAATTCAACGGTGTTTTTTACATCATCGATAGTTTCATTTGGTAAGCCAATCATAATATGAGTTACAACATCTATCTCATAACGATTTAGAATTTCAACAGCTTTAGTAAATATATTTGATGTGTATCCACGATTGATTAATTTTGCTGTTTCATCATTTGAAGTTTGCAAACCTAATTCGACATACACATAGTATTTATCTGCATATGATTTTAGTAGGGACGCGATTTCTTCTGTGATGCAGTCAGGTCTAGTTGCAACAGTAAGTGCAACGATTTGAGGATTTTTTAAAGCTTCGTCATACTTTTGTTTTAAGGTATTTACATCTGCATATGTGTTTGAAAAGTTTTGAAAGTATGCGATGAATCTATTTGCTTTCTGAGTAGGGCGTGGTGCGACAATGATATTTTGATTTGCTGATAAGTGCTCACCTGAGCCACGTTCGCCGCAAAAAATACATCCACCAGTACCACATGTGCCGTCACGATTTGGACATGTGAAACCGCCATCAATACATATTTTCAAAACACGTTCGCCAAATTTATTTTTTAGAAAATCATTTAGATTATTGTATCGTTTGTTATTATCCATTTTAAACTCCTTTTTATGGCGATATTTTATCATGTTTTTTTGAAAGTGTAAAATGCGCAAAATAGCAGTAAATATATGTTTTTTTTAATGTGAATTTTGGGTGCTTTTTATTGAAAAATAATGAAGCGTGTGATAAGCTATAATGGTTGAAAAATAAGGAAAAAAGGAGGTTAAGTGCGTTCTGGGTAGAACGTGCGCAATATGATGATTAAGAAATTATCTAAGTATATTGGTGAATATAAATTACCAACAATTATTACACCAATTTTAGTAGCTCTTGAAGTAATAATGGAAGTTTTAATACCTCTTGTAATGGCAGATTTAATAGATAAAGGTATATATGCCGGAGAAATGAATACTGTATACAAGTTGGGATTAGAGTTAGTTATTTTAGCTTTATTTTCTTTGTTCTTTGGTGCTACAAATGGTTTTACTGCAGCTAAAGCTTCTGCAGGATTTGCTAAGAATTTAAGACAAGGACTTTATCATAAAGTTCAAGATTTTTCGTTTGCAAATATAGATAAATTTTCTACAGCTAGTTTAGTTACTAGACTTACAACTGATGTTTCGAATGTACAACAAGCGTTTCAAATGCTTACAAGAATCATGGTTAGAGCACCATTCATGTCTATAGTAGCTTTCATTGCTGCTATGAAAATAAATGCAAGTCTAGCAATAATTTTTGTTGCTATAATTCCTATCTTGGCATTTGCTATTTTCAAAATTATTTCTAAAGCACATAAAATTATTCAAGCAACATTTAGAAAATATGACAAATTAAATAATGTTGTAGAAGAAAATGTTAATAGCATGAGAGTTGTTAAATCTTTCGTTTTGGAAGATGAAGAAACAGAAAAATTTGAAGATGTTTCTGAAACAATTTGTAACAACTTTATAACAGCCGACAAAAGAATGGCTTTAATGCCGGTTGTAATGGATACAGCCGTTTATACATGTGTATTGTTAGTTGCATGGTTAGGTGCAAAAATTATTGTTACACAAAGTCCTGAGGCAATCGCAAATGGTACAGCAGCACTTACAACAGGCGAGCTTATGACACTTATTTCATACTCAATTCAAATTCTTATGTCGCTTATGATGGTGTCAATGTGTTCTTTAATGCTTACTACAGCTAAAGCTTCTGCTGATAGAATTGTAGAAGTGTTAGATGAAGAATCAGATATAAGGAACCCAGAAAATCCGGTGTCAGAAGTTAAAGATGGTTCTATTGAATTTAATAATGTTTCATTTAGCTATGTAAATGATAAAGATAGACTTTGTTTAAAAGATATTGATATCAAAATTAAGTCGGGTGAAACAATTGGTATCATTGGTGGAACGGGTAGTGGTAAATCAACATTAGTTAATTTGATTCCAAGACTTTATGATATTACTGAAGGTAGTGTAAAAGTTGGTGGGGTAGATGTTAGAGAATATGATTTGAATACATTAAGATCTGAAGTTGCAATGGTACTTCAAAAGAATGTTTTGTTCTCAGGAACTATTAAAGAAAATTTAAGATGGGGCGATGAGAATGCGACAGATGAAGATCTTGTAAGAGTTTGTAAATTAGCACAAGCCGATGAGTTTATTCAAGGATTCCCAGATAAATATGATACATACATAGAACAAGGTGGTACAAATGTATCTGGAGGACAAAAGCAAAGAATTTGTATTGCAAGAGCACTTTTAAAGAAACCTAAAGTTTTAATTTTAGATGATTCAACAAGTGCAGTTGATACAAAAACAGATGCAATGATTAGAGCTGCATTTAGAGAAGAAATTCCAAACACGACAAAGCTTATAATTGCACAAAGAATAAATTCTATTGAAGATGCAGATAAAATTATTGTGCTTGATGATGGTGCAATAAACGGTTTTGGTACACACGAAGAATTGCTAAAGACAAATGCAATTTATAAAGAAGTGTATGAATCTCAAATGAAGGGAAGTGAATCATAGTGGCTGAAGCAAAAGTAAGAGCAATGAGAGGTAGAGGGCCAGCTATGATGGGACCAAAACCTAAAATTGAAAAAGGAACATTTTCTAGAATGTTCAAATACATTACAAAGAATTATAAATTTTCATTTTTTGTAGTTATCATTTGTATAATTATTTCTTCAATAACAAACGTATGGGGAATGGCATCATTAAAAGATGTTATTGATGGATATATAACACCATTATTAGGAACTCAAAATCCTGATTATGGACCACTTTTAAAGACTATATTAAAAGTTGGTTGTATATATGCAGTAGAAGTAATTACAGTTTTTATTTATATGAGATTAATGGCAACAATTTCGCAAAGTGTACTTCGTGATATAAGAAATGATTTGTTTAGAAAGATGCAAAAACTTCCTATCAGATTTTTCGATACAAGAACAACTGGTGAAATAATGAGCTTGTATACAAATGACACGGATACATTAAGACAAATGTTATCAAGAGCATTACCAGATTTGATTTCATCTGCAATAACAATTGTTTCTGCGTTAGTTGCGATGTTAAAAATAAGTGTACCTCTTACTGGTTTTGTATTAGTATTTACTTTTTTAACAACGTTGATTGTAAAAACAATTGTTAAGAAAAGTTCAAAGTTCTTTGTTAGCCAACAAGAATCTTTAGCTTCTGTAAATGGTTATGTTGAAGAAATGATTAATGGACAAAAAGTTATAAAAGTATTTACTCACGAAGATAAAGCTAAAGAAGAGTTTGATGTATTAAACACAAAATTAAATTCTGATATGTATAATGCAAATAGATTTGCCAACTCACTTATGCCTATTGCAGGAAACTTAGGTAACTTACAATATGTATGTGTTGCAATTGTTGGAACTTTAATTGCACTTGCATCAGCTAATCCAGTTGAATATATTGGTTCGATTGTTATTTTCTTAAATTTAACAAAAACTTTTTCAAGACCGGTTACTCAAATAATGAATCAATTTAATTCAATTATCGTAGCATTAGCCGGTGCTGGTCGTATATTTAAAGTTATTGATGAAGAACCAGAACCAGATGAAGGAACAGTTACTTTAGTTAACGTTGAAAAAGATGGAGAAAACTTTAAGGAAGTTGAGCATCAAACTGGTACATGGGCTTGGAAAATTCCTAATGAAGATGGAACTTTTGAATATAGAGAATTAAAAGGTTATATAGAATTAGAAAATGTTGATTTTAGTTACGATGGTGAAAAACAAGTTTTAACAGATGTTACGCTTTATGCTAAACCTGGACAAAAGATTGCATTTGTTGGTGCAACTGGTGCTGGAAAAACGACAATCACAAATCTAATAAATAGATTTTATGATATTCAAGATGGTAAGATACATTATGACGGAATTGAAATTAAACAAATTAAAAAAGATGACTTAAGATTATCTTTAGGAATGGTTTTACAAGAAACAAATTTATTTACAGGAACAATAAAAGAAAATATTCGATATGGTAGATCAGATGCTACTGATGAAGAGGTAATAGAAGCTGCTAAACTTGCGAATGCACATAGCTTTATAAAAAGGTTACCTGATGGATATGACACAATGCTTACTGATAATGGTGCACAATTATCGCAAGGTCAAAGACAATTGTTGGCTATTGCGAGAGCAGCCATTGCAAATCCACCAGTTATGATTTTGGATGAGGCTACATCAAGTATTGATACTCGTACAGAGAAATTAGTTCAAGATGGTATGGATAAATTAATGGAAGGCAGAACAGTTTTAGTAATTGCTCACAGGTTATCTACAGTAAGAAATTCAAAAGCAATAATGGTATTAGATCATGGAAAAATTATTGAACGTGGTGAACACGATTTCTTAATAGATCAAAAAGGAACATATTATCAATTATATACAGGAGCTTTTGAGTTAGAATAAAATAAAAAAGAGGACACCTCTTGAGTGTACAGATTGTACTTTCAAGGGTGTCCTTATTTTTAGCTTAACTTTTCGACGGCGTATACGAAGAACTCTTTGTTCTTGGGGAAATCCCATGCATGTCCGAAGCAGTCGAACACATGGAAATCTTCGTCATAACGACGTTCGAGAGAATAACGGATACCTCTTTCGATACCGGAGTAGGTTTTGCCATAGCGTTTGGCGAGTTCATAATAAAGATTCATGATCTTACCGCCAACGACATCGGGCTCGTAGAGCAAAATACCAATGCCGGTGCGGATGTATTGGTAGCCTTCGCGGTTTACGTTGAAGCCGAAGCTGTCCAGAAATGCTGTGATTTTTTCAGACTTGGAATACAGCGAATCAACCTGAGTACCAGTGTACTTACTGATAATAGGATTGGAGGACAAGCTGTCAACGAACGAAGCATAGTCCTCGTCGGACATACTCTTGATGAGATCGGTGAGGTACAACTTGTTGTTAAGCATGTGGAATTATCTCCTCTATAGTTAAGTTATTTTCAGTATGAACAGGTCAGTAGACCAAGTTCATTTGCTGCCTTAGCAATGAATTGATAGTGCAGCGGATGTTCATCAGAATGATCAAAACGTTCGAAGTATTCAGGGCAGTTAGCATAAGCAGCTTTCGTACATCTCTTGATAGCTACTTTGATTGCATCAGTGCTTACTTCAAACTTTTCTGCCAATTGTCTAATGATGACAGGGAGAGAAAAAACGGTTTCGCAAGTATCGGATAACATGATATAAAGAGCTTCACGGATGTATCTGTATCCGACCTGATCAGCTGGCAAAGCGTAATTTGCCATATATGCCGTAATCGCAGGATAATTAAAAACCTTTGACATATCAGGAGATGTGTCGAGAAGGTAATTCAGCAGATGCTGAACGTCCTGCGCATAATATGCGAAACGGTAAATGAATTCAGCAGCTCCGGGTGCTTGCCAAGGATGATTAAAACAATCAAACAAAGTATGATTTTTGTCGAAAGTTGTGTTGAGAGAACGGAAGATACAACTATTTACAGTATCGGCTTTTGTGGAATGACGCTTGGCTACTAGTCTGGATAACTTGGAAAATGTCATTTTCTCGGTGGGAATTTCGTACATAGTAATGCCGAGAGCGGTACGTAAATAGTAGAAACCATCTTGCTTATAGGAAAAACCAAACTCTCTTAAATAAGCGGTGATAAATTCGTGTTTGGAGTAGGTGGGATCATTTTCAAAGGGGTAGTAAATAATCTGGTCTCTGATAGCGCTTAATTTATCTAAAAGCGCCTTGAATTCTTTCGGAGATGCATTTTTTAGGTGCTGAAGGAATTCTTTCTTTTTATAATCCATTTAAATTCTCCTATTTTTTCTCTAAGGATGGGAATCCCCCCAAGGTATATGACCGAGGGGGGACTCTTTTATTGTCGCTTAATCCTGAGCGGGGAAAAGCTTGCTCTTGATCTTGTCGGCGACGGCGTACAGGAATTCGCTGTTCGTGGGCGCCTTCATAGCGGCCGGGAAGTCCTCGTCAAAGAGTTCGGGATGACGCTCGTAAGCGGACGTGATGGAATGACGAATAGCACGCTCGGTGCGGGACTGGGTGGTGTTATGGCGCTGGCCAACCTCACCGTAGAGCACGGTAATCTGGTCATCGAAAACCTTGGGTTCCAGGATCATGATCTCGATAGCAGTACGGATGTAGTTGTAACCCTTCAGATTGGCACCGAAGCCATGAGTTACGATGTACTGAGTGACTGCCTCGTGCACGTTGGTGACATTGGAACGGCCTGCTGCAGGAAGGATAGCGCTGGTATCATCAGATGCAGGGATGCGGGGGAGTTCACCGTTCAGGAGCTTCATCAGAGTGTCAAACTCTGCGTCGTTCATAGCGGTGATCTTACTAATGAGGTCTAACTTGTTCTGAATCATAGGATGATTCCTCCATAAATAAAAATTTTGCGAGGGGCACGGAACAGATTATGTTCACGTGTGACATTATATCACCATATATACATTATGTCAATCACTTTTGTAAACTTTTGGAAACTAATAAAATGCTAAAATAACAAGAAAAAAGCCCTCAAAAATAAGCTTTTGAGGGCGAAAAAGGGGGGAATTACCCCGCTAAGTGTTTGACAGAGAAGCGTAAGAATTCGTTGCTTGTTGGAATTGCGTCAGTTGCGGGAAAACTTGCAAAGAAATGAGGATATGTTTTATATGCGTTGATAAGCAGATTGTTTATGACCAGCTCGATAAAGGGGCCAGGACAATCATATTCTTTGCCAACAATTTCGTATACAGCTTCAAATGTGTCTGGATAAGCAGATGGATTTTCTAAGATAATGTGCATTGCGGTGCGTAAATACTCATACCCGTCAAGCGTATGTCCGATTGCGTACTTTCTCAAAAAAGAAGAGATTTTCTCAGCGATAAGTGCATAACTAGAGAAAGAATTTTTTGCGTAAGCTCTACTATCTAAGAAAGCATGCAGGACTGCAAGCTCTTCATCGGGCATCGTTTCTACACGATGTATAAGTTCTCGTCGAAGTGCGTCCATTGCGAACCTCCTCATAAATAATGATTTTGCAGGATATCTATTTTTTACCTATCAAGAAAAGAGTATAGCACTAGCTAACTAAGGAGGTCAATTCAAAAATGAAAACACCCCAGATTTTTGGTCTGGGGTGTTAGAATGTGTTTAAAATTCGGTGAGTTCGATATCTTCATCAATAATTTCATATCCGTGAATTGCAGGGGTTGTAATAGTTTCAGTAAGAGATGGCTTTTTCTTGGAAGTACGTGTGATTTGTGCAGAACCATCTTCCATAACTTCACACTTACCACCAGGAATACTTTGTAGTACATTCCAAAGAACGGGTTGTAAAATTTCATCGATGCAAGTCTCTACGTTTCTTGCACCCATAGAAGAGTTTACAACTTTTTCAGCAATCTTTTGGATAAGGAACGGATCAAAGAAGAACTCAAATCCTTTTACTTGGAATAAAATATTATACTTTTCGAGTACGCTGTAGATAATGTCGGTGGCGACATCTACGGTTAATTTGTTAAGCTGGCAGATGCAAGGGACTCGACCAACAAATTCAGGAATGAATCCGTATTCAATGAGGTCTTCGGGAAGGACATTTGTGTTAATTTCCTCCTCATCTTGTCCGGAAGAAAAACCAATTTTTTTCTTGTTAGTACGTCTTTTTACAATTTCATCAAGACCAACAAATGCTCCCATCATAATGATAGTCAGATTACCAGTTTGAAATGGGGTAGTATGTTTGTTAATCCAGACTGTCGAAGGCTCTAAGAGTTTCAAAAGTTCCTGCTGCACTGCTTTGCCATTAACATCTTTGCCGGATGTAGAAGGCTCATGTCGTTTCTTATCAATCTCATCCAAAATGATAATACCGTTTTGAGCTTTTTCGATATCGCCGCCAGCAGCAGCATAAAGTCGTTCTACGATGCCGATTAAATCTTCACCAACGTAACCGGAAGCTGTGATGGGAGTGGCATTTGAAATAGAATGCGTAATACCCATAACACGAGGTGCAGTAGTTGCAAGTAGAGTTTTACCAACACCGGTGTCTCCGATTAATAAAATGTGACGACGTTTGAAACCAGGTGAACCTCCGCTATTTAAGTTATCAAAGGAAACACCTGTTTCTTCAAGCCAGTTTAACATTTGGTTCATGTAAAGTGCATAAACCACTTTTTTGACGGATTCTTTTTGCCCAAAAACGGTCCGATTAACAAGTTTTGCAAAGCTATCTAAAGAGTAGTCGAGACATCGATATTTTTTTCGGATTTCGGCCACACGCTCGGTTTCAAGGCGAGCTTTTTCATCAGCTTCAGCTTGCGCTTTTTCTTCTGGAGTGAGTTTGTGAGGTGTAAGGTTTTCGTGTGCAGAGCCTTCACCAACGACTTTGTTACTACTGTCATCTCCAGCAACAGATGTGTCAGTTTTGGTTTGACTAGTGTTTGCGTCGGGTGGTGGGCGAGTAGCATCTTCATCTGCAGCCACATCTTTTCCAGATGTGTCGGTGTCTTCAGGCACTTCGCCGATATACGCGCCGTAAGGTTCTTGTTCGCTATAGAATTCTACGCAATCCGCGCAGACACAGCCTCGTTTGTTTTGAATTCTTAATGGGACAACTGCGTACGGTTTTTCAGGTTCATTTGGGTCAAACCTTCTGAGTACAAGTTTTTTACAAACTAAACACCGAACGCGCGGAACGGTTTTTGCCATTTTATTCCCTCCTTCATTATAGTAATAACTCTGGCAATATTAGATATTTATTTGTGGGTTGATTATATCATAATCTGATGACATAGCAAGTGTTTGAATGGATTAAAGTGAAGTAAATGGCGAATTTTGTCGATAGTTTTTTGTTGACGGGTATTTTTTTTATAGATATTCTAAAGAAAGGCTAAGAGTTTTTGTTCGTAGTGTTTCGTTCACAAAAAGAAAGGAGCAGTATGAAAAAATATTTAATTTTAATATGTATAGTTGTTACGTCCTTATTTAGTTGTGTGTATGCTGGTAATTTAGTCAAAAAAGTATATTTCTCGCCATATCCAATTTTAATTGATGGAAAAGAATATTCTTCTGAAATGCCAATATTGAGTTATCAGGATAGGACATATGTTGCACTTAGAGAGTTTTCAGAAATGGTTGGAGTGAAAATAGATTTCATTGATGAAACGATAATCATAGATAGCAAGAATAAAGAAAAAAGCGACATGGAAGTTACTCAAGATTCTTTTCTAAATGAAAAAATAGAGAAAGAAGAAAATCTAATAACTAAATCTGAAGAAAAAGACGAAAACTTATCAGATACTATATCTGAAATTGTCTATATCACAAAGAGTGGTACAAAGTATCATATCAAAATGAATTGTACAAAAGGTGTGTATTATACAACTACTTTAGAAGAAGCAAAAAGAAACGGATATACGATGTGTAAAAAATGTATTAATTAAAAAGTCCCGGTGCAGATATCTGCATCGGGATTTATTTTTTTAATAAAATTTAATTGGATCTGCATTAGGATCTTCATCATTTATTCCAAAATCTTTTGGTGAACAATCAGAATAGTCGTTAGTGTTACAAACCTCATGACTGCTAACATGAGGTTTAAAATAAACTAGTGGATAAGGAGATGTCGTTGGGATAGATGCTCTAATAGTAAAGTTTGTTAACACTACTCCAATTTCATCAAGTTCTAATCTCATATTATCATATACTTTCATTTTGAAATCATCAGATAACTTTTTGATATCAGATGCGTTATAATTATTAACTGCAAAATAAACAGAACTCTTGATAATGTCATCAATGCTTCTTCTGACATTTGCTAAAGTTTCTATTGTGTTTTCTAAATCAGTTGATTGATATCCACAAGTAACAGAAATAACCGCTGTTTGACCATCATATGTTTCATAATAATCGTTTAATGTACGGAATAATTTATTTGTTGAAATTTTAGTTGTTACTTTATATCCTGGCAGCATTATATAATAACCTGATTTTTTTGTTTTTAAATAATGTGAATTTTTATCGACAATTATTACTGTGTGTGGTGGTACTTTTCTTACACAAAAAACACAAAACAGTATAATTAAAACAATTATTTCGCTCATTTTTTTCTCCTTTGTATATAAAAATTAGATTTACACTAACTAAGAAAATTATAACACAAGCACAAAAATAAGCAATGGTACTTTTTAGTTGTGTAAAGTAGTACGATTTGATAAAATTTACTTGAAGTAAATTCAAAGGAGAAAAGATATGATAGATTTTGATAAAGTTTTGCAAAAAGCAATCGATGGAAAAGCATCAGATGTTCATTTATTAAAAGACTTAAGACCTGTGTATAGAATTAACAGAAAATTAATAGATGATGAGAATGCTGATGTTTTAACAGACAAAGATTTGCAAGATGCATTTCATTATTTTACAAGAAATAGTGAAGGTGCCAAAAAGGCATTTGAAACTGAAAATAAATTAGATATGAATTATGAATATGCTAATACAAGATTTCGTGTAAATATATCTAAAGCATGTGGTTCATACACTTTTACGGCAAGACTTGTAAGAAATGATTTGCCGAAGTTTTCAGATTTAGGACTTCCGGAAATTGTTAAACGTTTATCTTTTTTACCACAAGGATTAATATTAGTTACTGGTAAGTCGAACTCTGGTAAAACTACAACTTTAAATACTTTAGTAAATGAAATAAACCAGACAGAAAATAAAAAAATACTTATGCTTGAGAATCCTATCGAATTTATGCATAAACCAAATAAGTCGTTAATTGTTCAAAAAGAAGTAGGCGTTGGTAAAGACTGTGATTCTTTTGAAGAAGGCGTTGTGAATGCGTTAAGAGAAGACTGTGATGTTTTGATTATAGGAGAGATAAGAGATAAAGATACAATGGAAGCCGCAATAGATATGGCAGAGTCAGGACATCTTGTTATAGGAACCATGCACACTAAATCAGCTGCTGAAACTTTAGATAGAGCATTAAACTTTTTTGAAGTAGCAGATCAACAGCAAATAAAACATGTAATGTCATCTGTTTTAAAAGCTGTTGTAACTCAAAGACTTATTCCTGGAAAAAGAAATAATCTTGTAATGGTTCCGGAAATTATGATTGTAGATGATGCTATTGCTGGGTTGATGAGAAAAGAAAGATTTAGTAAATCAGAAATTGAAGATGCTATTCAAACAAGATCAGAACGAGGAAATATAAGTTTTATAAATTCTTTAGCTAATGCTGTTTTGAAAAACAAGATTGATATCCAACAGGCATATGCGCAGTTGGACGATCACTCTAGAGAAATGTTAAATAGATTACTAAATCAATTGAAAAACTAAAGGATGTGTAAGTTATTATGAATGAAAAAGTAAATATAGAAGTTGCTAAATATGCGGGCTTTTGTTATGGAGTAAAAAATGCTGTGGATTTAACAAGAACAACATTGGCAAATGAAAAAAATGTTTATTCAACAGATCATATCGTACATAACCAGGTGATTAATGAAGAGTTTGAAAAAAATGGGATGCATTTTATTGATTCAATAGAGAATATACCTGAAGGTGCAACGATAATTTTAAGAGCTCATGGAGTTGGAAAATCTACAATAGAAGAGTGCGAAAAAAGAAATTTGAAAATGATTAACACTACTTGTCCGAATGTATTAAAAATACATGAAATTGTAAAGGAACAATCAAAAGAAGGATATAAAATTGTAATTGTAGGTGATAAACATCACGATGAAATCAACGGAATTATAGGTTGGATAGATGGAGAATATGAAGTTGTATCTACACTTGATGAAGTTGGTCAATATGAGAAAATTTGCTTAGTTGCACAAACAACAACTAATATAGATTTTTGGAATGAGATTTCAGAAAAAATAAAATCAAATTCAAAAGAATGTGTTGTATTTAATACGATTTGTATGGCAACTTATAATAGACAAAAAGAAGCGAAAGAACTTGCTCAAAAAGTAGATACATTTATTGTAGTTGGAGACTTGAAAAGTGCAAATTCTAAAAGATTATATGAAATTTCAAAAGAGTTTTGTGACAATACATTATTTATTCAAACGCAAGATGATTTTGAATTAGAAATGATAAAAGGAACTGAAATTGGAATAACTGCTGGAGCATCAACTCCGGATTTTGTTATAAATAAAATTATAGAAAAAATAAAACTGGGATAAGAATATCCCAGTTTTTTTAATTCATTTTATACATAGCAAAACCAATAATACCAATTGCTAGAATGATGTTTATAACATTTCCAAAAGCCATTCTAAGTAATAAATAAACGATGAGTGCACCTACAACTAATGCTGCGTTTTTTGCAAATTTTCCGTTCAAAGTTATTCCTCCCTAAAAGTTATAATAAACAAAATAGCAAACCTTGCGGTTTGCTATTTTAAGTTGGAGCGGGAAACGGGGCTCAAACCCGCGACCTTCGCCTTGGCAAGGCGACGCTCTATCAACTGAGCTACTCCCGCGTGACAATGAATATGTTACAACATAACTTTTAAATAGTCAATACAAAATTTAAAAAATTTGGAGGCGCCTATCGGATTTGAACCGATGATCAAGCTTTTGCAGAGCCATGCCTTACCACTTGGCTAAGGCGCCACCGTTGATGTAACGAAGTTTATTATAAGTTATAATACATAATATGTCAAGAATAAAAAAATATGATATAAGAACAAATTTTTCCATTTTGTTGCGGAATTACAAGGGGATTAAATTATTATTACATTATAGTTACAACTATTGAAAATAAAAAGCTTTCTATATAAAATGAAGGCAACATAGATAAGATATGCAAGAGGTGAAAATATGAAAAAGAGATTAGTTGCATTAGGTTTGACTGTGGTTATGCTTATTGGGCTTTTGAGTGTAGTTTATGCAAAAACATATGATTATCCAGATCTTACATGGAATGAAAAGACAAAGACAGGAAAAGTTGTTCTTGTAGTGCATAAAGCAGCAAGAGAAATTACACAAGCGACAAGAATTAAAATCATGGATGGTTATCCAGATGGTACATTTAGACCAAATGATACTATTAAAAGAGGCGAGTTTATAAAGATTCTTATGAGCCTTGCAACAAATAGAACTTTTGATTTCGCAAGTGTTGAATCAGAATATTCACAATGGTATGGCCCATATGTTACGATTGCTGAAATGCAAGGTGTAATTGAAAAGAATGAATTTACAGAAGCTGAACTTGAAAATCCGATTACTAGAATCGAAATGATTTTAATGTTAGCTAGAACTCAAATAATAATGAAAAATATCCCATTAACTCAAGTAGAAGATAAGTTAAAATATACTGATATAGGATTTTTAACAAAAGAAGAAAGAGAACTTGTATTACATGCGGCACAATACGAATTGTTAGAAGGTATGAAGGAGTCAACTGATACTGAGTTGCATCCACATGCAAACTTAACAAGAGGTGAAGCTGCTATGGCTATTATGAGGGTTTATTAATATACTTACTGATTTAGAGGTACAAATGATAATTTAAGAAGCAACAAAAGATTTTCTTAAGAACGAATGATGTTTTGAAATACAAATGATTTAAAAACACAAAAGAATATTAGATGTACTGAAGAACAAGTTAAGTACTAAAGAAAAAATAAAAGCAGAAACTTTAAAGTTTCTGCTTTTTTGTTGTTTGATTATTTAGGAAGCACGATTTTTGGATCCTTTTTTGCTCTTTTATATAGTGTTAATTTTTTTCCGATGATTTGTACTATTTCTGCTCCTGTTTTTGCAGCGATTTCGTCTGCAATAGATTGTTTATCTTGAGGAGTAGAATCTAACATTGTAATTTTTATTATTTCTCTAGCTTCAAGAGCATCGATTAATTGCTTTACTTGGTTATCATTAACACCATTTTTTCCTACTTGAAATATAGGGTCAAGAGTTTGAGCGATACTTCTTAAATAAGCTCTTTGTTTTGATGTAATCATAGTCATATCCCTTCTTCTTTTAATTTGTACCCTAATAATAACAGAAAAATGTGAATTAATCAATAAAAAGGTTGACATGCTTGTGATGAAATGCTAAAATTCTCACGGCTAAAAACGGATTATTCTTGATGCATCAGCAGTCACATAATTGGGATGGGTATGGCAGCATGGTTCAAGAGTTTCGTGAGTTTGTACTAGAAGTGGATTCGCGCGCGTGAAAGGTTCGGAAACAGCATTTGGGGCGAGACCGGATCTGCGAAATTTCATTTATTTTTAGTGCAGCTTGACTTGCGAAGAAAGGTAGAGCGCCCAAGGGCATTCCTTTGGGAACTGATCACTCTCTAGTATGATTCCAACAGGAGACATGCGAAAAGGGATGACCCGGGAGATGCGAGTTCGACTCTCGCCGCTGCCACCAAATTTTGCCTCACTTTATTAACGTTACTGCAAAGTAAAGTTTTAAAGTGAGGCATTTTTTGATATTTCATTCTTGAGTCTAATAAAAAGTTAGAATATAATTGTTTTGAGTAAATTATTAAGAGTGATTTAGACAAAATAATTGAAAGGATGAAAAAGTTAATATGAACAAAAAAATCTTTTATTTAATTTTGTTTGTGTTGCTGGCATCTGTTTTAGGGTATCTAAATAGAGAAAATATAGCTCAATATTTTGCTAATAAAGAATGGGAGATTGTTGAAACAACCGGGAGTACAACATTAGATAATTATTATCTAATTGACGGTACTTCATCTAACCTGATAGTTGTTGGAAATAACTACATTCATGGATATTCGAATGATGCAAAGATGAACTTTGATGAAAGTGTATCTTTGAAGAATGCGATTACAGATTCGAATGGAGACTACTGTATTGTTGGTGAAAAAGAAGGCACAAAAATTTATATGCTTTGTGCTAATGTGAAGATTTGGGAAAGTGAAATTCAAGGAACAATACATGCTGTTTCTGTTAATAAAAATGGATACGCTGCAGTAATATATAAGCAAACTGGTTACAAAACATTGATAAAAGTTTTATCATCTCAAGGTGAGGAAGTCTTTACTAGTTATTTGGCGTCAACATATGCAATAGATGCAGAAATATCAAATGACAATAAAGAACTTGCTATAGCAGAAATTAATGCAGAGGGAATCACAGCAGAAGCAAAATTGAAAATTATTGATATAAATAATCCGGAAGAAAAAAATATTAAAGTTTTTTCTATGGATGATGAATCTTTGATAACAAATATAGAGTATACAAATAAGAATGAATTATTTGTGCAAACAGATTTGAATATTAAAGTTTTAAAAGATGGTGAGTTAAATGTTATTGGGCAGGACTTCAATAACAATACATATTACGCATCTGTAGAAAATCAAAATAATGCGGTAGTAGTGTCAAAAGTAGAAAATGGTTTGTTTGACACAAAATATAAAGTTGCAATCATTAATGCTAATGGAGAAGAAAGTGAGTATGTTGCAGAAAAGATGCCAACTTTATTAAAAACTCAAAAAAATAATATAGCGATAGTAATTGAAAATAAATTGTTGGTTATAAACGTTCATGGAAAGTTAGTGAGACGTTCAGAACTTTCTGGAAATATAAAAGATATATGTTTCTTTGGGGACGGTAATTCGATAGCAATAATTTATCGAGATAAGATTGAATTTATTAAAAATGTGTGAAATACTATACTTATAAAGGGGGATAATTATGAACATGATTATTGATATAGTAGCGCTAGGAATTATTGGAGTAGCAGCCTTTTCTGCTTACAAGAAAGGTTTTGTAAAAACTTTTTTCGGATTAATTACAGTAATACTTGCGATAATACTTGCAACATCATTCCATAAAACTTTAGCAGCATATATTAAGGACACTACAGACTTAGATGAATGGATAAGTGGTGCTTTATCTGATTCTGTATCAAATATTGGATCTGATGTTAATTCAGGAAACTTAACTTCTTCAACAACATCAGCTCAAGATAGTTTTTCAGAATTAAGCAGTTCAATAGACACGTCTGCTTTTAGCGAATTAATGGGAACTGAAAATGTTTTTAGCACTTTGCCAGATGTTGTTGGTGAAAAACTTGGAATTAATGAGTTTAAGGAAAACATAGGTACAAATATTACAACTTCTGTTGCAGATGCGGCAATAAACATTTTAAGCTGGGTAATTCTTTACATAGGAATTCAAATTATATTAAATATTGTTGTTGCAATATTAGATGGAGTAATGAGTTTACCATTATTAAGAGAAATAAATAATATTGCTGGATTAGCAATAGGAATCGTAATGGGTGTGTTTAGAATTTATATAATTTTAGCGGTTATTTACTTTATTTCTACGGTAGCAAACATTTCGCCAATAATTAATGCTATTGGCTCTTCGTCAATGGTTGCTTCAATGTATAACAATAACCTATTGTTAAAGATTATATTTTAATTAAAATGTTGATTTAGAGTGTGTTATTTAATGACACACTCTTTTTTTGCGCAAAAGCTTATGTGCGTAGGAAAATCTGTTAAAAAATAACATTATTATAAATAGGAAACAACTGGCAAAATAATATTGTATTAAAAAACAATTTTTGATATAATATAGCACGTACGAATGGAATTTTTACATATTTTGGATGTATAGAAATATGTTGCAAATATAACTATAAAAATAAAGAGGGTATACGGATGAAAGGATTTGCTAAGTTTTTAGTTGTTATACTAATTATTGTGCTGATGGTAGCGCTGGGCGGCGCCGCCGCAGTATATTATGAAAATTGGGAAAAAAACATGAGTGAAAGTGATTCGAAATTAGCACAATTTTTAAGCCAAAGTTTTGGTAATGAGGAAGTTGTCCTCGAACCTAATTTCACTTGCTTATTAATGGGAAGAAATCAAAGTCTAACAGACTTTATTATGCTGTGTCAGTATAATCCAAATACAAGAGAAGCATCTTTGATGTCAATTCCAAGAGACACATATGTTGGAAATTACTCTTATGATGGAAAAATAAATTCTGTGTATGCTAATAAAGGTGTAGATAAGATTTTAGAAAAAGTAACACAAATTACAGGAGTGGAAGTTGAACACTATGTAGTTTTTGATGCTAGTATATTAAAAAAAGTTGTTAACGCTATTGGCGGAGTAACGGTAAATGTACCAATCAATATGAATTACGATGATCCAGTACAAGGGTTATATATTCATATAAACAAAGGTGTTCAAACGCTTATGGGAAATCAAGCGGAGGGCTTTGTAAGATTTAGAAAAAATAATGATGGTACTGGTTATCCTAATGGTGATATCGGAAGAGTTGCTGCTCAACAAAGTTTTATAAAAGCAATGATTGAACAAATGCTTAAACCAGAGAATATAAAAAATGTTTCAAACATTGTTAAGATTGTTTTAGATGGAACTAAAACAAATATTACTATGGATATCGTAGAAGAATATTTAGATGATGCAATTACATTTAAGATGGATCGTCTAAGATTTGGAACACTTCCTGGTGTTGGTGAATATACAAAAGGTCCTGATGGATTAACAAGATCTTTCTATATTCACAATGAAGAAAAAGCTGAAGAAGAAATTACAAAACTTTTCTTCATGTCTATTGCCGAAGCAAATGCTGCTGAGTTAAGTGGTGATAGTGTTGATTTGAATTTATCAGGTGATAAAAACACACAAACAATTAAACCTAAAGATGAAGAAAAAGTTGATGACAAAAAAGATGACGATAATAAAAAAGAAGAGGATGACAAAGAAAATAAAGTTGATGAAGAAATAAAGATAGAAGTGTTAAGTGCAAAAGCAAAAACTTCTAGATTCAACACTTTAGTATCTGACTTAAATGCTGGTGGATGTAATGTTATCAAGATTGGTAATTATCCAACAACAAAAGTTGAGTCATCTAGAATTATCGTTTATGGAAAAAACACAGATGAACAATTGAAAAAAGTTCAAGAGTTAAGTGGAATTAAAAAAGTTGAACAAAGTACAGAAGATACCACAGTTACTTTTACAATAGTAATAGGAGCAAATTATTAAAATAAAAAGAAGGTATTAATATGGAATATAAACATTTAGAAATTGAGCCTAAGTGGCAAAAATATTGGGAAGATAATAAAACTTTTAAAACAGATACAAGAGATTTTACAAAACCAAAATACTATGTATTGGATATGTTTCCTTATCCATCAGGAGTAGGTCTACATGCCGGACATCCAGAAGGATATACAGCAACAGATATTGTTTCTCGTATGAAGAGAATGCAAGGATTTAACGTATTACATCCAATGGGATTTGATTCATTCGGATTACCTGCAGAACAATATGCTATTGATACAGGAAATCATCCAAATGAATTCACAATGAAGAATATCGAAACATTTAAAAATCAATTGAAGAAATTAGGTTTCGACTATGATTGGGATAGAGAAATTAGAACATCAGATGCTGATTACTACAAATGGACACAATGGATATTTAAACTATTAGTAAATGATGGATTAGCAAGATGTGTTGAAATGCCTGTTAACTGGTGTGAAGAATTAGGAACAGTTCTTGCTAACGATGAAATCGTTGATGGTAAGAGTGAAAGAGGCGGTTATCCAGTTGTTCGTAAAAACATGAGACAATGGATAATTGATATTCCTAAATATGCTGAAAGATTATTAGAAGGATTAGAAGAAATTGATTGGCCAGAATCTACAAAAGAAATTCAAAGAAACTGGATTGGAAAGAGCATTGGTGCTCATGTAGATTTCAAAGTTGATGGAACAGATAAATCATTCACAGTATTCACAACAAGATGTGATACTTTATTTGGTGCTACATACTGCGTATTATCTCCAGAACATCCTTTGATAGAAGAAATTACAACTGCTGATAAAAAAGCAGAAGTTGAAGCATACAAAGCTGAATGTGCTAAGAAATCTGATTTGGAAAGAACAGAATTAAACAAAGATAAAACAGGTGTATTCACAGGAAGTTATGCTGTAAATCCTGTTAATGGAGTTAAAATTCCAATCTGGATTTCAGACTATGTATTAGTTACATATGGAACAGGTGCTATCATGGCGGTTCCTGCACATGATGAAAGAGATTATGCATTTGCAAAGAAATTTAATTTAGAAATAATTCCAGTAATTGAAGGTGGAAATATTGAGGAGGAAGCATATACAGGTGATGGACTTCATATTAATTCTGGATTTATGGATGGATTAAACAAACAAGATAGTATTGATAAAATGATAGCTTGGCTTGAAGAAAATAAATGCGGAACAAAGAAAATTAACTATCGTATCCGTGAATGGATTTTCGCAAGACAAAGATATTGGGGAGAACCAATCCCAGTTGTTCATATGGAAGATGGCGACATTGTTTGCTTAAGTGATGAACAATTACCACTTGTATTACCAGATTTAACAGATTACAAAGCACATGGTGGAGAGTCTCCATTATCAAATGCTAAAGAGTGGGTTAAAACTGAAATTGATGGTAAAGCTGGTATGAGAGAAACTTGTACAATGCCAGGTAGTGCTGGTTCAAGCTGGTACTTCTTAAGATACATTGATCCAAACAATGATAAAGAATTATGCGATGCAGAATTATTAAAACATTGGATGCCAGTTGATTTATATGTTGGTGGTCCAGAACATGCTGTAGGACATTTATTATATTCAAGAATGTGGAACAACTACTTGTTTGATAAAGGTGTTGTTTATACAAAAGAACCATTCCAAAAACTTGTTCACCAAGGTATGATTTTAGGTGAGAATGGTATTAAAATGGGTAAACGTTTCCCTAAATATTGTATCAATCCACTTGATGTAATTAATGAATATGGTGCAGATACATTACGTATGTATGAAATGTTTATGGGACCTCTTGAAGCTGACAAACCATGGAATTCACGTGGTGTTGAAGGAACAAGAAAATTCTTAGAGAGAATATTCAGAGTGTTTGATAGTGGAAAAGTAACTGCTGCAGAAAACAAAAATCTTGAAAAAGTTTATCATCAAACAGTTAAGAAAGTTACTGAAGATTTTGAAAAATTATCTTTCAATACAGCTATTAGCCAAATGATGATATTTATAAATGCAGTTTATAAAGAAGAAACATTACCAACAGAATATGCTGAAGGTTTTGTAAAATTATTAAGCCCTGTATGTCCATTCTTAGCAGAAGAATTATGGAGCATGTTAGGACATGATAATACAATTGCTTATGAAACATGGCCAACATACGATGAAGCAAAATTAGTTGAAGATGAAATCGAGGTTCCTGTACAAATTAATGGAAAAGTTCGTGCTGTAGTTAAAGTTGCTAAAGAAGCAACGGCAGAAGAACTTGAAAAAGTTGCATTAGAAAATGAAGATGTAAAGAGATTTATCGACGGAAAAGAAGTTGTTAAAAAGATTTACGTACCAGGAAAAATTTATACAATCGTAATTAAATAAAACATAAAGAAGTAGGTGAGAACCTACTTCTTTTTTCGCGACTTGACCAAACGGGGACGTCCTCATTTGGACACTTCCCAAACTTTGAAACATGAAAATGTTGATTGAGAAGTGTCCAAATGAGGGCGTCCCCGCTTGGTCAATCATCGTGTCTTTGTAAAAATTTAATCTTTAGTTCTTGTTCGATAGTTTGTATATTTTCTTTTATTGCTGGAATGAAAACATCTATTAACTTTGGATCGAATTGTGTTCCTTTGCATTTTTCTAATTCTTCAAGAGCCTTAAATAATGTATATCTTGGTCTGTAACTTCTATCTGAAGTCATAGCATCAAATGCATCTGCAACTGAAACGATTCTTGCATGAAGAGGAATTTCTTCGCCAGAAAGTCCGGATGGATAACCGCGCCCATCGAATCTTTCGTGATGATGTTTTACCATTGGTAATAATTTATCAAATATTTTTGCAGGTGAAATAATTTTTGCTCCAATTGATGGATGATTTTTAATATCATCATATTCTTCGTCAGATAATTTTGATGTCTTTTGTAATATGGCATCAGGAATTCCTATTTTGCCTATATCGTGGAATAAACCACCATCCCTGATTAGATTTATATCTTCTTCAGAAAGTTCTAATTTTGAGGCTAATAAGGCCGAATAATAAGAAACTCTATCTGAATGATTTTTTGTATAAGAATCTTTTGCGTCAACAGCTAGTCTTAATGATTCCATTGTACCACGATAAGCAGCAGTTAATTCGTCGTAGGCATTTTCTAATTGTGTATTAATGTCTTTTATAACTTTCATTTGTGAAACAGATTTTAAACCTGATTCAACAAGCAATAATATTTGATCAAACTTATCTGATTTTTCACAGTATCCTTGAATGTCTAATCTTTTTATTGTTTCAAGTGGAGGAGCTAAGTCTTTATGACCTGTAAGTAGTAGTACATATAATTCTTTATTAAATTTACGAATTTCTTCTACAACTTTATCTCCATGAATAGGCATCATTAAGAAGTCAAGAATAAGTAAATCGAAATGTTCGTTTCTAACTTTTTCTATGGCTTCTAGTGGATCTGTTGTGCCAACAATATGATAGTCATTTAAAAAGATTGCAAGTGAATCAATAATTCCTTGTTCATCATCAACAACTAATATTTTAAATTCTGATTTTTTTACAATATCTTTTAATCTCATTTGTATTTCTCCTTACTTTATACTATTTAAGAGGTAGTGTAACTTTAAATGTAGTTCCTACATTTTCCTTAGATTCAAATTCTATATCTCCACCAAAGTTTCCTTTGATAGTTGAATATGACATATATAAACCAATACCGGTTCCGTTTTTTCCTTTCGTTGTTACCATCTCTTTGAATAGTTTGTCTTGCGTCTCTTGTGACATTCCGCAACCATTATCTATAACATAGATATATGCGTTTTTATCATCAGCGTCAACAACAAGTTGAACTTTTTGATTTGGTTGTCCGTTATATGATTGGCATGCGTTTGCGATTAAATTAACTAGTACTTGAATAAGATTGTTAATGTCACCATGTAAAACGATAGCTGGATCACACTCAAACTTTGTCTCTAATGATACTAATGAATGTTTTAATTCGTGTTTAACAAGTATGTCTGATTTTTTTACTAAATCATATAATGTAAATGTTGAAAACTCAGATCCCGCAAGCTGTGATGCTTGACCTTTAACTGCTGTGATAATATCTGACATGTATGATGTATGTGTTTTAATTTTTGTTATCCAATCTAACATGTCTTTTGCTATTTCTTTATGATCTTCGTTTGTAACTGTTGGGTTATCGATAGAAGCAACATATTCACCAACTAGTTCTGTAAGTCCTTCTGCAGCACCAGCTACTGACATAATAGGTGTTTTCATATTGTGTGCAATACCACCAATCATTTGTCCTAGTGAAGCAAGACGTTCTTTTTCTAGTAACATTTCTTGATTTGATTCTATTTGTTCAACGTGTTCTGTAGTAAGTCCTTGTATATCATTGAATGCATCAACTAGATCTCCAAGCTCGTCGTTTGATGTAACGTATAGTTTGCTGCTGAAAATATTTTTAGAATTTTTTGAAATTGCTCTTAAGTTTTCAACAACGAGTGATATTTCTCTTGAAATAGATGTTGCAAAGAAGTAAATAGAAACACCACAATAAATTACGATTATTACAAGATTACCTAAAGTATCTGATAATAATTTATTTGATAAATCATAGTGAACAACTACTTTAACTTGTTCGTTTCCGATGGTTACTGGAACGAGTACACCTTGGGCTTCAGTTCCATAGTAATCATAGATTGTATTGTTGTTACTTTCAGCTAATTCTTGTGCATATTTTATAAAGAAATCTGAAATTGATTCGTTGTTATATAGCGGTTGATTATTTTTGTCTAGAATGAATACTGAATCTGTTTCAGAAATAAATTTCATTTCTGATAAAGTTGAATGTAATTCTTCAAGTGTTGTAGGATTGTTATTTTCAATTAAAGCTTGTATCTCAACCGTATAGTGTTTGTGTAAGATTGAAGATTTATCATCCATGTTTGTAGATTGCATCAACAAAAAAGTATAGATTACACAAACTAAAACGATGGATGCGATTTGTATCGTAGAAGATACAGTTAACGAGAATCTACTTTTTGCTGGCATTTCTGTATTTCCGATTACTGTTAAAACGGATTTAAAAATACTTTTTAAAAATATGTATGCAAGTGATGCACCAAGCAACGAAATAATTGTGATAACTAAAATTACCTTTGCATCAGCAAATGATGTAAATCCTAAAAATAAAAATACGCAAGTGATAGCAATCGCTGGTACAAGTGAAATTATAAAGAAAAGTTTTTGTGGCAATGTAATACATTTTGTTATAAGTGCATCCAACTTTTCTTTTGAATGAGTATTTATATATGCTTCATCTCGTAATTTTTTTAGATTTTTTAAATCACGTGTTTGTCTTAGTATAAAAATCATACCAATTAAAGTGATTGCAATATAAACTAAGAAAAACTGTGCAAAATAAGTAAGACCGCCAGATACATCTTTGTCAAACGTTGAGTTTATTGTGCCAGGACCATAGTTTAGCAAGATAGGCATAAAATAATAAGTCAAGGCAACACCAATAAAAATAACCAACGCAAAGACAAGGCAAGCTGACAGTCTTAGATTGTTATTTATAAATTTAGATAATTTAGATTTCTTCTTCCTTTGATTCATCATTTGTTTCCTCCAATAAATTTTTAACTACTCGTTTTAAATATTCTGAAGAAATAGTTGGCCATTTGAAGCTATTTTCTTCTAAGAATATTTCTGTTAAATCATTATTTATTGTGATTGTTGTTTTATAATCCAATACATTTGAATTGTTTAAATCTGTGATAAAGTTTTCTAAATATTCTGTATTTTTTTCTTCATGAATGAATTCGTTAAACTCATCAGCAGAAATAAACTCTATATTTATATTATAATTTAATAGCTCAGAAATCAACTCTGTAATGCCAATTAAGTTCTTATTTTCTAGATGGAAAATCTTGTTTTTATAAACCATAAGTTTTACGATGGCTTCTGCGCAAGCATCAACAGGTGTGAATTCCATTTTTTGTGTTATAAGATTTTCTGGTAATTTCTTAAGCTTAATAAATCCCATCATACGTTTGAAATATGCGTTATCCATTCTGTTTATTTGGAACACGCCATCATCCAACCTTTGCATTAGATTTCCAACTCTAAAAATGTTTACAGGTATTCCACTATTTTGAGCTTTCAACATTTCTTCTTCTGCTTCGAATTTTGTACGCACATATACGTTGTCTTTATAGTTTTGTCCAATGTAAAAATCATTCTCTGTATAATCATGATTCAAAGAATTCTTTACAAGATAATTACCTGAAACAGAAGTTGTAGATATATGATTAATAGAAGCATTTGCTTCTTTAGCGAATGCAATTATATTTTTTGCTGACAAAACATTTGAGTGATAGAACAGATTATATTCACCATAGTGTTTTACAAGCGAAGCACAGTTTATAACCGAATCGATTTTTGCTGTTAATTCCTTATATTTAGTTATATCAATACCTAAATTTTCTCTTGAAAGATCACCTGAAACAATGAATATTCTTTCGTTTAAAAGTAAGTCGTATTTTGCACCAAAGTAGTAGTGTAAAATTTCTTTCAAACGTTTAGTGTTTGTTTTATTTGGTTTGTTACGTATTAAACAATAAATGTTAACATCTGAATATTTGTTTAATAATTCTGCTAAAATGTGAGAACCAAGGAATCCTGTAACACCAGTTAGAAGAATGTTTTTAGGCATAGCATGTTTATCTTCTATATCTTTTTCAGAATATCCAATTGGTTTTACAAATGTATCTTCTGCTTGAACAGCAATATCTGAAGAACTTCCTAAAAAGTCAGAAGTCATTCTTATTGTTGGATTTTCAAATAGAGCTTGTGAGTTTATATTTATATTATTTTTGAATAATATTGCCTGTATCGAAAGTATAGAAAGAGAATCTCCGCCTATGTCAAAAATGTTATCGTCAATGCCGAAATTTTCTTGACCTAATACTTTTTTCCAAGCTTCCATGATTAATGTATCTAATTCATTACGTGGTGCTGTTACTACGTTATCTTTTTGTTTGTAATAAGTTGCCGCCAAAGTTTTTCTATCGATTTTTCCATTAGATGTTAATGGAAATTTTTCAACTAAGTTAAATTCTTTTGGAATCATGTAATGAGGTAAGAATTTTTTTAGTTCTTGTTTTAAATTAGCAATGTCTAAGTCTTCTAAAGTTTCGATATATGCAGAAAGAATAGAAGTACTTTCTATTTCTTTTAATAACACAACAACATTTGGGACTTTTGTAGTTTGCGAAATTGCGCTTTCAATTTCTCCAAGATTAATTCTATAACCATTATATTTTACTTGATAGTCCACGCGTTCATGGAATGTCATTAAACCAGAGGGGGAGATAGATACAAGATCTCCTGTTTTATACATAAGTGCATTCTTTTCAAACGGATTTGGTATAAATCTAGTTTCATTCAAGTCTTTAATTCCAATATAACCACGAGCAAGACCGGGACCACTTACATACAATTCACCTTTAGTATCAAAAGGCTGTAATTGAAGTGAGTTGCTTAAAATATAACATTTACAATTTGAAATTGGTTTTCCAATATAAACAATTTCATCGTCTTTATTAAATTTATAAAAACTTGTACAAACACTGTTTTCTGTTGGACCGTATTCGTTATAAAGTTCAACGTTTGGTAATAATTCAAAATGTTTCTTAACTAATTCTATAGAGAAGCCTTCGCCCGCAACTGTAATATACTTAAAGTTTGCTAGGACTTCAGGCATTTCGTTTAATAACACGTTATAAAAACTTGGTACAACAAGCATGTGATTTGCAGAATGTTGCACAATTAATTTTCTGATTAAATTCACATCAAAACTAGAGTTGCTTTGATCAACCAAAACTAATTTTGAACCAGAAATTAATGGTGTAAAAATATCTTCTACTGAACTATCGAATGCAAAACAAGGGATTTGTAGTACAGTAACTTCTTTATCAAAGTTGTATTCGTGACATCTCCAGTATAGAGTGTTTAATATGCTATGATGTTCAATCATAACACCTTTTGGTTTTCCTGTAGAACCTGATGTGTAAATGATATATGCTAAGTCAGATGGTTCACTGATGTTTTCAAAAGTTTCTTCTAAGTCAAGTTCATCAACGGTGTAAATAATTTTTGTTATATCTGAATTTTCATATTCAATATTTTCTGATGCTAACACAAATTTACAAGAACTATCGCTTATCATGTAATCGATTCTGTCTTTTGGATAGTCTGGATTAATAGGCATGTATGCAGCTCCAGCTTTTAGAATTGCAAGAATAGAGATAATCATTTCTAAAGATCTATTGAAAAGCACGCCAACAAAAGTGTTTCTTTCAACACCTAATTTAATAAGTTCTTTTGCTAAATAATTACTCTTTTCATCTAATTCTTTGTATGTTAATGATGTATCGTTAAAGCACAACGCAACATTATCTGGACATTGCTTTGCAATTTTTGAAAATAAAGTTGCGATGGTGTTATTATAATCAAAATCTACTTTTGTATTATTAAAGTCTTTTAATAATTTTTCTTTTTCAGAAGGAGTAACGATTTCGATATTACCAATTTTGATATTTGGAGTTAGCATCATTTGTGTGGCTATATGCATGATACGTGCATTGATTTCTGTTATTTGTTTTTCTGTAAATACAGAGTTTAGAAAATCGTATGAAATAAATAAACTATCTGTACTATTAACGTCAGTAACATTTATAACAAGAGATTCAACTTGATGCTCTGTATAAACCCATTTTGATTCAACTTCAAAACTTATTTCAGGATCTATTCTTGCATTTTGAAAAGAGAATAAAATGTCATATAAATTATTTGTTCTTCCAAATTGTTCAGAATAATATTTTTGTAATTCAGCAAATGGATATTTTTGATGTCTTAATAATCCAAGTTGAGTTACAGCAATTTCTTTTACATACTCTTCAACTGTTTTTTCATTATCAATAACTTGCTTAAAAGGTAATGTTGAAATAAACATACCCATAGAGTTTCTTTCGGCACGATTTGTTCTGTTTAAGAATGGTGTGCCAATGATGATTTCGTTAGTATTAATAATGCGTGAAAAGTATAGAGAATAAGCCGCAAAGAAAAATGCAAATAATGAAATTTTATTTTCTTTGCAGTATTTAATAATATTTTCTTGAACAGGAAAATTTTTGCGCGTAGAAGTAGTTTCAAAGAAACTAGTGTTTGATTTGAAACTTAAAATTTCTGAACTTTCATTGAATTTACTTTCCCAAAATTCTTTATCTTTTTGGTATTTATCTGAACATAAATATTCTGCTTCTGAATCTATAAAATTTTTGTAAGAAGAAAGTCTACATCTATCTGTAGTTCCATTTTTAATAAGTTCGTCATAAGCAATAAGTGTTTCTTCGGCAATAAGTGAAAGTGACCAAGCATCACCAATAAGGTGGTGAAGAACACATGCAAAACCACCAACGCCTGTAGAAGCATTTTCGAACATAAGAAATTTAATCATTGGATTACCATATAGATTGAATGTTACATTTTTTAAATAATCTTCAAGTTCATCTATATCATTAACAACAATTTTTGGCACGTCAAAAGGAGTGTAGTTCTCAAAGTACTGAACTACATCTTCGCCCATTCTCATAAATTTTACACGATGTATATCGTGATTCTTAACTGTGTAATTGATTGCTTGCTCAAGAACTCCATAATCAATGTCTGTGTACATGTTTGTCCATGCTGGAATTACAAAGATGTGTGGATCGTTGTAAAAGTTTTCAGACATCAAAATAGATTTTTGAGGATTCGTCAATTCATAAAACATTTTTTCTTGTTCTTGCTTCATAAAACTTACTTCCTTACAAATTACATTAAAACTTCTTATATCAATAAGGAGACACTGTAAAAATCTCCCATATAATAATACACCAAAAATGGGAAAAAATCAAGTGAAATGGCCTATTTGAGTGAAAGGGAGGAGATATTTTTAGGTTGAAAGTATTATTGGATGAAAAAATGGCAATAATTTTATCAGGAGGTGCCATAAAATGAATAATGAAAAAGGTGCTGGAACAGTTGCGAGAAGTATATTTAAGGGATTTTTGATAACCCTTATAATGATACTTTTTGGGATAATAATTATAGAAAATATTATAATTTTATTGAAAAATGACAGTTATAGTTACAGCGGACAAAAGTTAAATACGGAATATTTCACTCAAAAAGATGACTATAAATCACAAAACGGAATTTCTGGAACGATAAGTGATGTTAGTGATTCTGTTGTTGGAATAAGCTTTATGAATATGAATGGGAAAGATCTACTTAAGCTTAATAGCATTGAAAATATGGGACTTGGAAGTGGTGTAATAGTAAGTTCTAAAGGCTATATAGTGACGAATCAACATATTGCACAAAAGTTGGGAAGTTCGGTAACTGTTACGTTAAATGATGGAGAAAAAGTTCAGGGGAAAGTAATTTGGAATGAAGAGACAATAGATTTAGCGATAATTAAAGTGAAAGCTAGAAACTTGAAAGCAGCCAAGCTGGGGGATTCGGATAATATTTTTGTAGGAGACGGTGTGATTGCAATTGGCAATCCGCTTGGTTTGGAATTCAAAGGGACTTGTACAAAAGGAATTGTTAGTGGTGTTAATCGTACATTTTTGTTTGAAGATGATGGTGAAGAATTTTTTATGGAAGACTTGATTCAGACGGATGCTAGTATAAATCCTGGAAATAGTGGCGGTCCTTTAATTGACGAGTATGGCAGAGTGATTGGAATAAATACAATAAAACTTGAAGCGGCAGAAGGAATAGGGTTTGCGATACCTATAAATGTTTTAAAACCTTTAATAGAAAAATTAGAAGAAAACGATGCAATAAGCGAAGCATATTTGGGAATTTATGCTTATGATAAAGAGATAATTCCGTATATGGATAACTCCTTGGAAATCGATGAAGGTATATATATTACAGAGATAGATGAATATGGACCATGCAGAAATTTGGGATTAAAAGTAGGTGATGTTATAGTTGAAGTTGATGGAAATAAGGTAGATAAGATGATTGAACTTAGGGAATATATATATTCTAAAAATCCTGGAGAGCAAATTATATTGCGAGTTATTGATGGTGAAGAAAAAGAAGTTGTAGTAAAACTAGGTAAAAAATAACCGCAACAGACAAAGTGTCAGTTGCGGTTTGAAAGTTTTTATTCATTTGCTTCGATGTGCGGTGCATAGAGTTTTAAGGTTCCGTCTACATTGTACATGACAGTAACAGAGCATCCGTTATCGGGAACATAGAACAAAGAATACATTACCAAAGTTTCCGGATCATACATGATGTATTGGCGGATACCGTTTGTAACGGTATTAGAATTAATCAGGATGAAGGATTCGGGAACAGGAAGCTGTGGTTCTTCCGTTTTGTCGGTTTTGTCCGAAGTAGTTGCGGTAGTGGATGCGCATGATACTAATGCAAAGCACATGGCAAAGACAATAATGATTGTCAGAATTCGTTTAGTTTTCATATGATTCTCCTTAAACTTGAAAAATCATTTAGCTTTCTTTTTTTTGCAGTCGTTCTTTTACGTCGGGGAAGTACATGAATATATCCATTCCCCACAAAATGAGCATGATAAGATCATCAAAAAAGTCTTTCTCATAAATAAGTCCCATGATTATCTGGATGAGATTGATCAGTACCAGAGAACTGATTACGAAAATGCGCATCCAGAAGTTCCAGTTCTTGCTGCGTCCGACAAAAACGCAGACAGCAAAAAGGAGCAGGATGACGAGTTCGATGGCGTTAAGTACAGTGCTGAAAATTTCCATATAAAACCTCCGTGATGAATGATAGTTTAGATAGGTTTAATTTGTGGTCAGGATAAAGTTTGAAATGCACGGTATAACTTATTCACTGGAATACATTGATTCGAGCTGTTTTTGAAGCTCTGCACAATCTTTTTGGAATTTCTTTAATTGTTTTCTTCTATAAATTTGGTTGGCAATTAAGAATGAATCAAATGCCCAGATTAAAATGCTAAAAATAGTTAAAAGTAAGAATCTTTCAAGCTTAATTTCAAGCACTAATTGGATTATGTTCAAAATCCCCATGGTGATAGTCATAGCGAGCAATACATATGTTGTCCAAGGCTTACGCCCACGTATAAGCAAGATTATAAGCATTGCGATTGCAATAATTATTTCGCTTAAGTTCAAATATGAAAGTATATTACTCATGATGTTTCTCCTTGCGGTTGTTAGTGGTCGATATCCCTATGAACTTTAGGGTGATTTTTCTTATATTCGATTATGCTGCAAATTGCAAAGATAGAGTTCATAATCCAAATTATCACCAGTGCAATAGTAAGTCCATAAGACATTTCAAGAGAAATTTCGATAGGGAGCTGGATAGCATTGATGATTAAAAGCGCTGCAGAACAGCACAATTTGAGTATGGGGTGCCAGAATTTCTTGTGGTTTCCAAAGATTACAAATGTGAATGCTGCCAAGGGTAAGATTTCGCAAAATGTGAGAATCAAATGGATTTGTGATATAGGCATGTTAGTTCCTCCTCAATGGTTGAAAAAAGTTTTATGCAAAGATGAACTAATAAGCAATGCGGTTAACATGCTAATTAGCTGTTAAATATGACAAATATGCGTATTTGGGTGACATAAGTATAACAAAATTTTGCGAAAAGTCAAGAAATGTATGGGTTTGTGAATGTTTTGTGACAAGGGGTGTCCTTCGTCGTCAAAAATTTGATTACAAGGAGTGTCCCTTAGTAGCGAAAAAAAGACCTGCAATAAATTTGCAGGTCTTCTTGGTGCACCCGAGAGGATTCGAACCTCCAACCGTTCGGTTCGTAGCCGAATACTCTATCCAGTTGAGCTACGAGTACACTTACAAGGTATTATTATATATTTTTTTCTGAAAAAAGCAATAGGAAGATGTTAAAATGTGAATTAACATTTTTAATATAAAGATAGATGTTATTAATTCTGAAAAGCAACGGAATATTGAAAAAGATAGTTGAATATAATATAATCTCGTTGTTAAAATGCGTTCGTAGCTCAGTTGGATAGAGCGTTCCCCTCCTAAGGGAAAGGCCGGAGGTTCGACTCCTCTCGGACGCACCACAAAAATAAAAGGAGTGATGAAATGAAAAAGATAGATAAGAATAATAAGATATTTACATCACCAGAATTTGTTAAAGATAAATATAAGTTTAATATTATCTTTAAAAATCTTGATAGTGAAACATTAGAATTATATAGCGATGAAGACAATTACATGATTTGCCGTGGTAAACTTGATAAGCCTGCATGGATTTGGACAAAAGACAATTTTGATAAGAATAAGATTAATGAAATAGAAGAACTTATAAGAATGTATATTCTAGATATAGATAAAACGAAATTTACTTGCAAGAAAGAATTATATGATTTGTTAATCGAAAGAGATTTTTCAGAATTAAATAAGGATGATTATTTTGAAATGGGATTCTTAATTTGCAAAGATGTAAAAGAGCCAAAAGCATGTGATTTGAAAATGGAATTATCAAAAGAAGAAGATAGAGAAATTCTTACTCAGTATTGGTTTGATGATTGTAACGAAATGAATGGTGTAGATGGCATTTCAATGGAACAAGCTAGCAAAGATGTTGATGAATATATTGCAACGAAAAAGTTTTATGTTTTGAAAAATGAAGATGGTAAAATTGTTTGCATGGCAGGATACAAATTGCTTGATGAGCAAGCTAGAATAGGACATGTATATACACCAAAAGAAGAACGTAAAAAAGGTTATGCAGCAAACCTTATATACCAAATTACAAAAATGTTATTAGAAGAAGGTTTCGTACCGTTATTGTATACAGATTACAACTACATACCTTCAAATCGCGCTTACATAAATGCTGGATATGAAGATACAGGGATTTTAATTAACTTTTCGTGTTCTAAAAAATAAGATAAAAAACGAGAAAAACATCGAAAAACACATCTACTTGACAAAAAGAAAGGTAGATGTGTTTTTTTAGGTTAAAATAATACTTTTTGAGTTAAAATCGTTAGCTAAGCTGAATTGAAAAAAAGGTGTTAAAATGATAAAATTACTACGTTAGTATAAACGGGTCCTTGGTGCGCTAAGAAGCGTAATAATAATTTATGGAGGGATTGAAATGAGGCAACTGGTAAAGTACAAGTATGACAGAAGTCTTTATGATGGACGCATACAACCAAATCGGATTTACGAAGTAACAAAAGAGACGATTCAAAACGGATATGGCAAATATCAAATTCGAGGCTTAGAAGGTTGGTTTGATGCAAGATGCTTTGAGCCGGCGAGACCGTACATGGCATTAGCAAATCAGGCTCCGGTTGTCGGGCAAGAAATGAACTGTTATCGATTCAAAGTTTGTAAAGAGGATGAGAAAGGATTTGCAGGATGGAAAATGGAGAGATGCACTACCGATATCGTAAGAGGATTCTATCGGTGTGGAGAAGACACGTATGTGACTTTTACTCAGAGCGACGTTTACATTGTGCAAATAAACGGTTAAAAAATACACGTCTAATCAGAGAGAGGGGAAGCCCAATCAAGATTAGACGTGTGTTTTTTGTTGTGAATTTGTGAAAATAAAATATGTCTAAAAGTTATTATAGTATATTTTTGACTTCGGCAGGGACATATTTGGAAACATCTCGGTTGTGAGAAAGAAGTTCTCTAACCATGCTAGAACTAACTACACCAAGTGCGCCGGCACGGATGTAGATGGTATCAAGACCAGAAATTTCTTCGTTCACAGAAGCGATGTTTTCTTCATATTCATAGTCCATACCATTACGAATTCCTCTAATAAGATAATTTGCGTTATGAGCGAGAGCAGCATCAGCAGTAAGATTGTCATAGATGATGACAGAAACATTTGTGAGTTCTTCGCGAGCTAAGACTTGTTCAATCGTAGTTTTCATCAGTTGTTTGTCGTAGTGACGAGACTTGCTAGAGTGCACACCGATTCCTACAATAACTTGGTCGAAGAAAGCTGCAGATTTTTTGATGATGTGTAAATGTCCGTTAGTGAATGGGTCGAAACTGCCTGCGTAAAATCCAATATTCATAAGGATACCTCCAAAAACAAATATAAGTATTATGATGGGATTTTAACACAGAATTATGCATAAATCAAAAAAAGATTATTGGTATAGTGATAAAAATATTGAAAAATAGCTATAAAAATGGTATTATGTAATCCAAAATAAATATCTACGGAGGAAAGAGAAGATGAAGTTCGTAAAGAACATAGGCAAGAATCCACAATTAGAAGCAGGAAGAATCTATCAGGTTTCTCGGAGAACACTCAAGGGAGAGTACATTCTCAAAGGAATAGATGGACGGTTTCTTAAAGAGGAATTTGAGTCTGTGAAAGTCCATGAAGGAACAGCAATCTACAAACCCAAAATTGGAGAATCTTTCAAATGCGACTGCTATGAAAAAGGCCAGAAGGTGATATATGAAACCTCACCTGTGGTTGAAATTCATCAAAAAGGTCGACAGTACATTGTGCATACGAAAAACAGTGTGTTCATTATTTTTGTACTATTAGAATAGCGAAGGCGCTCGGATTACATGGTGATCCGGGCGCTAGAACTTTGAGCGCTAAAATTGACAAGTAGAAATTTGATGATATAGAATAATTGAGAAAAGGAGAGAGAAAAATGCCTGAAAAATATATGAAAGAAGCTTTGAAAGAAGCTAAAAAAGCATATGATATAGAAGAAGTTCCGATAGGAGCTGTAATAGTTAAAGATGGAAAAATAATTGCACGCGGACATAATAAAAGAGAAACAAAAAGACAAGCTTGCGCACATGCTGAGATTATAGCAATAGAAAAAGCATGTAAAAAATTAGATGCGTGGCGATTGAATGATTGCGAAATGTATGTAACCTTAGAGCCATGCCCAATGTGTGCGGGTGCTATAATGAATGCAAGAATAAAAAAGCTTTATATAGGAGCTATGGAACCTAAATTTGGTGCTGTTGGGTCAAAGGTTAATTTGCTTGAAGATATAAAGTTTAATCACGATGTAGAAGTAGAGAAAGGTGTATTAAAAGAGGAATGTTCAAAATATATAAAAGATTTCTTTAAAGAGCGTAGAAAAAAATAAGATTGACAAATGTTTAGAAGTTAGTATACTAAAAATTAGCATACTAACTTTTTTAATGCATGAATGTCAATGATAAGGAGGAATTATATGTCAACGGTATGTAATAAATTCAAGGCAATAATACAAGCTGAATATCATAAGGTAGACAAGAAATTAGAAAAATATAATTTAGTTAAAGGACAAGCTAGTCTACTTTCTGTGATTAAACAAAATGATGGTGCAACACAAACAGAACTTGCTGAATATTTTGGGTTAACTAATCCTACTATGGGAGAAAGAATAAATAAGTTAGAGGTTTTGGGCTATATTATACGAATTGTAGATGAAAATAATTTAAGATGTAAAAGAGTATATATTACACCTGAAGGAAAAAAAGCTGCGGTGCAATGTAATAAAATATTAAATGAATTTGAAGAAAATTTATTTAAGGGATTTACTAAAAAAGAGAAAAAACAATTAGATGATTCTTTGGAAAAAATGATTAGGAATATAATTAAATAAAAAGAAAAAAGAAGAGCTAAGCTCTTCTTTTTTTATTACTATTTCTTTTTAGCTACTGGTTTTTTAGCAACAGCTTTTTTAGCTACTGGTTTTTTAGCAGCTGGCTTTTTAGCAACAGCTTTTTTAGCAGCTGGTTTAGCAGCAGCTTTTTTAGCTACTGGTTTTTTAGCAGCT
>CAYMVI010000002.1:0-160075 GCA_964394075.1 uncultured Eubacteriales bacterium | reverse complement strand
TGGTTTAGCAGCAGCTTTTTTAGCTACTGGTTTTTTAGCAGCTGGTTTAGCAGCAGCTTTTTTAGCTACTGGTTTTTTAGCAGCTGGTTTAGCAGCAACTTTTTTAGCAGCTGGTTTAGCAGCAGCTTTCTTAGCTACTGGTTTCTTAGCAGCTGGTTTAGCAGCAGGTTTTTTTGCAACTGGCATCGCATTAGCCCCCCTTCTTTTGTACATGTCTTTATCAAAAATCGTGAAGTCGAATTTGATGTCAAGAAAATCTTGACAGTGCAACTTTGAATAATTGCACTTAAGTATGATTAAAATATACCTAATTTCGATTTTTTTTGCAATAGAAAATGTGAAAAAAATGTCGGCGACAAAATGGTTAGGATACTAACAATTAGTGCACTTATAAATGTAAAATAAATACGCCAACTAATAGCACAAAACTAACAAAAAATTAATGCTAAAAATTTTTTTGAAAAAATTTTGACAAATTTTGAACTTTTGTGACATACAGAACAAAAATGTATAAAATATTTACTGAAATTTGGTTGCGATTATTTTTTGAAAAATATAAAAACTTAGATTAAAAACTATATAAAAATAATTCTAAAATCATGTTTAAATATTTGAATAAAAATTCGAAAAAACACATACAGTTTTTGAATGAAAAATCTAAAGAAAATATGTGTAGAAATTTCAAAAATAAATTGGATAAAAATTTTTCCTTTTTGCTAGTATTTTGAAAATGTTTGTAATATAATCGAAAATATCGAGGGGAGGGGAATATATGCATTATGATGGTTTGTCAAAAGAAGAGAAAAAGAAGATACTTTCTATAATAAAAGCTGAATATGTTAATCTTGATTTTTCTAAGCTAACATCTGTTCTTGGCACTAATTATGATGAACCAAGATGGATGGATGCGTATGTTCAAATCTACAAAGCTAAGTTACCTCCAGATGTTTCGGCATATGATATATTGTTGGAAAAGTTATCAGAAAGCATGTTTTTAATGTGTTTTGAAGATAATGGAAAAAGCTATATTGTGAATGCTAACGATGTTTTGATAAGAGCGTATAATCGTTATTTGATAACAGGAGAGGCTATAAAGTACTCGATGAAAGCTAAATATATCCCACACAAAAATTATGTAAAGGAAATCTGCAAAATTCAAAAATTTTATGAGTGCGGAATATACATAGAACACATAAATGAAGATAAATTCAAGATTAACCCAATAAATGTTGAATTTGATAACATCCAAGAGGCTAGAAAAGCATATGATAGTTTACTAGATTTAAACGATTTCTATATGAATGTAAATATGGACAAATCAGAAATTTTTGCTAACTATGAAGATGTGCTTAAATTGAGCAAAGATAAGAGGATGCTTGCTACAATTAGCAATATTACGAATTATTTTTCTTGCAAATTCCATATGAGCTGTGGTAATATTGCCTATGCTGATACAGATATTGCCATGAATGATGAAAAAACGGCTACAGATTTCCAAGCAAAAATCATTGATGCGTATCATTTTTACAGAAACGTAGTAAACACAGTAAATAAAAAAGATATAATAAGCGAGATATACAACAAAAAGGTTGATCCAGCTATAAAAGCTGAATTTGAAGCAAATGCGGCTTCATATATAAATGCTATAAAAAATAAAGATTTGATTGATTGGGTTGTGACAATATCAAAAGAAAGTGGCTACACATTGCCAATTACTTATGATGAACAAGGTGTGTTTTACATTGATGGTGCAGTAATTGTTACTCCGCTTGATGCTAAGGAATATTACATAGATTATATGGATAAGAAAAAGGAAAAACTTGCTGTTGCAATCTATAAAAATAACTTAGTTACACATATCAAAAAAATCTGGAATAAATTGAGAGCTCGCTTTGCTAAAACTTAATAATTTTAATAGTATATTTCCTTGTGTAAAGGTAATAAAAAGTATATAATCATACCGTAAAGTGTATTTATATGAATGGTGTGCGATGAAAGGCTATGAACCTTGTCAGGTCCGGAAGGAAGCAGCAATAAGTAGATTCTTTTGTGCGATACGCCATTCATATAAGTATACTTTACGGTATTTTTGTTTTTTGAAATATTTGGAGGTAGAAAGATGGCATATGTTGCTTTGTATAGAAAGTTTAGACCACAAAAGTTTGAAGATATGGTTGGACAAGAGTACATAACAAAAACTCTTAAAAATCAACTTATAAATTCAAGAGTTGCACATGCATACTTGTTTAGTGGAGGTAGAGGTAGTGGTAAAACTACAACTGCTAAAATTTTAGCAAGAGCGGTTAACTGTTTAAATCCTATAAATGGCGAACCTTGCAATGAATGTGAGATTTGCAAACACGCATTAGATGGAACTTTAACAGATATTAGTGAAATTGATGCTGCTTCAAACAATGGTGTAGATAATATAAGAGATATACGTGAGGAAGTTGAGTTTATTCCAACTAATGCTAAGTATAGGGTTTATATTATAGACGAGGTTCACATGCTTTCAACAGGAGCTTTTAATGCTTTGTTAAAAACATTAGAAGAACCACCTAAACATGTAATTTTTATTTTGGCAACAACGGAACCACAAAAGCTTCCAATTACTATACTTTCAAGATGTCAAAGATTTGATTTTAAGAGAATTTCTATTGAAGATATAGTTCGTAGATTAAAAATAATTTGTGCGGAATCAAATATTGAAATTGAAGAGAGTGCATTAAAAATTATTGCTAAAATGTCAGATGGAGCAATGAGAGATGCGATTAGTATTTTAGAAAGATGTATATCTTCTGGTACAGATAAAGTTACAGAAGAACAAATAAAAGAAATCGTAGGTATACCTGAAATTGAATATCTGTTAGAAGTTACAGAAAGTTTAATTTCAAACAATGCAGAAAAAGCTTTGATGGAATCAGAAAAAGTTATAAATGCAGGTAAAGATTTAGATGTGTTTATTTGGGAACTTGTTAAGTTTGTAAGAGACCTGGTAATGCTTCAAGTTTCTACAGATTTAGTTATCTACAAAGATGAAGAATTAGCTAAAATGCAAGAACTGTTAAAGAAAGCAACTAAAGATAAATTACTTGAATTAATTGCTGATTTATCTAAACTTCAAAGTGAGATGAAATGGGCAACAGACAAAGAAGTTATTTTTGAGACTGGTTTGATTAGACTTGCGTATCAAAAAAGTGTGGTACAACCAGTAGCAACTGTAGCTCAAGAAAAAGTATCAGCTGCACCTCAAATCTCATCAGTTGTTTCTGCAGAAGACAAGATTAAACAAGATGTTCTTGCAGTGCTTAAAGAAAGTCACAAAATGATAATGCATACAATTTTATCTAATTCAGATATTCAAAAAGTAGAGGATGATTTAGTTCATATAATTTTTAGTAAAACTTTAGACGAAATGAATAAGCAATATATGCAAAAAGATGAAAGCAAAGTGCTTATAAAAGAAGTTATAAAAAAAGTTTTTGGAAAAGATATGAGAATTAAATATGTATTTTAATTTTTTATAAAAAGAAAGGAAGATTTTTATTATGGCAAGATTTGGTGGATACCCAGGTATGGGCGGAGCAAACATGAATCAATTATTAAAACAAGCAAAACAAATGCAAGCAGATATGATGAAAAGTCATGCTGAAGTTGAAGAAAAAGAATTTGATGTTACTAGCGGCGGTGGTGCGGTTGTTGTTACTATGACAGGTAAGAAAACTATCAAAGCTATTAAAATAAATCCAGATGTTGTTGATAGAGATGATGTTGAAATGTTAGAAGATTTAATATTAACAGCTGTTAATGAAGGAATTAAAAAAGCTGATGAATTGATGGAACAAGGAATGAGCAAATATAATATTCCAGGTGGATTAGATTCACTACTATAAAAAGTAAGTTATAAGGGGTAAAAAAGATGGGCTTTAGTGCATCAATAGAAAAACTAATTGAAGAGTTTGAAAAGTTGCCAAGCATTGGTCACAAAACTGCTGTTAGACTTGCTTTTCATATGCTTCGATTACCAGAAGAAGAGTGCGAACAATTTGCAAACACTGTAATAGACACAAGAAAAAATTTAAAATATTGTTCAGTATGTAATAATATAACAGATGTAGATCCATGTCCTATTTGTGCAAATCCAAAGAGAGAAAAAGAAGTAGTATGTGTGGTTGAAGATGTTAGAGATATAGTACAAATTGAAAAAACTCATGAGTATAACGGCGTTTATCACGTATTAAACGGTGTTATTTCTCCGATGAATGGAATCGGTCCAAACGATATCAAACTTAAAGAACTAATGACAAGGATAGGAACAGGCGAAATAAAAGAATTAATACTTGCAACAAATCCTAATGTTGAAGGTGAAGCTACAGCAATGTATATTTCAAAATTGGTAAAACCTTTTGAAATTAAAACTACAAGAATTGCTCACGGTATTCCAATCGGTGGAGATTTAGAATATGTAGATGAAGTAACGCTTGCAAAGGCGTTAGAAAATAGAACCGAATTGTAATAAAGGGGGATTTGTTATGAGCCGCAATGTAAAAAAAGAATTTGAAGAGTGGCAAGAATTGAATGAAGAGGCTAAGAATATTAGACCTGGAGTAACATGGGTTGGACAACCTAAATACAGTATAGAAGAAATGTATGCTCTTCGTGCAATGAAAGGAAAAGATCCTGAATGTGATTTTTCGCTTGTTGAAGGTGCAAGAAGATCTGGTGTACCTGTTGGTGCAGATGGACAACCAATACCTGCTAGTGGTGAAGGTAAAATGCCAACAACTGAAGAAGATTGGGATTTGTGGTATAAACTAAACGAAGGTATTCAAACAACTAGCCCAATTGGTTTAATAGTTGAAAAAGAAAAGTCAATAATTTCAGAAGGATATCTTGTAACAAGACTTGCTGAATTAGAGCAGAACATTGCTGCAACGGCGGCAAAATTAGGTGTTACTTTTGACCCAACAACTGGGGAAGTGCAAATTGATTCAACGGTAGAACCTGAACCTGGAGAAGATGTTGCAGCAGAGATTGAAGATTTAGCGGCTGACTTGGGAATGAAAAAGGCTCCTGCTCCAGTTGCTAAAAAGGCTCCTCAAAAAGTTAGCGCAGCTAAAGATATGGAATTAGAACAAGATGAAGAAATTCCGGTTGGTGCAAATAGAACTGAAATTGATGCTCAAGATCCTGAAACAGAAATTGAAGAAGATGGCATTCCTCTTGCTACATCAACACCAAGAAGTACAGTAGTAGCTCAACAACCGAGAGCTATAGAAGATGATGAGTTTGATGAAATTGGAACAGGTTCATCAGAAGCTACTGCGACAGCAAGTGGTGGTCAAGATCCGTCACAAGGTAGAGAAGAAAAGGAACCAGAGAGAGAAGGCCCACCTAGTGTTAGAGATTTGGCAAATGAAGTTATGCGTAGACCTGCGTTATTAAGAGAAATTAATGCAATGAAAGAAGAACTTTTAGAAAGAGATGTTAAAGCTCAAAAGGTGTTAGCTGCACGTAGAGATTTAGAAGTTGCTAAAGATGCGATGGATATGGATGCTGCAATTTATGCGTCACAAAAATACAAAATGCAAATGGAAATAGCAACGATGAAAATAGCAATGCTAAGAGCAATAGAACAAGGAAGACCACATGAAGTAGAAGGATTAAAAAGAGGTATTGCAGATGTTTATGCGAGAATGTCAAAATTAGAACATGATTTTAATGCGAGAGCTCAAGGACATCAAGTTGAGTTAGAGGGCGCAATTGATAATTTAAGAGAAACACAAAAAACAGTGGCTTTAGATAGAGAAAATAGTAAAATTAAATCTAGAAATTTACTATACTCTGAAGAAGGAATCTTAAAGGGTATGGGAGTTGAAGTAGATTCAAGTGGCAGAACAGTAAATGAACTTGAACTATTTGATGAACGAGGCGTAATGATAGATGATGTTGCTGATGTATTGTCTAGATCGACGTCATACAATATAGAAGGAATAGTAGTAGTGAGAAAAACTTCTATAGAACAGGATAATGATACATCTGATTCGTTCTATGTAGGAGGATCATCATTACCGGCTTTGGATATAACAACTGATGGTGGAGATGTTGAGGTATCTGAAACAGAAGTTGCAGATAGAGGAATTGAGCACGGACATGCTTTAGACAATGAAGCAAATCAAAAAAGACAAGATGAAAAAGACATGTATAAAAAAATGGGAATGAGAAGACGTGCAAAACCAGGAGTAACAGCAATGTTTATTGCGACAGGATGTCAAGCAATAAAATCTGTTAAGGAATTATCAGAGCTTACACCAGAAATGTTAGAAGCAATATCAGCTATGCAATTATCACCAACAACTAGAACAATTCTAGATTCAATGAGAAAAGGTTTGTATGGAAGAGATAACAAAGTTGGATTTGATGAGTGGTTTGAAGGTATTGACGAAGAAATGAAAAAGACATTAGAACAGATTTTTATAGAAAGATCTATGTATCAAGAAAAAGACATGGATGATTTCGGTGAAATAACACCGCCGCCTGAAGCAAATCAAAACGGTAATAATTACTAAGGAGGATTAGAATATGAATTATGAAAAACTAAAACGTTTAGCAATTCTAATTGTTGTAATACTTTTTATAATTTTAGTTGTAACTAATTGTGATAAAAAAGAAAATTTAGAAACACAACAACAAAATTTTAAAGAACATCAAGATGTTCCTACTGAAGTACCTTTTGATATTTCTGAAGTAGAAGAAGATGGAATAGCTAGAGATTATACTAATCCGACTGAAGAGGAAGAAGAAGAAGCGTATATTATATACGGTAAAGATGGATGTTATTTTGATGAGAAAGGACTTCATATTAAACATGAAGATGCAACAGAGACATTAAGAACACACTTAGTATTAGATGATTATGAATTCCTAAAAACAATCCCAATGCCAGATAGTAAAAAGATAGAATATTTTGAATATGAAGATGATGTATTTAGAATATTCCTTAAAAATGTTAGTCTAAAAGAGACTGAAGCATATTTAAAAGAATTAAAAAAAGATTATAAATATCCAATAACAATAACAGAAGCAAATGTTATGTATAAAGCTGTTTGTGAATTGGGTCACAGAGTAACTGTTTCGCACAACAATTCAAGTGAAAAAGCTTTATTTGAATTTAAAATAGCTCAACCTCAAGAAGAAACAATGTAATTGAAAAATAAAAAAGCACTCCGAAATGGAGTGCTTTTTTATTTTAATTGTAAAAATTAAGTTTTATTTTTATGTTTCTTTTTTAACTTGTTAGATAATACCTCAATATTCTTTTGTTGAGATACAGATTCTTCTGGTTCATTATTTTCTGTTTGCGCATCATTTTTTATCCAGTCTTTACCGTCAATAATTCTTGCTGCAAGCATTGATGATGCTGAGTCGCCAACTACGTTAAGTACTGTGGCTGGAGCATCGATAATAGTTGCTATGATAGTAAGTATTGGTAATGCTGATAATGGACATCCTAACATTGTTATAATTAATGTTTCGGAAATTGTACCACCACCGATTGGAACTGCTGTAACAAGTAATGTTGCAAATACAGATATTAAAAGAATCTTAAAGAATCCTACTGGGTTCATCATATCAAGTCCAAATAAATATACTAAGAACATTGCTTTAAATACAGAACCAATGATTGATCCGTCTTTGTGAAAACTTGTTCCAAGAGGAATGATTGTTTCGGCAATATCATCTGATACACCGATTTTCTTAGCTGCTTCTAAGTTAACTGGGATTGATGCAGCACTAGAGCATGTTGCAAGAGCTGTAACTGTTGCTGGGATAATTGAAGACCAATATCTTTTTACACCAGTTTTTCCTGCAGCAATAAATGCATAAAGTGTATAAACACCAAAGTAGCCAATTAAGCAAGCTATTGTGTAGATCACAAAAGTTTTTAGATAACCAACTGCGATTGATGCACCAAATGTACCAATTAGCGCTGCAAAATAACAACCAAGACCAATTGGGGCATAGTACATTACAAGTTTAAGAACAGACATGATTACTTCTGTTAATGATTCTAAAAGCTCTTGCGTTCTTTTTCCTTTTTCACCAGCCATTCTAATCGCACAACCAAATAACAAAGCAAATACGATGATTGCAACAATGTTATTTTTTGAGAATAGTCCTGAAAAATCGCTAACTGTAAGTACAGAAACAGTTCTATCTAAAATAGAAATTTCTTCTGCTTCACCTTCAGGTTCTGCACCTAAACTATCAATAAGCATTTGTTTGTCACCTGCATCAACAAGTGAAATAGGATAAGCAAATGCTAAACCAATAAGTACAGAAATTAAAGATGTTACTACGAATACAAGTACAATTGTACCTAGTATCTTTCCAACTCTTTTTGGTTGGGTAATTTTTGAAATAGAAGTTGAAATCGTAAGAAATACAAGTGGCACAATAATAATGAACATTAGGTTGATGAATAGATCACCTAGTGGACTAAGTACTGTGGCTTTCTCTCCTAAGATTAACCCCGCGATAGCACCTATAATTATAGCCGCTAACAAAATTAACGTTTGCTTGTAATTTTTTAGAAACGTTTTCATAAGATTTTCCCCTTTCTTTCCATAAAACCTGACTCGAGACAATCGGCTAAAGTAGAAAGATTTTTAGCTTCATAAATATGAAACAAGAAGTTTTATGGATACACCGCTATTATATAAATATTAAAAAACTTTTGCAATATGATACGAATATTTTGTGGCCATTTACATAAATTGCCAAAAGCTACGGAGAGATGCGATTGAGATTTTGAAGTATTTATGATAAGATGCCATTAGAATAATTTGGAGGGATGCTAATATGTTAGAAAATGTTACAGTTTTTTGTCACAATAGTATAAAGATTGAAGGTTCAAAAACTATATATATAGATCCATATAACTTAGAAAATAAATATTATGGGGATGCGGACTATGTGTTTTCAACTCATACCCACTATGATCATTTTTCAGAGGATGATATTGAAAAAGTTTTAAAAGGAAATACTCATATAATTACGCCAGAATCATCTAGAGAACTTGCGTATGATTTAACAAAAAATAAGGAAAGAGTTTTCTTGGTTGAACCAGATAAAGAATATGAGTTGCCAGGTGTCAAGTTTAAAACAACATATGCGTTTAATAAAGAAAAAATGTATCACCAGAAGAAAGAAAATTGGGTTGGATATATAATTGAACTAGATGGCGTGAAATATTATATTGCTGGAGATACAGATAATATAAAGGAAATTAGAAATGTTGAGTGTGATGTAGCATTTTTACCTGTAGGTGGTAAATATACGATGGATTATGAAGAGGCGGCTGAACTTGCAAATCTAATTACCGCAAAGATTGTAGTACCAACACATTATGGTTTAATTGTTGGTGAAAAAGATGACGGAGAAAAGTTTAAAGAACTTGTTAAAGATAAAGAAGTAAGAATTATGATTAAATAATTTTGGAGGCAGGAAATGCGAAATATAAGAATAACAATAGAATATGATGGCAAAAATTTTCCTGGTTGGCAATCACAACCTGGTAAAATGAGCATACAATCAGAAATTCAAAAAGCTATCTTTGAAGTGACTGGAGAAGAAGTTGATGTGATTGCTTCTGGTAGAACAGATGCTGGGGTTCATGCATTAGGACAAGTAGCGAACTTTCATACAAATACCAATATAGAAATTAATAAAATACCTTATGCGCTTAACTCCAAATTGCCAAAGAGTATAGTTATTAAAGATGCAGTAGAAGTCGAAGAAAGATTTCATTCAAGGTATAATTGCAAATTAAAAACATATCGCTATATAGTAAACAATTCAGAATTTCCATCTGCATTAGAAAGATATAGAGAGTTTCACATGCCATATAATTTAGATTATGAAGCTATGGAAAAAGCGATAAAATATTTTGAAGGTGAGCACGATTTTAAAGGTTTCAAATCTTCTGGTGGAAGCGAGAAAAAAACAACAGTAAGAACTTTAACAAACTGTTCGATAAGAAAAGATGGAACCAGAATTTATATAGAATTAACAGGAAACGGATTTTTATATAACATGGTTAGAATAATTGCGGGAACTATAGTTGATGTTGGACTTGGTAAAATAAATGCAGATGATATTCCTGAAATATTAAAATCTGGAGATAGAACAAAAGCAGGAAAAACATTACCACCACATGGTTTGTATCTTGTTAGTGTTAATTATGATTGCTAGGAGGAAAAATGGATTTATCAAATGAAAATATTATTCATGTAAAGAATAATGGATATGAATATTTACAATTTAAAAAGTTGTTACAGTATCCAGAACTTTGGCATGCATTTGTTATTAAGCCATTAAATTTTAGAGGAAATAAAGCTGAAAAAACAATTGCGGAGGATTATGAAAAATTCTGTGATTATGAAGGTTTGGATTATAAATATGTTGTGAGAGCTTTGCAAGAACACACAGATGTAGTGAAAAACGTGAAAGAAAAAAAGAATTTTAACGGACCAGAAATCTTAATGGAATATCTTAATGATGTAGATGGTTTAATAACGGATAAAAAAGATTTTATATTGGCGACAACTAGCGCGGATTGTATTGCACTACTAATGTATGATCCTGTGAAAAAAGTTATAGCTAACGTGCATTCTGGATGGAAGGGAACGTTTAAAAAGATTTCTTTAAAAGCTATTGAAAAAATGCAAAGTGATTATAATTCTGATCCTAAAGATATTATAGCTTGTATTTGTCCAAGCATTAGAAAATGTCATTTTGAAGTTAAGACAGATGTTGAATCTGAGTGTAGAAAAATATTTGAATATACAAACAAGCTTAATGAAATAATTAAGTTTAAAGGAATAGAAAATGATGAAGAAAAATTCTATATTGATACAATACTAATTACAAAATTGCTTCTAGAAGAAGCTGGAGTAAAGTCTGAGAATATTATTGATTCGGATATTTGTACTTTGTGTAATACAGAAACTCTACACACAAGAAGAGGCGATGGAGAAAGATTTGGACTTAATGCAGCGTTTATAAAGTTGAAGTGATAAGCAAAAAAGCATCTCGAGTTTGAGATGCTTTTCGTTTTATTTAGTTATTTCAATTTTTTCTACTCTGTATTTTATCCAATTGTTGCTTGGCATTGATGTTATTGAAAGAGTAGCATCTTCTGATTCAACATTTTCATTTGCGATGTCTTCTGCTATAAAACATTTAATTGAATATGAGTCATCTTTTACTTTTGTTGAAGTAATTTCTTTTACCTTGAAGTATGATGGTGAAGCTGGTCTGTAGAAATAATAATCATTTTCACTATCATATAAATAATAGAAATCTTCGATTTCGATTGGTGATTCAAGAGTTATACCTGTGAAGTCTTTTATTATTGAATGTAAATCTTCTCTTGAAACGTATTGAATAAATGTTGTCTCGTCTGAAAATTCATATAATAAATTATTTTTTTCTGCTAGTTGCATTGCAACATCAAGAAGTTTTGATTCATCGTAATTTTTTATATCAAAGTTTCCTAAGTTAATAATTAAGTCTAAATCAAAAGTATCCTTTATTGTAGTTAAATCTACTTCGTTATTTACTGTGGTGCTTCTTGAAAATGAAATTAGCAATATTACAACGATAATTGCTAGTAAAATAGCACCATAAGCTATCATTCGTTTTTTCATATAATTCCTCCTAAAGAATTGTTCGATATGTTTTGAAAACATGTGTGTTAACACCACCATTTTACTACAAATTCTCTCTTGTGTGTAAAAAAAGTATCTTTTTATAGAAAAAAGATTTGTAGAATGATAATATGTAGATATGAAAGATTGGTTTTTTGAACAAAAGGGGGATTTTTAGTGATTCAAAAGAATAATGATAATTATTACAGAGCATTCTTTTTGCTACATATAGTACTTAATTTGTTTTGCCTAGATTCGTGGTGTGAGTTTATGGATATTAGATGGGCAATAGCTTTTGGGGTGCTTACATTTGTGCCTATTTTTTTATTAGCCATCTTGTCTATAAAAAATAAAAAGGATCTATTAAAAGTGTATATTACAACATCTTTAGTGATGTATTTGCCGTTACTGTTTGTTGTCATTAGTAGTTGGTTTTGTTCGATTTTTAGTGATACTATTAATTGCTGTATTTTATTTGCTACTCTTTTTATTGTAATAGGGTACCTGACAGTAAAGATTATAAAAAAAGAAAAAGTGTCACTAGAAGAAATAGAAGAAAGTGATGCAGAAAGAATTGCTAAAAATGAAAAAACTAAATTGCCGAAAGAACCATTAAGTTTGTTTTCAAAAACAATATTGGCAATTTATTATTTAATTTTAGCTTGTCTAATTATAATTATTCCGATTGTTGGTTTGAATGATGAAAATGGTTACCGGAATGATAGTTATGGCTGCGATTTTATCAGGGTACGTTATTATAGTTGCTCCAATAGTAGCAATGCTTGTTTTTGGGAAAAGTGCATGCAGAGGACGTAGAATATGGAAGATGATAGGATTAAATTTTTTACTTTTGGCTGCCATTTATGCATGTTTGACAAATTAAAAGATAACGTTATTAAAATTTTATAAAATGAAACAGACCATCTGCATAAGATGGTCTGTTTTTTTATCGTTGTTTTGTGATTGATTGGTGGAGATGATAAAAATATAATGTTTTGTATATATACTGCAATTCTTTCAAAGCTCATATAATGCGTGTTTTAATGAGATTTAAACTTTTTTGTGTTTTTCAAATATATACAGAATATCTTAAAAAGTTTTTGCGTTGCAGTAAATATTGCAGTAAATTTTGTATTAAAATGTCTCTAAATAATTTGTCACTTTTTCAATCTCCGTTTGTTTAAATTTATTAAAAATAGATGTATATGTATTTAATGTCACCGATATATCTTTGTGGCCTAAAATCTTTTGTAATACTACCGCTTGCATACCAGCTTCAATACATCTAGTTGCAAACGTATGTCTAAGCATGTGCGTATGTGCTTCACTTGTATTTAATTGTATTACTTTTCCACCTCTGTGTAAAGGGTATTTGGCCAATCTAATGCCTGCATTTTTGCAAATTCTTTTAAAGGCTGAGTTGATTGCTGGTGGTATTATTATTTTTCCATTTTGGGTGAATAATAATCCTTCAGGCATATCGTAAAAAAAACATTTGATTTGTGGAAAAATAGGCACTGTTCTTTTGCCTGCATAAGTTTTTGTTTTTGAGCCAACGATAAATTTCTGACTTTCGTTTTTAGTTAGCGTTCTTTTAACATGAATAATCCCTTCTTCTAAATCAACATCATCTTTTTCCAATGCAAGTATTTCGCCGATACGCATACCGCTATAAAGAGCTATTAATATAATATCCTTATATTTGTAATCTTTTGAATTTAGTTCTTCTATAAGTGATTTTTGTTCATCAGTTGTGAAAGCATCAACTTCACGAGTTTGCACATCGCTTTTGGGAATTATAATTGATTTTTTAATAGAAAAAGGATTTGTGTAAATTAATTTATTTAACACAGCCAAATCTAATGTATTAGAAATTATAAACTTTTCCTTTTCAATAACAGAAGCAGAATATTTTTTTAATTTTGTAAGTTCTTTATTGATAAAATTGGCTGTTAAATCTTGAATTTTTGCAGAATAGATTTTTGTTTGTTTTAATCGATTTAACGCATATGTGTTAGATAAATATGTGGTTGCCGTAATAATATTAGAATTATATCTATCATCTATATATTTTTGTGCCAGTTCGTAGAATTTGACATCTGTTTTATCTACAAAAGTGTTATTAATCAATTCATTTTGTTTTTCATTAATTTTTGTGGCAACTTCTTTTCTAGTTTTCCCATATACGGTTTTTCTATTTAATTTTCCATCATCTTTATATCCAGCAGTAAATTGGCCAACCCATCGTTTAAGCTTTTCATGGTAATAGATAGAACCCTCGCCATTACCTCTTTTCCCCATATAAAAAACCTCCATTTCAAATATTTATTACAATAAACACTTGAAAAGTGGAGGTACAACATATAAAATATGTGTTGTAACCACTTTTCGGAGTGTTTACCTTGGTGGATAATGTGTGTCGTGTCGCAAACTTGAAACACATTATCCTTTTTATTTTTTCTTAATTTTTTTCAACCCATAAAGTATAGAAACAAAAAATACAGCTGGATTAACAAATAATGTAGTAACAGTACTTATAGTTATATTACTATACTGACAATGGTGTAATATAGCAAATGTTACAAAAACAGCTAACGCAACTGCTAATATTGGCATAAATACTAACCACCATAATATTTTTAAAATTTTTTTCATAATTTTTCTCCTTGTAATTTATTCAAATATCTTGCTAATTCTGGCTTCTACAACTTTACCTATAATTTTAAAATTAGAGTCTATATCTAATCTTTTTGGTGGATAATAAGAGTTAAAAGCAATTAAATCAATATGGTCATTATATTTGTTTATTTTCTTTACAGTTGCTTCTTCTCCATCTATTACAACGATCCCAATTTGTCCGTTTTCAATATCATTTTGCTGGTGAACTATAACAATATCATTATCATAAAGTATAGGTTGCATACTATCACCAGTGACCTTTAATGCAAAGTAATTTTCAGGATCTGAAACTTCTTTATCCATACAGATATATCCAATAAAATTTTCTTGTGCTAAATAGTTATATCCTGCTTTTACAGTACCAAGTAGTGGAAACACTTGCTTTGATTCAAATAATACTTCCTTTTTTTCTTCAACCAAATCTGATTTTTGTATTCCAAAGTAGTTAGCCAATAGTTGGATTCTATCAATTCTTGGATAAAATTCAGCTTTAAGCCAGCTAGTTAAAGTGGTATAAGGAATATCCAAATCTCTTGCAACATCATTTCTGTCTTTACTGTTAATCTTCATATAATATTCTAAATTTTTAGCTAATATTTCTTTATTACCTAAATCACTCATCAATTCACCCCCCGCAAAAGCTATTATACAGCTATTCCGTAATTTATTCAATGCTAAATTAAAAAAATTACAGTTTTACTATTGACTTTATAGTTAAACCGTAATAATATAATTACAGTAAAACAGTAATGGAGGTGATTGTGGAATGCCAAAATATTCGTTAAGAGCAATAAGGGTTAACGCAAATGAGACACAAGAACAAACCGCAAAAGCTATAGGCGTAAGTGTTGAAACGTGGGCTAATTATGAAAAAGGAATAACTTTTCCAGATGTTCCTGTATTAAAAAGAATTGAAAAACATTTCAATATAAGCTACAACGACATTGATTTTTTTTGCAATGAAATTACAGTTAAACGGTAAAGGAAGTGAAAACATTGAAAACAATGATTAAAAAATAATGCGACACGACACACAAATGAAGGGAGGAAGACATTTGGAATTAAAAGTGAATACCGACCTTGAACCACAACTTGAAAATCTAAAGGAATTTATTAAAACCATACAAGAACTAGAAAAAACAACAAAAGGGCTTCATTTTTTAACGGTAGATGAAATCGTTGAAAAGAAAATATTACCTTGGAGTAGAAAAACAGTACAGGAATTATTTAATAGACCAGACTTTCCAAGTTGTGATTATGGGAAAGAAAAAGTAGTTGAAATAGGTGCTTTTAGAGATTATTTCAACACACCAAGGAGAAAAAAAGTTATTAGATAAAAACCAACGAAAAAGATGTATGTTTTATTCAATTTAAAAGAGTTTTTTATCAATAATCGTATCAAGATTATGTTTGTATTTAGAAGTTCAAGAAACAATCTGAGAATGACAGAAGTATTTGTTTAGAATCAAGATGTTTTATATCGAAAGTAAACAATCAAGAATCGTAAGATTTGTACAAAAGAGAGGTGAGAAAAATATGTTTAAAAAAGTAGTAGATGCACATATTGAAACACAAGAAACACTAATTAATGAATTAGGTTATATATCAAACGAATTAAAAGCAGGAAGGTATGAAGAAGCTTATAAAGCTGTAGAAGATTTAAAAACTGAGCTTGTCACTGATGTGATAAAAATTCAGAATGCAGAAGAAAAGGTAAACAGACTTATAAATGCTAATAAATATAAAAAAGAACTAAACACGACCGCTACCAACGAAAATGTTTAGTCCCAAAAAAATAACCACATATAAAAGTATTTTTTTATATTTTAGCACAAAAACCAAGCAGAAAGCAAGGTGTAAATGTGGAAGAAAGAATAGAAGAAATAGAAAAAGAGAGATTTTTTATATTGATGGCTGACCATTTAGAATCCAGTGATTATAAAAGATTGGCCGAACTTAATGAAGAATTAAGAACATTGAAAGGGGAATAGAGGATGAATAATAACGAACTAATCGTAATTGAGCAATTACCAGTTATAAAAGAGCAATTAAAACTAGCAAGCGAAGAAATCGACAAGAAGGTAAATGAAGCAATGTCTTTAATTTGCACAGAAGAGAATGTAAAGACAATCAAAGAAGTAAGAGCAAGTTTAAATAAGGAAGCTAAAGATTTTGAAGACAAGAGAAAACACGTTAAAGCAGAAATAATGAAGCCTTATGAAGAGTTTGAAACTGCTTACCAAATATACATTGGCGATAAGTTCAAGAAAGCTGATGCAGATTTGAAAAGCAAAATAGATTCAGTTGAGAATGAATTAAAAGAAAAGAAAAAAGAAGAAGTAAAGAAATACTTCAATGAATATCTAAGTGAAAAGAATATTGATTTTGTTACATTTGAGAACGCAAACATAAATGTAACATTATCAGCTAGCATGAAGAGTTTAAAAGAACAAGCGAAAGCATTCATAGATAAGATTGCCGATGACTTAAATCTCATTGAAACACAAGAACACAAAGCGGAAATCTTGGTTGAATACAAGCAATCACTAAATGTAAGTAAGGCAATTACGAATGTAAACGATAGATTTAAGGCTATTGAAGAAGAAAAGGCAAAACAAGAAATAAAAAAACAAGTAGAACATGTGCCAACAATAGAAGAAGTAGAACAAATAGAATTTGAGCCAAAGACAGAGTTTGAATTAGTTCCACAAAAAAAGAAAGTGGCACTTATATTAAATGTAACAGATGAGGAACTAGCCAATGTTCTTAAATATTTAGAAACTGCAAAAATAACTCATGAATTAGGAGGTATGTTATGCACATCTATCAAGCAATAAGTAACATTATGCAGGAAGTACCAGCAATCAGTAAGGATAAAGAAAACAAACAACAAGGGTTTAAGTATAGAGGTATTGATGATGTCATGAACGCATTTCAACCACTATTAGCTAAGCACAAAGTATTTATAGTTCCGCAAGTAATAGAACAAAAAAGAGAAGAAAGAATAACCAAAAACGGAGTTCAATTACTTTATTCAATATGTACTGTTAAATATACATTTTACGCAGAAGATGGTTCGTTTGTAGAAGCTATAACAGTAGGTGAAGGTATGGATAGCGGAGATAAGGCAACCAATAAAGCAATGGCAATAGCTATGAAATATGCACTATTTCAAGTGTTCTGTATTCCAACACAAGATGATCCAGATGAAGGAGCTCCAGAGACATCACAAAAAAGCGATGAATTGTTATCAGAAGAACAAGCCAAAATCCTACATGACATCATGGAGAAAAAAGGAATAGATGTTGAAGCTCAATTACAACATAATTACAAAGTTAGCTCGACTAAAGAATTAACAGTTGCACGAAAAATAGCGATTATGAAAAAAATTTCAGGAATGCCAGATGTAAAGTAGGTGCAAACAATGGGAGAAGATTTTAAGAAACTATATTTATTTAATCCTTTTGTAATATCACAAGCAACTAATCAACAGATAGCAGATACATATACAAAATTGCAAGAACAAATAATAGAAGATGCTGACACAGGATTTAACATAGCTAAAAACATTGAAATATATGCAAATATGAACTTCTTATTAGGAGAAATGATAGCAAGACTACAAGAGCAATACGATGTATTAAAAACAGAAACAAGCATCGCAGAAAATAAACAAGTTTATATGCAAAGAAAACAATGGCAAGAAACAAATACAGATAAAGCTCCAGCGATGAGTTATTTTGAGGCAATGGCGAAAGAGTTCGTAAAGAAAGAACTTGTCGAACTAGCTCAGCTTGGTGCGAGATTATTTAGATTTAAAAAGGCGTATGAAAGTATAGATAGCAAGCAAAACGCCTTGAAAAAGAAATTAGAAGCTATCAAATATGAATTATAGGAAGGTATTGAAAATGCAAAAAAATAAAGTAAGTAAAAAAGGAGAACAAAGAAGAAATGAAATTTTAAAAAGTGGTCATTATGTTAGAGTCGAAATAATTGTGCCTGCAATAAAACAAAGCGGAGAACAAACAGAACCTCATATAGTAGTTGAAACTTCAAAAAGCAATATAATCATGAAATTAACAATGTATGACATGTTAAAACAAATGACACAGATATATTTAGAAGAGCACCCAGAAATAAAATTAGCACAACATTTTTATGAAACAGAAACTATTAATAAGGGTTCAAGTTCTTATGAAGAAAAAACAGAAACAGAAATGGATAAATTTGTAGATGAAGCTATTAAAAAACTTTTAGAAATTGTTGAAAAAGAAGAAAAAGAAAAAAAGGATAAAGAAACAGAATCAAATGAACATAAAGAAAAAGTTAAACAATATGAAGCGATTATGATTATTGATCCCACTCAATCTGAAGAAACTCTAGAAACATTAACCAATAAATTTGTTGCTCAATTAAATGCAGAAGGAACTGTTGTTAAAGCGGAAAAGCTAGGCAAGAAAAAACTTGCATTTCCAATAAAAGAATACGAAGAAGGTCACTATGTAATGATTACTTTTTGTGGTGAACAAAAACTAGCAGATGAATTAGAAAAACAATGGAGAGACACAGAAGAAATCATTAAAAGCCTTATAGTTATTAAATAAAAAAGGAGAAAAAAGATGAATAAAGTTATATTAATGGGGCGTTTAACTAGAGATCCAGAAGTAAGATACACAAGTGGAAATAACACGATGGTAGCCAGTTTTGGATTAGCGGTAAATAGAAGATTTGCAAAGCAAGGTGAAGAAAGACAAGCAGACTTTTTTAATATAGTAGCTTGGGATAAAACTGGAGAGTTTTGTAGCAAGTACTTCAACAAAGGTCAACAAGTAGGTGTTATTGGAAGATTACAAACAAGAAACTATGATGACAAAGATGGGAAGAAAGTATATGTAACAGAAGTTATTGCTGAAGAAGTTTATTTTGCAGATACAAAGAAAAAAGGAGAAACAACATCATCAGCTCCATTTAATTCTGAAGAAGCAAATACATTTAATCTAGTGACTGAAGATGATGGATTGGACTTACCTTTTTAGGAGGTATATATGGAAGAATGGAGAGATATTAGAGGCTATCCTGGTTATCAAGTAAGCAATAAAGGAAGAGTAAGAACGCACAATAAAATATCTTGCACTGAAAGACATGGGACAAGGCATTGGAAAGATAGAATATTACAATTTAAAAGTCGAAATATAAAAACGGGATATAGAGTTGATTTATGGAAAGATGGTAAACCAAAAAGTTTTCTTGTGTGTAGATTAGTAGCAACAACATTTCTCGAGGATTTAATAGATACTAATATGACAGTGAATCATAAAGATGGTAATCGTTTTAATAATAATGTTGAAAATTTAGAGTGGCTTACGTTAGAGGATAATATTCGCCACGCTTTTGAAACAAATTTACAAACAACTCAGAAACACATTGCAATTACTAACACAAAAACGGGAGCAAAAGCAAAATTCAGAAGCATGTCTCAAGCTGGAATGTTTTTTGGCAACAATCAAGGATTTATTAGTGCAATGTTAAAGAAAGGTCAAAACACATTTGAAAGAAACGGCACTACATATTCAGTAGAGGTGATGTAGATGAAAGAATACATTAAATATAACAATAAAATAAAAGCATATAGATTGCTTTACAACAAATCATGTAACGACTGGAACGATGAACCTGAATACAAGATGCAAAAGGTACACATTCAAGGCGAAAGTAAAGATAGAGAACAATTTTTAGTAGATAGCTATGGAAAGAAAACATTCTGGTGTGATAAAAAAGAGATTTTTCTAAATAAAAACGACTTCATGATGAAGATAAAAGATAACAAGAATGTAACGGAATATAACAAAGAACTTCTAGTAAAAGTATATGGAAGCAAACCAAAGTTTAAATCTACTAGATCTAAATTAACAGATATATCGCCAGAAGTAAGAGCTAAAGTAGCTGAAAGAGACAATGGCATTTGCGTGGTGTGTGGTGTAAGAAAAGGAGAACCTAACATGCACTACATATCACGCAACAATGGCGGACTAGGAATAGAAGAAAATATCGTAACAGGTTGTCCAGAGTGTCACCATGAATACGACAATGGCTCAAAATTAGAAGAAACAAGAAAAACAATAAGAGAATACCTGCAATCAATATACGGGGATTCTTGGAACGAAGAAAATTTAGTGTTCCATAAGTGGAATGGTTTTAAATACGACTGAAAGCGGGTGAGAAAATGAACTATATCGAACAGTTAAATTCTTTTTATGAATTACTAGAACAACATCCAATCTCTATAAAAGCATTTTGCTTATACCACCATTTGCTGGATATAAACAATAAGCTATTTTGGAGAGAAAGATTTGTGATACCTAATTCAAAATTAGTAATTAAGACTGGTTTAGATGATAGAACATTTGACAGAGTAAGGAACGAACTCATCCAAAAAGGATATATCGAGTACAAAAAAGGCAGAGGCAATCAAGCAGGAGAATATAAGATTGTCAAATTGTATGATGAAAAGCTGACTCAGCAAAATGACAGACAAAACGAATTGCCACTGCAAAATGACAAACAAATTAATTTGACTCCACAAAATGACAGTCAAATTGCAGAGTCAAAACAAAATGACATACAAAATGACATACAAAATGGCAAACAAAATGACAGACAAAATGACAACATAAATAAAACTATAAACAATAAAACTAATGATCTTTATAATTCATTATTAAAAAACGCACGAGACAAATTCGATGTGTCTACTTTTGGTGGAAAAATTAAAGCTTTGTCTTGGGCAAAAGAACAAGAAGGGTGGGAGCAAATCCCATACGAAGACCAATTCTGTTTTACTCACAGACTATAAGGAGCGTGGTGTGCAAATGATAAGCAATGAGTGTAGAAGAGAATCTAACGAATCTGTGGATAAAGTTAAAAGATATTCTCAGATTCGAGAAATATTAAAGGCTAATGGAGCAATGACCGCTAAAGAAGTGGCTGTTGAAATGTACAAGCTTGGTTATGCTAGCTCAACGGAACGCAACTGGTCAGCTCCAAGGTTAACTGAACTAGAGAAAAGATATCATCTAGTGAAAGTGACTGACAAAAAGAAGTGTAAATATACAGGCAAAACAGTATCTGTGTATGAACTTATAGATGACTGCACAGGTTGGGAGCAATTAAAACTGGAGGCTGTAATATGAGTGGCTTTGAAGAGTGGACTATGGAAGATGTCAAAAAACATAATGCAAGAATTAAAGAGGTTGTGCCTAAAATCAATTCTTTAGTGGCAACTGATAAACAACAAGAGGAAAAGAAAATATCAAAATACAGAGCAAACAAATGCGTTGTAGATGACATCAAATTCGATTCAGAAAAAGAAGCAAGTAGATACACAGAGTTAAAGATGTTAGAAAAGGCTGGTGTGATTACAGACCTTCAGTTACAAGTTCCTTTTGTTTTGCAAGATGCGTTTGAAATAAATGGAGAAAAGATTAAAGCAATAAAATACATCGCAGATTTTACATACTACGAAAATGGAAAGCTAGTAATTGAAGATGTAAAAGGCATAAAAACACCAGTCTATAACATGAAAAAGAAAATGTTCATGTATAAATACAAGCAATATATCAGGGAGGTCTAATATGAATAGAAGCGAACGTAGAAGATTAGAACGCCAAGGCTACAGTAAGAAATCAATAATGGACAAGTATAGTGACGACTTATACGAAAAGGGCTTCAAAGATGGAATGAGACATGTAGAAGAATGCGTGTTTTACATGACAGCATATACGCTCTATTATAAGTTGAATTGGGATAACTTAAAGTCTGGTCAAAAGAAACTAAGAGAAATCATGTATCACATATTCAACAACATAGATGCGTTCAGAACAGGACATCTAACCAGAAGTGATTATGAAGAAATAAAAGAGCAAATTAAAAAGATGAAAATAGAACTGAAATAAGAGGTGTTGCTAATGAATGAAGAGGAATACATTCAGTTGAATCATTTATTAACAAAATACAGAGTTGTACTTCTAAAGGCATTTTTAGCAGATGATCCAGAAAGAACTTCAATAACAAAACAAATAAGAAGTGTAGATAATTTAAGAGCAAATATGATTTTAAATTTGGAGGTAGATAATGAACCCGTACGAAATAGAGAAACAAACTAGCAAAGACCATGTAGCAACACCCAGATATGTAGTAGAAAACATATATGACTTAATAGATATTCAAAGCTATAACTCTATCTGGTTTCCGTTTAACAATTACGACAGTCAATTCAAACTAAAGGCCGATGAACTAAAACTACAATATAAAGCAACACATATATTTGATGACTGCGGAAACGATTTCTTTAAAACAGAACCACCACAAAACTGCGATTTGCTAATAAGTAATCCACCATTTGGGCAACAAAATGAAATCATAAAAAGAACATTTGAGCTAATAGACAGTGGGAAGATAAAAGCATTTTGCTTGTTACTGCCTTTATCTACTTTAGAAACTGAGAAGAGAGCAGATATTTATGAAAAATACATAGACAAACTTAGCATTTTGATATTCAAAAAGAGAATCAAATTTATAGGTAAATCAAACAGTTTCAACACAGGTTGTTGCTGGATTTGTTACAACATTGATGCCTTAAAAGAGAAAATTTATTGGATTTAGGTGATGAGATGGAACTAAAAGAAGCGACAAAAATTCTAAACGGGTTAATAGGCCGTTGCGGGAACTGCGATGAAGAGCATTGTGATGGGTGCTATATAGATAGTGAAGACACGCAAGCAATGCTTACAGTGACACAAGAGTTAGAAAAATTGCAAATAATAAATAAGAAATTAAAGTGCTCTCAAAATATGACAAAAAAAGAATTTGAGAATAGGTATGTGCCGATAGACAAAATAAAAAAGAGGGTAAGAGAGTTAATCATTGCAGATTGTTTGAAAGTGGAGACTTGCTTTCAACATGATAACAAGGCTTTAGCACAAATAGAAGTATTAGAAGAATTATTGCAAGGAAGTGATGCAGATGGAATTAAAAGAGGCAATAGAAATATTAAAAGAAAGATGTGAATACTACAAGAAAGTTAATGAATGTGGCTTTGACCATAACCAAGAACATTTAGCATTAGACACAGTATTAAAAGTTTTAGACATGCCAGAAGAAGAGGTTGTATTCTATGGTACAAGAAGTGCAGGAAAGACACTAAAAGCAAAAAGAACCTATGAAGTTGGCTTAATAGTAGGCACAAAGAGAGAACGTGTTTACTGGGAAAGCAAGATAAAAGAAGAGATAGAATACTTAAAAATAAATTATGATGCAGGCAATATATTTATAATTGATACACTTGAAGACCTGTTAAAAGGAGAACAAAACAATGGCTGAAATTAAAGAAGGATATTATGTCAGACTTGTAAACGGAAGAATCAGAAAAGTAACTGGAATATATGGCAGAACATATTTCTTACAAGCAAACGATGTACAAAAATTTGAATGTGAATGCAAGAGAAAAGATATTGTTAAGTTTGGGGAAGAGCCTATTGACATTATAGAATGTGGAGACTATGTGAATGGCCACTATGTTTGGGATGTTTTTGAAAAAGATGGAGAAAAGGTTTTAAAAGTTGATTGTATGAGGGGCTATTATTACAAGAATGAAATAATGGAAATTGTCACAAAAGAGCAATTTGAAAAAGGAAAATATTTTGTGGAGGGATAACGTGAAAAAGTATCGCAAAGTAACAGAAATGGAAGTGCTAGAAAAATATGTTGAAGAACAAGGAACACACTATAGTTGTGGAAGCTGGCTAGACTGGATTTCTGTAACAATGATGGCAAATTTACTCAACACTTCAAAATATCAAGTTCAGAAAGCCTATAAATCTCTATTACAAAAAGGTTACATGGAAATAAGAAAAGTCGGTACTCATTACGAAGATTATTATAACGGATTATATGATGTATCTGTGCCGATATTATTCACGAATGTTTATGTTACTACTGAAGAGGGTAGAAGACTTTTTGAAAAGAAAGAAGGAAAGTGAAATGAATAAATATATAAAACACTTTATTACCATAACAAAACACAAATTATATGTTATGAAATATTGTTTTAAATGTGGAATATATAAAAGAGGGTTATTACATGATTTGAGCAAGTATGGAATCACGGAGTTTGCAAGTAGTGCCAGACATTTTCAAGGCAACAAAAGCCCAATAGATGCTGAAAAATCAGAAAAGGGATATTCGTTAGCGTGGCAACATCACAAAGGGCATAATCCACATCATTGGGAATATTGGATAGATAATATTGGAACTTATAAGAACACTCCAATAAAAATCCCGTATGAGTATGTAGTGGAAATGATATGTGATTGGTTAGGTGCAGGAATAGTATATTCAAAGCAAAAAGTGGATGAAAACAAACCATATCCTGAACCAATGCAATATTATAACGCACACAAACACGAGAGGATATTTCATCCAGATACTCAAGCCTTAATAGAAGTGTTTTTGAGAATTATTGAAGTTGGTGGGATAAATAGATTTTGTGAGATAGCCAAAAAGAAAAGATTTATTTATTAGGAGAGTAATATGAAGGTGAATGAATGAGAGAGATTAAATTCAGAGGGAAAACTAAATGCGGTGATTGGGTATATGGAAGTTTAACTAACATGTTAAACCATTACCAAATTGTAGCTCGTACAGGGTTTTATATGGAAGTGCTAGAAGAAACAATAGGACAATCCACACGGACAATATGATAAGAACGGAACAGAAATTTACGAGGGAGATATATTGTTAAGAAAAACATGCAACAATGACAAGTGGAGCAGAATTGTATTAGTTAAATATGGGAAAGTAGAATTTAGTTTTTTGGATAAGCCTTACGATAAGAAAAAAGACAAACACACAAGGTGGCATAGAAGTACTTATCAAGGGCTAGAAACTTATGGAGAAATTATTGGAAATATACATGATAATCCAGAATTGATAGGAGGACAATTAAATGAGTGAAGCATATATAAGAATACTGGAAGAATTTATAAAAGACTATGAAGCAGTAACAGATCCGCTAGAAAAAAGCTCATATTATGAAGAAGTGCCAATAAAAAGCATTAAAAAACTAACAAGCAAATATAAAAAACAAGAAAAAATAATTGAGTTAATGGCAAAAGATATAGCAGAAAATAAACTAGATGAAGATATATGCAGAAAAGTAAGAAGTCCTGAAAAAGAAGAATGTGATTGCTATGCTGACATGTACGATGCGTGTTATGGATGTGTAATTGAATATTATACGAGGAGAATAAATAGTATGAAAAGTATAAAAGAAATATTAGATAATTATAAAGAATATGAAACATTTTTAGATGACAGATTTGGAATAAGGTTTTGTGATTTCTTAACGGAAGAACAAGGAAAAACGATAGGATATATGGCAAGCGAAGGCAACGAGTGGGGCACACCAAAAGAATGGACAAAAGAAAATGTTATAAATCAATTAAAAGAAGATGTTAGATTTGGACTTGAAAAGGCAGAAGCGGAAAAGGGAATCTCTGCAAATTTAATGCACGAAGTCGTAAAATCATGGCTAAAGGTATTAGAAGATAATGAATTATTAGTTGAATTTAAGAATTATGAAGACTATGGAAAAGGGAATTTTAAGAAGGTGGCTCAAAAATATAACATTGATATTTCAGATATTTAGGAGGAATTAATAATGCCTAAAATAAAAAAAATAGATTTATTCAATAAAAAGAAGATTGCAGAACTTAATAAGGAACTAGCAAGATATAGTGAAGCACTAACCGAAAGAGAAACAAAATGTCGAGGATTAGAAAAAAGAGTTAACGATCTGAATAGAATAATCGATAATACAATGAACGAAAATAAAAAACTAATAGAGTGGATTATGAACATACTAAAAGAATTTGGAACAACAGAGGCGAGAGACAATAATCATATTGAAATTCCCGTACATAGAACTGTAGGACATTTTTATGACTATCCTAAGGGACGGTTGTTTCACAGAAGAAAGAATAGAAATACCTGCAATTACAATAGTAAAAATGAGGTGACAAACAATGTACGATATAACGTGGTGTGTCAACAGTAAGAAATGTAAAAACAAAGATTGCAAAAGGATAATAAGCAAAAGACCTAAGAACTTAGGTTGCCAATATAGTGTAGCTGATTTTTATGAAGAGGGTAAAGAGTGTAAGTATTATTGGAAAGAGGAGTGACAAACAATGAATGGGTTAAATGTAAGTAATTTTATAGATAAAGTTAAAAGCGATAAATTGAATGACTTTATTAGAATAACGGCAGAAGAAACAGAACCACATTCTTTGTTAAATGTTTGCAAATATATATTAGAACATAAAGAGTTATGGCAAGAAGTTGTAAACGAGATACAACCATTTTTAAGTCAATATGGTTTGGCTTATGAAGATAGTAAAGACTTAAATATTGAGGGCGAAAATTTTGTGATACACGCTATATGGTATGACATAGACAGAGCAGATATAGAAGAATATAACTTGTCGGTTTTTGGCACGAAAGGAGGCTTTTTGGAATGACAAATAGAGAATGGCTAATGAAAAAGATGCAAAATATGAGTGATGAAGAGTTAGGAAGAATACTCGATTTAAGTGAATATATCAGAGAAGAATGCGAAGATTGTTGCAACACAGATACAACGTGCGATAAGTGTAATGCTTGTTGGCTGAAAGCAGAACACAAAGAAAACCCTAAACTAAACGAAGCAGAAAGAGTAATACTTGAGAATGTACCAAAAGAGTATAAATGGATAGCTAGAGATAAAAGTAAAAGGATTTTTCTATACCTTGAAAAACCATTTAAAGCAGAAAAAGTTTGGCGGTGGTAGCTGTGCTCAAGGTTTTGATGTGTTTACGCATCTATTCCAATTTATAAAATGGGAAGATACAGAACCATATAATATTCAGGAATTACTGAAAGGAAACAATATGATTTTCAATAATATAGAAAAAGAATATAAAGATGCAGAATATGAAATAACGATTGTAAAGAGAAAAGGAAAGCAATCTTCAGAGCAAATGTTTACAGCATCAAGCCCTGAACTATTGATAATAGGTTTATGTTCGTTATTACAAAGTGCGATAGATGCTGAAATAATAACAGAGGAACAATTACCGCTTATTGCACAAACAGTATTAGAAAAAAGAAAAGAAGGTGCAAGAAATAGAGTTATATACAATAGCATGAAAGAAGGTAAAAAATGAAGCTGTTAGATAAGATAATGAAACTATTTGGATATGAAAATATAGAAAACATACACATATACAAATGCTTTAAAGCTCACCCGCCAAGACACGAAAAAATGTGGGTGAGAAGATTAATGTACAGATATGATGGAACATTATATGCTGACATAATTTTAGATGAAAACAATTACTTAATAGATGGGTATACATCTTATTTAGTTGCGAAAGAGAACAATTTAAAATATGTGAAAGTGGTGAGATAGAAGTGGAAGAAGTAAAAGAAAAAGAAGAAAAATTAAAAGAAATTAAGGAAACCTTAGGGCAATTAGCTGATGCTATAATTGAAGATTTAGGTAAAGAAAGTATGAAAGCTTTGAAAAAATTACATAAAACTCATTATAGGTTGATTAAATTAGCTTTAATTGGAAGCTACATAGCGGGTTCAACTGTATTTTTAGGAGCTTTATGTTGGGCTGGAGAAGTAGGCTCTAAGACTGGTAACTTAATAATGATTGTATGCGGACTAATTTGTGCATGCACATGTTGGTACGGAGCACTAAAAAGAACAAAAGAGCTACATGAATTACATGAAGAAGATCGTAAAGATTGGTTAGAAGCAATGAAAAAATAAAATACTATACGAAAGAAGTGTTGTAAGTGAAAATAGATAAGAAAGTATATAATTACATAGATTACGAGTTGCAACATTATCAGGAGAACAAAAAGAAATTAGAAGAAATGAGAGCAGATATAATAGATGCAAGCCCAGAACCATCAGATGGTCAGCCTAAAGGAAAAGGAGAAACAGGAAAACCGACAGAAGGTAAAGCAATTAAATTGATGTCTAGTATTGCCATAGTGAAGCTAGAAAATACAATAAATGCTATTGAAAAAGTTAAATCTAGACTAAATGAAGATTATCAGAAGTTCTTTGAATTTAACTATATCAAACAGGCAGGAATAGTAAAAACATGCAATGAGATACCAATAGGAGAAAGAACATATTACAACATGAGAGATAAAATTGTATTTGCCGTTGGCCAAGAAATGGGATTACTATAAAAAGCTTGCAAAAAGTTTGCAGTTTTTGGGGTATAAAAAGAGTTAATATGTAAATATGAAAAAGTGAAGGAGATGACAGATGTGGATAACATGACAGAAGAACAAAAACAAAAAATTAACGAAGTGAATAAAAAAGAAACACTTAAATTAAATCTTACAGATACATTGAAAGAAACAACAAGACTAGCAGGAACATTTAAAATCAATGCTTTAATGTATGAAGATGAAAAATTAGTGAAACTATTGAATGAAGGAGCGGAATCGCTAGATAAATTCAATAAAGGTGTAGCTGAATTTTTATCTAAATAAACTTCCTTAGAGATTAGCTTACTACTCAGCTAATCTCACTACATGTTACAATAGCTTAACTGGATAAAGCACTGATGGTATACCGAAACAACGTACAGGGATTGTGAGTTCAAATCTCACTTGTAACAAATCAACGGAGTATATTGGCAATCCAAATACTCCCCCTTTTCTATATTGGAGTTTAGCTCAATGGCAGAGCAACTGGCTTATATCCAGCAGGTTAGAGGTTCAAGTCCTTTAACTCCAACCAACTAGGTCGACCAAATCTAGTACGAACAACCGAACAAGTCTACGGGCTTCTACGGAGTTCACCAATGCTTATATCTTAGGAGATTATAACGCATTACGAATAATATGTGGTGGTGTATAGGTAGCATAATGCGACTCGAAAGGGCTCGTGGAGCGTACGAGGAAGTTGGGTTCGAGTCCCAACCCACATATTTTATATATGGCAAGTTAATCCAGAAAGTCTGGAACTCCCCTGCTAAGGGATGTGTGTGTTCTGTCACAACGCATGTAGTGCGAGTCTACAGCTTGTCGCCAAACGGGAAAACTATCGGTGGTCGTGAGGGATAGTTATGCTGATGTGGGGTTAGCATTAGCACATTAATGGTATGGTAACTCAGATGGCTCTGAGCACTGTCTTGAAAACAGTTGGTGTGTAAAAGCATGGGGATCGATACCTCACCATATCGCCAAATTCGTTCATGGCTACCAACCATTTAATGAACGAAGAAAATTTAAATGTCATTAGTGGAAAAGGAGAAAGAGTTACATTTAACGTGTAACTCTTTTTTCTGTGTAAAAATAGGCAACATGGAATATTAGCATAAGCAATAAAATCCAAAATAAGCGATTCTCAGAGGTCGTTTTTTATGGAAGTGAGCGGATTCTATGGAAAATATGAATTTTGAGTATTGCATGAAACATTTATGCAACGAATGTAAAAAACGAAGAGAGTGTGATACAAATGAACGTTCAAAAAAGCATAAACAAAGTTTTAACCGCCATAAGATTAAAAGGCGTAGACATAAAAATAGATAGAATCGAGTTCTACTCTGAGAAGACAAAAACATACTGTACTAAATATTCAGTATATGTAAAAGAAGATACAGATGATAGATATGGTAACACAGTTAGAAGATATGTATTACAGAAAGAGTTCTTTAATAAAGTACCACTTCTATTATATCTAGTTGATTACTACAAAGGTATAGAGAAAGAAGGTGAGACAGAATGAATGAAGACAAAGTATCAGTAGAGATAATTGAAGAAGAACCAGATTGGAGCAAGCTAACAGAAAGGCAGAAAAGATTCATAGATCATTATATAGAGACTGGAAACGCAACAGAAGCATGTAGAAGAGCAGGATATAAAGACAGTAAAAACATCAATAGAATCGGCTCAGAAAACTTGTCGAAACTGGACAAATACATTTATTTCAAGATGTCTCACAAAGATAAGGAAAGAATTGCATCTCAGGATGAGGTTTTAGAGTTTTTAACAAGAGTAACAAGAGGACAAGAAAAAGATGCTTTCGGATTAGATGCTTCATTACAAGACAGAATAAAATGTGCTGAATTGCTAGGTAAAAGACATGGAACATTTATAGACAAGAAAGATATAACATCAAGCACGGGAGTTAAAGTAACGATAGTAGATGATGTGAATGAGTAATCAAATTATAAGAATGCAGGACATCGTTGGTAAGGGATATTCAACGTTCTGGAATTTTAAAGGCGATGAAGTAATACTTCAAGGTTCAAAGAGTAGTAAGAAGTCGAAGACAGTAGCTCTAAGATGGATGAAACTCCTGGAGAAATATCCGAGAGCTTGTTTGTTAGCCACAAGATATGTAGGAAATACAATGCGTGATAGTGTGTTTGCCGATTTAAAATGGGCATCACACAGACTTATGCTGAATGATAAATGGGAGTTCACAAGAAGCCCATTAGAAGCAAGCAACATTAAAACTGGTCAGAAGATATTCTTTAGAGGATTAGATGACTGGATGAAGATTGCATCAATAACGATAGATGATCCAAACTTAGTTCTTCCGTGGGTATGGTTTGAAGAGGCCTACGAAATGGAAGATCCAGATACATACGATAAAGTAAGAATGTCCCTTAGAGGTGAATTACCCGAGGGATATTTTAATCAGTCTGTGGCATCATTTAACCCATGGTCTGAAGAACATTTTATAGTAAAGAAGATAACAGATAAGCTTACACCAAATGAAAAGATACTTGCAGAAAAGGGCAAGCAAGAGCTAGTGACAACAGACAAACAAGTGTTTGAATATGATGGAAAGCTAGTAGAAATAGATATGAGTCAATTATTGATGATAACTAATTATAAACTTAATGAGTTTTTATCAATGAAAGATAGAGCGAGATTCGAGAAACTCCGTAAGGAGAACTACGAAGATTACAAGACAACAGGTTTAGGAATGCCAGGTATGCCACAAGGGCACTACTTTAATGAGTTCAATAGACAAGTACATGTAATAGATCCGTTCGACATTCCTTCTCATTGGAAACGTTACATTGCTATGGACTATGGTTTAGATAAACTTGCTGTTTTGTGGTTCGCTCGAGATCCAGAAGGTAACGCATACGCATATAAAGAGATACATCAAGGAGATTTAATCGTATCAGAAGCCTGCAAGAAGATAAAAGAAATGAATGGCGATGATAAAGTTGAATGTATTTATGCACCACGAGACTTATGGAACAGAAGACAGGAAACTGGTAAGAGTGTGGCTGATATATTCGCAGAGCATGGTCTACCATTAGTACAAACATCAGTAAGTAGAATAGATGGCTGGATGGCCACAAAGGAATGGTTGAAGGTGATAGAGTCAAGAAACATCATTACAGGTGAACCAATTTTAACAAGTAAATTAAAGATATTTAATAAATGTGAATACTTAGTAAAATACCTACCTCTAGTGCAAAAGGATGAGAAGAACATAAACGATGTGGCTACAGAACCACACGAGTTCACACATATCCTGGATGCTCTGAGGTATTTTTGTGTCAACTTTACGAATAGTGCACCAAAGATTGAGAAAGATGATCCAACTAAGTTCTACACGGTGACAGAAATACAAGACTATAAGCCGTATGGCAATCCTATTATAAGGACAACAACTAGAGTATCAAGGAGGTAAATATGGAGTGTTTATTAGCTAGTTTTGGTGGTGCATTCTTAGGAAGTGCATTAGTGCTATTGTTATTCATTAAAATGGGCACTAAAGAAGAGAATGCAGAACCAGAAGAAAAACAAGAAAAGAAATTAGAAAGAAAAATACCAAAGAATATAGGGATGTTCGCAGATCCATTAGAGAGATATAACAAGTATCGTGATGATGAGTCTGGTTTGTATGCCCCTATAAAACAAGAAGGAGTGAATAGACTTGGAAAAGATTAAGGAAATCGAAGGTACTGTAGATGAACGTAGAAGAGATTACTTTGAACGTGGAAAGAGAACAAACGCAAAAGAGTTCTTAAACTACAGACTAGACAAGATGACAGAGGCCGAGAGAAAGCTTGGAGAAGATATCATCAGAGATTTTAAAAAGTCTTATGAGGCTAAAGCAAGTGCTGGAGTATTTAAGGACATGGAAATTGCTGAAGCTTACTGGAGTGGTGAATTTGAGCATAATGCAGGCACAAACACAAACATTATTAACTCAAACATAGAAACCCAAGTAGCAGATTTAATGGATCAAAACATAGATATAGAATTAAAACCATACGATCCTTCAGATGCTCCATACATTACTAGAACAAGAAGAGTGGCAGATAAGATACTAGATGTAAACAAAATGCCACTAAAAATCAAAAAAGTAGTAAGAAGCATGAAGAAGTTCGGTAATGGTTGGATAAGAGCAATGTTTAATCCTAAGCTGTTGGATGGAATCGGATGCCCAGAAATCGAATGGATATCAAGTGCGAATATCTTCCCAGATGCTTCAATATTCAAAGTTGAAGATATAAACAAAGGAAGATACTTCATTGAAATCTTTTCAGCACCTATATATTGGGCTGAGCAAACATTCGGTATGGAGAAAGCAAGTGCAATATATCCTAACTATAAACCTTATTCACAAATGTTAGACTTAGCTACTCAAGACATCGTTGATACGAGTGGAGAGAACTATTTACATATTCTTTACTGGTGCAAATATAAAGATAAGAGTGGTAAAGAGAAGCTAAGATTAATTCAATGTAGTGGATGTGGAATTATCTTAAAAGACAGTGCGAACTTTGAAGAGAAGAGAGATGTTGATGTATTCCCAAGTTTAAAACACGTTCAATATCCTTATTGGTGTGTAAACGATATGGAAAGAGAAAATTCTATATGGGGTAAAACAAACGCATCTTTACTATATCCAATACAAGACCAAATAGATGAGCTTGACAATCAAATCTTAGCCAATGCTAGATTAACAGGTAATCCAATGAAAGAAGTATTGTCGGCAAGCGGTGTAGATCCAGAAAAGATTGATAATTCGGAAGGCCAAGTATTCGTTTCAAATGTAAAAAATGGCGTTTCATACATCAATCCACCAAACATGCCATCATACATAGTAGAAAGAAGAAACCTAGCATTAACTACAGAGAGAGGTATTGTTTCTCGTGTATCTGACCAACAAGCTGGAATAAAAGACCATGGAGTTGATACAGCTACAGAGAGTTTGGCAATTCAACAAAACGCAATGAAAGCAACAGATGTTTCAAAGGTTACATTACAATTAGTACTTTCAGATGTAATCATGTACTGCATAAATTTAGCGATTGAGTTTTGGGATGAGGAAATGTATTTTGAGACTGAAGAGGTTGGGCAATTCGATTACTTCAACCCACACAGCCTAGCCAAGATTCCGATGCTAAAACCAGCAGATGAAACATTTATTAATGCGTTCAAGAGCAATAACCCAGATGCAGAAGTACCAGAGTACATGCAAATACCTGATAAATACAGAAGAATACATGTATTACTTAATGTGTCTGTAGGAGCTGGATTGCCAAAGAATAAAGCTCTAATGTACAACGTTATAAAAGAAACATACATGAATAAAGCAATGGGCATTAAAGAGTATAGAGATAAACTTGAAGAGTATTTTGGATTGCCAGCACCAAAGGAAGAAGACATGCAAGGCGGAACAGCAGGAATGAATGTGAACATTCCTTTTACAAACCCAGATAATGTATTAGGTGGAGCTGTAAATCCAAACACATTAAAGAAAATGAACGATCAACACGGAGGTGGATATAATGTTGCTAAATAAAACAACTTGTCTTTGTGGTAAAGACCTAAAGGGAATTAGATTTACAAACTATGTACAAAACCATGATATGAGTTTTTACGGTGGAAGAGTACATATGATAGGTACATATAGATGTGAATGCGGAAGAGAGTTAAAAGGCTATTTCAGCAGAAACATATATGGCGAATTAGATTTAATTGATTTAGAGGTAACAGAAGATATAGCTGAAGAAGAAATAATCGAAAATGAGCCAATCTCGCAAGAAGAAAATGGCGATAATATTCTAGAAACAAATCAAAACATGATTGGAACAGAAGAAATGGCACGAAATGAAACAAAACCAAAAACAAGTAAAAAGAAAAAATAGAAGCAGTTTTTTTAGATGTAGTTTTATAAATACCAAAGGCTAGTAACTTATGTTGCTAGCTTTTTATATTGCGGAATGGAGCAGTGGAAGCTCGCCAGCCTCATAAGTTGGAGGTCGCAGGTTCGAGTCCTGCTTTCGCACCCATTTCGAGCTGAGAAAAACAGCTGGCTAAATAAAATAAATTCGAGCTGAGAAAACAGCTGGCTAAATCAAACAGGAGGCAAATATGGATGAAGAACTAGAAGTTGTTGTAAACGAAACAGAAAATGAAGAAGTTGCAACAAATGAAGCAGTTGGGACAGATGCTCGTGATGAGCAAATCGAACAACTAAGAAAAGCATTGAATGCTGAAAGAACTGAAAAGAAGAATTTAAAGAAGCAATTACAAAATCTTTCTAAAGAAGAGGAAGAGGAAATTAAGCTTGCTGAAGAGGATATCCGTAAAAAGCTTAAAAACGGCAAGTCAGAATTAAATGATGATGTAATTGAAGATTTAATGAACACTTTCGGTAAAGCACAAGCAAAAAACCAAGTGAAATCAGCTAGAAAAGAAACTGAGAGAGAGATTATGGAGTTAAAACGCAACCCTCTATACATGGATATAGAAGAGTATGGTGCTGATATAAGAAAGCTCATGAAAAGTGGATTGACAGCTGAACAAGCATATTGGGCAGTTGCTGGAGCTAATAAGTATTCAAGCAAAGAGGCTCAAAAGAAAGCAGAAGCGGAAACAGAAGCTAACAAACAGCTTAATAAAGAAAGAGCTAGTCAAGGCTTTGTAGATGTCGTTCCTGCTGGCGAAGAAAAGAAGCCAACATATTCTGAAAGAGAAAAAGCAATATCTAGAGCTACTGGTGTTAGCGAAGAAGAAATAAAAGTTCGTACTGGAGCTATGGATATTAATCAGATTTTAGAAGCAAATCGTAAGTTTAAAAGATAGGAGGAAACCAAAATGAAACATAAAAACATGAATGGTGGAGTGATTTTATTCCCACTAAAAGAAAATGAAGAAGTAGTAAACGGAGCTGTTTACGAAGTAAATGATGGTAAAGCATCAAAAGTAACTGGTACTCCAACAGGTGCACTAATCGGTGTATGTATGGGTGGAGATAAAGTTGAGAAAGGAAAGATCATGTTAGACATTGATCCAACATCAATCTTTTTAGAGAAATATACTGAAGTACCTACAATCGGTGCTTTCGTAGATGGATGCAAATTAGTAATCGGCGTAGACACAGATGCTGGTACATTTACTTATATTTTAAGAAAGGCTTAGAAGGAGGGAATAAATCATGGGACAAGAAATGAATAGAGAAAATTATTTTGACTTTTTATGGCCAAATTATTCAAGAATAATTGGCGAAGGATATGCAGAGAAACCACTTGAATATCCAAACTTATTTAGAATTGAAGAATCAGATAGTGCGTATGAAAAATACAGAGAACTAAATGGTTTACCAATTTGGAAAGAGAACTATGAAGGACAACCTATTAACATTGCTGAAAGAAGCATTGGCTTAGAAATCACAATCGTTAATAGAAGATTCGACCAAGGATTCAAAGTAACTTGGGAATATGTAAGCGATAACAAAGAAAAGCTTATGAAAGGTAAAGGAATTACTGATGAAGCTAGATTGTTAGGTAGAGGTTGTAGAGTAATGCAAGAAATCACAAGTGCTGAAATTATCAACAAAGGTTTTGATAATGTTGGTTACGATGGTGTGCCATTGTTCTCTGAAGCTCACCCATTAACAAATGGTGGAACAGGTTCAAACACAACTAAAACTGATACAGAACTTAACTACACTAACTTGACAAAAGCTATTACAGCAATGTCAGGTCAAACAGATAATACAGGTATTAAGATTCAAGTAAAAGCTGATGGTTTATTTGTAGCTTCAGACCTATATTTCACAGCGTTAACATTGATTAACTCTGCATTAGTACCAGGAACAAACAATAACGATAAAAACGTTATTGGTAAAGTTGCTCCATTAACAGTACATCAAATGAGCTATTTCGATAATGGCATTTGGGTATTAAAAGATAGTTCAATCGATAACTTAATCTTCTTATGGAGAGAACAACCTATCTTCGATAAAGAGAGAATCCAAGGAACATACGATACAAGAGTATTCGGATTAGCTCGTTGGGGTGTTGGTTATAGAGATTGGAGAGGTCTATACGGAGTTAAACATACTGCCTAAACGACACAAAAGCCTACTACATGATGTGGTAGGCTTATTTTTTTTAAGAAAGGAGAAAGAAAATGCCAAGAAATGTAGAAATAATACAAAAACAATTTGGAAGTAATCAACCACTACCAGAAGTAGAGTTGGCAGGGAACGCTCTTAATTTAGGCGGTAGAGCTCCAAGTGAGTATGCTTTATTAGAAGATTTAGGCGAAGAAGCGAAAATATTGTTGGGGAACATTGAAGAACTTCTTAAAGCTTTGAATACACATAAACAAGATGATGTAAGACACCTAACAGAAGCAAAAAGAAAAATAATCGCTGAAGCAATTAACGCAACAAGAGCATTAGAAATAGCGAATCAAGCTATAACTCAAGCTAAAAGTGGAATTGTTACAGAGTCAGTGCAAAAAGCGGTACAACAAGCTAACGAGTATACAGATGCTGAGCTTGCTAATAAACTCGGCGAATTAAAGTTTCCAACGGTAGTTGATCCAGAAACAGGAGAAGAAAAAGAGCAAAATATGGCTGAAACATTGGTTGAAAAGCCACAAAATATCATAAATCCAGAGTATTTTTATAGATTTAAAAACATGATTGATAATTCTAGCTTTGAAGTATTTGATGGAACAACATTAAGACCTTTAGGTTGGGATAACGGTGTAGTTTCAGCAGAAGCTTCAATGTTTGAAACGTATTCATTAAGATTATTAGCTGGAGAAACAGCGAAACAAACATCACAACACCAATCAGATATGAATTGGTTAAAAGGTGCTTATGATACAAATGATGCGATTTTATGCTTTTATCATAAATTCGATGCTGTAAAAGTTAGAATATATGATGTAGATAATGATGAATATTTGAATTTAACTGCCTTAGATTCATCGCTTGCAGAGTTAGGAAGTGGAACGGCTATTGAGTTCCCTTATGAAGCTAACTGGAACAAATATAGATGTATGGTTAAGTTTACACCGCTTGACACAACAACATATGTAAGAGTTGAATTTACATGTGTTGGCGGAAATAAAGGCGAATGCTATATAGATGCTCCAAGTTTAGAGCCATATGTAGCAGGTGAATATCCTTCAATATACAAGCCTGGTAAATATAGCATCTCAGCACATCAATTAATAAATCCACCGCCTGCAGATGTTACACGCTTCACAGCATTAGAACATTTAAGTATCGCAAATGGTGTTGCTGATGAAAAAGGAAATCTAACATATCAAGAGTACAAAAGAATAGATGGAACTCTAGCAATAAAAAGAGAAGCTTCTAATCCAGATGAAAATGGATATTATCAAACATTTGTAGAAACTTTTTATAAGAAAGATGGTGTAACAATAAATTACGTTGATACATATAACTACACTTATTCAGCAAGTGGTGCGATTCTATCTAAAACTATTGAAACAACGGAGGTGGTATAGCATGGATAGGTTCGATGAAATGAGGGCTAAAATTGGGGCTCAATCTTCAAACGGAGAAACAAGTGAACCTGAAATTATGGGGGCAGAAGTAACAATAGAGGCAATGCAGAATTTAAAAACTGGAGATAAATTCAAAGGTATAGCAAACGCATCGGCGGAAACAACGATAGTGTCGGCTTCGTATGATAATAGTAATATGGCTATTATAAGTGAAGACTTAAGTGTGGGATTAGTAAATCAGAACATTGCAAATGGAACTGAATCTGTGCAAATAGGCTTTTTAAATGATTACAACAGTTACGATTTATATGATGTTCCATTAGATTCTAGTTCCATAACAGAAGCATTTTCAACATCTTCACTTAGTTCAATTAATGAAGATGGAAGTCTAATAATGATAGGTGGTATTCTAAACTCAAATGGATTTTATAACGGAATATTAGTTATAGAAGTGAACAAAAGTAAAAGAACAGCAGTAGCCAAGTATTATGATGAGCCTTGTTCATTTGGAAGCTTCACAACATCTGAGTATTCAACGACAGGACATATTGCTAATTCAAGTGGTCGTACAACTTATATAAAAGGATTCATTTTAACAAAGAATTATTTGATATACACATTTAGAATGTCTTATTTAGATTCTGCAGGAACAGAAAAATTTAATTATAGCACAGCAATATATTACTATGATTCATCATTTAAGAGTTTACCAGTGGTAAAACATCCTATATTTGAAACATATAGTAACATAAATGCGAGAACAACCTCTCAAACTGCAATCGCTTGGTACGATAATAACACGTTAATTGTAATTTATTCTAATAATGGAAAATATTACACCGCTAATGTATCATCTGTAGCATATAAATATGTTTTAAATAATGGGGAACTTGTGTCGCATACTTCGGCAACTATTACTTCAATATTGTCTTATAATAGTGGAAGCACGCGAAAATGGCACACTGATACATTTGCACTTTCTAAAAATGCTAGATATTTAGGGAGACAAGCTTATACTGCTAATGACAACCGAGAGGCTTATATATATAAGTTTAATCCAGTAGATATGACATATGAACAATTAGCGAAATTATCTGGTGGTACATATTTAGCAACTTATGTACCTTATGTAGATAAAAACGGAGAGTACTTTTTGTATAATACTAATATCAGAAGAATTAGTGATCCAACTACCGACCTTTATACAGGTGGTACTATTTCTTCAAGGTACTTTGATGTAGAAGGAGAAGATTCTTATAGAAGTGGTACAAAAGTATACAAATTAGCTCCAAAAGATGGTACAGCAGAATATTTAGCATATCTGTGTGTAGATGGAAATGTAATAGAGCAAGATTGTGTATATGGTGTTGTATCTGAAGATATAATGGCAGGTGAGTTAGGAAAAGGTAAAAAGTTATTTGATACATATAGTTATCCAGATCCATCATTACAAGCGAAGACTATAACGTTAACGGAAGAATCTCAAACTGTTACAGCTGATGCAGGTTATGATGGTTTATCAAGTGTAACAGCGAAACTATCTTTACAAAGTAAATCTGCCACACCACAAGCAGAAGAACAAGTTATATCGGTAGATTCAGGATATTCTGGAATGAAACAAGTAACGATTGCTGGAGATAGTAACTTAATTGCTGAAAATATCAAGGCAGGTGTAAAAATCTTTGGAGTTACGGGTACACTTTCAAGTGCATCATCTGGTGGAACAGAAGAACCAACGGAAACATTTGAACAAATTGTAAATTATACAATGCTATATGATTATGGCGATGAGTGTACTGCATTAACTGGTGGTTATGAAAATAACACTGGTAGCAACTCTTATACAAAACCAACGACACTTACTAAGAACGAGAATAATATCTACATGGCAAGAAGCTCATCTTCTGGCGGTAATGTTCACTATCAATCAACTAACCCAGTAGACTTTACGGGTTATTCTGGAGTGTTTGCGGTGTTTGAAGCATATAAATCCAAAAGTAATACAGCTACGGGTTCATTTGCGGGTGTTACGTTTGCCTATGGTTCAAACACAAACGGTGTTGGTTATGGTACTGGCGTTGCGAGTGTCGGAGAACAAGACACATCTGATGGTGCATATACATACGAAAAAGGAATGAGAATAAAAACGGGAGTAAGTTATAGTGGCTCGGTGTATGTTTGCCCTATGCTAACAAATCCAGCTGCTGATTTTACTCACAACTTGTATGCTACTGGTTTCTTAAAAGATGATGATTGGCAAACACTTGCACTAAAAGCTGGAATACTTGCCGACTCAATGGACTCATTGATAAACCAAGCTTCAACATTGCTTGCGAATGCAAATGCGGTCGAATTTATGATTAAACAATGTACTGGAACATTCATGGCTAAGGCGGTTACATCAAGTACATTCAAATCAGCACTGGCAAGTAGCCTACATTATAGTACAGTAATAAGCAACTCTCATTGGTACAAGTTCTTATCGATGGCAACGTAAAGGTGGTGTAGCATATGGATAGATTTAAAAATATGAGAATGAAGTGCGGAAATATAGGGAATACATCTTCGGTAACAGAATACTGCAATATAGCTTTCTTAAGTGCATAGAAAGTGGGGTGATAGAATAATGGAATTATTAACAGCGTTTATAATAGGCTTGACTTCTGTTATTTCTGCTAGTGCAACTTTAATTGTAACAACTGCTAAAGCTAAAAAGACTATTCAAGAAACAATACCTAAAAAACTTCACAAACAATGCAACTTAGACACAGAAATAATACAACGAATGGAGCAGATGAAAGAGTTGCTAAAAGCAGATAGAGTTCAGATTTATGATTTCCACAATGGTGGACATTATGCGAATGGCAGAAGTGCATTAAAAACAAGTTGTACTTATGAGGTTACGAGAACTGGGGTAAAAGGCTATCAAATGTATCTTCAATCACTACCTCTTAGTGCTATTCCTAGATTCACCAAAAACCTAATAAACAATAAAGAAATGGATGTTCTAGATATAGAAGATATAAAAGATAATATGCCAAGCGCCTACAACATAAAAAAAGAACAAGGTGTTAAAGGTTTTTACGACATAATATTAGAAAATAAAGACAAAGAGCCTATTGGTTTTTTAGGAATACAATATGTTGAAAATAGTCGTACAAGTTATAACACAAATGAAAAAAATGAAATACTAAGGTTGAAATTTTTTATAGAAGAAAATTTAGACAAAATGATTGGAAAATAGGAGGGATGTTACATGGAAGAAAACGAAAGATATATAGCACTAAGACAATACGGTACAGCGTTTATGGATGCGTTTGGTATGTTGCCATTAACTTATTTTGGGGCAGTGGGCGACAACAAAACAGATAACTATGCGAATATACAAGTAGCAATCAATGAGAGCATAAAGAAAGGCCTAAAATATATATTTGTTCCAGAAGGTACATATTTTTATACTGGTACATTGTTAGATTTAGACAAAGTAACATTCTTAGGCAATTCAGATTATGCAAAGATATATGATGGCGAAAATGAAATCAAAATATACCAAATATCTTGCCAAATGCCATATCAAAGAGGCGGAGAGACATTAAGTAAAGAAGCTTCAGAAGCAGGATATATTGATATAGAAGTGCCAGTAAAAAACGGTGTAGAAGCAATTCTACTGCTTGGTATGGAGCATGTTTTATATGTGGTTGATGGTTTAGTGTTATTAGATGGCAAGATATTTGCTTTAGATATTGTGCCTTTAGATATTGTGCCTTTAACAGCCGATGATAGCGATTCAGTATATTTGCATAATGTTGAATTATTGCCACATAAAATAAGAATCCATTATGGAGTAATGAATGGTGGCGGACTAATAGATAAAAAGGTAGTTTGGAGGGTGAGATAAATGTATACAGCGTATCAAATAGCAAGCATGGTAAATAAAGAATACCCTAATAACGGCTTCATTTTTGAAACAGAAGTAGGACACGAAACAAAATTACAAGAAGGCTTTGTTGAATATATTAATAGTGCATTAAACAGAATGAATAAACTTGTATTGTTAGATGACATGTATGATATCCAAGCTATAGCAGGACAAGCTCTATATAAATTACCATCAGATTGTGAACAAGGAAATATTGAAGAGGTAACAAGAGACTTCGGCAACCCAAAAACACCTAAGAGATGTGTGTGGTCAAGAGATGCAGACATAATAGAAGGTGTTAGATATTTTAATGGATATGGAAACACTATTGGTTTATTCCCAGTTCCAACATCGGACAACGAAAGAGTAAAGTTGTTCTATAAGAAAACGCCAAGAGCGGTAAAGACTAAAGATGATCCTATTGAGATAGATGATAAATACATTGATTTATTAGTGTATGCAATAGTAGCCGACATGGCATCTGCAGGAAGTAATCCAGACATCGAGATATCTAATAATTATTCGTTAAAATACAACAATCTGTTAGAACAAACAAAAGCCGAGAAATTTAATGGAGCTCCTTTTTATCCTAAGACAAAAGACAATAAAAAACCGCCTTTATCTTGGATTAGAAGGGGGAGATTCTAATGAAACCATTTTTAAATAAGGTTGGTGGAAAATCTATATCAGATGTAATAACGTTGCAAGGTGGACTAAATACTTGCTATGACAAGACATTTATAGAAGATAATCAAATGGCGTATATGTGGAATGTAGCGTTATTGAATCCACCAACATTATCAGTAAGAAATAGTAGAATAAGTTTAGCGTGGTATATGGAAGATACAACGGACTTTGCGACTGGTAAAATTCAAAAGCTATTCACATCATCTTCAAAGGTTCTGTATGCAATAGAGGACAGAAGGACACCACAGAATACAGAAGCGGACAGTTATCTGTACAAATACACTTATAATTCTAACGGAATGTTAGATAAAGTGTATGTTGGCTCAGTGCCATATTCTGTAGAGCTCAGCATGTGTGAATGCAGAGATGCAAACAACGTGTATATTATAATCTCAACACCACTAAGCAAGTATATCTATACAGAAGGTGGAGAATTAAAGACTGCTGAAGATAAAAACACAGGTATAGTTACATGTCATAAGAACAGACTTTGGGTAGGAGATGGAACAAGTCTAAAGTTTAGCAACTTGAGACAATATGACAATTTTGAAATTAGTGAAGATGATCCTATCAATACGGCAGGAGAAATAAACATCACAAATTCAAAGGGAAAAATTGTGGCTCTTATTCCTTACGATGGCAAATTAATTATATTTTGTGAGAGAAGTTGGCACATCTTATATGGTGATTCGCCTAACGCAGAAGTAAATCAATTTACATTAGTAGATGCAGATGATGGGATTGGTTGTATATCTCAAAATACTGTAAACATTTGTGATAGATGCCTATATTGGATGGACACAGACACGAAAGTGTATAGATACAATGGTTCGTATGTAACAAGAGTATCTGAACCACACGGCGGAGATAATTACGCATCGTATGGTGGAATAAAGAATATCGGCATACACATGTCAGCGTTAGACAAGATTAGAATGGCCAGTTACGATTCATATTTATATATTATCGTACAAAGAAGTCCTTTAAGTGATGCCGAGAATGACACAATCCTAGTATATGATACGAGAAATCGTGTATGGTGGGCTGAGGATGGCGAATTTAACGAAATTGTAAGATATGATGTAGATACAAATACAAGAGCATTCACAAGAAGTGATTTCCTAATTGGTGCTAAATATAATGGCGACATAGTTATGATGAATACTCAGCCAACAGGCCAAGACTTGCTATTCGATATAGTTACGAGAAATTGTGATTATGTGAAAGTAAAGTATGGATTTGAAACAAAAACGTGGATATTAGGTACAGTGAAACATAAGAAAACATTAACAGATGTATGGTTACAAGCAGATGCTGAAGCAAAGGTATATGTTAGCGACCACTGGACTAATATAGAACCATGGCAAGAAGAAGCTTTGGAAAAACGTTATATCTTAATAGGCGAAACCAAGCGTGTTGGAAATCACCAAATGGATAAACCAAACCAATACTACCATGAAGGTGGCGAGAGACAAAGACTCATAGTTCCTAGAATGTACATGCAGAAAGTAAATGCAATGGCAGTGCGAATTGTAGGAGAAGGCGATGCTAAGTTCTTCTTGCTAGAGAAAGAGTGGCGAATTAAATGAAGATATATGATACCACAGAACAAACATTAAATGAATGGAGCAGAATATTGATGTCTAGACATGGTGCGTACTATAGAAAGTACAGCACACAGAAAGAAACAGTTGAACAATGGAGCAAAGGGCTTACCAAATTATATGGTAAGCCTTTTCAAATAAAAGAAAATATACGAGAGACTGTTTTTTATTGGTCTAAATTGTTTTAGAAAGGGGAAAAGAAATGTTAAAGACTGAAAATGCTAATGTAGAAATGCCTAACACAACGAATACAGAAGTTAGAAGTAATACGCAAGCAAACACAACATATCAAGTGCAACCACAAACATATGCACAAACAGGAGTGCCAGAACAAACCCAAAGCACTCAACCAGCTCAACCAAATACAACACAACCAAACCAAGAGCTGTCTCTAGCACCAACAATATCGACACAACCACAAGCAACATATACATCAGAAGTTGCACAACCAACAGGAAACACAGTTGCGGTTCAAATGCCTAGTGATTTTGTAGATGCAACAGTGCAGGGTTATATAAATGACTATAAATATGGTGTTCAAATAAACGATTATCAAGCACAAATAAATGCATTGAATGCGATAGACCAATATAGAGTCTCAAACGGGTATGATGCCATATACAAAACAAGCGTATATGAACTAAATAACCTAAGAAATCAAAAAATAGCAAACATGATAAAAGATTACGAGAATAAAATCGCATATGCCTTAAATAGTGGTGATTATACAGGAGCTGAAGCTATTGGAATAGAATTACAAAACTATAAAAACATGGTGAATTATAAAGCACCAGAGCAAGACAATAGTGCTAGTTATTTAGGGAGTGTTGAATATAAGAGCGAATATGACAGCGTAATAAAGGGAATTGTAAATGAATTATTAACGATGCGATTCACTTATGATCCAAGCGATGATGAAGCTCTAGTAAAAGCACAAGAGCACGCAATGAATACTGTCTATGAAAGCATGAATGCTAAAGGAATATTAGATTCTACAATGACAGCACAAATCGTAACAAGTACAGTTGCAAGTCTGGAAGAGACTTATCGCAAAATGGCAAAAGAAGAATTTTATGAGAACCTAAGCAGGCTAGAATCAATGGCATCTTTTGTTATTGGACTAGAAGAAACACAATACAACAGATGGCTTTCTAATGTTCAATTAAATCTAGAATATTATCAAGCACAAAAAGATGAAAAAGAATATCAATGGAACAGAGTAAACCAATTAGGATATGTAGATAATGAGGCATCTATAGCTTTAGGAGTACCAGTTGGAATACTTTCGCCAGCTATAAGAGAGTCAATCCGTGCATCACAAGAAGAAGCTGAAAAGAAATATAACGAGCTATATACAGACATGGCACTAGCAGAAGTGAAAGCACAATTAGAACTACAAACATACGAGCAAAAGAAAGCGATTGATTACTACTATGAGAATGGTGGCTCAGATGAACAAAATAACACTCAAAATGGAAATAATATCGTTAGTGGGGAAATTACATCAAAGTATAAATTCAATGGAGATTTGAGTGCATCTGCACTTAAAGAACAACTACAAATAATGTACGACAATTCAGAAGGTGAAGACATTGAAAGAGAAATGTTGATATTCGCAAGAGACAATGCTAAAAACTATGATGCGTTTGTGCAAGCGATAGGTAGTCAAGGCTATACAGTAGCAGATGCAAACAAGATATTAAATCCAGATATTGCTGATATGAATGATGAAGAAAAAATGGATTATATAGATAGCCTTTTTGCTAATGGAAGTATTAGTTATGAAGAATGGAAGAAGAAGTATCAAGAATACGGATTGGACTATATTCCTAGAACTCAAGACTATCAAACGGTGGCCAAGGCAATAGGAAATACATACAGCAAAGAAGAAGCAACGGCAGTACTAGAGTATTATATCCAACAAGGATTAGAAGATGATATAGGACAAAGGTTATATGAAGAACTAGAAAAAGATATTATTTAAGGAGGCAGAGTATGACATACGAACAATTTAAAAAATCTGCTTTAGAAAAGAAAACACAAACTAATAATATTAGCGATGCTTATAAAAAGTTTAAGGAAAATGCACTAAACCCAACACAGAAAGAAGAAACACAAACGACTACAATGCCTAAATTTAAAACATTAGAAGAAGCCCAAGCGTATGCAAAGGCTAACAATATAAATGCAGTAAACACAGGTGCTAAAATTCCAAACTTAGTAGGTAATGATACATCACCTTTTAAAACAACGATAGTTAGTGATCACAAAGATTTATCGGAAGAGGAACTGAAAGAAGCTTTGGAATCTTATGATAAGGGTAAATTTGCTAGTAATAAGCATTTGGGTGAATTACAAATAGAGTATAACGATGCAATGAATAAATATTTTGAAAGCCAAAATCAAAAAGATTTGGAAAAAGCCCAAGAGATTCTAGCAGAAATAGAAAGATATCAAAAATATGCTACGAATGTTGGTAAAGGTAATTGGATAACTAAAGACTTTGCACAATATCTTCCACAGCTAGTAGGTCAACAAGTAGCTGGTGCTGGTGGAGCAGTAGTAGGTGCTGGTACTGGTGCTGGAATTGGAGCAGGAATTGGAAGCGTAGTTCCTGGAGCAGGAACAGCAGTTGGTGCTGGTACTGGTGCTATATGGGGAGCTAAAGCTGGATATGTTGGTGGTATTGCTAAATGGAGTTATGACCAAATGAGAGGTAGTGCATACGCAAGTCTTCTTGAGTTGGGAGCTAGAAGTGGTCTTACAGCTGAAGAACAAAAGTATTTCAATGAGGTTGCTAGGGAAATTGCAAGTGATACCGCATTTTGGCAATCAGTTGTAGAAAGTGGAGAAGCCGTTCTAGATTTAGCTACAATGGGCGGATTCAGTAAGCTATTTACAACAGGAGCAAAGACAGCAACTCAAGTGACAGTTAAGAAAATGTTGGCAGAAGCATTAAAAGCATACGGAATAAACATCTTGTCAGAAGGTGCTGAAGAGGGCATTCAAGAAAGAATAGCTATAGAAAAAGAAAAAGAAGCCCTTAAAAAGGTTGGCATAGAATATACTGGAACAAAAGAAGAAGAGTCAGCAAGAGTAAAAGAAGCAGTAGAAGGTGGCATGAAAATAGCTACTGTATCTGGTGGACTAAATGCAGGTGGAAGTGTGGCAGTAAATACGATTAAAAACGTTCAAGCTAACAAACAAAATACAGTGCAACCAACTAACAATCAAGTACAACAAATACCTACAAATCAACAAAAGGAATGGAAACCAAGTAACCAAGTAGCCACTCAGTCAACTAATACAGAAATGACTAAATTGAACAAAAATGACCAAGTTACCGAGAATGTTCAAAACACTGCAGAATCTGCAGAGAATGTGCAGACATCAACAGAAAATGCACAGATAACTAATAAAAATGCACTAAAAAATGAAAAAACAGTGCAAACTAATATAGGTAATATACCGATTGCAGAATACAGAGATATAATGGCACAACAAGCTGGATTTGATAATTATGCAGATATGCGTAAGCAAGGATATAAATTAGGGAATGAATATGATATAGATGTAGGAAATGTTCCAGAAAATCAAAAAACAGTAAAAAAAGAGGAAAAAACAACTACATATTCTCCGATTGAAGATATAGATAAGCACAAACAGCAACAACTAGATATAATATTGAAAGAAAACCCTGTTGATGTTAATCTTTCAGAACATACTTGGATTAGAAACATAGAAGATATAAAAGCATTTGAAGAGGCTTTACAAGAAGATTTAGATGGCGAAATCCAATCGCTTACTCCTGATGTGAGTGCAGAAATGGTAAAAAAAATGATTGAAACAGGTAAAGCTATTGTATATAGTAGCCATCCTATTAAACAAGGAACGTTTGTTACACCTTCAAAAGTGGAAGCACAAACGTATGCAGGAAGCGGTAAAATATATTCAAAAGAAGTTGAATTAAAAGATGTAGATTGGATTGATTCGTTACAAGGACAATATGCAAAAATAGAAAGTCTAGATACAAAATTTTTTCGAAGCGAGGATGCGAAATTATTCGATGCTATTTTAGAAAAACTAAATAAGCAAGAAATAATTGAGACTGAGAAAAAACTGCTTGAAGATAAATATGGCGAAGAAGCTTTCGACATGGATTGGCAAGATTACGTTGGTGAAGTAGAAGACCAGGCAATAAAGATTGTGTTTGATAGATATGTAGACAGTAAAGAAGGAATTGAGTTTGTTGAAAATTATAGAAAACAGGAGGCAAACAAGAAAAAACAAGAAAAAATATCAAATGAATCAGAAATAAAAGAAAATAGTACTGGGATTGATAAAAATCAAACTCCAGTGTATAATCAAGTCAGGGGGGATAAAAATGACCGAAATGGAAATGAAAAAACTGTTTTGGGAGTTAAGGACTGGATTATTGAAAAGACAGAGAGACAAAGAAAAGATGCGGAAACATTGGTGAAAAGGATAAAGAACGAAATCGTGCCGACACCACAGAAACAGGAAATAATTGAATTTGGAAAAATTTTTGGGTTAAAAATTGTTGCTTTTCAAAACGATGATATATCTAGTTTCACTGCACAAGATGGAATTTATATTTCGATAGGGCAAGCAGAGTCTGTTGGATATAAAGCTGTTTTAAATCATGAACTAGTAGAAGACATGCTGTTAAACCATACTAAAATTGTAATAGAAGATTTTTCAAAAATAATACACTCTATCAGCAACAACGCTAAGGCAATTAATAAACTTTTTAATGAATATAAAGATTTATTAAGTAACAAACAAAAAAGAGACATTGCGAAAGACTTAAAAAATTTTGCAAAAGAAATTTTGTGTGATCTGAATACTACAGATATAAATGATAAAGATGCACAATATCTCAAAAAAGTATATATTGATGCGTTGGGAGAAAAATTTTACAATGATACGATTGTAACTATAAAAAAACATATAGAACTAATATACAAAAAGAACTCTAATGAACAGGGTTCTTTTTCTTTAGCCGATAAATTAAAAGGGTTAAATGTAGAGCTTGATTATGCTGAATTGAAATACAAAGAATATGCAAAATCATTACAATATACTGAAAAAGCACGAGATGGTTTTGATAAATGGGATGCTGAAAGAAAAAGATTAAGAAATGAAATTGAAAAACTGGAAGCTAAAAACAAAACAGAAAAAATAGATGATTTTGGTGAGAAAATTGGTGGTGCTAGAAAAGATGTATGGCAAGGCACTAAAAAACATTTTACAAGAGAGGTTATTCATAATTACACAATCAATAAAGATATTATTGAAACCGAAGATGGAAAGACAGAAGAAGTATATAGTGTAGCGTTCAAGGGTAATGTTTTAAAAGGCGATTTTAAGTCAGAAGCGGATGCTGAAAAGTTTTTAGAAGAATTTAAAACAAACATAAATAATAATAGAGCTAGAGTAGAAGAAGGTTATGCTTATGACAAAGAAGGTAATAAGCATAAAAGATACATTGTAAAAATAATAGAACCTAAAACATTAAAAAGTAGAGATACTGGAAAATCTTTTAGTACAAGAGAAGAAGCAGAATCATACGCAATGGCTTTAAGTATGTATTTGGCTGAGCATGGAAAAAATCTATTTAGACCACAAATTCAAAAAGTTACAAGAATAAATCCTAATAATGCAAATAGTGTTAATGCAACAGGACAAGAAATATTAGATAAATTTAATTTCAGGGGTGGAGAATTTGGAAATTGGGTTAACAATGAAGAAAGGCAAAAGTTTTTAAATTATGGATATGATTCTTTAACTGATTTGGCAACAGCACTAGATATTATACCTTCAGACTTAGGATTCAATGGTAAAATGGCTATTGCGTTTGGTGCAAGAGGTCATGGATTAAGTGGTGCATCTGCACATTTTGAGCCAGTGAAAAAAGTTTTTAATATGACAAAGTTAAAAGGAGCAGGAAGTGTGGCTCACGAAATGGGGCATGCACTAGATAATTATTTATCGCAATTATCTGGTTATGATAGTGATGGACTTTTGAGTATACACAAAATGTATAGGAATCTTCCAGAAAGTGTAACAAAGGCATATAGAGAACTATTAGATAATATAGAATACAGTTTTTCAACAAACGAGGAAGAAATTGCAAAGAAAAACGCCTTGTTTGAAAAAAATAGAAAAAGCAGTATAGAATATAACTTGAAATATTATGATGATGTATTTGATGGTAAAGCAAAAAAATATAAGAGAGTTAAAGGCGAATATAAGAATATTCCAATAGAAGTAACTGCAGAACAAAAGAAAGAGTACGAAAAAATAAGAAAAATACTTATAGAAGGTAAGTTAAAGGACAAAAGAGATTACAAACAAATTTCTAGAAGTAAATTTGAAGTAATATATGATAAACCTTTAGAAGATTTGAAAACACTTATAAAAGCTGTTACAAACAGAAAAATAGATGATGATACAGTATATTCTTTGTATAGAAGTGGTGTGCCTGCTAAACAGGTTGCATTTGTTCGCTCTGAAAGTGCATTTAGTAAATCTGCAAGAGAATTGGATAAATTAATGGGTAGAGCATCAACATATTTTGCTCTAAGAGAAGAGATGCTAGCTAGAAGCTTTGAGGCTTTTGTACATGATGAATTAAAGAAAAAAGGAATAACAAATGATTATTTGGTTCATTCGGTTAACAATGATAGATATGGTTTGTTTAATCCTTTCCCTGCAGGAGAAGAAAGAGCAAACATAAATAAATCGTGGCGAGCACTTATTAATGCCATGAAAGAAGAAAATATATTCCATGATACAGATGGCAAAGTGAAGAAAGTAAAAGCAACGGCAAAGCCTAAATTAGATGAGGATTCACAAATAAAGTTAAGCAGAAAAGATGATGGTGTACAAGATTCTTATAAAACGAACGCAGAAAGAATGTCAGCTTTAATAGAACAAAAAATTAGAGCCATTGAAAGCGGTAAGGTTAGCAGAGAAGAAAATTTAGGAACTATAAGCAGAAAAGAAATTCGCCAAAAAATTGAAAAATATTTAGGCAGACCTATTCGTACAGGTGGATTTAGACAAAAAGCTTATGCAGTTTATAATTCAGCAATTCAATCTATAAGAACAAAGCAGTTAACTGATATAGAATCAATTATTCACGAGTTAGGACATCATGTCGATTTAGCACAATTAAATGTGACACCAACAAAAGATACTTTAGCATGGAAAAAACAACACAAAGAATTAGCAAGAGAAATGAATAATTTATGTGAGAGACAATTTGGCGATGTATATAACAATACTCCAAAAATAAAACTTCAAGAAGGTTTTGCAGAATTTACGAGAAGATATATTGTAGATACTGAAAACGCTATAAAACAATATCCTTATTTGGCTGATTTTATCACAGAAGCAAGAGAAAGTAATGTTGAATTGGATCAGTTATTTACTGATTTAATAAACGATGTAAAAGCATATATAAACATGAGACCTGAAGAAAGAATAATGAGTAATGTGTCTATTAACGAAGATGAAAAGAAAAATTTTACTCTTGGTAAATTTATAGATAGGCTTATGTTTGAAATTTATGATGATAACTGGTATTTGAAAAAGGCTAGCGATACTCTTGCAAAAAGAACTGGGTTAAGAAACAGACACGAATTAAAGCCAAGCGAAGACCCTTATGTGCTATTTAGATTGGTCAATAGTGGAAGCGACCAAACAACTAATATGCTAAATAAGGGTATTAGAGATTGGGACACTGATGAAAAAATAACACAAGGTTTTGCTAGTGTATTAGAGCCTATAAGTAAAGCAGAAGATATGATGAAATTAAGAGCTTTGTTGATTGCACAAAGAAATCGAGACTATGTGAAGAAAGGGCAACAAACAGGATTAAGAAAAGAAGATGCTATTGCGACAACTAATCTGTTAGAAAAAGATGAAAAAATAAAGAAAACAGCAGATAATTTCAGAAAAGAAAACAACGGTATTTTGGAATATGCAAGGCGTGAAGGTTTATTTACAGCGAAACAAATTGAAGATATTGAAAAATTAAATGAAAACTATATTGCGATGAACAGAGTAATGGATAATGAAGGTAAAATAATATCTGCATCAACAAAAGGAGCAAAAGTAGGAAAAACAGTGTATAAAACAACTGGTTCTGAGCGTGAAATCATTGATCCAATAGAAAGTACTATTGTTAATGCTTCAAGAATTATAAGACAAGTTGAAAACAATAAAGTCTTGAAATCATTAGTTAATTTAGGTAGAAAAAGCAACCAATACGCTGACTTATTTGAAATAGTACCACCACCAATGGAATACAAAGGAAGTGTTGAATTATCAAAATTTGAAAAAGCTCTTTCGCAACAAGGAATAGATACATCCGACCTAAACTTAGAAGAAGTTTATAACGTATTTAACATGAAATTAGCAGATGATAAAAATAAAATAATGAGCTATATTGATGATGGAAAAAGGGTGTTCGTTCAATTTTATGATGAAGACTTGTACAACGTTTTAAAAGGTATGAACAGCCAAAATATGAATATAGTTGAAAAATTTATGAATTGGGCTAATATGCCTTTGAGATATGGTGCTACAATGGCGAACGCAGAATTTGCTGTGCCGAATGCCATTTCGGACTCACAACAAGCGTTTTTATATAGTGATACTGTGTTTATTCCTTTGGTAGACAATATCCTTGGAATTGTAAATACTCTTGCTGGAAGAGATAATGTTTTTTCAAGAATATTAAGTCAAGTACCTATTTTCCAGGAATATGTAGAAGCACAAAAAGAGTTCTATAATTTATATCAACAAAGTGGAGCGAGTCAATCTGGTAGATTCTCAACATATAGAGCTAAAATAAGAGATAATGCAACAGACATATATAGTAAAAACAAAAAAGTGTTATTTGGTAAAAAAGATCCAAAGACTGGTAAATATAAGTTAAATAGCACAAAATACAAAGCGTTTTTAGATTTGACAAGTATGTTGATAGACAAAACGCTGAATCTTTTGACATACACATCGGAGTTAACAGAAGAAAGTACACGTTTCCAAAACTTCAGAAAAGAAACAAAACTTTATAGAAAAAAGGGAATGTCAAACAGAGATATACGATTGAAAACAGCACTAAATGCAAAAGATATAACTCAAGACTTCGGTAGAGCTGGTAAAACAACACGAGTTATAAATAAATTTATTCCGTTTTCATCAGCGAGAGTTGGTTCTGTATATAGATTTGGAGAATCTGTACATGCACATCCTTTTAAAACATCGTTGAAACTAGGAATAATGATAGCGTTTGCTCTTGCTTTAAAAGAATATACAGAAGAAAAAGAAAATAAACATGTTGAAGAAATGACAGACCAAAAGAAAAAAGACAACTTTGTAATAGCTTATGACAGCACGAGTGAACCATTAACTATAAAGAAAGCTCAAGGTACAGCAAGAAGTTTTATAAATCTAGCTGAATATTTATACGATTTAAGCAATGATAAGATACCGAAAGGAGAAGAAGGCGAGAGACTTGCTGACTGGGTAAAAGATACATTGTTTGATATGTTGCCTGCAGATGATTTAGGAAATGCAGTGCCACAAATAATAAAACCACTGCTTGAAAATATGTTAAACAAAGATTTTTATTATAAAACAGACTTAGTATCAGAATATTTAAAAGGCGATACGAAACCAGCAGATCAATACAATGAATACACTAGTGAATTAGCTATAATGCTAGGTGGGGCATTAAATGTAAGTCCAATATATATTGATAATATTTTTGAGGGATACTTGGCTGGTTTGGGTACACAATTCTTAGATTTGGCAGATAAATTCTTAGATGTACAAGATAGCGGAGAACAACCTGCAAAAAACAAAAGCGAACAATTTATATTAAAAAGATTCTTTGCTAGCGGATATAAGAGTGGTGTGTCTCTAGATGAAGTTTATGAATTAGCAAGTGAACTTGAGATAAAGAAAAATTATAGCGAGGCTACACCAGAAGAGTTAGAACAACTAAAACAATTAAACTACGCAAAAGATACCTTGAAATTATTAAACAAAGACATAAAAACTACAAGGAATAGTTTGCAATTAAACGCAGAACAGAAGAAAAACAAAATCAATGAATTACAAGAATTAAGAACAGATACAGCTAGATACTATCTTGGAAAAGATTTAATCAATCCAAGTAACGCAGATAAGATAAAACTATATGAGTACTATCCAGCACAAACAACCTATAAATACAAAGTCAATTCGATGAAGACAGTTGAGGTTGAATACACAGAAGCTGACATGAAGGAATATGCACAGATTGCAAAAGATGAATATGAAAAATTACTAAGTACAGAAGAGAAAAAAAGAAGTTACAAAGAGATGAATGAGTCGGAGAAACTAAAGAAAAAAGAAAGTTTATTAACTAAAGCTAAAGGTACTGCACAAGACACAGTATCAGAAAAAATCTATAAAAGGAGTAGGTAAACACGAGCCTGCTCCTTTTTGTGTGGAAGAAGGTGAGAATATGGAGCAATTTATGACTTGGGAAATGCTTGGAGATTATGCAATATTTGTACTTGCAGTTTACTCGATTGTTGCAGTAACTAAAAATGCGTGGGGAATAAAGGAAATGCCAACGAGGTTGTGGAGCATCGTAGTCGCTTTTTTATTACTTGTAATTGTTGATTTACATGCGGGCACATTTCAAATGTGGAACACAGTATTGCACTTCATAAATGGGATTCTTATCTCATTAAATGCAAACGGTTTGGCAGATATAAATAAAGCGAAAGGAGAGGATACTAATGAAAACAAATCTACGGACTTGTCGAATACTGTCGAAAACAAATAGGAAGACCATATTGGTATGCAACCCATGCACACAAAGCTAGCGAGAGTTTGTTAGGAAGACTTTCGGCTCAATATCCTCAATATTATAAGGCGGATGATTTCGCTGAACAATATGGGCAAAAAGTGCATGACTGTTCTGGATTAATAAAAGGATATCTATTCTGTGAAACACCAGATGACTTTTATAATCCAGATAAATATACTGCTGAAATTGATGGCGGTATTGATTTAGACCATTGTTCAGAAAAAGGCGATATAACGAGCATGCCAGATGTTAAGGGTGTACTTGTTTTTTATCCAGGGCACGTTGGGGTATATGTTGGCAATGGCAAAGTAATCGAGGCTAGAGGCCACGCATACGGCGTAGTAGAAACCAACTTAAAAGACAGAGGTTGGAAGCAGTGGGGAAAACTTGACTGGATAGATTACGTTGAAGAAAAAGTAATTGAATTATTTGAAGATGGAGATGAACTAGATGCAATAGAGTATCTATTTAAAACGGGAAGAATATTAGACAAAGAACTAGCCTTGAAGAAACTAGAAATTATAAAAGATGAGAAATGGATTTTTATTAAGTGGGCAAACGATGTAAAAACATTATTGAGTTAAAAACGAGCCACGAGAATCCTCAAAAATCGATTTTAAAGACAAGGGTAATGAAATTTATGGGCTAAAAAGAAAGGAATGAACGATATGAATTTTTATCAAAAAGAAAAAGAAATAAAGGATAAATATAATGAACCAATCGGTGCTATATCAAAAGCAAACGGTGTTAATATGGATATTGCTTATAGTATGTTTAAAGCGAATGCAACTAAAGGAGCTAAATACCCATACTTAACATATAAAGAAGCGGAAGAGCTTGCAAAGAAAGATTTTGAAGAACTACATAGAATCGCTGAAGGTGAAGTTATGCCAACAGTTAAATAAAATTAAGCCTATCTCTTTACGAGGTAGGCTTCTTTTTTTCTCCAAATTCATAGATTAGTAAAAATAAACAAAATGAATATAAAGTATAATTTAAAATGACAGGAATAAATGTAAGAATAAATTCGCTTGAAATATACAGACAAGCATGTATGTTTTTTAATTTAGGCCAATTTTCAGATGGTGGTAGAGTTGATAGAGTAGACTTAGATATACTAGCTAAAATTTGCTACATGTTTGATTGTGATATTTGTGATTTTATGAGATATGTAAAACCAAAAAGAAAATAATTTGTTTTTTAGTGCGTTGCAGTAAAATTGCAGTAAAAAATAATAAGAATGCCTGTATTTCAACAAATACAGGCATTAATTTTTGGTGGAGATGAGGAGAATCGAACTCCTGTCCGAAAATCCATCCACAAGAACTTCTCCGAGTGCAGTTTATCTTTTAAGATTCCCAAAGTAAGTCGCCGGTAAACAGGCTAAATAAATCGGTAACTTGATAGGTACCCACTATCTCAAAGTTTTGATAGTTTCGTTTCCACTTTTAGATGACGCTTGCGTTGTATGAAAGTGGCACAAACAGGCAAACGTAGCCGCAACTAGGCAGCTAAAGCAACTTTATTGTTGTTAATTATTTATAATTCTCACATTTTTTAGATGGCCAAGTGAGAATCCATCACTCGCTATTCTAGCTTCAAAATATCCGTCGAAACCTTTACATCCCCGTATATAGAAACACTAGAATTATACCAAAGAAAAAGGGATTTTGTCAATAATTCGAGGGCTTTTGTGGTTGACAGAAGTTGACATTCCGTGGTATAACATGTGTGGCAAAATATGAATATTGTACATGCGAATTTCATTAATATGGAATGAGAGGTGGATTGTTGAATTGTGAAATTATCAAGTGGAGATTTCGTTATTTTGCAGGAAAGGTGATGATTTTTTGTGACATTAAATGTCGAACAACAAAAACTAGTTAAGGAAAACGAAAAACTAGTGTATTACTTGATTGCACGTAAATGCGAGGTTGAACCACGGGATTACGATGATGTGTGTCAATTAGGTATGATGGGCCTTTGCAAGGCGGCTTCTACTTTTGATCCCACTTTAAATAGAAAATTTTCTACATACGCGTCTAGATGCATTTTGAATGAAATCAAAATGTTTTACCGAAAGGAAAACAAAATAAGGGCAAAATGTATATCTATTGATGAACCAATTGATAGCGAGTCTACAGATAGACCGAAAGACAAATCGACGTTTGCTGAAATGCTTGCTGATACCCATAACTACTATGAAGACATAGAGAAGAGAGAAGAGGCTGAAAGAAGAATTAATTTGATTTTGAATCGCCTTACAGTCAAAGAATCAACCGTAGCTTTGATGAATTTGGGTGAGTTGAATCAGTATGATATTGGAAGAGAATATTTTAATCTCTCTCAATCTTATATATCTAGATTAATAAAAGGCGTAACAAAAAAGCTCAAGAGGTTTGAAGAACTTGGCATTGAAAATGTATCCGGTCAATATGCTTTCTCGATAATGGGAGATTATTATTATCGTATTAGAATTTACTGTGGCGAAATCCTTACGCAGGAAACATATTCCGAGATTCGAGATATTGTAAAAAACACCAAGGTAGGGAAGAGACGTATCAGAAAAACTCCAGAGATGATCGAGATTGTTATGGTGCGTGACAGTTCGTTTTTCGAAATGCTTGCTAAAATCAACATGATATTATATAGAGAAGAATTCAGTTCTTGGATTCATGCATAATATAAGAGACACTTCGCACGAGGTGTCTCTTTTTGCATTGTTTTACTGTTTTTGACATTTTACTTCTTGCGGATATTTTCTTTTGTGATATAATACTTGTGATGAACTTGTAACCTTACGGAGGTGAGCATTGTGAGTGCGGATAAAGCTATACAAATTAAGGGTATGCTTAGCAGAAAAAAAGATAAAATTAAGTTAAAAAAGAATTTTAGAATTGTGTTTGGCTGCATGCTATTAGCACTTTGCATTGCTGCCGGCATTTATATGTACGCTAAGGGGACTGTTATAGCATACCACGCAAAGAGCGATGCTTTAGAAATAGACAAAGAGCAAGTTGTGAAAGATCAATTAGTTATAGAAGAAACTAAAAAAGAAATTGAGGAACAAAAGAAAGAAATAGCTGAAGAACAAGAAAATCTTGCGTATACTGCAGAGATGTTAGCTAAAAACAATCAAAGTATTATTGAAGAAAATATGAGATTACAAGATACTTTGAAAATTGCTGCTGCCGTAGGTATTACACCACAAAATTACGGTGATGCTGAGCAAGCAGATGGTGCAGTTGATTTTAGCAAACTCGAATATGTAGGAATATTCGAAGGAACTGCATATACACCAAGTCCAGAAGAATGTAGTAATAATTTAGGTTTTACTGCTTCTGGCAAGCCGATTGTTGCGGGCGTATCAATTGCTGTAGATACTGATTATTGGAAATTGGGAACTGAATTTTACATTGAAGGTTTAGGATATGTAGTTGCAATGGATACTGGTAGTGCGGTAAAAGGAAAATACAGATTTGATTATGCGGTGTTTGATAAAGACTTTGCATGGCAATTAGGTAGAAGAGATTGGAAAGTTTATAAAGTTATTAAATAAAATTATATAAGCGTGGGCAATATCATAAACTCACGCTGTTTAATTTGTAAGGAATAAAAAGGAGTGTGAGTTACCATGATGAAATTTTATAGAACCCAAGATGAACAAGGGTTATTTAGAGAAACAAACAAATTGGAGAAAGGCTGTTGGATAAATCTGGTGAACCCCACAGTCCAAGAGATAAATACGCTTTGTAATAGTATTGGTGTTTTAGAAGAATTCTTAAGATATCCTCTTGACCAAGAAGAGAAAGCCAGAATTGATATTGAGGATGATCAAACTCTTATTATCATAGACATGCCAATTGTTGAAAGAAATTCAGATAGCATTACTGGATTTTCTACAATGCCGCTTGGTATGATTGTTGTAAGAGATGATTATTTTATAACAGTTTGCACACAAGAAACTCCAATTATAAAAGAGTTTTCTGATTGCAAAGTAAAAGGTTTTTATACTTTTAAGAAAACAAGATTCATATTGCAATTGTTATACAAAATTGCAACATACTACTTAACATACCTAAAATACATCAATCGTGAAACTGAAAAAGCAGAACGCAGAATTGAAAAAACAATGAAGAATCAAGAACTATTAAAATTGCTTGAATTAGAAAACAGCTTGGTTTATTTCACTACATCTTTAAAGTCTAATGAAATAGTAATGGAAAAACTTATGAGAACAAAGTGCATCAAGATGTATGAAGAAGATGAAGACATACTAGAAGATGCAATCATAGAAAATAGACAGGCGATAGAGATGGGAACTATTTATAGAGACATCTTAAGTGGAACGATGGAAGCATATGCGTCAATCATTTCAAATAATTTGAACCTAGTAATGAAGTTCTTAGCATCAGCGACTATCGTAATGACAATACCAACAATTATTGGTGGTTTATGGGGAATGAATACGGCAGGTCTTCCGTTTGCAAACCATCCGTTTGGATTTTGGATAGTGACAGGAATTGCAATTGTATTTACATTAATAGCATGTATAATTTTGAAGAAAAAAGATATGTTTTAATAAAAAGCAAAGAAGCTACGAATTGTGTTCGTAGCTTCTTTTTTTGTGTGTAATTATTTCTTCTGCAAAAAGTCTTTTGCTGCATTGAGAATTTCAAAAAAGTTAGGGTCCAAACGATTGAGCTCGTACTCGAAAAGTTTGAAACATTCGCCCATGGAATTTTTGCCGTTGTCGCTAAGTCTTACGGTAAGCGGTGCTTCTTGCAACTGACTTGTAGCTTTTGCAAGAGTACAACTTTCATCTTTGTCGTAGTAAAGGCTCATGATGTCAGCATCAAGTTTGTCGCACATGTATGCAAAAATAGATTCGGGAGTTTCGTGTGCATCAAATTCGAAAATCAAAGATTTGTATTCGTTGGCTTTGCCCAAGTGTGCAAGTACTTGCTCTACTGCTTTATGGCCGATGGTCACTTTCTCTTCGGCAGAGACACCATCGCAAGGTGTGATATCGGGAATTACGATTTCTTCTGTTTCATGCAGAACAAGCATCATCAATACTTTGGACAAGTCGATGTTGTAGTGATACTCAGATTCGATAGCGATGGCCAAGATGCAAGTGCTGAAAACGTGTTCGGCAACGCTTTCTAAGCGCTTGCGAGGGACGTTCCATTGCTTCCAGCCAGAGCGCACGATCTCTTTTAAGTTGTTTGCAAGGAAATAAAATTCCAAAACATTTGTTGCGGGACTAAGATTAGCCATGCGGAAATTCTCCTTTCTTGTATTTGATTTGAACTAATTAATATATCAAAAATGGCTAAAAGTCAATATTTCAAGAAATTTCAGTAGACATAATACCGCAAAGTGTGATATAATCACATCGTCTTAAATAGTCAGAGTATTTAATATGTGGTTGCTCTAACCCGCATATACAAGGATTTTGTTGCACAAAAACCTGTAGGCATCAGAGTCTACCTTTTGGTAGAAAGCATCAAGTATCATTACAAATATGGAGGTAATTATTGTGCCGAGAAAACATCAAGTAAATTTATTCAGACCTGTCGTTGACAGAAGAGAGCAGATTGCATACGAGGTATTATCCCTGCAGAGAAGTGCAGAACCTGGCTGTATGCTTGACGATTATATCGTTGACTGCGCTCACTACGTTGCCAAGCGTGTCATCATCACCATCTGCAACAAGCTGGACGAGACCCGAGAAGCTTTGCTGAGCAAGCAGAATTACAGTCTTGTTCTTAACGTCCGCGCTCATGATGATATGGGCGATACCGAGGTATCCGTGATTCAGTGGGAACATCCTATTTACCACGAACTGAATGGAGAAATCAACCTGGCTACGTCATACGGTTTCCTTTTCGCAAGAGGTGTGGCGTACTTCTACTATGAATGGTTCGAAGCCCTGATTGAGGCTTTCGAAGAGCTGCTGGACTACTCTGGTGAGGCAGACGACGAAGATGAGAATCATTACAAGTGGTATATCAAGGTAACAAACTAACACAGTAACTGATAGAACGCCATCAAGGAGGAACATGAATGAAGGAAATGGTTACTATCGGAAAGGTTGAGACGACCGAGCAGGAAAGGCTTGCGTTTGAAATTATCAACCTCCGAGAAAAGGCAGAACAAGGCAAAAAACCCGACGACTATCTGCAGGGGGCGGCTACTTGCACCGCGAAGGCGATCGTCAATATCATTACCGATGATGTTGATGAATACTGCGTTGAGTGCGGCTGCACTGACAAGCCTACCGAGATTAAGCTCCGTCTGATTCGTCACGAAGAATGCGTCGGCGACAACATCTACCGCTGCTGGTACGACGTGGTATGGCAGACCGTTAATGAGGGCATCCCCAAGACGGTCATCGACCTGAAGACGCGTTTCGGTCATATTTTTGAGTACGCATCCACGTACTTCTCTGAGGACCTCGTGGACGCAGTGGTCGAAGCGCTCTCCGCCATTCTGGGTGAGTCTGAGGAAGAGAAAACGAAATCCGCCAAAATTCATCAGTGGAAGTATCTGGTGAGCTAAAAATTGCAAACGCTGTCATCCCTAGTGGGTGGCAGCGTTTTTGCGTTCGGAGATTTCGGTCCAAAGATGGGCGTCCCCTTTGGACCGAAATCTCCGGAAACCCAAATTTCCGTAAGAAAAGGCTTGACATTTATATAATATAAGAAGTATAATATGCGTAGCATAATAAAATTGATACTTAAAGAGTGAGGCCCGCCTCACTCTTTCGTTTTGCAAGGAGGTATTATGACTAATAAAGAAAAAGAATTAGAAGAACTACTTTCACCAATAGTTGAAGAGTTAGGATACGAACTATACGATATTGAATACGTTAATGAAAATCATGAATGGTTCGTAAGATTATTTATCGATAACGAAAAAGGAATCGATTTAGATGATTGTGAAAAGGTGAGCAATGCAGTAGGAGAAAAATTGGACGAAGCAGATCCAATACCAACTTCATACTCTTTAGAGGTTTCATCATGTGGATTGGAACGTAGATTAAGAGAACCAAGACATTATGAAGCTGCAAAAGGAAAACAAATTACACTTAGCCTATTTAAACCAGTTAAGAAAAAGAGAAATTATGAAGGCTTGTTAAACGATGTCAAGGAAGAAGAAATTATAATTACATCAGAAAATGAAAATATAGAAATCGCATTTGCGGACATATCAAGTGCAAAAATATTATTTAATTGGGAGGAATCTAAAGGTGAATAAGGAATTTTTTGAAGCATTAGAAGAACTAAGTATTGAGAAAGGAATTAGTAAAGAATATTTGTTAGATGCAATCGAATCAGCATTGCTTACAGCATATAAGAAAAACTTTAATTCTCAAGAGAACGTTAAAATCGTTATTGATGAAGAAAAAGCTTCAATAAAAGTATATTCATTAAAAGAAGTTGTTGAAGAAGTATTTGATCCTGCTATCGAAGTTGCAATTGATTCTTTGAAAAAAGGAAGAAAGAAAATTGCATTAGGAGATATTATCGAAGTTGAAATTACTCCAAAAGATTTTGGAAGAATTTCTGCTCAAACAGCAAAACAAGTTATTGTACAAAAAATCAGAGAAGCTGAAAGAGAAATCGTATTTACTGAATATTCAGACAGACAAGGTGAAATCGTAAGTGGTTTAATTCAAAGAGTTGAAAAGAACATTATGATTGTTGACCTTGGAAGAATCGAAGGAATCATGACTGCAAACGAACAAGTTCCAGGGGAAGAATATGAAGTAAACGACAAAATCAAAGCATATGTTTTAGAAATTCAAAAGAACATGAAAGGTGTTCCTCAAATGTTAATTTCAAGAACACATCCTGGTTTTGTTAGAAGATTATTTGAACTTGAAATTCCAGAAATTTATGAAGGTTTAATTGAAATTAAAAACATCGTAAGAGAAGCTGGTTCAAGAACAAAAATCGCAGTATACTCAAAAGATATGAATATTGATCCTGTTGGTTCTTGCGTTGGTCCAAGAGGAATCAGAATTCAAAATATTTTAAATGAATTAAGAGAAGAAAAAATAGACGTTGTTGAATGGAGTGAAGATCCAGTTCAATACATTGCTTCATCATTAAGTCCAGCAACAGTACTTGCTGTAGATATTAATGAAGAAGAAATGGCTTCTAAAGTTGTAGTTCCAGATAATCAATTATCACTTGCAATCGGTAAAGATGGACAAAATGCTAGACTTGCAGCAAAACTTACAGGTTGGAAAATTGATATAAAGAGTGAAACACAAATTAAAGAAGAAATGGGTCAACAACAATAGGAAGGGTTGAAAATATATGAAGAAGGTACCATTAAGACGTTGTCTTGGTTGCTTTGAATCAAAACCAAAAAGTGAATTATATAGAGTAGTGAGAAAAACAGATGGCGAAATATGTATTGATAAAACAGGCAAGATTAATGGTCGCGGTGCATATATTTGTCATAATATAGAGTGTTTAGAAAAAGCAATTAAAGGAAAGAAGTTAGAAAAAGAGTTTGATACTACAATTTCAACTGAAATATATGATTGTTTAAGGAGAGAATTAGCCGGTGACGAATAAAGTTTATTCGATGTTAGGACTGTGTATGAAGGCGGGAAAATTAAAAGCTGGTGCTGATGTTTGTATAGATAACATCAAAGCGGGCAATGTTTATTTAGTTATAATTGCAGAAGATGCATCGCCAAGTACAATAGAAAAATTTAAATATATAACGGACGAATGTAATACGCCAATGATTTTGTATGGACTAAAGGATGAACTTAGTGCAGCAATAGGAAAAGACAATAAAGTTATATTCGCCATCACTGACGAAGGATTTAGCAAAAGAATTTTAGAATTAGTAAAAGAATTGAAGGGGGCAAACAATTAAATGGGAAGAATGAAAGTACATGAGCTAGCGAAGGAACTTAATATGCAAAGTAAAGAGCTAGTTGATAAATTAGTTGAACTAAAGTATGACGTAAAAAGTCATCTTTCCGTTCTTGAAGATGAAGACGTGACAAAAATTAAAAAACAATTAAAAGGAAAAGCTGCTTCTGGAAATGCGGAGAGTGACAAAGCTCCTGCAAAAAAAGAAAAGAAGCCAATAGCTCCTGTAATAATTAGAAGAGAGGTTACTAGAGTTGCAGAAGTGCCTGAAGAAAAACCTATTGCGAGAAATCCAAGAGGTGGAAATGATTTAGGCGTTGTTCAAAGAAGAACAGATACTTCGATGAATATTAAATATAGAACACCTCCAAGAAAAATAGGAACTATAACTCCTAAAAAAGAAGAACCTGTTGCCCCAAAAACAGAAGTAATAGAAGAAAAAATAACAAAAGTAGAGAATACCAAAGTTATTGAAGAAGTAAAAGAAACAAAGACTACTAAACCAGTAGAAGCTACAACTCCTTCAGTAAAGCAAGTTGAAGAGAAGAAGGTTACTGAAATAAATAAAGAAGTTCAAAATCAAACTGTTAAAACAGATAATAGAAATAAATATGTAGATAATCAAAATAGAAATAATGACGGACAAAGATTTAATAATAACAGAAACTTTGATGGTCAAAAGAGATTTGATAATAATAGAAATCAAAACTCAAACTTTAATAGAAATGACAGATTTGGAAACAATAATGGAAGATTCCAAAACAGAAATAACGATGGTAAAAACTTTGAAGGAAGAAACAACGACGGAAGATTCCAAAATAGAAATAATGATGGTAAATTCCAAGATAGAAATCAAGGAAATAATAGATTCCAAAATAGAAATAATCAACCAAGAGAAAGCAAAGTTGAAAAAGAATTAAAAGGAATATTATCTACACCTGTTGAAGCATCTACAAAAGAGCAAGGTAGAGAAACAGTTAGAACAGGTTATAAAGATAAAGAAAAAGATAACAGAAAGTTTGAAGAATCTACAAAGAAAACAAAGAACAGACCATCAAGAGGTGGTAACGAAGATATTAGCTTTGATACATTAAGAGATATTCAATCAGAAAGCAATTTCTCTAATATGTTCAATGATACAGAAAGCAAAATGTTTGATTACTATGATCTTTCTAGAAGAAAAGGTAATAAGAAAAACAAAAAGAAACCAACAGAAAGTAAAGATCACATTGATCAAAAGATTTTCGAACTTACAGATATAGATATTCCAGAAACAATTACAGTAAAGGAGCTTGCTGAAAAATTAAAGAAACAAGCTGCTGAAGTAATTAAAAAATTAATGGCATTTGGAATACTTGCAACATTAAACAACGAATTAGATTTTGATACAGCGTTTTTAGTTGCAGGAGAATTTGGTGTAACAGCACACAAGAAAGAAGTTGTATCAGACGAAGATATCTTATTCGATGAATCAGATGATATCGAAGAAGATTTAGAGCCAAGACCACCAATAGTAGTAGTTATGGGACACGTTGACCATGGTAAGACGTCATTACTTGATGCAATCAGATCAACTAACGTAATTGAAAAAGAAGCCGGTGGTATCACACAACATATTGGTGCTTACAAGATTAAAGTAAATGATAGAGAAATTACATTTATTGATACACCAGGACATGAAGCTTTCACAGCAATGCGTGCTAGAGGTGCTCAAGTTACTGACGTAGCAATTATCGTTGTTGCTGCCGATGATGGTATCATGCCACAAACAGTTGAAGCCATTAACCACGCTAAAGCTGCTGGAGTTTCAATTATCGTAGCTATTAACAAAATCGATAAAGAAGCTGCAAATATAGATAGAGTAAAACAAGAAATTATGGAATATGGTTTAGTTCCAGAAGAATGGGGTGGAGATGTAATCTGTGTTCCAATCTCTGCAAAATTAGGAAAGAACATTGATTCACTATTAGAAATGGTTCTTTTAGTTGCAGATATGAAAGAATTAAAATCAAATCCTAATAAACAAGCTAAGGGAACAGTTCTTGAAGCTAGACTTGATAAAAATACAGGTGTTACTGCATCACTTCTTGTACAAAGGGGTACACTAAATACAGGTGATACAATCGTTGTAGGTAGTGTTATCGGTAAGATTAGAGGTATGACAGATGACAAAGGCCAAAAAGTTAAAGCTGCTGGTCCATCTACACCGGTTGAAGTTATTGGTTTAACTGAAGTTCCGGATGCTGGTGAAGTATTCTACGAAGTGGAAAACGAAAAAGTTGCTAAACATTTGATTGAAAAGAGAAAACGCAAACAAAGAGAAGAAATGCTTAGAAAAGCTTCTCCAGTTACACTTGATAACTTATTCAATCAAATTGAAGAAGGTAAATTAAGAGACTTGAACATCATTATTAAAGCTGACTTACAAGGTTCAGTTCAAGCGTTAAGAGCTTCTCTTGAGAAGATTAGAAATGAAGAAGCAAGAGTTAGAATTATCCATAGTAACGTTGGTGGTATTACAGAATCAGACGTAACACTTGCTAAAGTTACTAACTCAATCATCATTGGATTTAATGTAAGAGCTGAAGCTACAGCGAAAGCATATGCGGATAAAGAAGGAGTAGATATGAAGATTTACTCAGTTATCTATAATGCTATTGATGATGTTGAAGCTGCATTAAAAGGAATGTTAAAACCTAAATACAAAGAAGTTATTCAAGGTACAGCTGAAATTAGACAAACATTCAAAATTACTGGTGCCGGCATGATTGCAGGATGCTATGTATTAGAAGGTAAGATTGTTAGAAATTCAGGACTTCGTGTAATAAGAGATAACGTTGTAATCCACGATGGAAAACTTTCTTCATTAAAGAGAATGAAAGATGATGCTAAAGAGGTTGCTGCAGGATATGAATGCGGTGTACAAATCGAAAATTATGAAGATATCAAAGTTGGAGATAAATTAGAATCATACATCATGGAAGAAATCAAACAATAACCTTAAATTCGAAAGGATAATTTAGATGGAAAGAACAGAACGTTTAGAAGAAGAAATAAAAAAAGTTGTTGGACCATTTATTGATCAAAAATTAAAAGATCCAAGACTTGAAGGTATGATAAGCGTTACAAAAGTATATCTTGCAAGGGATTTTAAACTTTGCAAGATATATGTGAGTATGCTTGCTGTTAAAGACCAACAAGAAGCATTAGATGCATTAAAATCTGCTGCAGGTCTTGTTAGAAAAGAAATAGGAAGTAAGATTAGAATCCATTCAACACCAGAAGTAAAATTCGAGTTTGATGATTCGATAGAATATGGTAATAAAATTCAAAATATTATAAATTCGTTAGATATAAAACCATTAGAAGATGATGAAGAGGCTTCTGATGAAGAAGAAGGAGTTTAAGATATGTCAGTATTAGATGATATAAAAGAGTTAATAGAATCAGCTCAAAAAATATTAATCGTAACTCATGAAAATCCTGATGGAGACGCAATCGGAAGCTCACTTGGTTTCATGCACGGTTTAAGAAAATTAGAAAAAGATGTAACAGTATTCATACCATACATAAATAGAATGTATAACTTTTTACCTGGGTCTGATGAGATAAGGCATGAATTGTCAGATGATGAAACATTTGATTTGTGTATTGCTTTAGATTCAAGTGATATCGAAAGATTAGGAGAAGGTAAGAAGTGGTTTGAAAAAGCTGAAAAAACAATTGTAATAGATCATCATATAACAAATCAAAATTATGGTGACGCTAACTACGTAAATGCAGTTGCTTGTTCAACTTGCCAAAACATAATTGTTGTACTTGCTTCTTTAGAAGTTGCAATCAACAAAGTAATGGGAACTTGTATATATGCAGGTATGTTAACAGATACAGGTGGATTTAGATACAATGTTCAATCTGAAACATTTGAATTCGTAAGTATGCTTTTAGAAGCTGGAATTGAAATTGCTCCAATCTATAGAAACTTATTTGATCTTACAACTGAAGCTAGAACAAGACTTCTTGGAAGAGCTTTAGAAAGATTAGAAGTTTTAGAAGATGGAAAAATTACATATACATATGTAACAAAAGCTGATGAAGCTGAATTAAATTGCGAAGATGGCGATTACGAAAACATCGTAAACTATGGACGCAATATTGAAGGTGTTGAAGTTTCAATTTTCTTTAGAGAAATTGAAGAAGGAAAAATTAAAGTTAGTTTAAGAGCTAATGACTATGTTGATGTTTCTTTAATAGCTTCAAAATATGCTGGCGGTGGACATTTAAGAGCTGCTGGATTCTCAATATCTGGTTCGATGGAACAATCTAAAAACATCGTAATAGATGAAATAAAAAAACAATTACAATAGAAAAAAGATTATAGGCGGGCGAATAAACCCGCCTATACTTTACCTCCTTTGTCCCAAGAGGGGACGGACCCCAAATTGGACAAAGGAGGTTGCGAAAAGAGGAAGGACTTGTCCCATTTGGGGTCCGTCCCCTCTTGGGACAAAGGAGGAGTTAAAGTGCAAGATGGAATTTTAATAATAGATAAACCACAAGATTTTACATCGTTTGATGTAGTTGCAAAAGTTAGAAAAGCTTTACATACGAAATCTGTTGGACATACAGGCACTTTGGATCCTTTGGCAACAGGTGTATTAGTAGTGTGCGTTGGTAAGGCAACTAAACTTGTACAATATTTAACTTGTGAAAATAAAAAGTACGAAGCAGAAATGAAGTTTGGAATTCAAACTGATACAGGAGATATAACAGGGAAAATTATTTTAGAAAAAGAATATGATTTAACTTTAGATGAAATAAATGAAGTTATATCAAAATTTATTGGTGAGCAAAAGCAAGTGCCACCTATGTATTCTGCACTTAAGGTTAATGGTAAAAAGTTGTACGAATACGCACGTGAAGGTATCGAAATTGAAAGAGAACCTAGAGATATTACAATACACTCGATTGAAAATGTTTCTTTTGAAAATGATACTTTGAAATTCACAGTGGCATGTTCAAAAGGAACATATATTAGAACATTATGCGAAGATATTGCAATAGCACTTGGAACATGTGGAACAATGACAAATTTAAGACGTGTTCAAACAGGTGAATTTGAAATAAAAGATGCAATTCAAGTAGAAGAAATATCTGAAGAAAAAGTGGTATCAATAGAAAAACTTTTCGACAAAAGTATTGATGTAAAAAACAATATGAAAAAACTTTTAAATGGCATGGAAATACCGGTTGATTTGCCAGATGGATTATATAATTTGTATGCAGAAGAATATGTTGGAATCGGTAAAGTACAATCAAAAAAATTAAAAAGAGAAATCATTTTGTAGAAAAAACACAACCGAAAAATTTGAACACACAAATTAAGTGTGTGAAAATAAAAGTATGAAAAATATTTAAGGGAGAATATTTATGATACAAAAAAACGAAGAGTATGTAGTTGATATTATCGATATGGGATATGAAGGCGAAGGAATCGCTAAAATAGAAGGTTACACACTATTTGTGAAAGGTGCAATAACTGGTGAAAAAGTAAAGGTTAAAGTGCTAAAAGCAAATAAAGATTTTGGATTTGCTAAGCTATTAGAAGTAATAGAAAAAAGTCCAAAAAGAGTTGAACCAGTTTGTCCTGTATTTGAAAAATGTGGTGGATGTGAACTTCAACATTTAGATTATGAAGCGCAACTACAACACAAAACAAACATGGTAAAAAACACATTAAAAAAATCGTTAGGATACGAAGTAAATGTGGAAGATGCGATTGGAATGTGTATACCATATAACTATAGAAATAAAACACAATACCCTGTAATGAATGATAAGATTGGATTTTACGCTGCACGTACACATGCAGTGATTGAAAATGAAGGATGTTATATTCAAAATAAATATTCGGACGAACTTGCAAAATCTACATTTGAAATATTAAAAAAGAATGGAAATACAACATATAGCGAAGAAACTAAAAAAGGAAATTTAAGACACATAGTAACAAGAGTTGGAGCAAATACAGATGAAGTAATGCTAATGATTGTTACTAAAGAAAACAAAATAAAAAATGTTGAGAATGTTGTAAAAGAAGTGTTAGAAAAATATCCTGCTGTTACAACAATAGTACAAAATATAAATGAAAAAGATGGCAATGTGATATTAGGAAAGAAATGCGTTGTGCTACACGGAAATGGATACATAGAAGATAGCATAGAAGGAATAAGATTTAAGATATCTCCATTATCATTCTATCAAGTAAATCCAACACAAACCGCACAATTATATTCAGTTGCAAAAGATTTTGCAGAATTAACAGGCGAAGAAAATGTATTTGATTTATACTGTGGAATTGGAACAATTGGATTATTCGTAGCAGATAAAGCAAAGAGTGTTTATGGTGTTGAAATAGTACCAGAAGCAATCGGAGATGCAAAAGAAAATGCAAAACTAAACGGCATCACAAATGCAGAGTTTATCTGTGGAAAAGCAGAAGAAATAATTCCACAAAAGTATGCAGAAGGAAAAACTGCTGATGTAGTATTTGTAGATCCACCAAGAAAAGGTTGCGATGAAAAATTATTAGAAACTTTAAAAGAAATGCAAGCTAAAAAGATAGTATATGTAAGCTGCAACCCAGCAACACTTGCAAGAGATTTAAAATACTTAACTGATAATGGATATGAAGTGAAAAAAGTGCAACCAGTTGATATGTTCCCGCATACGAGCCATGTAGAAACTTGCGTGCTTCTAACCTTGAGAAATCAATAATTACAGCGATTTTTATACAAGAAAAATGTGGTTTTGTCCACCATTTGTCCACCAAAATTTTATCGGTGGACAAAGATTAGATCAAAGCCACATTCTTTTTTAATCATCATTTATAACTTTTTCAAATATTTCAACTGTACGATTTTTCATCTTTTCTGTATTTTTTACATAAGTGCCTAGTGTAGTTTGTATTCGTTTATGACCAAGTCTTTCTTGAACATCTTTTATATCAGCATCATTTTCAATTAATATAGTTGCATGAGTATGCCTTAATGAATGATAATCAAAAGCAATTTTCATATCATGATGTATTATTCTTGTACAATATTTAAAAGAGTCTGGAGTAGTCAAGATTCCATTTTCTTCTGTGCAAACTAAATTAGCTCGTGGCAAAGTGCTTTCAACACATTTTTGGATTGGTAGTAATCTGATAATATCATTGCCTTTTTCATCTTTTTCCACTTTTTGTACATAAATTGTGTAAAACTCACCATATTTTAATTCATTTGCTAATTGTTTTGTTTTTTCTTTTTTTAATATATTTAGAAGTACAGAATCAATCTTAATTGTTCGTTCAGATGAGTCTGTTTTCAAACTTGTAAAATACCATGCTGAATGCAGTTCTTTTTTATTCTTCTTTTCCAAAACTTTTCTAACATCATTTCCAAAATTTCTTTTACATAGTTGATGCTTTAAATTAATTTCAGCTTTTTCAAAATCGATATTATCCCAAGTCAATCCCATTGTCTCAGATATTCTAAATCCAGTATGATAACCTATAACGATAGGAAGATAGAATCTAGTATTTTCAAATCTATCTAATATTGCCTTATATTCTTCTTTCGTTAATATTATTCTTTCTCTTTTTTTTCGTTCCACTTTTGGAAATTTAACAAAACGCATTGGATTTTCTTTAATATAATGTAATGGTTCTATTGCATAATCTAAAGCTTCTGAAAATGTGGTTAAAATTCCGATAATATGACTTCTGGAATATCCGTTTAATTTTAATCCATTTGCATATTCTTGAAGCGATGTTGTATTTAGTGATTTTAATTTGTAACTTCCGAAATTAGGTATTAAATGATTATTTATTATTCCTAAATATCCAAGTTGTGTATTGTATTTTAAATTTATTACACAATAATTATCAAACCAATAATTCAAGTGATCAGCAACGGATATTTCAGTAGGTTCAAAGGATAAACCACTATTATTATATTCATTTAGTGCTTTAGTACCTGCTTTTAGACATTCTTTTTGTGTTGCAAATCCGCCTTTTGTTATTTGTTTTCTTTTACCATCAATTTTTGCTCCCTCGAATCGGTACTCCCATTTAGTACCTCTTTTTCTGACATTTAATTCAGACATAAAAAATCCCTCCAATTTCAAATATTTATCACAATAAACACTTGAAAAAAGAGGGTACATCCTATAAAATGTAGGATGTAATCACTTTTCAAAGTGTTTACCTTGTTGGGTAATGTGTGTCATGTCGCAAACTAGAAACACATTATCCTTTTTTATTTTGATTTTTTTATAATTAAATATATCAAATAACAAATACCAATTGGATAAAATATTATAAGAAGTAATACTTTCCACCAATCCCTGGTCTTTGTTTTGACTTCAACATTTTCATTTGTATTATCAATATATTTGTTGAAATTATAATAGTTGTATTTTTGTGAATTTTCATCAGGTATATTATGAGGGTAATTTTTTGTATTAAAAAGTTTGCCCTCTATGCAATCTAATAATATTTTCGATGAAATATCTGTATTATAATATTTGAATGGTAATATTGCATAATATTGAACAGCATCAACTGTTAGGTTGGGTAAATCAGATAATTCTAAATCACACATAATCAACAAATTTTTAATTTTAGTTGTAATTGCAGGTGCTGTAGTAAGTGAATCAATTGAATATACATAGTTACCGTTCCCCATTCCACTAATATCAATGTTAAAAACAGCGATAAAGAAAGTTAATGCTTGTAGGTATTTTTTTTCTTCATAAAGAAGAGAACCCATATTGTGTAAATTATTTCTATAAAGCCCCCAGTCTTTTTTATTTATTAAGGTAATGTTTTTTTCATTGAAAATTCCCCAAATAATATCATTATCACTAGCCCAAGTAGGAGCTTTACTGTAAGCTTCTTTAATTTCAAAATCTGTGAAATTATAACTTTTATTTTTGTTGATTATATAAATATAATTATCTTTTATAATTTGTTGAGCTTTATTGGATAAAATAAAAGATTTTGTATTGTATAGTTTTTCTAATTTATTAAGGTCGACATTACCAAGTATTCTTTCAACTAAATCTTGTTTTTTTCCTGTAATAGATAATTCCTCAGATTTAAGTAATTCTTTTAATGTGGTAATAGTTAATTGATTAATATTGCGTTTTATATCTAATTTTAAAGTTATTAGTCCTAAATTTTCAAATTTTTTTATCGTTTTTTGTGGCAATATTCCATATTGTGCTTCCCAGTAAATAGAAAATGTTGTATCGGTTGTTTTGCCAGAAATAAAGTCTAAAAAAATTATTTCATTAGGCTTTAGATTTATTTCCAAAAGTATCACCTGCTTTTTATTCAAATATTTTACTTATTCTAGCTTCTATAACTTTACCAACAATTTTAAAATTACAAGTATTATCTAATCTCCTAGGCGGATAGTAGGAATTAAATGCAATCAAATCAATATGGTCATCATATTTGACAATCTTTTTTACAGTTGCTTCTTCACCATCTATTAAAACAATACCGATTTGTCCATTCTCAACATCATTTTGCTGATGTATTATTACTATATCATTATCATGAAGTATAGGTTGCATACTATCGCCAGTAACTTTTAAAGCAAAATAATTTTCTGGGTCAGGCACAAACCTATCTAAACAAATATATCCAATGAAATTTTCTTCTGCTAAATAATTGTATCCAGCTTTTACTGTACCCAGTAAAGGAAATACTTGTTTTGTAGAATCATTTAATATTCTAAAATCTTCTAATTCAACTTCATCATCTAATAGTTCATCTAAAGAAATATTAAAATAATTACATAGTTTTCGAGATGTACTTAATCTAACATCATTTACATCACCATCAAATATACTTTTTAAAGTGGTATAAGGAATGTCAACTAATTTTGATAGCTGGTTGGGATTCTTTATATCATTTTTTTTCATTAAAATATTTAGTTTACTAATCAAATTCAAAAAATCACCCTCTTTCTTTTACAAATGCATTATACCAAAGAAAATACCGACTGTAAATAAAAAAATACGAAAAAACGTAAAAAAAGTATTGACATATTACGAACAAATGTATATTATCAAAATAGAAATTACGAAAAAACGTAAATTGCTAGAAGGGAGGATTACGAATGTTTGAAAATTTAAAAGCTGAATTGTCTCGAAAAGACATTACTATTACAACCTTATCACATGATGTCGATTTAAATTTATCGTATGAAACTTTGAGGAACAAATTTTCTAGAAAAACAGAATGGACAAGGCGAGAAATGTTTTTGATTAAGAAAAAATATTTTCCAGATAAAAGTTTAGAGTATCTATTTACATGGAATGAAAAATTAAAATAATGCGACATGACACACGAAAGAAAGAGGGGAGGAACATGGAGGATTGCCTATATACAATTCAAGAAACTTCTAAAATTTTAGGAACTAATATCAATAAAGTATATGACCTAATCAATTATGGATTTTTACCAGCATTAAAACTGGGGCGACTGAAAGTAAGAAAAAACACTTTAATGAAGTTTTTAGAAATCAACGAGGGAAAAGACCTAACAGATTTGAACAATGTAAAAAAACTAAAGATAAGGGAGATAAATACGAATGAAGAGATTGAGAATAACAAATAGAAAAAGATTTATAAGTTTCATATCAATATCAATGATTTTAATCATATCAATTCTAAACTGTGTATCAGCTAATTCAGTTGCTGAGTATCAAGACTACACAGTTGTTCAAGGAGACACCTTATGGAGTATTGCAGAAGAAAATAAAAAATCTGGACAAGACATCAGAGAATATATTTACGAACTAAGAGAAATTAACAACTTAAATGATTGTCTTATCTATCCAAACCAAGTAATCCGAATTATTAAATAAATATTTTACAAAAGAAAGGGGTGAGAATATGAGTGTTTTAAGAAGCATCAGAAGAAATATTGCAAGAAAGGTTGCTATAGAAAACGATTTGAAGCCTAACAAAAAGTACAAAGTTAAAGATGGAAAATACAAAAGCGGTGTATCTATAGCTTATGAAAAACTTTACAAATAAGGAGAAAATTAAATATGGATGAAAAAAAGGTACAAGAATTATTAGAAAGTATTAAGAATGAAGCTGAGGAAAATAACGTGGTAGCTGTTATTGCTTTGTGCGAAAACGAGATTGAAGAAATTAAAAAACGTACATTAAAGCAAGATGTTATTGATGCAGTTAGATTTATTGAAGATGCAAAATATGAAATTTGCAGATTAAGACACGATGATACAGATGATTTGTACAAGATGTTAGATGATGCAAGTAAGATTTTAAGAAATTTAACAAATAAAAAAGAACTAAACACAACCACCGCAAATGAGAATGTTTAGTCCTTTAAAACTACTTAGAAAAGTACTTTAGAATATTTTATCACTAAAGCTACAGGGAAAGCAAGGTGAAAATATGGAAGAGCGAATAAAGGAAATCGAAAAAGAAATATTTTTTATACAAATGGCAGACCATTTAGAATCTAGCGATCATAAAAGACTGGATGAACTAAATGCAGAGTTACGAACATTGAAAGGAGAATAAAGAGGATGAGTAATAACGAAATGATAGTTATTAAGCAATTACCGATAATTGAGCAACAATTAAAAGTGGTAAGTGCTGAAATAGATGAGAAAGTAAAAAATGCTGTTGGGCTAGTTTGTACTGAGGAAAATGTAAAAACTATAAAAGAAATCAGAGCTACATTAAATAAGGAATCAAAAGAATTTGAAGATAAAAGAAAACAAGTAAAAGCAGAAATTATGAAACCTTATGATGACTTTGAAAAGATTTACAAAGAGTGCATATCAGATAAATACAAAACAGCGGATGCTGAATTAAAAAACAAGATAGATTCAATCGAGAATGAGTTAAAAGCGAATAAAAAAGCAGAAGTGGAGAATTACTTTAATGAATATTTAACTTCAAAAAATATCGATTTTGTTACGTTTGAGAGTGCAAATATAAATATTACTCTATCAGCAAGCATGAAGAGTTTAAAAGAACAAGCTAAAAACTTTATAGATAAGATTGCAGATGATTTAAATCTTATTGAAACACAAGAACACAAAGCTGAAATTTTAGTTGAGTACAAACAATCATTAAACGTAAGTAATGCTATCACAACAGTTAATAATAGATTCAAAGCTATTGAGGAAGAAAAAGCAAAGCAAGAAAAAGAGGTACAAGTTGAAGAACCACGAAAAGCTGATGAACATGTACCAACGATAGAAGAAATACCACAAATGACTTTAGATGCTCCAGTAGTTGAAGAAGAAAAATTGACATTGAAATTCACAGTAAAAGGAACAAGAACAGAATTAAAAGCTTTAAAAGATTTTTTAGAAAAAGGTAATTATGATTATGAATGAAATATGGAAAGTAATTTTAAAACATCCTAATTACGAAATTAGTTCACTAGGCAATATAAGACATATAGTTAATAAGACTAATCGAAAAAATTATGATAATGGAAATGGGTATTTGTTTTGCAAAATAAATGTTGGTGGGAAAAATAAAAATTATTATTTACACAGATTAGTGGCAGAAACATTTATACCTAATCCAGATAATTTACCAGAAGTAAATCACAAAGATAATAACAGAAAAAATAATAAAATTGAAAATTTAGAATGGTGTACTCATCAAAAAAACGTAGATTATGCCAACGAACAAGGTCGTATGGGTAAAGTAAATTTAGGTAAATTTAACGAATTACATCATAATCATAGAGAAATTCAACAATTCAGTAAAAATAATATTTTCATCAGAGAATGGAAATCAATGATGGAAGTTGAAAGGCAGACTGGAATTAAGTCTGGACATATCAGCGAATGTTGTAATAAGAAGAGAAAAACAGCAGGCGGATATATTTTTAAGTTTAAGGAGTGATTCTAAAATGAGTAATGAATTAATAGAACAAAAACAAGAGCTAACAGTTAAGTTTGAGATAGATGGACAAGAAATCAAATTAACACCAAGAATTGTACAAGAGTATATTGTGGGAACAGATGCGAAAATCACAAATCAAGAATTTAAATTATTTACTGAACTTTGCAAGGTTAGAAAATTAAATCCATTTTTAAGAGAAGCATATTTGATTAAATATTCAAATAACCAACCTGCTCAAATCGTAGTTGGTAAAGATGCAATACTTAAAAGAGCAGTTTTAAATCCTCAATATGATGGAATGGAAAGTGGAATTATAGTACAAAAAACAGATGGAAATATTGAAGAACGAAAAGGAACATTCAAATTAGGTGAAGAACAACTTGTGGGAGCATGGGCTAGAGTATTTAGAAAAGATTGGTCGCATCCTACATATGCAAGTGTAAGTTTTGGAGAGGTTGCTCAAAAGAAAAGTGATGGTAGCTTGAACTCTAATTGGTCAACAAAAGGTGCAACAATGGTTGAAAAAGTTGCAAAGGTCAGAGCATTAAGAGAAACATTTGTTGAAGATTTGGGCGGAATGTATGAAGCTGAGGAAATGCAATCAGAAGAAATACCACCACAAGATGTAATCATGGTACAAGGTGAAGTTGTAGAAGATACTGAAAAGGTTGTGTCAATGAATGAACTATAAAATAATTTCAAGTTGTAGTACAGGAAACGCAGTAATTTTGAGAGATATTATTTTGATTGATTGTGGAGTTACTTTTAAAAAATTAGAAAAGTATTACAAAGATTTAAAAATAGTTTTGCTGAGCCATATTCATTCAGACCATTTCAATAAAACAACTATTAAGAAATTAGCAGAAGAAAGACCGACTTTAAGATTCGCATGCGGTGAGTGGTTATTACAGCCACTCCTAGCATGTGGGGTAAATAGAAAAAATATAGATGTACTCAAATTTGGAATTAAATACGATTATAAGCTATTTAAATTGATAGCAGTAAAACTTTATCATGATGTACCACAATGTGGATATAGAGTGCTTTTTGATGATTACAAGGTGTTTTATGCTACAGACACAAAAACATTAGATGGGATTAGTGCTAAAAATTACGATTTGTATCTAGTCGAGGGTAATTATGATGAAGATGAGATGAACGAACGAATAAAGAAAAAGCAACAGGAATGTAAATTTGTATATGAATTTAGAGCTAAAGTAAATCATCTTAGCAAACAGCAAGCTACAGAATTTTTATTAAATAACATGGGCGATAATTCAGAATATATTTTTATGCATGAACATGTGGAGAGGAACTAAAAATGCAATTTACAGGACAATTAACAGATATAAGCATAGATTTCAAAACTAATAAGCCTAAAATAACTTTTTTGGTAAATGAAAAAAGTGCTTTAAATCAAATAGATGAAATCAGAAATATAGAAAAATTAGTTGTTGAAGCAAAAAAATATAGAGCAAAAAGAAGTTTAGATGCTAATGCATACTTTCATGTATTGGTAAATAAATTAGCGAGACATTTTAATATATCCGATTCTGAAATGAAAATAAAAATGAATTTGGAATACGGCACAGTAGCAATAAATTTGGATGGTACAAAAGTTGGAATCAAAGTACCAAAAGGAACGAAGATAGAACAATTTTATCCATATTGCAAATGGTTTGGAGATTGTGTCGAGGGTGAACTTGCTTTTGATAAATATCTTTTCTATAAGCAAACACACACCCTAGATTCAAAAGAAATGTCAAAGCTTATAGATGGAGTTGTACACGAATGTAAGCAGGTTGGAATCGAGACTTTAACAGATGAAGAATTAGAAAGTATGATGAAAGAATGGGGGAGCAAATGATGAATAAAGTAATTTTAATGGGAAGATTAACAAGAGATCCAGAAGTAAGATACACAAGCGGAAACAATACACTTGTTGCATCATTCTCACTAGCAGTAAATAGAAGATTTGTTAAGCAAGGAGAGGAAAGACAAGCGGATTTTTTCAATATAGTTGCTTGGGATAAAACAGGTGAGTTTTGTAGTAAATATTTTAAAAAAGGTCAACAAGTTGGTGTTATAGGAAGATTACAGTCAAGAAGTTATGATGATAAAGATGGGAAGAAAGTATATGTAACAGAAGTTATCGCAGAAGAAGTATATTTTGCTGATAGTAATAAAAATGAAAATAGCAATAATGACCCATTTGCATCTAATACACCACAATCAACAATAACAGAAGATGACTTGCCGTTCTAATAAAAAAATAGATTATAGCTTATTTAAATTTCCTAAAACACCAAAAGTAAAAAAAGAACGTGAGAAAACAAGTGAAGCTACATACAATGAGACATTCAAAGCATGTGATGGCAGATGTCAAATATGTGGAACTAAAAAGGATGTGCAATTACATCATATCAGAGGTCGAGGAAGAGGATTAACTGATAATCCTCAAAATTGCATCATGTTATGTGATAACTGTCATGATAACGTAGTGCATAAAAATCAGAAGAAATACAGACCGATTTTATTAGAAAAAAGAAAAAAATTAAATAGCAAGTAGCAAGACAGTTACTTGCTATTTATATAAAAGTTTTACAGAAGAGAGCAGGTGGAAAATGGGTCAAAACAGTTTCATTTTATATACAGAGCAAAAAGCAGTTATAGATAAACTGACAGATGAGCAGGCTGGAAAGCTCATTAAGGCATTATATGAATATTCTACATCAGGAATAATGCCAAAGTTAGATTCAATCTTGGATTTAGTTATAACACCATTTGTAACTGCTTTAGATAGAAATAAGGAAAAGTATGAAGAAACATGTAAGAAAAGAGCTTTAGCAGGAGCTAAAGGTGGCAAGCAAAAGGTAGCAAATGCTAGCAAATGCAAACAAGAAGTAGCAAACGTAGCTGATAGTGATAGTGATAGTGAGAGTGATAGTGTAAGTGATAGTGTAAGTGATAGTGAAAATGATAGTGAGAGTGATACTGCTACCGCAGTAGGAGATGGCGACAGTTGTGATGACGGCTTTCCTCAATCTGATAGTTGTGTTGACAAGATTGTGAAATTCTACGAGGAGAATATTGGAGCTATTACACCTTATGAATTTAATTTGTTAGATAGTTATCGTACAGATTTTAGTGATGACATTATTATTTATGCTTTAAAGTTGCAAGTTGAAGCTAAGGTAAAAAGTATTAAATATGCAAAGGCAATATTAAATAATTGGCAAAAAGCTAATGTAAAGACTTTACTAGATGCAAAAAAAGAAAATAAAAATAAAAAGGCAGAGGTCAAGAAAGAAGAAAAAGTGAAAAATCTATATCATACAGAAGATAACCAATATCAAGACTTAGATAGATTTTGTATAACTTAAATCTATGAAAGGAGAGATATACGAATGAAAAAATTTTTTGATACAGAAAAGAAAGTAAAAGAAATACTGGAGAAATATCCAGCTACACGAAAAGATGACTGGTTCTTGCTAATGACTTACTGGCATTTACATGCACCAGCAGGAGTTAATTATGTGGAATATTATCATCATCCTTGGAAGTACAACGCACCAAGCTATAAAAATATAGAACGTTGCAGAAGAAAGCTACAATCAAAATATCCTGAATTAAAAGATGAATCAACAGCAGATGCAAGGTTTGAAGAAACTATGAAATATGAGCAATATGCAATAAATGGGTGATGGTATGAATGGATTTGAAGATTGGACAATGGAAGATGTTTTAAAACATAATGCTAGGATAAAAAATACCACTCCAAAAATCGATTTAAATAATCATGGTGATAAATTACTCAATGAAAAGAAAAAATCGAAATATAAAGCAAATAAAATTGAAGTAGATGGTATTAAATTTGATTCTGAAAAAGAAGCAAAAAGATACACAGAATTAAAGATGCTAGAAAAGGCAGGTATTATTACTGAACTACAATTACAAGTTCCGTTTGTTTTACAAGATGCTTTTGAAGTTAATGGCGAGAAAATAAAAGCGATTAAATATATTGCTGATTTTACATACTGGGAAAACAACGAACTTGTTATTGAAGATGTTAAAGGAATGAAAACTCCTGTATATAGCATGAAGAAAAAAATGTTTATGTACCGATATAAAAAACATATTAAAGAGGTGTAAGCGAATGGATGAAAAAGAATACATAGAGTTGAATCACCTATTAACAAAATATAGAGTAGTTTTATTTAAAGAATTTTTAAGTAGTAGCATCCTTGATTCAAAAAGGGATTCGATTTCAAGACAAATAAGAAGTGTTGATTGTTTGAGAAGTAATATGATTTTAAAAGTAGAGGTGAATCTTAATGAATAAAGCAATAGAAATTTTAAAAGATTTTATTGAACCGATAGAAAGTGCTTTTAAAGTATTTGAAGAGAAAGACACTTTAAATGTAGATATTACAAGAGAAGAAATTAGAGAGATTAGATATTTGCTAAATATGCTTGAAAATCCAATTGAAAAAATTATCGCACCTAGTAGAAGAAAAAAGAAAAATACTTACGAATTTGGTTTGATTGTTGGAACAAAAAGAGAACGTGACTTCTGGGAAAACAAGATAAAAGAGAAGATAGAAGAAATGAAAGAAAAATATTCTGAAGCGAAAAAAAGTAAGGATTGTGGGTGGGAAACTCAATACAAAATAAGAGCTAAAAAAGAAGCTTTAGAGGAATTACTAAAAGGAGAGTAAAATACAAATGAAAATTTTAGTAGCTTGTGAAGAAAGCCAAGCAGTGACAATAGAACTGAGAAAATTAGGACACGAAGCATATAGTTGTGACATTATAGAATGTTCTGGAGGACATGAAGAATGGCATATAAAAGAAGATTGTTTACCATTATTAAATGGTAATTGTGAATTTAAAACTTGTGATGGACAAGTACATAAAGTAAATGATAAGTGGGATATGATAATTGCATTTCCACCATGTACGCATTTAGCAGTAAGTGGAGCTAGACATTTTGAAGAAAAAAGAAAAGATGGTCGACAACAACAAGGTATTGATTTTTTTATGAAATTTGTTGATGCTGATTGTGAAAAAATAGCGATTGAAAATCCTATAGGAATAATGAGCAATATTTATAGAAAACCTAATCAGATCATACATCCATGGATGTTTGGAGATAAATTTACAAAATCGACTTGTATGTGGTTAAAAAACTTGCCGAACTTAGAGCCAACCAACGTTGTTGAAAAAGGTGAGTTTGTGGAATGGATAGATAAAAATGGCAAAAAAAAAAGACAAGCTAAATGGTTTATGGATGCACTAAAAACGGCTAGAAGCAATGAAGAACGAAGTAAAATAAGAAGTAAAACATTTCCAGGAATAGCAAAAGCGATGGCGGAACAATGGGGAATATCGAAAGGAGAATGATAAGTGATGAGCGATTTAACAATGAAAGATGAAAAATTGCTGGATGCAATAAAAAAATATAAAACGTTACTAGAAGATAAAGGATACAAAGTTATATATATCGGTTTATATGGTAGTCAAAATTATAACTTAGATGATGAAGCAAGTGATATTGATTGCAGGGCAATAATTATGCCTACACTTCATGACATCATTTTTAGAAAAGTAACGAGTATAACAGTTGAATGTGATACAGGTAATATCGATGTTAAGGATTTAATCACATATTATGATGTAATCAAAAAAGGTAATTTTTCATTTATAGAAGCAATAGATACAGAGTATTACATCGGCGATGATTCGGTAAAAGAGTTGCTAAAAAGATTCAGACCTAATAAGAAAAGTATTTTAGGTGCAATGCATGAAAAAAGAAAAGCATTGACACATGAATATCCAAGTAAAACTGCCGAATTTGAAAAATGGGGATTCGACCCTAAACAATATCACCACATAATAAGGTTATTTGATTTGCTAAAAATGGGAGATAATAAAAGCTATTTGAAATATGGAGAATGTAGTGCAAAACAAATGATAGCTATTAAAAGAAATAAAATGAATTTCAGAAAAAAATATGTTGAACAAAGTAGCGATATGTTTATAGAAAGAGCAAAAACATTAATTCCAGAAGATTATAAATATACTTATGAAAATATTGATGATGAAATATTTGCTTACATAGAAAGCAAATTGAGAGGTGATTAAATGCGAGAGATTAAATTCAGAGGAAAAAACAAATATGGCGATTGGGAATATGGGAGTTTATCAAGAGATGAGCCACAAGATAGATATTACGTTATGAATAATGAAACTGGCTTTGGTAGAGAGGTAGCCAAGGATACAATAGGTCAATTTACTCGGATTATATGCCAAGGATGGCACAGAAATCTATGAGGATGATATTATAAAAATACCAGATGATTATGAGGAATATGGCTTTAATGCTGGTGAACTATATGAAGTATATTTTGGTTATGGTGGATTCAGATTAAAACCTAAATATCAAAAACAATCAAAAGGATTTTGGCTAGAACATGACCGAGAAGTTGAATTGGTAGGTAATAAATTTGATAATCCTGAATTGTTAGGAAGTGATTAAATGAGTTATGGATCAGTAATATATGAAATAAAATACGAAAAAACAGCAGATAAGATGTTTGAAGAGTTAGGGTATAAGAAAAAAGAGAAATGTGGAGTGATTACTTTCATAAATGGAATGCTTGAACGTATAATATTTGATTTACGATATCGAGGTGTCATAGCAGAAACAAGTGCTGGTGCATCTTTGCCTTTGAGAGTACAAGAACTAAAAGCAATAAATAAAAAGGTGACAGAATTGGGGTGGATGTGATGATTTATAGATGTATAAAGGCATTTTCTGTATCTAAATTTGATGAATGGGATTGTATTGATGAAACACATTCTTTTTATGTTAGAAAAGGCTCGAAGTGGGAAAAATCGGAAGAAAAAAAGTACGATGAAGAAGTTACATTATATCATTGTAAAAATAGTGGTTATCTTTGCATAAATGAGAAAATTTTAAATGAATATTTTGAAGAGGTGAAAGATAATGAGTAAAGCAGATATGGAAAAACGTTTTGACCTTGAGATTAACGAGATAATGGATTCGTGTTTAAATAAAGATAAAAACAAAATAACATCAATAGAATATGCACTTATAAAAGAAAGATTAATATTTAAAATACGAGCTTTACTAAATACACTTGAAAGTCAAAGGTATAAAAACGAAGAAAAACAAAAAATAATAGAACTCATGGCAAAAGATATAGCCGAAAATAAGTTTGATGAGGATATATGCCGACAAATAAAAATAGATGGGATAATATGCCCAGATGAAAATAAAAAATGTGAAAATTGTGTAATTGTATATTATGAAAACAAAGTAAGGGGGTTGAATACCAATGTTTTTCAAAATTATTAAGTTCATTATTGAAAGTTTTACTCAATATAGATATTGCAATAAGTGTAAACGATTTTTAATAGATTTTAAAAATTATAGTCAATGGAGGGGTATTGGATAGATGGAAGAGATAACGCTAAAAGATTATGAATTAACAAATATCGGTACAGACAGTTATTTCAGAGTAAGGCTAAAAGATGGTAATGAATATAAAATATATCCTAAAAAAGAAAATGGGAAAATAGTAGATTATATTGAAAAAGATGGCAAGATGATTAGGCTAAGCAAGGAAGTACAAAAAATCGTGTTAGCTGAAATTAGAGAATATGAAAGGTATGGGATATAGATGGAGGAACTTATAAAATCAATAATGAAACAATATGTGAGCATAAGAATGGATGAAAATGATAGCATGATTGATTTAAGAGAACTAAAAGTATTTTTAGGTATGTTAGATGTTACAACATTAGGAGATATATCAGCAGATTTAAGTTCATACAGAAAGGAAAACAGATGACAAACTCTGAAAAAATAGAAAAAGGATGTTCATTACTTTTGGATGGATTAGCTGGAGCATTGAGTGATGCAATGAAGATTTTAACAAGTGCATTGAGCGATGCTGTAAAAATTGTTGCTAACAAGAAAATAACTAAAAAGAAATTTATAAAGCTATTACAAAGTAAAGGGATTCAAAGAAACGAAATAAACAAAATGATACAAAATAACACAGAGCCATACACAATGGCTAGATTTATTAAAATCGTAAACGAGAGGAGATAATTATATGGGATATACAAAATATTTTTTAATTTGGTCTACAATATGTTTTATTTTTATAACAGCATTGTGCGTATTATTTAATTCAGCAATGCCATTGTGGTTATTGTTAATTTGGTTAATGGGATGTGGAGATAGTAAAAAATAATAATATACGAAAGAAGTGTTGTAAGTGAAAATTGATAAGAAAGTATATAACTACATAGATTTTGAATTGAAACGTTATGAAGAAAACACCAAAAAAATAGATGAAATAAGAGCAAATATAATAGATGCAAATCCAGAACCATCAGATGGACAACCAAAAGGACAGGGTGGAACTGGAAAGCCTACAGAAAGAAAAGCTATAAAATTAGTATCTAGTACAGCACTATTAAAGATGGAAAGTACAAACGATGCTATTAAAAAAGTATATAAACAATTAGATCAAAATTATAAAGACTTTTTTGATTGGAATTATATAAAACAAGTTGGAATTGTTAGAACATGTCAAGAAGTGAATATATCAGAAGCAACATTTTATAGATGGAGAGACAAAATTGTATATGCTGTAGGTGAAGAAATGGGAATAATTTAAAATATGAGAAAAACATGAGAGTTTTAGGGGGATAAAAAGTGTTATTATGATATTGTGATAATGAAATGTACTGATACATAGTAATGATTCATCCTCTTGGAGATTAGCTTGAGCAGAGCTAGTCTCTTTTTTTATGTGGTGGTGGAATAGGTAGACACTAATCAAAAAAACGTGGCAAGGCACGAATGAGATAATATCAACAGCCTGTAAGGTTGACTGGCGTGTTTCAACTATGCTGGGTGCAAATCCCAGTCCACATATTTATATTGCGGAATAGAGCAGAGGAAGCTCGTTGGTCTCATAAACCAAAGGTCGCAGGTTCAAGTCCTGCTTTCGCAACCAAAAATAAAATTTAAGGAGAGATAACCAATGAAAAGAAAATGGACAAGAGCAAGTGCAGAAGCATATCTGGAGAGAGCTAAAGAAAAAGGTCTAACATATTGGAGTGCTTATGATTATTTAAAGAATCATGGCAGAAAAGAATCTGATAAGTAGGTGTTTATTATGGAGAATAACAAAAGATTAGGAAGATGCTTTTTGTGGTTTAGACACAAAATTGTCTATATCAAAGGATATGGGTATAGGTGCAAACATTGTGGAAAAACAGCATCTGAATTAAGACAAAAGTGAGGAATGTTAAATGTTTAGGTTCAAGATAAATAATATGACTTGGGAAGTAGCACGGAAAAACACAAGATGAACTTATAGAACAGTACAATTTAGAAAATGGGCAAAAAGCTCATTATGTTTTTGGATATACATCTTATAAAGAACATGTAATATGGGTGAATCAAGATGTATGTTTTGACCAACAATTAAAAACATTAAAACATGAATTGACTCATTGTTATATATGGTGTTTTGGTCTGTACAACGTAACGGACTATAATGAAGAGTTTATTTGTGATTTAGTATCTGCAAGTCATGAGTTTATAAATGAAGTAGTAGAAAAATATAAAAAACAAATGAGATGATTACAAATGAAAAAATATGATTTTAGTTATTGTATGAAACACGATTGTAATTCATGTAAGAGACAAAGAGAATGTGAGGAGGGAAAGAATCATGGAAAAAGAAAAAAAAGTAATAAGAGTAAAACCAAACGAAAAAGGAGAGATATTTATAACACTATACGGAACTAAATATCAAATTATCGTTGAGGATACTGTTAAAAAAGCTAAAGAAAGCAAATAATTAATGAAAGGAGCGACCTTATATGACAGATGCTCAAAAAAGATTCTGTGATGAATATCTAATTGACCTTAATGCTACTCGTGCATATAAGGTTGCATATCCAAAATGTAAAAAGGATGAAACGGCAAGAGCTAATAGTAGCAGATTGCTAACAAATGATAACGTACAAGAATACATTTCTATGAAACAAAAAGAAATTGAAAAACGAACAGAAGTAACGCAAGACATGGTAATAAATGAACTTGCTAAAATTGCTTTTTTAGATATAAGGAAACTTTATAATGATTGTGGTGGTTTAAAGAATATACAAGATATTGATGATGATACAGCAAGAGCAATCGCATCAATGGAATCATTAGAAGAGTTTGGTGGATATGGTGCAGATAGAGAGCAGATAGGTATTACAAGAAAAGTTAAATTACTGGATAAAACAAAAGCATTAGAACTATTAGGAAAACATCTAGGATTATTTAGTGATGTAAATGTTAATATGAAGAATCCTGTTGAGGTTGTTTTGGTAGATGATGTTCATGAGTAAGCAAGTAATAAGTTTACAAGAGCAGATTGGAAAAGGTTATGCTACTTTTTGGAATTTTAAAGGTGATGAAGCCATTATAATGGGGTCAAAAGGTAGTAAAAAATCAAAGACAATAGCTATGCGATGGATGAAGTTACTCAAGGAATATCCTAGAGCTTGTTTATTAGCAATGCGTGATACAGCACTTACTATTAAAGATAGTGTATATGCTGATTTGATATGGGCTTCTAAAAAAATAAAAGTATATGATGAATGGAAGTTTACTATGAATCCAATGTTAGCGGTAAACAAAAAAACAGGTCAGAAAATATTTTTTAGAGGTTTAGATGATTGGGAAAAATTAGCTTCAATAACAATAGATGATCCAGACTTAATTTTATGTTGGGGTTGGTTTGAAGAAGCTTTTGAAATAGAAAAAAAAGATACTTATGACAAAGTAAAAATGTCATTAAGAGGTAAATTGCCAGATGGGTATTTTAATCAAACTGTAGCAAGTTTTAATCCTTGGAATGAACAGCACTTTATAGTAAAAGAATTGACTAAAAAACTAACTCCAGATGAAAAAATATTAAGCGAAAAAGGTAAGCAAGAATTAATTGTTGAAGAAGAACAAGAATTTGAATATCATGGAGAAATGGTTAAGGAAACAGTAAGCCAATTATTGATGATAACAAATTATAAATTAAATGAGTTCTTGGATATAAAAGACTATGCAAGATATGAAAAAAAGAAAAAGGATGATTATGAGGATTACAAAACATCAGGGTTAGGTATGCCACGGAGCATGTAAAGGTCGTATATTTAGAAACTGGAGAATAGAAGATACTGAAAAATATAAAAAAGAATTTGAATTGGTTAGGAGAGGTCTGGACTTTGGATATAGTTCAGACCCCTCAGCTTTTATACAATGCGATGTAAATATTAAAAATAAAAGAATTGTTGTATTTGATGAGTTTGGAGCTGTAGAACTGACAAATGAGATGCTAGCATCTGAATTAAATAAAAGAATGGAGATGTATGCTTTGGTAAAAGGTGATAGCTCAGAACCAAAGAGTATTGCAGAGTTAAACAGCTTACACATAAATGTAATACCAGCACAAAAAGGACCAGATAGTATATTGCATGGTATTAAGTGGCTAAAGGGATTTGAGATAATAGTAGACCCTAAATGTAAGGGATTGATAGATGAATTAGGCTCATATAGATGGAAAGTAGATAAATTTGATGAGCCATTAAATATACCAGAAGATAAAAATAATCATTATATTGATGCATTAAGGTATGCATGTGATGATTTATATCTTAGAGGAGGTACTTAAAAGTGGAAATTTCAACAAAAGCTATAAAAACATTGATAGATGAATTTGTTATGTCAGAGGGATATAAAGATATGCTTGCTGGCGAAAGATATTTTAAAATCAAGAATGATATATTAAATAAACAACTAAATCAATATTCTGTTTTTAATCAAAATACTAAGCAAACGGAAAAGAAACTTAATAAAAATAAATCAAATGAACGATTGCCACATAGTTTTTATAAGAAACAAGTTAATCAAAAGAAAACTTATATTGCAGGCAAGCCAATAACAATAGTATATAATACACCGACAGATGGAGATAAAAAAACGGATGCACAAAAGAAAGAAGAAAAGAAAATAACAAATTTGGTTTGGGATAAGTTAGGATATAACTTTGAAGAATTAATAAAAAATAGAATTGTAGATGCAAGTAATGCTGGAAGAGCTTGGATACATCCTAATTATAGAGATGGAAAGCTTGTATTTGAAAAATATGCAAGTAAAGAATGCAGACCAATATATGATAATGAAACAGAATCATACTTAGTAGGTATGATTCATTTTTATACTATTGATGACTTAGAGGAAAACAAAGAAAAAATATATGTGGAATTTTGGGATGAAAAAGAAGTAAGGTATTATATTGAAGAAAAGTATAATGATGGCAGAGAAAGTATTTTTATTGAGGATGTAACTAGACCTAGAAGTGGTTGTCATTTTACTAGAGAAGTTTATGATTCTGTTTTGAATAACTTAGTAAATATAGAAAAACATAGTTGGGGTAAAGTTCCTTTCATAGAAATAAAAAATAATGAGGAAAGAGAAACAGATTTAAAACCTATAAAAAATCTAATTGATGCATACGATTTAATTAATAGTAACTACGTTAATACTGTAGAAGATTTAAAAGAGATTATATGGTTAATTACTGGTTATGGTGCTGAGGATTTATTAGCACTTATAGAAAATTTAAGAGTAAATGGAATAGCAAGAACTAATGATACTACAGGAAAAATAGATGCTAAGTTATTACCGATTCCGTATGAAGCAAGAGAAGCTTTATTGAAACGTTTAAAAGAGCTTATATATGAATTTGGAAGAGCTGTAGATACGACTAATAAAGATTTAATAGGACAAGCTCCAAGTGGAGTATCTTTAGAATTTTTATATTCTGATTTAGATATGAAAGCTGATGATATAATAACATCTTTAAGAGCATCAATATATGAGATGCTTTGGTATGTATTACATGATTTGAAAATGGAAAATCAAATTACTAGCAATGTAAAAGAGTTTGATTTTAAAATTGAATTTAATAAATCAAGAATTTTTAATGAAATAGAAAAAGTACAAGCATTGAGTAATGACCAAGTTTTAAGTACTAAGACAAAATTGGAATTGAATCCATGGGTTGATGACCCAGATGTGGAACTAGAAAGAATAAATGAAGAAAAAGAAGAAAATATTAAAAGACAGCAAGCTTTGTTTGAAACAAATGGAAACTTTGGAAAGACAGAAGATGAGGAATAGAGGTGTAGCCTATGACATCTGAAAAATATTGGGATGATAGAGCGACTAAAAGATTAACCGAGGCAGAAAAACAAAGCAATGATTATATAAAAAGAGTAAAGAAAATATATACACGAGCTAATCGAGATATAAAAAAACAAATTGCTAATATTTATAAGAATTATAGTAAAGAAACTGGATTAGATATACATACATTAAAAACATTACTTTCTAAAGATGAGACAGACAAGTTCTGGAAAACTTTAGAGGGTAAAGGATTAAGAAAATATGTGCAAGACAATTACAAAGCTCGTATAAATCGTTTAGAACAGCTACAAGGACAACTTTATGCTAGAGCTAAAGAAATATATGGAGAAGAATTAGAAACAGTTTATGGACACTATAGAGGGGTTATAAATGAAACATATAATAAAACCATCTATGATACACAAATTGGTACAGGATATGATTTCACGTTTAATAAGCTAGATGAAAAAACAATCAATGTATTATTAAATGAAAAATGGTATGGCAAAAACTATTCTCAAAGAATCTGGGGGAATACAGATATTTTTGCAAATAGGATAAGTGAAATATTAGGTGGAGCTTTGATTAGTGGAAAACCATATTATAAAACAGCTAATGAAGTTGCAGAAATATTTGGAGTAGCTCAATACTATGCAGAGCGACTTATCAGAACAGAAACAAATCATTTTAATGCAGAAGCAGAAGCACTAGCCTATGAAGAACTTGGTGTAGAAAAGTATGTTTTTGTTGCTACTTTGGACAATAGAACAAGCGAGAAATGTCAGAACCACGATGGCAAAATATACAATTTTAAGGATAGAAAAAAAGGTGTTAATTATCCACCATTACATCCAAATTGTAGAAGTACAACAAGAGGATATCTTGGCGAGGAAGAAGAAAAGATGCTAAAACGTAGAGCTAAGAATCCGATTACTGGTGAAGTTGAATATATTGATAATATGAACTATGAACAATGGAAAAAACATATAAATAATAGATATGGTGATGGTACATTGGAGTTATCAAGTAAAAAACAAGCTAATTTAAAGAAAGATACAGAACAATATGACAGATATAAATCTGTGTTAGGAAATCAAAATATGCCTGAAAGCATTGAAAAATGGCAGGAAATGAAGTATAATAATACACAAGAGTATAGTAAGTTGAAATATAATTATAACTTAAAAGAACATTATAATTTAGCGATAGAAAAAGGAGAATTAAGCCCATTAGTAAATTTTGATACATATAAAAATGTAGATGATATGGTAAAAAGCGAACTTGTGGGATTAACAACAACGAATGGAATTGAAATAAAATCTTATTCTAAACATTTTATCGACAGAGTATGTGGCAGTATAGAACAAAGAAGAAGTGGTGTAGAAATAAGCAATATTAAAGATATTATTTCTAATTCAAATGAAATAAAACATCTTGAAAAAAGTGATGTAATAAGAGGAAAAGATATACAAGTTTCTATAAATCCAGCAACAGGTAATTTAATTCAAACAAATCCGAGAGTAAGGAGAAATAAAAATGATAAAAATTAATGAAAACAATAAGAAAATTTTACTAAATAAATATAAAATAGATGTAGATAAATTTGATGAAATAAATGATTTGTTAGATGAATTAAATGATATTATGGTTTCTTATGTAGATGAAAATGATGAACCATTACCAGAGTTTTTAGAACTAGAAAAAATATATGATGAAATATATGATATTTTTAAAGAAGATGCTGAATAAAGCATCTTTTTTTGGTGCTGGAAGAGGGGAGCATCCAGATAAATGTGCTAAAGCCCATAAGCAAACAGCCAAATTTAATATTGATAATTAGACACTTTTAATAGAAGTGTCTTTTTTAATACTCATTTTTATCTGTGAGAATAAACAAAAGATAAACTTTCGTACTGGTAGCACCAGAATAAAATAAGCTAGAAAGGTGGTTTTAATCATGGAATGGTTAAAAGAAATATTAAAAAATGCAGGGGTAGAAAATGTAGATGAATTAGAAAAAAATATATCAAAAGAAATTCCAAAACATTTTAAACCAGCAAAAGAATTTAATGATATCAACGAGGAGTTGAAAAACATTAAAGCAGAAAAAGCAACATTGGAGAATGACAAACAAAAAATCGAGGATGAGTATGAAAAATTTAAAAAAGGTTCAATTAGTCAATCTGATTATGAAGCTAAGAAAAAAGAAATTGAAGATAACTCAAAAATCGAATTAGAAGCTGTACGAAAAGACAGCAAAATTGAAATCGCTTTAATCAATGCAGGAGCAAGAAACATTAAATCTGTAAAAGCTAATCTTGATTTAGACAAAGTAAAGCTAGATGGGGATAAGCTATTAGGATTCGATGAACAACTTGAAGAATTGAAAAAGAGCGATGCATACTTATTTACTGGCACAGTAGCTGTAAATAAAGGTGCTGAGGATGGTACAGGTACTCATAAGAAAACTACAGATGATACAGGGGTATCAGATGAAGAACTGGATAATATGACAGATGAAGAGTATTATGCACACATCAATAAAAAATAATTAAAGAAAAGGGGAATTTATTATGCCAAATAATTTATTAAGTTGTAAAAGAATAGCAAGAGAAGCATTACCAATATTAAAAAATAGTTTAGTTGTACCAGAATTGTTTAGAACAGATTTCTCAAAAGAATTTGTAAAACAAGGTGATACAATTCAAGTAAAAAAACCAGCAGTATTTGAAGCAAAAGATTTTAAAGATGAAGTAACAATCCAAGAAATTAACCAAGACAAAGTTTTTGTTACAATGGATAAATTAGCAGACATTTCTGTTGAAATTACATCTAAAGAAATGGCTTTAGACCCAGTATCATTCAATGAGGATGTTTTAGAACCAGCTATGGTTGCTTTAGCTGAAAAAATCAATAAAGAGGGATTAGAAATGTACAAACACATTTATAGAAATATAGGTGTTGCAGGTACTACTCCATCTACTTTAGAAGATTTAGCAGGTGCAAGAGTAGCATTAAATAAAGCAAAAGCACCAACAGTTAATAGATTTGGTGTTTGGGACCCAGATGCTGATGGTAAATTCAGTACAATTCCAGCTATAGTAAATGCTGAAAAATCTGGTAGTACACAAGCTTTAAGAGAGGGTGCTATTGGTAGAGTGCAAGGTTTAGATAACTATATGTCTCAACAAGTAGCTGTTCACACAGCAGGTACATTTGTAAAGGTTGCTACACCATTAACAAATGGCAAAACAGAAAAAGGAGCTACAACAATCGCTATTGATGGTGGTGCTGGTGCTGAAACATTAGTACAAGGTGATTTACTAACTATTGCAGGTAATCAATATGTAGTAACAGAAGATGCAACAGCAGTATCTGGTGCAATTTCAGTTAATGTTTATCCAGCAGTAGTTGCTGAAATAGCAGATAATACAGCTGTTGAATTTGCTGATAAAACAGCAGGTGGACACGTTGCCAATATGGTATTTAATAAAAATGCGTTTGCATTTGTTACAAGACCATTAGAAAAAGTAGCAGGTGGACAAGATTGTTATGTTATTTCTTACAATGGTTTAAATATCAGAGTAACATACGGATATGACATGAACAAAAAGAAAAATATGTTATCTTTAGATACAATATATGGTTTTGCACCATTATATCCATCTTTAGCAGTACAAGTTATGGGGTAATCTTTTTAGATTACCTCTTTTTATTTAGAAAGGAGAATGCGAAATGAAGTGTCCATATTGTGGAATTGAATTATCTGAGCCTGTTGCTGAAATCCATATAAAAAATAAATGGTGTGTTAAAGCTAAAAATACTGAATTGCCAGATAGTAAACCTATTGAAAAAATGAATAAAGAGGAATTATTGAATAAAGCAACTGAACTTGGAATTGAGATTGAAGATAAAAATCAAGTAACAAAAGCACAACTTATCGAAATGATAAACAATGCTAACCAAGAGTAGGTGGTAATATGAGTTTATTAGAAAAAGTAAAAAGTAGACTTAATATTGATGTTGATAATAAAGAAAAAGACTGTACGATACAAGGATACATTGATGATATTAGCGATAAAATAAAATCTGTTTGCAACAGAATAGATATACCTCAGGAGTTAGAATATCTGATTATTAAGTATACTATGAATTGTATGGTTTATTATAAAAACGGATATGGTGAAACTGCTGAAAAAATATCATCAATTTCTGACAATGGACAATCCGTTTCGTATAAAGATGATAAAACTATTACTGCTGATGATGTTGATGTAGATAAATACATGGATAAAAATAAAGATGAAATATCTATGTATGCATATATGAGGTGGTAGATATGAATATACCGAAAAGTTTTGAAACAGCGATAGAAAATACTTTTTATGATAAGAAAATATCTGTATTAGATAAAGCACATTCTTTGGATGCAGAGGGTGGCTATATTGTGAAAAAAGGTAATGAGCTAAGTAACTTTATGGGTAATGTTTCTTTTTCAAATTTTAAGGCAATTAAAGAGGAATATGGACTTGAATATAACATTGATGTTTCAATAACTACATCTTTGAAAAATAAAGATAAAGTTGATTTATCTACATTAATTTCATACAAAGATAAAACGTATGAAATTACAGATAAATTTGAAAGAGACAGTCATTTGTTATTAATAGGTGTTGTATGGGAGTAAAAATTAAAAATGCTGAACGATTGCTGAAAAAATTTGATGAGATTGGAAATATGAATGTAAAAAAGGTGATAAAAGATTGTACTTTATTAGTTGAGGGACAAGCTAAAGAGTTGTGTCCAGTCGATACAGGAGATTTGCGAGGTAGCATACATCCAGAAGTAAAAGAAATTGGAAAAACTGTTTATGGAAGAGTATATACAAGTAAAGAATATGCTCCTTATGTGGAATTTGGTACAGGTCCGAGAGGAAACGGAACATATCCATACCAAATTAAAGGTTTTACTTTAAAGTATCGAGATACTAAATGGTGTTATCCATCTAAAGATAAAGATGAAGATGGAAATACCATTTTTATTTGGACCAAAGGACAAAAAGCTCAACCATTCATGTATCCAGCTTTAGCTATACATAAGAAACATATTGAAAAGAAAATAGAAAATGCAGTAAAAGAGCATATATCAAAGTTTTGTGGAGGTGGTAGTTAATATGTTTAAGCCTAAAGAGGAAGTATTTAAGATTCTTAGTGAATTAAAATATTGGGTTAGTCAGAATCAGCCTAATAGATTTAAAGAATTACCATCTATCATATTTAAATGTGCGAATAATACAGTAAATCCTGATTTAGATAATGAAATACTAAGTCAGGATTTAACTATTATTATAGACATTTATGCTAAAACGAGTAGCGAAGCTACAAGAATTTTAGAAGAAGTTGAAAGTAAGATGCGAGAAAATCTATATCGCATGACATTTAGTAGTGATGAAGTTCCAAGCAATGCTGGAATTTATCGTATAAATGCTAGATTTGAAAAAACAATTTAAGGAGGTATTAAGTTATGGGAGCAACTAGAACAATTAAAACAACACTTACAAAAGTAAAAAGTGGAGATGAAACAGAAGATTTGAAAATTGCACACTTAACAAGTATTGGTGAAATTGGTATTGAGTCAGAAGAAATTGATGTTACTGATTTAGATAGCCCAGAAGATTTTAAAGAATATATTGCTGGCACAAAAGATGCTGGAGAAGTATCTTTAGCAGGTAATATCCATGATGAAACAATAGTTGAAAAAATGCTTTCTTTAGCAAATTCAAGAAGTGTAGAAGCATGGAAAGTTACATATCCATCTGGAGCAACTTGGGCTTTTAGTGGCTTTATTAAATCATTTAAAGATGGAGAGAAAACATCAGATGGTATTGCATCATTTACAGCAACAATAAGAGTATCAGGTGCACCAGTATATACACCTGCTAGCTAATACATAGGAGGTTAAATTATGAAATTAGTTTTTAAATTTACAGCAACAATAGTTGATGAAATAGAAAAAACAAAAGGGCTACCAATAGAAAATTGTGTAGCTGACAATACAATAAATAACCTAGCTTTGATAATTTCAAAAGCTTTAGTTGGTGAAAATGGAACTGTAGGAACAAGTAGAGCAGTTGCATTAACTAAAATTGATGAATATCTTGAAGAAAATGATAAAGATAATTTATTAATTGATATAATGGAAGCTTTGGTGAAAGCGGGTTTTTTATCGAGAACGCTGGATGTTCAGAACATGAGAACAGTAGTAACGAAGAAAGCAACTCAAATGAACGAACAGCTAAGCAATATGTAACGTTTGGTGATATGTGGCGAGATATGGAGGTTGAGGCGATTAGAATCGGTCTTGATCTCCATTATTTTTGGAGTTTAACACCAAAACAATTTGAAAAACATCTAGAAATGTTTAATGAAAACGAAAAAAAACGTGTTACAGAAATTGATATGCTTAATCATTTGCTTGGAAGATATATTGCAATCGCATTTAATGACCCTAAGAGTTATCCAGAAAGAAGCTTTTTAGATACAAGTAGCGAGGTAATGCAAGTTATGACAGATGAGGAAATGGAATTAAGAGCAAGAAGAAACACGTTAAAGATGGGTGGTGTTATAAAATGACAATAGATGAATTGCAGGTTTTAATTACCGCCAACACCGATGAATTAAGAAAAGAAATAGATAAAACAAATGGTGTAATAAAAAACTTAAAGAAAAATGCTGAAAAGCAAAGTAAAGGTGTTACAACAGTATTTAATAAGTTGAAAAATGGAATTGTTGCACTAGGAATAGGTAAAGTTATAAAAGATAGTATTCAATCTGGAATGGAAGCTGTAGAAAGCGATAATTTATTTAGTGTATCTCTTGGAAAGCATGCTCAAGAAGTGTACGATTGGTCAACAGAAGTATCTAATGCATTAGGATTAAATGCCGTAGAAATCAGAAAAAATACTGGTGTTATTTATAATATGACATCATCAATGGGGCTTGCTGAAAAGCAAGCTTTAACTATGTCTAAAGGTGTTACACTTTTAGCAAATGATATGGCAAGTTTTTATAATCTTAATACAGAAGAAGCTTTTAATAAGATTAGAGCTGGTATAACTGGAGAGACTGAACCACTTAAAGCTCTTGGTATTTTAGTTGATGAAAATACTATAAAGCAAGTGGCTTATAGTGAGGGAATTGCTACTGTAGGTAGTGAATTAACACAACAACAAAAAGTACTTGCTAGATATGTGGCTATTATGAAACAGACTGGAAATGCACAAGGTGATTTAGCTCGTACACTTGAAAGTCCAGCTAATTTATTTAGAAGATTGGGTGCTGAAATTAAAAATTGTGGAACTATATTAGGTTCTATTTTTATTCCGATTATACAAAATGTCGTGCCATACATAATTGCATTTGTAAAAGTTATAAGCAATGCTTTGAGTAGTGTAGCATCGTTTTTAGGAATAAAAACGAATGGATTGTCATCAGAAACAGAGAGTGCAAGTAATAATGTTGGAAGTTTAGCTGACAGTATGGGCGATGCCGAATCAAGTGCAAAGAAGATGAAGCAAACACTTGCTGGATTCGATGAAATAACCAATTTGAATACTAATACTGATTCTGATTCTGAAAGTGCAGGTGCATCAGGTAGCGGTGGTCTTGATTTTGACTTATCTGAATATGATGCAGGACTTGATGGAATAGATGATAAAGTTGCAGAAATAACTGAAAAAATGCAAAAAAGATTAACACCAATATTAACCTTAGTATCAGCAATAGGAACAGCATTTTTAGCTTGGAAAGTATCAGATGGTATCTTATCTACTTTGGACTTAATCAAACTAAAGTTAAAGACATTAACAAAGACACAAAAAATTACTTTAGGAATAACTCTTGCTATTACAGGACTTGTACTTGAGGGAACAGCAATCGCTGATGCAGTAACAAATGGTCTTGATAGTTTTAACTTTGGTGAAATGGTAATTGGTAGCGGTGGATTAATTTCTGGTGGAGCAATGATAGGTAAAGCATTAGGTAGTAGCATAATTGGTGGAGGAATAGGAGCTATAATTGGTGGAATACCAATGTTTATAACTGGTATATATGATGCGATTGTAAACGGACTAAACTGGTTGAATGGTGTGCTTATACCACTTGGCTCATCTATGGGTGGAGCTGGTATAGGTGCTATTATAGGCTCTTTAGGAGGTCCGATAGGAACTGGTATAGGAGCTTTAATTGGATTGGCTGTTGGTTTGATTACTGACTTTGGTATTTGGTTATATCAACATTGGGAAGAAGTGAAAACAGGAGTTGTTAATTTCTTTACAAATACAATTCCAGAAGCTTGGAATCAATTTACAAATTGGTTGAGTGGAGCATGGTCTAATTTTACAACTTGGTTAGGTGAAGTGCCGAGTAAATTAGGATATATGCTAGGACAAGCACTAGGAACTGTAGTTTTATTTTTCCAAAATGTAATAACTAATTTAACAACATTCTTTACTGTTACAATACCACAAAAATGGAATGAGTTTACTACATGGTTATCAAACATGTGGACAAGTTTAATTAACTGGGGAAAAACGATTCCGAAAAAATTACATACATTTTTCACAGAAACAATACCGCAAAAGTTTAATGAATTGATTGACTATGTAAAAGGATTGCCAGAAAAGTTCTTAGAATTTGGTAAAAACATTGTTCAAGGTATTTTAGATGGTATTACTGAGGGTTGGACTACTTTAAAGCAAAAATGGAGCGAATTTATTGATGGATTTATACAAGGTTTTAAAGATAAGCTAGGTATTCATTCACCATCAACTGTTTTTGCTGAAATGGGTGGAAATATAACCGAGGGAATAGAGCAAGGTATAGGTGATGGTAATGGTGCATTTGATGGATTAAATGTATTGAGTGCCGAATCTGTCGAAAATATGAAAACAGCTTGGCTTAATATTGCGACTTGGTTTAAGGATAATGTTACATCACCTTTAGAGGGTGTGTTTGAGACATTTAGTTCTAACATGACTAATATATTCCAAGGCATTACATCAATGATAAAAGGAGAGATTTTAACATCTGTATCAATGATGAATATATTAATAGATTCATTACAAATAGCAATGAACTCTATTGTTAAATCTGTAAACGCAATTATTAGGTCAATAAATGCAACAGCAGAAGAAACAGGAATATATCTTCCTTATGCTCAAACTCAGAAATTAGAAAGAGTACCAATACCAAAATTGGCTCGTGGAGGTCTTATAGATAGACCGACAATCGCCATGATTGGTGAAGCAGGAAAAGAAGCTGTTGTGCCATTAGAAAATAATACTGGTTGGTTAGATAAATTAGCTAGTAAATTTGCAATAATGGTAACAGAAATGAATGATGGCTCAAATTCAAATACATCTTTTACATCAAATCTGATTGTAAATGGTAGACAGTTTGCAAGTGCAACAATAGAAGATTTTAATAATGAAGCAATACGTAGAGGATATAAACCTTTATTAACTACATAATAGGAGGGTAGGCAATGAGTAAATTATTAACGATAAGTGGAGTAGACAATTTGCCTACTCCATCTGATTATCAACCAGATATAGAAATATTAGAAAATTCAACAAGAAATGCATTAGGAACACTACTTAGAGAAATAATTGCTTATAAAACAAAACTTAATTGCAAATGGAATTATATGAGTAGGGAACAATATCAGAAATTATTACAAATTAGAAAAATGAAGTCTTTTGAATGTTCTTATTATGACCCTGAATCAGATTCTATAAAAACCATGACTTGTTATTGTCGGACCAGTAAAAGGAACACCAATAAGAGCTGATGAAAATGGTGTTGTAGAATGGAAAAGTATTAGTGCTAATTTTATTGAGTATTAGGAGGGATAGCTATGAGTAGTGAAGAATATAAAAAAGCTATTTCTAATACAATACGAGAAACAAAAGCGGAAATACAGTTTGATTTTATAGATACAACTGCAAAAGAAGAAACTGAACCAAGTTTTTCAACACAATCAGTATTTTCAAAAGGCAGTCAAATATTAAATGATAATACAAAGAAAAGTATAAAAATAGCCACTCTTGAAAAAGGATTCTGGAAATTAGATGGCACGTATATGAATCTTGGTTATAAAGATATATCAAATGAGGAAATAGGATTTGTATCTGATGTAATTTCAAATGATACTGGAGTATTTGAAAATCCACCAATAATAGTTTTTGATTTTACTACAACACATTCGAGTATAGGATTAACATTATTCTTTGATGATTTGACACAAAATTACGCAAAGAAAATGAGAATTAAATATTATAATAATAACACTCTGATTAGTAATGAAATCATTGAAAATAACAAAGTAAGGTGTATATATGCTAATAAGGTAGAAAATTATAATAAAATTGAAATTGAATTTTTAGAATCATCATTACCGCATAGAAGAATTAGATTCTTAGATATTATTTTTGGTATTATTCAAATATACGAGGATGAGCAGATTGTTAATTGTAATTTGACAAGAGAATTTAATCCATTTAGCGAGAATATACCATCACATGAATTATCATTTGAAATAGATAATTTATCTAAAGAATTTAACTTAATAAATCCAAGCGGTGTATATGCATATTTGCAAAAAAGACAATTAGTTACTATAAGAATGGGTGTTGTTTTGGAAAACAAGACAACGGAATTTGTTGAAATGGGGAAATATTACCTTAGTGAGTGGGAAACTAAAAATTTAATTGCAACATTAAAAGCAAAGGATTCATTAAGTTTTTCAGAAGAAAAAAGTTATAGCAATTCTACTTCTCAGACTAAAACATTAAAAGAATTTGCTATTGAAATATTAGAATATGCAGGTATAACAGAATATGTGTTAGATGATTCATTAAGTGAGATTACTGTAACAACTACAATACCAGAAACAATAATTAAAGAGTTATTAAGACAAATAGCTTTAGCTGGTAATTGTGTAATTTTTGTTGATAAAAGCGACAGAATACATATTGAAAAGTTGAATAGTATAACATCAAATTCTATAACTCTTGCAAACATGTATGATGTACCTAACATAGCTTTAGATGAGCTTATAAATAGAATTAAAGTTGGTTATTTTGTGGATGGAACATCAACAGATTTAGTTGTATCATCTGGAGAAACTGAGGGAAAAGAAAAGTCTGTAAGTAGTATTTTTATAAATACAGCTGAGCATGCACAAAGTGTAGGAGAATATTTGTTGAATCTATATCAAAATAGAAGAAAATATCAAATTGATTGGAGACAAGATTTTGATATTGATATAAATCAAAAAATAAATATTGAAGATGATTTTAATGAAAATAATGATGTAACTATTACTAAGCAAGAATTTAAATATGCTGGATATTTATCAGGAAGCACAGAGGGGAGAGTTGTATAATGAAAAATTTGATTTTTGATAGAACTCAACTAGACATTGATAATGACACAGAAAAAGGCCAATATACATATACAGATTTAAATAGAGTAGAAGAATGGTGTAGATATTTAGCAGATATTTTAAATGGTTACAATTATTATGTTTCTATTGAAACAAAAACAGATTGGTTAGAATCTGATTATCATTATTCACAAGATTTAGAACGAATAAGGAAAAATGTAAATAGGCTCAAGGAAGCCTATTTTTCTTTTACACAAATTCCAAAAAATCTTGAATATATGACAATAGAGCAAGCAAATGACATTGAAAAAATATTATATGAAATAGATTATATTTTAGCTGGAATGGAAAATAATTTTGTTTATTGTGGAGTAGCAGGGTGTGGACAAGATAGAGTATGGCAACAACGTTTTAGAAAACCTAAAACATGGATTTCACAACCATATAAATTATCACAGTATGCTGATACAGATACATTAAAAATGATTGCAACTGAAAGTAATAAAAGTATTAAATCAAGTACAGAAATTCTTGGACTTGCTGAAATAGACAAAAGAGATGATGTATTTGCAAGCATACAAGCAATCAATGATAGTATGCAAGCAATAGATGATTTAGTGGGATACGAGTGTACATTTTATACATTAACAAATCTTTGCCCAGTTATTGATGGTGTGAATGGCTTTAACATTAGAAGCAACTCTGGAACAGCAACAGGAGAGAGTTCAACCGCTCATACAAAATATTCTCAACAAGCTTTAAAATTAGGTATTATAGACACTTCAACAACAGAAGTATATGCGATTAGTACAACCGCATTGCCACTAAATCCAGAGCATATTTATTATGCACGTTTAGAAGCCTATCAAGAAGAACTTTTTGGTGGTATGGAGATTTATTTTCCTATTGCCGAGCCACACTTTTTTAATATTGGCGCTAAAAGTACAGGTCAATGGAATATGTATAGCACAGTTATAGACAGAAGCAGTTTCGCGGCAGGAAATTATACTTTTAGATTAGACTTCAACAGAGAGAGAAGCACTGCAACCACTGGTTCTGCTTGGTATGATGGCTGGATGATAATTGATTTGACTGAAGCTTTTGGAAGTGGTAACGAACCAACACAAGATTGGTGCGATACTAATATACCTTATTTTAGTGGTACAAGAACTATTAAAATAAGAAAGGAGAGTGCATAATGAGTACACCAAATTTAGAATTAGAGGAAATAGTTTTAGATGATACTTTAAATGGTATAATGCTAAACAAAATAAATAGTAATATGGAAAAGGTTGATGACAAGTACGGCGAATTAAAGAAAGCTTTGCTTGAACAGACTGGTAAAGAAACACTTGAAGAAGCTATTGCGTATGTTCAGACATTGGCAAATCATGTTGAATTTTTAAATTCTAGTGGTGATGCAGTTGCTTCAAATATTTTGTCTGGTAAAAAAGCTGTTGTAAAAGGACAAGTGATAACAGGAACAATCCCATCACAAGGTGCTCAAACAATTACACCATCTACAGTAAATCAAACGATTGCATCTGGCAGGTATTTGAGTGGTACACAAACTATTCAGGGAGATGCAAATCTGTTGGCAGAAAATATATTATCTGGAGTTAGCATTTTTGGTGTTGCTGGAACTGTAAAGAAACAGCCAACAATTAATGTAACATTAGATTCTTCATCAAGTACAACATATGCAGGATATATAAGTGGGTATGGTGCTGGGATAGACCACAATGGCGATTTAGTTATTTGGGCTATGTCAAATACAACAAGCTATGAACATATCAATTTTGTTAATACATCAATCGGAGTTGGAACTATTGGAAACGGATGGAATATCACATCACATGATACATCAGATTCGGCAAATACACCGCATGCTTGTACAATAACTGGATTGAGTGCTTACGATACTATAAATGTAACGTTAAAACCTACAGCTGTAAATGGTTCTTATGACTATGTAACAATCCAAGTTACAGTTACAGGAAGTTAGGAGGTATATAATGATAGAAATAAAAGATGAAATCTTAGAAAGCGAAGCTCGTTATAGAATGAGAGATGCGCAAGGAAATATTTTATTTGATAATTTAACGATTGAGCAAATTACACCTGTTATACAGCAAGCAACACCGCAAAATAAAGTTTTATATGATTCTATAAAAAGTGGTAATGATTTGGTTCAAAAATTTAATATTCCTAATGCGTTGCCAAATGATGGAGAATATAATTATTTAGAATTAGATAATGTGATTACAAAATATGAAACGGGAATGAGAGTTTTCGTTGAAATAAAAAACGGTTTGGAAAGTTTTAATAGTTCACCAATTCCAGAATTTAACTCGGAAAGTGCTATAAACGGGTACAGTATAAGTGGTGGCTGGGAAGCGTTTGATAAGGATGATAGCACGGGAGGAACGGTTAGCGGTCAAACTGGTTACGGGACAATCATATTTCCAAGTGCTATGAAAATAAAAAAAATAAAAGCCGTATTTAAAAGAGTCGCCCTTGCCATAGGAGGTGCTTATACAACGGCAAATATACAAGCAAGACCAAAAGGTAGCACTTCGTATACCCAACTTGCTTATGATGCGAATACAGAAGTTGGTGATATTTCTCTTGTAATTGAAAGAGATGATGAAACATTATATGATTCTATAAGAATAGGATTAAAATGTTCAACTTCAAGCGGTGGTTCATATATGACGAGCCATACGCTATATACTTTAGATGTGCTAGAGGGCGAAAAAGAAAATTTTGTTAATGGAAATAACACTTATATAAATATAAACGGATTGGGTAACATACTAATCAATGGGAGTTTAGAAGAAAATAAAAAATATTTGCTTGTATATGATGGAACTGTTTTTAATGCAACGGAGGTGGTGTAGAATGGGAAAATATTTTAATTTAAAAGATAAAGATACACAAGAAATTCCACACCAAAAAGGATATAGAGCAAAGCTTGTAGAAGATAAAATAAACAATATTGGTTTTTATGTTTTAGAAAAGACAGAAATAACAATTGAAAAAGAAGAATTAGAAAAGGAATTACAGGAAACAACTGAAAATCTAGTTGAGTGCTTTGAACACTTTTTAAATAAAATCACTAATATAACTAATGTTACTGATTTGTTAAACTTTAATGATTATCCTTATGATTTATCAGATTTGTTAAAAAAACGTATGGAAGTAAGAAAAAAAATAAAAGAGCTTGAAGCTGAGCTAGAGAAGATTCACGCAGAGCTGGAGGTGTAGATCTATGGAAGATTTTATAACATTATTATTAAATAATGGCGGAACTGTCGTTTTGGCAGTTCTTTTTATATATTTATTTTTAGCAGATAGAGCTGACATAAAAGAAGAAAAAGCCAATAATACAAATGTTTTAAAAGAGCTTGCAACCTCAAATAAAAATATTGCGGAAAGTTTAAGCTTATTGAAAGTTAGCATTAATAATAATACCGCAGAATATAAGCAACATGATGAACGAGCAATAAAAGAGTTCGCATACATAAACGAACATTTAGTTAGGATAGAAGATAAAATTGATAAACGAGGTGAGTAACATGGAACAATTTTTAACATGGGAAATGCTTAGAGAGTTTCCTACATTTGTTACTGCTGTTTTTACAATTGTTGCAGTAACTAAGAATTTCTGGATTATAAAGAAAATACCAACGAGACTATGGAGTGTCATAGTCTCGTTTGTTTTGCTGGGATTGGTTAATTTACAAGCGAACACATTTACATATTGGGATATTGTGTTGTACTTCGTAAACTCAATATCGATTTCACTAACAGCGAATGGTCTAGCTGATATCAATAATAAAGGAAGTGATAAAAATGCCTAAAACGAATCTAGGATTAGTTGAATATTGCAAGGCACAGTTAGGTAAGCCATACTGGTATGGTACTTTTGGACATAAAGCATCTGAAAGTTTATTAAGACAGAAATCAACGCAATATCCTAAATATTATAAAGCTACTGATTTTATAGAACAGTATGGCAAAAAAGTTCATGATTGTTCTGGGTTAATTAAGGGATATTTATTTTGCGAAACTCCAGATGACTTTTACAAAACCTACAATGCTGAAATTGATGGCGGAATTAATTTAGAACATTGTTCGGAACAAGGTGATATAGCGAGCATGCCAGATATTAAGGGACTATTAGTTTTTTATCCTCGGACATGTAGGAGTTTATGTTGGTGATGGAAAAGTAGTAGAAGCTCGAGGACATGCCTATGGAGTGGTTGAAACAAACTTAAAAGATCGAGGTTGGAAACAATGGGGCAAAATTGACTGGATAGATTATGTGGAAGAAAAGGTGATTGAAATGTTTAAAGATGGTGATGAGTTAAAAGCACTTAACTATTTAGTTGAGACTGGAAGAATTGATAAAGACAAGCAAGAATACTGGAAAAAAACAATCGAAGTAGTAAATTATCAAAAGTGGGTATTTATTGAGTGGGCTAACGATGTTAAAGCATTATTGAACTAAATATGACTCACGAGGATGCCCTAAAATCGATTTTTTTGATGGGGTAATGAAATTATATGGGTTAAAAATGACACTTTTCTAGAGAGTGTCATTTTTTATACAAATTTTAATTTAAGGAGGAATTTATCATGGAAGAAAAGAAAGAATTAATAAGAACTTATGGATTTGATTTAGAACAAATAGTAGCAGATGCAAGAGCTAATGGATTAGATGAACTTGCAGATGTAGTTGAAACACAAGTGGCAAATTTACAAGCATGCTACGATGTATTTGCTCAAAGACATACATCTTGTGGTGGAGAAGATGTATGGAAAGTTGATGTTGAATATTTAAAGAGACATCTAAAATAAAAAATTACCTAGCTCTATTTTGAGCTAGGTTTATTTTTTTTGTCTGAATATTTTAGCTTTTTAAGTCTTTTTTTCTCTGCAATCTTTTTTCTAATTTCACTACGTTTTGTTCTGTATCTTTTTAGACATTGTTTTCTGTACATCTTAAAGATTTTTTGCATTTTTCTTTCGTGTCTCTGCGAAAATTTTACTTCTGGATATTCGTCGTAATCTCCAGTATCACTATTAACATATTCTAGTAAAGCTTTTTTAAGTATTTCTTCAAATTCTGGAGTAAAGGTAATTTCCTCTTCGTCAAATTCGTTCACATCTTCCACTTTAACAATTTCCATTTCTGGCATAGTTTTTGCTTTTTCGTAGATTTCTTTAATATATGTTTCTGTATCTTTCATGTTGCCACCTCCTTATTTACATAATATTATAGCACGTTTTCTATTACTTGTCTATATAGACTAGTATGCAGAGCATATTATTTTGAATCATTGGTTACAATATAATATACTCAAGAGGTGATAGTATTGGATGAAATAAGAGAACTATTGGAATACAAAGATTATGGTTATATAGAAGTATCGATAGACAAGATAATGAAAAAGAAAGGCATTTCACCTTATATGATAAGTACAAAGTCTAATATTGGTTATAAAACAATAAAGAGACTGATGGATGGTGAATCTGTCGAAAGAGTGGAATTAGATATACTTGCTAGATTATGCTACATGTTTGATTGCGAACTTTCAGATTTAATAAGATATGTAAAACCTAAAAGAAAATGATTGACCCTGTCGAAATGATAGGGTTTTTTATTGTTTGGTGGTCATTGTCCACCATTTGTCCACGATGGCGAAAATGTAATAAAATATTATAAAATATAAAAAAATATAAAATGATAAAAAAACACTTAATTTACAAGGCTTTCAAGTATCACAAAAATAGAATAAATTAGAAAAAAATACAATATGATATGTTATTTCTATATACGAGCCATGTCGAGAGCGTAGTACTATTAGAATTGCTTGAAAGTGCTGAAAAATAGGCGAAAATGAGATGTTCCTAGCTGCTCGAAAAATATATGAAAATATGCTAGAAAAGTAAAAAAAGAATAAGAAAATATTGAAATTTTGATTTAATGTGGATAGTAGGTGACATGTTTCCATACACCATATTTTAATTTGAAAATTACGTTTAATAGGACATAGAAATATGTCTTATTTTTTTATAAAAATTTTGAAATACAACCATAATCTGTTTAGAATTTGAAGTAAAGAAAGGTTAGGTGGTAAAAATGCAAGTTATTAAAATTCCAAAGAAAGAAGGTTTGATAGATAGAAAAACTGGAAAAATACTAAAAAGAAAATTAAGGGTTGCAGCATATGCAAGAGTGAGTACGCTAGGAATAGAACAATTAAATAGTTATGAATCACAAAAGAAATATTATTATGACAAAATAAATGATAATCCAGAATGGGAATATGTGAATATATATGCAGATGAAGGAATATCAGGAACAACAGATTATAGAAGAGCTGGTTTTATGAGAATGATACAAGATGCATTAGAAGGAAAAATTGATTTGATTCTAACAAAATCAATATCAAGATTTGGAAGAAATACGATGGATGTATTAAAAAATGTAAGATTATTAAGAGAAAATAATGTTGCAGTTTTGTTTGAAGAAAATAATTTAAATACATTAGATACTAGAACAAGTGAAATATTATTAATTACTTTAAGTGCTGTGGCACAGCAAGAAAGTGAAAATATATCTGAACATGTTAAGTTAGGCTTACATATGAAAATGAATAGGGGAGAAATTGTAGGTTTTAATGGATGCTATGGCTATAAAGTACAAAATGAAAAAATAGTAATAATTGAAGAAGAAGCTGAAATAGTTAAATTTATATTTGAAAAATATTCTCTAGGATATGGTGCGAATGCCATTGCAAAAATGTTAATGAAACAAGGAATAAAAAGTCCAAAAGGTAGTGAAAAGTGGAGCGATAGTACAATAAGAGGAATATTGCGAAATGAAAAGTACAAAGGCGATATATTACAAGGTAAAACATATACAGTAGATCCTATATCTCATAGAAGGTATAAAAATATGGGTGAAGAAGACCAGTATTATATTTTGAAAAATCATGAACCAATTATTGATGAAAACCAATTTGATGATGTACAAAAAATCTTAAAAGATAGATGCGGAGCAAGAGTAAGCGGTAGAGTAAGTAAAAATGTTGATAGAAAATTTACATTTAGTGGTCGAATTAGATGTGGTTTTTGTGGAAGGTGTTATACTAGAAGAACTGTAACAGGAAAGAATTATTCTAAGATTCCTTCATGGTCGTGTACTAGTTTTGCTAAAAAGGGGAAGGAGAACTGTATGAGTTCTAAAACAATAAGAGAGGAGATTATAGAAGAAGCATTTGTAGATGCATATAAGTTATTAATTTCTAATTCTGCATATGGAGTAGAGAAAATTTTAAATATAAAAGAAAAATCAATTGATAAAGAAAATTTGCATATGGAAATAGAAAGGTTAAAAAAGCAATATCAAGACACAAAATTTAGAAAAAATAGGCTGATAGATTTAGTACTAGATAAAAAAATATCAGAAGAAGATTTCGAACAAAAAATGAAAAGATATAATGCAAAGCTTGATAAATTGGGAAATAAAATAGAACAATTAACATTAATAATAGAAGATAAAAGAATTGTTTTAACAGGTTTGGAAAAGACAAAGCAGTTAATACATTCAAAACAAGTAATGGAAGTGTTTGATAAAGAAGTATTCTGTGCATTGGTTGATTATGTTATAGTTGGTGGATATGATGAAAATGGTATAGAAGATCCATATATAATTAGATTTATATTAAAACCAAAATTTGGGTTAAATGTTAAAAAAGAAGAATTTAGCAATTCAATTCTTGAAAAGAATAAAATTGATATGGAGGATAAAAAAGTAATACTAGATTTTGTAAATAATAGAAGATTTTTTTCTTATGAAAGAGATGAAAATGGCAAACTTAATAAGGTGCTTAGAAACGGCTTGAGAATTAGGGCTGAATGTGGTAATATAGAGAATAATTGGTTACAAGATTAAACAATATGTAGAAAATAAAAAAAATATAATTTTAGATAGGAGGGTGAAAGGTGAGCAATAAAAATCTAATAATAAGGAGTAGTTCGGCAGAATTTTTAATATTTGAGCAACAAAAGAAAGAAAAAGGGATTGAAGTAAGATTTGAAGAAGGCGATTTATGGTTAACTCAAAAGGCAATAGGAGAATTATTTGATACTACAAGAAACAATATAACAATGCATCTTCAAGATATATATAATAGTAATGAAATAGCAGAGATCTCAACTAGTAAGGATTTCTTACTAGTTCAAAAAGAGGGAAATCGCGACGTAAAAAGAAATGTAAAATATTATAATTTAGATGCTGTAATATCTGTTGGGTATAGAGTTAATTCAGACAGAGCAATTCAATTTAGAAGATGGGCAACTAATATATTAAAAGAATTTTCAAAAAAAGGGTATATTCTAGATAAAAAAAGGATGGAAAACGGAACATTTTTTGATGAAGATTATTATGAAGAGTTACTTGCTGAAATAAGAGAAATAAGACTATCTGAAAGAAGATTTTATCAAAAAATAACAGATATTTATGCGACATCAATAGATTATGATAAATCATCTCCAACAACAATTAAATTTTTTAAAAAAGTACAAAACAAAATGCACTATGCAGTAACTCATAATACTGCTGCAGAAATAATTTATAATAGAGCAGATAGTGAAAAAGAACATATGGGATTAACATCATGGAAACATTCTCCAAATGGTAAAATATTAGAAACGGATGTTGTGATAGCCAAAAACTACTTGAGTAAAGATGAATTAGAACAATTAGAACTTATTGTTTCAGCATTTTTGGATTTGGCAGAAGCAAGAGCAAAAAGAAATATACCAATGACGATGGAGGACTGGAGTAATAGAATAGATAAATATCTATTATCAGATGACAGAGATATATTAAAAGATGCAGGAAAAATATCACATGAAATAGCATGTGACAAGGCATTAACAGAGTTTGAAAGATACAGAGTAAAACAAGACCGATTATATCAATCTGATTTTGATAGATTACTATTAGAAGCAGAACAAGATAATGATTAGATAAAAAAATAGATATGTTTACAGCCGGAGCTGATGTGCTAAGCGGTTACAAAACGAGATAAGCTCAGGTTTCAATTGAAGGAATCTGAGCTTTTGCGCATATGTTTATTAGCACATAAGTGGGGGATGATGTTAACATATGATTAAAGGCAGATAGGAGTAGATAATTGCGCGTAAATGCAATGATATACGTTGAAAGGAAAGTGTGAGTGAGCTTTGAATATGAATAAAGAAATACTTGTTTATGATGATTTTAAAGGCTTTTTTAGAAAATTAGATATAAATAATTATAATGACGATATTGTCGTAGGAACTGTTTTTTTTCAACGTTCTGCCATATCGGTAATACACAAAGAACTTCGAGTATGTGGTTATATTTTAATAGACGATGATGGTAATATGTATCCGATTGATATTCGTGATACAGAAATTGCAATGCTAGAAGGCACATATAATTGTTTGCCACGAGGAACTAAGCAAGCGTTAATTGAATATAATTTGCATCAAAAACCAGAAAAAGTATGGTCGCGTTTTTTCTTTTTGTGGCAGTTTATGTGTGATTGGAATGTGTTTAAGGATAACGGAAGTTTTATTGAGATGTGTTCGAGTATAATTGGAGATTCTAGAAAGATAGATAAGCTTTTAAAACAAAAGATAGATATTATATTTCCTACAAATTATGAAGAGCTTTGTATGTTAGCACAAAACATTAAAAGATTGTCTGGAATTGAATTTTTTAATCCAGATTATATAGAAGAAGTAAATTATATTGTTGATGCATTATTGAATGGATACCATATCAATATGTCGAAAGATGATATAGAACAGTACTGTTATCAACTGTGTACAATTGTGAATAAGAAGTGGGGGAATTAACATGGCAAATGCAGGGCTTGGTACTCCGTATTGGTACGAATGGGAAATAGGTTTAATTGAGTGTTTAAAAATGATGAATAATTCGGAGATTGAATCTGTAGTTTTACAATCGTCTGATTTTCAAGCATTAGATGATGTGGTAGTAAATTATAAAGATAAAAGTATGATAAATATTCAGGTTAAACACACAGATGTGGATGAAAATTTTACATATTCTTTTTTGACTTCTGGAAAGACACCATTATTAAAGAAACTTGCTGCAGAATGGAAAAAGGAAAAGAGTAATCATAACATTCGAGAGATCCAAATAGTAACAAATAAAAAATGGGGGACATATGTATCTGAAGAAAAATGTTCAATGTATGATTTTGTGACAAAAGTTTATCCCAAACTACAGAAAGATTTTTCTTATTGTGGGGAAGATGAATTTGAAAAAAATGCAATTAATTGGTTAAAAAACGAATTAGATTTTTTGGGGGATGATTGCGAAAATTTTGTAAAGATTTTTTCTTTTAGGGCAGAATCAGGATTGAATGAAACAGATAAAATTATTAGGAGGCATGTTGCAGAAATTATTGGCATCAATAAAGATGAAGCGGTGAATTTTTGTGTTAATAATATTTTAGCTGCATTGAGAAAGTGGGCGACATCAATACGCACTAACCAAGAAATAACAAGAGAAGATGTATATCAGGCTTTATGCGAATCAGAGTATGATATTCCAAGATATGAATTATATCCAGAAAAACCAATTTTTCCTTCTAGAGAAAGATTTTCGCTAGAGTTTATTAAACAACTTAAAGAAAATGAGAAGAAAATTTTCTTTTTAGAAGGGTTCCCAGGAGCAGGCAAAACCAATTTTGTTAGTTATATTGCTCAATTAGATGATTCTATTGTGGATTTTAGATATTACACATATCTACCAGTGGATAGAGATAATGTTTCTTATAGTGATGATGAAGGATATTATTCCGGAAGCTTATTGTGGTTAAGTATATTGACACAGATGAAGAAAAAATTCGAAGAATTGAAAATACTTTCATTGATTGAATTTCCTATTATCTATAAGTATATGTCGGTATCAGAAATGAGAAGATATGCGTTAAAATATTTGCCTATTTATTCGCAAAAAATAGGAAGGACATGTTATTTTTTTATTGACGGAGTAGATCATGCAGCACGTTCAATCGATGCAAGGAATTCTTTCCTAATGCAGATTCCTAAGCCTGAAGAAATAGGAGAGGGGGTCAAATTTATTCTTGTAGGACAACCAATTAATGATAAATATCCAAGTTGGTTAGTCAAGAATCCTGATATAGAGTATATGTTTATGCCTTCTTTGGAGGCAGATGACATTTCAAAACTTCTGGTTGAAAGCAATATTATATCGAATAATATAGATATTGAATCATTATCGGATACCATTATTTCTGTTATTGGCAGTAACGCATTAAACGTTATATTTGCAATGTTTGAATTAAGGAAAATGAGTTTACCTCTTTCTTTTGAAACGATAGAAAATACCCTCAGAGAGCGTTGCTTAAACTGCCAGATAGATAAGTATTATGAATGGATAATAAATTCTATTGATAAGAATTTACTGTTCTATAAACTAGAGGCAATTTTTGCATATTCATCTAGAAAAAATACGTTGTCGGAATTGGCACTTTTATGTGAATGTAGCGAGGAGGATATACTGTTTTTATTGAATAAACTTTATCCTATAATTCTACATGATGAAGTTGGGTATTATACATTTCATAATGATGTTCGTTTGCATTTTAGGAACGAGATTAAAGTAAATAGTAATTATGATAGTATTACACAATCCCTGTTTCAATGTATATTTAAGAATGAAACATTAGAAATTTATAAATATGATATTTTGTTTGATTTGCTACTCAACTTAGATAATACGGGTAGGATGTTTGAATTGATGGATGTAGAATATATTATTAAATCTGTAAAGTATGACATTTCACTTAACCAGCTTTCAAAACAATTTCTATATGTTATGAAAATGTTAGCAAAAAAAAGAGACTTTGATTACTTGGATAAGGCTAGTGCGATTTCATTGGCATTATCGCAATTTTCTAATTGTATTCAATATTACGAAAAGGAATCTCTCTATATAGAAAACCAAAAGGTGTTATATAAAACCATATCTGAAAAATATGTATTGGATACTCAGACATGTATTGAGCAAATTGTAAGGGATATACATTATCTTTTGAAGAATGGTCAGATAGATAGAGGCTCAAGGCTATTTAACGAATACTTAACAGAAAAAAGCCTAAATGAACTTTTAACATTAGAATCCGAAGATAAAGAATTTCATAAACATTTAGGGTTTGTATATAGATATATAAAACCAGAAATTATGGATGAAGAATGCGATGTTAACAAATCTTATGCCAATTTTGTCGATGGTTGGTTGGAGGCAAGTGTGAATTTTGTTACACCAGAGGGCATAAAAAGGACATTTTCATTTAAATCATATTATCCAGAAAGTTTGCGTGAATATGTAAATATGATAAGTGAAAATGAATTTATTGAAGAAGATGCATATCGATTATTAAAAACTGTTTTAGTTCGTGATTCTACAGCTATTTCGGAGTTAATTGATTTATGTGTGATAGGGATATTTAATGGTTATGATACTAGAGAGTTAATAGAATATATATATGAGCACTTAGATAATTTACCAAATGACGAAACATATCAATTCAATTCTGATAGAATACTTGGATGTGTAAAAGCATGGTTTTGTATATATACGAAGCGTGAGTACGCTAAAATAGGTAAAATCTATATGGATATATTAAAACAATGTCATATTGATGAAATGGCACGTGGATATAATCCAGCAATAGCACAAAAAGACATGGCTTGTAGAATTTTTGATATCTATTATGGAATTGATAGAAGTAGTAGTATAAATAATGATATTATTAGTAATTTTATTTATTTTTCAGATATGCATGGAGTAGGTCCATGTCATGATTGTAATGCATATAAAGTCCTTTCTTTTTTGAGAAAGGTATTTGTATATTATGCGAAAAATGAGCCAGCTAATAAGAGGGTTACTGAAATGTGTGAAGTGATTGTCAATAGTATATCATTCAAGAATGCAAGACATATTAGTGAGTTCGATATATTATTTTATTATGCAGGAAATCGAGAGAAATTTATTCAGATTGCGAATTTCTGGTGTGGATATAATGGAGTAATATGGAATCAAGAATACGACAAGGTTGAATACTGTTGTACAAGTGTTATTTCAGTGTTAGATATGTTTGGAGAACACAAATTATGTGAAGAAATAGAAAGAATAAAAGCATTTAAATTATTTGGTTACGTAGGAAGAAAAGACTACTCTTTAATGACTTTACTTGATTTCTATAAAAGTATTCCATTATCTGAGAAGAAGTTGTTGAAGGATGGTATGCAATTGTTGTCAATTTCGGATGCGGCTAGTGATATAGGGGATAATCGAATATCTACAAATATAGATCGAGAATTGTTTGAAGTTGCGGTTACACTTGGAATAAAATATGCTAACGCACTGTTTGAACTAAAGAATACCCCTGGTAGTTTGAACTATTGGCGTGATATGCTTCTATCTACATTTTATAAAAAAATTGATTTCATAAATAGTAATGAAGAACTTATGGCATTATACCGTCTTACAAACGCATGGATTAATGCACATTTTGAATCTTTTCGTGAATATGGACGTATGGAGACGTTAAAAGAATACAATAGTATTATTTTAAACAGGTTGACGGATGACGTAATGAGAAAAGAAATAGAACAGAAAGGTAATTGCAATTTTGATAAATCAGAAAAAGTTTTGGAATCAATGGTTAAAAATGATAATAATGAAATCGTTTCCATTATTGCAAATGAAGGTTATTCTCAGTTCTTTGAAAACATGGTTTGTAAGGCAATTGCGGGAAAAAATGGTGGAATTTTAAGTCTTCTTATAAAACTAAGAGATATAATTCCTGAAGAAAATTTATTTAGCTTCGCTGATAATTGCGTGTCCAAGTATATTTTGTCCGCAAGTGAGTATGGATTTTCTTATACAGGAATTGGAGATATTTTTGAACTTTATAGAGATTATTTTAGTGAAAACATATGGATAGATATACTTGCAGATATTGTTTCTAGATTATCAAAACATGAGATTGATGGAGTGTATTATACTGGAACGGATATAGGAACATATACGTTAAATTATTTAATCCGTTTCAAACCAGAATGTGTAGAAGAGGCATTTGAGGTAATGTGTAATACTCATAAACGATTTATCTCTGCAAATGGGTTGTTGATGTATAACACATATGAATTAGATGTTAATGATAATGTTACAACATTACAGGAAATGGTAAAATTCCATTTGGGATGTGGTAGCTGGGTGGAAGAAAATCTTTATAATAAGTCTTATTGAGAAAATTGAAAGGCTTATATTAGATATAATAATTTTGAAATCATGGTTCTGTTTAGATGAAGATAGAAATATTATGAGTGGAGATGTGAATATCAGACACCATTTGAGCGAATAACTATTACTTAATGGAGACATATTGTTGATGATGTAAGAGTATCTGAGAGAAGAAAAGAAATTAAAAAATTCATAAAATTTTTAAAAAGAAAAAATTATAATGTTATTCTGAATATTACATATCCACCGTACCATATACGAGGTTCAAAAATTATACCTACCGTGCCTAATAGGGGCATATTGAAAATGTGGCGTTGCTAGAACTTAAGTAGATATATATGAGATTTAAGACCAAATTGAAGAGGCCAAACCGCCAAATTCAATTTGGTCATTTTTGTTTCAATTTAGTCAAAAATATACCAAATGACTAAATTAAGAATAATTCAAAACTTGAAATTAGAGTTATTTTGAAATGTGACTTTTAATCATTGAAAGATAAATTGATACGTGATAGAATACAAATGTTCGTATGAAAATTTGGGATTTGTAAAAATCAAAATGGAGAGGAGGATAAAAATGAGAAAATTAGAAGATTATAGATCTGGTGAATATGTAAAAATGAACGATTACAAAGCTTTTGTTCCTAGTAAAATTAATTATAACTGGGGATGGGACGATACTAAATTGGACAAACTACTTGCTGAGGCTAATCGTCAAATTGGTGAGTTAAATGCGTATTCATTATTAATACCTAATGTTGATTTATATATAAAAATGCATGTAAAAATTGAAGCTAATAAATCTAGCAGAATAGAAGGAACAAGGACAACTGTGGAAGAAGATTTTTTAGATGTAGCAGATATTATTCCCGAAAAAAGAGATGATTGGGAAGAAGTTCAAAACTATGTTAAAGCTAATAACTATGGTGTGAAAAGAATAAAGGAAGGATTTCCTGTATGTACGAGATTAATTAGAGAAATACACGCTATACTAATGCAAGGTGTTAGAGGAGAACGAAAAACGCCTGGAGAATTTAGAGTATCACAAAACTGGATTGGTGGCAGTATGCCAAGTACAGCTGTATACGTACCACCACCACATACAGAAATCGCAGAATGTTTGACTGATTTTGAAAAATTTATAAATAATAGCGAAATTGATACTCCGGATTTAGTGAAAATTGCGATTTTGCATTATCAATTTGAATCTATACATCCATTTTTAGATGGTAATGGTAGAATTGGAAGATTATTGATTCCTTTATATATTCAAAGTAAAGGAATGTTAGAAAAATCTTGCTTGTATGTTTCTGATTACATAGAAAGAAATAAAGACACATATTATGATATGCTTACTAGAGTAAGGACTCATAATGATATGATCGGATGGATTAAATTCTTTTTAGAAACGGTTATTGAAACCGCTAAAACAGCAAAGGAAAAATTTAGAAAAGTTGTTGAATTAACAATGGAAATGGACAAGGTTATAATGGAGTTGCCAGTTAAACCTGAAAATGCAAAAAAAATAATTGATTTGTTATACGATGAACCAATATTAACAAGAAATAAAATGGCAGAGATTACAGGAATTAAATTAACAACGGTAAACGAGATAGTTAATGCGTTACTTGAGAAAAACATTATAATTGAAACTACTGGGTATAGTAGAAATCAAATTTTTGCATTTGAAAAATACATTAATCTATTTTTGAATTAGAAACTTATATCACGAAAAAACGAAAAAATTCGTGATATAAAAATGCATGTCACGAAAAATATAAGAAATTTGTGATATAAAAAATAAGTCGTGCTACTTAGACGTGAAGGAAGTGTTTTGTTTGAACGAATATTGTATGATAGAAACTGCATTTGGAAACCTAGATGAAGCTAAATTAGTTATTGATAGATTGCTAAAAGAGAAGCTAGTTGCGAGTTGTCAAATGTTTGAAAGTAGCAGCAAATGGAACTGGAAAAATGAATTAGAAGAATCTAAAGAATATATAGTTTTGATGAAAACTAAAAAATCTTTGAGAGAAGAAATTTATGAGGTCATAAAAGAAATACATAGTTATGAATGTTTCGAATTTGCAGAGTTTGAATTAAATAGTTTTAATAAATATTATTTGAAGTGGATAGAGGAGGAAACGAAATAATGCCAATCATACTATTAGCTGCATTAATTACATATTTTGTGCATAAAAAATTAAAAAAGAAATATTTTGTTAGATGGATTATTGGAGTAACTATTATATTTTTAATAACGGGAATCGGTGACTATTTTCAATATAAAGGCATGGGAGAATATACAACAGGATTTATGCCAGTATATTCGTTGTTCTTTGCACCACTAATAATATTGTGTTTTAGTTTGTTTGTGTTTGATGCGAATAAAAAGAATTAAAATATTATTAAAGCGAGCTTGAGAAATCAAGCTCGTTTTTTGTTAAATATACTTTGAAAAATGAATGCAAAATTAAAATTTGTTTTTTGTAATTAATTGTCTATAAAAGTCGAATGTGATAAGCTTAATTGTAGATTAAACTTATGAAAAAGGGGGAACTTTTAAGTATGAAGAAGTTCAAAAAACTGATTCTGTGGTGTGTATTTGCTATTTTAGTAGTCACAGCTACGGTTAATACTTATAATTGGATTGTTTTCAACGAACAAAATATAAGAATAAGTATGCCTGGCAATGTATATACCAATAGTGATCTATACCTTTCGATTGGTGTAGAAAGCAAAGGCGTTCAGCTAGAACAAAAGACAAAAGTGAAATTGTTGGATGCTGATGGCAAAAAAGTAAAAGGGGCAGATGTTTCTTACGAAGATAGAAATATAAAAATATCTGTGCCAGATGTTGAAGCTGGAAAGTATTTTGTAGAGGCTAAAGTTTCAACTAAAAAAGGAAAAGATATCATAAAGAAGGAAGTATATATAACAAACGCGAAGCAAGAAGAGGTTGTTATAACTTTTGATAAAGGTATCTACAAACCTGGAGACACTGTAAATTATAGAGCTTTAGTAATTACAAAAGATGCAAATACACCTCTTGAAAAAGAAGCTAATATTTGCATTTATGATGGTAATGATAATAAAGTTTATAACGAAAATGTAAAAACTTCTGAATATGGTATTGTAAGTGGAAGCTTTACATTAGCAAATGAAGTTAATAGTGGAATGTATAAATTATCTGTGAAAACAGATAGAAATGAAACTGTTAAATCTTTTAAAGTAAATCCTTATGTTACACCTAAATATGAAGTGAAAATAGGGCTTGGAAAAGAAAATTATTTGGTTGGTGACGTGGCGACTATAAAACTAGATGCGAATTATTTCTTTGGTGAACCTGTTGCAAATGCGGTGTTTGACTTATATATAAATGATCAAAAGCGTACAACACTAACCGCTGATTCAGAAGGTAAAGCTCAATATTCATATGCTTTAACAAATGATGGAGTATATTCATTAAAAGTTGAAGCAAAAGATTCTTCGAATTATTTTGTTGAAGCAACAAAAGATTTTGTTGTTGGTAGTGATATATTTGAAATTGATGTATTTCCTGAGTATGGGTTATTAGCTGCAGGCAGAAAGAATAATGTATATGTATTTACATCGAAACCAGATGGTACTCCTTTAAAAACATATATTACTGTTTCGGCTACTAATTTTACTAAGCAAATTGTTACAGATGAAAATGGTATAGGTAAATTTTCAATAGATGTAGGAACAATTACGAGTCAAGAATCATATAAAAATACAGCTAAAAAAGTGTTTTCTATAACTGCTGAAAATATGAGTGGCGAAAAGGTAACAAAACAGGAAAGTGTTAAAGTAGATATTAAAAATATATTGGTAAATACTGATAAAATTAAATATACCCAAGGCGAGGATATAAATATCAAGGTATATTCTACAACAGAAACAGAAAAAAATATTTATCTATTTAAAAACAATAAATTGTTAAAAATGATTACTACAGATTCAGAAAGTACAAGTATTAATCTTGGTGAAACTTATGGTTTGATAGATATTTTTGTTACTGATGCAAAAGAAAAATACTATTTAAATGTTAGTTATAACGATTTTTGGCATGATAGATATTCTGATACAAAAACAATATTTGTTAAACCATCATCGGAATTGAAAATTGGAATTAATACAGATAAGCAAGAATATGTGCCTGGAGAAAATATAACAATTGGATTTGAAACAAAAGATGAAAATAACAAAAACATAGAAAGTGCATTACTTGTTAGCATGTTAGATAATGCAATTTTAAGTTTAGCTAATAATGACTTGTCAATAGACAATATACGACTTGCTTTGTCAGATTTGAAATTTACAGATGATTTAGATGCAGCAACTTTATATTCATGTATTATAGACGATAAATCAGAACAAACGATGGCAGCATTACTATTGAAACAAGGAAGTAGAGATACTGATATTGAGCAAACATATGAGTATACAGATGAGGCGGAATTCAAAGCAGCGGTTATAGCTATTTTGTCTATAGTAGCAATAGGAATAATGATTTTTATGTATTTGTGTTCTAAATTTAAGAAAGTTGCAAGCATAGCGAGACACTTCTTAACTGCTACTGTTTATATAGGCACAATTTTGATGTTTGCTGCAGTTATAGTTGAAGAATTTTTCTATAGAGAAATTGATATAGATGTGTGGAAAGTGTTGTTTGTAGTAGTTGTAGCTTTAGCGTCGTATATAGCGTGGATTTCTAAATATATACACAAAACAGAAAAAACAACAATGGCTTTTGAGTTTGGAATTATTATACTGTTCTTGCTAAATGTTTTTGCTTATAGCATAAACGAGGAGGCAGTATTATTAACTGTAGGTATACTAATATTAGTTATAGCAGTATTTTCTAAGGTGAACGAAAATAAAAAACTAAAGATAGATAAACTTATAAGAAGAATAGTTAGTGCGTTAAAATATTTTGTTAAATTTGTAGCAGCATTTGTAATTTCACTTCTAGCAGCGAATATTATCGCTGACCAAATGGATATATGGGCTTTGGCAGTTCCGTTAAGCATAATTGGTACATATGCAATTATGTGTTATTTTGATAAATCTGATGAAAAAGATGATTTGCAAGAATCTACTGAAAACACTGAAACTAAGAAAAAGAATGGGGCTTTCAAATTCATATTAGAAATTATAGGGATAATTGCTGTAATTGGTTATATATTCAATGGTTTAATATATGATATTGGGGGATCTATAGAACAAGGTGTACTAGATTATGGTACAACAAGCGGACAATCCATGAGTGGTATTCCGATTACTAATACGGGATTAAGCAATGTAGGAAGTAGTTCGATAATGGATGGTTTCTTCTCGGACGCAATAAAAGGCGAATCTGTAGTAGAGAATGATAAAGTATCAGTTCTTGAAAATACAGAAAATGTTGAAATGAGTGTAGATGATAATGTAAGAAAAGTATTTTTAGAAAGCATGTGCTTTGTTCCTGAATTGATAACACAAAATGGAACAGCCGAACTTGATTTGAAATTAAGTGATAATATAACCACTTGGACAATTCAAACAGTTGGTAATACAAAGGATGGTAGAATCGGATATGCAAGTATAGATGATGTAAGAGTATTTAAAGAATTCTTTGTAGATTTTGAATTGCCAAAGAATCTTGTTGATACAGACTATGTAAGCATTCCGGTAACCGTATACAATTACACTGAAGATACATTGAATGTAACTTTAAAGATTGAGGCAGACGATTGGTTTGAGTTAAAATGCGAAAATAATATTACTATAAATGTAGATTCTGAAGGTACGAAAATGATTTATGTACCAATATTAATTACAAAACATGGCGATTATAAATTTAGAGTTGAGGCAACAAACAATGACTTAACTGATATTGTAGAAAAGACATTAACAATATCTCCAAAAGGACATAAAGTAGAAAAAGTTGTTTCGACAGGTATTTTAGATGAAGATATTTCTGAAGATATTTTAGTCTTAGAAGACATTATAGAAAATACTGCAGCAGCTAAAGTTAAAATTTATGCAAGTACAATGTCTCAAAACATTGAAGGTTTAGAAAATATATTTAGAATGCCAACAGGATGCTTTGAACAAGTTTCATCAAGTTTATATCCAAACATTGTGGCTTTGAAATATATGGAGGAAAACAAAATAATAGATAATGAGTTGAAAGAAAAAGTTTTAGGATACATTTCATCTGGTTATCAAAAACTTTTAACATATGAAGTTCTTGGCGAACGTGGAGGATACTCTTTATATGGAGACAGACCTGCAGAAACAGTTTTAACAGCGTATGGTTTAATGGAATTTACCGATTTGAAAGACGTATATAATGTTGATAAAAAAGTTATTGAAGATATGAATGAATTCTTATATGGCAAACAAAAATCAAATGGTTCTTTTGAAATAACTGGTTATCACAAAGGCGGTGCAAGTTCAAGTGATGATTTTGCACTGAACGCATATATAATTTGGGCATTGTCAGAAAGTGATCCTAAAAACACAGAATTGACAAAATCTATAGAATATTTAAAAGATAATTTAGATAAAGCAAAAGACAATTATACAAGGGCTTTAATTGCGATTGCTTTGGCTAATGTAGAAGATAAAACTGCAAAAGATGTTGTAAGTGATTTAATAAATAATATTAATATAAATGGCAATACTGCTTATTTATCATCAAATATTAGAGACTACTATGGATCGTATGGTAACAGTCAAACAATTCAAACTGTAGCTTTAACATCTATGGCTCTATCAAAGATGTCTGATCATCGAGATACTAATAAACTTTTAATAAATTATTTGGTTAGTGCAAAGGATTCATGGGGAACATGGTATTCGACACAAGCTACAGTGCTAGCACTTAAAGCAATTAATACGTTTAATCAAAAAGAACAATTAGAAAATCAAACAATTATTGTAAGTGTAAATTCTGAAGAACAAAAACTTGAAATTAAAGATAATCCACTAGAAATTTACGAATTTACATTTGATAATCTTAAAAAAGAAAACAAATTGAATATTGATATTGAAAAGGGTAGTGCATACTACGAGGTAGTAGAGGAATACTATATACCTTATGAAAATGTTAAAAACTCAAATGAAAAAATTAACATAGTGGTAGATGCAAAAACTGATTTGAAAGTAAATGAACTTTTGAATGCTATAGTAAGAATTACAAATAACAGTAAGGACGATATTTATAACGGTATGGTAACAATTACAATTCCACAAGGATTTGTAGTTGAAGAAGAAAGTTTGTCTAAATTAACGACAAAAGGTTTAATAGAAAAATATGAAATGAATTACAATTCTATAAATCTTTATTTAAGAGACTTTGAAACTAATCAAAAAATAGATTTAAGTGTGTCGTTTAGAGCATCGTATCCGGTTAATATTACTGGACTTGCAGTTAGAGCATACGATTACTATAATCCGGAAGTTGAAGGATTTGCTAAACCACAAGAAATAGCTGTAATGAATTAAAAATCAAAAAATGGGCTTGAGAAATCAAGCTCATTTTAATTTTTGAAGTTTTTAAGTGCAGAGGAAAATGAAAGAATACCTTTCATTTAACAAGTTTTTGATATATAATAAGGTCGAAACTTGTAGAAAAACAAAGGAAAAACGTAGAATATAGAGTTGTAGGGGATAATATGGATAATAAATTTTTTATAGTTAGCTTAAAAAAGTCAGTGTTAGTGACATTTTTAGGCGTTGTATTTGGTGTAATGTCAATGGCTTGTGCCTTTACCAAAATGGCTTTTGCTGATGTAGAGTATATAAGATACTCATTGATTTTGCTTATGTTTGCGGGGATATGTGATATGTTCGATGGCAAAGTTGCCCGCATGTGCAAAAGAACAGAGATGGAGAAAGAATTTGGCGTGCAAATTGATTCGCTAGCAGATACAATCAATTTCTTAGCTGTACCAGTTGTTATAATGTTATCTTTAGGTATGACAGCATGGTATGAAATATTAGTGTATATATTATTTGTTTTATGCGGAATTTCTAGACTTGCAGTATTTAACTGCAATGCGAATTTAGATGGACCGGTTGAACATTTTACAGGTTTGCCGGTAACAACAACTGCAATAATATATCCGTTACTTGGATTACTTCGTGGTTTTGTAACACCAGTTGTTTTTAACAAAGTTTATTTAGTAACAACTTTAATAACTGCGATTTTGTTTATAACAAAAATGAAGGTACCAAAGATTAAGAAGAAAATTTATTTTATAATTTTCCCTATCTTAGCGGCGATTATGACAATTTTATTATTGGTGGTTAGATAATATGTATTATGATATTAAAAATAATTCGTATGTAAAAGAAGAGACCAATAGGTCTCTTCAATTTATATATAACAATATTTTAGGAAGACTTGTGCTTAAAGTTGCAACAGGGAAAACAGTTGCAAGAATATATGCCAAGTATATGAATAGTAAACAGTCTCGAGTAAAAATTAGAGGTTTTATTAAGAAACACAATATTGATATGAGTGAATATAAAGATAAACATTATTCATCGTTTAATGATTTCTTTATGAGAGAAATTAAACCTGAAAAAAGACAAATAGAGGATGGTTTAATAGCTGTTTGTGATGCAAAATTAAGTGTTTATAAAATCGATGAAGATTCTACGTTTAATATTAAAAATAGTATTTATACGGTGGAAGAATTAATTGGAGAAAAGAAAAAGTATAAATATGCAATGGTATATAGACTTTGCGTAGACGACTATCATCACTATGTTTATCCTGAAACAGGAGAAGTAATTAGGAGGAGACATATAGATGGAGTGTTGCACACAGTTCAACCAATAGCACAGAAAAAATATAAGGTCTTTCATGAAAACACACGTGAGATAACATTCTTAAATTGTAATGGATTAGGTGATGTTTGCTATGTTGAAGTTGGAGCAATGTTAATCGGAAAAATTGTAAATTCAGAAAAGAACAGATTCAAAAAAGGCGAAGAAAAAGGTCATTTTGAATTTGGTGGTTCTACTGTTATTGTGCTTGTAAATGATGAAATTGAAATAGATGAAAAAATATTAGAAAACAGTAAAAATGATATAGAAACAATAGTAAAATTAGGACAAAAAATCGGAAAATAGAATTGGGGTGATAAAATGAAAACTAAAAAGGCAGGAACAATTTTAGTAGATGTGAAAAATAAAAAAATAGGTCTTGTGTATAGAGATGCGCTAGATGATTATTCGTTTCCTAAAGGGCATTTAGAAGAGTGGGAAACATTGCCTCAATGTGCTGTAAGAGAAACGGAAGAAGAGACAGGAAGAGTAAATCATTTAGTGAGTGAAAAAGAAATTTGTATCATGGAATATACAACACCAAGAGGTGAAGAAGTAGAATGTTATTACTATATTGCAATTGATGATGCACAAACAGAAAAAACATTTGAAGAACACGAAGTTGAAAATCTTGTGTGGGTTGATTTTGAAGACGTGAGAGAAAAGTTATCTTATGATAATTTGAAAGAACTATGGGATAATGCAAAAGGAGAAATAATGAAATTATTCTAGTGATTTCTATAAAAGGAGAATTGTATGACAAACTTTGAAGAGTTGATAGAAAGATTAATATTTGGTGCCAAATTAGTCATTAAAGATGAAGAATATACAGTAATGACAAAGACTTGGTATTCGCTTGAAGAAGATGAATCTGCATCATATATAAAATGCGAATTAACAGATGATAGAATGCTTGTTGTGATTCCTGACGATGAGCTAGTATACATTGGAAAGGTAATCGATAACATGAGATATGAGAGAATAGCTGAAGATGAGATAAATTATGGAACGGTAACTTTTAATAAAACGGGAGAAGGACATCAAATCATTACTAAAATTGAATTTGGTGATGAAAATGAAGTTGAAGGCAAGTGCATATTTGAAGATTATGAATCTGAAAATAATATAATTAGTTTAGGAATATTACCAGACAACGGCAATAAAAGAGCAGATGTATATGCGGATATATTGAGTTTGGAAGATATAGAAATTGCGTAAAAGTTCGTGAAATATTGACTTTACAGCATTTAGCTTATATAATGCCCTTGAAATAAAACCTATGGAGGAGTGCTTATGGTTGGAAAACGGAGATTTCCTAGGCGCAAATATTTGATTCTGTTTAACTCATATTTGTATACAGTTAAATCTATATACAGAAGACGTCTGGAAGATGGTAAGTACCAGGTATATCTGAGATTTAACGAAACAAAAGAGCAAATTACTACCAAATTGGATGACCTTTCTTTGCTGCAAGGATTAAAGAGAGGTGAACTTGTTACAGTGCATTTGGGCAACGGCGGCTACATGTGCATTGAAAAAGGTGACAAAATGCCGAAAAACGGACAAATTTTGTCCTGCGAAGTATAGAAACATATTTTGAGAGCGAGTTGGGGGTTTTATCCAGCTCGCTTTTTGTATAAATATTAGAATATAAAGCTTTGATATAAGGTGGAAGTGGGATATAATGAAAAGGAGTAAAATTTAGGGCGGAATTTAAGCTTTAAAGGGGGATAATGTTGGGAAAAATACACGAATATTTAACAAAAAATATTGAAAACTATCATGAAGATTGTGGGATTATATATAGAGTTGGAGAAGAATATAAAGAAGTAACTAACAAAGAAATTTTTAGGTATGTAACATCGTTAGTTTCATACATGCAAGATAAGTATAAAAATATTGCGATTATCGGTGGAAATAAATTAGAGTGGTTAATATCTTTTTTTGCTGCTTTTGGATATCTTGGAAATGTTATAGCGATAGACAAAGAATTAGAAAACGAATCTATTGTAAAAATATTTGAACAAGTCAAGCCAGATTTAGTAATTCTTGATGATGATTTAAAACTAAATTTTGAAAATATAGATGTGCTATTGTTTAGTGAAATTAACAAAATTATGCAAGAAGAAAAAGAGCATGTCTTAACAGATAAACATGTAGGTGAATTATATTTACACACATCAGGAACAACAGGGTTCCAAAAGATTGTAAAACTGACTGAAGATAATTTGTTCGGAGTTATTCCTGAATTAAATAAGAGATGGGAAGTTGATCATAAAGATTCATGTTTGTTTATAATTCCGATGTATCATATTTACGCGTTAACAACTATGTTCCATTCTCTTTATGCAGGAGTTAATATTATATTGGAAAATGATTACAAGAGAATGGGGCAAGTGCTACAAGCAACTAAGCCAACGTTATTTATGGGTGTGCCTTTGATGTATAACAAAATCAAAGAAGCTATGCTTGCTAATAATGAAAAGTTGATTATGCGAATGATTAAAATATCTAATTGTTTATTAAAAATTGGTATCGATCTTCGTAAGAAAATTTTCAAAAAAGCACATGCATATTTTGGTGGTAATTACTTCTTTGGATGTTCTGCAGGAAGCTTATTAGCTTACGATACTAATAAATTCTTTAATGATATAGGATTACCAATTTACAATGTATATGGCATGACAGAAACAGCGGGACCTGTTGCTATGAACTACAAAAAAAATAATGATTACAATTCTGTTGGTAAGATTTTAAATGTAAATGAAGTTAAGATTCTTGAAGCGGACAGCGAAGGTGTTGGCGAGATTTGGGTAAAAGGAACTAATGTATTTGAAGGTTATCTTGGAGATGCTGAAAAAGAATATATAAAAGATGGATATTTCTACACGGGTGATATTGGTTATATAAAGAAAGACTTTTTGTATGTGCTTGGTAGAAAGAAAAATATTTTGATTGGCGACAACGGTAAAAACATTGCTCCAGAAGAACTTATAAGAATGCTTATAAAATACAAAGGTGTAAATGACTGCAATATTGTAATGAAAGATAATAAGTTACATGCGATTATCAATACAGAATTAACTAAAGAAGATGTAAAGAAAATTATTGATGAAGTTAATTCTAAATTACCTAATTACAAAAAGATTTTTGATTTTGAAATAACAACTAAAAACATTAAGTAGTGGTGATTATTAATGCAATTGATAGAAGTTAAAACTAACAAAGATAAGAAAAAATATATAGATTTTATATATAAAGTTTATAAAAACGATAAAAACTTTTCGGATATGAATTTGATTTTTGTAAAAACCTTTTTATATAAAAAAGATAGTTATGCTAAGCGTGCGAATGTTATTCCTATTATGGTAGAAGATGGTGGGATAAAGCTAGTTTGTATGTTTATTAGTACAGAAGATAGTAAAGAATTGAAGTTGTCTTTTTTGGAGTTCTTACCTAACTCGCAAGAATATTTGAAAGCGGTAATAGAGTACGGAAAAGGTTTGTTGAAAAAATTAAATTTCTCAAAAATTATAGTTGGAATTAATGGTCAAGTTAGTTATGGTTTGGGAATTTTAGTGCATGGTAATAACGACGAGTTTGAGTTCAATGCAAACTATAATCCTGATTATTATGTGAGAGAATTGGATGAAGTAATTGAAGTTAAAAAGAAAGCTTTTTCATACAAATATAGTGCTGAAAAAACGCTTGCTGCATTTAATGAAGATATGATTAAACACATCTATGATAATTATGAATTTAGATATTTTAATAAAAGAAAATTCAAAAAAGAAATGCTTATTTTTGGAGAACTATGTCATCAAACATTAAAGGATACACCGTATTATTCAGAAAAAACGCCATACGAAATGTATGAACTTATGAAACAAATGAAATTGATGATGCGAAACGAAGATTTGATTTTCGTACAAAAAGATGGAAAAGAAATTGGATTCATTTTCACTCATCCTGATTATGCTGAGCTTTTTGATAAGCAACGAATAAGTTATTTGAAATTAGGTTGGAGATTACTAACTAGAAGGCCTAAGAATGTTATATACAATGTAATTGGTGTGCTGAAAGAATACCAAAAAGAAGGGATTGCTGTAGGGTTAATAGATTTTTCTACAAAGATGAGAAGCAAGGAATTTCCTACAGGTGTTTCTTCATTTATTTTAGAAGACAACATTGCTTCTACTAATTTATGCAGAAAAATTTCAACAGGAATAAACAAAGAATTTAGATTATATGAGATAGAGGAATAATATGTATCAAATTATAAATAACGCAAAGGACTTGCCTAAAGAATGGGATGAGCTTTGTAGTAAAAATGTGTATATGTCAAAACACTTTTTAGAATATATGGAAAAAGTGAATTATTGCAATCAATCGTACCATTTGTTTTATAAAGATGAAAAGTTATACTCTTGCTTTATGATGTTTGAGAGAAAATTTAATCTTTTTATATTTACAGATAAATACGATATTAAAGTTAATATGAAGTTTATATATTTGCCTTTATCTGTAACTAAACCAAGTATTGTGTTTGGCGAAGATAGGACGGAAGTAGAAGATGCTTTGGGTAAAATGAAAGGCGTTAAAATCTTGATAAATACAGATGAAAACGATACGTTAAAAAACTTTACTCAAGGCAAGTATTTACCTATTTGTACATTAGAAAATAGATGGAATTCTTTCGAAGAGTATATGAGTAGTTTAAGAGCTAATTACAGAAGAAGATATAATCAAGCTTTAAAAAAAGGTCAGAAAATTGAGGTTGATATATTAAAGGACAACAATGAATTTACTGATGAAATGTATAACTTGTATGAACAAGTTTTTGAACATTCTACATACTCACTTGAAAAGTTAAATAAGGACTTCTTCAAAAATGATATTTCTAAAATTTTAACTTTATCTGTTGATGATAAGGTAGAAGCGATTGTTCAAATTGTAGAAGATAGAGTAAACGATACACTTATATTTGAATTCGGTGGATACAATTATGAAGTGGCTCATGAATATGATTTGTATCACAATATGCTTATAGAGATTGTTAAGTACGCAATTAATAATAAGTTCAAATATATAAATTTTGGACAAACAGCTTATGATGCGAAATTAAAATTTGGTGCTAAGATGACACAAAGTTATTTCCTACTTTCGCATAGTAATAAGTTTTTAAATTTCTTGATAAAGAAGAATATTAAATTTTTGGAATATAAAGTACAAGAATACAATTTTAATGTTTTCAGAAATGAAGGTGAATAAAAATGAAAGTAATGTTGGTTAGACCTAAACCACATAAAAATTCGTATGGACTTACTGATTTGATGCATTGCGAACCGCTTGATATGCAATACGTAGGAACGGTAGTTGAATCATTAAATCATGATGTGTTGATTGTTGACTTGCAAGTAGATAGAAAAGGGTTGTTGTATTATTTGAAAAGTTACAATCCAGATGTAGTAATGTTTACATCATACTTGATTCACGTTAATGTGGTTAAGGGCTATAGTAAAGAAGTAAAAGAATTTAATGAAAAAATAGTTACCGCTGTTGGTGGTGTACAAACGGAAGTTACACCTGAGCTTTTTGTGGATGAAAATATTGATTATATAATTGGTATAAATGGAATGGAAAACACTGAAATTTTATTAAAGGCTTTAGAAAAAAGTGAAGTTCCGGTTTTTAAACATGATTCGATAAATAAAGATTACAAACTACCAAAAGTTAATAGAAAATTAACTGCGAGATACAGAAAGAAATATTACTATTCATATCGTATGCCTTGTGCATTAATGAAAACGTCTTTTGGGTGTCCATTTAAATGTAGCTTTTGCTTTTGTACAGCGATAACAAATTACGAATATTATACTAGAGAACTAGAACCTATAATGCAAGAGTTAATGGAGCTTGAAGAAGAAAATGTTTTTATAGTAGATGATAACTTCTTAGTAGACAAAGAAAGAATAAAAGTATTTTGTGAGTTGCTAGAAAAATATAATATTCACAAACATTATTATATTTCTGCAAGAGCTGATTATATTGCAGAAAATGAAGATGTTATAGAACTAATATCAAAACATGGGTTTGATACTGTGTTCATTGGATTAGAGTCTTTTAAACAAAAAGATTTAGATGATTTTAATAAAAAGAGCAGTGTTGAACTAAGTGAAAAGGCTGCTAAGATACTTGAAAAACATGGTATGGAATTACATGCAAGTGCAATTGTTGGACAAGATTGGGACAAGCAAGATTTTAAAGATTTTGCTGAGTGGTTACATACTATAAATTACAGATATATAAACTTTATGCCAATTTGTCCGTTGCCAGGAACAGATCTTTGGGATAAATATAAAGACAAGCTTTTGTGCGAAGAAAATGAATGGGAAAAGTTCGATTTCATGCATGTAATGGTTAAACCTACAAAGTTAAAGACGAGTGAGTTTTATAAAGAAATAATTAAGATTTATTTTAGAGTAACTGCTAATATTGGAAATTTATTTTATATAACAAAAACATGCAATTTAAAAGTTGCAGTGATGACAGTATATGGACTTCTTAGAATAGTATTTAACTATTTAAGAATGAGTAGAGAGTATAAGAAAAAAGGTGATTAAAGAATGAAGGTAATGCTAATAAGACCTAAGCCACATAGAAATTCTTTGGGACTATCGGATTTAATGACGTGTGAACCATTAGAATTAGAATATGTAAGTGCTGTTGTAAAAAAAGAAGGGCACGAAGTTATTTTTGTGGATATGATGCTAGAGAAAAAACAACTTAAAAATTTTATAGAATTGCACAAACCGGATGTAGTTTGTTTTACTTCATATATTACACACGTGAATGTGATTAAGAAATATAGCGAAGAAGTAAAAAGGGTAAATTCAAAAATAGTTACAGTTGTTGGAGGAGTACATAGCGAGGTTATTCCTGAAGATTTTAATGATGAAAACATTGATTACGTTTTGGGAATAAATGGTCTTGAAAATATAGTTATCCTATTAGAGGCTTTGACTAAAAATGAAGAGGTAAAATTCAAACACGATAAGATAAATAAAGAGTATATTTTACCAATGCCGGATAGAGAACTTACAAGAAAGTATAGAAAGAAATACGACTATGCATATCATGTTCCTTGTGCTTTGCTTAAGACTTCTTTTGGTTGTCCATACAATTGCAGCTTTTGTTTTTGTGTAGAAATTACTGGACATACATATTACGAAAGAGAACTTGCTCCAGTAATTGAAGAATTAAAAGTTATAGAAGAACCAAACGTTTTTATAGTAGATGATAATTTTTTAGTTAGTAGAGAAAGAATACAAACGTTTTGTAAGCTATTAGATGAAAATAATATAAAGAAAACGTTTATAATTTTTGGACGTGCAGATTTTATAGTTAAAAATCCAGATATGATAGAACTTTTAAGTAAGTATGGATTAGATGCTGTATTCGTTGGAATTGAAAGCTTTAAACAAAGTGACTTGAATGATTTCAATAAAAAGACAGACGTAGAGACTAGTGAAAAAGCATCTGAAATTTTATACAAATATAATGTTGATTTATATGCTGGTGCTATTGTTGGACCAGATTGGGATAAACAAGATTTTAAAGACTTCGTTAAATGGCTTAAGAAAATGCATATCCGTTTTACAAATTTACAACCGCTTGTACCGCTACCAGGCACGCCAATTTTTGATGATTATAAGGACCAGCTATTACTTGATTCTAAAGAATATGAAAAGTGGGATTTGACGCATTTGGCGATAATGCCAACAAAGCTTACACCAACTCAATATTATCATCAAATAATAAAAGGTTATTTTAATACGTCTACAAGCTTTTCTTCTGTATGGTACATTTATAAAAGATGCGGCTTCAAAGTTGCTTTTAAATGTGTAAGAGGTGCTTTGAAGATGTATTGGCACTATGTAAGAATGGAATGGGAATATAGAAAGGTGGGTAAATATGAACGCTCAAAAGAAAAAAAGAATGCTTCTAATACAACCAACAATATATGATCAATACAATAAATTAGTTAAGAAAAATATGCTTTATTTTATTGGACTTACAATGCCGCTTTTAGCTGCTGAATGTGGTGAAGATTGGGATGTTCAAATTTGCATAGAAACAATTGAAGATATTCCGTGGGATACAGATATTGATTTAATTGGTATTGGAAGTATGGGACATTCAATAATTAGAGGTATCGAAATTGCAAAAGAATTTAAAAAGAGGGGCAAGACTGTTGTAATGGGTGGTTATATGGCGAGTCTTGTTTCTGATGAAGTAAAACAATATTGTGATGCAATATTAGTTGGTGATGCTGAAGGTTATTGGAAGGACATGCTTAATGATTATTTAAATGATGAACTAAAACCTTTCTATACTAAAAAGATAGAGACATTATCTACACCAATTCCTCGTTATGAGTTAGTTACTAAAAAGAAAATTGGAGATTTCTTGCCGGTTCAAGCTGGAAGAGGTTGTCCAAATAGTTGTGCATTCTGTTCAATTGCATGCTTATACAAAGGTAAATATTTAAGAAGAGAAATTCCGGAAGTAGTAAGAGATATAAAGAGGGTTAAAGAATTAGGATTTAAGAAGTTCTTACTGATTGATGATAACATTTTATCTGATAGAAAATACATGATGGAATTGTGCGCAGAAATAAAGAAGTTGAAAATGGAATGGTATAGTCAATGTTCAATACATCTTGCTAACGATGATGAATTGCTAAAATGCGTGGTTGATAGCGGATGTACATGTTTAAGTTTTGGAATTGAAACTATAACAAAGAGTAATCTTCAAAAATTAAATAAGGATTGGGAAGATCCTGCTGAGTATAGTGCTTTGATACAAAAATTAAGAAATGCAGGTATAGATGTGGCAACTGAAATGATGCTTGGCTTAGAAGATGATACTGTGGAAAGTATTAGAGAAACAGCCAAGTTTATAATTGACAACAAGGTTGAAGCGCCTAAGTTTTACATACTTTGCCCTGTACCTGGTACACCTTATTATGAAGAGGTGAAAGATTCGCCAGACTTAGTTAATCATGATATTTATACATATTCTCCAAACAAGGCTACAAAGAATACTCCAAACTTAAGTGCTGAAGAAATTGATAAATTATATTGGGAACTTTATAACGAAATTTATTCTATAAAAAATATTTTTAAGAGAGTAATATTTACAAAGAAATTTTTGAAATATCCAGGAAGAGAATTGTTTATCTTTGGTGTTAATTTGTTTTATAGATATCATATAAAACATGGTATAGCTCCAATTATTATTTAGTGGGTGATTGTTATGACTAAGAAGAATGCAATAATATATCTTGTGATAATACTTTGTACAATGGGATTTGCAGCTTTAGAAATCGTTGATATATATGCGATAAGAGCAATTGGGAAAATAGTTTTAGGAATTTTAATTCCTTGTATATTTGCACGCATGAACAAAGATATTGCGCTTAAAAGTTTTCTAAAATTCAAAAAAGAAGGAATGAAGACTAGTGTGATACTTGCGTTAATGACGATTGCTGTAGTGCTTATATATTTCTTTGCTACAAAAAATATAATTGATTATTCTGGGATGTTAGATTCGATAAAGGAATTATCAAACGGAAGTTTAGTTAATCTGCTATTAATAGATTTTCATATTATATTCATTAATGCTTTTGTTGAAGAGTTCTTCTTCAGAGGATTTGTATATCATAATTTGAAAAATAGTAAATGGGCGATTAGCATTAGTAGTTTGTTATTTGCAGTTTATCATACGTTTATGTTGTTTGGATGGTTTGAGCCAATAATAGGGATAGCATCTTTGTTAGCACTTGTGGTTGTGGGTTGTATATTTATAAAAATAAACAAAAAATCAGAAAGCATATATCCGTCTTGGATAATTCATGCTTCTGCAAATTTAGCACTAAATATATCAGGATTGATTTTAGTGTTAGAAAGTGGATTGATGAATGTATAAAAGAGAGGTAATAAAATGTTTGTGTACGTTGCTTTAGTAGAAATGCATACAACAGCAGGAAGTTTAATGAAGTTTTTTACTAGAACGCCATATTCGCATGTTACGTTTTCGTTTGATGAAAATTTAGAAGATTGTCATGCGATACAAGCTAGAAATATTGACACTCCGCTTGTTGCTGGATATGTAAATGAAAACAAATCTTATTGGATAAAAAATGAAAAGAATATTAAGTTTGTGAAATATAAAATTCCTGCGACGGAAGAAGAAATTGAAAAAATAAAGATTTTTTTAAATGAATATGCAAATGATACTGAAAATTTATACAACATGTATTCAGCTGCAACTTACCTTTTGACGCGTGGAGTAAAAATTTATAAAACAATGTTGTGTGGTGAGTTTATTGCGGAAATATTAAGTAACGTTTCTAGCGTAAAATTTGACAAGCCTCCACACAAAACATTCCCTAAAGATTTATATAATGCATTAAAACAATATAAAGAATATGAGGGAATTATGCTAGCTTCAGAACAAAAGAAAGATTCAAATGATAATTATTTCAAAAAAGTGAAAGTAAGTAGTCAATTAAAAAAAGGCTTATACATATTTAAAGAAAATACGTATAGATTAATCTTTAAAAAGGTTTCTAAAAAATATGATTGCTTGAAAACAAGATTGTCAGAAGAAGATTTTAAATTATAGTGAGTTGATTTTAGAACATACAATTAGCGTATATGGAGATTTAGAAAATGGATTTAACGGGATTCGTTTTATAGATTAATAGGATAATGAAAAGTGCCAAGGATAGAGGCTTTTAGGAGCAACTATCCTTGCTTTTTTATGTTGAGCATGATATACTCCACACAATTCAAATATTGTCATATGAAATTAATTTTTTTGAAATTTCAATCTTAAGTAAGTCAGGAAAGGAGTTTGTTATGCCTGGATACTACATTCACTTAGCAACGCTCACTGGCAAATCTGCTGAAAATCGCAGTTTTGTTTGTGGTGTAGAAGCACCCGACATATTGAAAAAACATCTTCGTGATGCAAACGGTGATTTCGAAAAAGCGAGAGTCAAATATGAGGCGATGCGTACAGAAGATATGCCTAGCTATGATACATTTATTCCACGTCTTATGCAGGTGGAAGAGCGAGGTAGCACGGATGGTATGCATTTTGGAAAGAGTAGTAGCACAAACGTGAGAGCTTTTTGGACTAGTCTTACAAAAGCTCAAAGAGAAATGCCTTTTTATAAAGGGTATGCGTGGCATCTTCTGACAGATGCTATTATGTACGGTCGCTTGAATATTAATGCAAGGTTTGAAAAGACACTTCATGCGCGAAATGTAACTCCTGAAGAATGGGCAACAGAACGAGCAAAAGAAGTGGAAGTTTTGCATGACGACTGGGATAAGACTAATGCAAAAGTCAGAAAAGCATATCCTGAAGTGAAATTGACACCGGAAGTTGAAGAATTGAACATAGTGCAATTCATAGAAGATGGCGAATTAACATATGTGGAGTGGCGCTTGTTAAAGCGTACTATCGATTATCTGAGAAGTTTTGACCCGATAACCGAAAACATGGATGTTCTCATAGAAAAAATTCTTTGCAACATCTAATTGTTAGTGGACTTACAAATTTTGTATTACTGAAAGAATAGATTTTGTTAAATCTGAGTAAAAGGGAGGCCGAGAGGTCTCCTTTTTATGTATTAGAAGCTGTTTAATGTGATGAAAATAATAAGAAAAAAGTCATACAGTGACTCAAAAACAAAAAGAAATTTTAAATGGCTTAAAATAGGTAAAAATACCCATTATTCAGCTTATATTCCTATTTACTTTGGGCGTTTTTTCGTGTATAATATTTCGGCGAATGTAGATAATCCTATTAAAGAAAGAAGGTTAGATATAAATGAGATTTGAAGAATGGAAAGGATTTAACAAAGGCAGATGGGAGAAGGAAATTGATGTAAGAAACTTCATTCAATTAAACTATACTCCTTATGAAGGCACAGATGAATTTTTAACAATGCCAACTGAAACTACAAAGAAATTGTGGGACAAAGTTTTAGATTTATACAAACAAGAACAAGCCAATGGTGGTGTTCTTGATATTGACACTGAAACTATTTCAACAATCGCTTCACACGAAGCTGGTTACATTGATAAAGAATTAGAAAAAATCGTAGGTTTACAAACAGATGCTCCTTTAAAAAGAGCAATTATGCCTTTTGGTGGTATAAGAATTGTTGAGAAATCTTGCGAAGCTTATGGAAGAAAAATTAATGAAAATGTTGCTAAAACATTCCATGAAATTAGAAGAACTCATAATGATGGTGTATTTAGTGTTTACACACCAGATGTAAGAGCAGCTAGAAGCTCTCACTTAATTACAGGTCTTCCTGATGGATATGGCCGTGGAAGAATTATCGGTGACTATAGAAGAATTGCTCTTTATGGTGTAGATGTTCTTATCGAAGAAAAAATGAAAGCACTTGAATTATTAGACAAAGATTTTGATGAAGAAATTATTAGAGAACGTGAAGAAATTTACGATCAAATCGCTTCATTAAAAGAATTAAAATTGATGGCTGAAAAATATGGTTATGACATTTCTAAACCAGCAACAAATTCTAAAGAAGCCGTTCAATGGTTATACTTTGGATACTTAGCTGCTATCAAAGAACAAAATGGTGCTGCTATGAGTATTGGTAGAGTAACTACTTTCTTAGATATTTACTTTGAAAGAGATTTGAAATCTGGTGCATTAACAGAAGAAGAAGTTCAAGAATTAATGGATCATTTTGTTATGAAATTAAGAATGGTTAGATTCTTAAGAACTCCAGAATATGATGCACTATTTAGTGGAGACCCGGCTTGGGTTACTGAAGCTATCGGTGGTATGGGACTAGATGGAAGAACTTTAGTTACTAAAAACTCTTTCAGAATGTTACACACATTAACAAACTTAGGACCTGCTCCAGAACCAAACATGACAGTTCTTTGGGCTCAAGGATTACCAAAAGGATTTAAAGAATATACAGCAAAAATGTCTATCAAAACTTCATCAATTCAATATGAAAATGATGATTTAATGAGAGGTTTCTGGGGAGACGATTATGGAATAGCTTGCTGCGTATCAGCTATGAGAATAGGTAAGCAAATGCAATTCTTTGGTGCTAGATGTAACCTTGCAAAAACATTGTTATATGCACTAAATGGTGGACGTGATGAATTATCTGGAAAACAAGTTGCTCCAAAATTTGAACCAGTTACAACTGAATATCTAGATTATGATGATGTTATGTATAAATTCGACAACATGATGGAATATGTTGCAAAGATTTATATCAAAGCATTAAATGCTATTCACTATATGCATGATAAATATGCTTATGAAAAAATAGAGATGGCTCTTCATGATGAAAAAATCTTAAGAACAATGGCTACTGGTATTGCTGGTCTTTCAGTTGTTACAGACTCATTATCTGCTATCAAATATGCTAAAGTAAAAGCTATCAGAAATGAGCAAGGAATAATCGAACACTACGAAGTAGAAGGTGATTATCCTAAATACGGTAACGATGATGACAGAGCTGATGATATCGCTGTAGAAATCGTTCAAAGATTTATGAATAAGATTTCAAAACAAAAAACATATAGAAACGCGAAACCTACAATGTCAATTTTAACAATTACATCAAATGTTGTTTATGGTAAAAACACAGGTGATACTCCAGATGGAAGAAAAGCTGGAGAACCATTTGGACCAGGTGCAAACCCATTACATGGTAGAGACACAAACGGAGCAATCGCTGTTATGAACACAGTTGCAAAGCTTCCATATGAATATTCTGAAGACGGAATTTCATATACATTCTCAATCACACCTGCAGCATTAGGTAAAGAAGTTGATGGTAGAGTTAAAAACTTAATTGCTTTATTAGACGGATACTTTAAGCAAACAGGTCAACACATTAATGTAAATGTGTTCGACAGAGAATTGTTATTAGATGCTATGGATCATCCTGAAAAATATCCACAGCTTACAATAAGAGTTTCAGGATATGCTGTTAACTTTGTTAAATTAACTAGAGAACAACAACTAGACGTTATCAACAGAACAATCCACGAAAGAATATAGGATTTAATATGTTTATAGTAAAAGAAGTTGGCGAATTAAAAGGCCGAATACATTCTTTTGAAAGTCTAGGTGCGGTGGATGGACCTGGTGTAAGATATGTTATATTTATGCAAGGTTGTCCGCTACGTTGTAAATATTGTCACAATAGAGATACAAGAGAATATTCTTTTGGAACAAAGTATACAGTAGATGAAATTGTAGATAAAGTAAAAAGATACGTTTCTTATATGGGCGAAGATGGTGGAGTTACTGTAACGGGTGGCGAACCACTACTTCAAATTGATTTTGTAATAGAATTATTCAAAAAATTAAAAGAACTTGGTATACACACATGCTTGGATACATCAGGATTTATCCAAATCGATAAATTAAAAGATTTATTAGATTATACAGATTTAGTTTTGCTAGATTTAAAACATATGGATGATGAGGTTCACCAAGACTTAATCGGTGTAAGTAATGAGAAAATAAAATTGTTTGCAAAACATTTAAGTGATAAAGGAATTCCAATGTGGATTAGACACGTACTAGTTCCAGGAATCACAGATTCAGAAGAACATTTAAAATCACTTAAGGAGTTTATCAGCACATTAAAAACAGTTCAAAAAGTTGAAGTGTTAGGTTATCATACGTTAGGTGCACACAAGTGGGAAATGTCTGAAGAAGATTATCCTCTAGCAGGTGTGCCAGAAGCAACAATCGAAGATGTAAAAAGAGCAAAGAGTATATTAGGAATTAAATAATGTCCAAAGTGTCCAAAGAGGGACGTCCTCATTGTCCAAAGAGGGACGTCCTCATTTGGACACTTTTTTGTTAATTTTAGGTGATGTCCAAACATGGTTGTCCCTTTTTGGACATAAATGTGTTAGAATAAAATTGAAAAAAGCTGAGAGAAGGTATTTTATGAAATATCTAAAAGTGATGTTTGGAAATAAATCTAATGCAAATGGAGCTGGTTTTGAATACAAAGTTGGCGAAGTAAATGTTGCAGAAAGCTGGAATCCAAAAGCTGATAATCCAGAAGAAATGGGTGGTTTTAATTTTTCTGTTGAAGACAAAATTATAAGATGGCTTGTTAGAGGAGATACTATATATGATGTAGAAATTCCAGAAGATGCAGAAGTGATTACTGTCGATCATCCAGCTACTCCGGGAGGAGTTTTTAGAACTAATAAAATTATTGTTTCAAATCCGCGAAAAATTACTGACGAGATGGTGATGGAGCTTTATAAAAAATCTACAATTCCAGAGAAAACATATTTTAAAGCTATTGCTGGTTGCGCGATTAGAGGTCACATGAATACAGTAATGCAAATGATAAAAGATAAAGTCAATTCTAAAAATATAGATGTTGCGTTAGAAGAATTTAAAGACTTTTGCACCGATAGAGAAGTTGGTGTGTTCGATGAAAATAAATTAGGAGAAAACACTAAAAAAGTTTATGATGTGTTGAATAAAATAAAAGAAGGAAAAAACAATATGGAAGATAAAAACATAGAGAAAAAGCAAGATAAAAAAATTAAAATTTTCGGACTTATTGCATTTCTTGTAATTTTTATTTTGATAGTAACAATTGTAATTATAGGATCTGTTACGACTTCAAGAGAAGAAAAGATAATTAAGTATTTAGAAAATAAATATAATGAGTACTTTGAAGTTGTGCAATTGATAAAAAGTGGAGAGAAAGTTTTGATTCATGAAATGGGCATGGATGGTGCGGTTCTAATACCAGAAGTAACGTCAAAAAATACAATTTGTTATTTATATGAAGTTCGCGCATACAAAGATGATTTGATCTTTGAAGTTATGTATGAAGACAAAAGATTAGTTGATGAAATTCGTGAACCATATTTTAGGCTATCAAGAGGCGATAAATTTTTAAATGAAATTGCTGAACATATCGTTTTTGAGATAGGTGACAAAGATTCGATAGTTGAATTTTCTAAATATGAATATAAAGATTATGGTATGGAAGGAGAAATTACGATAGAAGTAAATCAAAGTTTAGATGAGAATATAAGCGCGGATTATATCGAAAATAAACTAAGAAAGATATCTTCGTATATAAAAAATAAAGTTAAAGAGCAAGAAGATGTAACTGTTGAAGTTAGTGTTAATTTTAATGATGGCATGAGACTTTGTTTTTACGAAAAGAACGTAGTTCCACTAATTAGCGTAATTCCAGTAGATGAATATCAAAACATAAATTTCTATACACCATATGAGTATTTAAAGAGTTTGCAAACAAATTAGAAAAATTTTCTTGACAAATTAATTTTAAGGTATTAATATTAATTCATATTCAAATTCGAAGATGGAAAGAGTAATTAAATGAAATACCATTACAGAGAAATTCCTATTAGCTGAGAAGGAATGTGTAAAGATTTAATGAAAAAGGATCCGGAGATGAGTAGCCGAAATAGTAGTAGGTTGCTACAGGGGTGCCTGTTACAGCACAAACGTATGATAGTACGTTGTTGAGGTCAATGCAGTAATGTATTGATGAATTAGAGTGGTATCGTGACATATGTCGCCTCTAGGATTATTCCTAGAGGCGTTTTTGTTTGTCTTAAATTTAATAAAGTTGATAGAGGTTGCGAGGTTTATAAGTAAAACATTTTTAGTGGTCTAGACACCTATATTTGTTTGAAAGGAAACTTTGCCGAAATTGTGACTATGGTCTAAATAGTTACTGTTGGGGCATTGCAAAATATGCAATGAACTGTCACATGTATATGTGGAGAGCTATCTAAAATATATAAAACATCGTGTATTAAATTACACGATGTGTAATGTATTCGTGGATGCTTGAAATATACAGTGTCCACGATTTTTTTATTGATATAAATCTTTTTAAAAAGAATTTATATAAACAAAATTTTAAGGAGGAATTTTTATGAGAAGAATTTTAAGAATGTTAGGAATGGTAGTAGCAGTTATAAGTGTGTTGTTACTTTGTGGATGTCAAAGTACAACAAATGATGCGATGGGTGGAAGCTTAAGTGGAGATAGCGGAGAAACTCAAGCAAAAGTTTTAAGGGTTGGTATGGAATGTGCATATGCACCATATAACTGGGCGCAAGCTGATGCATCAAATGGCGCTGTTCCTATAACTGGTAGCAACGAATATGCATATGGATATGATGTTATGATGGCTAAATATGTTGCTGAAGAAATGGGATATGAATTAGAAGTTCATCAAATTGATTGGGATAGCTTACCTTTAGCGCTTATGTCAGACAAAATTGATTGTGTAATCGCTGGTCAATCGATCACAGCAGAAAGATTACAAACAGTGGACTTCAGTACACCATATTATTATGCTTCTATTGTTGGTTTAACAAAAAATGATAGTGCATATGCAAATGCACAAGGTGTAACAGATTTAGCAGGTGCGACTTGTACATCACAAATAAATACAGTTTGGTATGACGTTTGCTTACCACAAATTGATAATGCAAATATTTTACCTGCAATGGAAACTGCACCAACAATGCTAGTTGCATTAGATTCTGGCAGAGCTGATCTTATTGTAACAGATATGCCAACAGCAATGGCTGCTGTACAAGTATATCCAGATATGACAATTTTAGATTTTACAAATTCATCTGGAGATAATTTTGAAGTTTCTGATGAAGAAATCAATATCGGTATTTCAGTTAAAAAAGGTAATACAGAATTATTAAATAATTTAAATGCTGCATTAGCTAATTTAAATGTTGATGATTTTGAAGATATGATGAATGAAGCAATTAGTGTACAACCTTTAGCAGAATAAAAATAGAGAGGGATGGAGTAAATGAGTTTGCCACAAGACTTTTGGGGAAGAGTAATTTTTATTATAAATGAATATGGTCTTTCGCTTTTGAAAGGAGCTGGAACCACACTGTTAATAGCCTTAGTTGGAACATTAATAGGATGCTTAATTGGATTAATTGTTGGTACCATTCAAGCGATTCCGATAGAGAAAAAAGATAATATATTCAAAAAAATATTTTTAAGAATATTAAAAATAATAATGAGTGTATATGTTGAAGTATTTAGAGGAACTCCTATGATGGTTCAAGCGATGTTCATCTATTATGGTCTTGCTGTATGTTTTGGAATTAATATGAGTATGTGGTTTGCAGCATTCTTCATAGTTTCAATAAATACGGGAGCGTATATGGCTGAAACAGTTAGAGGGGGTATTTTATCTGTTGCTGATGGACAAACAGAAGCTGCAAAAGCTTTGGGAATGAATTATACACAAACAATGCTCAACGTAATTCTTCCACAAGCTTTAAGAAATATCATGCCTCAAATAGGAAATAACTTAATAATAAATATAAAAGATACTTGTGTTCTTTCTGTTATAGGAACGGTTGAATTGTTCTTTGCAACTAAGTCTGTTGCTGGAACATATTATACATACTTTGAAGCAAATGCTATAGCGATGGTAATGTATTTGTGCATGACTGTATGCTGTGCTAAACTTTTAAGATTGATGGAAAATAAATTAAATGGACCAGAAAATTATTCGTTATCTACAACAGATACATTGGCATTCACAAGTGGTCTTTTGAAATATCCTAATAAAAAGGAGGCTAAATAATGGGCGAAAGAATAATAAAAATTAAAAACTTAAAAAAGAATTTTGGCAAACACGAAGTTTTAAAAAATATAAATTTTTCTGTAAAAAAAGGTGATATAACAACTATAATTGGTGCTTCTGGTTCGGGTAAATCTACATTACTAAGATGCATTAATTTGCTAGAAAATCCAACGGATGGGGAAATTCTATACAATGGAGAAAATATTTTAAATTCAAAAAATGTACCTGCGTACAGAGCAAAAGTTGGGATGGTATTCCAAAACTTTAATCTTTTTGAAAATATGAATGTTCTTCAAAATTGTATGGTTGGATTAAGAAAAGTTTTGAAAATGAATAAGGAAGAAGCAAAAGAACGTAGTTTATATTATCTTGAAAAAGTAGGAATGACTCCTTATATAAATGCAAAGCCAAGACAATTATCTGGTGGGCAAAAACAAAGAGTTGCAATAGCTAGAGCTCTAGCAATGCAACCGGATGTACTTTTGTTTGATGAACCTACATCTGCATTAGATCCGCAAATGGTAGGTGAGGTGCTAGCTGTAATTAAAAAGCTAGCTGAAGAAGGTTTAACTATGATAATTGTTACTCATGAAATGGCATTTGCGAAAGAAATATCAAATCATGTAGTTTTCATGCATAATGGTGTTATAGCAGAAGAAGGAAACTCAGAGAGGATATTTGTAAATCCTAAAAAAGCAGAAACAAAAGAGTTTCTACAAAGATTTATTGCATGTGCATAGTGCGAAATGCCTTGCAAAATAGCCAACTCTCAGGTAAAATAAAGCCGTCTAAGATGATGAAAATCTTGGACGGCTTTTTTAAGGAGTAAAGGTATGAGTAAAGTTGCTAATATGTTAAACATGTTACAAATGTTAAAAGATGGAGAGATACATTCAACAAAGGAACTTGCGGAAAAATTAGAAGTTTCTGAAAGAATGATTCGCCAATATAAATTAGAACTAGAACAAGCTGGAATATATTTGAAATCAACCACTGGTAAATATGGCGGATATCAATTAGAACCTGATAATAATTTCTTAAAAATTGATGATGCCAAAAAAGAAGAAATGTATTTCGAAATGAAAAAAGCAATAAAAAGTAGAAATAAAGTAGAGATAAAGTTTAAGTCTGTTAATTCAGGAATAACAACTCGTATAATACATCCGGCGGAATTATTTTGCTACGTGGATATGTGGTATGTGGCAGCATATTGCGAGCTTAGAAGTGAAATAAGATTGTTCAAATTAAAAGATATAAAATCATACAAAATTTTACCTGAAACGTATGGTGAAAAAGTAAAAATAAAAAAATAATTGTGACAATAATAGTTCCTCAATATGTGATAGAATCATCATGTAAAGAGGAAAGAACAAACGGGGACGCCTTCATTTGGGCGCTTCGAAAACTTTGTCCAAACGGGGACGTCCTCATTTGGACACTTTGAATTATAAAAATGTTGCTTGTGTCCAAATGAGGGCGTCCCCGTTTGGACAAGAAAGGAAGAAAGACATGGAAGTAGTATTCGTAACACATAACAAAGGGAAAATTGCTGCTGCAAAGCGCAATATGGCAGGCGTAAATTTTGTCCCATATGAGTATGAGCTTGAAGAGCCTCGTAGTGACGATATCACATATATATCTAAATACAAAGTTATGGAAGCATACAAATTAGTACAAAAGCCATGTATTTCATTAGACTGTGGCTTTTGGATTGATGAACTAAATGGATTTCCAAGAGCATTTGTAAATTTTGCATTGGATTCAATTGGTATTGAAGGCATATTGAAACTTATGGAAGGCAAAGAAAACAGAAGTTGCAGATTCACCGAATGTTTATCGTATTACGATGGAGAAGAGTTTCGCCAATTTATGGGGAAACATGAAGGCACATTATCTACAGAAATTGTAGGTACAGATTCAAAAGAAAAGTGGTCAGATATTTGGTACATTTATAAACCGGCTGGCTACGAAAAAACATTATCTGAAATGACAGACGAAGAAAGAGCAACTAGAATTAGATACGATTCGGTAAGCTCGATGGAAGAGTTTGCAAAGTGGTGGAAAGCCAATAAGATGTAAGCTGAGGGACATCTAAAATTTAATTAAGACTTCAAAGAGGGACATCCCCTTAAAATTCAATACTATTGAATTTTAAGGAGTGTCCCTTTTTATTGCAAGTGATATTCGGGATAGATTAATTTCTTATTGACAAATTACAGTTCTATTGTATAATGTGTATGTAAGACACAAAGGTTCGACAGATAAAATGTTCTCGAAAGGTAGGTGAGACGTTATGGATATAAGTAATCCCAAATATAAAAATCAAGGAATTCACGTTGTTTGCACATTGTTTACGGTACGTGATGGGGAAGTTAAAGTTCTTTTGGTTCAAAGAAGCAACAAACCTTATACAGATAAATGGATGCTTCCAAGTGGTGCGGTTTATAATGATGAAAGCTGTGAAACGGCTATGAAAAGAGAGATGCTTGAAAAGACTGGTATTTCTGGAATATATGTTGAACAGTTCCATACATTTAGTGATCCAAAACGTTCGCCTTTAATGAGAATGATTGCGGTAGGGTACATAGGAATCGTTAATAGTGAAAATATAAAAATTAAAAAGAAAACTGAAAAAACTCAAAACTCAGAATGGTTTAATTTGCGTGATGTTCCTTCAGATTTGGCATATGATCATCGTGAAATTTTGCTTGAAGCGATTGAAACTATGAAGCGTAAAATAATGAAGACTCCGATAGTTAAATCATTGCTGCCAAAATATTTCACATTGCCAGAATTGCAAAGTGTATATGAAGCTATTTTAAACAAGCAGTTTGATAGAAGAAATTTTAGAAAGAAGTTTCTTCAACTTAACTTGATAGAAAGTACTGGTTTGATGGAGGATGTAAAGGGACACCGACCAGCTAACTTATATAAATTTATTGTAAAAGATGAATATGATGTAGATATTTTTTAAGAGAGATAACACTCTCTTAAAAAAATCACATCAATGCGTAAAAAATACACAATACATTGAAAAATCAAGAAAAGGAGGAGAGAGGATGAGGTTCGAGTTAGAAGAAAACACAAAAGTAAGATTTGAAAAAGACGGCATCTATATTATGAATTCGAAGTATCAAACTAAAGAGAAAATTACTGATGTCGAAGGTGTTGGAAAGCTATTTTATGACGCAATTCATTCAAATGAAGTGGAAGATTATACGGAACTTCAGAAATTTGTTAAGAAAAACTTCATTGTTCCATTAATGAGTTTTGAAGAACTTTTAAAAGATAAAAACAATCGCCATACAAGTGCACCAATTTATATGACTTTAGGAGTAACGTCTGGTTGTAATTACTGTTGTAAACATTGCGGAAATAATTCAGTTGTTCCTAAAGAGACAGATTTAAAACCAGAAGAAATTTATAAGTTACTTGATCAAATGATTGATTTGAAGTTACTAAAAATTAATTTTACCGGTGGAGAACCAACAACAAATATAAAATTAATTGATTATATAAGGTACGTAAAAGGTAGAATTCCAAGAATCACGCTTACTACAAATGGAAGTTTAATAACTGATGAAATGGCTAAGAAACTAAAAGACGCAGGACTTAATATGGCAAAGATTTCAATTGACGGATTAAGTAAGTTTCATAATGAATTTAGAAATTTTGAAAATGCTTATGAAAAAGCTATAGGTGCAATTAAGAATTTTCAAAACAACGGAATTGAAGTAAGAGTTCAATCTACATTAACAAAGTACAATACAGAAGATTTACTTGAACTTATGGAAGTGCTTTCAGATTTGAAAATAAGTCATCAAACTATAGTTCCGGTTTGTCCGATTGGAAGAGCTGATAAAGAAATGATGCTAGATAAAGAAAGTTATAAAAACTTTATTTTGAAGATGCATGATAAAGTTAAATACTTAATTGAAAAAGGTACAACAACTAACTTTCAAATACGCCCTGTATTTGGTGCGAGAGAACTTTTTGAAGGATTGAAAAACACATCATTCGAAACACTTAGTATGAAATATAGTTGTGAGGCTTTGCAAAACACAATGGAGATTCAACCGAATGGTGATGTTGTTCCGTGTTCATTTTTGAGTATGTCTATTGGAAATGTTCGAGATAAATCTTTAATAGAAATTTGGAAAGATAATGGAGCAAATAAATTAAGAGGTTTGTTTGAAAATAATAAGAATAATGAGCATTGTTCAAATTGCAGTAAGAGCGAACTTTGTAATGGTGGGTGTATAGCAAATAAATATTATTACCACAATGATTTAACTAAAAAAGAACCATATTGTTTTGTAGATTAGGAGTGAGTAAATATGTTTAAAGAATTAAGAAATGTTGAAAAAAGAGAAGATGGAATTTACATCTTAAATAAGTTGGGACATGTGGCAATGATTACGCTGGACTTGGAAGAAGACTTATATAAATATGCAGAATTAGAAGAGCTTCCAGCTGATGCACCAGAGTTTATATATGATTTAGCTAACATTGGTTTGTTAGAGTATACAAACTATGTTCCTAATGAAGATAAGTTGTATTTTGATGATGCGATTTTGAAAAGTATGGATGATAAGCCTGTTTATAGAGGTCCTGTGATAGCGCATTTAGCAATTACTCACGCGTGTAATATGAATTGTAAATATTGTTCTGTTAAGGATATGCATAGCAGAATAAAAAATGGATTGCCTACTGAAGATTACAAAAAGATGATTGATAAATTAGTTGATATAGGTGCGTTTCAAATTGGGCTTACAGGAGGAGAACCAACAACTAGACCTGATTTGGTTGAGCTTACAAGATATGTTGCGAGTAAAAATGTTGCGTGTAACTTAACTACAAATGGATATAATGTTCCGGAAAAATTGATCATAGATTTGAAAGAAGCGGGACTTACTCAAGTTCAAATTTCGTTAGACTCATACAAAAAAGAAGTGCACGAAAAATACAGAACAGAAGGTAGTTTTGATAGGGCGATGGAAACAGCCAAATTGTTCAAAAAACATGGTTTTATTGTTGGGGTAGATACAGTAGTCACAAATGATAATTTAAATGATTTAGAGGCTTTTATGGACTTCTTAGAAGAGAATAATTTTGATGGTCTTACAATTATTAAATTAAAACAAGGTCACTTAGATTTGGAAACATTCAAAAAACAAGTTCCAGATTACGATAAATACGCTGAAGTTATAGATAAAATTTGCAGAAGAAACGGACTATTGGAAGTAACAATTGACTGCTCATCAGTTTCTAATTTATGCAAGACACTTACTTTAGAAGAGCAAAATAAAATACATTCAGCAGGTTGTCCTGCAGGTCATTCATTAATATCGATTGCACCTAATGGAGATATGTTTCCTTGTGCTGCACTTACAAATGATAATTACAAAATAGGAAATCTATTAACAGATGATTTAGAAAAAGTGTGGAATGAAAGCGAACTTTTAAAAGGTTTAAGAGGAGTAAAAAATAAAGTTGAAGGAAAATGCAAAATATGTCCAAAACTAGATGTTTGTAGAGGAGGATGTCGCGGCATTGCTGATAGCTTGTCTGGCAAGAAATTTTCTAGCGATGCCAATTGTAAAATAAATCTTTAAACGAGGGGGTGAAATCATGGTTAAATTAATTATTTCTGCAATGGCTTGTGGTCACTATTGTTACTATAGCAGACTACCAAAGAGAGGTTAATAAGTTGGACGATTGACCAAACAGGGACGTCCTTCTTTGGACATCTTTGAGAAAGTGTCCAAAGAAGGGCGTCCCTTTTGGTCATTCCTTGGAGGTGTTTAAATGTTAGAAGAAAAAATAAGAAGTATGTATAAAGATAGAAAATGGAATAAAAGAGTTACAGATGTAATAGTAGAATTTGTTTATGGAATTCAAAAAATATATGGAGATAAATATATAGATAGAATTTTAAATAGACTAACTGAATTAGAAGAGATTAGAGAAGAGTTTAATGATAGCAAATATCAAGCTTCTAGTAAGAAAAGCTATATTGTGTTCTTTAAAGAAATAAAAGATGATGAGAAGTTTAAATATGTACTAGAGCATGAGTTATTTCACTTTATACAAAAAGAAGAAAGTAAATTTGAAGAGATACCAGAAAAGTATAAAGAATTAGCTGATGAAAATATAAAATTCTTTTTATTTGAAGAGGCATTTGTTCAATATTTTGCTGCAAAAATAAATGGCAAAAATCCTGAGTATACGTTTGTTGATGAAAATGGAAATATAAAAAAATATTGGCTTAACGAATGTTATAAGGATATCGTTGGATTGGTAGAAGTGATAGAAGAAAAAGTAGGTGAGAAAAAACTTTTTGATATGTACATGGATGATGAACGTTACGAAAGAGAAATTAAAAACTTTGATGCTAAGTATGGTGAAAATGAATTTTTGAAATATATAAAAGAAATCTGTAAATAAAATAGACCGCTCTGATGTGAGCGGTCTTAATTTTTAGATTTTCATTTTCGTTATATTCTAGATATCAAAATTATTTCTCTGTTATCGCCATGAACTAATGTGAAGTCTTTTTCGCCTTCATCATCAACTCGTGTTTTTGATATCTTTCTGTTGAATTCAAAAGGTCTATCTTTTATTATTTCACAACAATCATCATTATCTAGATAATTGATATTTAAGTAATATGGATCAAACATGTATGCATAGCTATCATCTAAGGCGGTAAGTAAGCAATAGTGCTCACAATCTTGATACAATCTTAAAATTGCAACACCACCGTTTTGAATATGTGTGTTTAATTCTTGGTTATAAATTGAACATTCTTCTTTAGGTAATACTTTGCAAGAAAGATTCATTCCTTTTTTCGAGCCATTCTCATTTAACCAATTACACAAAAACTCTAATGCATAAGTAGATGTGCCACCTTTGCAGTTTTCGCCATCTTCATTTGTTTTGTCTAAAGTATATTGCATGATGTATTTATATATTTCAGGTGATATCTCACTTCTTTTAAATAAATATCTTAATGCATTTAATAAAGTAGTAGTACCACAATCGTATTCTGTTATTTGATAATCCAAAGGTGTTTTTGTATATTCATATTTAACTTCATTTTCCATAATTTCATCTCCTATATGCAAAAATATAACACAATACCTATAATGATTCAAGATTCGATTTTGAGGGTGATTTTGGACTGTACGAAGAGATTTCAAAGGTGTATAATTAATATAAGAATGCTGAAAAATTAAGTGAATCGATAGAAATAGATTCGTAAAAGGGTGTTGTACTATGAGTTTAGAAGAAATGAAATATTTTAAGAAAATAGATGATATTTCTACATATGTAAGGAATGCATTGCTTGCAGGAAAACTAAGTGTTTTTGAAGCAAAAAAAGTAGCTAATATCACAGCGGTGCAAGGAGAAATAGGAGAAGAAGTTGAAACAAAAATGAAAAATGGTTTGGTCGAAACAATAAATACTGTGACTGCGGATCCAGAAACAAACCAACCTGGATGGATAATCACTAATCCGGATGGTGAAAGATATATAGTTAAAGATTCCGAATTTAGAGAAAAATATATTCCTGATCCAGAAAAACCAGGAGAATACAAACCTGTCAGTCCACCTGTTTTAGTTACTAGAATCAATGAAAACATAGAATTTTTAGCGGCTTGGGGGAAACAAGAAAAATTAGAAGCGGGTGGCATATTAGTACTTACTAATAGAAGTAAAATTTACGGCATACAGGAAGAATCTTTTAAAAATACATATGCTGAAACTGAGCGTGATCGTGAAGATTGTTTGCAAGCTGTGTTAGATATGTTTGGAATTTCAATTGAAGAAATTAAATCTGTACAAACAAGAATTCAAGAGAAAAAATCAGCTATGGCCTCAAAGGAAAATAGAAATGTGAATACAGATATAGATATATAAATTTGTAATGATGAGGTGAAAAAATGCAAGTAAGTACACATTTAGATTATAACAATTTACTAAAAATTATTATGGAAATGACAGAAGAAGAGATATCGTATGATTTTGAGTGTGATAGTTCGGATAAGCATTTAAGTAAAATTATAATGGATAATTTAAAAGGCATGTCTCACATAGAAGCAACAGACGATCCGGATATTTATAGACTTTCTTTTAATGATACTTTATTTTTTGATGTGTCACGTAGTACTGGTGAAGTTGTATCAAGTAGTAAGTTAACAACCTTTGAAACTAGAAGTTTGGCGCAAAGCAAAACTGGAGTAATTCCATTTGAGAGAGATAAACAAACTGACTTTTTACCGAGAACAGATTTACATACACATTTTGCGGGAGCTATTAGACCAGAAGATTTAATTGCTGTGGGAATTAGTCATAATATAGATTATCCTGCCAGTTCCCTAAAAATGATTGGTATTGATGTGTCTGCTTACGAAGTTGATGATAAAGGGAATTTAAAAATAGCTACACTTTTACCAGAAGATTTAAAAATTTTAGAAAGCAAAATGATGATTTCTGTCGTTACTCAAGAAACATTTAATAAAATGGAAGAAATATATGCTTTAAGAGGTCCGTTTACTAAAAATCCAGAACTTTTTCCGGATTATTTAAGAGCCTTAGCAGAAGATTATTCGCGAAATGGTGTTGAGTATGCAGAACTTTCATTTTCTGCATTTATGACTAATCCATCATATATGCAAATGTTAGAAGATAATTTACCACAAATAGAAGAAGAAACAGGTGTAAAATTACGTTTCTTGGCGGGCATATGGAGACATTCTGATATAGAGTGGAATATGGATGATGCGGATAGAATTATGCAAGTTGCCCAAAGTCCATACATTGTTGGCTGTGATGTTATGGGTCACGAAACGAATTCGACAGATGAAATAAAAGATGTATTAGAAACGCTTGCTAGATATGCAATGGAAGAAGATCCGGATTTTGTTATAAGGGTGCATGCCGGTGAAAATCCGATGTTTAAAGATAATGTAAGAAGAGCATTAGAAATAATGCGTGATGCTCATGAACAACAGGAACAAACAACTGGAACTAATAAGCCTATGCCTAGAGTAAGAATTGGACATGGGTTGTATGGTGTAGAAGAAGAAGTTATTAATTTAGCGAAAGAAATGGGAGCAATAATAGAATTCAATATGAGTTCAAATCTTGCTTTAAATAATATAAATAGCATAGCTGAAGTTCCTATAAAGAAATATATAGATCAAGGTATTGATGTTGTTTTAGGTACTGATGGTCACGGAATGTATTCAACATCGGGCGAACAGGAAGTACTCTTAGCGATGGCGGCTGGTCTTGAACCAGAAGATTTTGAATTACTGAGAGCGACAGAACAAAAAGTATTAGAAAGGGCGCTTGCACGTGAGCAAACGCATCCTAGAATCGAAAATGTAGCAGAATTATATGAAGGAATGAGTTATTCAACACCAACTGGCGAAGCTAGATATACGCCAGATGTAGAGGCGAGATATAGAGCTGAAAGAGAAAATGCATCAGCAAGATTGGGTGAAAAAATATCTTATACTGGAGCTATTGTTGATGAAGCGCAAATTGAAGCTGATACAGAAGGAAAAGTACCAGTAATGATTACAGGAGCTTCAAAAAGCAACTGGCCTAATATTTTACCTGCAGACCAAGAAAAGATTGCTTTAACAATGCAGGTTTTGGCAGACGTTATTGATCCAGAAAGAGCATATATTGTTACTGGTGGTACGAACTTTGGTGTAGAAAAAACAATGCATGAAGCTGTTAATAGACGAAATAAAATAAAAGAAACACAATTGGTTTTATTGGGAACATTGACTATGGAAGCCGCTAAAGAGGGAGATAAAGGAGTAGAACCAGATACAATTACGCATGCTACCATATTAGAATTAAACGGAAGAAAAGCTAATAACTGGATGGATTTACCTGACACACAATTGGAGTACGTATTGGAACGTAATGGTCATATGATTGCTATTGGTGGAGGTGGAGTCGTAAATGATATGATTCAAAGAGGTCACAACCTTGGCGTAAATATGCATTTGATGAAAGGTCCATATGGTGCATCTACAAATAAGAGCATAGCGTTAGAAGGAAATAATTATTCTTTTGTTGAAGTTAGTGATTTGCTAGAGAGATTATATGAAGCAGATCCACAAATTTTTATAGAGGGGTTTGATCTTGAAAAAGTTGAGCAATATATAACACAAGCTCGTGATTCTATTGCAGGGAGATCGCAAATGAATCCGGCTAACTTTGGCTTGGGAAGTATCGGAATGATTGATGCTACAATAAGCGACCAAGATAGAATGTATGGGCTGACTCAATTGGAAGCAGGATTAGCTAAACCAATTCAAAAAACAGTAGATGTTGATAAGAAAAAAAGTATAGGTGGTGAAAGGGAATGACAGCAGAATATAGAAGAGCATTAACAGAGTTGAGGGTTATATTAAACTATATGAATAAAGAATATGTTGAGCAAATACCGGAAAAGTTTATGCGATTTATTACTGAAAACATGGACGAAAAATATAGACCACGAATTACACCTGATACTCCAATAAATGAGCAAGATATACGAAAGGATACTAAGGTGTTGTTATCTCTTCTATATAGAAGATATTGGTGCGATTCAGAAACAAAAAGATATTTGAGTGAAATAAAGAAGATTTTACCAAAAGAAAATGCTTCAGAAAAAGTAGACTATTTTAAAGAGTTTTCAGATAGTAAAAATGATTTTACAAAAAAAGAAGCAATGCAAATGACTGTATATGAAGATGAATCGAAATTTAAAAAATTCTTTAGCAAGATAAAAAGTATGTTTTTGAAAATATTTAAAAAATAAAAGAGGAGTGATGTACCCATGAACTATAGATTACCAACTTTGGAAGATAAAGAGGTTTTATTATCATACATAGAAGAACATTTTTCAAATCATGAAAAAAGCTTAAGTGCAAGTCATGATTTAACTTCTATGAAATACGAAGATTGGGTAGAAAAAGTAAATAAAAATGTTGATGAGCCAGATGCAACTTGGGGAAAATATTTAACATATTTATCTTTTGATGACAACGGAAAATTAGTGGGTCTACTAAGTGTTAGATTTGGAATGCCAGAAGATTTGGTTGAGAAGTATGGACATATTGGATATTGTGTTAGACCTACTGAAAGAAGAAAAGGTTATGCTACAAAAATGTTAGCATTTGCTTTAGAAGAATGTAAGAAACGTGGGATGGATAAAGTTATATTGGGATGTTACAAGGAAAATGTAGCCTCTGCAAAGACTATTCTAAATAATAAAGGCAAACTTCTAAGAGAAGAAGACGAATATAGTGATATAAATGGATGTTGGAGAATTAACCTGGTAAATCAATTTTATGAGATTGAATTATAAGGAGTTTTGAAAATTGAACGATATAAGATTTGAAAAAGTTAATGAAAACAAAGAAAAATATATGAATTTGCTTTTAGAAGCAGATCCTGAAAAAGATATAGTAAGAAAATATCTCGATGATGGGGATATGTACATAGGAATAGCTGATGATGAAGTTGTTTGTGAAATTGTTATAACCAAAGTAAATGAAGAGGAATGTGAGTTGAAAAATATTGCTACTTTACCTGTTTGTAGAGGTAAAGGCTATGCACAAAAACTTATTCAATTTGTGTTTGATGAATATAAAAATAAGTATAAGAGAATGATAGTTGGAACTACAGAAAATATGATTCCTTTTTATGTGCTTAATGGTTTTACAAGATATCATCATACAGTTAAAAATTTCTTTGTAGATAATTATCCTGAAGAGATTTGGGATGGCGATTTACATTGTATAGATATGTATTATTACTATAAAGATTTAACTAAATAGGAAAAAGGAGCAAGGTTGAATTACACCTTGCTCCTTTTGGTAGTATTTACTTTTTAATTTAATACTTTTTGAACACCCGTGCGTAAAGAATAACTTTAATTTTTTCTCTAAGAACAACATCTTCAATGAGATTGAGAACGGTTTCTATTTCTCGTTCATCGAGTCTTAAGTGTTCGCTACTATACCCCCAGTATTTTCCCTGTTTAATAGGAGTAGGGACACCTGGGTATTCGATAACATCATAAATAGTAAAAATTTCTTCTACAGAGCTTAACTGTTCATCAGAAATGCCCCGGGAATGCAACCATTCTAAAAGATCTTTGGTAGCTTCTACATAGTTTTCGTTAACGATTACTGCAGGGCTAATAATGTCATTGGTGTTAATTCTCAAAATAGTTTTATCATCAACATTAACATTATTACTTTTCAAAGAGATTTTACTTCCATCTGCAAACTTTACCACCTTGGTAACCCAAAAAGAATAAAATTCGATAATATCGATAATGTCATCTCGGTTAGTAAAATATTTAGCAGAAGAGCGATACGCACTATCTTCATCTTCTTTAGCGGTTGTAATCACTCTTAGTTTATACCCTTCCAAAAGCTCCAAAAGATTTTTTAGATTATAACAAACTTTCTGTTTCATACTTATTCTCCTTATCAAAGTTTGTGTAATTATTTTTATCTCGAACGTGGAGTTTAGAAAAGAAGTTTTGCCAGAGCGTTTGCGATTTCCTGCTTGGTATGGCATTCTGTGATAATGCCGTCTTCGCCGAGAATCATTGCCCAGTGTTTACCTCCGCCAATTTTGGCAAGGTCGTTTGCTACGATGAAGTCAGCATGATTCTTTTCTCTCAGTTTGTTTGCAACTTCAAAGAGTTCTTCTTTGCTTACACCCTCGAGAAGCTTGAAGCCAACCAAAGTAACATCAGGAGCCATCTGTTTAATCTGGCTGATAACCTTAGGAGTAAGCTTAAGCATTGTCATAAGGTGAGGTTCATAAGAAGAAATTTTTGTTTCATCGTTGCAAACTGCACGAGGATTTTCAAAAATCTTCATCAGTGCCTCGGGAGTAAGAGCTGCTTTGTCGGGAGTATTCTGAATTGCATCGTAGATTTCGTCGATAAGATCTTCAGCACGAACTACATATTTGCCGGCGTAATCGCCAACTGCAGAAGAGTGGATGATGATATCGATTTTAGTTGTTGCGAAAATTTCGCGAAGTGCGTTCAGCAAATCGTCAGTAGAGTCGACAGTTACAAATTCAATTTTGCCACTTGTGCTACGAGGTTTATAGGCCATTTTAGGAGAAATGTAATAAATGGTGTCGATCTCATTGTAATACTTACTTTGGCTAAGCATGGTGTCTGCGATGACAGCACCAAGTGCGCCTGTAGACATGTTAGTGATTTTCATGACAGCGTCGATTCTTTCGTTGGTAGGACCAGCGGTGATAATAATGTTCTTTTTCATTTTTCATACCTCCATTAATTTAAAATAGTGATGTCGCGTGGATTGTTTAAGTATTTGTCACTTCTTCCAAAACGACTTAAAGATTCGTGAAATACAAATTTGCCATAAACAGTTTGTGCAGTGCTTTTTTCAAGAGACAAGATGTGACATACGTTCTTTTTTGAATTTATGCCTTCGTCTACGAGCCAATCTTTTTCATGAATCGAAATAGGACCGTAGATGTAGCTTTGACCATCACCATAAGGGTGACCTTGATATGTGCTGATTGCGTTCAAAACAAATGTGTAAATAGATTCGTTGTGGTTGTGAATGCATACGGTTTCTTCTTCAAAGACATGTGTGTTGGAATTAGAACAGATTGCAAAGATGCCGAACAAATCTTTTTGTAATTCAGGATTGCGAGCAATGTAGTATGCAGCGTGGTAATACTCCATGCAATTCAAAATGTAGATTTTTTTACCTTTAATCCAGAATTCATGTTCACCAAGTTCATATGCAATGAACTCTTCAGGATTGACAAATGTGATTTTTCTTGCCATAGGTTCTGCGCCAGAGGCATACGCTTTAGGAATTTCGTACATTTTACCGTTTTGGAAGACTACTGTGATATTGATACCGCTTTTATAGTAGCTACCGGCGACGATGATTCTGTCTTTTGAGAGTTCGATATACTGTTGCTTGAACTTTTCTACATATGTCATTTCGGGGAAGAGTACGATGTCAGGTTTGTGTGTGGAAATGAATGAAAAAGCCTTTTCGATTTGCGTAAAAACGTCTTCTGTTTCAATCAAATATTCGTTTTGACCATCGCAGTCACATTGAATAGCTAACTGAAACATGCATACGGATAAATAATTATTCATCAGTTTTACCTCCTTAAATTCTTTTTACAATTGCAGTATATGAGGTTTGATGATATAATTCAAATACATAATATTTATATTTATTATAACTGGAGGTTATATATGGAAATTAGCTATGAATCATACAAAATTTTTTATACGGTTGCTATACATGGAAGTATAAGTAAAGCTGCAGAGGCTTTGTATATTTCTCAACCGGCGATTACTAAGTCAATAAAGAAGCTTGAAAGTGAGCTAGAAATAACTTTGTTTAATAGAAGTCCAAAAGGTGTAACGCTAACTGAAAACGGCAAAGTCTTTTTTGAATTCGTGAAGAATGGAATAGAAAGCTTTTTAAATGGAGAGCACAAACTTACTTCTTTGAAAAATCTTGAAACGGGTACGATAAAAATAGGTGCGAGTACTACAGTTACTAAATACTTCTTATTACCTTTTATAGAAGAATTTCATAAATTGCATCCTAATATAGATATTTCAATTACCAATCATTTGACTTCAACAATGATTTCGATGTTGAAAAAAGGAAGTCTAGATTTATTAATTGTTAATCTTCCTATGAAAGAAGATGAAGATTTAAAAGTTATTCCTTGTAAAGAGCTACATGATTGCTTTGCCGGAAATAAAACCTATAAAAATAAAATAGATAAAAAGATAAGCTTAAAGAAATTAGTTGACGAATATCCGATTATTACGCAAAAAGAACCTTCTAACACCAGAGCTTTTTTGAACAAATTAATGGAGAAACATGATATAGATTTTCATCCTAAATTTGATATTGTAAGCTATAGCTTAGTAAAAGATTTTGCTAAAATAGGAATGGGAGTATCGTATATCACAAAAGAATTTACAGAGGAAGAGTTGAATAATGGGGAATTATTTGAGATTCCTATCAAAGAAAAAATACCAGATAGAGGATTAGGAATAGTTTTTCCTAAAAATATGATATCAAGCTTTGCTACTCAGGAATTTATAGATATAATATTAAGTGAGAAAAAAAGTAAGAGGTGATTGTTTTGTTGTATACAAATTTAACTAAAAAGGCTATGAAGATAGCTTTTGAAGCACACAAAGAACAAGTAGATAAAACGGGAATGCCGTACATTTATCATCCTATTCATTTAGCAGAACAAATGAAAGATGAAAATACAATTTGTGTTGCGCTATTGCATGATGTTGTAGAAGATACAGACACAACATTTGAAGATTTGGAAAGAGAAGGTTTTAAAAAAGAAATAATTGATGCATTAAAACTTTTAACTTATGATGAAACGGTGCCGTATTTAGACTATGTTAGAAGAATAAAAAACAATCCAATTGCAACTGCGGTAAAACTTGCAGATTTAAATCATAATAGTGATTTGACTAGACTTGATGTGGTTGATGAGAAAGCAAGAGAGCGTTTAGAAAAATATAAAAAGTCAATTGCAATATTAACAGAAGGGTGATGTAAGAAATGAAAGTATTAATGGGAACAAAGAATCCTGGGAAAATAGAAGGGGCTAAACTTGCGTTTGAAAGATATTTTGATGATGTAGAAATTGTTGGAATTCCAGTAAGTTCAGACGTAAGTGCGCAACCTTTTAATGACGATATATATAAAGGTGCAAGAAATAGAGTGGATAATTTAAAGAAATACGCCGAAGAAAACGACATAGAAGCAGATTTTTATATAGCAAGTGAAGCAGGAATAATGAATTTCTTTAAAGAATGGATAGATATAAATCTTGTTGTAGTAGAAGATAAAACAGGAATTGAAAGTGTTGCAATGAGTCAAGGTTTTCCTATTCCAGAAAAATATATAGAAGAAATAAAAGCCACAGAATTAAGTCATGTTATGGATAGACTATTTGAAGGAAAAAATCTTGGTCAAGGTAAAGGTGGAATTAGACATCTTACTAAAGGCGAAATAACAAGAGTAGATCTTACAAAGAGTGCATTTGTAATGGCGCTTACAAAGTATGTTAATGGAGATTTGTGGCAATAAAA
>CAYMVI010000001.1:5873-363584 GCA_964394075.1 uncultured Eubacteriales bacterium | reverse complement strand
GAACTAGGGTTTCGATGAGAGCTTTTTTATTGTCTACTTTTCATTGACAACTTCAATTTTTTGAAATCTCGCTCTTTTTAATTATTTTAGATTTTCTGCATTTCTTTTTATTTTCATTGTAGTAGTTTTTTCGAACTCGCCATCTTTGATTTCTAAAGATTTAACTGCTTTATAAGAAGTTAATTGTTTATTTACTTCCTTTACTTGTTTCCAAATAATATCATATATTTCAGTATCAGAAATATCTCCATGTAATTCTTTAACTTTTTCTTTGTTAACAACAACTTTTGCAGTAATTATTAATTCTTTATCTTCTTTCTTGCTACCTTTTTCAGGACTCTTTCCATAAATAATAACATCCTTAATTTCTGGAATTTTTCCTAATAGCATTTCAATTTCTTCTGGATAAATATTTTTACCATTTTGAGTAACAATAACGTTTTTGCTTCTACCTGTAATAAAGATAAATCCATCTTCATCCATGTATCCAACGTCTCCTGAATGGAAGAAACCTTTTTTATCAATTACTTTTCTTGTTTCTTTTTCGTCTTCATAATAACCCATCATTAAAGTTGGTGTTTTGATTAAGATTTCACCTTCACCATTTTCGTTTGGATTATCTATTTTTACAGTAGCTTGAACTATTGGCTTGCCAGCAGAACCAATCATTGTTTTATATTCTGGTGTTAAAGCAGCAATTGGAGCTGTTTCTGTAAGACCATATCCTTGTAAGAATGTAATACCAATGTCTTCTAACCAAACACCAACTTTTTTATCGATTGGTGCGGCAGCAGAAACTATAACTCTTAAATTTCCACCAAGGTTTTCATGAATTTCTTTGAATACTTTTCTCTTAACATCAATCCCCATCATTTTAAGACCATTAGTTATACCAATCATTGCAGATACTAACTTGTCTTTTTTGCTCTTAACGATTTTTTCATTAATTTTCTTATATAAACTTTCAGCAAGCAAAGGCACTGATAACAGCAATGATGGTTTTGCTTCTTGCAAGTTTGGAACAATATATTTTAATCCTTCACAAACAGCAATTGAAGAACCAAATGCCATTGGCACTAAGAAACCAATTGTTGATTCATAGCAATGGTGCAATGGTAATATTGAGAAAAATCTATCTGTATTATAGATTTTTACATATGCGGAAACCGCATTAATGTTTTCTGCTAGATTTCTATTGTTTAACATTACGCCTTTTGAATTTGATGTTGTTCCTGATGTGAAGAACAATATTTTAAATGCTTCTGGATCAATCTTTATTTTTTCAAAAGAATCATCACCTGCAGCAATTATCTTTTTCCCCTCTTCAACAAGATTTAATAAACCTACATCTTTTCCAGCTAAAGCTTTATCTGATTTCATTTCTATAAAGTATTGAATTTCAGGAATTGATTCTTTTAATTTATTAACCATATCAGCCTTTGAATGTGAATAAATAATTGCAGAAGCTCTTGATCTCTTCGCAATATTTTCTAATTCATTTAATGGTAATTCTTTATCTGTTGGAACAGCGATACCTACACCACAAAGCATAGCCATGTATGACATGTACCAACCATATTGTGTTTCACCAATAATAATAACTCTCTTGTTTTTTAAGTCTAATTTTTTAATCAGCGCTGTTCCCAAAGCAAGAACGTCTTCGCCAAATTCTTTATATGTTTTCGTTACATATGCTTCTTTGTGTGAAGGCTTCTCTAATATACAAGGTCTATCAGCATTTTCCTTTACTGATTTCATAAAGAATTCTTTAACCGTTTTATAATGAGTCATATCTTCATATGGCTTTGTTCTTTTTGAAAGTTCTTTAGTATTAATTTTTTGATAATCGATTTCTGCTAAATCTTTCTCAACATTTTCCATTTCGATTTTTTTGTTAAATTCTAATTTAGATAGTTTAAAGTCTCCTAATCTCATTTGCTACCTCACCTTTTAATATATTTTAGATAAACTAACAGCACTCATATTTTAGCATTTGCCTATGTAAGTGTCAAATAAGCCTATTTAATTTGACCAATCAGTCGAAGCGTTTCTAGTCAATTTCGCCATCGTCGCTGCCAAAAATTGACAATAAATCCTCTATATCCACAGTTGTACTTTCAAATCCGCATTGTGGCATCAAAGATTCTTCAAAAGAAGCTTTATCTCTATGCATTCTTTCACCAGCTTTTCTCATTATTGGTGTTATGTAAGGACTTCCTGCTCCCGGGAAAAATTGTACCCTCTCATGTTTTAGCTTGGCAATTTGAGGTAATACTTTATCTAAAACAGTACTTATCCTACTTGGATCTTTAGTATAAAAGTGTCGTGCTGCAACCACATCAATCACAGTCCATTCATCTGCTATTGTTTCTACAGGTACTCTTGATAAGTTTTTTCTATCACTCTTAACCTCTAGTCCATAAACAGTTTCGCTTTTACCTTCTTCTTCCCTATTAAAAATAGTGACATGACTTTCCAAGCCTCGTTCTAGTTTTCTCGAAATACATTTATCGCACAAACAATCTATAGCATCTCTATTTTCTTTTTTAGGAACAAGTCTTCCTTCTAAAAAGTCTTGCAAATCTTTTTCTAACACCGGTGTACCATTTCCATCATGATTTAAATAACATATTTTCAATGTTACTCCACCAACGTCATTGCCATATATTTCGTGATCAAACATATTTGACATAGAAAGTTCATAATTAGGATTACCGATTAATGCCGCTAAAAAATTTCTGCCCATATCTGTATCCAACATAATGATTTCACCAAAGCCCATACAATCAGTAACTTTTCCCTTTTTTACATGATCTTGCATAGCTCCACTACAAGATGAAAAAGGCATCATCATATTATCATTCAAAGTGTTGATTAATTTTTCTATGTTGGCATCAATTCCACTTACTTTCATTCTTCTTGGATTATTCATACTTATTCCCCCATTAATTTGATTCAAGTAAATATCGTGTTGTAATATTAAAAATTAAAATCTAAATACACATAGTTAGACATATCATAAGATAAGTTTTCTTTTATCATTTGATTTGACAAAGCACAAACATCTGCAACCCTATTTTTTTCTACTAAAGGATTTATGTATCTAACTTTTGTATCTAATTTAACACTATAAACATCTTCTGGTTTTGTTTTTGAAGTTTTTACTTCTTTAGCAACTTCCCATGCATTATATACATTTTTATACTTAGAGTTTTTTATGATGTTAATGACATCTTGCTCTTTCATTTCATATAAATTTTTCTTCGTTATAACATTTTCCTCATTCAATTTCTTAACAATATCTGCAATTAATTTCATAGAATATCTAGTTCTATCTTCACGATAAATTACAGACAAACGGCTAGTTGCTTTAACAAATTTTCTCGCAATTTCTTTTGTTTTAAACCCTAGTTCTTCAACACCATTTTCATCTTTCAAAACTTGTATGTCATTATAGATTTCTTTTATATCATCTAGTTCTAATAATCGATATGTCATTAAGGCATTAGATAAAGAATATTCTAATCTATCCGAAGACAACTTTGGTGTATCGTTATCTGCGATAGGATAAATATGATAATCATCAACTTCACAAACTTTGATATTATCTCTTTTCAAAAGCGCCATAATCTCTTTTGAATCAGTTATTATCTTTGTAGTCAATTCTTCTGTTGATTCTTGTGTAACGTAATCACCATTCAAAAAGTCAATACAATGTTTAAAAACTGGTGTAGCAATATCGTGAAACAATCCAGATAAAGTCTGTTTTTTATCATGAGTAAAATGCCACACAATTAATGCAACCGCAATTCCATGATCCAAACTTGAAAAGAAATAATCACTTTCAAATAAATCTGAATAAATTGTTCCACAAGTAATACTGATGTGTTGTTGTTTTAACATTTCTGGTGTATTTATATAATCTAGTAACCATTCTGGAAAATCTGGTTCTAAGACCTTAAAATATTCTAATGTAGTTTTGTTTGCTTTTTCTAAATAGTTCATTTTTTAATTCTTCCTTTTTACGAGTATTTATCATTTATTTAATAGCTTAAATATACTATTTCTTAACATTTCGTACAACATTCTTCATATACTTTTATTTTCTAATCTATATAATAAACGTAATTTTCTTTTCTTGGTGCAGCTGCAGGTTCTTCTCCTTCTATATATCCCAATATGCAATTACCTACACCTTCATATTCGCCTTCAATACCAAAAGACTTTAATAACTCTTTACCTTCTTCTGTATCAAATACTTCTTTTGCTCTATGAATCCAACAACTTCCTAAGCCTAAAGAATGTGCAGCATTCATTAAATTTCCCATTACTAAGCTTCCATCATATACGGGTGTTACTTTATTTTTATCTACTAACACTGTTAAGACAACAGGCGCTCCATAAAAAGGATCTATTTCCGTATTATTCATAAACTTAGCATTCAATTTAGATAATTTATCTCTAATTTCCTTATTAGTAATAGCTAAAATAATTGGTGATTGTGAATTCATTCCTGTTGGAGCATACATACCAGCTCTAACAACTTCCTCTATAAGATCTTTAGGAACCATTTCTCCTTTATATTTTCTTATACTTCTTCTCGATACCATATTTTCGATAATTTCGTTCATAAAAACTCTCCTTTCAATCAATATCAATAATATTATACTACTTAATATCTCGCAATATAACTTTACATCAAATTAGCATATTTTTACCATATTTTGCCTTTTAAGTTGCTATATTATGTAAATTGTGGTATAATATTAGCGTGTCTTAATAACTTGTATACATCCTCTGGTAAGGCAACAAGGGATGAGGCAACAATCTATCAATATAGGAGGAATCCAAATGAACCCCGACACTATGTACAAAAACGCCGAGCTGACTGTTGAGGAGATGGCTACTGTATTCAATCCCAAGAGCGGCAAAGACACAATCGAAGTCGACTACGCCACCTGGCTGGTCGGTATTTTGGATGAGAGGAGCGGCGTCCTCTACATGAGGCAGATTTCTGCCAGCACTCTTCTGGACGAAGGCGAAGTGCTGAAAGTAAACATCACGCACTGCCAGAAGGTCTCTTCTTCCCACAAGGGATTCGCAAACTACAGTTTCAAGACTCCGGCGGATCATCTGCCCGACGAGTGCTATGAGCTGAAGCGCGTCCTGTTTGAAGAACTGGCCGAAGACATCCAGGATGCTATCTATGAGGCGCTTGAAGCCTTGGAGGCTCAGTTGCCTAGACTGGCATCCTAACAAAAACTCCCCGTCACACCAGTGGCGGGGAGTTTTTTTATTTATTCTTTATTTTTCCGGAGATCCAGTTCTTTGCATTCTGCGTATTAATTAATAATTCTTCTCCCATATATCTTTCATCGTTTCCAAAAGGATAAAAATTTAACATTTGATTCAATTGTTGATCATCTGTATCAGTAAGATTTTTAATTTTGTTAAAGCATTGTTCTGTAATTCTGTCCATTTCTTCAAAATCCTCTTTAAAATACAAGTTACTTTTATATTGACTCATTAACACAAGTTTTATATTTTTTTTATTAAAAAAACCGTTAAAAGTATCATATATTTTTTCTATTATTTCTTGAGTTTTTTGTTGATCCTTTCCAAGAGATATCCAAGCATTGGTTATAACATCTTTGCTTTCATCTTCCCCATACATCCCTTTTCCTTCTAAATAATTTGAAATTATCATGTCGTCAATGCAATGATTAGCCAATAACAAATCTATTTCTTCCGGAACTTCTTCAAAAGAATCTTCAAAATTTTTATTTATGCAAATAACGTTTGCGTCAGGTAATATTTCACAATATTTATCTTTTACATACTTTAAGACATCTTCACTTACATCAATAACAAACAAATCTCCTGAAAAGTTTATTTCTTGTAATGCATATGCAATTTTATATCTAAAACCGAGGACCGATCTCAACGACCGTTTTTAAAGGAAATTTAATATTTGTTTTTAAAATTTTAGAATACAGTTGTCCGAATATACCATTCCCACTCGTCATCAGCTGGATTACTTTCAAATTTCATTCTGTTCACCGCCTAAATCTAATACTTCAAAACTTGAAAAGAAGTACTTTATATCTCTGTACGAGAATAAAATACTTCTTGTAAAATTCTAATAAAATTATAGGTGTTAGTCTATATCTATATCTTGCACCATTCCTTTTAATCTAGCTCTCGTTGCAGGATCTAAATCTCTCATTTTTGTTCTTATTTCTTTAACTTTTTGAGCTCTTTTTCCCTCTACTGTTCTTACTGTAGCTTTTGCTTCATCTAATTCAAGATTAATATCTTCAAGCTCTGACAACAAAGCTAACATGTCTTGCATTGCCGTTCTTCCTTTTGGAGTGAATCTGCTTCCAGAAGCAGGTCTTACACTCCCTTTTCCGCTATACGAAGGTGTATAGCTTGATGGTTTATAACTACTTGATCCCATAATAATACCTCCCATACTTTCATCTTAATATACATAATACCACAAATCTCATTTATAGTCAATTTTTTACATTATTAAACATATTTAGATTAGCGGTATTTTCTTACATATTTTGCCATTTATTTTAACTTCTACATTAAATTTTTTCTCATTTTTTAGTTCTTCCATGGTTATTATATCGCTTTCAAGCCTATACGATGTTCCATCATCGCATTGATGTTTCATCATTTTTTCTTTTCCACAAATATTTGCCTTAGCAAAATCTATTTCTGTTTTCTCATATGGTCTTAAAATCATTTTAAAACCATTATCACAAATCTCAAAATATGTTAAATATTCCTCATAAAGGCATAATTCAAATAATCTTTTTCCTTTTGCATCGACATTTTTCTTGTTTGTATTTATCAATGCATCTATAATTAAATTTAAATCTTTTGATGATATCACTTCGTTTTGATATAAATATAACAGGTTACTATAGATGTTATTATATGCATAAAGATACTTTCTCTCTGAATTTATGAAATACTGTTTTTTTATAATTTCTTTCAAATCATATTCTTCTTGAATTTGATTAAATAAGTCATCATATTCTTCTATAAAGTCCATCCCTTCATTTATTAAAGTGTCTACATCATCTTCTTCAACCAAATCTTCACAAAAATACGATTCTACTTTTTCTTTTATCAATCCTGTTGCTTCTGCAAATTGTTCGTATGTTTCATTAAGTAAGAGTTTTAAAGCAAGTAAAAACTTGGATTTAGTCGTACCTCTAAAGAAAATATACTTTTGAAAAAAATTCGAAAAATCAAAAACATACGTATTTTCGCTATCTGGTTCATATACATTTGTTGCATAATAATGTTTTCTAAATTTTTTTGATAAATAGCAAAACTTCTCACATAACTTATCAATTTTTTTATTATATTTAAAATAATGTTCTTGATAGTCTAAACCTAACAAATCGCAAAATCTAATTTTAATATTTTTATTATATTCGGTATCCATCATATTTTCGATTTTGTTTTTGACTTCTTCCAAATTATTAATTTGCAAATGTTCTATAATCGAACCGAGCATCATCTTTTGACCAATAAGCTCATAACCAAAATAATTAGATTTATATTTGTTGGTGTTTGAGTATTGAGGGAAACGACCTTTTACAAAAGTAGCCGTGTCGAAGTCAATCATGTTTCCTTCTGTAGAAATATTTCCTACAGACCATGATCCGTGTAAAAATCGATCACAAAATTTATTTGCTTCAATGGCTGCAAGTTTCATACCAAGTGCTTCTAAAGAATCTACCGTAATTTCATCTCTATTTATTAAACAATTGCTCAAACGATAAAGTTCTTTTTCTTTATTAACTCTAACTTCAAGAGCACACGGCAAATTAAAAACTCTTGTTTTTATAGAATCATCCACATCCAAGTATTCATCTACAAAATCATATTTTTCATTTGTTTCTAATAAAGCTAACACAGAAAATGATTTTATAACAAAATCTTTTGCAATAATATTGGCTATTATTGTTTCTTTGATTGCAGCTGTCAACGCAAATTTTCCATTGCTATATATAGGATTGGCCGCAGTTGCAAGATTAGTTTTGTCTCCTTTTATATTAAAATTTTCTAAAAAGAAAAATGCTCTACCAGAACCTTGGTTACCACTAAGTGCAATATTAGAAGGATCAGATTGCTTATCTGCAAATGCCTCTCCTATAATTTCACCCGTCGACATTTCTTCGTTTAATGTTACCGAAAACATATTTTCAAGTTTTTCTTTGGCGTTTTCGTACTCGTATTTTTCATCAAATAACTCTTCGTATAACTCTTTATTAACATATAGAAGTTTATATTTCTTTTTTGCTTTATATATTTTTTGTTCAACTAAATTCTCTTTTTTAAATATCTTTTTTATATTCGGAGTTGTTTTCATAGTTTACCTACTTTATAAGATTATTTTTTTCACAAAACTTAATACAAAATTCACATGCATAACATGCCGTTTCGCAAAAGTTCTGTTTTAATATTTCTGATGGAATAACATCTCTAAAAGAAATCGTTCCATATTTTTTTATAAACCTTACATATTTATTTTTATTTAAATTTTCTAATACATTTTTCATTCCTATTTCAAAATAATTTCCTAAAAACATATCCTTATGCATGTTAAAAACTTCGCACGGATAACAATCACCATTACATTTCATAAAAATCTTAGGGCTTACAAACTTCCCCACTTCTACTCCAAACTGATTATCACACTCCGCCACAGCATCAAAAACAGACATCTTAAATGTATCTATTTTTTCTTTTTCCTCTTTGTTTGCATTAACATAGTAAGAATCCGTTAAATATATTCTTCTCTCAGGAAAGTCTCCAAACTTTTCAATATATATATTATATAACCTAAATAATTGAGATTCTTTTTCATTTGGCAATCTAGTATGTACAATTCCTAATCTTAACTGATCCAAAGAAAAATTATTTGCTACATAATTTATAATGTTACACACACTTTCCAAAGGAACATCTTGTTCTCCTATAGATATCTGAATAGATGGTACAAAAAACTGGTTGTTTAATAACCCCTTTTTCTTCATTTCTTCAAAATAATATGATGCGTTTTTTCCCCAAAAGCCATTAGAAATTATTTTTACAATATCCAATTTGTTTTGGCAAAAACCAAAAAGATTACACATATTCTCAAACTCTAAAAAAGGTTCTCCACCCGTGATTGCAATTCCAGGTATTCCACTTTCATATAATTGTTCAACTAAATTATACAGTTCTTCTTTTTCCAGTTTAGTTTTTCCGTCTATTATACTATTAGCAGACATGCCACAATCTTTACAATTGCAATTACATTTGTTTGTAATTTCAAAAGTAAATTGTATCGGTCGTATTAGTTCTTTGTTATGGACAAATTTATCTTGCCAAACTGATACCTCTTCATAAAACGTTTTTCTTTTTGAAGCATATTTTCCTATCGTCGTGTCGTCATTTTTCATATTTATTGATAAAAATTTTTCTAATATTTTTTCTTCGGTCAAAATTCTCACTCCACATTAAACATCTTTCTTATACCAAAATTCGTCTACTTCTACTTTGTATAGCTCGAACCCTCTTTTTTTATAGAACTCTATCGCATCTCCAAATTCTTTAAATGTACATAAGATTATTGATTCATAATTTTCTTTTCTGGCAAAATCAATAAACAAATCATATAAAACTTTACCAATCCCTTTTTTTCTGTATTCTTTATCTACATAAAAACAATTCATTTTCACTACTTTTTCAGTTTCTTGAAGTGCTCCACAAGTAGCAATAAGCTGACCTTGCAAATCCGTAACTAACCAAAATTTGTTGTTTCCTTCTTGATATTTTTTCACTAACTTCTTCTCAAAATAATCTTTCCACTCATTAAAGCCGAATTCATTCGTTGTTATATCAACTAAAAAATTGATAATTTCAGGATGTTCCCAATAGTTACATTCCGAAACCCTTATTTCATTTGTCAAACACATAATAATATCAACCTCTATTTCTTTAGCAATTTATTTATATGCCAATCACAAATATCCACTAATTTTGACTCCTTATCAAAACCTATATAATTCATTAATTTTTTAAATCCATCGTCTGCATAATCCAAAGTTAGATCTTTATTAATTTTTTTATAAAACTCTTTATTCAAGTTCCATAAGCTTATAGACATTTCCATTTCGTTTGAAGGTAAAATGCTTGCTCTTGTTTTTAAAGAAACATACGGTAACATATAAGGTGCTCGTGCCTCTTCGCCATTAGGTAACTTTACAATTAGTCCTCCATTTAAAACTCCTATAATAAAATCCCTTAAGTCAACTATATCAAATATTTTTTCTTTTATAGAACTTGCTAATAAATATATTGTTTCTATTTTTATATTAGTTGGCAATTTATCTGTTATATCACGTATTGTTTTCCCCGTTGCACTATCATCATCTATCAAAACATATGTGCCTGCAGGAATTTTATTTATTTGTTCATCTAAACTTTCAAAGCCCATCCTTCTTATTAGTTCTATATATTTGTTTTGTAAATCACTAATATCGAAGAGTCTGCTTGTTTCGATATTATATGTTCCTTTATAGTATGTGTCTAAACTTATCGTTTTTTTATCACCAATAGCTTTATCTGCTTTGTCCAGTTGTTCCTGCATGTTGATAACTCTCACATCAAGTTGATTTTCAAAATTATTCTCAAGCAAAGAAATTAGTTCTTTTAGAAAATGTGCTTGTTCGTTTTTTATCATTTCTTTGTCTGTTTGTTTAAGATATTTAGCAAAAGGAACTAAACCTTCATCTCTTATGACATAACATCCGTTTTCTTTGTCATAAAATTTATTTTGGTAATAATCTTTTTTTTCACATCTTATATTCCTTGACGAATATGTTGATACTATAGATTTGTTATCAATAAAAAAGTTATTTATATTATTCAAAGCACTTTTCATTTCTGTATACTTATTACCACAGTGTTCTCTTTCTACACAAATTCCAATCCCTTTGTTTTCAAACGCATACATAAATTCAGCATTATCTCCGCCAAAAACATATGCCACTTGTATTCTCTCATCAACGTGTTTTCTTAAATACTTTTCCAACCTTTGTATAACATCTGTAAAATTAATATATGTTTTTGTATATATTGATTCCCAAGGATCAATCATTAACCAATCACTATCTTTTACAATTTGCTGGCACAAATCAAGTCTTTCGTACGCATCTATTGTATAAAATGGTTTAGTAGACACATAACTTTCATGCGATGGTGATAAGTATCCACCAACTACATTATAGCCTGCTTTTTCCAAAGCTTTTTTAGCAAATTCCATCATATAGATGTGACCTTCATGTATTGGATCAAAACCTCCCGTCGTAAGTAACACTACCGGATTACTTTCATTTCTTTTTATTTTACTCACTGGAGTTGTAAGTAAGTCCAAATTATAATATTCAATTTCGTCTAATTCTAATTTATCAAAAATAAAACCAGCTTTTTCAACTATGTTTATGTCTTTATGCTCTTTGTATACTTGACTGTAATACTCATCTCTTAAAATTTTCCAAGCCAACTTATGTTGTAATGTCTTATCAACTATTTGTTTATAAGCATTATCAACTTCACAACATTTAAAGTTTTCATCCAAACCCAATTCTTCCCAAAGAAACTGTTTCATCATTACACCTTTCTGTTACTTACTCATCCATTCATTTATTATTCTATAATAACTATCCCATCCACCGGGAACACTGCTATCATACAAGTCTAAATGTATTGCCGGAGATTTTGAAATATATTTGTGCGAATTGTATCTATGTAAATTTTCTAAATTTCCAGCATAAAATTCAAATTGTTCTTTTGATATTCCATCTAAATTATTAAGAAAACTTTCTTTCTCATCGTTTGTCATATTTAAAAAATTCAAATATATTTCTACAAAATCATATGGCGCGCCAAAAACCATCTCATCGGTTCTTCCGTCATACATATCTCCTGTCGGAATAGCATCTATAATAATTGATGGTATTTTCAATTCCCTCGCTACTTTGTACACTTCTGATTTATGTATATCTGATATCAGTTGTAAATCAACCATTCCATCTGAAGCCTTTCCAACATATCCTAAATAGGCACCTTCATCTTTATTAGTTGTTCCACAGACTACAGCCCCTAATCCACTTTGATTTAAAAGGCTAGTTGCATAATAAAGTATAGGAGTTCTACTATATGGAGCTAACTGTCCTATAGCCCAATCTTCCCCTTGTATTTCAAGCACAGGTTCTAAAAGCCTTCTTATCTCATTGTTTACGCTTGTCAAATCTATTACGCACGGCTCAATATCGAGCGCTTCACATAGCGCTTTTCCTTTGTCTGTTGCAGAAACTTGATTAGTAACTCCAGTGGATTCAATAACCGGTAATAATAGCGGTACAATTCTTTCTATTGGTGAATTCTCTAGCATTGATGCTTTTTTTATAATTCCCAAAACTATAGCAGAATCAATTCCACCACTTATAGCTACTACACATGCTTTCAAGTGACATTTAGTCATGTATCTATTCAAAAGATCCGCTTTCTGTTCTATGTACTTTACCGGATCAAAATCTCTTTCTTGACGTATGCTTTCTAATTTGTCTTTTAAACAAATAGATAACTCTCTATCATTTTGTTTATTATATACTTTCACAGTAATATTCCTCCATCCTTTTCCCACTCATATCGTATATGTCCATCTGGGAAAAATATTAAATTGCGGGCTTTGTCCGGATTTGTATCTCTTGTATTCTTATTTAGTGGTAATGAAAAACATACATTTTGTCCTTCAAAATCATACACCGTACCAATTCTTTCTAGCTCTAATAGCTTTGTACCATTTTTATCTAAGAAATCTTTTATTTTTTGCTTTTGCTTTGGTGTTAATCTGTTTTTTATTATCCATTCTTGAGCACTCTTTCTTCTATACTCATCATTTACAGGTCTCAAAGTAACTTGTTCAACTTTGTTTTGTTTTGCAAAGTTTATGAAGTTCTTAACTTCTTCTATAGAATCTACCATTCCTTTGCAGCAGACACACGTTAAGCGAAGAGAAAAACCAAAAGAATGTAGATACTTTATTAAATCAGGTAAATCAATATATTGATTTGCTTGAGGTAAATACACTTTTTTATTAACTTCTGGATTGTAACTAACAACAGAAATTGTTATTGTCGTCAATCCCTCGTCATACCAAGTTTTCAAATAACCTTCATATTTTTCTTTGTTTAAACTTATAGGGATGCAATTTGATTGTAGTTCTATAAAAGGAAATTTAAACTCTTTTAATTGTTTCAAATATTCTGTTATTTCATCTGGAAAAAGAGTAGGTTCCCCTCTACTTGTTAACATTACCGTATCTATATCACTTCTATTTGCTAAATTAGCTGCAATCTTTAAATTTCTCCAATTTATATTTTTTTGTTTCATATTTTCTTCTGTTATTTTTTCACCTGAAACACAAAAAGGACAAGATGCAACACAAGCTTCTGTTCCTACTACTATACTAAACATTTTAAATTTCATAATCCACCTCAACGTATTCAATGTTTAAATCATTACTATATGGCATAAAAAATTCCTCAACATATGCTCCTGCATTTTTGATATAGAGCGTTGCTCCTTCAATTAGTTCATTTTGGTATTTGGAATCTATATACATTGTTCCAATTTTATCAGCACTGTCCGATGAACCACCACATAACAAAAATTTGCAATCACTTTCATTATCGTTTTCATGCTTTATCTCTATTTTTTCGTTATTAGACGTAATTAAAAACATTGGAAATTTCTTATTATAGAGCATAACATCAAAAAAGCCACTATATATACCATTTTTCAAAACAACAACTTTTATTTTTTCTGATTTTTTTGTTCTAATAATCTTACTTTCCATTGTAACCACATTTTCGACAAGCCCCCTGCCAGTTTCTAAAATCATTTGTCTACTAGGAAACTCTTTCTTATAGTTTTGTATTTCTGTAACATCTTTTAACAAGTCGACTCCTCCTATACTTAAAAAGTCAAATTCTTGTTCCGAGTAAAATTCTTTCAAATATAAAAAAATGTTTTTCAAAACATCTGATTCTTTTCTTAAATCATTTTGTATATAAAAAGCTATACCACAACTGTTACAATTATTTTTCTTCAAGAAATCAAACATCTTAAGGGATTCTTCTAAATTAGCACCTATATGAGTATGACATAAATTAAAAATATCATTTGTTGACAATCTAATTGCTATTTTGGTCTCTGACAAATCTGCGTACTTTGAAAAAAGCATTAACGAATTTAAGTTATCAAAAACAAAAAATCTTACTCCCTCATCATATAAAAATTTTATACTTTCATCTTCCATAAATACATTTATTAAACAAACCTTATTAAGATTAACATTTTCCTTTTTTAAAAATTCAAGATGCTTCATTGAACTAATCAAGAAACCATCATTTTCATTTATTATATTATTTAAACTTTTTATTAAATTTAAATTTGAGTTTGTTTTTAATGGATAATAAATATCCCCATATTTCGAAATATTTTCATAATTTTCTTTCAACTTTTTCGTATTTAAATAAAACTTAATATTATTTTTCCCAACCATTTTCTTACCTCATTTTCATTCTGTACCAATTATATCATTCTTATATGAAAAAACATATATTTTTATATCTTCTGTTTTATGTAAAGTAGAAACAAAAAAAACTCTTCACTTTTGATAAAGTAAAGAGTTTTTATAAGTATTACATATCCTTTAAAGCTTTAAATGTACCAACCATATGAGCTATTCTTACACCAGCACCCTCCGTTGCTTCCATATAGTAGTGTCTTTCAATTTTATATACTCGACCTTCAGCTTTAATATAGTCTGTATCTACAACTTCCGAATCCCAACTAAATGGTGAATCTGCAGTTGCTTCTTTCCCATCAATTAATCCTACATATTTCACTTCATAACCATTAGGATTATTTTCTAAAACTTCACCGCTTATTTCTTCAAAGTCTGTTGATAAAAGTTCAATTGAAAAATATATTCTGTCCATATCTTCTAAAAATCTATAGTAATCTGTATTGCCATCTCTACTTATACCATATGAATCAGCATCATATTGTAATGTATACCCCAAGGCGCTTTTTACTGCAGTATAATTCACATCTACAGACACGCCTTCCATATAAATCTCTGTTATTTTTTCATCAAAAGGCAACTCGATTACTTCAAATTCTTTAACTTCTTGCTCGAAGTTTTCAATATCATTATCTTCTGTTATAGCAGTATCATTACCACACGCAGTTAGCGAAACTAAACAAAGGATGGCAAGTAACATTAATAATAGTTTTTTCATAGAAATTCCCCCTCAAACCTTAATTACAGTTAAATTTTATCACATTTTTTCTAAATATAAAAGAGGCTTTCTGCGTCAATTTAACAGAAAACCTCTTCTTTTATTAATCTTTTATTTTTAAACATCTCAAAGAATTTAATACCGCTACAATTGTAACACCAACATCAGCAATAACAGCGTGCCAAACAGCTGCTTTGCCTACTAATCCTAGAAGAATCGCCGCTATTTTTACTATCATCGCTAAAGATATATTTTGCACAACAATATTTCTAGTTTTCTTTGCTATTTTAATTGCTGTAGCTATCTTTGAAATTTCATCAGTCATAATAACTACATCAGAAGCTTCTATTGCAGCATCTGACCCTATGCCTCCCATAGCAATTCCTACATCTGCTCTTGCAAGTACGGGCGCATCGTTAATTCCATCACCAACAAATCCTAAAGTTCTTCCTTTTGCTTTTTCTTTTAATAATCTTTCAACCTCTTCAACTTTTTGATGTGGCAATAAATCCGCTTTAAATTCTGCCAATTGTAATTTCTTAGCAACATCTTCTGCAACCGAATGATTATCACCAGTTAACATTACCGTTTTACTAACTCCAAGTTTTTTTAAACTTTTTATCGCTTGCTTAGCTTCTTCTTTTATTGCATCTGAAATTAAAATATATCCACAATATACTTTGTCTATTGCAAGATAAACAGCAGTCCCAATTTCAGGAGCTTTTTCACAAATTATATTTTCTTTTGCAAGCAATTTAGTGTTACCTGCTAAAACTTCTTTTCCGAAAATAGTTGCTTTAATACCGTGTCCTGAAATCTCTTCATAGTTTTCAATATGTTCTTCTTCAATATCATTGTGGTACTCATTTAATATTGAAGTCGCAATTGGATGATTCGAAAATGATTCTGCGTGCGCGCAATATTTAATCATATCTTCCTCAGTATAATTTCCTTTTGGTACAACTTTAGTTACTTTAAATACACCTTCCGTTAATGTACCTGTTTTATCTACAACCAAAGTATCTAAATCATTTAATGTTTCTAAATAATTAGATCCTTTTATTAGAATTCCTTTTTTAGATGCGCAACCTATTCCAGCAAAATAACTTAATGGAACTGATAATACTAATGCACATGGACATGAAATTACTAAACAAACTAACGCTTTATAAATCCATTCAGCAAATGTAGCATTCGGTATCACTAAAGGTGGCACTATTGCAAGCCCTAGTGCTAATATAACAACTATCGGTGTGTATATTCTTGCAAACTTTGTTATAAATTTTTCTGTAGGTGCTTTTTGACTTGCTGTATTTTCTACTAAATCTAATATCTTAGACACCGTTGAATCTGTAAACTTCTTTGTAACTTGAATCGTTAATAAAGCTTTTGTATTAATCATCCCGCTCAAAACTTCATCTGCCACATCAACTTCCCTAGGAACAGATTCGCCAGTTAAGGCTGTTGTATCCACAAAAGATTTCCCCTCCATTACGATTCCATCAAGTGGAATCTTTTCACCTGCTTTTACAACTACAACATCTCCAATATTAACTTCTTCAGGTGACACCCTCTTTATTTCTTCGCCAACTTTTAAGTTAGCAGAATCTGGTCTAATATCCATTAGTTCAGCAATAGATTTCCTTGAATTACTAATTGCTTTAGTTTGAAAATATTCTCCAACTTTATAGAATAGCATTACTGCGACAGCTTCTATATGTTCGCCAATTCCCCAAGCGCCTACAGTTGCAAGAGTCATTAAAAAGTTTTCATCAAAAGGATGGCCTTTTAAAAGACTCTTAATAGCGTTAAGTATAATGTCATATCCTATAATCGAATATGCAAGTACTAAAAGTACAAGATTTATCTTTTCATTTATATTCAGCGTAATAGCACATACAAATAATACAGAACTAATTATTATTTTTAATAAATCTGTTTTTCCAATACTATGGTCATGTCCATCGTGTCCATGAGAATGTCCGCATCCGCAACCATTTTCTTCCTCATGTTTTTCTTCTTCATGGTGTTCTTCATGCGAATGCTGCTCGCAAGCACAAGAATGTACATGTTCATTTTCATCATGTTCTTCGTGATTATGCATCTATATCTCCTCCTTATCTTACTTCATTACTTAAATATCATAATAATATATATTTTCAAGAAGACTAAGTCTTTCATACACACCATCTTTTATGTATTTGCCACCCATATGTTTGTAGATTTCATTTGTTGGATTTCCTTTCAAACAAGCTACAATCATCTTATCGAAACCCATCATCTTAAGTGCATTTATCGCTTCTTGGAATAATCTTTTTCCCCAACCTTTTCCTTGATATTCTTTTAACACATAAAAAGCAATAACTTCACCACAATTTTCAAAATCTTTATCTTCAGATTTTCCGTATCTCACAAAACCAACAACTTGATTATCTACTTCTAGTACAAAATAGTAATTTTCATTTATATTAAAAGTGTCTTCCATAGCTCTAGTTCTTTTAGGCTCGTTTGCTTTTAATTCTTCTAAATACCAATCTGGAACAATACCTTTATATGTCTCGTTCCAACAAACAGTTACTACATGTGCGATTGCTTTGCAATCGGCTTTTTCTCTTCTTCTAATAAAAAATCCCATAATTTACACCTCACATCACCTAAAATTTTATACCAAAAAATTCCTTGAAACAAGGTATTTTAGTATTGTTTTTATGGATTTAAATATTTTCAAAGAAGAGATGTCTTAAGCCCAAATTTAATCGCATTTGAATTTTATGTAAAGTATGTTATAATATTAGGGTACGTATATCCGCACATTGTCTACATCAATATTTTGAGAGGAGCTTTGCAATGAATCCTACAATAGGCATATGCTTACACACGTTCACCACTCATCCGAATGAGAGTAAGCCTAAGGCGCTCAATTTTTACGGTGTGTTTTCTGACGATTGGCTAATCGTAACTCGGGATAACAAAGGAGATTTCTACAGCATCCATGTCACGGAACTGTATGAGTACACCCCTGGCGACACCTACGTTACCCCCGACATTTATCAGCCCTTGCCCGAGCCCACCGATGCGCCTGACAAAAAGGTGTGTGAACAAATCTCTGCCGCGCATAAGTCCTGGAAGGAATATTACAAACATCACAAAACAAAGAAAAAGCGCTGGTAAAGAAAGCGTGGAATGGAGTCCGTCTCTATTCCACATTTTTATTTAAACACTCTTTTTATATTTTTGTCTATACCTTTAAAATTTTTAAGCTTCCATGACCAGTTAAAATTACCACAAGTTCCAGGAATATTTATCCTTGAGTTAGTACCTAATCCTAACAAATCTTGTACTGGAATTATAACTAATTTTCCATTACATTTTAACGCATATTTAATAAAACTAAAATGTATTTTTCTTTCATAACAATTATTATTTTTTAAAAGCTTCTTTATTTCTTTTTTATTCTTTGATTTTTTATACCAACCCACAATAGTATCATTATCGTGGTTTCCCGTATAAACTAATGTATTTCCTTCTTTGCTATCAACGCATTCATAACCATCAAAAACATATTGTAGAACTTTCATACCCATAAGATGATAATGGTCTCTTAGTTCAATTGTTTTTTCAATTTCACTACCAAGATCTTCTACTATAAATTTGTCGTTACTAGTATATTTAAATAACTCGTCAAAAAACATGTTGCTTGGACCTTCTTCATAACCCCCATAACTAGCATCTTTGTCTATTGGAATTTTGAAATATGTATCAAATGCTCTAAAATGATCTATTCTAACAACATCAAATTTTTTGTTAGCATCCAAATATCTATTTATCAAATAGCGATAACTATCTTTTTTCATATATTCAAAATCATATAAAGGATGGCCCCATTTTTGACCTTTGCTATTAAAGTAGTCTGGACTTGCTCCAGATACATGTTTAAGTCCATTCTTTAATTGATACATATTTTTATTTTTAAATACTTCTACAGAATTATAATCTGGATATATAGGCATATCTCCTAAAATCTTTACATTCTTTTTATTCGCATATTCTTTTAACTTATACCATTCTTCATGAAGAATATATTGTAAAAATAAATAATATTTAATATCTATATTTTCTTCTAAAACTATATCATCTATATTCTTATATTTTTGAATATAAAATTTAAATTCCGCATAATCTCTTATGTTTTTATTTTCAATAAAACTCTTAAAATTGTCGTCTTCTTTGAAATTCGAAAAAGCTTCTTTAAAATATTTGTTTTTATATTGATAAACCTTTTCATAATTTATTCTTTTTTCTTTTTTATATTTTTTAGGTTTACCGATTAAACCTTTTTCATATAAATCATCAAGAGAAATATATAGCGTAAATAAAGCATAAAAAGAGTTTGGACTATAAAAAGAATTATCATTAGTATCATATATCGGTAATATGTTCCAATAATCTATTTTATTTTCACTTAGTATATCTATAAATTCATAGGCATTGGGGCCAAAATCTCCAATACCATAATTACTCGGCAAAGAAAATATCGGAAGCAATATTCCTTTTTCTTTTGTCATAAGCTTTTTCACTCCCCAGTTAAAATCTTATCATTTTCTATAAACTCCATCATAGAATTAAACACTTTCTGTACTGCAGGTATAACTACTTTTTGAAAAAGGTGCTATTGTTATTGCTTATACAAAAAGTTACCTACATCTTTTATCAACGTTTTCTTTCAATAGTGTATATAATATTGTTGCCACCGGCACGCCTATTAGCATTCCCAAAACACCGCCTACGCTTCCTCCAACCGTAACCGCGAATAATACCCACATGCTAGGTAGTCCTATTGTGTTTCCTACCACTTTTGGATAAATGAGGTTTCCTTCTACTTGTTGTAGTATTAACACAAATATAAGAAATACTAACGCTTTAATTGGTTTTACTGCTAATATTAAAAATACTCCGACAATTATTCCAATAAAAGCACCGACTACAGGTATCAACGCTGTTACTCCTACAAGAACACTAACAGGTACTGCATATGGTATTCTTAAAATCAACATTCCTACAATACAAAGTGTTCCCAATATTGTTGCCTCCAGGCATTGCACTGTAAAAAATTTCTTAAAAGTATTATTTGATAGTTTAGCCACCCCTATTATTTTATCTGCTTTTTCTTTTTTTGTATATGCATATAAAATTTTAGTTGCTTGTCTTTGCAACTTTTCTTTATCCATCAACATATATATAGCGAAAATTATTGAAACGATAAATGTAGATACTCCACCAATTATACTTCTTACTACTGAAATTGATGATGTCACCATGCTCGGTATTATATTTTTCAGTTGATTTTTTATCCCTTCGATATCAATGTTACTTTCTTGAATTATATTTATTATATCATCAGGATTTTCTATATATTTTTCAGCGAATTTTGTAGATTCTTCCAAATAATAAGGAATCTTATCTATCAACAAACTAAATACTTCCATTAATTCTGGCACTATCAATCTAACTACCAATATCACCACTAATAAAATAACCATTATTGCAAATATAATTGATAATATTCTTGTTCCTTTGCCACTTTCCTTCTTTCTTGTTTTTTTTAATAATTTTCTTTCAAAAAAAGTCATTGGAATATTTAGTATAAAGGCTAAACATGCACCTAGAATAAATGGAAATAACACACTAAACAAATTGCTAAACAAACTGCCAATTGTGCTTAAATTATTAATTATCCAGTATCCGCCAAGTGCAACTAATATCAATATTATGATTTTTTTCAAATCCTTTTTATCTTTTTCCATTTTTGTTTTCTCCTTATACATAATATATCGACAATACGACTCTCTAATTTGATTTTAAAAGTACTTTAAAGCTTGTTCCTTTTCCTTCATCACTTTCAATATCTATTTCAGCACCCACTAAATCTATTATTCTTTTTACAATAGCAAGACCTAATCCACTACCGTCTAATGAATGTGATTTTTCTGCTTGATAAAATTTTTCAAATATTCTGCCTTGTTTTTCTTTTGGTATTCCTATTCCATCATCTTTTATTGTCACGATTATATTATCATTATTTTTTTCTACTTCTATCTCAATTTTTCCGTTTTCTTTAGTAAACTTTACTGCATTATTTAATAAATTTATCCATATTTCCATAATCAAATCTGCATCTTGAATTATAGTGATTGGTTCTGAATTCAAAGTTATCTCTACGTTTTTTTGACTTATTTGTTCTTCAAACATTATTATTGCTTTTCTTAACTGTTCGTCTAATTTGTATTCTTTTTTGTTTGTAACAATTTCTTGATTTTCAAATTTAGATAACTTAATCATATTACTTGATAGATTAGATAGTCTTGTAGTTTCTTCTATTATTATATTTATATATTCATCTTTTTCTTCTTTACTTATATTTTCTTCAGCAAGCAATTTCGCAAAACCTTGTATCGAGGCAATCGGGGTTTTTAATTCATGAGATACATTGCTTATAAAATCTTTTCGTAAATAATCAATACTATTTAACTCATCTACCATTATGTTAAAATTATCTGCCAAATTACCAATTTCATCTTTTCGTTTTGTGTTTACTTTTACGCTAAAATTTCCCGCCGCCACTTTTTTAGTAGCTTCCGTTATACTTCTTATCGGTTTTATTATTCTACTTGCGACCACAGTTATTAATGCTAGTCCCACACACGTACCATATAGTGCGGCATACCTTAAGCCACTTATAATTTTATTTACAGTAGCTTGGTCAATAGATGCTTGATCAAGTAAGTCCTTTACTGGTATATCCGTTCCATATATTCTAGCTATATAATTATGTATAAAACCAAAATACACAACTGTCGAAAGCATTACAACTGCTAATATTATTAAGAAAGATATGCTTATATAAATATATAAAGACGATTGAAATTCTTTTCTTGTTTTTTTCATACATTCACCTATTCTTTTATTATTCCTTTATAACCAATTCCTCTTATTGTTACAATATCAAATTCTTCAAAATCGTTAAACTTTTCTCTTAACCTTTTTATATGAACATCTACAGTTCTTAAATCTGATTCGCTTTCTAGTCCCCAAATTTCATCCATCAAATCTTGTCTCGTAAATATTTTGTTTGGAAAACTTAATAATTTATATAATAATTGAAATTCTTTTTGAGGCACCTGATAAGTCTCGTTACCTCTAGTTAATGTGTACTCATCATACGATAAAACCACATTTTTTATTTTCAACTTTCTTTGATTTACTATATTAGCTCTACGAAGCAATACTCCTACTCTTAAAATCATTTCGTCCATATTAATAGGTTTAACCATATAATCATCTACTCCAGATAAAAAGCCTTCTCTTTTATCATCTATTGTTTCTTTCGCTGTAACCATTAATATTGGCAACATATAATTGGCGCCTCTTAACTCCTTAGTTAGCTGATAGCCATCCATATTAGGCATCATAATATCACTAATAATTAAATCTACATGATTCTTGTCTATTATATCTAAAGCTTCTTCGCCATCTTCTGCTTCTAGTGTTTCATAGTTATTCTTTTTTAAGTAGGTTATCATCAATTTTCTTAAATTTTTATTATCTTCTACTACTAAAATTTTAAACATAAGTTTCTCCTTTTATTTTATAACTATATATTAATCCTCAATTATGAATTAAATATGAACTTATTTTATAAATTAAATAAATTTTCTCAATATATAGAGAAAATATTTTAACCAAATACTCTTGTAATTAATAAACAAAAAGAGCCAACAATCATTTGTTGACCCCACTTATAATTTTCATGCTAAGTTTTTAACCATAATAAATATAGTACTTTTAGATTCTTTTCTATCCTTTTATTAATGAGATGCCACAACTACAACAGTTTGTGCTATTTCCGTCTCTCTTCGTCCCACAATTTGGACAATATGAAAATACTTCATAACAATTATTGTTATTTTTTTTAGCATTAGAAATATTGTTAACAATTGTTGTACCAACAGCCGAACCAACTAATGCACTTAAACCTGTCCCTAAATAAGAATAACGTCTTTGATGATGCATCATCGGATATAGTCCGTGTATTGGTCTATCGTACCTTGGTCCTCCCATTCTGGGTCTACCCATTCTAGGTCCTGGTCCTAACATAAAATCACTCCTTCTATATTAATTAAATATTTCATTTCATATTATATTTTATTATTGTGTCTAATTTGTGAAAAAATGTTGATAACATTAAAAATTAATTGTCGCATCTTTCTTTTATCCACTTATGATTCTATCTTTGTAGGTATAAAATTAGTTGCAAACTTATATTTTTCTCTATTCTTTATATATAAATATCCAACGATACTAAACGAAATAGCTCCAATAAAATTAACAATTAAATCTTTCATTGTATCGTTTAGTCCTATATCTAAATATCCATTCTCTATAATTACCGTTTCTTTATCAGTTATAATATGGGTTTCTGTTATATTGCTAAGCAATATAACATTATTATTTTTTTGTGAATCTAGTGTTACTGTACTAATAGTATTTATCACTCTGTCCTTTTGCATATCTAATTTAAAATATGTATCTGCTCCATATTCAAAAAATTCCCATAAAACTCCTATTGTCATTGAAAAACAAAATGCCACAATAGCTACAAAAACTGGAGAAAGGTGGATGCTTTTGCTATTTTGATTCAACAAATCTATCAAAGAGAACCCTATTCCTGCCGCTAAAAAGCCATTTAAAGTATGTAAAACAGTATCCCAATGCGGAATTATTGCATAAAAATTATTTATTTCACCCAATATTTCCGCAGCAAATATAAATAAATATATTATTGCTTCAAGTACAGATGGTAACGATACTTTAAACTTATCTTCTATAAAAGTCGGAACTGTAAATAAAACTAAAGACACCCCACATAAAAAGGCGTTATTCCAATCTCCTCTTAATAATTGTAACACCATACACGCTATTACTAAAACTCTTAAAATTAAGTAAACTAATAAAGAACTTTTTTTAGTTTGTTTATATTTTTCTTTTATTTTATTGCTATGCTTTCCCATTTTAAACTCCATTCTTTATTGACTTTTTGATTATATTTCTTTTAAGTATAGGATTAGTTGTTTTTCTATTTAATTTTCTGTTTTCTTGTTATTTTCACTTAAAATAATTGAAACTATATCAAAAATCGCTTCAACAATAAACACTATTCCGGTGAATTGCCACAAAATAGCAGTTGAACTAAATGGATTATTTATAATTATGATACCAAATAAGATTGACAATATTGCACTTAATGCTACTATAAACCAATTTCCTCTTTTAATACGCAAAAGATCAAATGTCCATTGTACTTTTTTTAATCCTGTTATAAAAACCACTAACCCGTATAACATAGTTATAACTGGAAATGTTATAACGAACCATTCTGCACGAACTATGCAAAATACCCCTAGTAAACTAGAACCTAATCCCTTAACTAATGATTGTTCATACATAGCTTCTAATGGCTCTGTTTTAATATATTTTACTATATTTAGAACTCCTGTTATTGTAAAAATAACACCTAACATTCTAATTATAAGTAATGTAAATCCTGCTGGGTTTATTAGTAGCAATATTCCTACTAATATCTCACTCAAAAACATTATTATATTTTCCCAATTTTCTTTAATCATTTTCATTTTTAATTATATCTCCTTTGTTATATTATTTAGTTCTGCATTAAATATAAGTAATTCTTCCTTATCAATTTCGAATTTAGCCATGTTAATTAATCTAATTATCGAAAAACCACCAATCATAGTAAGTACAGCTTCACTTGTAATAGCTTCCATCATAATATTATCATTATCTTTTGGTATTTTGCTTAAAAGTGTTTTTATTATTTTATCATAAACTTTTTTAGCTTTTTCTGATTTTTGTATATCAGAAATCTTGTCATTTAAAGAATAACACCCTTCAGGTGATGTTATATCAAACCAGTTAAGAACCGCACCTTTTTCTTTTAACCTGTAGCTTTCATCAAACTCATCTACTTTGTTAATATAACTTTCATCTTTTCTATCTCCAGCCGTTGCAACTATATGCGATTTTCCTACATTTGGTACATTAAAATAGAAGAAATGGTTTTCGCTCTTTTGGGTTTCAAGCAACTTGTCATTTACAAATAATTTTACTTCAGGCAAGTTTGAATATACTGTGATTTTTGTTATATCTTCCACACGATTTATATATCTTTTTCCGCAAACATGCACAAAGGGATCATCTGATAACCAAGCTTTATAAGCATAGAATGCGTCTTTTTTATATTTACGATCAAATGTAATTAAACCTTTATGATTTTGTCCATTTTCTCCGCCTTCATTTCTGCTGTCAGCTCCAAAATCAAACATATTCCACACATGCGTCGCCCATAAGTATGGTCTTGTAAATAATTGTTTTATTAATTCTTCATGATAATACGCTTGATATTCTTCTGTATAGTCCCCTTGAGTAGGATTAGAAGAATGCCAATTCAATGCTTCGCAGCCATATTCACTTACACCTATTGGAATATTGGGATATTTTTTATGGAATCTGTCTAGCCATTCTCCATTTTCAGATACATCTCCACCATACCATCCAAAATAATGATTATATGAAACTATATCTGGTATTTTTAAATATGGATGATCAGTTGGGCACATGCTCACAGCAGCAACTACCGTCTTCCTTGTTTTATCCATTTCATGCACTAATTCATTCAGTAATTTGTGATTTTCTAACAAGTCATTATCTTCACTTTTTTCTATAGTAATTTCGTTAGATAATCCCCACACAACAATACTTGGGTGATTATAATTTTGAACAATTAATTCTTTCATTTGCAAAATTGTATTTTTTCTTCCAGCTGGCATATGTGAAGAGATATAAGGTATTTCAGCCCATATTATCAAACCTTTTTCATCACATAAATCATAGAAATATTGGTCGTGTTGATAATGAGCTAAACGAATAGTATTAGCTCCGATTTCGCAGATTAGTTCTATATCTTCTTTGTGATGTTCTGGAAGTAATGCATTTCCATATCCCCATCTATCTTGATGTCTTGAAACACCTCTTAATGGATATTCTTTACCATTTAAAATAAACCCTCTGTTTGTATCTATCTCAAATGTTCTACATCCAAATTTTGTGCTAATAGAATCTACATTTTCTTCTTTATTAAGCAAGAAAACTTCTGCTTTGTATAAATATGGATCTTTGATACCATTCCATAAACGAACATCTTTTATGTCGAACTCCACTGTTTTCTCTGAAACTTCTGTCTTTTTTTGAGTTACAATGTTTCCTTCATTATCTTTTATAATATAAAGTAATTCTTGACCTTCTTCTTCATTACTTACAAATACTTCTACCATAATTTTTGCATCTTTTCTTTTTACCTCCGATGTTACTTTTATTCCTGTCCCGCCATAATAATCTAAGTCAAAATGCGATTTGCTAACTGCAATAATATTAACATTTCGATAAAGACCACCATAAAAAGTAAAGTCTGCAGTTTGTGGATATACATTATCATTTTTGCTATTATTTACCGCTATAACAATTAAATTTTTATTCTCTATTATATCTTCTGTGATATTTACTCTCCAAGTAGAATATCCACCATCGTGATGTGCAACCTTTTTATCGTTTATATAGACATCCGCTGAAGAATTCGCACCACATATTTCTAAATAATACTCATCTGCTTTAGGAAGTTCACTTTTACCAATTTCCTTAGCATAGTAACAAGTTCCTCTATAAAAATCTCCATCCCCATCTTGTCCATCTATATTATTCCAAGTATGCGGTAAATTCACAAAATTCCAGTTGGTAGGTAATTTTTCAGGTATGTGTACTGCTTCCTTTGAAAAAGCCCATTTCCTATTGATATTTATTACTTTTCTCACAACATATCACCTCTATTAATTTATATCACGTTCATATTTTGTTTATTAAGTTCCCTTTTAATAATCGAATTAGATGTTACATCTTAAGAGCAAAAAACATAAAGGGGGAACCTAAAGCTGCTCTCCGCTCTTGATGTAACATCTGGTATTGTACCATCCTTTTGTGAACCAAAAATGAACTTTAAGGTTGAATTATATTTTTTTATAAAAATATAATTCAACCTTAAACAATTGTTTTTAAAATCTCGTTTATATATAATCTAAATAAAATAATACGTTTTCTACAAAGTCACCTATATTTATATTATCAGCAAATGATTTTGTAAATTGCAATTTTACTTCATATTTGTCTGCATCTTTTATTTGACAAATTTCCATAGCATTATTTACATAGCTACCTTTTTTATACTTAATACTTAATCCTTGAACTATTCCACTTCCTGTAGAAATAATTTTTAAATCTGTTACTTGATTTTTTGTAGTATTGTATGCAAGTTCAGTTTGTTTAACCGCAAGTCCTGCTCTATTTAAAGTAATACCTTGCTTATTAGATTTTAAAGAAGTTAAAAATACCACAGCTATTATACATATAGCTAATAACAAAATTCTTTTTCTTAATTTTTTGCTTTTGTTAATTTTATCTTGTTTCTTTTTCAATTCAATTCAATTATATTTTCTTTTGTACTATTGCTTCCATTAACATCTTGACTTTCCTTTTTCATACTACACTAATCCTTCTTTCTTCATATTTGTGCCGTGTTATATTATAAACCTATATTATGAACTAAATATTAACTATAGCACTTTACATCAAAATCTTTTTTACAACATGGACACGTACATTTATGCTTTCCTTTCTTTCTAGGTAACCTAATTTCAGCTTTACATTCTGGGCATTTTCTATATATATGCGTTTTTCTATCATTCCATTTCCTTTTTGATAATTTTAAATTGCTTATAACTTTATTTTTTATTTCAAGATATTTTCTATTTTCATTTTGTCTTTTCCAAATATCTCGCGAAAAAAATCTATAAAGCATAAATATGCAAACAATCATCCCTAATAAATATAAAAATGTACTTTTTATAAATGAATTTAAAATCCAAATTATTATAAATACTACAAATAAAAACTTGTGCAGTGCATCTACACCATATATTCCTTGTAAAAAATTATACATAGCATTTTTAAACTTATTCATTTAGCTTTCCTCCTAACAAAAAAATATCCTTCTACCACAGCAACAATTACACACAGTATTTAGGATACACCACCACCAGCATATATTTTGCATATCAACTGGTTTCCCATATTCATTACTTCTTTGTTTATAACTATTTCCTCCAGATTGAATCTCTTGTAACAATTTTTGATATACAAAATTATTAGGTTCTCTTTGAACAGCAATTTTTATATGTTCTAAAGCAATTATTTTATTACCTAATCGATAATTAGCAACACTACTTAGATAATACCATTCAGCTGTTTTGTTGCTTATTTGAGATAATACTTGTAAAGCCTGTTCATAAGCTCTAATTCCAATTAAGCGATTAGCTACTATATATAAATCCTCACCTCTATAATATGTTTTTTGTGTATTGTAATTATTATAATTAGTGTATGAACTAGAAGATTGTGAATGATTTGAATTATTAACATTTCCGCTTTTTATTCTGTCATAAGCTTCATTTATTTCACTCATTTTCTTTGTTGCTTCTTCATCTCCTGGATGTAAATCTGGATGATATTTTTTTACTAATTTTCTATAAGCTTTCGTTATTTCTTCATCAGTTGCTTCACTGGATATTCCTAATACCTTATAAGGATCTTGCGCCATCACTTTTTTTCTCCCTTCTTCCTATATATTTCATATTTACTCCAAATTCCCGAGTATAATATATTTTCCAAAATATTATTAGAAATATTTAATTTTTTATAGCATTCTATTACGTCAGCCATTAATAGATTTAACATATCATCAAATTTATCTTTCGAACTTGTAATTAGAGGATTATAGTTTTTATGTTTTATATCATCTTTTAAATCTATACACGCATCTAAAATATAAATAAATTTACCTAATGAATCTCCTAATTCTCTTAAATTATTAGCATTTTCATCATCAAAAGGAGCAAAGATTTCTCCAAAAAAAGCACCACAACATTGTGCTGGCAAATCTGGTATCATTACATTTTGATGTTCAAAATCACTTAATTCTTCAAGTTTTTGTTTCACTATTTCAGCTTTTTGAGGATATTTTCTAGAAACCTTTTCAAATTCATTTTCTAATACTTTAGCGTACGAACCAGACATTATATTTCTATCATCATTCCAATCATCTATTAGGTTATAATATGACAATAAAACATTCATATCAGCAACATAATCTATTAATTCATTTTGAAAATACGTATGTTTTTTTATAGGATGCAACAAACATCTCGTTTCAGATTCTTCAATTTCATACTTATTTTTATAAACTTCATTTAGTAAAATTGCTAAAAATGTCATGTCGTAATTAAGAGTTAATTTTGAAGATGCTTTGTGTCTTTTCCCTAAAGCTTCACACAATCCACAATAAAAAGCTGCATAATATTTTTTATCTTCTTCATCAAGCAATTTAGTATTTGTTATTATATACCCAAACATTTCTTTCCCCCAAATATACTTTATTTTGTTGTTTTATTATAAGTTATGATTATGAATTATCTATGAATTATTTATAACAACATACCATTATTTTCTATTGTTCTTATATTTATATACATAAAAAGGTTGAGAAGTAACTCTCAACCCGTTCTAAATCCGTATTTTTTCCTCCTTTTTTCTTTATTTTTTATGTATTCTCATCACCTCCTTTAAAGTTTAAATTACATTAATTGTACCTTTTGTTTTTGACACATTTCTGTTATTCTGTTGTCTAAAGCATCTAAAATTTTTGCATAAATCATTAATTTTTTTGAATCCCAAAATGAAAGTTCTTTATCTGTTTTGTATTTTAATTTATGCTCATTTGTTGCCCAAAAATCCATCGCCATTGTTCTTAATTGTATTTCTACTTTTATAGGTAATTTTGCACCTTGAACATCAACAGGAGTTTCGACTATTATGTGGTATCCAGAATATCCACTTTTCTTTGGTTTCTTTATATAATCTTTTTCTTCTATTATTTTTACATTTTGTAATTCTCTTAAATATTCAATTATGGAATAAATATTATCTTTTATTGGACAAATTACTCTTATGCCGGCAATATCATTTATGTTTTCAACAAGATTCTTGTAATTCAAATCATAATTTTTCTTTTTCATTTTATTAATTATACTATTTGGAGTCTTAATTCTTCTTGTAATGTTATTTATAATTTCAACTCCATATACTTTATAAATACTTTCTTTCATCATATTTAATTGTTCATATACTTGATTAGATGCTTGTTCATATATTCCCATAAGAAAATCAAATTCTTTTGTTTTAATACTTACAGGAATAAGTCCACTAGAAACTATTCTTTTTTCTTTATTAAAATATAACTCATCCTGCATAATTTTCCTCCTTCGTTATCTTTAGTTTATACAACTTTCATTAACTCACTATTAACTTTATGTGTTTTTTCTGTAAAATCATATTATTTTTTTACCATAAAAAGACACTAACTTAAGTAAACTAAAGAGTTTCACTTAAATTAGCGTCTTTTAAGAAAGGGATTTTTATGGATTTCTATTTAATATTTGTTCGTATTCTTTTTCAACTTAAAATTCAATAAATCATATAGACAATGCCTTTTCCTTTAATCTTCTTTTTTCAAAAGCAGTTTCTGTTTCTGCAATATTATTATCCTTTATTTTTTCATTTGTTTTTAGATTATCCTTTGCTACTGAAATAAGTAATTTTATCCTATTAGTTTGATTTACCATACTGGCTCCTGGGTCATAATCAATTGGAACAACATTAGCATTTGGATACTTATCACGAATTGTTTTTATAACTCCCTTTCCAACCACATGATTAGGTAAACACGCAAAAGGTTGTACACACACTATATTCGAAATACCGTTTTCCATATATTCAAGCATTTCCGCAGTTAAAAACCAGCCCTCTCCTGTTTGATTTCCTGTTGATAACACAGATTTCACATTCTCAGCTAAATGCCAAATATCACAAGTTGGTAAATATCCTTTTTTAGAAGTTTCTAAAGCTTTTTTAGAAGTTCTTTCAAATAAATCAATAAACCTTATAACTATATTAGAAATATTTGCACCAATACTGTCGTTTTTTAATAATTCATTACTAGTAATTTTTCCACTCACTATATATTTAACAAATCCCATAAAATCAGGTAACACTACTTCTACACCTTCATTTTCTAATATATTTGTTATGAAATTATTTCCAAAAGGATGATATTTTATAAGTATTTCCCCTACAATACCAACTTTTGGTTTCACTATATTAGTGTCTAACTCTATTTTCTCAAAATCTTCAACCATCTCATAAATACTATTTGATACTTCTTTCATATTTCCGTTTACAACTAAATTCTGTGACTTTTTCATCCATTGATTAAAAAGTTTTTGTGTTTCACCCTTATTTATTTCATAAGCTTTATTTTTATAAAGCATTTTCTGTAATAAATCACCATAAATTATACCTTTTAATAATTTAAATATTAAAGAAATATTCATCTTAAAACCAGGATTTTTTTCTAATTTACTAAAAGATATTACAGGAACTTGACTAAAGCCAGCATCATTAAGTGCCTTTCTAATAAATCCTATGTAATTGGTAGCCCTGCATCCACCTCCCGTTTGAGACATTATAATTGCTGTTTTATTTATATCATATTTCTCACTTTCTAAAGCTTCAATAAACTGTCCTGTGGTAATTATTGATGGATAACAACTATCATTGTTAACATACTTTAGTCCTGTTTCTATTGTTTTAGATGTGCACTCTTTCAAGAGCTTTGCACTATATCCTTCGCTCTTTAATATTGATTCAAAATACTCAAAATGTATCGGAGCCATCTGTGGAATTAAAATCGTATAATCTTTTTTCATTTCTTTTGTAAATACAACTCTATTCAATTCATAGTTCCCATTTAAATTATTTTTTATGGTCAATCGTTTATTCATACTAGCAAGTAATGAGCGTAATCGAATTTTTATAGCTCCTAAATTATTTATTTCATCTATTTTTATTAAAGTGTACATTTTTCCATAACTTTTCAATATTTCTTCAACTTGATCTGTTGTTACTGCATCAACGCCACAACCAAAAGAATTAATCTGTACTAATTCTAAATTTTCATGTTTTCCTACAAAATCTGCTGTTGCATATAATCTTGAATGATATACCCATTGATCCACAACACGAAGTGGTCTTTTTGGTAATACTTTATCTGAAACACTATCCTCAGTTAATACACATAATCCTAAGCTTGTAATTAATGTATCAATACCATGATTTATTTCTGGATCTATATGATATGGTCTCCCAGCTAATACTATTCCTTTTATTTTATTTCTTTCAATATATTCTATAGCTTCCTTTCCTTTAGAGGTAATATCTGCTTTACATTTTTGATATTCTTCTTCAGCTTTATCTATTGCTTCTATTAATTCTTTCTTTGAAAAATTATATTCTTTAAATTCTTCTAACTCTAGGAATCTCTTTATTAACTCTTTCTTTCCAAATGGTAAAAAAGGATTCATAAATTTAATATTATTTAATTTTAAGTCTTCAACATTATTCTTTATAACCTCAGCATAAGAAATTACTATTGGACAATTGTAGTCATTATTTGCATCTTTATATTCTTTTCTCGAATGCATCATACAAGGATAAAAAATTGTTTTTACACCTTTTTCTATAAGACTAACAACATGTCCATGCGCCAATTTGGCAGGATAACATACAGATTCAGAAGGCATTGATTCTATACCTTTTTCATAAATTTTTCTACTACTTTTTTCTGATAATATTACTCTAAACCCTAAGTTGGTAAATAACGTAAACCAAAAAGGATAATCTTCGTACATATTTAAAACTCTTGGTATTCCAATAGTTCCTCTTTTAGCTTTTTTTTCTTCTAAGGGAATATAATCAAAAATTCTTTGATATTTGTATTTAACTAAATTAGGTAAATTTTTATTTACTATGTCATGACCTTCACCTTTTTCACATCTGTTTCCTGAAACATATCTTTTATCATCGTTAAATTTATTTATTGTTAATTGGCAATGATTTTCACAGCCTTTACATCTTACATGTGAAATATCGATATTTAAGTTATCTATTTGATTCATTGATAATATTGTTGATTCATATTCTTTATTAGCATTAGATTTATATTTCTCTATTCCTATTAAAGCCATACCATAAGCTCCCATAAGACCTGCTATATTAGGTCTTATAACATTTTTTCCTACAATCAATTCAAATGCTCTTAAAACAGCATCATTTAAGAATGTTCCACCTTGTACTACAATATGGTTTCCTAATGTTTTTATATCTCTTATCTTCATTACTTTCTGTATAGCATTTTTTATAATTGAATATGACAAACCTGCCGAAATATCACCAACTGAATAACCTTCCTTTTGAGCTTGCTTTATTTTAGAATTCATAAATACTGTACATCTCGAACCTAAATCAACTGGATTTTTAGCTTTTAACGCTTCTTTTACAAAATCATTTATTTCTATATCCAAACTTTTAGCATAAGTTTCAATAAACGAACCACAACCAGATGAGCAGGCTTCATTAAGCATAATATTATCTATAACTCCATTTTTTAATTTAATGTACTTCATATCTTGTCCACCGATATCCACTATACTTGTTACATTTGGTTCAAATTTTTTTGCCGCTTCATAATGTGCAATTGTTTCTATTTCACTTATATCAAGATTTAAAGCAGTTTTAATAAGCTTTTCTCCATATCCTGTTACTCCGCTATATCTAATAATGGCTTCTTTAGGTTTTATTTTATATAATTCTTTAAGCATATCTATAACACTTTGAAGTGGCTGTCCTTCATTACTTTTATATATAGAATAAAGCAAAGTTCCTTTATCATCTATTACCACCAATTTTGAAGTAGTAGAACCTGCATCTATACCTACAAAACAATCTCCTTTATAATTTTTTATACAACCTTTTTTTACTTTTGTTCTTTCATGTCTCTTTTTAAATTCCATGTATTCCTTTTCATTTTTAAAAAGAGATGATAATGCATTTGACGACATCTCTTTTGAAACTTTTAGTAATTGTATTTTTTCCTTTAATTCCTCTACATTTACTGGTTCAAAATCTTTTGTTTCTAAACATGCACCTTTTGCAACTAACAAATGTGCTTCCTCTGGTACTAATATTTGATTTTCATTTAAACTTAATGTTTCTACAAATCTCTTTCTTAATTCAGGTAAATAATTAAGTGGTCCGCCCAAAAAAGCTACATTCCCCTTAATCGGTCTACCACACGCAAGACCACTTATTGTTTGATTCACAACAGCTTGAAATATTGATACCGCAATATCTTCTTTTGCTGCACCTTCATTCAACAAAGGTTGTACATCCGTTTTGGCAAAAACACCACACCTTGAAGCTATAGTATAAATTGTTTTATAATTTTGAGCTAATCCATTTAAGCCTGCTGTATCTGTATTTAACAATGTAGCCATTTGATCTAAAAAGGCTCCTGTACCTCCTGCACAAGTACCATTCATCCTTTGTTCTATTGATTTTCCAAAATAAATTATTTTTGCATCTTCGCCACCTAATTCAATTACAACATCTGTTTTGGGAATATATTTTTCTACAGCTCTTTTACATGATATTACCTCTTGTATGAAAGGCATATTTAAAAATTCAGCTACACTCATTGCGCCAGAACCAGTAAGTGCAATTGTGAATTTATTCTCCGAATATTCATTTATCAAATTCTCCAAAACCTTACAAACAATGTTTTTTGTGTCTGAAAAATGTCTCTCATATGAAGTATGAATCACTTCTAATTCATTATCCATAACCACAACTTTTATGGTTGTAGAACCTACATCTATTCCTATATGTATTATTTTTTCCATAACTTTTCATTCTCCTATTTTCTTTAATATAGCTATTCTTACTTAACTTGTTTAATTTTTTCTTTTATTTTCTGCATTTTCTCTTTTCCATTTTCAATTAAATCTTCTAAATATATAGACTTTTTTAAGTTTGGAAATGCACTTAACAATCTTTCTTGAAATGCTAATCTAGTAGATAAAATTTTCTTTACTTTTATTGAAATTTCTTCAGTATTATCTTTCTTAAATTTAGTTGTTGTTTCTTTTAACTTATATATTATTTTTCCTGATACTAAAGCATCTACTGTAAAACATATAAACATCAATATAGATATTAAGTTTAAACAAATTTTTGGAATTTTATTTAATTTTGTTATAAAAAATGGATTTAAATTATATATAATTAAACAACCTAATATTCCGAAATATAAATAAATTTTCTAAACAAATCCTTCCGTTTATATTGAACTTTCTATTACTATAGTCCCACCATCTTGCATGAAATATTTTTTCTAAAAAAAAACTCGTGAAATACTCTAAAATTCCACAGATTAAAATTGAAAAAATAAAAGTTGCTACTATATCATTTTGATATTTTTCTAACATTATAGTCATTAATAAAACACCAAATCCATATATAGGACAAAACGGACCAACTAAAAATCCTCTATTAACGAATTTCTTTTCAACTCTTAGCGTATTTACAACTTCCATTAGCCAACCTAAAAATGAATAAATACTAAATAGCAAAAATAACACTTGAATCTGTTCTAACATAATTCCGCCTCTTTTCTTTAGCAAATATTTATATCTTCTTTGCTTATGTAATACTAGCACATCCAAATGAATTAAATATTAACTTTTACTTGATTCATAAAAAAAGGCACTAATTAATTAGTGTCTTTTAAAGGGGATTTTTTATTCTACTGTTATTTAAATAGTTTTGTATCTTTAAAATTCTATCTTGTCCTATTTATTAGATTGTACCCATCCAGCAATATCATCTGATTCAAAAGTATATTTTAGTTTCTTTTTATATGCACATTCATAGGCTTTTTTCTTTTGTTCATAATCTTTCTCCATCATTTCCTTGCTATTCTCTTTTGCGGTTTTATTAGTATCTGGATAAATTAAAGGGAGTACATGTAAAATATATTTTACTGAATTAAATTCAGGATTTTCCATTTTATCATCATCTATCATTTCTACAAAACAAGATATAACTGGCACATTATTTTTAGCTGCATAATAATATGCTCCTTGATTTAATGTTCTTGGTTTCCTATAGTTAAACCACATTTCTTCTTCTGGATATATCAAAACATAATTTTTCTTTTTTAACGTATTCTTTATTAAGTTTGAAAAATCTTTCTTCATATAACCAACTTGCTTACTTATTGGAATAACGTCTGCATAATTCATAATAAATCCTACAAAGCCATTCATTGCCAAATTAGATACTTGACTAACAATGTATAATCTTTTCTTTCCAAAAACTTTTATCAATTTTTGAATTATTGTAACATCTAAAGGATTAAAAACTTGTTATTACAGCTCCTGATTTTATATCTTTTATATTTTCTATTCCCACAATTTTAGTTTCTTTATTTTGAATATTTGTAACAATAGATATTATTCCTCTGACTATCTTATTTTTAAATTTATAAGATATTTTTTCTCGACTGTCCATATATTTTTTATAAGGTCTTTCTCCTGTTTTGATGTTATATTGGGGTCATCTACCTCTACTTTTGTTATATAATTGGTTATTAAAATTTGTTATTTTTACTTAATATAATTGAAATTATATCAAAAATTGCTTCAACAATAAATACAACTCCCGTAAATTGCCATAATATAGCAGTTGAACTAAATGGATTTTTTATAATAATAACACCAAATATAACTGATAATATTGCACTTAATCCTACAACAAACCAATTACCTCTTTTAATACGTAAAAGATCAAAAGTCCATTGCACTTTCTTTAATCCTGCTATTAAAACAATTATACCATAAAGCATTGTTATAACTGGAAATGTTATAACAAACCATTCTGAACGAAACATACAAAATAATCCTAACAATCTATGATTCATCTGCAGAGAAAAACAAAGAAAAGGTTTTACCAATAGAAGATATAAATAGAATTTTAGAAAGATTTAAAAATACACCATATCATTACTTAGCAATGTATTTAGCTTTTCATTGTGGGCTTAGAATATCAGAAGTATATGGGTTAACTTGGGATAATATTGATTTTGAAAATAAAACTCTTACAATTAATAAAATTGCAACAAAAAGGAATCAAAATGCTGGAACAAAAAAACGAGGTGGAATTAGAGGAAAAGCAAAAACAATATGGTATATGTCCCCTTGCAAAACTCCTACCTCATATAGAACTATAGTCATTGACGATGATTTAATTGCAGAACTTCAAAAATTTAAGAAATGGCAAAATGATAATATAGAAAATTATGGAGAATATTATATATATCAATATTTACGAGAAGTGCCAGATCCGGATAAACCAAGTAAAAAATTATATCAAGTTGTTTCTGCTGATTCTACCATACCTGTCGCATTACCTAAAATAGATTTGATTTTTACTAAAGATAGTGGCGAATATCACGGAACAGATAATATGAAATATCCATCAAAAATTATACATTATGAATTAAATATTGATTTTAACTTTCATTCTTTTAGACATACACACGCTACAATTCTTATAGAAAATGGAGCTAATGTTAAAACTGTTTTTGAAAGATTAGGACATTCAAATATCCGAACAACTTTAGACACTTATACTAAAAATACAATAAAAATGCAAAATGATGCTGTTGATATATTTACCAATGCTATAAATAAAGGAGATAACACCTAAAGTTATCTCCTATTTTTGCCCACCAAGCGATTTTTGGTGGGCAAATGGTGAGCGAATAGCAATTTTTACACCAATTTTTATATATTCAAATTTTGCAAATGGCTCTATTCTGCACTTTGTCCGCAACACTTCTTATATTTCTTACCCGAACCACATGGGCAAGGATCGTTTCTTCCTACTTTTGCAGAACTATTTGTTACTGGCTTAGATTTTTCAGCGCCAGCATTTTGAGCAGCATTTAAATTTGTAATCATTTGTCTTACCATGTTTACTCTTTCCATGTTTTCATTTCTTTTGTGAACATGTAAAACTGTTTTTACAACTGTTTCTGCAATGCTTGCTGTCATTTCATTGAATACGTCATAGCTTTCTGTTTTGAATTCAACTACTGGATCTTTTTGTGCATAACCTCTTAGTCTTACACCTTCTTTTAATTGATCCATAGCATCTAAGTGTTCCATCCATTTAGCATCAACAGTTCTTAACATGATTACTCTTTCGATTTCACGAAGTTGTTCTGCTCCAATCTCTTTTTCTTTATCAGCATACAATTTTAATACTGTATCTGTTAATTCATCCTTTATTTCTTCAATTGATGTTTTTCCCTCTAAAGAAAATTCAACACCAAAGTTTGTTTTCACATATGTTAAAAACTCTTCTTCATTTTCTGTTTCATCATTTATTCCAAAGTATGCATCTACAACATTTTCTATAGTTCTTGTTATCATCTTAATGATATCTTCTTTCATGTCTTTACAATCAAGAACTTTTCTTCTATCAGTATAGATAATTTTTCTTTGTTCATTCATTACATCGTCATATTGCAATACATTTTTTCTAGCACTAAAATGTATTGATTCAACGTTCTTTTGAGCATTCTCAATAGTATTTGTTAGCATCTTCATTTCAAGCGGCATATCTTCTGTAACTTTAATAAAGTTAGCAATTGTTTGAAGTTTTTCTCCGCCAAAAAGTTTCATTAACTTATCTTCAAGAGATATATAAAATCTTGATTCACCAACGTCACCTTGTCTACCACTACGACCACGAAGCTGATTATCTATTCTTCTTGATTCGTGTCTTTCTGTACCAATAATTTTTAATCCGCCAGCATCAATAACTTTCTTTCTATCTTCTTGAATTTTTTTATCTAGATTAGCATAAATCTCTTTATATTCTTCTCTAAGTTTTAATATATTTTCATCTGTAATATCATTCAAACTTGCAGCTTCCAATATATCATTTTCTTCATAACCACGTTTTTTCAACTCGTGTTTTGCAAGGGCTTCTGTGTTACCACCAAGCATGATGTCTGTTCCTCTACCAGCCATGTTAGTAGCAATTGTAACAGCCCCAAACTTACCTGCTTGCGCAACAATTTCAGCTTCTTTTTCGTGATACTTAGCATTTAATACTTCATGCTTAATTCCTTCTTTTTTTAGCAAAGCGCTTAATGTTTCAGATTTTTCTACTGTAGTTGTGCCAACTAAAACTGGTTGTCCTTTTTCATAACTTGATTTAATATCCGCAATAACAGCTCTAATTTTTCCGCGTTCTGTGCTGTAGATAATATCATCTCTATCAATTCTAACCATTGGTCTATTTGTTGGAATTTCAACAACATCCAAAGCATAAATTTCTCTAAATTCTTCTTCCTCTGTTAAAGCTGTACCTGTCATACCAGCAAGTTTTGCATATGATCTAAAATAGTTTTGGAAAGTAATTGTTGCTAAAGTTTTGTTTTCATTTTCAATCTTAACATTTTCTTTAGCTTCAATAGCTTGGTGTAATCCATCACTATATCTTCTACCATACATTATTCTTCCTGTATGTTCATCAACGATTAATACTTCATCATCTTTTAAAATGTAATCAACATCCCTCTTCATGATTCCATTTGCTTCAAGAGCTTTGTTGATGTGATGATATAAAGTCATGTTTTCTGGATCAGATAAATTTTCCACATTAAAATGTTTTTCTGCTTTTGCAATACCTGTAGATGTTAGTGTAACTCTACGAGCTTTAATATCCGCAATACAGTCGTAATTTTTATCTTCATCAGATTCTTCTTGTTTAGTATCATCTTTAGTAACAACTTTGAATTTTAGACCTTTTACAAATCTATCAGCAAGCTTGTATAAATCGTTTGCTTTGTCTGATGGTCCTGAAATAATAAGTGGTGTTCTTGCTTCATCGATAAGAATACTATCAATCTCATCTACAATAGCAAAGTTTAAATCTCTTTGAACCATGTTTTGTTTGTAGATAGCCATGTTATCTCTTAAGTAGTCAAAACCATATTCATTATTAGTTCCATACGTTATATCTGCAGCATAAGCAGTTCTTCTTTGTGCTGAGTCTAAACCATTTATAATAATTCCTACAGATAATCCTAAGAAATTATATAGTTTACCCATTTCTTCACCTTGCGATTTAGCAAGGTAATCGTTAACTGTTACAAGGTGTGCACCTTTTCCAGCTAATGCGTTTAAATATAAAGCTAATGCCGCTGTTAAAGTTTTACCTTCACCAGTTTTCATTTCTGATATTCTTCCTTGATGTAATATTATAGCGCCTAATAATTGCACATCAAAAGGTCTTTTACCAAATACTCTTTTTGAACCTTCTCTGGCAACTGCATATGCTTCAACTAATATGTCATCTAAAGTTTCACCTTTAGTTAATCTCTCTTTAAATTCTGTAGTCTTTGCTTTTAAGTCTTGATCTGAAAGAGCTGTCATTGTTGGCTCTAAGCTATTTATTTCATCTACGTAGTGTCTTATTTTTTTTATTTCTTTTTCACTATATGAAGCGAATAAATTTTTGAAAAATCCCATCTCAATTTTCCCTTCCTTTTGTTTTTTGTCAATTTTATAAGAAAAAAAGGGACGCAAAAGTTTCTTCTCGTCCCCTTTTTATATGTACTTATTTCTTTATTATAACTTTGTCTTCAGCGATTTCGATAGCTGCTGTTGTAACGTCAGATTCCATTTTAGCATTAGTTAACTTTGGACTTCCTTGAGCGATTTGTCTTGCTCTTTTAGCAGTACCTATTACGATTGAATATTTACCTTGTCCTCTTGCTAATAATTCTTCACGAGTTGGTTTGATTATCATGTTTACCCTCCTAAAATTTTTTAATCTTAATCATTATCATCGTTAGTATCTTCTAATCTTCCAGCAACTGTTTCTGGTTGTACAGAAGACAAAATTACGTGCTCGCTATCCATAATTATAACGGCTCTTGTCTTTCTTCCATAAGTTGCATCAACTAATTTTCCATTGTCTCTTGCGTCTTGAATAATTCTCTTAATAGGAGCTGATTCAGGACTAACTGCAGCGATTAATCTGCTACTTGATATAATATTTCCAAAACCGATATTGATAAATTTCATAAAATTCATCCTTTCTATTATTTAATTTGAAAACCTTAAGTTATTCAATATTTTGTACTTGTTCACGAATGTTTTCTATTTCGTTTTTCATTTCAATAACACATTCGGTAATTCCAATTGCATTTGCTTTCGAACCAATTGTGTTTGTTTCTCTGTTCATTTCTTGAATCAAGAAATCAATCTTTTTACCAGTTGGGCCATCGCTTTGTAACATATTTTTAAAAGCATCTATATGACTTCTAAGTCTTGTTACTTCTTCGCATATACTTGATTTATCTGCAAATAAAACGATTTCAATTCCCAATCTGTTTTCATCTACAACACTCTCAGCTTGAAGTTCCGCAATTCTATTTTGTAACTTTGTTTTATATTCTTCTAACAATTTTTCTGAGCTATTAGAAACAACTTCAACATGCTTAGCAATTTTGGTTAATCTATTTTGAATATCTTGAGATAAACGTTCACCTTCAGCGATTCTTGCTGCATCAATTGAAGCAAGAGCACCATCAAGTGCAATTTTTAATTCATCCCAATATAAGTCTTCTAAACTTTCGTTTTCTGCAACAAATACATCTGGCATTCTTGCTATAGAAGTAGCCGTAATATCATCTTTTAAACCATATTCTTCAGCAACACTTCTTAGTTCTGTAACATACATACCAGCAAGAGATCTATCTATTTTAAGATTTCTACCTTTGTCACTCATGTTTCTTAAAGTTATATATACATCTGTCTTTCCTCTATTGATTGTATTTGAAATATATTTTCTAATTTTATCTTCCAAGAAGTTAAGATATCTTGGTAGTTTCACAGTCATATCATTATATCTGTGATTGATTGTTTTTATTTCAACTGTATAATCTCTACCGTCAACGCTGTTTTTACCTTGACCATAGCCAGTCATACTTTTTATCATTGTTTTTCTCCTCTCAGCTAACCGCCTTGATAACAATTACGATATTATTTTTTACGTTTTGCTTTTTTAGATTTTGTTGGTGCACTCATTGTAAAAGCAGCTTTGAATATGTAGAAAACAGCACCAAATATTAAGAAAAATACTATAGCTTTTTTGCTAGTTGCTACTAACATAAAGAATGTAGCAATCATAGCTTCTAATGCGTGAGCCAATATAAATTTGCTTCTCTTAATCATTGCAACAATAAACATGATTACTGTAGCTACTGATGCAATAACAAAGAATGTTTCTGTATAAGCATATAAGCTATATGCCATAACTAATGTGTATATAGTACCAATAATTCCAACCATTACTGAATTTGATACATTTCTTTTTGAAAGTAACATCATAGTTTTAATTACGTAATAAACTAAAAATGCTACTGGAAAAATTGCATTTAATTTATTAAGTGGCATTGGTAATGTCATATATGTAGCTGGTAAAATAGGAGCTGAAATAGCTAATACCAAAAACTCCATTCCATACGCTGTCAATGTTCCACTATCTTTTTTATAAGCAAATATTAACAATAGTACTGCTGCTAATAAAGCAACTCCTCCTAATGTATATACAACAGAGCTTACTGTTGATAAATTATAGTGAAAAACTGTAAATGACGCATCTGTTAGCCCATAAAAAAATTCTACTAATATCGCCATTAATGCTACTCCGCATAATCCGTCTACTAGTTTTGTTCTTTCTGTGTAATTCATAAAACTTCCTTACCTTTCTCTAAAGCATTGCTATTTTATCTTAAAGTTCATATTCATAAAGTATCATAGCTAATGTTGCAATACCCGCAGTTTCTGTACGCAAAATACGCTTGCCAAGAGAAACTTTTTCTACCTTTGGACACTTTTCTAATGTGGCAATATCTTTTTCAGAAAAACCACCTTCAGGTCCAATTACAACTGCAATACTTTGTACTTCTTTATTCAAATTTCTTAGTTTTACCTTCAAAGTGCTCTCTTTTTCACACTCATACGGCACTATAACTATATCATATTTTGAAAGATTTTCAATAATATTTTCCAAAAAGGTCACATTCTCAACACTAGGAATTACCTGTCTACCAGACTGCTTTGCGGCCTCTGCAGCGATTTTGTTCCAACGCTCCACCTTTTTAGCAGCTGATTTGTCATCAAGTTTAACTATAACACGGTCTGTAACAACTGGTATTACTGAACTTGCGCCTATTTCTGTACACTTTTGCACTATCAAATCCATTTTGTCAGATTTTGGTAATCCTTGATACAAATCTATCTTAACTGGCAACTCTGTAGATTCACTAGTAAGATCTAAAATTTTTAATTCTATAGTATCTTCTACAAAATCCTCGATTTTAGTGAAATATCTCATGCCATTTTCATCACAAACTTCGATTTCATCACCAATTTTGTGCCTTAAAACACTCTTCACATGCTTTACATCAGGACCTTCTAAGATAATCTTATCATTATTTATTTGCGTATTCTTAATATAAAATGTAGAAATCTTACTCACCCCGCAAATTTATTTTTAAAAGAACTTTCTTCTTTTACCTGTTTCAAAGTTTTCACCACTTACTTCAGCAAACTTTTTAAGTATCTCTCTTTGCTCAGAATTCAAACGTTTTGGCACATCAACAACCACTGTGAAATATAAGTCGCCTACGCCCTTTCCGTTTACATTCTTAATACCTTTGCCTTTAAGTGTAAATATAGAACCAGTTTGAGTTCCTTCAGATAGGTCATATGATTCTTCACCTTGTAATGTTGGCACTTTTATAATTGCACCTAATGCAGCTTGTGCAAAAGATACATGCACATCGCAGAAAATACTATCACCTTTTCTAACGAAAACAGAATGCTTCTTAACAAGTACTGTTATGTATAGATTTCCTGGTCTACCACCACGTAATCCTGGCTCGCCCTCTTCACTAAGCGAAATCATTTGTCCATTATCAATACCTGCTGGAATTGATACTTTAATTTTTCTTTGCTTACGAACAGTTCCGCGTCCTTTACACTCATTACATGGATCAGTAACAACTTTACCTGTTCCGCCACAAGTTTCACAAGTTCTGATTCTTTGCATAAACATTGAACCTTCTCTTATTTGACCTGTTCCACCACAGACTTCACAAGTTTTCTTTGAAGTGCCTGGTTTACAACCATCACCATGACAAATTGTACATTCTTCATCTCTATTTATTGTTATTTCTTTCACAACACCAAAAGCGGCTTCTTCAAAAGTAATTTCAACTTTCGCTTTTATATCTCTTCCTTTTACAGGACCAGTTCTTTCAGTTCTTCTACCTCCAGCACCTCCACCAAATATTGCAGAAAAGATGTCATTAATATCAAAATCCACGCCATCAAATCCTGCGCCACTTGTGTATGTATGGAAACCATCAAAACCACTAAAGCCACCGAAATCATTACCATATCCGTTAGCACCGGCATTGTGTCCGAATCTATCATATGCAGCTCTTTTATTTTGATCCGAAAGAACTTCATATGCTTCATTTACTTCTTTGAATTTTTCTTCTGCTTCCGCTTTATTATCAGGATTTGCGTCTGGATGATATTGTTTTGCTTTTTTTCTAAAAGCTTTTTTAATTTCATCCGCACTTGCTGATTTTTCTATACCTAATACTTCATAATAATCGCGTTTTGCTCCGGCCATTATTAGTCTTCTCCTTTATCAAAGATTAGGGACGATGAGATCATCGTCCCTAGGATTATTTTAATTTTGTTTTAATTATTCAACTTTGTAATCTGCATCATGAACTGTGCCTTCTTTTGGCTCATCATCTGAACCAGCTTCTGGACCAGCAGCTTGAGCAGCGCTTGCAGCATTTGCATAAAGTTTTTCAGAAATCTTGTAGAATGCATCTTTTAATTTTTCTGTAGCATTTTTGATTTCTTCTACGTTTGTTCCTTCTAATGCTTTTTTAACATTGGCAAGTTCAGCTTCAACTTTTTCTTTCTCTTCAGCACTGATTTTGCCTTCAAGATCTTTTAAAGTTTTTTCTGTATTGTATACCATTGAGTCAGCATTATTTCTAACTTCAATAGCTTCTTTGTTTTTCTTATCTTCTTCAGCATGAGCTTCGGCTTCTTTAACAGCTTGTTCAATTTCTGTTTCTGTTAAGTTTGTGCTAGCTGTAATAACGATTTTTTGTTCGTTACCTGTTCCTAAATCTTTAGCAGATACGTGAACGATACCGTTAGCATCGATATCGAATGTAACTTCGATTTGTGGTACTCCACGAGGAGCTGCAGGAATTCCAGCAAGTTGGAATCTACCTAATGTTTTATTGTATGCAGCCATTTCTCTTTCACCTTGAAGAACGTGTACTTCTACACTTGTTTGTCCATCAGAAGCTGTTGAGAACACTTGAGATTTCTTTGTTGGGATTGTTGTATTTCTTTCAATTAATTTAGTAAATACTCCACCAAATGTTTCAATACCTAATGATAATGGTGTTACGTCTAATAATACTAAATCTTTAACATCACCTGATAATACACCACCTTGAATAGCAGCACCGATAGCTACACATTCATCTGGATTAATACCTTTGTGAGGTTCTTTTCCTGTAATTCTCTTAACTGTTTCTTGTACTAGTGGTACTCTTGAAGATCCACCAACTAATAAAATTTTATCTAATTTATCTGCACTTAAACCAGCATCTTTGAAAGCTTGGTTCATTGGGCCAACTGTTGAATCAACAAGATCTTTAATTAATTCTTCGAATTTAGCTCTTGTTAATGTGATGTTCATATGTTTTGGTCCTGTTGAGTCAGCTGTGATATATGGTAAATTAATATCTGTTTGAGAAACGCTTGAAAGCTCGATTTTAGCTTTTTCTGCAGCTTCTTTTAATCTTTGCATTGCTGAATTATCTTTTGATAAATCAACACCTTGATCTTTCTTAAATTCTTCAACTAAGTATTTGATAATTCTTTCATCGAAGTCATCTCCACCAAGTCTGTTGTTACCGCTTGTTGCAAGAACTTCGAATACACCGTCACCAATTTCAAGAATTGATACGTCGAATGTACCACCACCAAGGTCATAAACCATGATTTTTTGTCCATCATCTTTATCTAGACCATAAGCTAATGCAGCAGCTGTTGGTTCATTGATAATTCTTAATACTTCAAGACCAGCAATTCTACCAGCATCTTTAGTAGCTTGTCTTTGTGAATCGCTAAAGTAAGCTGGAACTGTGATAACTGCTTGAGTTACTTTTTGTCCTAAATAGTTTTCAGCATCTGCTTTTAATTTTTGTAAAATCATAGCCGAAATTTCTTGTGGTGTATATGTTGAATCTTCTATTTTAACCTTTCTGTCTGTTCCCATATCTCTTTTAATAGAAGCAATTGTTTTGTCATAGTTTGTAACTGCTTGTCTTTTAGCAATTTGTCCTACTAATCTTTCTCCGTTTTTTGTAAAAGCAATAACTGAAGGAGTAGTTCTATTTCCTTCTGCGTTTGGAATTACAACTGGTTCTCCACCTTCCATAACTGCTACACATGAATTTGTTGTACCTAAGTCAATACCTATAATTTTTGACATTTTTAAATCATCCTTTCTAAACTTCTTTAAAATCTTTTAGTTTGCAACTTTTACCATTGCGTGACGAAGAACCCTATCGCCCATCTTATAGCCACATCTAAGTTCTTCTACAATTTCTTGTTCTCCATACTTATCATCCTCTATATGCATTACTGCATCATGAAGTTCTGGATTAAATGTTTCTTTTACTGTAGCAATATGTTCAACATTTAAACTTGTGAACAATGTTGTCATTTGCTTATGTATTAATGTTATGCCTTCTTTTAATTTTTCATCTTGTGATTCAGCGATTGTTGCTTTTTCTAAATTTTCTAATACATCGATAAATTTTGTCATAACGTCGCCGATAGCCAAGTTATAGATTTTTTCTTTTTCTTTTGAAACTCTCTTTTTGTAGTTATCAAACTCAGCTGCAGTTCTTTGCAAGTGAGTATAATACTTTTCATTTTCTTCTTTTAGTTTTTCGATTTCTTCATTTAAATCTTGAATAGAGACTTCCATTACTTCTGCTTCTTCTACAGCCTCAGCTTTCGTCGTTTTGTTCTCTGCCATCAAAACTTCCTCCTTGTTTCATTTTTTCTTGTAGGGCATCCCCGACGTATTTTATTATTGGAATTACTTTTTTATAATCCATACGTTTTGGCCCAATTAAACCAATCGTACCTAATTCCTTATCGTTTATCTTTTGCTTATATGTAATAATAGTAAAATCTTTTAAATCTTCGAATGCATTTTCTTGTCCGATGTATACGTTTACGTTTCCATCATATCCATTTCTAACAAGTTCTTTTAACGCATCCTGCGTTTCTATAATATTTAGGAAATTTTTTAATGTATTCGTTTGTTTAAGTTCTGGTAATTCTAATAAATTCTTAGTACCTTCCATGTAAACATCTACGTTCTTATCTACCAACAAACTATTTAATTCATTAACTAGCGGAATAACGTTTGTACTAATGTTATACAATTCATCTTCAACATAAGCATTTATGTTTTCGTATATTTGTTCAAAGTTTAATCCTTTTAATTTTTGATTTAAATAAGTATTAAAAATTTGAATGTTTTCTTCCGGAAGAATGCCGTCGTATTTTATTATACTTTCTTTTATGATACCGTTATCTGCTAGAATAACAATCATCAATCTATCCTGTCCAAGTTTAACCAATTTTATTTCTTCAACACTACAATTATCCATTTGAGGGCCTATTGCAATTGAAGTGTAATTAGTTATTCTCGCTAGAATATTCGATGCCTCTTTTATTAGCGTATCAAATTTTATAACATCTTCTTTTAAAACATCATCAATGATTTGTTTTTCTTTTGGAGATAATGTTTTTTCTTTCATAATAGAATCGATATAAAATCTATATCCGCTGCTTGATGGTATTCTACCAGCCGATACATGAGGCTGTTCCAAAAATCCCATCTCTTCTAAATTTGCCATCTCATTTCTAATAGTTGCAGGACTAAAACCTAAGTTATAATCACTTGCAATTTTACCAGAACCAACCGGTTCTGCTGTTGCGTTGTATTCTTCGATAACAGCCTCTAAAATACGCTTTTTGCGGTCATCTAAAAGCATGTTTATCACCTTCCTTTTTAGCACTAAAAACTACCGAGTGCTAACAACACATTTAAGATATCACTACCGTTAGCACTTGTCAACAAAGATTGCTAAAATTTTTGTGGAAGTTCTGTGAAGTCATAGGTTTCCATAATTTCATCAAGCATTTTCATTGCTATTTTTTAACAAATAATGTCACTTGAATATTAGTCTTTAATGTGTTACTATTGACGAGACGTTATCATATAATTCATATCCGAAACACACGTAGGCAAATCAACACGACATCCATTACTATGGAAGGAGGATTCTAAATGAGTGCGATCCGACAATGGACAATCACATTTCGCAAGTCAATCCGGGATAAAGGCGACGGTGAGTACGGCACACCTTGTACCAAGCAGCTCGCTGAGTTCATCAACAACTTCTGCAAACTGAACCACATCGAAGTGGATGAACTTTCTCTTGAGGATCCTTTCAAGGACTCCCATATTACCATCACAGGGACACGTGAAAGACGTGACGAACTGTTCGCATATCTCAAAGGACTGGAACGTCAGTACATTCTGACAAGTGTCATTCGCAAATGACCACGACCGGCTAGGCGGTGCCATCTATTGGCGCCGTCATTTTTTTTCAAAAAAATACACTCTAATAATTAGTCAGCACCAATCATTACAGTGTATTTTAATCTTCGTAATCTATTTTAAAATATAAATCTGTATCAGAATTTAAAAACGTATTTATTTTATCTCTACAAATTTCTGAAACTCTTGAAACTCTTGTTATAGTATCATCATCAAGTCTTACTAGTGGATCTACATACTTTTCTGGCAAGTATAATGCATGCCAATGTTTCTCATCATCTTTATTAAACTTTGTATAAACTTTATTTAACTCCGCTAAGTATCTCCATCTATCACTTATACGTTTATCACTACAAGCTAAACCCATTTCCATTATTACTCTATCACTATATGTGTATAAATCTTTTCTAGAAATAACTTCTCTTCTAACCATAGCCGCAAGTGTATCTGAAATAAATTTCATTGTAGCTTTAGCTTCATATGATCTATACATTTCTCCACATTCTAAAGAAGATATACAAAAATCTTGAGCAAGTTTAATATCGTTAAAACAAAACTCTGGCATATTCTCTTCGTTAGGAACAACAATTAAGCTATTATACATTTTTTCAACTTCATCAATTGTTCTAATATTCATAAACAACATTGTGTGAAGTAAATACTCTAATCTGTTAGCAGATAAATGTGGTACCAAATTATATGCAAGTGGATAAGTTGTATAATCACACATACTTTCAATAGAAACTCCGTTCTTTGTGAATGTGTCAAACAAAGTATCTGAACCAACAATTGCATCATATACAGTTAAAGCTTGTTCTTTAGGATTAAAGTTTTTCTCTTCAATAATCTTTGCACTTCCTAAAAATGCTGGTGCAGAAAGTTCATGTAATAACGCTGCAATTACTTGGTGATTGTTAGTTATAAAATTATTTAAAATAAGTGCAACACCAAGAGAATGATCCAACGTAGAATACTTGTAATTAAAAGGTCTAAAACCGCTAAGATTTAAACCCGAATTTTGATCTATTCCATTTAATCTAGTAACTTCTGGTATATCCAACATATTCTTTATAAAATCTGGAATTTCTTTACCAAAGCTATATATGTTATGTAGAGCTTCGACGCTTTCATCTCTATATTCTAAATAACTCAACTAACTCACCTCCTTAGTCGCAACGAGTATAGCACAAAAAAAGTGCGGATTCAAGCACCCGCACTTTATAAAGTTTAATTATTCAAACATTTTATTTATGTCTACCAATTCACCTTCTGAGTTTTCTAATTCTAAATGTAAATGCGGACCTGTCGCTAAACCTGTTGCACCGACTTTCATTATTGGTTCTCCCGCTTTAACAACATCACCTGGTTCTACAAGAAACTCCAAACCATGTGCATAAGTAGATGCATATCCATTTTCGTGTTTTATACGAATTGTATTCCCTCTTTCAGTTTCGTAATTTGTAAACACAACTGTACCATCCATAATAGTATAAATTTCAGTGCCTTCTTTAGCAGCCAGGTCAATACCTCTATGAGTTAGTACTTCACCTGTTATTGGGTGCATTCTATCTCCGAAGTTAGCCGTAATCTTTATTTCATCCAGAGGTTTTACTACTGAAATAATATTTTCATCCTCTACTGCTACATTTGTTTCTAAAACAACTTTTGGGGCTTTGACTTTTTCGCTTGCAAAAGAAACTGTAAGAATAGAAATTAAAGCAATCATTGCAGCAACAACTATTATTGCATGTTTCATATTGCCTTTGTCATTTTTCATATTTAAGATTCTCCTTTCTAAAGCTTTCTTGTCATCACATATTCCTGGAATGAAATTCATTTTAGAAACTTCTATGCAATCAATCAGCTTTAAAATAGTTTTTGAATAAGTAATTCTATTATAATTTTGATTTATAACATCTAGATCAATTAGATATTCTAAATCTTCTCGAATAAGACTATTTGCAATTTTAATAATCGGATTAAACCAATGTATATCTTCTAAAAATTTTAAGAACACAAATGTTAAATTGTGTTTCTTTTTATAGTGTAATAATTCATGAAAAATAATCATTTCTAATTCTTCCTTTTCAAGACTTAAAACACTTTTAGGCATTAATACAAATACATTAGTTATTCCATATAACGAAGGGGTTTTTACGCTATCTTGAATCATTAGCTTTACATCTTTATTAATATTTAATTTTCGTTTTTGTTCTTCAAAGATTTTCAAAAGAAATTCAGGAACACAAAAGCTATCAAAATCAGAAATTTTTATATAACAGTAAGTATCCTTACTAATTAAAATAATAGTTCCAATTATCCAAAAGAAGCTGATCAAATAAAATATTGAAAAAACACTCTTATCTTCTGTCTTTAAACCTTCTTCGTCACTTAAAAGAACATCTTCTTTGAACTGCTCATATGAAGCAATATTATCTGTAATCATTTTAAAAGTTGTACTATCTTCTGATATTAAGTTCTTTATGCTCAACCTACTCGAAAAATTGATAGGAAATAGCAAAACAATTATGAAAATTATCCATAGCAAACTCTTCTTAAATACATCTACTTTTTTATCTAGAAATTTGCGCGCAAAAAGTATCAATACAAAAGAAAATGTTGCCGCTAGCGACATGGATAATACATTCATAAAAAGTGTATTTACAAACATTATTAATCCTCCTAATCTTCGATAAGTTTCATTAAATCTTCTAAATCTTTTTTAGTAATTTTTTTGTTTTTAGCAAAACCAGCAAGCATCTCATTAATAGAACCTTCATACATTTTTTCTAAGAAGCTTTCACTTTCTTTCATCTTATATTCATCGGCTTTTATTAAAGGTTTATAAAGAATAAGTTCTCCTTTTCTCTTTGTGGCTTTAATAAAATTTTTCGAAACAAGTCTTGAGACAAGAGTCATAATAGTGTTCTTTTCCCAACCTTTTTTCTTGGTTACTTCTTTTACGATTTCAACAGAAGTAGTTTCTCCTAATTTCCAAACTGCCTGCATTACTTCAAGCTCTGATTCAGATATATTTTTCATAAGTTACCTCCTTCAATCAAACTACATTTGTAGTTTGTAATTATATACTACATTTGTAGTTTGCGTTTGTCAATATCATTTAATTTATTTTTTACAAATATTTTTGGTTGACAGTAATCCTGTTACTATTTATAATAATATAGCTAACCTATCAACAAATTTGACGTAAATTTCTTTATGAAGTTTATAATATTTCAACCATTATATAGGAGGAAATGAAATGAGTGAGATTACTCTCGAACAATTGGCAAACATGAAGTGGACCGAAATCCCCGGCGACACTCCGATGTACCGGATTATGCAGGCTGTAGGCTTTCCCGAGCCGATGATCATCCTGAAGCATTTGAGCAAGCCCACCAAAACCGGCAAGACTGCAGATCTGAGCAAAATCGTCACATTCTTCTGGATGTCCAAAGAACAGATTCAGGAGACCATCGATCACATCTACGATCTCGCTGTTCACAGCGAATCTCTTCGCAACTATCTGATGGGCCACCCCGCCCTTGCTATGCAGCTGGTAAAAGCTCTGAAACAGGTAAAGGAAGAACCCATTTCTACTATCGTTGCACGCAACGGCAATCAGTGGCTCCTTTTGCTTGTCGACAAGGACTCCTGGGATGAGTTTATGGCAGAAACTCCCCTTACTCTCGTCCAGAAGATCCAGAGCATGATTACTGAAACCGACTATCTGAACATGCCGCTCAGCGAATATTGGAGCAAGTTCGACATCGGCGCTGCACTGGAAAAAGGTTCGGTAAAGGCCCTGGCCGATCACTACACTGAATTGGAAGCCGAAGAACAGCACCGCAAGCAAATGGAAGCTGAACTTAAGGCTGCCGGCCTCGGCGAACTTGCTGATCTCTTAAAGCGATTCAGTGGTCATCTGTAATACTCACATATTTGCAAGCTACCAAGCACTTCTTTTAGAGCTTGGTAGCTCTTTTTATTCCAAATAAAAAGAGTGAATAGATAGTATATTATCTATTCACTCTTTGTTTTATTCTTCTAACCAAGCTTCATAAGCTTCAAGTATTTTTTGATTTACTTCTTCTGGTGTTAAATGAGTTGTGTCTAATACAAAATCATAATTTGACATATCCTCTTTATGCACACCATACAAATTAAAGTATCTTTCATTTTCCAAATTGAATCTCTTAATCAAATCAGCTTTTTGTTCTTCAACAGTAGCAAAGTTTTCAGACTTCTTTCTGTTTGGATCTCCAAAAGCTCTTTTAGCAGCTTCATCTGTATCAACTCTTAAATAGATTTTAAATGACTCTGGCACTGCATACCAACCAAGTCTTGCATCTATTATCAAGTTTTCATGTGTAGTGGCATATTCTTTTGCGCTTTGTTCAATTTGTCTATCTATTTCTGGATGTTCTTTTACATACTCATTGAATTCTGTAACACTCATCCCCATATCCACGGCGAGTTTTCTAAAGTACTCGCCGTTTCTATAGATTTCATATCCTAATGAATCTTGCATTAGCTTTGTAACAGTAGTTTTTCCACTACTCAAATCTCCTGCTATACTTATAATTTTTCTTTTACTCATAAAGACTATTACTCCCTCATTATATTAATTAATTAATTATTTATCTGCTAAGCACAATATTTTTGCAGCTTGGCATCTTGTTAAACCTTCAAGCGGTCTAAATGTATTATCTTCAGCATGACCATTAATCAAACCAAATCTTACACAATTGTCTACAGCTAATCTATCAGTTTTATCTGTTATTGCTGCTTCATCTGCGAAAGAACCAACCAAACTATAAGTAGTATCTAATTCAACATTATGAGTTGTTATATACAACATGCATAACATTCTAGCTGCTTCTGCACGAGTAATTGTTCTTTCAAGAGTTTCGTAATCATAATTAGCCTTGTTTAAAACAACTCTATGTAATGAATTAACATATGGCATTGCCCAATGTGATCCGTCTGTTGGAGCTACATATTGGTAATCTTTATAATATGTTACCGCAACCATTTTTATGAACTCACCTACTGCTACATTTGCTTCAGGGGCAAATGTACCATCAGGATAACCATTAACAATTCCTTTTGATTGTGCTTCATATATATGTTCAACAGCCCAATGATTTAACGGTACATCAGAAAAAGAAATAACTTCTGGTGTAATAACTTTTGCAAATACAACTGTACTCATTGCAACAACAAGAGTAAAAACTAATATCATTATTTTATTCTTCATAAGCTTTCTCCTTTATATTAGTGTGTTCCTTCTGTTTCATAATCGTTATTAGCTCTCATAGAGATGTCATAAACAATTACCGGAATTTCTGTTTCAGCATATCCAGAGAATGTTTTTCCGTTAGATAAGTTAATAGTGTTTTTAAACATTCCACTTTCTGCTTTTTCTTTATACATTATAGAATTTGTGAAATCTATAATATTTCCTAAACAGTTTCTTACCATACTATATTGTAAATAATCCCTTCCATCTGATAACTTTGTTGTTACATCTGCAAAAGTTACTATTACATAACCCGTTTTAAATACTCCTTTTCCGTTTGAAACATCAACTAATTTAGTTCCTGTTGGAGCAACAACCAAACTTGAAGGAACATATACTTCAGCATACCAACGTAATTCATTTGAAGGACCAGTCGTATGAAGCGCATTTTCTTCTGTTAATGTTATCTTTCCTAATTTACCAATATTTAATATTTTAGAAAAATCTACTCCACCTTTATTTTGTGTTGTTTTCGCTTTTTCTTTTATGAAGTCTGCATTATTTACTTCACCATTTGTAGAGTTAATAGACATCTTCAAGAAAATATCAGATGCACCTAATTTTTCATACATTGTAGGACTAGTTTTAAAGTAAAATTCCACATTATTATTTACATTGCCGTTTGCATCTACATAATATAATTTTGGCGTAATATCTACTGCTTTGTTAGCAACACCTAAAGTTTTAAAATCAAAATATGCTTTATATCCAAGTTTAATAGCGTATTTATAAATTTTATTTCCGTTGTCGCCTTTTTCACCAATTGGTAATTGTGCTAAGTCTTGCGCTTCAGATAACTTCCAACCACTATCATTAGTAGTTCTTACTTGCATATCATATATTTTACCTGCAGCATATAGACTAGCTGTTTGTTCAACTACATATTCATTGTCTGGGACGTTACTCTTGTTGTATCCTTTAGTTGCAGGGCCACTGTTACAAGCTGTAACTCTTGTTGTTATTGTATATGTCGTATTGTCAGTACTTGTTTGCGGCAATCTACATGTGTGTGTATTACCAGAAATAGTACCACAGAAAGGACAAATAATTTCTACAGATTTTATGTATTTATTTGTTTCAATTGAGCCATACTTGTAAGTCATACCATTTGTGCTTACAGTAACTGTAAATTGTTCCCCTAATCTTACAATTGTTTTGCCACCAGCCATTTCTTTTACTTTCAATTGATTTGGTTCTGATGAAGAAATAGTTGTTGTATTATGCACTGGAGTATGTACATATACGTCGTTTGCATTAAATGGATAGTTTGAATATGCAGAACCCGCATACATTGGTGCACCTTCCATATTGTGTATACAATTAGAACTGTATCCAGAAGATGTATCGTTTAGAATAGATGTACTAATTGTTACATCTTGCGAACCAGGAATAACATCTGCTGCCGCTCGTATTGTTCCGTTATTTCTTATTTCAGTTCCATTAACTTTTAAAACGTCTTCGTTAATTGTCCACCAAGCACTTGCATCCTGTGCCATTTGATTTGCAACAGCCGCATCACATTCTGCCTGTAATGAATCTGCTAACCAAGATGGTACAGTTTCATTACGATCATAATATCTTGAAGCACTATAAACATTTATGGTTTGTCCGCCATTAGGGGTATTGTCAACATCTGATCCAACAAAATTTAATGTAACATTTGAATTTAAAGTAACACTCGGTAATGTTGGATTATTTATAGTTACAGATGCTGTTTTATATGTTTTTGTTTCAGGTACTATTTTAATAAAATAGTCTTCACCAGATTTTGGTGCTGTTTGTGAAGAGCTTCCAGAATCATATACTTCATATCCATATATCGGCTTGTCTTCATCATCTTCCCAATCTATAACAGTGATTCCATCACCACTAAAAATTGGTTTTTGTTCATACCCTTGAAACACCTCTTTATAAATAGTCCAGCTTCCTTCTGCTGTATATTGATACTCATTGTATTGCACTCTATAATAACCCAAATGTTCTACTGCACCCGCCAAATCTGAAATTGCAGAAACTGTTAAAACTTCTTTACAAGGAATTGGTCCTGTTAGTCCTGGACCTGTATTAAACTGACTATTTTCGATTCTGCCTTCCGCTGCATACCCCTCGATTTTTTCTGCTTCACCAGAAAAAATCTCATAAAGTGGATCCGGATCAGGATCTGGGTCTGGATCAGGATCAGGGTCTGGATCAGGATCTGGGTCTGGGTCTGGGTCTCCTGCGACATAATCAAAACCACCCCAACCTTGAGCATCATCAAAGCCCATCATTAAATAACGTTCCAATTCTTCTTCTGAAAAAGCAGCTAAAGAAGCTTCAATAGCTCTTTTTATAGAACTCATTTTTGGATACTTACCCGAATCCAACATTTCTTTCAATTCAGTAACTGTTACACGCCCATGTGATCTAACATACATTTCACCACAATTTAGATATTGTTCTATTGTTCCCTTAAATTGAACACTTGAATCTTTAATCTGATCTACAAGACCTGTAACACCATCTCTTTTTTCAATCGCTTCCGCTACGGCAATCCAATCTTCTCTGCTTAATTGAATACCACCTTCCGGAACATTGTATTTGTCATCATATACGTCAATGTTGTCATATCCCGTTGTTTGATATCCTAATATTTTATCTGATAAAGAGTCTCCCGCAGACACATCATAATATACTGGTTCTCCATTAGGCAAATATAGCGTGTATCTTGTACCACCGTATTCACCACCATTACCAATGTACCAGACACCTTCATTTTTTACACTTCCTGCAGTTCCATTATCTTTATCTTCACCTGTTTTTGCATCGTCGTCATCTCCACCTCCGCGCATATAGGGTTGTCATTGGCATGATTGCTGTTAGAGTCATAACAAAAGTTAAGATCAGCAACAGCATGGAAATTTTTCTTTGTTTCATCTTGCATCATCCTTTCTTCATATTTTCATCCTCTTACAATTACAAACATTACGTATGCTACGTAAATTGCTAATAGTGATATTCCTTCAACTTTAGATATTTGATGTTCTTTATCATTTATTGCATGTAACATTAACATTACTGTCACTGCCAAAAAAGTAAATGCATCTAAAACTAAAGAATCGGAAGCAAGTGGTATTGGTCTTATTGTAGCCGCTGTGCCCAATACGAATAACACGTTAAACATATTGCTTCCTATTAGGTTTCCTATAGCAATATTAATTTTGCTTTTCTTAATTGCAGCTATAGATGTGAAAATCTCTGGTAACGAGGTACCAATTGCCACAACCAAAATTGAAATAAATGTTTCGGATATTCCAAGTAGCACTGCTATTTTTTCTACAGCACTAACTGAAAAATTCGCGCCTAAGAATATCATTATGATACCAATAACCATAAGTGCGACATTTTTTGTTAAAATATCAATATCCTTAAGTTTCAACTTTAGTTCTTCTTCACCTTTTTCTCTATCTCGTTTTTTCTTTTCTGCATAACCTAACAATGTAAAATATATATACATTCCAAACAACACAAGTAATATTATTCCATCAGATCTTGAAATTATATTTATTGCATCGTTGGAAACTATTTTATCTGCAACAATTACTGTAAAAACAAAAGCAGTAACCACCGACATATACATGTCTCTTCGTACAGTTTCTTTTTTGAATTTTACTGGTTTTATCAAAGCAACTGTGGCTAATATAGCTGAAATATTAAACAAGTTTGTTCCTAAAATATTTCCTAAAGCTATTTCGTTACTTCCAGTCCTTGAACTAGTAATTGCTATAATCAATTCCGGCAAACTTGTTCCAAAAGCAACTATAGTAATTCCTAATAAAACTTCGCTTATCCTAAGTACTTTTCCTATTTCCGAACCCGAATCCACAAACATATCCGAGCCCTTTATCAAAAGAATAATACCCAAAGCAAGTAATAAAATCTGTCCAAACAGCATATTTTCTTATCTCCTTTATCTTTCGTTTTAATCATAAATCTACTTATATATATTTTACCGTTTTTTGGCAAAATATACAAGTAAAAAAGTGCTAAAAATCAATATTTTTAGCACTTTTTTAATCTCTCAAACTAGCTATTTTAAGCCTTCCAACTCTTTAATTTTATCTCTTATTTTGGCAGCTTCCTCAAATTCCATTTTTGAAGCTAATTTTAGCATTTCTGTGGTCAATTCATCGATAATTTCATCAATAGTTTGACCTTCTTTTATGTCGTATTCAGCCACTGTTTCCTCAACAATAGTAGCCTTAATGTCATCACGAATAGCCTTCTTAATAGATTGCGGAGTTATGCCATGTTCTTCGTTATATTGCATTTGAATCTTTCTTCTTCTGTTAGTTTCAGTTATAGCTTTTTCCATAGAAGCAGTTAATTCATCCGCGTACATGATAACCCTACCATTAACATTTCTCGCAGCTCTTCCTATTGTTTGTATTAATGAACGCTCAGAACGCAAGAAACCTTCTTTATCGGCATCTAATATTGCAACTAACGAAACCTCCGGCAAATCCAAACCTTCTCTTAACAAGTTAATACCAACGAGTACATCATGCTTACCTTCACGAAGTTCTTTTAAAATTGTCATTCTATCTAAAGTATCAACGTCCGAATGCATGTAAGTAACTTTGATACCAATATTTTTCAAGTATCCCGTTAAATCCTCTGCCATCTTTTTAGTCAAAGTTGTAACTAAAACTCTTTCACCTTTTTCAATAACTTGGCTAATTTGTTCTATCAAATCATCTACTTGATGTTCAACAGGTTTAACTTCAATCTTAGGATCCAATAACCCTGTAGGACGAATAATTTGTTCAACCACATTATCTTTTGCGTGTTCCTTTTCATAATCTGCTGGAGTAGCACTAACGAATATAGTTTGATTAATCCTTTCTTCCCACTCTTCAAATTTTAATGGACGATTATCAAATGCTGATGGAAGTCTAAATCCATATTGAACTAAGCTTTCTTTTCTAGCCCTATCGCCATTATACATTGCTCTTACTTGAGGAACCGTAGCATGTGATTCGTCAATAAGTAATAAGAAATCATTCGGAAAATAATCTATCAAAGTATATGGAGCACTGCCTGGTGCACGTCCACTTATATGTCTAGAATAGTTTTCAATTCCTTGGCAGAAACCAGTTTCAAGCATCATTTCTATATCAAAATTAGTACGTTGTTCTATTCTTTGAGCTTCAACTAATTTATCATTTTCTTTAAAGTACTTGATTTGTTCTTCTAATTCCGCCTCAATTGTTTTGATAGCATTTTTCATTTTTAATTTTGAAGTTGCATAGTGTGAATTAGGGAAAATTAAAACGTGATTCCTTGTTGCAATTCTTTGACCTGTAATCGGATTAATTTCGGAAATTTTTTCGATTTCATCGCCAAAGAATTCGATTCTTAACGCTTTTTCATTTTCGTTCGAAGGATATATTTCAACCGTATCTCCACGAACTCTGAACTTACCTCTTTTGAACTCAATTTCATTTCTATCATATTGACGTTCTATCAAATCTTTTAATAATTTATCTCTTTCAATTTGCATGCCTGGTCTTAGAGAAAGTGTAAGTCCACTATAATCTTCAGGATCTCCCAAACCATATATACAAGAAACACTCGCCACAATGATAACATCTTTTCTTTCAAAAAGTGCAGCTGTAGCAGAGTGACGAAGTTTATCTATTTCTTCATTAACAGCAGAATCTTTTTCGATATAAGTATCTGTTTGAGGCATATATGCTTCTGGTTGATAGTAGTCGTAATAGCTAACAAAATATTCAACTGCGTTCTCTGGGAAGAATTCTTTAAACTCAGAATATAATTGTCCAGCTAATGTTTTATTATGAGCCAAAATTAAAGTTGGCTTATTAACTTTCGCTATAATATTCGCCATAGTAAAAGTTTTACCAGACCCCGTAACTCCTAGAAGAGTTTGAAATTTTTCCCCTTTTTTTATACCATTAACTAAATATTCAATTGCTTGTGGTTGATCTCCTGTTGGTTCAAAATTCGAATGTAGTTTAAACATATACTTATTATCACTTCCTTTCCGTACAAACTAGCAGGGCTTATTTTACCATTTTTTAGTCACAAAAACAAGAGGCGCAATAAATAACGCCTCTTGCTTAATATTAACTATATTACACTGCTTTCTTTAATAATCTTTGTCTTAAATCGTTTTCTTTATACAAAAAGCCAACTTGAATAATTTGATCTTTTGTAAGTTGATCTTTTGCAATTTCTCCTTTTTGAACTTTTTCGTATACATCCATTATATTAGAGTCCTGCATAAGAGCTTTCAAAATTTTTATCTTCTTGTTTTCATTAGCTCGTTTTGCAGTTTCTATTTGTGAATCAAACAATTTTTCTAAGGCTGAAATTTGCTCGCTAGTCATATCTTCTTCTTTTACTTTTCCTTGAAGATATAATTTTTGCAAATCTAACCATTTGTTTTTTTCGCCAGCTTCAGCAAAAATATTTTTCTCATTATTTTCTATAATATTTTTGCTAACCGGAGTAGATACTTCTGTTTTAGCTTCTTCTAAAAGTTTTTTAGAACCGAAAATTCTAGAAAAGAATGCTTTTATTCTTCCCCAAAAACTTATTTCATTTTTCATCTTTTGTTCACCTCTATTATTCATCATCATGATCATGATTTGGAGTTGTAACCTCAACCTCTGGTAACGGAATAGTATCTAGCGAAGCATTCGCTTTCGTAACAGCTTGTAATTCTTGAGCTTTTTTAGCTAATGAAGATGGAGCTCTTTCTTGTAAATGTTCAAATCCAGACTCCTTATATACTTGTGCAGACATATCGCTATTTTCGAAAATAGCTTTGCTTTCTGGCGAATATCCAGAAACAGCTTCGTAGTTATTTGGCAATTCAGCTACGTGTTTATTTAAATCTTCTTGACTGCGAATATTATTTTTTTCCATATATGTCATTTGCATTTCTTCATAAGCAGCCTTTATTTCTTCTCTAGGCATTGAAATCCCCATAGTTTGCATAACAGATTCAAGAAATACATAGTCTGATTCAACAGTCTCCCAGCCTATTAATTCAAGTGGTGTATGCATAAATTTGCTTTCTGCTCTTTTAGAACCCGGTTGAACAGAATCTAAAAGTTTCTTTTCTGCACCTCTTACCCAGTTGTCATGGATTTCTACTAAAGCTTCTTTTGCTAATTCTTTTCTGTCCATTCCTTGTAAATGTCCAGAAAGTTCGGCCATCAAAGGACTATCTTCTGGGCCATCTAATATAACAGAATAATATTCTTGTTCTTGTTCTGGTGATATTTCAATTCCATTTTCTCTAAACTTTCTCATTAATAATTGAAAACCTGCTTTAACCGAACCTTCAGCCCAACACATTCCTTCTAGTTCTTCTCTTGGCTTTTCTGCAACTATTCTTTCTGCTTCCTCTCTATCCATTTTGTTCCATCTTACAAGCGCCTCTACAGCCGCTCTAGCATACGCTGAATTTACCATAAAAAACCCTCCTAAAAATCTTTTTTCGATACAATATATCACTTATATTATATCATGCACTGTAGCCAATACCATTTCAATTATATTTCATTCTCTTGTCATTTTTGTAAAAAAAGTCTATACTAACTTTAGTATAAATGTACAAGGAGGAACTTATGGATTTTTCTAAAATATTTAATTTTCTTGGAAAAGTAGCTAAAGATGCTGCTAAAGATTATGTAGGAGATTTTGTTGAAGGACATGTGAATATAAACGGAAATTCTAGTACCAATACAAATTATGATATTCCTTCTGAATATTCAGATTTTCCAGTTTATCCTGGCAAATTAACTTCAAAACCAACCACAACAAACACATCTTCATATTCTAGGCTTACACTTTTCTATAAAGGTAAACCTGCCTCTGAATATTACGATACTCTTTCAGCCGCCGGTTATACTCAATACTCTAGTGTTAGATATGATAAGGATAATACATATGTTATTGTTGAAAGATTTGGAAATTCTACAAAAATCGCTTATCATATAAAGAAATAACAAAAAACTCATGCTCTAACAAGCATGAGTTTTTCTTTTTCTATTTCTTCATGAAATCCATAACAGTATTTTTTAAATTAGTGGCATCTTCTGAATTTGTATTTATATATTTTATAAAAAAATATGTAAGTAACTTTTTCGTATCTTCGTTTTTTACTTGTTCAAAAAGTGGTATTTGTTGATTAAAAGAACTTTCATAATTTTCATCTTGATTTTCTTCTATGTAGCTTTGGAATTCTTTTGGTATTCTTTCATACAAATTCAATTTATTTAAAATAATATATGTTTCTCTAAGTGCTTGTTTACTTATATTAAAATTCTCCAAAAGAGTCGTCCTCCTTCTCTCTACGTTTTTTTATTTCACGCTTCATTCTCTTTAATTTTTCAGGATCCGAAGTTTCAAACACAAATTTTTTATCTTCTCCAAGTCCTATAGCAATATTTGAAAAACTATTTTCTCTAGCCAAAATATGATCTTCTATTCTTTTTATAAATTCCATTGCACTTATTAACTCTTCTGGAGTGATAGCTTCTCGTCCACCTTTTACAGCTCCCAAATATTCTGCTACAAATCCAGACAAATAACCTTCATCAATCATACTTTGCATTTTACTAAGTTCAGGAGCAACACCAACTCCAAATAATTCAAACTGTTTTTCCGGAGGAAACGTTCCAAACGCTTTTGGTTTATATTGAGAATCAAAACCTACATCTTCATGACTTTGTTCAAATTCAGCTGAAGATTTCAGGAAATTCGGCATAGGAAATCGTTTCGACTTTATATATGATGCATCCCATGTCAAATCAGCATAATAGCTTTCTCCGTCAAGCACGACGAAATTATATGCGTGCCCCATTGGATCATTAGTCCCATTTCTATAAACTATGTTTCCATTTTCATCCGTTTTATCTACATATGCACCATTTTCAAATTTTAGTTCGACTTCTGACCTTGAACTTATATACTGAGCCTCTATATTAAAACACGATAATACATTTCTTAGTATATCTGCGTATCCTGCACAAACAGTAAGGTTTTCAATTTTACCATTTCGTTCTATTCCCAATAAACCATTCTTTAAATTTCTGCAATTATGAGCAAGTTCGGTATCTTTTTTTCCTTCTTCTGAAATAGCATAATGATCATAACTAATTTTTTCGCCTAGAATTCTGTATACTTGTGCAAATATTTTCTTTTCTCTATCTTTATCATCAGGATCCGGAATTTCAACTTGTGAAACAATTTTATCAATTTCAGCTCTAACACTAGCATATTCCTCTAACGAATATACTGTAAGTTCATTATCCGTTTCGTGACTATAACATCCACCTTCAATATAAATAGATTTTATTCGAGAATTAGTTTTTAACTCTTCAAGTTTTTGCAAATCTAAAGCTCCAACATTATCAATTTGAATACATGTATCTCTATCTGATTCTGCAAAAAAAGTATTATATTTATCATATAGTTCCAATGGTACAGGAGTACCGCTTCTTAATGCACTTATAACACATCTAACTTCATCTATACTGGTAGATAATTTATGATGAACTCCATATTCTATTAATTCATCCATTGGAATAGATGCTTTTTCATCTACAAAAACTAAACCCTTTTCGTTTGGTAATATTGGCAGATTAGAAAGAATACTATCTTCAAATCTCAAATATGTTAGATTAGTCAAGTTATCTATTGAGTCTTGATTCATATCTTGTGAAAAACTTAAATTTTTCAACAAAACTCTCTCTACACTTGGCGGAATACTATCAAATATCGAAGTTGCATCTATCCTCTGTCCTCTAGAATTATTTATATCTAAAATTTTCAAGCCAGTTGTGTGCTTTAGCAAAAGATTAAGCTGAGCTATACTTTCAGCAGACAAATTTTTCCCCTTCGGAACTTTTATCATCAATTTTTCAACTTTAGCAAGAGCTTCCACAAAATCAGGGTCACTAAAATCAAAATCATCAAAATCAAACAATTCATCACAATTAAATAAAACTTGACTTATTATCTCATCATCTATTATTTGGCTCATATCCTACGCTCCTTTTTAATCGCCTAATATAACGTTTCTTAATTATTCAATTGCACTTTTATATCATGATTCCGCTTTTATTTTTGGTGCAACTTTTTCTTTATACATTATCTGCAATACTATAAACATTCCTATATCAACTGCTATCTGACCAAAAAGTTTCCAGCTGATTAATTCAAATCCATCCGTATTTAAAATTAATTTTTGATTAAATAGAATAAGAATAATATATACAACATCAAACACTTTTATCTTTTTGTTTCTTATACACATTTCGATAGTGCAAAATAAACGGTAAAGTAAAACATATATCATCAATTTTGCAATATAATTCGGAACGTACAGCCATTGAAATGAACTTAGCCCATTGCGCTCATAGTAGTTAATCATATTTTTAAATCCTTCGGCAAAAAATTTCACTCCATCGGTATAATATTTTATATCTTGTTGCATCTGCTTCACCCCATTTTTCAATTATCATTCTTATTCTAAATTTTTCTTAAACTTATAATACTCACTTACCAAAGATTTATATCCTGCCTCTTTCAACATTTCATACGGAACTTTTTCGTAATTCTTTTTGTTGTGCGCACCAGTAACTATATAGCGTTGCCAATCTTGCATGTACTCATCTACTATCTTTAAACTTTTATCTGTATTGATTGTTGGAAAGAACCAATGCTTCCAAGACAAATCATCTTCTTCCTTGCCATAGAACTTTTTATTATACTTCTTGTTCATAGCCTTTAATGGCGCTTGTGGCAAAGCTTCTTTTTTTATCATCCAACGTCTTAGTCCTCTTGCACTTCTTCTAATTTTACCTTTTATTTTCTTTATAGAATTTGCATTTAAATCTATCGTTCCATCTTTATACGAAAAGCCTAAAAATTCTATTTCATCTCCCGGATTATAAAAGAACTCTTTTTCTTCATTTACTTCAAGTCCTTTTTCTTTTAAGTAATCCACAATATACTTTCTATGTTTTTCTAAGTTTTCTATATCATCAAAGACTATAATGTCATCTGCATATCTACAATAAGTAACATTATTATCATAGAAATATTGATCTAAATCTTTCAAATAATAATTGGCTAAGAATGATGCTAGTGGTACTCCGGCCATTATACCTTTTTCATCTTCTATTTCTTCGCCATCGCTTAAAACTATTTTATTAGTTAAAATCTCAGCAAACAAATTATATAATTTATCGTCTTGCAAATCCGCCTTAAGGGTTGATAATAAATTTTCTGTAGGAATACTATTAAAGTAATTTTTTATATCAACTTTATATCCTGATTTTTCTTTTATATGTTCTCTTATCAAATCAAATATAGCTTTTTTGCATCCACTTCTTTTTCTAAACGAATACAAGTTAGGAGCAAATAAATAATCATATTTGTGCATTAAAAAAGTTAGCATTTTAAAAATGTATGTCTCTTCTTTTTTATAAATATAAACAATACGCTTTTTCTTTTTTCTAATTTTATTTATCGCAACTCTTCTTGGGTATGAAAATTCATATTCTCCATTAATAAGTTTCTTCGCTGTGTCTTCATATTCTTTATTAGCAATATATTCTTCATATTTTTTAAGTTCTCTTTCAGATAAAACAGAGGCCTTTTTGTGTTCCAAAAAGGCCTGCCATTCTTTATCATCAAGTAATGAATTTAACAAACTCAATACTTCAACCTCCTAAAACAAAAGCAAGGAAGAAAAAGTTTGACAATATAGTCGTAGACTATATTAGGACAAGACTATACATACCACAGTTACTTGCACAACTATAATAAGCGATATGCTTCATCCCACTGCAAGTGTTATAAAAAATAACATCTTCCTTGCAAGTCCGATTATATATTAAATATTTTTGCTAAGCAACAAAAAGGTACGAATGTCTTCTCATCCGCACCTTTTATTTTATTCATGTCTTAACGCATCTATAGGATGCATATCTGCAGCCTTTTTTGCTGGCATATATCCAAATAAAATTCCTATTAACGAAGATACACCAACTGCAACCGAAACCGCACCAATAGTAACTTTTCCTTCGATTCCAAGTATATTTGAAGCAACTTCAGTAAAGAAAATCCCTAATATAATTCCTATTACTCCGCCTATCACACTAGTAGTTATAGCTTCAATAACAAACTGGCTTAATACATCAAACTTGTTTGCTCCAATCGCTTTTCTTATACCAATTTCTTTTGTTCTTTCAGTAACTGATACAAGCATAATATTCATAATACCAACACCACCAACAAGCAATGAGATGCCCGCTATAGCTACTAAAATTGATGTAATTGTATCAAGCATATCATACATTTCTTCCATCATACTTTGAGCATCCATTATAAAATAGTAATCTGAATCATCATAGATGTCAAAGAAAAATTTATCAATCTCATCTACAACTTCTTCCGAAACTTCACCATTTTCATATGTAAAATAAAACATATTTACATATTGCATACCAAATACTTTTTGAGCAACTGTGTATGGAATTATAATCATGTCGTCATCGCCACCAGCCATGCCAGAAGCTTTTTCTTCCATGATACCAACTATTTTAAAACTATTGCCATTTATTTTCAAGTTTTGCCCTATCAATTCATCGTTCGTAGTTCCTTTTCCAAAGAGTTCTTCAATAACATGAGAGCCTACAACACAAACCTTTTGCTCTCTTTCAATATCTAAATATTGAATACCTCTACCACTTGCTATACCTCTATCTCTTATGCTTGTATAATCTTGATTTACCCCATATACAGTAGTCGAAGCATCCTCACCATTAGCTTTAGCTGTCACACTAGATTGTATATATGGCGAATAATATTTAATTCCTTTTGTTTCATCAACAAATTCTTCTAACTTATCTAAATCCACATATTTTGTATCTGTTTGATACAATGACATTGCTGTGACAATATTAGATCCTAAACTAGCAAACGTTTCTTCTACATGAGCGGTTAATCCTTCTCCCATCCCAGATATAAGAATTACTGCTGAAACACCAATTATTATACCGAGCATAGTTAAAAGCGCTCTCATTTTACTTGCCATAAGACTCTTTACAGCAAGAGAAAAAGATTGTCCTATATCCATTTTATTGCCCCCTACCTGGTCTATCTTCTATAATCTTTCCATCCTGAAGTCTAACAACTCTCTTAGCTTGTTCTGCAATTTCATTATCATGAGTTACTAAGATAATTGTATTCCCTTCTTCATTTAATTTCTTTATAAGAGCTAAAACTTCAATACCCGTTTTACTATCTAGTGCACCAGTCGGCTCGTCCGCAAGTATTACTGATGGTTCTCCCGCTAAAGCTCTTGCAATCGAAACTCTTTGTTGTTGTCCACCAGATAATTGTTGCGGGAATCTGTTTTCCATGCCTTTCAAGCCAACCCTTTCAAGAGCTTCTATAGCTATCTTTTTTCTAGCTTCTTTTGAGTATCTTTTATATATAAGCGGCAACTCAACATTGTTTAAAACAGAAAGTTTTTGAATCAGGTTATATTGTTGAAATATAAAACCCAATTCATTATTTCTAATATAAGATAATTCGTCATCATCCATAGTACTAACATCAATACCATCCAATATGTATTCACCAGATGTTGGCACATCTAAACAACCTATAATATTCATACATGTTGATTTACCGCTACCCGATTGACCAACTATAGCAACAAATTCACCTTTATCTATATGTAAACTTATACCATCTAACGCATGAACCTCAACGTCGCCGGTTTCATATATTTTATAAATATTCTTTAAATCAATCATTTACTATTCTCCCATCATTTGAGATCTCATACTTCCAAGATCCAAAACTCCAGATTGAGTCAATTTATCTATTAGAACAACATCACCTTCTTCAAGGCCACTAATTATTTCTATATAATCACTGTTATTTTGTCCTATTTCGACATTTACTTTTTGATATCCTATAGGTACAGAAGAGTCAGCATCTTGAAAATTTGCATCAGCAACTTTCTTATATACAACATTTCCTTTTCTTACCGCAGAAAGTGGAACTCTCATAACATTTGGAACAGAAGTTATTTGAATATCTGCATCTACATTCATACCAGCATAAATTTCCGGATAATTTTCAAGTTCTACCAACACCGTGTATGAAGTTATACCAGAAACAGTTGTACCAATAGTATTAATGTTTGTAACTGTTCCAATATACTCTTTGCCATCTAAAGCATCAATTGTAATCACAACTTCTTGGCCAACTTTTACTTTTGCAATATCTAGTTCATCAACTTGCATTGCAAATTTTTTAACAGAACTATCTACAACTGTAACCATTACTTTAGAATTTGTACTTTGAAAATTAGAAATAACATCTCCCAACTTGTTATTTTTGTATGCAATTGTTCCAGAAATCGGTGAAGTAATATAATAATTTTCTAATTGTTTTTCTACATTAGCAAGTGAGTTTTTAGCATTTTTTAATGCTATTTCTGCATTACTTAACGCTATCTCTAAATCCATATTTTCTAATGTTGCAATTACTGTTCCCGATGTAACATAGTCACCATTTTTCACATTAACTGATGCAACAGTTCCTGTACTTTTTGCTTTTACCATATTGTTAGTAACTCCGGTAATTGCTGCTGTATTAGCACTTGAAATAACATTACCGTTATCTGTATATACAGCACCTTTTACTAATGCATTATTTAAACCATATCCATTTGTTTGAATACCGATAGTAACTTCTACAACTTGAGAACCATCATCACGCAAGAAAGCTCTGTTACCAACATTCGTAACTACCCCTTCGGTTGTAGTCATGTATGACATATATGTTAGTGTTGCTCTATTTCCGACTCTAAATTGAGCCGCACTCGCACTCATAAATTGTAAAACAACTTCATATTGACTTGTTTCTACCAAATTACAAATTTGCATTGTATTTGTAACATATGCACCTTTACTAATTGTCAAATCGCTAACGTGTCCGGTTTGCGTTCGCTACTATGTTCAAATCGTTTATTTGTTTTTTTACATTGTTATAGCTGATGGTAGCTTGTTCAACTCCCAATTTGGCTGAAGACAAATTAGCAGACAAATCATCTGAATCTATGACATATAGCAACTCATCTTTTTCAACTTGTTGTCCTACTTCTATATGATCTTCTATTATCTCTCCAGTTATTGTAGGTATGATGTTGTATACACTATTTTCTTCTATAGTACCTTTTCCCTCAACAATTACTTCAATATCTCCGATATCAGCAGTAACCTCTTCATAATCAAATTTGGTTTTTACTTGGTTTACTTTTCCTCTCAAAACACCATTAACAACAACGATAACTAATAATATCGCAACTACGATTATTATCTTTTTTCTACCTTTTTTCTTTTTCATTTTTTCAATTCTTCTTTTCTTCTCTATTAGATTTTCGTTTTCAATTGGTTCCGAACTCATAATTTACCTCCTAAGTATTGTACACGGTTGATAACATTTTATTTTTTTGCAAAATATCACCATTATTTAAAATACTATTCGTATTTATTTTAATTTAAATCAATTTTATAATTATTCTTTAAATTTATTTTTATCTTGTTTAATACAACTTTCGTTACTTCAACTTCTTCTTTTGTTATTCCATCAAAAACAAGACGTTTCATTTGTTTTGCTTCTTTTCTGACTTCTTTTATAATCGGTTTCGCTTTTTCAGTAATTTCCAAATGCATTTTTTTCTTATCTTCAGTATCAACTGTCTTGGTTATATAACCTTGCATTTCTAAATTACTCACCAATCCCGAAACATGAGCTTTAGAAATCATCAAATATTTTACAATATCTTTAGCCATGTCTTGATTACGATTCTTGTTCAAAAACAATAAAATTACAATCTCGCACTCCGAAAGATTATGCTTCAAAGCAACCTTATTAATTAAAGTCGAATAGGTTTTTTTCATTATCTGAATTTGATTAAACAATTTTTTCACCGCCTTTGTTTGTTCACTTTTGAACTAAAACCATATTAGTACTCCTCCTATAAAAAGTCAAGTTTCAATATATAATTCACATAAAAAACATATTATTTACTTTCTAAAAAATAAACGTTTTCTACTTTAAATAAATACAAACTTATTTCTGTACTAAGCAAAAAACCACGGTTCCCGCAAAGGGCCGTGGTCAATTTTTTAATCTTCTTTTGTAATTGGTTGTCTACAGAATTTACATTTGCCAATATCTCCAACAATTACATTATTCCCACCGCAACTTTTACATTTAACAAAATGTGTATTTTTTGCAGCTTCTTGTTTTTCTTTTATCTTCAAATTATTTTTCTCATTGATTTCTCTTTCAGCTTGCGCTTGTGCTTGCATATATTTATTAACATTGCTTCCAATTTTATTAGCAATTTTTTTAACAGCATACACAATAATCATAGAAAGTAATCCAACTGTTAATAATGTTTTTGAGAACTCTACTAATTGAAGTTTATTAGCAACTTCCACAACTTCATTTACATATGGTAGGTCTTCAATTTTTAATATATCTAATACACTTGTTACCAACTTTGGTATTAAACATATAATTCCCCATACAATCAACGCAATTGAAGTTGAATATTGTTTTTTGTTTTTATATACGAAGTATCTAAAAGCAGTTAAACAAACTCCAACAAAAGGTATAAAATATAATGTTAAAAGTATTACAGGCATGCTTGTTATCAATTTAAATAATTTATTTTCGCTCATGGTTCCTCCTAAAAGTACATCAAATATTTTTTCTTTAGTACATTATATAACATTATTAAATTATATACTAAAATTTTCCGCAAAAATATTTTTTCTTACCTTTTCTAACAATAACTGCTTTTCCACCAATTGCAACACTACTATCTATCATCATGTTTTCATCAGTTACTTTTTCGCCATTTATGCTAATAGAACCGTTTGCCAAAAATTCTCTTGCTTCTCTCTTGCTGCTTGTAATTTTGTTATTAACAAGCATATCTATTAATGTTTCTTCCTTAGCTTCAAATGTCGGAACGCCTTTGAATGCATCGTTAATTTCATCAATAGTTAAGTTTTTAATTTCACCACTAAATAAAGCTTCGCTTATTCTTAAAGCTTTTTCATATTCTTCTTCGCCATGTAAGAAAGTGATAATAGCTTTCGCTAAAGCTTTGTGAGCATCTCTGTTTTCTGGATGTTCATTGTTTAAAACTTCCAAAGCTTCAATCTCTTCTTTAGATAAGAATGTGTAAATCTTTAAGTAGTTAATCACCATTGAATCTTCAACATTTATAAAGAATTGGTATAACTCATAGCTAGATGTTTTTGATTTATCTAACCATAAAGCATTGCCTTCACTCTTACCGAATTTCTTACCTTGTGAATCTGTTACAAGTGGCATTGTAAATCCATATACTTCATCGCCTGTAGATTTTCTAATCAAGTCGATACCAGCTGTGATATTACCCCATTGGTCCGAACCAGCACATTGCAAATCTACATTTTTGTTTTCATGTAAATATTTGAAATCTAATGCTTGTAAAAGCATGTATGAAAACTCTGTGTATGTAATACCAGAATCTAATCTTCTTCTAATAATATCTTTGTCTAACATGTTGTTAATATTAAAGTATTTGCCGTAATCTCTTAAGAAGTCTAGTACGTTAATATCTTTAATCCAGTCATAGTTGTTAACAACTTCGAAACCAAATATTCTTTCTACTTGAGCTTTTAATCCTTCAAAATTTTTATTAACTTCTTCTTTTGAAATCATTGCTCTTTCAGTTGTTGGTCTAGGATCACCAATCATACCTGTACCACCACCAACTAAAAGTATTGGATGATGTCCTGCTTCTTTTAATCTCTTAGAAATTAAAAAGCTTGATAAATGACCTACATGTAAACTGTCTGCAGTAGGATCAGTACCAATATAAAAAGACATTCCTCCGTTATTTAATTTTTCTTCCAATTCTGGACTTGATACATCTTTAATAAGTCCTCTCCAAACTAATTCATCATATAGTTTCATTTTCTTCACTCCTATTCCGTCCAAAGGTGTCGCCCTCGTTCGTCCAAATGGGGACGTCCTTGTTTGGACATTGCTTAAAATTTTTTATATTCGAAAAGGTATTTATGAAAAATGTCCAAACAAGGACGTCCCCATTTGGACGAACGAGGGAAAGCCTCGCTTGAACAACAAAAAAGTATTATGATTTAAGGACGAGATACTTTCCCGTGGTACCACCTTAATTCATAATACTTAGATTACGCTCTTAAAAGCTATAACGCGCTTATCCGATTCAACTGGTAATTCGTTTTATATGTTTGATTTGCTTTCACCCACCGCAAATTCTCTAATTACCCGACATAAAACTACTATTTCTGTGTCAAACGTTGGCATTATTATATCACACATTGTTTTTTAGTCAACATCTTAGATTTATATTCTATATAATTGAATAATTAGCTTCTTCTAGCGCTTTTGCTAGTTGGTCTCCGCATGAAGTACCTTTTCCTCTGCAATCAATACCTCTTAGTATTTCAATTACTTTTTCCTTAGGCATCCCTTCAACAAGCGCTGCAATTGCCTTTAAATTTCCGTTACAACCACCTGTAAATCTTACATTTCTTACTAATCCATCTACTATTTCAAACTCTATCTTTGTAGAGCAAGTTCCATTTGTTTTATATTCGTATTGCATATTAACCCCTCTTTTTCATTGTTTTTTACATATTATCACAACAAATAAAGATTGTTAATATAGTATTTCCACACTTTTTTATTTTATTGACTTCTTAATGCATTTATAGGATTCATACTCGCGGCTTTGTATGCTGGGAATAGACCAAATAATATTCCAATTAATAGCGAACTTCCAAACGAAATCATCATCCAATCAACCGAATATACCGCAGTTGTTATTTCAAGTTTATTTATTATCGCAATAATTCCACAACCAGATAATATTCCTATTATTCCGGCGATACCAGTTAAAATCAAACTTTCTATCAAAAACTGAATCATTATATTAGCTTTTTTAGCACCAATAGCCTTTCTTATACCTATCTCACGAGTTCTTTCAGTTACCGAAACTATCATAATATTCATTATTCCTATTCCGCCTACTACTAGTGAAATAGCTGCAATACCAGCAAGTACAACCATCAAAGTATCAGACACACTGCTTAATGTTTCAAGCATTTCTTCTTGGCTAGTAACTTTATAATAATCTTCATTTTGGTAAATTGAATATAGAATATTCGATACGTCATTTACCACATTCTCAGTGTTGTTATGGTCCGTTGCTCTCATATAAATCGTACTAACGCTTCCTGCTCGATTTAGTCTTTGTGCAACTGTATACGGAATTATCATTGTGTCGTCCGAAGTTCCTTCTTCGCCGCCTTCGGTTTGAGTTAATACACCAACCACTTTAAATTTTTGTCCATTTAATTTTATGTATTGACCAACCGCACTTTCGTTTGGAAACAATTCATTTGCAATGTATGTTCCGATAACTGCAACTTTCATCGAACCTGTTATATCAAATGATGTTAAAAATCTTCCTTCTTGAATTGTTTTATCTTGAACTGTTGAGTATTCGGAATTAGTTCCAATATAATTTGTAGTCAAACTAGTATTCTTGTCATTTTTTATAGTTGCACTTCCATTTACAAACGGTGCAAATCCGTCAATACCTTCTAATTTTTCTAGTTCAACACTTACATCATCATATGTAATATCCGATGTTCTTCTTCCCATTAAATTTACAGTAATCAAATTGGTTCCTATGCTTTCAATGCTACTCGTAATACTTTCGGTGCTTCCTTTAGCAAAACCGACTGCAACAATTACAGACGCAACACCTATTATTACTCCAAGCATTGTCAAAAAGGTACGTAGTTTATTTCCAAATATGCTTTGAATCGCCATTTTAAAGCTTGATAACAATGACATTTTACGCACCTCCCAATTCTGTTAATTTTCCATCTTGTATTCTTACCACTCTTTTAGCTTGCTTTGCTACATCATCATCGTGAGTAATTAAAACTATTGTGTTTCCATTCTCGTTTAGACTTTTAAATATTTGCATTATTTCTTTTCCTGATTTACTGTCTAAGTTTCCTGTAGGTTCATCAGCCAAAATAAGTGGAGGATTAGTTATAAGGGCTCTTGCTATGGCAACTCTTTGTTGTTGTCCTCCTGATAACTCGGTCGGTTTATGATAAATCCTTTCTCCCAAACCAACTTGTTCTAATGCTTTTTTAGCGCGCTCATGTCTTTCTTTCGGATGAACATTTTGATATATAAGTGGCAACTCCACATTTTCAATCGCTGTTAATTTAGGTAATAGATTAAATCCTTGAAAGACAAATCCGATTTTATCATTTCTAATTGTTGCAAGTTGATCATCTGACATCTCTTTTATTTGTTTATCATCTAAAATATATTCCCCACTCGTAGGAACATCTAAACACCCTAACATATTCATAAGCGTAGATTTTCCCGAACCCGAAGGTCCTATTATAGAAACAAATTCGTGTTCTTTAACGTTTAAGTTTATATGATCTAAAGCATGGACTTCATTGTCTCCCATTTTATACACCTTAGATAAATTTTTTATCGTTATCATAAACTTATCTCATACCTCCCATTTGTGGCATTCCTCCACCTTGCATGTTTCCACCACCAAACGAAGGCATCCCTTGATTTGAGAAACCACCCATCATGCTGTTACCACGCATATCAGCACTTTCTTGAGTCGTTTCCGTTGCTTTCACAGTTTCAGGAAGTTTAACCTTTTCACCTTCTTCTAAACCAGAAACAATTTCAATATAATCTTCGTTATATATTCCAACTTCAATTTCTCTTTGACTACCGTCTTCCATTAATACAAAATATGTATCTCCTTTTGTATTAATTGCTTCTACCGGTAACACTAAAACATCTGTTGCGCTTTTAATTTCTATTTCTGTACTACAATTCATTCCCATTCTTATGCTTTCACTACCTGCTAAAGAAATAGTAACTGGATACGAAGTAACGCTACTCATTGTAGTTCCTTCTATAGAAACTTTTGTTACTTCGCCTTCTAACGGTGTAGTTGCTGTTTCTTCAATTGCATCTATTGTTACATAAGCTTTTTGCCCAACTTCTAAATCTAAAATATCTAATTCGTCTACATCAATATCAAATTCTACTTCATTATTATTTACTATTTTTGCAAGCTGCGTATCCGTACGAACATTGTCACCCACCAAAATATTTACTGTAGTTATTGTTCCATCAAAAGGAGCTGTTATAGTATATAAAGAATAATCATCTCTTGCATTTTGCAACTCTTCATTTGCATCACTTAAAGATTTTTGTGCAGTTTCTAAGCTATCGTATAAATCATCATTTTCTAAAACCATAATTAAGTCACCTTTATTTACATGAGAACCATTTTTTATATATAGTTCTTTAATTGTTCCTGATGATTTACTCTTTAAATTGGTAGTGTTATTTAACTTAATTGTGCCCGTTCCTATTGAAGAAAGTTGCACGCCAGATTGAGTACTAATAACCGCACTATTTACACTTCTATTTTCAAGTGTATATCCCGGATTGTTTATTTCAATTTCTATTGTTTGAGTTTGCCCTCCAACATCAGCACTTTGCATTAAATCTGTTGTTGCAGAAACAAATCCATCTAAGTATGTAAACGTTTCGCCAATAAATATTTTTACAGGATCACCTTCATTAATTGGAGTATTCTTATTGTAATAATAATTCATACTCACTATATAAGTTGAATCATCAATGATACCACATATGCTAGAATTCTTGTTTATCGAATCACCAACCACAGCATTAAAGTTTGTAATATATCCACTCATCGAAGCATAGACATTTAAATTTGCTATATCTTCTTTGTACGAATTAACATTCTTAGACAAGTTATTTACAGTATTTACTTTGGTATTAATCTGTTCTGTTAAATTTTTTGAATCTAATACAAAAAGAACATCACCTTTTTGTACTTTATCACCTTCCGCAACATGTATTTCCAAAACTTCCGCTGCAACTTCCGAAACAAGAGTCTTGCTATCAGAAGGTGTTATCGTTCCAGAGCCAGTTATATTTACTTTAATGTCTCCTCTAGAAACAATTGCAGTATTCGTCGTACCTTCTACACCTCTTGCAAACACTCTTCTTTTTCTAGAAGTTGCAATAAATAAAATTGCCAACAAAACAACAATTCCAACAATTCCAATAATTACTATTTTCTTTTTGTTCTTTAACCAAAAATTACTTTTCTCTAACATTTTTACCTCCACGTGTATTTTCGTTGCCTCAAATATACAATTTTAAAATGTCTTTTTTGTGTCTTTCGCAAGAACACTTTAAAAACTTTTGGCGAACAGACTGTGAACTGATTATGAACAAAAAAATACCCCAACACAAATTAATGTGTTAGGGTATTTTTTTCTTATTTGTTAGTTTTCTTCATTTCTTTTCTTTTACGCTCTGCAAATTGAGAAGCGCGATGAATATATGTGTCATGAGACTTCTTGTACTTCTTAGCCATGTCTTCCGGAATGTACGGGTTACCAGCAAGAGCAACCTGCACAAGCCATTCTTGACTTTCGGCTAATTTTCTGGCATCCTCTTCCGGAATCTTTGCCGTTCTAATGGCGGTTTCTTTAACGCCCGTATCACGATCCTTGAACAACATTTTGTGTACTTCGTATTCCGTGTTCGGATTGTGTGCTACACGAAGTCTAACAGAATCGTTAGCGTCTTTTGCCAAGTATGCCAATACGTACGCAGGTGTGTTGGGATTTTCTGCAACACGCTGTCTAACATATGCGTTGATATCCCAGGAGAGATAATCCAGGATATCTGCCGTTGCACTTTTGTTTGAAGCCACTGCACAGCGGATCATATAGTCTCTATGTTCCGCAAGTTCTTTGAGCATTGTGTAAGGCAAGCTTTTATTTCTAGCAAGCCGCCTCAAAATATGAACATCCTTGGTTTCATAAAATTTGACGAGCTGATCTTCCGGGGTTGCGCTATTCTCAGCAACTGCATACTGAACACACTTTTCAGGGTCATTAGCAAGTTGCCTAAGAATTCTCCGAGACGTTTGGGTATTCTTCGCCACAAACATTCTCACTCTCTTGTCCTTATGCTTGCTATAACGCTCAAGGCGTTTAGGAGACTTCGTACTAAGTATCACGAGTTCCCATATGTTATCTTTCAACGTTTCATACGTCATGACTTAAACACTCTCCTTTACAAATTATTCCAAAGGTCGTTTGATGAATTATGCGTTCCATTAGTATACTATCATAACCTCTCTAATTCTTCAAGGAAAGGATTATTAGACTTACAACTCCGAAACAATTCTTTCAACCATCGCATTTAAGCATTCATCTTTGTATTCATTTTCGAATATGTAGTCGAATGTTTCATTCGTGTAATCCCAACTTGCAGATTCACGAAGGTTAAAATATTCTTCCGAAATATTGTCTCGCTTCATAATTCTTTCTTTTCTTCTTTGCTCGTTTGCATTTGCAAGTATTCTTACATATGCAATTTCCCAATACTTACTATTAGGCAAAAGAGCCCAGTCAAAAACAATATATTCAGAATCACCTTCTGATAGCATTTGATCTAAAACTTTTTGCATGTACTCCCAAGTTATCTCAGTGAGTTTATCCATCTCTTTTTTGTCAGCAAAAACTATTTTACCAACTTTCTTTCTGTCCACTTTTCCATCCACTAATATCTGATTTCCAAAAGCTTCACACAACGCATCTTTAGCAGATGGATTGTATAACGCTTCGTGTCCAACTTTGTCAATGTCAACATATCTACAATTCAATCTTTTAGCTAATTCTCTAGCTAAAGTACTTTTTCCTGAACCAGATTTACCGGTTACCGCAACTATTTTCATAGAATCATTCCTTCGCCTTTCTATTTTTTGTGTAAAGTTCCAACAAAAAACCCCGCATACTTCGTACACGGGGTTTTTGCATCATTTGTCAATTTGCTTCACGATATTTGTTTTTATACAGCCGTTACATAGGAACAGCGATACTCAGGTTGTAGAGATGAACCTTAGCCTTTCCGCCGCCGGGAAGGGGCTCATCGGTATGTCCGCCGTAGACGAAAGATACGTCCGCGTTCACGCCGAACTGCGACTTGAACTCCTGTTTGAGATCCTGCTCAACGCGGGCCAGGGTCTTTGCATCATAAAACTCACTCACACCGGTGGTGGTGTTGGGGCCGACGCACAGCTTGCCATCCTTGATAACGACGTCTTCGGGGGACATCATGTCAATGATGCTTTTCGCCACGCTGGCAGCAGCAGGGTGAGTCTCAGGAGCCGCGACAGCAGCCGCCGGAATGAGAGCCTTAATCTTGTCATTCAAACTTCCAGTGAAATAATAGGACATACAGTTTCCTCCTTGAAAGAAAAAAATTATTTTTTGGTTCTAAAGGTTACCTATATTTGCTTGCAGGTATGACTTGCCAAGCCATTTTACTATGTATTTTGAGTTTTGTCAACTACATATCCCATTTGCTAGTTTCCCAATATTTGCCATATTCTACTTTGCTCATATATTCCTTTACGTCTTCATCTAGCATATCGTTTAAATTTTCTGTAATACCGTTTTTTATAATTTCCCCACGTATAAAAGTTGATGATATTTTTCTCGCTTTAACATTAGCTACCTCTATTCTATCTTTATATTTTTCGTATAATTCCAAAGCAGCTTCCGCATCATCTTCGTCTGTGTCTCTTTTTATAACAACTAATTTAAATTTCTTTAATATATCTTCATATCTATGCCACGTAGATAACTCAGCTAAATTATCCATACCACATATAAAGAATAGTTCATCTTCCGGATATTTCTTTTGATAAAAATTCATCGTATCCCATGTGTATAACGAACCATCCAATTCAATAGCTGAAATGTTTATCTTATCATTATCTTTAAACATAAGTTTCAACATTTCTATTCTATCTTTTATAGGTAGTAAATAACTCTTAGCATAATTATCTCCTGTGGGTATGCAAATTATTTTATCTAAATAATTTTGTTTTAATAATTCTAAAACAATATCTTTATGCATGTTGTGCGGTGGATTAAATGAACCTCCAAATATTCCTATCTTCACGCGTCCACCTCTGCTTCCCACATTGATCCATCAATATCACTCGGCATTCTGAAATCTTCTTTAGAATTTAATGATACACTTCCTATCTTTGGACTATCTGGTACACAATTTCTCTTAAACTGTGCTATAAAGAATTTTCTTAAAAATACTTTTAACCATTTTTTTATTTCTTCTTCAGAATATCTATCTTTGAAAGTTTCTTTTGCCGTCTCTAAAATTTCTTTTGGAGATGCATGCCATCTTACAAAATGATATAAGAAAAAGTCATGTAATAAATATGGACCAACTGTCACTTCTGTTTTTTGAGCTATATTACCATTTTCGTCTGGTGGTAATAACTCCGGACTAATTGGTGTATCTAAAATATCTTTTAATGTTGCCGAATTAGATTCTTTCGAAACCTCTTCAACAATATATCTTAATAACGTCTTTGGCACATTTGCATTCACGTTATACATACTCATGTGATCTCCGTTATACGTGCACCAACCAAGTGCAGCTTCTGAAAGATTTCCTGTACCTATCACTAGACCATTTTCTTTGTTAGCCAAATCCATTAGCACTTGAGTTCTTTCTCTTGCTTGTGCATTTTCATATGTTATAGAAGTATCGCCCCATTCAATTCCTATATCTTTTAAATGAACAGAACATGCTTCTTTAATATCTATAATTCTTAAATCAACACCATATTCATTTGCAAGTTTGCAGGCGTTATCAAAAGTTCTTCCTGTAGTTCCAAAGCAAGGCATTGTTACTGCAACAATATTTTTTCTATCTTTATTCATTTTTTCAAAAGCTTTTACTACAACTAAAAATGCAAGTGTTGAATCAAGACCACCACTTAATCCTAAAACAGCTTTGTCTGAATGTGCATGTATCATTCTTCTCGCTAACGCAGTAGCTTGAATCTCCATTATCTCTTTACAGCGTTTTGTTCTTTCTTCTTCATCTTTTGGTACGAAAGGTGATTCTGTTAAATTAACGATTTTCTCTTTTGCTCTTATCTTTGTGCTTTCTTCTTCATCAGAAATTTCAACATCGTAATACAGTCTTGTACCTTCTAAATTATATTTTTCACTTTCACATAAAACTTTACCATTCTTTGCAATTACTGAGTGTCCAGAATAAACAACTGATGATGTTGATTCGTTTGAACCTGCATTACAAAGCATTACAACAGCATTATTATTTTTTGATTCTACCATTGCGTATTCTAATCTGTTATCATCGCTTCCAATTATCGCAGGATCAGCAATTAGATTTACAAGTATATCTATATTATCAAATTCGGTTTCGTAATTATAACCAACTCTAACTGCATAACTTACTCCATCTTTTTTGAATATATATTCGTTAGAAAAATCTATTTTTTCAATTCCGCAAAGCGAAATTTTTTGATTTCTTACTGTATCAAAAGTAAAGTATCTTGTTTCTTCATCTTCAGTAAATTGTTCTTTAGAAACAAATGCTTTAATTTCACCATCATCTATTATTGCAGCACCATTGTAAATTTCGCCATCTGCTTTAGCAGGCATACCAACGATTACAACAACATCTGTACCTTTAGTAACCTCTGCAATTTCTTTTAAACCCGCTTCTGCATTCTTCAATAAGAAATCATGCTTAAATAAATCTCCACAAGTAAATCCAGTAAGTGCTAACTCATATGTTGTAATAATCTTTATGCCATTAGCAATTGCATCTTTAATATCATTTATTATTGTTTCAGTATTATATTTAACATTCGCTAATTTTATTTTTGGAACCAATAGTCCCACTTTCATTTTTTTCATAAGTATATCGCATCCTTATATATTAGTTTTAATTTCCATTATCATTTCTTTCTTCATGTTTAACAATTTTTCACTTAAATCCACATATTGTTTGTGTGGATTATGAATTCTTCTAACTTCCGGATAAATCGTGTGCATTTGTTCTTCGCAATATGCTCTACTATCTTCTAGAGTTCTTGTCTCATACACATATTCACCGTTTTCAAAAACTCTCTCATGCAATTCTCTTACAATATAATTAGTAATCTTTTGTCTGTTTGTTTCATCAGCAGGATCAATAAGTACATATTCATCTTCAGGAATTACTTCATCATATAAAGCAATCAAATCTGCTATAGCATATCCATTTGCTTTATCGTAGAATCTGTATACTTTTTTTAATCCAGGATTAATTGTTTTTATAGCATCACTACTAATTTTAATCTTAGGAACTATTTCTCCCTCTTTAATTACCGCAACATTTTTATATACGCAACCAACTCTTGCATTATCTGGTGCAACAATGTTATCTCCAAGACCAATTGAATTTACAATCGCGCCTTGATCTATAAGCCCTTTTATTGTTTCTGGTTTTAATCCATTTGATAAACAGATTTGAACATCATTCAAACCAGCTTCATCAAACATTCTTCTTGCTTCTTTTGAAAGATAAGCTAAATCTCCCGAATCAATTCTTACCCCCTTTAATCTATAACCATTTGGAATTAAATATTCTTTAGCAACTCTTATTGCATTTGGCACACCTGTTTTTAAAGTGTCATAAGTATCAATAAGAAGTATGCAATTGTTAGGATATGATTTAGCAAAATTTAAGAATGCTTCATATTCAGAATCTGCTTGTTGAATTAAGCTGTGCGCCATTGTTCCCATTACAGGGATGTTATATTTCTTACCAGCAAGCACATTGCTTGTTCCAGCAACACCAGATAAATAACTACATTTGCTTGCTTCTACAGCAGCATCTGGGCCAAAAGCTCTTCTCGCGCCAAACTCCATTACTTTAATATCGCCAGCAGCTTCAACAACTTTTCTTGCTGCAGTTGAATAACATATTGCAGCATTTAAGTAAGATAAAATTGCAGTTTCAATTATTTGTGCTTCTATAATTGGAGCTCTAACGGTTATTAATGGTTCATTTCTAAATACAGGAGTTCCGTCCGGTATAGCATAGATATCTCCTGTAAATCTAAAGTTTGCTAAATAATCTAAGAATGCATCCGAAAACAAATCTAACTCTCTTAAATATTCAATATCTTTATCTGTGAACTTTAAATTTTTGATGTATTCAATTACATTATCTAATCCAGCCATTACTGCATATCCTGCACCTAATGGTTCTCTTCTAAAGAACGCATCAAACAGCACTTCTTTATCTTTTTCTCCTGAATCAAAATAAGTTTGTGCCATCGTTAACTCATATAAGTCAGTCATCATTGTTTTGTTTTCCATAATTATTGCTCCCTTCAATTACAAATCATATTGCTTTTTAAAAGCCTCTATATATTCATTTCTAATATTGTCTAATCTATTCACTGTTTTTGTATATTCTTCATCGCACAAGGATTTGCCATATGCACAAGTTACATTACCAACAGCTACCCAATTATCTTGGAAAATCAATTTCTTTAATAATTTTATCTCATCCATTTTAGCTTCAAGTTTTATAGCGTTTGAAGGCTTATCTGTTTCAATTGGATTAAATACGTCGTTTATAACACTCTTTAAAGTCTTGAATATTGGTAAATTTTCATCTTCGTTATGTACTAGGCTATCATAGACACTTGTGTAGTACCATTTTTGATCATTCTCACCTCTCTTAAAGGCAGAAAAATCTCTTGTTCCACTACGTTTAAAAATTATATTTAAGTCAGTTAAGTTACTTATTTTATCTGCACATACAACAAGTTTGTTTCTAAGAGGTAGTTCTTTTAATGTATCTATCGTATGTTGTTTTCTTTCCTCCCAGGATAATGACTTATCTGGCTCAGATGCACCGCATACTAAATCAGCAACATCATCTCCAAATCTTTCTTTTATATCATCTAAAGTATACTCTGTATCTTCAACAACATCATGTAAATAGCCCGCGGCAATCACATTGTCATCGTATCCATATTCCTTTAGAATCATTCCTACACTTATAGGATGCATTATCATTGGTTTTTCTGGTTCGCTTTTTCTTACTTGGCCTCTGTGAGCTTCTATTGCAAAGGTTTTGGCCGTTTCTTTAATACTCATTTTTCCCTCACTCCCTTTGATAGTTAGTCTATCATTTTTAGCTTTTATAAACAAGCCAATATTAGTTCGCAAAAAATAAAGCTAACAACCTGCATCTATTCAGGCTGTTAGCATTTCTAATTATCTCTTTAATAATCTTCTAAAGAAATTTTTAATTTTTTCCCATACAGATTCTCTCTTAATAGGCAAATTAGAAACTTCTGGTTTACTAGGCTCTGTTTTTATGTCTACTTCTTTGCTGTCAGCAACAATACTTGCAATAATAGAATTATAATCAACATGATTAAACTCTTCATTTTTCTCATACAAAGCTTTTAATTCTTGTTTTTCATTTTCATCATCGCAAATGTATTTAATATATATAACTGATAAAAGCGCTGCTGAACGATTTAAAATATTTTGCTCCTCCATTGGAAGCTCTGGATTTATTTCAAAATTCCACTCTAAATCTTGCTCTCTTTGCATCGTAGTTAAAATATTTTGTGGTACAAAATTGTTTAAATGTAATTCATTCAACATAACAAGCACTTCTTTGTATGCTCTTTTTTGTTCCATATCGCTCATAACTATTCCTCCATCTTTTGCTAAACTTCGTTCTATTACGATATATATTTTATCATTACATGATATTGTGAACAACCCTTTTTATATAAAATGTCCTTTCAAGAATAGTGCTTAAAAAGACATTTCTTGTTTTCTCTCTAAAATCTCTTTTCAAGCAAGTGAAATAATCAAATTTTTTCAGTGTCCCACTTTAGGTCCGTCCTGCTTTGGGACAAAAAATTGGCGCCAACCTTTCGGTCAGCGCCTTCTCATTGTTAATTTTTTTATTTAATTAAAATCCAAATATCCAGTAATAGTGTCAGAATCCGTTCCACCTAAATCTAATTCCGCATTATCTACTCTCTTTACAGTAAGTCCATAATACCCATCTGAAGGAATTGTAACATTCTCCGTTGTCCATACAGTTACCCAATTAGTACTTAAAACTATATTTTCATCTGTTTGAATATTTACGGCATAATTATACGTAGTAGAATCTTTCAAACTAATTACTGTTCCTTTTTCTAAATAAATATTCTTCTCCGCTGTTGCTCTTGTTTTGTCATTAAGATAATTTGTATCAAAGTCATTTCCATATTGCATTGTTTGGTTTAAATTTGTTTCAATCTTTTCAGGTTCTTCAAAATTTAAATATTCCGTAATAGTATCAGGATCTGTGACACCTAAATCTAATTCTGCATTATCAACTCTTTTTACAGTAAATCCATAATATCCATCAGTTGTAATCGTAACTTCTTCTGCCGTCCACACAACTAGATACTCAGTATTTGCAACTACACTTTCGGCTGTTTGAATACTTACAGCATAATTATATGTAGTAGAATCTTTCAAACTAATTACTGTTCCTTTTTCTAAATAGATATTTTTTTCCGCTGTTGCTCTTGTTTTGTCATTAAGATAATTCGTATCAAAATCATTTCCATGTTGCATTGTTTGGTTTAAATTTGTTTCAATCTTTTCAGGTTCTTCAAAATTTAAATATTCCGTAATAGTATCAGGATCTGTGACACCTAAATCTAATTCTGCATTATCAACTCTTTTTACAGTAAATCCATAATATCCATCAGTTGTAATCGTAACTTCTTCTGCCGTCCACACAACTAGATACTCAGTATTTGCAACTACACTTTCGGCTGTTTGAATACTTACAGCATAATTATATGTAGTAGAATCTTTCAAACTAATTACTGTTCCTTTTTCTAAATAGATATTTTTTACTGCTGTTGCTCTTGTTTTATTATCAAGTTGATTTGGATCAAAGTCATTACCATATTCCATTGCAACAATTGAATCCGTTTCATCATATGATCCAAAATTAATATATGCTGTAATAATATTTGAATCAGTTCCACCCAAATCAAAATTAGAATCATCTACTGTAGCAATAGAAATTCCATACCAACCATCACTTGTTATTGTATAATTATTTGTTGTCCATCCACCTGTAATGTTTGATGCATATTCAATAGTTTCTCCGTTTTGATTATATAGTGAATATTTATATTTGCTAGCATCTTTCACACTAATTACAGTATTTGCCTTCAAATAAATATTCTTTATTACTGTAGCTCTATTAGTAGCAGTTGCTGTTGATGCTCCATATTTATTTCCAATTTGTAATGTTACATTAAGGTCAGTCTTAGGCTCTTCTAAAAATTCTATATAATCTACAAGAAGATTAGAATCTACTCCACCTAAATCAAAATTCGAATCATCTGTCTTAACAAATGCAAATCCATACCAACCGCTTGTTGTTACTGTATAATCATTTGTTGTATATCCACCAGTAATATTACTTGAGAACACAAGGTTTTCATATGATTGTGAATATAATGCATATTTAAATTTTGTTGGTTCTTTCAAACTAATTATTGTACCAGCTTCTAAATAAGTGTTTTTAGTAACAGATGCTCTATTTAACGAATCAATATTTGTAGTACCATAATCATTTCCGTATTGCAATGTTATTTCGCTTACATCTACTGTAGGTTTATTTTCTATCGCCTCTGCTGGTTTTATCTTTTTTAATTCTTTGGCAATTATATCTGCAAGAATTTGGTGTCCATCTGCGTTTGGATGCAAACCATCTGGCATGTATTCACTTCTAACAGATGTATCTGTTACATCTAAATCAAATAATGTATATAAATCTATTACTGGTATTGAATATTTTGCACATACATCTTTTACTGCATTAACATAGTCTTCTAAAGTAGCCCCAACACCATTTGGCACATTATCATACGTATATGCTGTTCCTAAGATTCCACTTGTTCCAGCGCCATATCTATGAATAGGAGTTAAGAATACAATCCTTGAATTTGGATGTGAATTCTTTAATTGTGGAATAATAATATTTAAAGCACCATAAAATGATGTATCTGTAGAATCATTAATAGTTCCTAATGGTGTTTCGTGACCATAATCATTTGTTCCCATAAAAATAGAAATCAAATCAGCATCTGGAATTGTTGTATATCTGTTTATTAAAGGTTGGTTATTTGTTCCATAGTCGCTTTTTGTACTTACGCAAGAGCTATTTACTCCCATGTTTGTTACTGTTGATAATTCAAGATTTGTATCTAAATATTCCCAATATCTCTTTGAAGTACCACTACCATAAGTTATGCTATCACCAACAAATACAGCAGTTTTATTTTTCCAATTGTTTACTGTGCTTTCAAAAATAGAACTGTTATTTTCTTCTTTTTTCAATGAATCTAACAAAGTTTCATTTCCTGTAGCTGTTTCTTTCAAAAATACATTTACCTCATTTACACTTGCTGGTACAGCTACGATCCCGTCTTCATATTTTATTTTTGAATCTTTACCTTCATCGTTAGATTTAAAAATTAATTCATAGCCATCTGGGCAAGTATATTCAATTTCTATCTCTAACATTTTTTCTTCATTATTAACAAAGAATATATCTAATTCATCTAATATTGTAGTATCTTCTACTAATGTTGTATTATTCTTGTCATCAAATTCATACCATGCATTTTCTAAGAAATAATATATATTTGGAACTTCAACGTTTGGATTATCCGCATATACTTTCATATAATTGTAAGTTGCTTCAGCAACTTTTCCTGCCGTTATTACTTCTCCAGATTCAAACTTTGTTACACCAATAACTATTGTATTATTTTCAATAGTATCGTAATTATCCTCACCTGTTGTTTCAATTATTGTTGAAGCATTAACACTTGGCATTACGCAAAGTAACATTGCTAAAGCAACAATAGATTTTTTAATCCAATTCTTTTTCATCTATTTTTCGCATCCTTTCAATTAATTTTCTTGTATTTCTACATTTGTTATAGCAGATTTTATATACATATTTGCGCTTCCTGTTTCAGATACACTTTCTGTAATTGTAGCTCCTGAAAGTGTTGTTAATTTTAAAGTTCCACTTACATATTCGCCCTTAGAACTTTTTATGTACAATCTAGCTTGTCCAATCACACTACCTTCAACGTCTTGCCATTCATATTCATAAGTTACTGGTGTTTCAGGAATTACTGGCACTTCTGGAGTTACAATTGAAGATGAATTTCCATTAGATTTCTTTCTATGTTCTTCTTTGTATTCTAGTAGATTTAAAATCAATTGCGAAGCTTCTGCTCTAGTTAAAGTACCTTGCGGATTAAAAGTACCATCTGCATTTCCGACCATTAATTTGCTCTCAGATGCAATAAGTACATACTTCTTACAGTCATTAGAAATACTTTCTAAATCAGAAAACTTTTCTAATCTACTTAAAGGATAAGATTTGTTTTGAATTTTTAAAGCTTTAACAACCGCGACAGCCATATCCTCACGAACTGCTGGCATATTAGGATTATAGAAAAACTTATCTCCACTTTCTTCTCCATCTAAATATTGACTTGCAGTTTGAACATAATCATACCCCCAAAATTCATTTGAAACGTCTTCAAAATCAATTTTAGATTTTCCACTTAAATTCAAACCTTCAACAAGCATCTTTGAAAACTCTGCTCTTGTAACTTTCCCTTCTGGTAAGAAAGTACCATCGGGATATCCATTAGTTATTCCAAGTTCCGTTGTTTTAGAAATAGCTTCATAGCCCCAATGATTTTTAGAAACATCTAGAAAATCCTTTGCTAAAACGCAAGATGCAGAAATGATTGCTATCCCAGTTAACAAAAATAAAAACTTCTTTTTTAGCATCTTTACCTCCTTATATTTTTCATATTTAAAAAGCACGCAAAAAGACTAGCTTTATGTTTTACATAAAACTAGTCTTCATATTTTCAATATTTTTTGCAACAAAAGTAACACTTGCTTTTCCACAAGTGTTTGAAAAATTTTTATTTAAACAATGATCCGTGTGTGTGTGTGTGTGTGTGTGTTACAGCCCCAACGGTTACAAAGTACCATTTGCTCATAAAAATCTCTTCTTTCGTTTCTGCTTTTTAAATACGAGTAGCATTTATTCACAATTATTGTATCACAAGTTTTTATGAATACAATTACAGAAATGTTACAAAACGAAAAAAGACATCTCTCAATAATTGAAAGATGTCTTCTAAATTTATTCTTATTTTACAAATCTCATTATCATTGTTGCAACTTCTGCTCTTGTTGCTGTTCCTTTTGGAACTAAAGTAGCTTCTGTTCTACCATTTATAATTCCACTTCCGCATGCCCATTGTGTTGCAGACATAGCATATTCTGAAAGTTCGTTAAAATCATCGTAAGATAAGATATTTGTATCTTCTCCTACACTTACATCCATGCCTTTATACTTAGCATATCTATATAGTATTGTTGTTAATTGTTCTCTAGTAATTGATGCGTTTGGCATAAAGTTATTTTCATCCATACCATTTACTATGTTATTTTGTTTTGCCCAAATCACAGCATTTCCATAATACATTGATAAATCTACATCTGCAAAAGGGATACTCTTATTTGTTGCTGGCTCATTTTCTAATCTGTATAAAACAGTTACTAGCATTCCTCTTGTCATATTGTAGCTTGGATCAAATGTATTTTCTGTCATACCATTCATTATTCCATTTTCATTTGCATATTTTACTGATTCATAGAACCAATCTTTTTCGCTTACGTCTGTAAATGGATTTTTCCAAGTTTCTTCTACAACTTCTTCCACTTTCTTAAATGTAGCTTCAATTGTATGTTTTGCTTTTACATTTTCAAATGTATATTCTGTTACTATTCCAATTGAAACTCCATCAATTTTAACAGCTTCTATTTCATATCCGTCATTTGCTTTAATCATAAATTTTTGATTTTGACCTTTTGTTACTTTTATAGTCTCAGGTGAAATTGCACCATTTTCATTTTGTTTTACTGTTATTGTATATTTAGTGACTGTAGAAGAACCGCCTCCACCAAAGCTTTGATTCTTTGTCCATTTTGCAAATATTTCTGTATCAGTAGTTATTACTGTGTCGAAATCAAATTCTGTTGTAAATTCACTGCTTGTATACCAGCCTGCAAATGTGTATCCAGTCTTTGTAGGATTTGTAGTAGGTCTTGTTGCTTTTTGACCTTCTTCTATTGTTTGTTCTGTCACAGCACTTCCACCATCTGTATTAAATGTTACTGTATATGTTGTTGGAATTATAGGAGTCACCTGAGTTTCTGTATATGTTGCTATGTATGTTGCCTCACCTGTTACAGTCTCAATTGCTGGGGTCCAGCCTTCAAATGTATATGTATACTCTGCTGTTGCTGCTTTTGTTGGTGTCTCTCCATCATAACTTGGTGTTACTCCATATTCAACTTCTGTATCTGTTTCTAAGACATCTCCGCTTTCATCTTTCCATGTTACTGTATATTTATTCTTTACACTTGTATATGTTGCTGTGTATGTTGCATCACCTGTTACCTCTTCAACCGCTGGTGTCCAGCCTTCAAATGTATATGTATATTCTGCTGTTGCTGCTTTTGTTGGTGTTTCACCATCATAACTTGGCACAGTTCCATATTCAACTTCTGTATCTGTTTCTAAAACATCTCCACTTTCATCTTTCCATGTTACTGTGTATTTTTCTATAACTGAACCTGTAACTGGTCCTACAGTATCACTAAATAAAGAACCTGAATTTCCAGAGCTTGAAACTTCAACTTTGATATTTTTATCGATATCATCTGCAGTTAATTTATATGTTGAATTTGTTGCATTTTCAATTTCTGCATCTTCTCTATACCATTGATAACTTAAAGTACCAGTATAAGTTAATTCAGATACATCTACACTTAAAGTTTCATCATATTCAGCAATACCACTAATGCTTACAGAACCTTCCATTGGGAACTTTGTTGCAGTATTATATATCTTCATATATTCCATGCCAGGCGTATACGTATAATTAAGTTGAGAATAATTTCCTCCAAATGATCCTTGAATATGTGTAAAAGTAAGATCTTCGCTAATTGTACTTTGAGATTTATATATAGTATCACCATTTTTTAGCGCAATAGTTAACTTACCACTACCATCATTCGTAATATACCAAACATTTGTCGAATCATTAACCATAGACGACGTTAATTCTTTAAGAACCCCAAGCTTATCAGCAGAAGTAACATTTCCACCACCAAGTAGCCCAAAGCCATAAGTCGATGAATTATTATCAGCATCTACATCATTTGAAACATAAACATAATGATTACCAACAGTTTGTCCTGGCGCTTTAGATAAAACAACCGTATTTTTACTAATAGCTCCCTTCCACTCCACCGTCCATGGCTTATCATGTTTTAATGTAACTTCTTGCTCCATTTTGTAGCAAGATAAATCAGATGTAAGTAAATTTTCTGTCCAATCATCTCCACTTATGCTTGTATATGTTGAACCATTAAATGTCCACCAATAATTTTCAACACCTATTTTAATAGAATTACTTTCAAGCGTTCCTTCGCTTCCTGTGCTATAAACTACAACTTTTATTTTCTTACCTAAATCTGAATTTTGCACTACATAAGTTGAATTAATTGCGTTTGATATAACTTCATCATCGCTATACCATTGATATTTTATATCTCCACTATAGGTAACTTTTGAAATATCCGCTGTTAATGTACTTCCAACATCGGTATTTCCTTGTATGCTAACTGTTCCCAAAATAATTTCTTTTTCTTCAAAGTTAGGGACATCTCTATATATTTTTACATATTCTAAATCACCTTGATATGCAAGAGCTGAGGTTCCAGTTCCATACGCTCCTTTTATATGATCAAACGAAAATTCAGCTGTAATTGTTGACTCAGCTGTATATCTATTGTTACCTGCTATTACTAAAACAGTTAGTTTGCCTGTTCCATCATTATATACATACCATTTGGTATTAACATCACTTAATACATTAAGTGGTAAATTTTCTAATGCAATAATTCGATTAGCATTAGCATTTCCACCCTTAACAAAATAAAAACCATATATATTAGAATCATTTACAGAATCTTGATCATCTGTAATATAAAAGTAATGGTTACCCGATGTGTTTCCAGGATATTTAGAAAAAACAACTCCTTTTCCTGTGACACTACCTTTCCATTCTATTGTCCATGTTTCATCTGCTTTGAACGTTACCTCATCAGTCATTTTCCAATAGTTTGAAACAGCAGTAAGTGTATTTTCTGTCCAACCTTCTCCACTTATGCTTATAGGTGTATCACCACTGAAATCCCAATAGTACTCACCTGTACCAGGTTGTATTGTTTCATCATTCCCATCACTTTCAACAGTTAAATCAGCAACTGTTCTATATATTTTTAGATAGTCCATATTCTTATAGTTAAATGCTACATCCCCTGCGGAATAAGCACCTTGTAAATGTGTAAAAGTAATATCATTATTATATGATGCTTCTGCTTTATATATTTGATTTTCATGTTTTAACGCAAGAGTTATTGTTCCGTTTCCATCATAAGTTACATACCAAATATTATTTTGATCATTTACCATATCCAAAGTCAAATCTTTAAGAAGACATACTTGATTAGTTACACTCGTTCCCGGTCCACCTTTAACTAATACAAAACCAAAAGTACTACCATTTCCATCTCCATCAACATCCGGCGCTATATAAACATAATGATTTCCCTCAGTTTTTCCTGGTGCTTTAGACAAAACAATACTTTGTTTAGTAACGGCTCCATTCCATTCAATCGTCCAAGGCTCATCGTTCTTCAAAGTTACTTCGCTTTCCATTTTGTAACAAGATAAATCCGAAGTAAGTTTGTTTTCAGTCCAACCTTCTCCACTTATGCTTATAGGTGTATCACCACTAAAATCCCAATAGTATTTATTACCAGAAGGTATAGTGCTTCCGCTCTCATTGTCTGAATTTATTAAAGTATATGTTTTAGTAACATTACCTGCAGTTACAACTAAAGTAAGTGGCTCTGTTACTTTTGTTGTATCAATATATCCACGATTATCCATTATTCCCGTAGCCACATCGCCATTTTCGTGCTTAAGTGTCATTGTTACACTACTGCAAGTAGCAGATACCGGTAATGGTCTTGCCACTATTTGAGCCATGTTAGCTTCGAAAGCATTATAATTTCCTGTATATCTTAAATTGTCTTGCACGTCTATTGTTGCACCATTTGCGTAAGTAGTGTAACCATTATGACCTATAAGTTTAATATCTGTAATTGTAGGTTTTGGTGTAACTACTAATGCATTATACATATTATCTGCAGCATCTAAACCTAAGATGTTGTAACCTTTTTGATTATAATGAATATTGTTTGCACCCATTTCAGCTGCTGTACCACTAACGGTAACATTTGATAAAGATGTATAAGAAACATTTCCAGCTTCATACCAATCATCTGTTATTACAGAAGCCATATAAATATCTGAATTTTGGTTTGCTAAATCTTGTTGTGCTACACGCATACCGCAATATTCAATTGCCTCATATGAACCTATATTATATCTTGTCCTGCAAGACATTATAGCTCCATAACTTCCTTCACCTAATGCCTCTATAAAAGCATTGTGCATTGCTTTATATGCTGTAGCATATTGAGTAGCTGTAGGATAAATAGAATTTTCACCAGTCGTGCTAGTAAATGCATCCGTTTCACCTTGCAACCAATAATACCCTTTACGTACAACTTCATATTTTGTAGTATCAATACCATTTAAACAACTTGTTATTGTATTAACTGTAGCTGTAGTTCCGTTATTCAAAGTTCCATCTGCATAAGCAGCCCATGTACTAATTGGGTTTCCTGAATACGTATGCTTCATAATAAGAACTTTTTCTCCAGTTAATTCATACCACTCATACGCAAGTGCAGGATAAAAACCAATGCTTGATGAAATTGTTGAAATGTATGATTTTAAATCCTGCATAGAAGAACCATTCCAGTAATAGCCATATCCTGTTTCAGGACATATTGCATCTACGCCACCTCTACCACCATGTACACCTGCAGCGTTAGATTGACCTGCAATCAATACTACATTTAGTTTTGCTTTGCCAACTGTTACATCAACATCGGTATCATCAACTTTTATGGTTGTAGTACCAACACCTTTAGCATGTAGTTTTCCATTAGCATCTAATTCAACGATTGTATCACCATCATTAATTGTAATTGTGCCTTCCAATTCTAGATGGTCATCATATTGCATTTCAATTGGCTCTGGCGCCGCAAAAACATTCGCAACACACAAAATTAATGCAAACGAAAATACTAATAGAAAACTTAAGATTTTTTTGTTTTTCATTAATCAAACTCCCTTTCTAAAATTTAAATTAATACATTATCAAGACAAACCACACAAAAATAAAAACAAACGCAAAAAAGCTTAGCACTATGTGGTTACATAGTACTAAGCCTTATTGTATTCATTATTATTTTTACACAGCCAAAAACAACATTTACAATTAATGTTGTAAATGCTAGAAAATCTTTATTAAACGAATTACTCGTGTGTGTGTGTGTGTGTGTGTGTGTTACAGCCCCAAGGGTTACAAGGTTACAGTCCATTCTAATCTCCTCTTTTGTTTAAGTCTGATATGTATATCATTCCTTATAATTATATCATTCTTAAATTCTCTTGCAATAGCAATTTCTTCTAATACATTATTAATTTACACTTTTTCAAGCATCAAATTATGTAAAATTTCTCACAAAAAAGTCTCAGAGAAATATCTTCTCCGAGACTTTTTTTACTTTTTATAATATATCAACTTATCTTTCCATGGTTCTAATATTTCATCTGGTATATTTAAATTTCCATGTCCCTTTGCAATCGCTACATCTGGTTTTGCCTTACCATGATAATCACTACCACCAGACATATATATACCTCTTTCTATACACAAGTTAACCATTTCTTCAGTTTGTTCATCTGTAAAGTTTGTGTAGAAGCATTCGATGCCATCAAATTTATAATTATTTAGAATCTCATTTAATATTTTTCTAGAATTGTCTCTGTATTCAAATATGTGTGGTATAAATACAAGTCCACCGCATTCTCTTACTAGATTTGCTGCCGTATTAAAATCCGGAATAATATCTGTCATATCTAAATACAAAGGACCCTCTGGATTAGACATATATTTTCTGTAAAAGTTCTTTAAGTTATTCCAAGAGTCTGGATCAATCAAACTTCTATTTTCTTCATGTTTGCAAATTTCTGATTGTATAAATCTTGATGCAAAACAACTACCATCAAAATGGTCTACACAATTTTCTTCTAATTTAAAACCCGCTTTTAAACATGCATCATACAATCTTTTAGCTTCAATTTTATTACGTTCTTCTGCAGACATGTATACTTCTTTTATTCTTTCATTCATTAATTTATAGTCAAATCCAAAACCAAGAATTTCTATTGGCACACCGCACATGGTTGTGTTTAATTCTATTCCAGTTATGATTTGACCTTTGAAATATTTATCTATATCAACATTTTCTAGAACTTCATAAACCTTAGCGGTATTATGATCAGTTATTGCAATTGTATTTAACCCTGCTTTTTGAGCAGCTTCCAAAAGTTCTATTTCTGTATCTGTGCCATCTGAATATAACGTATGCATATGCAAGTCTATCATTTGCTTTGCCTCCTATTGTTTGTTTTGTTCTGCTCTACATGTTGCTAGTAATTTTATTATTTCAATTGCTTGTTCTTTGTAGTCCTCTTCAATTCTTTCAAATTTACTGAATGTATCTCCTGTGTTTACCGTTGTAACTTTATCCTTTGGGAATCCTCCAGATATTCCAACCATATATCCGCGATCTTTTAGCTCATCTTTTACAGATGTGAATTTGTATATGTAGAATACTATGTTTTCAATTTCCATAGTATCTACTAATGAAATTTCATCTAATGTATCACCTAATTCTGTTGGATATTCAAGCCATCTAATCATATTAGATAATGCAACTTTTTCTTGAGTCATGTTTGCATCTTTTAATAAATCTTCGCGACCAGCACCTTCCATTGCAGATAAAATTCTATACGCATCTCTTTCAGAATTTGCAATTTCAATTAAATGATCTTTGTTCATTTCGATATCATTTATAGCTTCTGTTTTTAGCAAGAAGATTTGTTCATCTGCCCTTAATGGTAAGTCGTTGAATTCTTGAATTAGTTTTAAAGTTTCTTCATTATTTATATAACAAGAAACATCTAGCAAAATTTCTAATGCCGTTCTTACGTTATCTGGGATTTCATGTTTTCCATCTAGATAATATTTCTTAATTATAGGTAATTTCTTGTTAATGCCTTCTACTAATACTTGTCTATCTTCTTCTTTCAAAAGTGTTCCTTCAGGATCTGAATTTAAGAAGATTAGATATAAGCAATCTGCAATTCCACCATAAGAAGCTGAAGCAACTTTTGCAAGTGTTGGTAGTAGCACTTCGTACTTAGCTTTGTATATAGGAATAGATTCTAATGGAGTAAGAAATGGAATTGTATTTGCATGTTTTTCTAACATCATACAAAATAATATAAACTTAAATTGGTCATGTTGTTTATACAACGCTTCTAATACATATGGCATTTTTTCAGCATCAATTTTATCTGATTCTTTCCAGATTGTATCTATCCATTTATCCATATCTTCATTTGCAATTTCCCATGATTCAATTAATTCATCATAATCTTTTTGGTTTTTGCAAAGTTCAATTTTATAAAACAATTCCATAAATTCTTTTTCCATTTACTATTCTCCTTTTTATTTAGTCATAAGTTCACAAACAAGATTACTTATTTCTGTTGGATTATCTAACTCCATGCCTTCTATAAGTTTTGCTTGTGCGTATAATATCTTTGTGTATTTTTCTAATAATTCTTTATCTTCATTATATAAGGCTTTTAGTTTATTTGCTATCTCGTGTTTTTCATTTATTTCTAAAACAAGTCTAGCTTGTACATTTTGATTGTTTGGCATTGCGTTGATTGCTTTAGCCATATCTACAGATAAGTTACCTTCTGATGTTAAACATACTGGATGATTTTTCAATCTATGTGTAAATCTAACTTCTTCAACTTGTCCAGATATTTTTTCTTTCATGAAAGTGAACAAATCTTTATGTTCTTCATTTAATTTTTCAAGTGCTTCTTTTTCTTCAACAGTATCTAAATCTACACTTTCAGCAGAAACGTTTTGGAAAGATTTTTCTTTGTACATTAATATAGTTTGTAAAACAAACTCATCAATCTTATCTGTTAAATATAATACTTCGTATTCTTTTTCTTTTAATGTTTCAACTTGTGGTAACATGTCTATTTTATCTACACTATCACCAGAAGCATAATAGATAGCTTTTTGTTCCGGTTTCATTCTTTCAACATATTCAGCAAGTGTAACCATTTGCTTTTCTGTTGATGAATAGAATAAAAGTAAATCTTGTAGTTTTTCTTTATTTCTACCGTAGTCATTATAAGCACCAAACTTTAATTGAAAACCAAAGTCTTTAAAGAATGCTATATATTTTTCTCTATCATTTCTTAATGTATTTTCTAATTCAGAACGGATTTTGTTTTCAATGTTCTTTGCAATTATCTTCACTTGTCTATCTTGTTGTAGCATTTCTCTTGAAATATTTAATGATAAATCATCGCTATCTACTAAACCTTTTACAAATCCAAAATAATCTGGAACTAGTTCTTCGCATCTTTCCATTATTAAAACGCCACTCGAATATAGTTGTAAACCTCTTTCAAATTCTTCGCTGTAATAATTGAATGGAAGTTTTGAAGGAATGTATAGCAACGCATCATATTTGCATTGTCCTTCAACCGATGTATGGATAACTTTTAACGGTTTCTCGTAATCTAAATATTTTTCTGTATAAAAAGAATTGTATTCTTCTTCTGTTATTGTCTTTTTATCTTTTTTCCAAATAGGAACCATTGAGTTGATCGTTTCAATTTGTGTTACTTTTTCATATTCGTTAGAATCTTCTTTTTTGTGTAAGTGTTGAAGTTCCATTTCGATTGGATAATGAATATAATCAGAATACTTTCTAATCATTCCTTGAATTCTATTTTCTTCTAAGAAGTCAGAATATTTTTCATCTTCTGTATCTTCTTTAATGTGAAGTGTTATCTTTGTTCCTCTATCTGCTTTTTCACAAGGTTCAATTGAATATCCTTCAACACCAGCAGATTTCCACATATAAGCTTCATCTGCATCAATTGATTTACTCTCTACTGTTACTTCGTCAGCAACCATAAAAGCAGAATAAAAACCAACGCCAAATTGCCCGATTATATCAATTCCATCTTTCTTCTCATTTGCTTCTTTAAAAGCAAGCGAACCACTTTTGGCAATTGTTCCTAAGTTGTTATCTAATTCTTCTTCAGTCATTCCACAACCATTATCTGTAATAGTGATTGTTCTTGCTTCTTTATTTAAATCTATTCTGATTTTTAAATCAGATTTTGACACATCTAATTTCGAATCTGTTAAAGATCTGTAATGAAGTTTATCTATAGCATCACTTGCATTCGAAATTAACTCTCTTAAAAATATTTCTTTATTTGTATAAATAGAATTAATCATTAATTCTAAAAGTCTTTTTGACTCCGCTTTAAATTCTTTATTACTCATTTAATTAACCTCTTTTCTTTTTAGTAAAATCTGGCGTTTTAAGCCACAAGTTAATTATATAACTTTTTTTAGCACTGTCAATTATCGAGTGCTAATTTTTTATCCAAACGGTCCAAACGGGGAAACGGTCCAAACGGGGACGTCCTCAGTTGGACAGATTTCAGTCAAAAGTTTCAAACTAATGACTTTAAATCAAGATACTGTCCAATTGAGGACGTCCCCGTTTGGACCGTTTGGGCGAAAAAATTTTTTTGCACATATTTTTTACATGGCGCATATATATAAATTGTATCCATTAACAACAACTTAAGGAGGTGAAAATTATGCATGGATGCTTGAGTTTAGAGCACATTACAAAAACGTATCAAGATTTGAACGGTGAAACTTTGGCAATAAAAGATTTCACACACACATTCGAAAAAGGCAAATTTGTTAGCGTCGTTGGTCCTAGCGGTTGCGGTAAATCTACATTACTTTCCATAATTGCAGGCTTGGAACCACAGACATCTGGCGTAATTTTTTGGGATAATTCCAAACTTCTTCAAAATAATCGCAATATAGGTTATATGTTGCAAAAAGATTATCTTTTAGATTGGCGGACCGTCTACAAAAATGTATTGCTTGGATTAGAGATTAGAAAGATGCTTTCTCCCGAAACTATCGAGTATGTGAATGTTCTTTTAGAGAAGTATGACTTGCTCGAATTTAAGGATAAGTATCCTTCACAACTTTCTGGCGGTATGCGTCAACGTGTTGCACTTATTCGTACCCTTGCTACAAATCCTGATATATTGTTACTTGACGAAGCATTTTCTGCGCTCGATTATCAAACTAGACTTTTAGTTACTGACGATGTCTATAAGATAATCAAAGCTGAAGGCAAAACAACCATCATGGTAACACATGATATCCCTGAAAGTATCAGTATGTCTGATGAAGTAATCGTGCTCTCAAAACGCCCCACAACTATCAAACAAATCTACCCTATCCATTTCGAAATGGACAATCGCACCCCGTTAACCTGCAGAGACAATCGCATGTTCTCTACGTATTTCGACCGCATATGGAATGCTCTTAATTCAGAGTAAATTTTTGAGGAAAGGAGTTAGCTAAAATGACTGGCAAAAAGAATTTAACAGCACGTGAGAAATACTTGCGCGACAAAAAACGGTATAAAATTTCTGTAGCACTCACTCAAATTGGCATTTTGCTTTTCATCATTTTAGGTTGGGAGTTGCTCGCAAAATTAAACATCATTGATAGTTTTATTACGAGTAGTCCTTCCAGAATGTTTGAAACTTTTAAGCGAATGCTCTCGCAAGATTTGATGACACATATTGGTGTAACATGCCTCGAAACGCTTGTAGGCTTTTTGCTCGGCACAATGGCTGGCACCTTGATTGCAAGTCTGCTCTGGTGGTCACCGTTTTTGTCAGAAGTTTTTTCACCGTATCTCGTCGTACTTGGTAGCTTACCAAAAGTTGCATTAGGCCCTATCATCATCGTGTGGGTTGGCGCCGGCATGCCTGCTATCATCACAATGGCACTTATGGTTTCACTTATTGTTACCATATTGGATATGCTTAGCGGTTTTACCTCTACAGACACAAACAAAATTAAAATGCTCAAAACATTTGGAGCAAACAAATTTCAGGTATTCACTAAAGTCGTTTTTCCTTCTAATGTTCCTACTCTTTTGAACGTTTTAAAAGTGAATATCGGTCTTTCTATGGTTGGTGTAATCACTGGTGAATTCCTCGTTTCCAAAAACGGACTTGGATATCTCATTGTTTATGGCGGTCAGGTATTCCAGCTTGATCTTGTTATGACCAGTGTAGTTATCCTCGGTATCGTAGCAAGCATACTTTACAATGCAGTTGTACTACTTCAAAAACTAATTTGTAAATCAAGCAAATGGCAAAACTAAAATAATATGATAAGGAGAATTAATTATGAAAAAGCGTATCTTTTCTTTTGCACTTGCAATCGTAATGATTGTATCGTGTCTCGGCATTTTCACTGCATGTAACAACAATACTTCCAACAAAACTGTACTTCGGATTAGCGAAGTAACTCACTCCGTTTTCTACGCACCTCAGTATGTTGCAATCAACAAAGGAATTTTCGAAAAGTACGGAATTGAAATCGACCTCATTAATGGCGGCGGTGCGGACAAAGTCATGACTGCTGTACTCTCTGGTCAGGTCGACATTGGTTTCGCTGGACCTGAAGCTGCCATCTATGTTTATCTGCAAGGTAAGAGTGATTATCCTCAGGTATTTGCTCAGCTTACCAAACGCGATGGTTGCTTCTTAGTCGCTCGCGAACCTGACGAAAACTTTGAATGGAGCAAACTCAAAGGCAAGCACATTCTTCCTGGCAGAAAAGGCGGTGTTCCTTATATGACTTTGGAATATGTCCTTCGCAACAACGGCATCGATACTTCTAACGATTTGAACTTCGATAATAGTATCAGCTTTGATGCTATGACAAGTGCATTCCTTGGTGGTGTCGGCGACTATGTTACTGTATTTGAGCCTACAGCAACCGTAATTCAGAATGAAGGTCGCGGCTACATCGTTGCGTCTGTTGGTGAAGCTTCTGGAGAGATTCCTTACACCGCATATTTTGCCAATAAGAGTTTCCTCGAGAAAAATCCCGAACTTATTGGAAACTTTGTTGCTGCAATCTACGAAGCTCAGCAATGGGTTCTCACTCACAGTTCTAAAGAAGTAGCAGAAGCAATCGCTCCTTCCTTTAGCGACACTAGTGTAGAAGTTCTCACGCAGGTTGTAGAGCGTTACAAAGAAATCGGTGTTTGGAATGCAACTCCTGTCATGACAGAAGATTCCTTCAATCGTCTTCAGGACGTTATCGAGCAGGCTGGTGAACTTTCCGAAAGAGTCGACTTCGACAAAATCGTAAACAACACATTCGCAGAAAAGGTAATCTCAAAATAATGTCCCAATTGGGGACGGACCCACTGTAGGACAAATTTGTCCCACTTTGAGTCCGTCCCTATTTGGGACAAAAAAACTCCCGCTAAAATTAGCGGGAGTTTTTCTTTTTGTTTTATTGTGCTTGATATTTAGTAATATCATCTATAAGAATTCCAAAGTAAGGCATGTCTTTTGATTCTTCTTTCAAGAACATTGCAAATGTATCGTCAAAATAGAAATATCTTGGCTCTTCTTCATCTGGCATTATCATTGCATTTTCTTTTGTTGCTATAACAGCTTCACTTTTTATTTTGCCACCTTTTTCGTCTATTTCAAATTTAATTGTTTGCATAGCTTGATCAATAACAATTTCTTTTCCATCAGCAGTTAAGAAAGGATTTCCACACAATTCATAATATTCTCTTAACTCATTCATTTTTACATAAGGAACTTTTAATTGGTCAATTTCAGCAAAAACTTTCTCGCCTTTATAAGCATCTGCCTTATCTGTTAGGTTTGCGTATATTTCTTCAAAAGTTTTTCCTGCAGGATTCTTATACAAAATAACTTCATCGCCATTCTTTGTTTGCAATGACACTGCATACTCTTCATCAGAATTGTAAAACAAAACATCTACTTGTCCATCAAGTTGTTCATTACTTGAACCATTAATACCAAAGTATTTTACGTTTTCATATTCATCTCCAAAATTTCCTTCTGGTAATTTTGTAAATTCCTTTGGATATTCAAAATCTCTTCTAAGCATTGTGTAAAATATCATTCTTTCGCAGTCTTCTGAATCAACATTTTCCCAATCAACTTTATCCAACAAGTCACTCGTTTCGTTGAACTTTTCTTTGATTCCCTTTTCAATTTTTTCTTTCATTTCTAAAGTTTTTTTGCCCCATATTTTATAATAGTATTCATCAGACAACATATCTTCAGTAAATGTTTCTTCATTTAAGTTTTCCATCATTTGATTTGGTATAGCAAATTCAACATCTTGTTTAACGTATTCATTCTTTAAATCATTCCAAACAAGTTGAAATGTTGCACACCATGCAGAATCAGCTGTAACTTCATCCTTTAATGATGGTACAACAGTAATTCCTTCTGTTTGTTTATACTCCGTTGTTTCCCCAGTTAAAACTGGTTCATCTGGGGTCATTATAACGAAACCCTCAGCACACCCCGCAAGCATCAAACTTATAACCAATAATGTTAACACTAATATTTTCTTCATATAATATCCCCCTTAGTAGATTTCAATCTCTATATAAATTATATTTTACTTTTATTTAAATTCAAGATTAAAGATCTAAATCATTTAAAGTTGTTCCCGCCTTGCATATATACATGTCTTTATTACCATCTAACCTACGACATTTGATAATCGTATATTTAGTGTTTGCCCACGCTGTCGATCCTCCATCATCATAAGAAAGTTCTATAGTTCCACCATCTCTATATATTTGAACTTCAGTTACCGCTGTGCCATCTTGATTAGGTTCTAATTCTTTATGTTTCTCTTGCGTATTTTCTGCATCTCTTCTTGCTTTCTTCATCATTCCTTCAAGCGTTATGTATCCACTTCTTAACGCTTCTTCTAATGTCATTTCTTTGTTATCTACTTTCACATTAACTTCTTCAAGTCCGTAATAATATAAATCAAATTCAATATTTAATTTACACAAATCTTTATTATTTAAAATTTTTCTAGCTGAATTTTTCTCTGATTCAACAACACTTAACTCATAATCTAAATAACCATCCAAAATTATATCTTCAATTGTTATCACATCATTTTTTGTTGAAGCTTGAATAATTGGATTGTACTTAATTATAACTTTTCTGCCTTCTCCGTATAAATAATCTCTAACACCAGTAACTCCTAGTAAGACTTTTATTTCATCTGTCATTTGTGCTTCTATAGATTTTTCATCAGGTTTTACTATCAAATAATCATTTTCCTCTTCAAGTATTGTTGCTACAAAAGTACGCTCTGTAACAGCAATATTCCCTGGAAGTGTTTTAACAAACTTCATTGTTTTAATCATACTTAATGCTTCATTGGCATCTTCTGGAGTCAAATAAGATTCGCTATGCATCACAACATTGTCTCCAAAGTTTATAAACGCCCATCTGTCACTACCGTCATAATACCCAACACTTGCAGTATTTCCGATATCTAATGTTATTTCTTTTATTTCTAACCCAGTACCACACACACCAAACATATCTTTATATGCGCGAAGCGACATTTTCTTTTCTCCACTTGGCGAGCAAAAAGCTATAACATATTCATATCTTTCTGGCTCTTCATTTAAAGATTCAAATGTCCAACCAGGTAATAAATTTATAAATAAATCTTCATTTTCTTTTAAAGGAATTGATACTGATAAATTTTCACCCGAAATATCAGGTGTTTCTTCTGTTATATTTTCATGATTTACTGGTGGTACATAATCATATCCCCAAGTACTAAATGCAACTGGCAAATTGTGATCCATTCTATATTTGTCAATTACAAACAAAGTACCGAAAACTAAAAATAGAATAATAACTATCCACATTATAACTTTAATCGCTTTCTTCATAAAATCACTCCTTAACTATCGGTAATACAACCTCTAAGATTTTTTTTATAATTTGTTTTATATTTATAACTTCACTTTCTTCGCTTGGCGTATATTCAACAGCTGGCGCCTTGTCAGAACTTATAATTGCACTATTAGCTGTCTCTTTTAATTCTTCTCCTCTATAATTATCCATTTCAGAATTTATAGAATCCATCATTGGATCTTTTTCTATAAAATTGTTTTTACTTTCATCTTCAAATTTTTCAATTTCTAATTTTCCTACAATCAATTCATCTTTAACTTGTTGATTAGCCAGATTTTCTGTGGATTTATGCATGTTTCCATTAACAAAGATTGCTCCAACTAATATCACTGCTGCACAAGCAGACAATCTTCTAAATATTAGAACTTTATTATTTCTTTTTTTAACTTTCATTTCATTTACAATGTTGGATATAGCTATATTTTCTTTTACATTCTTTAGTACATTTTCTTTAAGTTCATTATTCTTCATAACCATAACCTCCATTCTTCAATCTATTTTTTATCTCCTTCCTTATCCTATGTAATTTTACTTTTACATTACTTGTACTTAAATTAAGTACTTTGGCAATTTCTTTAACTTTTAGATCATCATAATAAAACATGATAAATATATCGTGTTCTAGAGAATCAAATGTACTAACTAAATTCTTTAATATATCGATTCTTTCTTTTTCTTCAACGCTCGTTTCTAACACAAGCGTATCACACAACTTTTCTTCATAATCTGCTATAGGGAAATTCATAACCGTATCTCTATATTTATTTCTAGTTATATTTTTAGCTGCACCCGTTAAATACGCCTTAATATTAGTAGTCTTATTTAATCTGTCAGCATTCTTCCAGATTGCAAGAAAAGTATCTGAAAGTATTTCTTCTATATCTTCTTCAGTAATCGCAATACTGCTCATATTTTTTATCACCAAATAGATATAGTTATAGTATTCATTTATCAACTTCTCTACATCTAGTTTTCCACTAGATATGTAAAATCCAAGTATCTCTTTATCTTTCAATTTAGCTAAATCTCCTTTTACAAGATATCTTCACTTAAATAGTAACATTTTTTAAGAAAAGGTTACACTTTTTATATAAATTTTCTGCAAAATTAAAGAGACTAGTGCGTTTACTAGTCTCTTTTTAATAATTTATTCACTTGCTTTTACGCCTACATAACCAGTTTTTTCAATAATTTCTTGCCCTTCTAGTGATAATACCCAATCTAATAATAATTTAACATTTTCATTTGGATTATCTTTATATGTTACCGCATACAACGATGTTGTAATTGGATATGTTCCATTTTTGATATTTTCTACCGTTGGAGCATTTCCATCAACGCTAATCATTTTTATATCAGGATTCTTAATAATTCCTTCTAAATAGTATCTAAAAGAAAATCCCATAGAACTAGATTTATTTTTATATTGTGATACTACATCTACTATACCACTCATCAAATCATTAACTTGTTCAGATGGAGCTTTCATTATTTCTTTATCGCCCATAAATCTCTTAAGCATACTTTGGCTTCCGCTACCTTCATTTCTTTGGAAAGCAACAATCTCTTCGTCACTTCCTCCAACATCTTTCCAATTTGTGATTTTACCAGAATATATATCTTGAATTTGCTCAGTTGTTAAATTATCTATTGGATTATCTTTATGAACAAAGAAAACAAATGCTTCTGTTCCGATTTCAGTAAATTCAAATTCAGTTCCTTGTTCCGTTGCGTATTTGATTTGTTCTTCAGATGGATATGCACCAAAGAATATATCTGTTTCTTTTTCAGCTAACTTTCTATATCCACCAACAGTGTTGTTATATTCAAAGATTCCATCTCCAAGTGTAACCGTAGTAGGATAATATACAGCATTTACAAAAGCTGAATAAACTGGGAATACTGCGGCTGCACCATCTACACGTGGAAGTTTTTCATCTAACAATAAAGATGCCTCTTTATCTAATTTCACAATTTTAGAATCTTCTGTAAAAGGTAGATATTCATAACAATTAATGTTTGGGTTTGTGTTAATTGTTATAGATTCGTTATATGCATCAATTCCTAATTCTATACCTAACCAAACGACAAGTACTAATGCAAAAATTCCCCACCACTTAAATACTTTTTTCTTCTTTTTTACCCAAATAAGTGGTAATAACAATAATGGCAACGCTAATGCTCCACCAACAACTAATACCATATTTATATTTTCTGAATACCCCAATAGAAGTGTAAGTAATCCTACGTAATAACTAATAAATAGTACTGCTGCGGTTAATACTAATTTAATTATTATTCTTAAAGCCTTATTATCCTTCATATATTTCCATCTCCTTGAAATTTAAATACTATTTTCTTCTACATCTTTAAATTCAATCCAATTTATATTGCATTTCATCTCATAATAATCTTTATATTCTTGCAAATGATACGCACTTACATAAGGATTTGACCAGCTATATTCTTCAATAGCAAATTTATACAAATCAATTGTAGCATCTTTATTTAGTAATATTTCTTTGTTATCTGCAATTATTTGTTGATTAATTAATTCCACTTCTTTGTTAGCTGCATAACCTTTTGCTATATTAACATTCGTATAAAGCGCTATTATTATAAATAATAGCCACACATATTTTGTAGTCCATTCAATTGGATTTTCAGCAAATAACTTGCATAAAATTATATTAAGCATTGCTAGTCCAAAAAGCATATTTCTATAGCCTAACGTTGGTGAAACAATCATCATCGCCTGAGATCCCACTAATAATATAAAAGCTATTATGCATGTATTCAACCAAGAATCTTTTTGCATTATATTTGAATACATTAATAGCACCAAAGAATCCAACATAAGTAGTCCGATATTAAAAATTCTTAAAACATCCATTGTTACACTAATTTCTGCAATTCTATTAAAATTAAAATAGAACAAACAAATATTAAAGATTGCCAACACTATCATTAATATTTTTCTTTTCTTGTTTTCGTCTTTTAGTACATACAAGATCGCTATTAGTGCAATTATAACGTAATAAATTTTCATATTTTCAATTAAAGTATAGTTCATCAAAAAGAATTTAATATTATACTTTAAAGATTCTATCCCACTTATAACTTCACTATCAATTTCAAGTCTGTTAAATTGTGATGGCGCTAAAACAACAGTAACCGCACACAATATTGTAATTAGTAATAATATTAGAAACTTCTTGTTTTCTTTCAAAACATTTTTTATATTTTTCCACGAATCAATTTTAGAAACAAGTACTAATAACGTTACACCTATTGTCATCATCGCACATTGTTCCACAGATGCAGCAGACAAAATTCCAAATATTATAGCTGGCACCCAGTATTTTTTATTTTCTAAATTTAACAAACAATACCAGTATATACAAAGCATTAAAATCGGATACGCATAATTAAATGTGCCCACTACCCAATAAACACTTTGTCTTGTTATTGTTATATCAATTAAAGCAAGTAAAAAGAAAGATAAGCTCATCACAGGAAACATTTTCTCTTTTTTATTGAATGTTGCAATTTTGGCGGTAAAGTACGTAATTCCTGTAAGAATCAAGGTGTTTACTATTTGCCAAATCACAAGATTATATCTTAGGAAAAATGATTCTAATAAATGAACTATTAACCTGCCATTATCCGCTAAATAATGCGCCCAATGTGCTTTAAAATATTCTCCCCAATCTAACTTACTGTATCTTAAATAGTAGTAGTCATCGCCAAACCAAACTACATTTAAGTTTATAAACAAAAATGAAATAAAAACTGCAATTGTTAAAATTGCAGTTTTATTTATTTTGATTTTCTTAATATCTTTCATAAAAATCAATTACCTTTCTTAGTGTTCATAAAAGAATTCTGTTCAAAAATCTATTGATGCGCTTGGTGACCATAAACAGCTTCAATAGGTATAAATCGAGTTTCTTCTGTTATCGCAACTAATTTATTTTCATTTACACTAATTTTATATATTATAGTTTCCGATTGAATAGGATCTAACTCTGGACTTTGTTTATACGTAGCATTAAATCTTAAAATTGCATTTCCTTCTTTAACACCGGTTATTTTATACAATCTATTTACGATTTCGCCAACTCCATGTTCAAAAGATACCAACTCTGTTTCTCCCGAATCAATAGAAATATTTTCTAAACCTTCCGCCTCCATGGTCCAAAAATATTCTCTCATAGCAACCTCATCTAATTTTATAATTTGAGTCTCGGCAAAATTATTCAAAGTTCCATTTGCTAAAAGACCATTGATTACATACTCTTCTACAGGATCAACATAATCGATATCACCTTTTTGTGGTTTATCATTGTTATCTCCACTTATTTGCAAATTAACATCTCCACTAATTGATGGGTTTGCTCCACTATTCTCATCATCTAGAAACATAATCACTCCGCCAATTAATAATGCAATAATCAATATTACTACAACCCATATTGCAACTTTTTTATTCATCTAGCTCTCTCCTTTTAAATCAAATTATATTCATCTACAAATTCACCAAATTTTTCAACAATACTTTCAAACAAATTTTCTAATTCAGCTTCTGTGTAGAAAAAATATTCAGCTTCATAACCAATTTTCCTTTTTAGGAAATCTATGATTTTTATAATTTCTTCTTTTTTTACATATACATCGCACACTTCTTCTAACTTTGTAACAAGAGCATCCACATCACTTATTTCAATATAATTATCTAAGTATCTATTATTGTACAATCTAAAGTCACTTTGTTTCATAATTCTCAATTGCTTGTGTTCATATTTATGGATATTGACTTCTCTATAAGTTGTATAAAAATTATTATTCATATTATAGTCCAAAAACAAATGTGAGAAATATCCCATTAACAAAGGATTTTTCTTTATATTTTCTTTGTGCTTATTATAAAAATTAATGTATGAATAATTTCCATTTACAACGTAATGAGTTGTTTCATGATCAATCTTTTTAGATATATCGGGAATCATATATCCGTTATTTATATCAGGCAAAAGATTACCAATCAAAAACATCTCTAATTCTTCTCCTGTATAATTTAGTTTTTTATTAACCCTCTTTCCAAATTCTATGTGTGTTTTCCAATTCGGCATTTTTATCTCCTATTATTTTATTTCTATTAACTCATATTCTTGTGTTCCAAGACCTATTTCTTCCGCAACATCAATTGTATGAGTTCCTTTTCTAGAATTTATTCTTTCTAATAAATGTTCTTTTCCCGGATCATCCGAGTTCACAACTAAATCTATACAGGCTTTGTCTATTGCAACAGGATCTACAGAAGCTAACATTCCTATATCTTTCATGCAAGGATCTTCAGCCACCGCACAACAATCACAATCAACAGACATATTAGACATTATATTTAAATACGCAACTTTATCTTTAAAAATATTATTTACCGATAATGCAGCATCGGCCATAGCTTCTAAAAATTTAGTTTGTTCCGCTGTGTTTTGCCATATTGTTCTTACATCAGATGTTATACCTGCAGAATGAATCCATGCTTTTCCAGCGCTTGATGCACAACCAATTGAAAGTTGTTTTATTGCTCCACCATAACCGCCCATAGGATGACCTTTAAAATGTGATAATACAAGTAAAGAATTATAATTTTCTATACTTTTTCCCACATAATTTTTCTTAATAACTTTTCCTTCGGGTATTTCTAATTCTAAATCTGGGCCTTCAGCATCTAATAATTCAAATTTAAAATTTCTACTCCACCCATGTTCTTTAGCAAGTTCCATATGCTTTTTAGTTGTATTTCTCGCACCCTCATAAGCGGTATTACATTCGACTACAGTACCGTCAACATGTTCAATTAAATCTTTCACGAATTCGGGTCTTAAATAATTTTGATTTCCAGCTTCACCAGAATGAAGTTTGACCGCAACATTTCCTTCTAGTTTTATATTTAATGCATCATACAGTTTAACTAAATTTTCTGCAGTTATTTCTTTTATAAAATATACTTTTGCTTTACTCAAATTTCCACCTATCTTTCTATAGTTTTAAAATAGTTTTCTAATTCTAAAATTGCTTTTGCTGCTACTTGATAATCTTTTAAGAAATTAAGCATATAATTTGATAATTTCGATGCCGGTCTATCCATATATAAATCTTTAGCTATACATATTCCCAAACCACCATCAAAAAGATTCTTAAACGCTTTACCTAATTGCAAAATATTATCTTTTTTGAAAGCATCATATTTAATTTTTGCAATTCTGTGCTTTCTATCTAATTCTGTCAAAAACTCTTCTGTTGTATATTCTTTGTATCTTTCCATCTTATACATTTCTGCTGCATACTCTAATCCATAAATAGTTTGCAAGTTAAAGATATCCATCATTTTTTCAAATTCTTCTTTCGGAAAATAATATATGTGACCTTGCATTACCCCAAAATGTCTAAGAGTATCTAAGTATCCCATTTTCATATTTCGCAACATTTTCTCTTTGTTAAACTCAAATGTTCCACCTAAATCTTCTGATGGGTGAATTACTTTTAAATATATATCTTTGCTAATAAGTTTTTGATTTTGTCCTAATCCATTAATATCTGACAAAATTATGTTTTTGTAACCCCTTTTTATTAGCATATTTATAGGTGAATTATCATATACTCCACCATCTAAATACTCGTCTTCACCAACTTTTTGCGGCTTAAAAATCGGAAACGATGCACTCGCCAACAAATAATCAACCATTTGTTCTTTTGGTATTTCATCTTTAAATAATTCAAGCGGAGCTTTGTTATTAACTGAATATGCTAATAAACCAAAATCAATTTCTGACTCATAAATTTCATCGATGTTTAAATTCTTTTCTATAGTTTCTCTAAAGGATTTATTGTCCAACCCCTTTTGTTTGTTGAGATGAGAAATTAAAGTTACCAAATTAGATACATCGAATATATTCTTATCTTCATCTATTCCAGGAGTATCCATGATATCTTTCATCTTTATATTTTCATAAATCTGCTCTGCTTTGTTCTCATCTTTTTGAAGAAACATAGCTGCATTAAGAGCACCTATTGAAACTCCTGTTATCGCCTTAATTTTTATACCTAACTTTCTTAATGCTTTTAACATACCTATTTGATATGCTCCCTTGGTGCCACCTCCAGATAGCACCAAGCCATATTCTCTATCACTCATTTTTATTACCTTCTTTTCTTACTCAGACATAAAACCTATTGGTCTTTTTGATTTCCCACTTGTAGCAAGTAGATTTTCTTTTAAATCATCTTCCGTCAAAATATATAAATCCAACTTATCATTTGCATCAACATTTTTGGCATGATTTACTAAAGCTTTTTGGAATATGTTATTTATATAACGCGCATTTCCAAAGTTTTGTACTCTAATTGAATTTTCAATTATTTCTCTCAATCTATCTTTTGCAGAGTCTTCCATTTTCAAATTATTTTTTGCAACAAGATTCATAAATATCTCTATCAATTCATCTACCGTATAATCCTCAAAGTTTATTTGGTATCCGATTCTTGATGATAAACCAGGATTTCCTGTTACAAATTTCTCCATTTCATTCTTATAACCAGCAAAAATAATTACAAGTCTATCTCTATAATCTTCCATAGTCTTTATAATTGTAGATAAACTCTCATCTCCAAATCCACCTTGTGAATCTGTTATAGAATAAGCTTCATCAATAAATAATACTCCACCAAAAGCTGACTTCATAATATTAAACGTCTTACCTGCTGTTTGTCCTACATAGTTTGCAATTAAATCTTTCGCAGAAACTTCTACCAATTTATTTTTCTCTATATAACCAAGGTTATACAAAATATCACTTATAAGTCTTGCCACTGTTGTTTTTCCTGTTCCAGGATTTCCAGTAAACATCATATGCAAATTAAATTTAGAAACATCGATATTTGCTTTTTGATTAAACTTAAGTAATGCAACTAAATCATTAATTTGACCTTTGATTTCTTTTAGTCCAACTAACTCATTTAAGTCTTTCATTACTTCTGGAAGATTTCTTACATTGTATACATCTGGAACGTCATCCACTTTTAATTCATTTTTATTCATAATATCAAAGCGACTATTTTTATTTAAAACCAATGTGTTATACAGTTTCTTTATATACTCCATGTTTTTTACTTCACTTTGATGATATGTAGCTTTTATGTATGAATGAATTTTCTTTTCAACCTCTTCAGAAAGGATTTCTGTTTTGCGAAGTCTCTCAATTAATAATCTATAAACATCTTCAAGTTTTAATTCATCTATATCTAGTTTAATGTTGAATAATAAATTGTTTAGCTTTGGATATTCCGACAAAATATTATCCATCGTGCTTTTTTCACCATAAATAATTGTACACAAATCTGTATTATTTTTAGATAGTTCGTCAGTAAATATATTTAAAATCAAATTTTGATTCAAAGTTTCTTTACACAAAATGTTTTCGAAATTGTGGAAATACATTATTCCAACTTTTCTTCTCATTCCTCCTTCACCTTGTGTATAGAAAAGTTTATTTACAGCATGAATATCCATCAAAACATTATTCATATATTCGTGATACGTTCTGGTGTTTGATGGTAAGTAACCAAAATACCACATGTAGTCACCAATGATTTCGCCAAGATTTTCTACAGATTCTCTATCATTAGAATAAATCAATAAATTTATTGGCACGTATGGAACCTTTTTGAAATTCCAGTTTAAAATATAATTGAATATATCCAATATTTTTTGTTTGCTTTCTTCTGGAAATGGAAGTTTTTGAACTTTTTCCGCAAATCTATATATAAAATAATGTGATCGAATCATAATGCCATCTTTATATACAGTTCTTCCATCTAATAAAGTTCTAAGTGTTGCTATAATATCTAATTTTTCTATCTCAATTAAATATTTGTAATAAGCAGCTAAATTGCAAACATATTGATTATATTCTTGTTTTTCTTTATTTAATAATTCATCAATTTTGTTTACATCAAATTCCAAAATATTTTCAGGTTTATTTAATTTGTAGAAATTATAAATTATATTAATATAATACTCTTCGTCATCTTTAGTAGTAATGTCTAATATATTAAACTTAGCAATTTTGGTGTTTTCATCATATGAAATCATATTGATAAATTCACCTTCTAAAAGTACTTGTGCTCTTAATAAATCCACTAAATCGATATCTCCAAAGAAAGTGTGATCCGGAACCTTTTCAAATTTAGGTGCTTTTCTGTCTAAAATAAAATCAACTACATCTAAGTAATCAATTTTTGTATTATTAACTTCATTTATTCTATCTATTTCTACAACAAAATTTATTACACTTGATTTTATACAATGTTGTAATTTACATTCTTTACAAAGACTATATGTATCTCCAAATTTTATGGTCTGTCTTGTTGATGCTGGAACAGTATCAATATCTTGCTTATTATTTAAAACAAAGGTCGTATAATCATAATTTTCATTTAAACAAGATTTTATTGTTCTAAAATCTATAATTACACCCTTTTCTTCGTGTGTCTTTTTTATAATTTTATACAAGTTTAAATTTATATAATTTCTCATTATCAAAAGTTCTTCTTTTGAATATTCCAAATATCTTTTCAAAATCGAACTTGATTGAATTAATTCTTGCATTAATTTTCCTCCTTTGTTTTTGTGAAAGTTTCATTATTTTCTCGTATTTTATTGTATCATACTTACTATTCCTTTTGACACATTTTTTTGGTATTTTCAAAGTTTTTTCACAATAAAAAAGCTACTCTAATTAGTAATTAGAATAGCTTTTTTATTATATTTTTACATTTTCTTCAGTATCAAACAAAGCAGCATCATGCGCTCTTATTTTTTCCTGTCTTATCATAATTTCATTTGTTCTCTTAAAGAAACGCATTTCAATCCCTATTATAATCATATTTATAATAAGATTAATTGTACATTTTATTGTAAAGTTTTGATATCCCTCTTTGCTTCCTGCCACAAAATCTTCTAGTGTAACATTTCCAATCTGTTTCTTATATTCTTTGCTTTGATAAAATTCTATAAATGCATTCGAATCATACTTAGTATCCATATACACTTTAGCTACTAGCAAACTTATGGTCATCAAAAAAGAAAAAATCAAAGCTGCAACAACCCAATGGTGTACTCTTCTTGCATCATGCCTCAAAACAATTGATATTATCAAAAATCCAGTTGCACATGCAGCAAACATAACTTCTATATCCATTATTGTAGCTTTCAAATCTGCTATAGGGTCAAACACTGGCATTTCATACGTATAAATAAGTTTAGTAAATACCGCAGCTGCAGTTAAAAGAACTATAACTAATAAAACCGCCAGCAAATCTTTTAAACTATACAGTTTTATCTCACCATCTGCCTCATCATTTTCTTGTCTACGTCTATATTCTTTTTCATCACGTTCCATTGCTTCTTCGAAGCCTTCATCATAATATTCCATGTTTCTCCCCCTTTATCTTACATTCCAGCCTTGTTCTTTAAGATAAGTTTTCATCTTTTCTTTGGAATAATCTCTTGGATACGTAAACCCTTCTGATTCAATTGTTGCCCTCAATTCAAATTCTAACCCATTATTTGTTAGAGTAATTGGATCTTTAGCATTTTTCAATTTAATTGTATCTACTATTGTCTTCACAACTCCATACGTTGTATCAAATATTTCTTGGCTATCGCTCGAAACGTCAAGGATCATCTCATACGGCAATTTGTTTTTATAAACAATCTCTAATTGTGATGTTTGTGTTTTTCCCGTTGCTTCATCAACGTCTACCATATCAGCTTTAATCTTTCCTTCTCCCGAAAGGATTTCCAAAAGTACTACCAAAACAACTAAAATTGCTACTATTAATATAATTAACTTTTTTCTCAAGTAATTTTCCCCCTCTATTTAAGGCACCGGATCATATCCCGTTTCCCCGCCAGGTCTGCACCTCGCGATTCTTTTTATCGTTAGTTTTATACCTTTAAGTGCGCCATATTTTTCGATCGCTTCAATAGCATAATTCGAACATGTTGGATGAAATCTACATGAATAATGCCACAACCCCGGTATTTGTTGGTACACTCTAATAAACCAAATCAATATTTTTTTCATATTATATTTCCTCACAAAACTTACTTGTATTCTATCATTTATTAAATAGGCTGTCAAAAATTAGTATATATTTTATTTTTTTATTTAATCATGATATAATACCGTTGGTATTTTGAAACGAAAGGAGATTTTTATGAAATACTATATTGACTTTGACAATACTTTATACGATACACCTAAGCTTATAAAAGCTATGCTTACACTTTTGACAAACGCTATATTAGAAAAGCATTCAAATAAAGACTTTGAAGAAACATATGCCGAGTGTAAATCATTATTTAACAGAGAACATTTTTACAATATTTATGACTTAGTAGACCATTTCGCACATATATATGAATTAAATAGAACTTCAGTTGTAAAAGATATGAATGCTCTTATTGCTGATACAAAAGAGTTTTTATATCCAGATACAATCCCCTTTTTAGAAAAATTAAAAGCTGAAGGACACAATTTATACATTCTTTCATATTGTAAAGAAAGTCTTAGATACCAATCAGCAAAAATCTCTGGTTCAGGCATTTCAGACTATTTTGAAGCTATATATATCACTTCTGTTCACAAATATGAACTAGACATAAAATATGAAGATGGGATATTTATCGACGATAATCCGGCGGATTTGGAAGGATTATACAGTAAAAACCCACAAAAAGTCATTAGAATGGCTAGAAATGGAAACAAATATTCGACCAAGGAACTTGCCATTCCAGAAATAAAAGCATATAATTCGTTTGATGAATTAAAAACACTTTAACCACTCTCTAAGAGAACCATTGTTCTCTAGTGTCATAATTAAGGAGGAAATTTCATGACAAGAAAGAAAATCGTAGTATTCGGAGGCGGCACAGGCGCTTCTAACGTTCTTAATGGACTTAAGCATTTCCCTGTGGACATCACAGCAATTATCACTGTATCTGACAATGGTCGTAGCACTGGTAGACTTAGAAAAGAATTCACTACTCCCGCTGTCGGCGATATTAGACACGTACTTAGCAACCTCTCTACACTACCCGACGAAGTTAAAAACATAATGGAATACAGAATGTCTACTTATAGTGATCTTAACGGTCACTCAATGGGCAATCTGATTTTAACATCATACTTCAAACAAACAGGTAATCTTAAGAAAAGTATTGAATACATGAGTCGACTTCTTAAGATTGAACATACAGTTCTTCCTCTTTCAGAAGACTATTTAACACTTATGGGTGAAACCGACGATGGCGAAATCATCGAAGGCGAAGAAGAAATCACATATGCAAAGAAACATTACAAGAGACTTTTCTATAAAGAGGAGTTTCACGTGCTTCCTGAGGTTCTTAAGAGCATCGAAGAAGCTGACCTTATCATACTTAGCATGGGAAGTCTTATCACAAGTATTCTTCCTCACCTTATCTGCCCTGATGTTGCAAATGCAATCAACAAGGCAAAAGCTAAAGTTATCTACGTATGCAACGCGATGACTCAACCTGGCGAAACTGACAACTTTGGCGTAAGCGACCACGTTAACGTTTTGGAAAGTTACATCGGAAAAGGCAGAATGGATGCAGTAATCGTTAGTAACAACGTTATGCCGCAAGAACTTCTTGATAAGTATTCTACACAAGAGCAAAAAGACCAAGTCGTTATCGACTATGACAACATCGCAAAGGCAGGATATGAGCTTATTGAGTCAGATCTTTTAACAACGGCTGATGGCACAATCAAGCACGACACACTTAAACTTAGCTCGCTTATATTCTTGTACTTGATGAATATCAAATAAGAACGAAGCCCCGTCAATCAAAAATTGACGGGGCTTTTAATATATACCTATCTATTACCTAAACATCGGATTATCCGTTGTAATAAATTCACCTGTAGCAATGTTGTTATCTTTTCTAGCTTTTTCAACAAGTTCCGAAAGTAAAGTTCTTACTTCTTCAGGCTTCTTTACTTTACAGATTTCTAACGATGGTGTTGTTGCATCTGAAGAATGACAGATTATAGATCCTACTCCGAAGATTCTATCAAATAAAGTCTTGCTCAAACTTATATCAATTACTCTATATAATCTTAGTTCTTCTTCTGTTACGCTTAAAAATTTAACTGTTGTATAAAGTTTATCTTCGTGTAGCGTATATCTTGTAAATGATATAGGCAATCCGAATATAGGTCTTTTCTTATCTGTCCATAATACTTTTCCACTTTCCATCTAAAATCCCTCCGGTAAACTAAATTTCTATTATATTTTATCAGGTTTTTCACTAAAAATCCAGGATATATTATTTTATTTGCTTTATACAGTTAGAATTTGCATTAACAAGTTCTTCTTTTTGCTTATGAGTCAACTGTTTCAAAGCCCATTCTCTTCTCATAGCATCAGGTTTATTTTCAAATACCTCTACATATATCAACTTAACAGGCAATCTATTTCTAGTATATTTAGCACCTTTACCAGAATTATGAACTTCCTCTCTACGCAACGGATCTGTCGAATATCCACTATATATTGTATTATCCGCGCAACGCACCATGTATGCATAATGCATATTTTCCACCTTACTTTGTTCCAAAAATTCTATCTCCAGCATCACCTAATCCAGGAACTATATAACCATTTTCATTTAAGTGACTGTCTAATGACGCCGTATAAATTTGTACATCAGGATGTACTTCTTCAACTTTTGCAATACCTTCTGGCGCAGCTATTATAGAAAGGAATTTAATTTTCTTAACTCCTGCCTTTTTAATTTGCGAAATCGCATCTATAGCAGAACCACCAGTTGCAAGCATCGGATCTAATAAAATAACCTCTCTATTTTCAACATCTTTAGGAACCTTAAAATAATATGGTACTGGTTCTAAAGTTTCTTCATTTCTGTACAAACCAATATGTCCAATCTTAGCATTAGGTATCATGCTAAGCACTCCGTCTACCATACTAAGTCCAGCTCTCAATATAGGCACAAATGCATATTGATTTTCATCTAATTTCTTTACATTTGTTTTTTGAATAGGAGTTTCAACTTCTACTTCATTTAATTGAGCATCCCTTGTTGCTTCATAACATAAGATGGAAGCTATTTCACCTGCTACCTCTCTAAATTCTTTCGTACCAGTTTTCTTATCTCTTAAAATTGATAATTTATGCATTAATAATGGATGTTCTAAAATGATTGCTTTCATTATATCTCCTCCTTTTTTATTCTAAAAAAATAATATACTAGTAAATGATTTTTATCAATAATATTTGTTGGCATTTTTCTATCTTTTATAATATAATTTTTAGAGATAGATTTCAGAAAATTTTAAGGAGGACTCAAGATGACTAATGAAGTTTTTAAAGAAACAAAAGTCATATTAAAACGATATAAAAAATCATTCTTAAAAAAACTTGTAATATCAGTAATACTTAGAGCTTTTCTTTTAATCATACCTGTACTTTTCAGTGCAGTTGTAAATCACGCAACAAAGGGAGAATTCAACGCAGCATATTTTTGCGTAGGTTTAACAATTGTAATGGCGGTATCTTACCGACTTTCTGAAAGAATAAATCGTAAAATTTATTATGATTTGTATTCAGAATTAAATCATCACTATACATCGAGAGGTCTAAATAAAACAAATAGAAATTCTACATATAGTCTCTCGCGTTTTAATGTTGGACAGTATACCAATTTACTTACAACAGACGTTGATATAATTTCAGCGTTCTATGGAAATTTGCCAATACGTTTAGTACATATGGCAGAATTCATAATTATATTTGGATATTTCTTATCGTTAGACGTTATGATATTTGTATCTGCTGTTTTAGTATTTTTGTTTGTACTTTCACTACTGCCTTTTTCAAATAAAGTTATTGAAAAACTCAACAGTAAAAGAAAATCTGAACTAGATAAAGTAACACTTTCTATACATGACTTTTTCCAAGATATTAAAGATATAAAATGTTTAGATCTTTTCGAAAAAGTTTCACCTTCAGTAAAAAGCAGAAGTGCAAGCTACTTGGTAGACAATGCAAATTATAATGTAAAATATTATCAACACCATCAAATGTTTACTTTGATATTTGAGGTTGCTAGATTGTTAACAGTTGGTTATGCAATATATCTAATACCATTTGGAAAAATAGAGATTGGTTCTCTTATTATAATTTATAATTATTATCAAAAAATTATAGATAACTTTTCTACTATATTAACAATCACCTTAGAATATACAAACCTGAAAGTATCTCTTGGAAGATTTAATCACCTTATAGAATATAGCCATCCAAGAAACACGCTTTCATCAGATGTTGAATATATTACAGAAGGTAAAATCAAATTCGAAAATATATTGTATGGATATAAAAACGATCCAACATTAAGAGACGTTTCATTTGAAATTAAACCAAATTCTTTAAATATTATTACTGGCAAAGCCGGTACCGGTATTGGTGGAATACTTGATTTAATATTAAAGTTAAACCAACAACATTATGGCGAAATATTCATTGATGACACAAATATAAACGATATACCAAATGATGAATATTTTTCAAAAGTTTCTCTACTTCGAGAAGATTCACATCTATTTAATATATCTATAAAAGATAATCTAAAATTAATTACTGATAATGAAGAAGAAATCATTGAAATTTGTCAAAAATTAAATATTCATAACGAAATAATAAGATTAAAACAAGGTTATGAAACAATGGTTTCTGAAACAGATGAAATTCCAGTTTCTCTAAAACGATTACTCTTAATTGCGAGAACAATTTTGAAAAGTTCAAAAATTATGCTTTTCGATAAAGCGCTTTTAGGATTAAATAACGAAGAACAAGATATCGTAATGAACTATTTATTAGAACTAAAACAAAATCACACAATTGTAATTGTATCTCACGATAGAAACGTTATGAAACATGCTGAAAACATAATAGTTGTCGACGGAAAAGAAGTTGCAGAAAGTGGTACATTAAAAGAATTAATTTCAAACAAAGGTAAGTATTATGAAATGTATGAAAAACCTTCAAAACAATAAAATAAAAAAAGACGCTTCCAAATCGGAAACGTCTTTTTATTATTTCAACTTTTTAATTTTAGCCACATAAAAACCTTCATAATTTTCATCTGGGCACACACACAATGTTCCTTGAAGTGTAGTGTCCAACACATTTATTCCTTCATATTTTTCAAGATCAATTGGTATGATTTCTATTTTACCTTGTTCAACTAATTTTTCTAGTTGTTTTTCATTTTCTTCTCTTAAAATAGAACAAGTTGAGTATACCATCTCACGTCCTGTTTTTAATATTTTCAAAGCTTTTTGAAGCATTTCTTTTTGAGTCACTACCGAACGACTTACCAATTCTTTAGTAAAACCATTCATTTGTTTTTCATCTTCTAAAAATAAGGTTCCACTTCCACTACATGGTGCATCTAATAACACTTTGTCAAAAGAAAAGAAATCATCTAACTTTCTTGCATCTTGCATTATTACATTTACTCTTGAAGCACCTTGTTTTTCTAAATTGTATTTTAATCGTTCTGCACGAATTTTGTTTTTCTCACAAGCCGTTATTAAAACTTTTCCTTCAGCTTCAGAAAACATTTGAGTTGTTTTACCACCTGGTGCCGCAGCCATATCTAATATATTTTCATCTGCTTTCGCTTCCAAAACAATTACAGGAATCATCGAAGATAAACTTTGAAAGTATATTTTTCCATCTTCATATAAATTTGTATCACGTAATTTTGGCTCATCTTCACACGAAATTACAAAAGCATTTTCGTACCATGCAACAGTTCTATATCTAATGTTCAAATCATTCAAAATCGCTATTACTTCTTCTTTATCTGTTTTTAGAGGATTTATTCTAAAAGAACTCTTTCTTTTATTAGCATAACCAACTATAATCTCAGCTGTTTTTGCCTCCCCATATTGTTCATTTAACATTTCTTCCAAAAAATCTGGTATATTTTTTCCCATGCTCAAATCTCCTATTTTCTAAGGTTTTTACATTATATCACGCAATGCATATTTAGTAAATATTTGGATTTTTTTGACAAAATCATTTTTTTGTAGTATAATGAGTATGGTTTCCAAGAGAAATCAATAGCTAAAATTGAATAAACCTAATTATTCTCAAAATTTTGTCACAAAAAATACTTCATTCAAAAGAAAAGTTATTTAAAAAGATAAAATTAAAATAAGGGGGCATATATATGTTAAGAGAAAAACATATTAATGTTGAAAACATTCAAAAGGATTTAGCAATTGATAGCGCATATTTAACAGACGCTAATATGGATGTAGTTAAAAGTTACTACATTGGAAAACTTACATTTAATGAAATGACTGGCCTACTTAAATCTACTGTAGGTTAGAAAGTTATGAATACAACGAATTAAAAAAAGTGAACGAATTTATATTCGCTCACTTTTTTCGGCTTATAATTAAATTTTATTTGTTAAGAAATCTTTTAGATATCTTAATATCTCATATACTCTTACAGTTGTTAAACTTTCATTCCCCATAGGTGCAACTTTCTCAATGTAATCTTCTATCTTCTCTCTTGTTTCTTCATCTTTAACATTGTATGTTATTATATCATACATTATTTCCTTTGCTCTATTTGCAGTCACTGGACTTTCGCTAGCATCAAGCAAATTAATGTGATCTGTATTCCAAAATTCTTCATTTAAGAAGTTACGTTTTAAATATGTCTTTGTAAGAACAATAAATTCTCTTTCTGAAACATACGCATTTGGATCAAATGTATTTTGATATCCTAAACTTAAAATACCAAGTTCACACATTTCAATTATAAAATCATAATATCTATCATTCTTATCTACAACTGGTCTAGAATCTTTTTCTAAATACATACCTTGCATTGTCATTCTCTTTTGTGCATCACGTTTAATAGTATAATCTTCTAAAATTTCTTGCAAGTCAATTTCGTTTTCAATGCATACCGCAGCAACAACACCGGCAGCCTCACCCAATGCCATACCTGTTGGAATTACTCTAGCAGAACCTGCAGCAATTGAAGTATATGAACCCGATCTACCAACAGTCATTAAGTTAGTAAATCCCTTTGGAATTATCATGCCCAATGTTAAATAATATTGATCTGGAGCACCTATTATATATCCCCAATCGTAAATACTCATTGTTTGAATATCAATTGGATATGATGACATCGCAATTGCATTATATGAATAAGTTGATTCTAGAATGTCTTGAACCGTTAATGTGTCTTCACCAACAATATGTCTTGTCTCTCTTACATAAAGTTCTGGCGCTACACCAGTTAGCTTTGCATTCTCAAATCCAGGCACATTAGCTGAAATGAATTCAGCTACATACTTAGCTTCTTCTACGCACTTAGCATAAGCTTTTTCTTTTGCTTTTTCGCTAAGCATATCTGCATTAATAATTTGTAATGAATTTATTAAAACTGAACCATCATTTTGAAGTCCGATATTTAAAGCTTTTAATCTCATATGCGGTTGAGCAGGAATATATTTTTTAGTTATTTCGCCAAAGGCCCAAATAGATTTTTCAGAATGTCCCGCATTTGGCAAATTAGCATCAGCAACAGCTTTACAACATTTTTGCCAATCAACCCCATCCATTTGAATAACTAATGTTGCAGACATAGCACGATTTTTTTCATTAACATCTTCCCAACCATTAAAATACTCTGCGCCTGCAGCCACTGTTATATCTGCATCTTGAGTGCAGTCTATATACATAGAAGCTGTATATTTTTTATCATCAGCTATAACATATTTAATTTCATTTCCTGTTGAACCAACTGTATATTCTTCAATGTTATAAATCGTTGTAAGATTTTCTTCTGACGCAATCATATCTTCAAAAACTTTTCTAACTTCTTCAACATCAAATGAATCTTTCTCACCAAAGTTTTCAAAGAATTCTTCAAATATACCTTGGGTTAATAAAACCTTATCTGTGTTATAACTCATATCTAAAGTATTAAGCATAGCATAAATCATTAACCCTCCAGGGCCATCTCTACGCTCCAACATTAATACTTTTTTACCATTTCTAGCGGCGGAAATAGCTGTTGCAATTCCTTCCGGCTCTGCACCGAATACAATTACATCATACGTAGCATCAACAATTTTTTCATCATCGCCAGAATTTTCTATAAGTTCTTCTTTTTCAATTGCCTCTCCTGAATTTTTTTGAACTTCTGGCACATAATTTTCACCCGAGTTATCCCCAGACAAATTTATATTATTCTCATTACTTTCAGAATCGTTTATAACGTATTTTCCAATCAAAAATATATTACCAATAAGCAGTGCCAAAACAATCAAAATATATATCAAATTTTTCTTCATACGCAAGCCTCCTGTTTACAAACGGGTCCAAACAGTCCAAACAGGGACGTCCTCATTTGGACACTTTTTAGGAATATATTTATTATGAAATTGAAAGAAACAATAGGTGTCCAAACGAGGACGTCCCCGTTTGGACCAATCAAAAAACTCGTTCTTTCCATTTTTAATCTTCAAAATAATGTCTAGCGTGATAATGTGTGTGTAATAATTTGTGTGCTAGTTCACTTCCTGGTGTTCCAAGATATTCATCATACAATTCTTTGATAACTGGATTTTCGTGAGATTTTCTACGTGGTAAGTTTTTATCAGCTTCATATAAAGCTTTCTTTCTTAAACCGTGAATATCTACAGTTGCTCTTGTTTTTGCATCATGTATTGGTTGTCCTCCACCTGTTACGCATCCTCCTGGGCAAGCCATGATTTCAACAAAGTGATATGGAGCTTCACCTTTTTCTATCATATCCATTATTATTCCAGCATTCTTTAATCCATTTGCAACAGCAACTTTAACTTCTAAGTCACCGATTTGAACAGTCGCTTCTTTTATGCCGTTTACTTCTCCTCTTACATTTTCGAATTCAACTTTTTCTAATTCTTTGCCTGTTAATACTTCTGAAACAGTTCTTAAAGCAGCTTCCATAACGCCACCAGTTGTTCCGAAAATAACAGCAGCACCTGTTGCTTCTCCTGTTGGGTTATCGAATTCTTCATCAGCAAGTTTTGATAAATCTATTCCTGCTTCTTTCATCATTCTAGCAGCTTCTCTAGTTGTGATAACTGCATCAACATCTCTTAGTCCATCTACTTGCATTTCTTCTCTATCAGCTTCTGCTTTTTTACCTACACAAGGCATTACAGAAACTACGAAAATTTTACTTGGATCAATTCCCATCTTTTGTGCGTAATATGTTTTAATAATCGCGCCAAACATTTGATGTGGAGATTTAGCTGTTGATAAATGATCTGTAAGTTCAGGATAACTGTTTTCAACATATCTTACCCATCCTGGACTACAAGATGTAATCATTGGAAGCTTTCCACCATTTTGAATTCTGTGAATTAATTCAGTTCCTTCTTCCATGATTGTTAGATCAGCACCTGTATTTGTGTCAAATACTTTATCGAAACCTAATCTCTTAAGTGCAGCTACCATTTTACCAGTAACTAAACTTCCGATTGGCATTCCAAATTCTTCACCAATTGCAGCTCTTACAGCTGGCGCTGTTTGAGCAACTACAAATTTGTCTTCATCTTGAAGTGCTCTCCAAACAGCTTTAGTAGAATCTTTTTCTCTTAATGCTCCTGTTGGACAAGCAACAACACATTGTCCGCACATTGTACAAGGAACATCATTTAATGATTTATCACAAGCTGTTCCGATTTTAGCTTTGAATCCTCTATTTATTGTATCAATTGCACCAACGTCTTGTACTTTTTTACATACAGCAACACATCTTTTGCAAAGAATACATTTCTTAGGATCTCTAACGATAGATGGTGACATTTCATCAAGTTCACCTTCTGTCATTTCACCTTCAAATTCAATATCTGTTATATTTAATTTTTTAGCTAATGCTTGAAGTTCACAATTTTCACTTCTCACACATGTTAAACATTTTCTATCATGATTAGAAAGAAGTAATTCTAGAGTAACTTTTCTAGCATCTCTTATAGCTGGAGTATTTGTTCTAACAACCATACCATCACTTACTGGCATTACGCAAGAAGTAACAAATCCTCTCGCACCTTCAACTTCTACGATACACATTCTACATGCACCGATTTCATTTATATCTTTTAAATGACAAAGTGTTGGAATATCTATATTATGCTCGCTAGCAGCATCTAAAATTGTATATGTGCTAGGCACTTCCATCTCTATGCCATCTATTGTTATTTTTACATTTGACATTTTATTTTCACTCCTTAAAATATGTACAAATAATTTACATCTTAAAATTCGCATCAAAAGTTGTATATAGCGGAATTTTTAAATTGAGCGCCGCGCGGAGGCGTACTGTTGTACGTTGAGCACGAAGCCAATTTAAAATATTTCGCTAGATGCGGCTTTTCATGCGAATGCTTATTTTCTTTCGATAGCCTTGAAAGGACATTTAGCAATACAAACGCCACATTTAATACATTTACTTTGATCGATTTCAAATGGTGATTTCAATTCTCCATGAATTGCATTCACTGGACAATTCTTTGAACATAAGCTACAACCTTTACATTTCTCTGGATCAATTGTAACTTGTGTCATCGCTTTACATTCACCAGCAGGACATTTTTTATCTTTGATATGTGCTTCATATTCATGTCTGTAATATTTTAGAGTACTTAATACTGGGTTTGGAGCTGTTTGACCAAGTCCGCAAAGTGAAGAACGTTTAATATTCAAAGCTAATGTTTCTAGTCTTTCAATATCTCCTTCTTTACCGTTACCCTCTGTAATTCTATTTAATATTTCAAGCATTCTCTTTGTACCAATTCTACAAGGAGGACATTTTCCACAAGATTCATCAACTGTGAAATCTAAGAAGAATCTTGCTAAATTAACCATACATGTAGATTCATCCATTACGATAAGTCCACCAGAACCCATCATTGAACCAATAGCTCCTAAGCTTTCGTAATCAATTGGTGTATCTAAATGTTCTGCAGGTAAACATCCACCTGAAGGTCCACCAGTTTGAGCAGCTTTGAATTCTTTACCGTTTGGAATTCCTCCACCTATATCATAAACAATTTCTCTTAGAGTTATTCCCATTGGAACTTCAACAAGTCCAACGTTATTTATATTTCCACCTAAAGCAAATACTTTTGTTCCTTTAGATTTTTCTGTACCTATGCTTGAGAACCATTCTGCACCATTCAAAATAATTTGAGTAATGTTTGCATATGTCTCAACGTTATTTAATAATGTTGGTTTACCAAACAAACCTTTAACCGCTGGGAATGGAGGTCTTGGTCTTGGTTCACCTCTTCTACCTTCAACTGATTCCATAAGTGCTGTTTCTTCACCACAAACGAATGCACCAGCACCAAGTCTAATTTCAAGATCAAAGCAGAAATTTGTTCCAAAAATATTTTCACCAAGCAAACCATATTCTTTTGCTTGATCAATAGCTCTTTGTAATCTTTGAACAGCAATTGGATACTCAGCTCTTACATATACATAACCTTTATTTGCACCGATTGCATACGCTGCAATTGCCATTGCTTCAACGATTGTGTGAGGATCACCTTCAAGAACAGATCTATCCATGAACGCTCCTGGATCTCCTTCGTCAGCATTACAAGCAACAAACTTTTGCTCGTTTTCAGAAGCTTTAGCAAATTGCCACTTTCTACCCGTTGGGAATCCAGCACCTCCACGACCTCTTAATCCAGAATCAGATACAACTTGAATTACTTCATCTTGAGTCATTGAAGTTAAAACTTTTTCCAAAGCTTTGTATCCATCATATGCAAGATATTCATCAATGTTTTCAGGATCGATTAATCCACAATTTTTAAGAACGATTCTATGTTGTTTTTTGTAGAAGTTTAATTCATCAAGACTCTTAACTAAAGAACCATCAACATCTTTACAAAGAAGTCTTTCAACAACTTCTCCACCCATAATATGTTTTTGAAGGATTTCTTCAACATCTTCTGGTTTTGTCATAGCGTAAAAAGTATCTTCTGGTCTTACTACAACTATAGGACCTTTCGCACAAAGGCCAAAACAACCAGTTCTAATAACTCTAACATGATCTAATCCATTAGCTTTAATTCCAGCTTCTAGATTTGCAATTATTTCTTTTGATTTAGAAGAAGTACAACCTGTACCACCACACACTAAAATGTGTTTTTCTCTTCCTGTATAATTTCTATCAGTACGAAGTGCAATCTCTTTTGCAACTCTTTCTCTAATTTCATTTAACTCAGCAATAGTTTTCATTTTATCCTCCTTCCCATATTATTCATATTTAGCTAATATATCTTTAACTTTACTTGGATCAACATTACCATAAACATCATCGTTTACAGTCATTACTGGAGCAAGTCCACAAGCACCAACACATCTTGTTTGTTCAATTGAGAACTTACCATCCTCAGTTACTCCATCAACATCAATACCAAGAATCTCTTTAACTTTATCTAAAACAGCTTGAGAACCTTTTACATAACAAGCAGTTCCTAAACAAACGCTTATATTGTATTTACCTTTTGGATTTAATGAGAATCTACTATAAAAAGTAATTACTCCATAGATTTCAGCCATTGGAATATCTAATTCTTCTGATATAACTTTTTGAACATATGTAGGAATATATCCATACACCTCTTGAACCGCATTCAAAACACGAATCAATTGACTTTTGTCACCGTTACATTCTGCGATAACTTTTTTTACTACTTCAAGTTTTTCATCTTTGCAATTACAATTCTCGCACATACAAAAACCTCCTTAATAAACCCGAGCAACTTATGTCTACTCTAAGCAACTCATTCGATTAAATTATAGCAAAACGATATTTTTTCTTCAATGTATTTCGACAAATTGTCCAACCGTCCAAACGGGGACGTCCTCACTTGGACACTTCCCTCGCTTAATCATTCGTCCAAAAAAGGGCGTCCCCACTTGGACTTGGACAAAAAAATCATCTTTTACACCCATATCCCGCTTTGCATAGAATCCTTGAAACCTTTTTTCTATCTATACCCAATAATTCTGCAAATTGCGTTTTTGTTATCTTACATCTCTTTATCAGATTATCATATAAGACTACTACACCTTCGTCTGTTATACTTTTCAAGTTAAAATCATTTTTTATTTCTTCAAAAAATTTTTCAGAATCTTCTACTTCATCAATATAAATCGAATCCGTTTTAGTTTTATTTATAATACTCAAATAATCATCCACTTCAATGTCGCACAACTCTTGTAATTCCTCATCAAAAACGCCTGTTTTATTTACATATTCTCGATAACTTGAATAATAATACTCTCTGCAAGATTTTACTTTTTCAGACTTAACAGGATTTTCATGTATATATTTTATGCAATTTATTAAATGGTCCTTAGAAAAAATAGGTTCACTTCTATATCTGTCACGAAAAACATGTCCAACAACACCTCTATTCTTGCTGTAATAGCGTCCAAATGAAGTATTACATTGTAACATCATCTTAGACAGTTCCTCTAATTTCTTGCAATACACTAAAATATGTACGTGATTATCCATAATACAATATGCTATTAGTTTAATATTATTTCTAATCGCATTTTTCTTAATCAAATCAATAATTTTCTCTTTAAAATTTTCTTTTTTAAAGATAAATTTTTTCTCATCACCCTGAATCATTACATGATAAAAGTCAGATAAATAATATTCTCTTGGTTTTCTAGGCATTAACTTACTCCTATTTTCATTTTAAATATTGGAAATTTCGTAAAGAATTTTACGAATAAAGAAAAAATACGATAGATTTCTCTATCGTTTTTAATGTATTTCGTTTTTAGTTTTTTGTCAATAGAATATAATATTTTTTTAGTTATGACCAAGCGAGAGTGTCCCCATTTGGACAGTTATGTCCAAATGAGGACGTCCCGGTTTGGACCGATTTGGACCAGTTTGGACACAATGCTCGAAAGTTATTTATCGAACTCATTAATTGATATAATTTTATTTTTTTATTTTTATAAAGATATATCCTCTTCTTATATTTTCTGTGTATTACTCTATATTTGCCATATTCTCCATACTTGTTTCGTCCTAAGAAAATAAAATTGCAATTATTACTATATATTCTAGTTTTTTGGTTTAATGATAATTTTTCTTTTACCAAAAAATCCTCTATTTTTTTCAAGCATTCTTGCAAATATTTTTTTGATTGATGAAACAAGACTGCATCATCTTGGTATCGCACATAATATTTTATTTTAAGTTCCTCTTTTATATAATGATCTAAGTCATTTAAATAAAAAATCGCTAATACTTGCGAAGTCATATTTCCAATTCCTAATCCTTTTTCTTCACTATCTATTATGTCAAAAACGATTTTTAAAGCATCTTTATCCTTTATTTTCCTTTTGATTTTTTCTTTTAATATCTCGTGATCAATACTAGCAAAATACTTTTTTATATCAAATTTCAAAATATAATATTTTTTATATTTCCTATCACATCTTTTTCTATAATCATAATAATATTTCAAGCCACCTACTGTTCCTTTTCCAGTTCTGCTCGCAACATTAGTGTCAATTAGACTAGGAGAAATCGCTGGTAGTAATATATATCTAGAAACTAAATGATTAACAACCTTATCAAACATGTTTTGACTCACAATTCTCCTCTGTTTAGGTTCATATATTGTAAAAACATTGTAAGGTCCAACTTTATATTCTCTATTTTTTAAAGTACTGTATATTTTAAAAATATTTATACACTTATATGCCCTAAATTTATCCACTTTATTTTTGTTTTTGGTGTTTTTACATACTTCATTGAACACTGTACATATATTTTTATAATCACACATTTGTTCATACAAATTACCTTTTCGTTTCATAATATTTGATAATTAATTCCCCTTCCAACTGTTCTTTTAGATAAAAAAAGAGATGACATTAAATGTCACCCTCAAATAGCTCCCTTAAATTATCTTCCTTTTCGAGTTATATAGACCTAAGGTTCTATAACCTACTAACAAAAATAATTGCCTATTTGTATTTATACTCTTTTAAGTAAAGGACACTAGTCTGTTTCTAAATTAATCTCATATAACCATTAGTTATATAACCCTAGTTTTTAGAAGCTGCAGGACGAACCCCATTCGACGGACTATTCACGTTACCATTCGAGTTGCGCAAGTTATTCGCGTTGATATTGCTACCACTGACATTGCGCATGTTGAAGTTAGCATTCGTGTCATTCATATTCACGCACGGCGAAGCCAGCCTTTACAACTATGCCCTATTATAATGTTCTTTGGTTGTTTTTAACCATCCAACCAAATACCTTATAATCAAATCTAATCGTTCCCCAAATTTATAATACTTTTTTGAATTAATTATTTGCTTATCTGCACACATGTTTATTAAAAAATCTATTTGTTTTACTTCAGCAATCGCTTTTTCTATTAATGTTATTCTTCTTTCATTACTAGAAGTTACATTTCCCTCATTTACTAACAATAGTAATTCATAAGAACATTTTCTAATTTCCTTTTTTAATTCAATTTCTTTTTTAGGAAAATTAACTAAATTTTTATCTATCAATACGATAAGTTCTTTAACAAAATTAACAATTTTAAATTTGTCCTGTTGCATATAATATTTCCTCTATCTGATTCATTTTTTCTTTCACAAAATCTTCATTAATATTATTTAGTAAATACTCATATATTTCGTCGGCTTTGTTTTTTCTTGATTGGTATCTATGAGCATTAAAATATATATCATTATATGTATTTTCTTTTTTAAAGTCGTATTCCTCCATAACCTCATAATTATTAGCTCTACTTATTAGCATATAATTTATACTTTTTTCTTCGAGTGTAGCTTGTACTTTGCTTAGTGCTGCTTCAGGGAAGCCTGTTGTATTAGTATTTCCCTCAACTTTTTTCAATTGATAATCAAACAAAAAAGATATTATATATGCATCTTTGCCATAAGCATGATAAAATTTTCCTATTTTTATCAGCAATACATTTGTAGGATGTACTTGCTTCATATTTCTCACCATATTTACAATTCCCATATTACCACCTTTCTGTTTTTTGTCCAAGCAAGAGTCCAAATGGGGACGTCCTCACTTGGACAGCAGACAAATTTGAAAATTAAGAACCGGTCCAAATGAGGACGTCCCGGTTTGGACCGATTTGGACCGGTTTGGACGAAGCCTTGCTTGGACGCAAGCGAACCAAAGGCTCGCTCGCGTATTAATTTTCATAGATTGTATAATTTCCATTTGACGTATCTATTAGGAGCGAAGAGCTTAGAGAAACTGCAGGACGAACCCCATCCGACGGACTATTCACGTAACCATACGAGTAGCGCAAGTTATTCGCGTAGATAGCGCTACCACTGACACCGCGCATGTAGAAGCGAGCATACGTGTCATCCATACTCACGCACGGCGAAGCCAGCCAGCTATATGTTGTGTTCATCACACTAGTTAATCCTGGATTATAATTATAATATGTTCTAGTTACACAAACAGGATTAGTTGCTGTTGGTGTCCAATAATCTCCAGATTTGATACCCCCACTATCTCTCTCATAAAATCTTGGCTCTGTAAAACCATTTGAATATGAAGCTGTATGTGCTTTAGCTGTATATCCACTTGGAGGCGTTACTTTTGTTAAATCTGTTCCATTTGGATAATATGCATACTTAACTTTATAACTTGAATATTTAGCTTGTATTTCTGAATCAGTATCAATCCCTGTTGCTTTCTCTATATCCTCTATTGTCAAACTTCTTGCTGTTAAACCTTGCCCACTATACAAAGTTTTGCAAAGTTTTGTTATTGCAGTCGCTCCATTTAAATATCCAACTTCGCTACTTAATTTTACAGTGTTTACTGGTGCATATGTTGTAATTAATGCATTACCTCCATCAGTATACAAAACTCTCCACTCTGCAGTTGTTACCGTTGTTTGCTCAGAGTTCGTTGCACCAGTTTCATCATTTCCTAATTTCAAGCTTTTTGAAGTTGGAGTATATTTTATTACTGTTCCTTGAGTTATTTTTCCTTGCGCAATTAAATCACCAAGCTTTACTATCGTTTGCACTTTCCAAATTGCTGTAATTGTAGTATTAGCCGTTATCGTAATAGTATCTCCAACTGATTTGGTGGCACCATTTACTTGCCAAGATTCAAATACATAATTTGTTGCTGGTGTAAAACTACAACTTGGAAGTGTATAACTCGCATTTTCATTTACTTCAACAGAACTCATGCTGCCACTTCCACCATTTGCGTTAAACGTAATTGTATATTTTTTTACTTCTTCTGGTGTTTCCTCTCCATTTTCACCATTTTGATTGTTATTATCACCAGTACCATTTTCACCATTTCCAGCATTATTTCCATTGTTGCCATTGTTTCCCACTCCAGCATTTTCACCTTCTGGCGACACCGGTATTCCTGGTGCCGGTAACAATGAACCATCATTTTCATCTATGGCAATTGTAAATCTTTCACTACCAACAGAAATTACAGTTTGCATTTTATCATCCACAGTATCTGTGTCGGTTATATATAACGCATCCGCATAATCATATGGTGGCCAAGTAAATATTTCGCCTTTCCTTGTTGTTGCATATTTTATTGGAATTCTTTTTCCTGTCCCTGATTCTACTTTTATTACAGGTAATTCTATACCGATTCTAGCATCCTCTTCAATTATTGTATAATCTGGTACATCAGATGGCTTCAAGAAATCATCGATTGTTTCTCCACCTTTAGCAACGAAGTTATATATTTGTTCGTCCCTCATTGGATTATTTTTTAATAAATCTGATCCGTGCATCTCTACTGAAGTTTTCTTGAAAAATGTTCCTACTTCGCTTACATCATTTGTATAATTCGAAAAATTAGCTTCATCAATTGTTCTTGTTGAATTTGCAAACGCAACTGCAGCTAAAATTATTATTACTATTATTGTTATAACTAATGATAACATTGATATTCCTTTGTTTTTTCTCATTTTTTTACTCTTCTCCCTTCCGTCCAATTGGGGACGTCCTCACTTGGACACGCAAAACACAAAAAGCACTCGTTGACATAACATCAACGAGTGCTTAAACTATTCTCTTCTATTTAATTTTATTAAAAAACTATCCGTGTGTGTGTGTGTGTGTGTGTAGAGCCCCAACGGTTACACGTTCTATTTTAAATCTCATAACAATTCCTCCTTCGTATGCTACTACCATTTTATTTCAAATAATCCTAAATTGCAAGCCTAAACCAGTCCAAACGGGGACGTCCTCGCTTGGACACAAGTTTCCGAACTCCTCATTTGATTAAAAAAAGGTTGAACACGAGAACCCCCGCGTTCAACCTAAATATTTGTCCAAAAAAGGGGGTACCTATTTGGATTCGAATTGTCCAAGTGAGGACGTCCCCATTTGGACAATATGATCCTTATCTTTATACAAAGAATTTTCTTTTACCACACCTCTTACAAAGCTTAAAGGATATACTCTTACATTCTTGCCAAGAACTGTTCCTGGAGAAAGCACACTATTGCAACCAACTTCTACAAAATCACCAACAAAAGCTCCCACTTTCTTAATGTTAGTATCAACTCTTTCGTCACCGTCTTTTATTTGAACTAATGATTTATCACCTTTTAAATTACTTGTGATAACACCAGCAGCCAAATGAGCTTTGTATCCTAAAATAGAATCTCCCACATAATTAAAATGAGGCACTTGAACTTCATCGAATAAAATCACATTTTTTAATTCAGTCGAATTTCCTACCACTGCTTTTTTTCCAACAATTGCGTTACCGCGAATAAAAGCTGATGGTCTAATTTCGGCTTCTTCATCAATTATACAAGGTCCTTCAATATAAACATTTGGATATATTTTTGCACTGTTTGCAATCCAAACACTTTCACCTTGTTTGTGAAAATTATCTTCTGACAAAGTGTTTCCTAATTCAATTATATAATCATGTATTTTAGGTAATACTTCCCACGGAAAATCTAATCCACAGAAAATATCTTTTGCAATTGTTTTATTTGTGTCAAATAATTCGCTTATTCTAACATTATGCATTATTTATTCTCCTTTATTCTACAGTTACAGACTTTGCTAAGTTTCTTGGTTTATCTACATCAAGACCTTTTTCAACGGTTGCATAGTATGCAATTAACTGAAGTGGTATAACAGTTAAAATTGGTGATAATAACTCATCTATATGTGGTATCTCTAAAATTTCATCATACACCTCATGAGGCACTTGCATTTGATTTGTTATTAATAAAACTTTAGCACCTCTCGCTTTAACTTCTTTAATATTGCTTACAACTTTTCCAAGTAATTTCTTAGATGTGCAAATTGCAATTACATTTGTACCATCTTCTATCAATGCAATTGGTCCATGCTTTAATTCACCAAATTGACAAGCTTCAGAATGAATATATGAAATTTCTTTTAATTTCAATGAACCTTCCAAAGCAACATAGTAATCTAATCCTCTTCCTAGATAAAACATATCTAATTCACTAGCTATACTCTTTCCATATTCAGCATATACTTCTGGGTGTTCTAAAACAGTTTGAACAGCCGCGTGCATTGTTTTTAATTCATACGTTAATTCTTTCAAATGTTTTTTATCTGCTGTCTTTAATATTTTAGCAAGGTAAATTGCAAATAAGTCTATCAAACAAACTTGTGCTACATACGCTTTTGTAGATGCTACTGCAATCTCTGGTCCGGCTTTTGTATAAATAACATTTTCACTCATTCTATCTATGGTACTTTCTTTTACATTAACCATAGACATATACTTAATACCTCTTTCCTTAACAAGTTCCAAACACGCTACCGTGTCTGCAGTTTCACCAGATTGACTTATAAATATAACTAAATCATTTTCTTTTAAGATAGGATTTTTATATCTAAATTCTGATGCAACTTCTACATTTACTGGAATTCTAGTAAGTGTTTCTATAATATTCTTACCGTTTAAACCAGCATGCATCGCCGTACCGCACGCAACGATGTGTATTTGATTTATATTTTTTAATTCTTCTTCAGTTAGTTTCAAATCAAAAACTATTTCATCATTTTTTATATACTCACTAACTGTATTTTTTATTGTAATAGTATTTTCATTAATTTCTTTTAACATGAAATGAGCATAACCGTTTTTTTCTGTTGCTTCATCTTTCATATCAATAAATTTAAAATCCTTTCCGCAAGGATTTAATTCAGAGTCATAAAAATAAACTCCTCCATTTTTTAATACTGCGTATTCATCATTTTCAAGAATACTAATTTTATCAGTATATTTAAGTATTGCTGAAAAGTCTGATGCTATAAAGCTTTCAGCATCTCCAATTCCAACAATTAAAGGACTATTTCTTTTTGCTGCAACTAATGTATTAGGATCATCAAGATTAATAATTCCTAATGCAAAACTTCCTTCAAGCATATCCATTGCTTTCTTTACAGCTTGCATAAAATTGCCCTTGTTATATAAGTCAATTAGATTAGGAATAACTTCTGTATCCGTATCTGAATAAAACTTATATCCTTTTGCTTTAAGCATTTCTCTTAGTCGCGCATAATTTTCAATAATTCCATTGTGTACAACTAAAACTTTTTTGTTATTGCTAACATGTGGGTGTGCATTATCTACTGTTGCTCCACCGTGAGTCGCCCATCTTGTATGACCAACTCCGATTTTACTCATTGGAGTACCATTAACCTCCTCTTCTAAAGAATCAATTCTGTTAGTGTTTTTATTAACTAAAAATTTTCCACCAACAATAGTTCCAATTCCGCAAGAGTCATAACCTCTATACTCCAACTTCTTTAGCCCTGAGAGCAAAACGCTCTTCGCGTCCTTTTCGCCTACATATCCAACAATTCCACACATTTCTTTAGTGTTCTCCTCTCTATTTAATTAGGCTAACATCTACTTCTACTGAATCTGTACACGCATGTCACCACACGCTTTTACCAGTATTTAACGACCGTAGCAAGGCCGTGAAGCCATCCGCTGATTATTCCGACAGACTCCAACCTCGTCAACAAAGCCTTTTAATAGCTTTGCCCATGCGCTAAAAGTAAATTCTACCCTCCTATAAATATTATTGGTCAGCCACCTATATTATACCTTATTTGAAAATCTAATCAAGCTTACATAATAACTCTACCTCTTGTCCCACTTGGGGACGGACTCATCGTGGGACAAAAAAATCGCAAAAAAAGCAGCCCTTTCGAGCTGCTTTAAATCTTTAATTTATTTAGCTTTGTTTGTAGATAACTTCATTATAAAGTAAGAAATTATTGATCCCATTGTAGCTGTTATTAATTGTGTTGTTCCCATTGTTGCCTTTAATGTTTCAGCCACTTTACCTGTTGCAGGCAAAACTGAAAGTGACATCCACATACTTAACATTCCAAAAATAAATGCTACCTTAATTACAATTGCTAAAAATGCACTCACAAAATAATTTGCTTTTTCGTTTGCATATAGTGCTTTCATAACTAACATTATTGCTAAGTTTCCAAGCCAAATTCCTGGTATCATAAATACTGTAACTTTTGTTAAGCTTCCAAATATATAACCGCTACTTACTGCTGAGATACTTGGTAATGTAGCTATTGCTAATAATCTTCCCCAACCTTTTAAATTAAGTCCTGCTATAATTAATGCTGTGTTTACTATTGTTCCAACAATTACTTGTGAATTACTTGCTATCGCACTTTCTGCTCCAAATATAAGTTTTAATAATTGTGGTACAACTGCAGGAACTAATAATGCTCCTATAACAATTAACACTGTTTGAATTACTTCTCCTACTTTTGAATACTCCCAAACTTTTCTGTTAATAATTTGTTCCATTATAAATAATCTCCTCCTTTGACTTATATTCTATTATTTCAAGTCGTATTTTACAATATTGAAAAACAAAAAAATAATGCTATAATGAACTCGAGGTGATTAGTGTGGAAAATAAAATATGTAATAATTGTGGTAATGAATTTTCGGGAAATCAATGTCCTAAATGCGGATATAATATGGATATTACAAAACCATTCAAAAATGTTATTACTGACAAAACTATTAAAGAAAATATTGCTGATTCAGCGCTCGCTATGCTTGTAAACAAGAATCTTCTTTCGCCAGATAAAGATTTCAAGAATTTAACGGTTATGTTTGGTTATTTACTATTGTCTGAAGAAACAAATCAGATATCGAGCTTGTTAAAAGTTAGTACACAAAAAAAATTATTTCGTCCTCAAAAAGTATATTATTTAGCCGTTCAAAGCGGAAATTTAATTCTTTTAGGTAACAATTTTAACGAAGCAATGTTCAACAAAACCTCAGTCGATATGTTAACAATGCACAAAGTAGATTTAAACACTGTAATTACAAAAGATTATGTAATGGAATTAAGATAATTTTGCAAAAAAAGCAACCAATTATAAATTGGTTGCTTTTTTGGAGCTTCTAACGGGAATCGAACCCGTGACCTCGTCCTTACCAAGGACGCACTCTGCCAACTGAGCTATAGAAGCAAATATTAAGCGAGGCATAACCTCGCTTTTTTAAAATTTTTCATCTGCAAGATGTTTATCAACTTTTTTCTTTATTCTTTGTACTGCGTTATCCACAGCTTTCACATGTGAATCTAATTTATTTGCAATTTCTACATATGATGCGCCATTTACATACTCATTAAGAACTTTCAATTCAAAATCGCTCAAAACTTTATTCATTGTTTCTTCAACTTTTTGATAAGTTTCATGTGTTGTAATTGTATCCAAAGGATCCGGAACTGTTTCCACATCCAACATTTCTATTACTTCTCTGTCGCTTTCATCATCAAACACAGTTTTATTTAATGATAAGTATGAATTAAGCGGCATATGCTTTTGTCTTGTAGAAGCTTTTACAGCAGTCATTATTTGTCTTCTTATACATAAATCTGCAAAAACTTTGAACGTTACTTCTTTGTCTTCATCAAAACCTTTAATCGCTTTAAAAAGACCAATCATGCCTTCTTGAATTATGTCATCTTTTTCAGCACCAACCATAAAGAATGGTTTTGCTTTAATGTAAACAAAATTCCTGTATTTTTCCATTATGAAATTAAGTGCTGCCTTGTCACCAGCTTTAATTTTGCTTATGCATTCTCTGTCGATTTTGTCTTGTTCTGCCGCATCAGAGACTACACTGCCAAGAACTTTCTCTTTCACGTCTTAAACCTCCTACAAGCTTTACACGTTGTATTATACCTTTGGGATTAAGGCTAAGTCAATAAATTTATATAATAATTTTGCTTCAAATTGCTATTTTATAGGCATTTTTTGGATTTTTAGCAAAAACAAAATCCAGTAGCAAATCTACTGGACCTTATTTATTGGCTAATCTCAATGAGGCTTTTTATACCAAGATTCCTCATCGCAATATATGTTTATTTTAAAATCTACTAACTGGTATATTGCTATACGCGGTCTTTGTCTGTAAACTACTATCCTTAATAGCTATAATTCTAGTTCCTTTAAAAACCAGTGTCGCTACCCAGTCGCACAAATTATCTCGGTTTGGGGCTTTAATAAATTTACACGCTCGTAGCGATCAGTGAACATATCTACAATTCCTGTAGCTACATCCAGTAGATCCTAGCAACTTGTTTTTTAAGATATTCAATCTCAAATTTTCAACTCGTCACTTTTCACATATATACTTTTACTCGCAAAATATGTGTTATTTTACGCTTTCCGAATTTATATTGTAAAATTCGTTTTCGCATTCTGGTACAGAGATTATTCATCTCCATTCCATAAATAATTTTAGCATTTCGATATTTTAATTGCAATAATATTAACAAAGTTTTTTTCCTTGTTTTTATACTACTCTCTTTATATAATTTAATTATATTGGAGGTGGATATATGAATTCAAAAACACTTCTTAGTGTGGTAATTGTCTGCTCTATTTTTATAGGTTTAATCGTAGGAATGTTTAGTCTAAAAACTATCGATGTTTCCTCTCCTAATATCACAACTCAAAATAGTGGAAATATTGAAAATATTATTTCTGATTCTGGCGAAAAAACTTCAGGTGATTTCATAATTGAATCCGGAAATATCGAACCAATTGTTTCATCGCCGTCTATCGAACCTGAACAAAATGTTTCTGGTGAAAATACAGAACTTGAAATTATAAAAAAGAAAATGCCTGTACCAGAAAATGTACAAGCTGTATATGCAACTGGTTGGGTAATGGGCACACCAGGACTTAGAAGCAAAATGATTTCTTCATTAAAAGAATATGGATACAATTCAATAGTAATAGATATAAAAGATGAAGCTGGCCATCTAACATATAACTCCTCTGTCCAAACCGCAATCGATATAAAAGCATCGCAAAAAATGGTTTCCGATATTTCTGCAATTCTAAATGAATTGCACGAAAATGATTTATATGTAATTGGTAGAATCGTAACTTTTAAAGATCCTACTTATGCCGGAAAAGTTTCAGACATAGCATACAAAAAAGCTGATGGTACTGTGTGGCAAGATTCAGCAGGAAACAAATGGCCGAACCCATATAATAAAGCTTCTTGGGATTACCCAATAGCACTTGCAAAAGAAGCTGCCGAATTAGGATTTGATGAAATACAATTTGATTACATTAGATTCCCTTCTTCTGAAGGACGTGTTAGTCAAATAGCATATGGATTTGAATTTGGAACAAAAACTAAATCAGATATAATTGCTGAATTTTTAGAAAAAGTTATGGTTGAATTAGAACCTTATGATGTACAAATATCTGCAGATGTATTTGGAATAATTACAAAACGAAATGGTGACTTTGAAAATATCGGCCAAGACTTTTCAAGAATTGCAAGTATAGTTGATGTAATTTGTCCAATGGTTTATCCATCTCATTATAATTTCAATGAATATGGTTTAGCAAAACCTGACACTGCTCCATATAGTTTAATCTATCATTCTATAAATGACGCATTAAAACGTTATAACGAATACATAAATAAAACATATAACGTTTCAATTAGCGGCGATAATTTTAGTGGTGATACTGTAATAGAAAAATCAGAACTTAATTATTCAGATTATCATCTAGCAAAAATCAGACCTTACCTACAAGACTTCACAGCAAGCTGGCTTGGTAAAGGTAATTATTTATCATATGGTACTACCGAAGTACAAGCACAAATACAAGCACAATATGATTTAGGCATAAACGATTTTACATTGTGGGATCCAAGTAATAATTATTGTTATAGTGCATTGAAAAATGTAGAAGGAAAATAAAATTTCAAAAGACGAAGAAATGTGATCTTCGTCTTTTTTGTTACAAAAATGTAATATTTAATTTATCGAAAATCCCTTGAATATATATATATATATATATAATGGTTTTTGACTAAAATTACTTTTATTAGTTAGGAGCGATTTTTATGAAGAAAAATTTAGGTGTTTCGATGATTTCTTTAGTCATCACAATTATTGTAATTATTATTTTAGCAGCTGTCGCTTTTGGTTCTTCTACGGACACAATTGAGAATGCAAACTTTTCAAACTTTACTAACAACATTGCCGAAGTACAAAATTTATTAGACCAACAAGCAGTTACTTTAAAAGGTATAGAAGGAAAAAACGGAGTTCAAAGAACAGATGCTCAAGTATATAACTACATTGCTAAGGGTGCTACTTTAGTAGACAAAGATGGGAAGAATTGGCTTACAAGAGCATACGCCGAAAAAATGCATTGCACACAGTTGTCCGGCGACGCAATGCCTAAAGTTATAGATTATGAATTGCCAAAAATAAAAACTTCAACTCAAAAATTAAATAGTGTTGAATGCTCATATTTTGTTACAAAAACAGGAACTGTGTTTATTTGGCCACCATATATTTATAATAATGAACTATATGTAAATGGAGACACAAAATTGGTCGATGAAAATGGTAATGCGTATACACCAGAATCAGGTGAAGTTTATACAACATATTCTAAGCCATCGGCAACCTTTAGGTTCGACGTTGATGGTGTAGAGATTTTAGTAGGTGCCCTTTCAGTAGCTGCCAGAAACAGTTGGTTAAATGATCGTTTTAGCGGAGTTAGACCTATTCAACACCACATAGATTTTGGAGATGATTATCAAGATAAACTCAACGATTTTAGTTATCCTGTTACCGGCTCACCTCGTGGTTGGGAATATTTCGTCTTATATGAATTAGCTTCTCAAAATTAATTAAATTTTTAAAGCCGTAGTTTTTACTACGGCTTTTCCTTTTATTTCTTGTTACAATCTGCATTGTAAGGACATCCCGCACATTCTTTGTTTTTATCTTTTTTTACTAATATTGCTATCACGACTAATAAGATAACACCTATTACTATTAAGTCAGCTGTGCTGAATATTCCTTGTTCTATTCTGCTTCCTATTTGATAAACAAGTGTTGCAAGTAACCATGCAAATATTGTTTGGAAAGCAACCGCTTTTAACATTTTCTTTGTTCCACCTAATTCTCTTTTCATTGCTCCGATTGCTCCAAAGCATGGTGCTGAGAAAAGATTAAATACCATAAAAGCATATGCTGATGCCGCAGTAAAGAATCCGAACACACCGTTACCAGAAAATATTTCCTCACCCGCTTCAACATCATCTGCCAAGCCGTTGATAACTGCCATTGATGAAACAACTTGTTCTTTTGCAACTAAACCTTGAATTGCAGAAACTGTTGCTCCCCAACTTTTTGTTCCTAGCATTGGTTCAAATATCCAAGAGATTTTATTTCCTATTGATGCAAGCATGCTATCTTCAATGTTCACATCATATTCCATACTAAACGAGAATGATACCAAGAACCATATTAATATTGAACAAATTAGAATTACGCTTCCCGCTCTCTTAATAAATGCTATTACTTTGTCAAACACATCTTTACTTACATACTTGATGCTTGGCAATTTATATTCTGGTAATTCTGCAATGTATGTGCTACTTGTGTTTTTATAAATAAATTTCTTCATTATAAGGGCACTAACTATTATTACAATGATTGCAAAAAAGTATAGCGATGCAGATATTAACCCTGAATTTTCTGGAAAGAAATATCCTGCAAACAACGATATAATCGGAAGTTTAGCACTACACGGAATAAATGGTGTAAGTATAGTTGTCATTACACGCTCATCTTGATTTTCAATTATTCTTGTTCCCATTATTCCTGGTACACTACAACCAGAACCAACTATAAATGGTATTAAACTTTTTCCACTTAATCCGATTTTTCTAAACAACTTGTCTAACAATAATGCAATTCTAGACATATATCCTGTTGTTTCTAAAACCGAAATACAAATAAATAAAATTATTAATTGAGGAACAAATCCAAGCACTGCTCCTACACCTGCTATAACACCTTGTACAACTAAGCTATTTATCATCTCAGAGGTGCCTGCGTTTGATAGAAAATTACCAACTTTTTCACCAAACGAATCCATCATTCCTGCAACCCAATCAACAGTAAAGCTGCCTACTACGCCAACCGATAAATAGTATACTAAAAACATGATTACTACAAATATAGGAAACGCTAACCATTTGTTTAAGAATACTTTATCTAATTTATCTGAAAGAGATTCTCTTTTTATACTTTGTTTGAACGAACTCTTCTTTGCACTTTCAATAAAAAGATATCTTTCAGTTGCTATTGTTTCTTCCAAATCTGTTTCATAATTTTGAGATAAATTTTTAGTAATTGTTTTTATATCAATTGTGTTTAATTCTTTAAATCGTTCATCATTTTCTAATAATTTTACAGCAACGAATCTTCTATGATCTACATTTGAATGAAGTTTATTTTTAATATCTTCTATCGCTTTTTCTAATTTAGCATCATAAATTTTTGTTTCAGCAAATGTTTTAGCATTTTTAATTTCAGCTACTAATTCATCTATTCCAGTTGCTTTTAATGCAGAAATTTTCAAAACCTTTGCACCAAGTTCTTTTTCTAATTTAGCTTCATCTATCTTTATGCCTTTCTTTTCTAATTCATCCGCCATGTTAAGTGCAACAATAACTTTAGTATCGAGTTCTAAAAGTTGAGTTGTTAAATACAAGCTTCTTTCTAAAGCTGTACTATCAACTATATTTATTATCACATCTGGTTTTTCTTCAAAAATAAATTTTCTAGAGATTTCTTCTTCCATACTATATGGACTTAATGAATAAATACCTGGTAAATCTGTTATTTCAATATTTGTATTTTTTAGATTTCCAACTTTCTTTTCAATAGTAACACCAGGCCAATTTCCAATCTTTGCATTCATTCCAGTTAGAAGATTAAATAACGTGGTTTTTCCACTATTTTGATTACCAACTAATCCTATTTTCATCCCACTACCTCCACTTCTATCTTGTCAAGATCTGCTTTACAAACACAAAGTTCATAATCTCTTAACTCAATGTCTATTGGATCTCCCATTGGAGCAACTTTTTTTACTGACACCACGGTGCCTCTTGTGATTCCCATATCAAGCAAATGTCTTCTGATTGCTTTGTTCGTTTCATTTAATTTTAAAACTTTTGCTTTCTGTCCAACTTTTAAATCAGACAATACGCACTTATCTCCTATCTTTTTCATAGCAACCTCCTTTATGAAATTTATTTCATATTTTCAACCTAATTATATTCTTTCTAAAAAACGTCGTCAACAAAAATATGAATCTTTTTTCACATTTCATCCTTGTCTTTTCTTCTGCTTGCATATATAATATTCACAGAGGTGATATTAATGTCTGCTACAAGAATCCCAACACAAAAAAGATCAATCGAAAAAAGAAATAAAATAATAGAAAAGGGTTTTGAATTAATTTGTGAAAAAGGTTATCACAATATCTCTACTCCAGATATTGCAGAAGCATCTGGAGTATCTACAGGAATTATTTATCAATACTTTACAGATAAAAAAGAAATCTTTTTAGAAGGTGTTAGAAATTATTCAAACAAAATAATGTTTCCTATGATGAGTATTCTAGATGAAGAAAATTTCAAAATTGATAACCTAGATAAAGTTTTGAAAAAAATGATTAATTCATTTGTAAAAAAGCATACCATTTCTAAAAAAGCTCACGAAGAATTAATGGCCATGTCTCACCTAGACAGCGAAGTGGCTGCTATATTTAAAGAAATGGAATTTGAATTAACCGACAAGATTGTAAAAGTTTTAGAAAGTAATAACATAGTGATGAAAAATGCAACTGAAAAGATCCATATTGCAGTAGGAATTATTGAAAACTTCTGTCACGAAGTTGTATATCACAAACATCATAAAATTGACTATGAAATCATGGAAAAAGAAGTTATAAAAATGGTCGCAAATTTATTAAAATAAAACATCAAAAAAAGAGTTTAGTTCGTTAAAACTAAACTCTTTTTTATTTCAAAATTGGCCCCCACATAAGCCGTCATGATGAGCGCATTTAAGAGCCCTGTCTCCGACAGGTGGGTGTCTTCCAAGGATATCACACGGGCTTCTCAAGCGGCGATTTCTCGCGGTCGAGCATGCACACAATACCTTGATACCTAACTCCCTAATATTTAGTGTTGGTTCTAAATAAAACTCATAGTGTCGTACCTCGTAGGGTTATTTTTATTATACCATAATAAGCATATAAATCAACAATTTTGCACTATAAAAATTTACTATTTTTTACAAAAAACTATTGACAAATTTATGACGTTTAAAGTGATTTTTTTGAACTTTCTTATACTCTTTTTTACTTCATTTTACAACCTTTTATAACACAAAAAAACGGGACAACTTTTTCATTTTGTTGTCCCGCTTTTTATTAATCCGCATATGTTTTAAAATAACCTTTTATCCATACGATAGGAGTTCCTTTGTCACCGCTTCCAGATGTCAAATCACTAAGTGATCCAAGAAGATCTGTAATTTGACGAGGTGTTGTTCCTTGCGAAGCCATACTTCCAACAAGATTGTCGCCCTTTTCTTTGATAGAGTCTGTAATAGCTTTTTTCAACTCTTCACCACTAAGATCTGCAAACTTTCCATCTGCAAGAGCTTTAAGCTTCAATTCGTTAGGTCTTCCAGCCAAACCAGGTGTATAAGCTGGTGAAACAACTGGATCAGCAAGCTCCCATATCTTACCTACAGGATCTTTAAACGCGCCATCACCATATACAAGCACCTCCACTGTTTTTCCTGTTGCATTGTAAATGATTTCTTGAACTTTTTTCACAACAGATTCGCCTGACTTAGGGAATAGTTTTAATCTCTCTTCGTCAGCTTTATTGCTTCCAAGAAGTCCATATTGAGAGTTGCATCCTTTACCTTCTGCAGAAGGTGCTGCGCAAATTGAATCAAGGCCATATACCTTTGCGCCTTTGCTTAAAAGAATTTGCTTTGTCCTTTCTCTTGTATGTATATCACAATAAAGGACCGAATTTGTATAATCAAGAATTGCTGACGGATTGTTGTTGAACACTACTTTGATTTCACAGCCTTCTGCAGCTGCTAATTCTTTGTAATATTCCACATAATCAACACCAGTAAATTCGTGTTTTTTGTATCCAAAAATTTGTCTGTATTCTTCCTCTTCGATAACTTTATTACCCAAATTTGCATTGAAATAATCAGCATCGTCTACCAAATGATTTCCCACCTCATCAGAAGGTAAAGAAAGCATCAGTACAACTCCTCCTTTTGCTCCTCTGCAGATACCTTTGAAACACATTGCAAAACGGTTTCTGCTTAAAATTGGGAAAATAACTCCGATTTTGTCAGTTCCAAATTTAGATGCTACATCCGCTGCAACTTCATCAACAGTTACATAGTTACCTTCACATCTAGCAACAACAGATTCTGTGACAGCAACAACGTCTTTGTCATCTATTGGAATAGAATGTGCCTTACTTGCTTCTAAAATACAGTTTGCTGTAATTTCCGCGATGTCATCTCCCTCGCGAAAAATTGGCGCCCTTACGCCCATTGAGATTGTGCCTAGTAGATCCTTCATGTGAATTCCTCCTTACCAAATTTGATTTCGAGTCCATATTTGTATACATTTTTGCCCGTGCACATTTTACACTGCAAAGCCTGTATTGTCAAACGTTTGACTCAAAATATCCTTATTTTATTCAGTCTGCCCAAAACTCCGGCAACCAAACACAAGATATATATTAACACCTTGTTTTTGAAGAAATCAACACTTTAGAAACTTTAGTTACTTTAATTTCAAATTTTCACATTTTCTCTTTTTAATGTGATATAATGGATAAAATAACATAAAATTTTAATATATTCTCATATGAAAAAGCGTTCGAAACCGAACGCTTTTTTCTTATTTTGTTATTTCATACATACCATATATATTTTTTACTTTAGTATATGTTAAGTGCGCATACTCATCCTCGTTGTATGTCATTACAACATATTTTCCTTCTGAAGAAGCAGATTTTATATTGCCTATATCACTAAGTTTTTTAGTGCCATCGTTATATTGAGCAGCTGCAGTTTTAGCACTTGCCTCTGTTTTATAATCAATATAAGCCTCTTTCTTTGTTATTGTTTCTCCTTCATAATAATACACAATTATTTGTGTTGCTCCCATTTTAAAAACAAGCTTTGTATCATCCGATACTAACACTGGATTAACAGTTTCTACTACAACTTCTCCGGATTCTACATCACCACTAACAATGGTATTTTCTTTTTCAGGTTCTGGCTCTGGTTGTGGTTCAGGAACAACAACTGGATCTTTTTCTGTAGTATTTTCACCTGATAATATAGCCTCTCCTGAATTTCCTTTATCTGATGAGATTGAATCATCACCAGATAAATTTATATCTATACCACCCGTAGATTCAGGCGGTGTCGTTTCTCCACTTTCTTGCTCAAAAGATATATTAGAATTTGAATTATTATTTATATCTTCACTGTTTTTAAACCAAATTAAAAAACCCATAGCGAAAATAATTATTACTAATACTATTATTAAAGGTTTTTTATTCATATTTTCCTCCTTAGTTTCTACTATAATGTTTTTATAAGCATATCACAATTTAATTTTAATTTAAATATTTTCACAATAAAAAAACAAACACCAGATGGTGTTTGTTAATTGGGCAGTAATTATACTATTATTTATTTGCAAGAATGTAATCTACTACATCGCCAACTGTAACAATTTTTTCAGCGTCTGAATCCGGAATTTGCATTTCAAATTCTTCTTCAATTTGCATTACTAATTCAACGATATCTAAAGAATCAGCAGCTAAATCTTCTACAAATGTAGCTGTTTCTTTAACATCTTCTGTACTTATTCCCAATTGTTCTACTATAACTCCTCTTACTTTTTCAAAAACTTCTTCTCTTTTCATTTTTATATTCCTCCTTAATTTTATCCCATTATATTATAACCATTGTCTGCATATATTACCTGCCCTGTTATACAATCAGACATACTGCTTAATAAAAATGTTGCTACATTTCCTACTTCTGTTATAGTTACATTTCTATGCAAAGGTGCTTTTTCTTCAACTATAGTCATTATAGTAGAAAAATCTTTTATACCCTTAGCTGACAAAGTTTTGATTGGTCCTGCTGAAATAGCATTAACCTTTATATTTTCTTTTCCCAAGTTTGTTGCTAAATATCTAACACTTGCTTCTAAAGCCGCTTTTGCAACACCCATTACATTATATCCCTCTAGTACTTTGGTAGAACCATGATATGTTAATGTTACTAAACTCGCATTTTCATTTAACATATCTAACTCTTTTGCTTTTCTTGCCGCTAAAACAAAAGAATATGAACTTACATCTACAGCATGAGAGTAACCGTCTTTACTAGTTTCTATAAAATCATTGTGTAAATCCTCTGTGTAAGCATGCGCAATACTATGTACGATTCCATCAATTTTGCCATTTTCAGATTTAATTTTTTCAAAAACGTCTTGAACTAAATCATCTTGTGAAGCTTCATCTAGTACATATGCTTTGCTGCCTTCAAATTCTGAAATCAAGTTTTCTATTTTATCTCTATTTTCTTCTCCAACAAAAGTAAAGATTAACTTTGCACCATTTCTATATGCTGATTCAGCAATTCCATAAGCAATGCTCCATTTGTTTCTTATACCCATTATTAAAATTTTCTTATCTTTTAATAACATTTATATCCTCCTTATATTTGAATATATTCACCCATATTGCGATATTTTTGATATCTAGTTTCTACAAGTTCTTCTAGATTCAATTCGCCTAATTCTTTTGTTTCTCTTTTTATCTCTTCTTTTAGATTCTCACTTATTCTATTAAATGAACCATCTGTTTCAGGCTCCTCAATAATTTTATCAATGATTTTCAATTCGTATAAATCTTCTGCTGTTAATTTCATTTTTTCAGCAGCTTCTTTAAAGCGACTTGAATCTTTCCACAAGATACTGCTATAGCCTTCTGGTGAAAGAATTGAATAAACTGCATTTTCTAACATTAGAACTTTATTCGCAACTCCTAACGCTAATGCTCCACCACTAGATCCTTCACCTATTACGATTGCAATTGTCGGTACTTTTAATCTCGCCATTTCAAACATTGATTTTGCAATAGCTTCACCTTGACCACGTTCTTCAGCACCTAATCCTGGATATGCACCTTTAGTATCTATAAAAGTAATTACAGGTCTATTAAACTTTTCTGCTTGTTTCATAAATCTAATTGCTTTTCTATAGCTTTCTGGATTTGGCATGCCGAAATTTCTTTCAATGTTTTCTTTTGTTGTTCTTCCTTTTTGTTGTGCGATTACTGTATATGCTTTATCTCCAATTCGCGCTATGCCACAAACAATTGCTTTATCATCTTTAAATTGTCTATCTCCATGTAATTCAATAAACTCATCAAAAATATTTTCTATATAATCTAAAGCTGTTTTTCTTTTTGGATTTCTAGCAATCTCTACTTTCTCCCAAGCCGTTAATTTTTTATCTGACATCTTCACGACCTCCTTTATGAAGTCTAACTAATTTATAGATTGTTTCTTTTAAATCTTTTCTTTCAACTATCTTATCTATAAATCCATGTTCTAATAAAAACTCAGCTGTTTGAAATCCTTCTGGTAATGATTCACCTATAGTTTGTTCAATAACTCTAGGACCCGCAAAACCTATCATCGCTTTGGGCTCTGCAAGAATTATATCTCCTAAACTTGCAAATGATGCTGTAACACCACCATATGTTGGATCTGTTAAAACTGAAATATATAAAAGTCCAGCTTCATTAAGTTTGGTTAATGCTGCTGTTGTTTTAGCCATTTGCATAAGCGAAATAATTCCTTCTTGCATTCTAGCTCCACCTGATACAGAAAAAATTATAAGTGGTAATCTTTGTGCAATCGCTTGCTCAATTGCGTAAGAAATTTTTTCTCCAACAACTACTCCCATGCTTCCCATTAGGAAACCACTGTCCATAACACATATTACAACTTTTTCGCCATGCACTTCACCAACTCCACAAGCAACAGCTTCTTGCAATTCTGTTTTTTCGCGTAGACTTTTTAATTTTTTAGGATAATCTTCAAGTCCTAATGGATTAGTTGTTTCAATATCCAAATCAAATCTTTTGTAAGTATCCTTATCAATTATCAAATCTAATCTACGTCTTGTATGCATTCTGAAATAATGACCACAGTTAGGGCAAATATTTAAATTTGCTTGCATAGTTTCTTTATATATAATTTCTTTACACTCTTCACATCTAACCCATTTACCTACCGGTATATCTACGTTAGACTTTTTATTTTTAATATTATTCGGTTCTCTTTTTTTAATCTTATCAACAATCATTTAACGTTTCTCCTCTACAGATTAAACTCTTTTTCAATAAACGATGTATCAAAATTTCCTCTAATAAAATTAGGATTTTTAATTATCTCAAAAAGAAAATCTCTATTGGTATCAACACCATCAATCACCAATTCTTCTAATGCTCTCTTCATCTTACTTATAGCTTCATTTCTATTAGCACCAATACAAATAATCTTTGCAATCATCGAATCATAATTAGAAGGTATTGTATAACCACTATAAATTGCAGTATCCACTCTTATTCCATTTCCACCAGGTAGGTTTAAACCTTCAATCTTACCAGGACACGGCATAAAGTTTTTGTATGGATTTTCTGCATTTATTCTGCATTCAATAGAATGTCCTTTGAATTCAATGTCTTCTTGTTTAAATTTTAATTTTTCACCCGCAGCAATTTTGATTTGCTCTTTAACAATATCTACACCAGTTCTCATTTCAGTAATTGGATGTTCTACTTGAATTCTTGTATTCATTTCCATGAAATAAAAGTTTCTCTCATCGTCAACCAAAAATTCTATAGTACCACAACTCGTATATCCCGCTGCTCTTGCAGCCTTCACCGCAGCTTCTCCCATTCTATTTCTTAATTCATCATTAACAACTGTTGAAGGTGTTTCTTCAACAACCTTTTGGTGTTTTCTTTGAATTGAACAATCTCTTTCACCAAGATGAATAACATTTCCGTGTTCATCAGCTAAAATTTGTATCTCAATATGTCTTGGATTTTTTATATACTTTTCAATATAAATACTGTCATCATTAAAAGAAACTTTTGCTTCTTGCTTCACTATCTCATAATTCTTTGTAAGTTCATCTTCATTGTTAGCAATTCTTATTCCTTTTCCCCCACCGCCAGCAGCAGCTTTTAATATAACAGGATAACCAATTTCATTTGCAATAACTTTAGCATCTTTTAAAGAATTTAAACTTCCTTCAGAACCAGGAATAACAGGCACACCTGCATTTTTCATTAATTCTTTTGCATTAGATTTATTACCTAATAAATCTATAACTTCAGAAGTTGGACCTATAAACTTTATCTTTGTCTCTTCACAAATTTTTGCAAACTGAGAATTTTCAGATAAAAAACCAAACCCAGGATGAATACTGTCACTACCACTTATATATGCAGCTTCAATAATATTTTTAATATTTAAATAACTTTTCGTTGCAGCAGCCGGGCCAATACATATAGCTTCATCAGCTAAACGCGTGTGCAATGCATCTTTATCTGCTTCCGAATATATCGCAACTGTTTTTATATTCATCTCTTTACATGCTCTGATAATTCTAACAGCAATTTCTCCACGATTCGCTATCAATATTTTATTCATCGTTGTGCATTATCTCCTTTCTAAAGTTATACTAACGCAAATGTGAATTCTCCTTTTGCAACTAACTTCCCATCTACACTTGCTATTCCTTCACCAACACCAACAGGACCTTTTTGTTTAATAATTTTAACTTCTAGTTTTAATTTATCTCCAGGAATAACTTTTTGTTTAAACTTAACTTTATCTATTCCTGCAAACAAGGCGTTCTTACCTTTATTCTCTTCTAAGCTTAAAATTGCAATTGCACCCGTTTGTGCCAAACTTTCTACAATTAAAACTCCTGGCATTATTGGATTACCAGGAAAATGTCCTTGAAAGTACCATTCTTTTTCATCAACGAATTTATATGCAGTTGCACTTTCGCCAGCAACATAAGTTTCAACTTCATCTATCATCAAAAATGGTTCACGTTGAGGGATAATATTTTTTATTTCTTCTTTATTTAACATTCTCTTTTCTCCTATTCTATTCTAAATAGCGGTGTGCCATATTCAACAGGCTTACCATCTTCAACAAAGATTTCAACTACCTTTCCTGAAAATTCAGATTCAATTTCGTTCATTAATTTCATTGCTTCAATTATGCATAAAGTATCTCCAACTTTTATATCATTTCCTTTTTGCACAAATGGATCTGATGTTGGCGATGGCTTCATATAGAAAGTACCAACCATTGGAGATTTTACAATATTACCAGTTGGTTCTTTTTCTTCGTTTGAAGCAACAACTTCTGTAGTTGCAGTTTCTGAAATTTTCTCTACAACTTTTACAGTTTCAACTTCAGTTTCTTTTTTCATACTAATCTTTGTACCATCTGAGAATTCAATATCTACTGTTGTTAATTTTGAATTTCCTACATCTTCAATTAATTGTTTAATTTTTTCATATTCCATATAATTAATCCTCCTTGTATTTCTTTAATACAATACAAGCATTATGTCCGCCGAAACCTAAAGAGTTTGACATCACTACATTCAAATCACATTTTCTTGGTTCGTTTGGAACTATATCTAAATCACATTCTTCATCTTTTTCTTTATAATTTATTGTTGGTGGAACAAGTTGCTTTTCCAAAGCTTTTACACAAAAGATTGCCTCAACAGCACCAGCAGCACCAAGTAAATGTCCAACGTTTCCTTTTGTAGAACTTACCATTACTTTCTTACTTGCTTCTCCTAAAACTGTTTTTATTGCCACAGTTTCTGTCAAATCATTTAGATGTGTAGATGTTCCATGTGCATTTATATAATCAACATCCTCCGGTTTTATTTTGGAATCTTCTATAGCTCTTGCAAGCGCTTTGGCTCCGCCTTCGCCATCAGGACAAGGTGATGTTATGTGGTATGCATCTGTTGATGTACCAAAACCGATTAACTCAGCATATATTTTCGCTCCTCTTTTTTTAGCATGTTCTAATTCTTCAAGGATTAACATTCCTGAACCTTCTCCCATTACGAAACCGCTTCTTTCTTTGTCAAAAGGAATGCTAGCTCTATCCTTATCTTCAGTTGTTGATAACGCTTTCATATTTTCAAATCCAGCAACGCCAATTTCACAAACAGAAGCCTCTGTACCACCAGTTATAATTACATCTGAATATCCATGTTTTATATTTTTATATGCTTCACCAATTGCGTGAGTTGCAGAAGCACAAGCAGTAACTAAAGCAACAGACTCACCCTTAAATCCAAATTCTATAGATATATTACCTGCTGGCATATTAACAATCGCCATAGGTATAAACATAGGTGAAACTCTACTATTACCTTTCATACAATTATTTTCACATTGTTCTTGAGTAGTATGAATACCACCAATACCAGTACCTATAAACATACCAACATTTTCAAAATCAGTATTTTCTTTAGTTATTCCACTATCTTTTACGGCTTCTCTTGCTGCAATTAAAGCAAATTGAGAAGATCTATCTAATCTCTTTGCTTGCTTTCCATCAAAATAATCTAGTGGATTATAATCTTTTACTTCTGCTGCTAAACTTGTTTTAAAATTTGCAGCATCAAACAAAGAAATTTTATCTATTCCACAAACTTTATTTTCGATTCCGTTCCAAGATTCTTCTATATTTTTTCCAATAGGAGTTATTGCACCTAATCCTGTAATAACAACTCTTCTTTCCATAACTTAATATCCTCTCTCATATAATAAATTACATCAACATTCCGCCATCAACATTTATAACTTGACCTGTGATATATGCACTTTCATCTGAAGCTAAAAACTTAACAACATTTGCAACGTCATTAACATTACCCATTCTCTTAAGTGGTATTTGTTTTGCAATATTTTCCTTCACTTCATCCTTCAAAACATTTGTCATATCTGTTTCAATAAAACCTGGCGCAACCGCATTTACTAATATATTTCTTGAAGCAACTTCCTTTGCTAAACTCTTTGTAAAACCTATTATTCCAGCTTTTGAAGCCGCATAATTTGTTTGTCCAGCATTACCAGATACACCAACAACAGATGAAATATTTATTATTCTTCCTGTTTTTGCTTTCAGCATATAATTAATTACATTTTTAGTTACATTAAATGTACCAATTAAATTAACATCTATTACTTGTTCAAAATCTTCTTTTTGCATTCTCATAAGTAATGTGTCTTTTGTTATTCCAGCATTATTTACTAGCACATCAATTTTTCCATATTCATCAATTATTTCTTTTACAAATCTTTCTGAGTCTTCAAAATTAGAAACATCGCCTTGTACTGTAAGACATTTAACTCCAGTAGCTTCGATTTCATCTTTTACATTTTCTAAATCTTCATTTGCTTTTCTATAATTAATTGCAATGTCATATCCAGCTTTTGCGAATGTCTTTGCAATTTCTTTTCCAATACCTCTTGTAGCACCTGTAACTAATGCAACTTTATTCATTTATATTTCCTCCTTAATAACTTTCAAAGTTTCCTCTAAAGTAGAAACATTGTTTATATTTAAAATCTTGATACTCTTTTCTGTTGGTGTTCTTTTTACAAAACCAGATAATGTTTTGCCAGGCCCGATTTCAACAAAAGTATCTATACCTTTATCAATCATATTTTCTAATATCTTCGAAAACTTAACTGGACTTACCATGTGCTTTGCTAAAATAGCTTTTATATCATCATTTGAGGAATACACACTTCCGTCTATGTTTTTCAAAACTTTTTCATTTACTTCATTTATAGATATTTCATCTAGTGCACTCTTAAACTTATTTGCACACTCATTCAGTTTTACAGTATGAAAAGGTCCTGCAGTATTTAGGATACTTACTTTTCTTGCTCCAGCATTTTCTGCAAGCTCTTTTACCTCCAATACAGCTTCTTTCTCACCAGATACTACAACTTGCCCTGCACAGTTATAATTTGCAGGAACAGCAAAACCTTTTGTAACTTTTGAGCAAACTTCTTCAACTTGTTCATCTGTCATCCCTATTATTGCAGCCATTTGCCATTCACCAGCAGGCAAATAATTTTCCATACATTTGCCTCTTTCAGAAACAAGTTTTACACCTTCTTCAAAAGAGATAATTCCTTCGCTTATTAATGCAGTGTATTCTCCCAAACTTAGACCAGCAGATAATTCTGCAATTACATTGTTTTCTTTTAACACTTCAAGTATTGCTAACGAATTAGTAAGTACTGCAAGTTGAGTATGTTGAGTTTTATTTAATAACTCTTCAGGTCCCTCAAAAGAAATCTTTGCAATATCTATTCCTGTTATTCTATGCACTTCATCGTATATCTTTTTTACCGAATCATATTTTTCATACAACTCTTTTCCCATGCCAACACTTTGTGCTCCTTGCCCAGGAAATAAAAAGCCTATCTTCATTTAGAAAATTCTCCTTTTCTTAATTTCAATTTCAAATCTATTACAAAATTCACAAATAAATTCTTCTGGTGCTACAGTAATATCAAACTCTTTTTTTATTGATGTTGCGATATTTTTTAGTTCACCATCAAAATTCATTTTTGTAGTATTTATTCCAATTCCAATCACCAACACTTTAACTTCATCGGCAATTGTTTTTATTTCGGTTAAGATTCCTCCAACCTTTTTATTATTAATCATAATGTCGTTTGGTTCTTTAATATCCAAACGTATACCGTATTTTTCTTGCAGAACAGAAATTATTTGCATGCTAATAGCAAGTGTAACACCTGCTAAAGCATCCACATTACAGGAGGTTTTAATATACATTGAAAAAGCAATATTACCACTTTCATCCGTATACCAAGTCCTTCCGTGGGTACCTTTCCCGGCAGTTTGAATATCTGCCATCACAATTGTTCCACTTGCTATCTTGTTTTTCTCTATTAATCTCCAAATTTCATTTTGCGTCGAATCAACTTTAGGTAAGAATATAACTTTTTTACCTAATAAACTAGTATTAAGATTCTTTAATCGCATCTAAACTAGCTTGCCTTTTTATTTTGTTAGTTGCTGTTTTTACTAATTCCTTATCTGAAACGATAATTCCTTTGATTGATTTATACGCTGGCATCGTCTTGTTAAGCTCTTTGATCTTACCAAATAATACATCATGCATTTCTTCAACGGTTGTAGCATTGTGCAAAGTTTTCATCTTGGCAGGATCCACTACTATTAATGCATAAATCTTAACCTCTTCTTTGTCAGAATATTTTTCTCTTCCAAAGACTAATGATTCACGTACCCCTTCAATCTTATTAATCAAGCATTCAGCTTCTTCAGGAAAAACATTTTTACCGTTTTTTAACACGATAACATTTTTCTTTCTTCCAGCAATAAATATATATCCATCATCATCTATCTTAGCTAAATCACCCGTGTAGAACCAACCATCTTTTAAAACTTCATTGGTTGCTTCTTCATTTTGATAATAGCCAAGCATTATATTAGGACCTTTTACAACAAGTTCACCGATTCCATTTTCATCTGGATTATCGATTTTAGCTTCAACATCAGGTACAGCTTTTCCAACCGAACCTGTTCTGTAAAACTCATTTGTACAAATACTTACTACTGGTGATGTTTCTGTTAAACCATATGCTTGCATTAAGTTGAATCCTAAAGCTCTATAACCTTCTTCAATCTTCACATCTAATTTAGCAGCGCCGCTTATAAATAGTTTTATATTGCTACCAAATAAATCATGAAGTTCTTTAAACATTTCTTTTCTTTCAGGCATAGATAGGTTTGCAGCTAATTCTTCTTTTCTTAAAAATTCTTCTAGCATTCCTAGTTTTTCAGATTTTTTGTGTAATGCTAAAAATATTCTTTCGTATACACCAGGAACACAAGCCATAACAGATGGCGAATATTCTTGTAAGTTTTCTAGAATATGTCTTATTCCTTCACTAAAAACAATTTGTGCTCCACAGTACAAAGCGAATAAAAATCCTACTGTACACTCAAACACATGATGCAAAGGCAATATTGAAAGAAACACATCATCACAGTCTACGTCAACAGCTTTTCCTAACGATATTAAATTCGAGCAAATATTTTTGTGAGATAAACTCACTACTTTTGATTGCGAAGTGGTTCCAGATGTGAATAGCATAATTCCCATTTTTTCAGAATCAACTTCAGCTTCTCTAAATCTAACATCACCATTAGCAACTAGTGTTGTACCTTCTTTTATCAATTCTTCAAAATATAAAAATCCATCTTTGTTAGAAGTTCTTTCCATAGAAATCACATATTTTAATTTTGTGTTTCCATTTTTATAGATTTTATCAATTGCATCTTCTTGTTTCTTTGTGCAAATGATTGCTTCTATCTCGGAACGTTCTATCAAATCTGCCAATTCATTTTCTGGAAGAGATTTGTCTAGTGGTACCACAAGTCCTGTTCCACAAACTACAGATAAATACGATATTTCCCATTCGAATCTGTTTTCTCCAATTATGCCTATTCTCTTATCTTTAAGGCCTAAATCAATTAAAGCCGTTCCTAAAGCTTCCACAATGTTTTTTACTTCCGTATATGTGTATTCTTTATATTTTCCAGCTTCTAATTTCACCTTATAAGCTAAGTTTTGAGCATACGCTTTTTCTATTTGAAATAACATATCCTTTAAATTTGTTATTTCTAAGCGTTCATGTTGCTTTATATTCATTAATTTTCTCCTCGTTAAATTATCTAAGCTCATCAAAATCTCCTTCTAAAGAATATAATAAAAGTTCGAAAAAGTCTTTAGACTGAGAGGTCAGTTCAAAAATCAGAACCTTATAACTTATCAAAAATATTTCTATTTTTTGATAAGTCCTCTCACTACTGTATCAATAAACCCTTCATATACTCTTTGAACATCAACTTCTTTGTTCTTTTTCAATCTATAAATTAAACTAGAACAAGTTACTCCAAAAATACCTGAAGCTATAGCCTCAACATTACCATCATAAAATTCGCCGTTGTCTACACCTTCTTGTATGATATCTTCAATCATTTTTATATATTCAAACACCGCATTTTGGCATTTCATATTACGCGAATCAGAACCCCAAAATTGTGACAAAATTACATTTATTAAATCTTCATATTTTACAATTACTTTTATTTGAATTAATATAACTGCTTTTATTTTTTCTAATGCTGTAGTCGCATTTTTTGTTTTTATTTCTATATTATTTTGAAGTAAATCAAACCCTTCTTTTAAAAGTAAATCGAATATATCTTCTTTCTTTGAAAAATGATAATATAAAGATCCTTTTGCTACTCCTGCTATCGCGGTAATTTCTTCAACACTCGCATTGTCGTATCCCTTTTCAGAAAACACCTTAATAGCTGTATTAAAAATTCTTCTTTTTGTTTTATTCATACATTCACCTCATCTAAGAACATATTTAAAGTTCCTTTTTGACATATATATTATCCCAAATTACCTTCATTCCGGCAACAAAAATTTGTTCAAAATTTAATATATTTTATGTTCTTTACATTTCTTTCCAAGTAAAAAAGCGGCACCTTTCGGCACCGCTTTTGTCATTATTTGTCATTCGTAGCCTAAAATCTTTCTACGAAAAACTCTAACTTTAGAATAGTTAGTCAGGTCCAATTTGTTAATATACTTGCCAGGATCAACCATGGAAACTTCAACGCTTTCAATCAGCGTAGAATCAATCTCTTTTTCGCGTCCATCGATGATAATTTGGATATTCTCGGAAGGTTCCAAAACAATCTTTATCTGCGAGCAGATAATCGGATTATCCACAAACCTCTCGTGAATTGCATAAATCATCGGCGTTTCTAAGGTACACATCAGCTGAAAGTTTCGGCTAAAGTCAATGGCACCTTTTGCGTTGAGAGAATATGCGGTATCACCGGCGCTGCCGGCTATGTTTATGCCGTTACCAGAAATCTTCTGGAGCAGGTCGCCGTTGATATATTCACTGAAGGAAATTCTGGAATAATTACGTCCTACAACAAGGATCTCATTGAGCGAATAATACTGCTTGACTGTGCCATCTCTGAGTGTAATCTTAATGTCAGAGACATAAACTTTGCGAGTCTGCAACTCGCCCTCATGTTTGATGTACCGGATCAACGTTAAGATGTCATTTGCGGACAAATCCTGCATAAATCCCAACGTGCCGGTATGAATTCCGGTGTAAACTTTTTCTTTGGAAAATCCCGTATCTGTGACCGCGTGAATGAATGTGCCGTCGCCTCCGATAGCAATGACCAAATCCCCGTCATCAGATTCGACAAGCGGATTGGACATCTTGGAGTTTAATTTGCGTATATCGTCTGCTATTTGTTGACTCTTTGCATCAGGCCGAACAACCAACCTGAACGAAGCAATTGTGTTCTTCATGATAATACATCTCCTAATCGAATATTTCTTATTTTCGTGAGTATAATATCATGTTTTATGTAAATTAGCAAGACTTGATAAAAGAAGTATTTTCTCAATTCTTTTATAGTATGTACTCTTCAATGAATATTGCTAATCCGTCTTCATAATTGTTTAAGGCAATAAAGTCTGCTCTTTCTTTTAGCTCTTTCATTCCATTTTGCATTGCTACCTTATAATTAGCGGCTTCAAACATCGGATAATCATTAATATGATCACCGAAACAAATTGAATTACTCTTATCAATATTCAAATAATTCATTATTTTTTGCATAGCTTTTCCTTTATTGACCCCTTTTAGAGTGACATCGAATTCGTATTCATCTGCATCACGTTTTCTTGTTAACACACTACTAGAACAATTACAAATTTCCAACAAACCACTTTCTTCTATCCAATTTTTTACAAAATCTATTTGTTCATATACTTTCGTATCCAAAACAATCTGTGTTACATTTTCTTCTATTTCATCAATCGAATTGATTATAATTGCCTTTTTATCACAATTTTGAGTTTTGTATCTTTTAGAAACTGAATTAAATGCACAACCTACATTGTTTTCTATGGCAAAGTCAAAAACTTTTTTTAACGTTTCTTTTCCTATTGGCTTTTCATATATTTTTTTATTATTTATATAATCATAAATTAATGCACCATTATCCGAAATTACAATATTACTAGAATTAGATAGTTGACTTTTTTCTACTGTGTATATATTGGGCCTTCCAGAACAAACAATAGCATATATTCCATTATCTGTAGCCTTCTTTAATACATTTTTGGTATAATTTGTAATTTCTTTTTCTTTATTAGTTAATGTTCCATCAATATCAATAAACATTATTTTAACATCTAGTTTTTTCAATGGCTATTCACCTTCCTGTATAAAAATAACAAAGCTATTTAATGATTATAAACTTCGTATGCTTTTATATATAAAAAATAAAAGTGTACTAACAATATATTGTAAGTACACTTTCATTGGTGGGCAGAGGTGGATTCGAACCACCGTACTCGATGAGAACAGATTTACAGTCTGCCGCCTTTAGCCACTCGGCCATCTACCCATTATTATCTATTAAATCATTGGTGGATCTTCAGGGACTCGAACCCCGGACCGACCGGTTATGAGCCGGTTGCTCTAACCAACTGAGCTAAAGATCCATCAGCTGACAAATGATAGTATAATAGAGTTTCACCTCATTGTCAACAAAAAAATGGTCTTTTTTTAATTAATTTTTCTCACTTGATTAAGTCGTTTTGGGGGCCTTTTAAAAACCGGTGTCAAGGCTTGTAAAAGGCCATTTATCAAGCCTTGACACCATGTTTAAAACATCCACAAATTCCACTTTTTATTATTTGTTTATGTACAATTTACAGCAACATTTGCTTTCTTCTCTCATTTTCTTGCATGGACATATTGTATCATCATTTACTGTGATTACGCAAGGGCAATGTCCATCTTTTTTTTCAATTCCAACTAAAATTCTTTTTACGTGTTCTTCATCTTCATTAAGTTTCATTGCTGGATTTATTTGTAATCCTTTTTCGATAATTTCGTTTGTCATATTTATCAATCCTCTCTTATATTATACCTCTTAAAGTTGTTGGTAAATATTCATCGCATTCCGCTTTTATTTCCTTCATCTTCTCTGATGAATATGGTATCACAGTTTTGTTGTGATCGAAATAGTTTTGTAAAACAAATTTTTTACAACCTACATCTTTTAAATATTTTGCTATATTAACTACATTTTCCGTGTTTAAATATTTAGGATAAACTGTAGTTCTAAATTCATAGTTAATTCCACTATCTAAAATTAATCCAACTGACTTTTTAATTTTATTAACATCAACTTTAGTTGCTGTTATTTTATCATAATTATCAAAGTCATTTTTTATATCCATTCCTACATAATCTATTTTACCAATAATCTTTTCTAAGATTTCTGGAGTATATCCATTTGTATGAATTCCAATTTTAAAACCATTTTCATATAACACATTTACTATTCTTTCAAAATCAGGATGAATTGTACATTCCCCCCCAGATATAATAACGTGATCAATAAAATCTTTTCTATCTAGTAATTTTGGTAATATTTCTTCTTCAAAACTTAATTCTTTTTCTTTTAGCAAACCCTTGTTGTAACAAAACTCACAGTCAAAGTTGCAAACTCCAGTAAATAATGTTGTACAAACATTATCAGGATAATCTATCATACTTGACCAAATTACAGATTTAATCATTTGTTCCTCCTAATTCTGCTCTATATAACATATACTTTTTAGCTTTTTCCTCATTCGTTAAAAAAAGCGAGCAGTTGATGCTCGCTTTTAACTAACCATCTTTTATTAATGTAACTAATTACATCATTACGATATTCTTTAGTTCATCTACATCCCCTGAATAAAGTTTTCCATTAACTTCTACAGCTGGCATTTGTTCAATATCATTAAATACCATTTTTGCTCTAGCTCCTGGATCTGTATCTACGTTTGCTTCTTCGTATGCTATATGACTGTTTTTCATATAAGCTTTTAGTTCCTCACACATAGGACAATTTGTCATTGTATATGCTTTTACCATTTCTAAAATCCCCCTTAAATATTAGTTAGCTGTTTTTTCAATTTCATCTTGTGCTTTTATAACTTGCTCTCTATCAATATTTTCTCTTAATCTATCAGCAAGCTCAGCACGTTTACCACTATTGAATTTATCAATAAATACGTAGTAACCTGTGATCCTTGTAACGCCTCTAATGTCGATGCTTCCGCATTTTGGACATTGTTCTAATAAACCGTTACTTTTTGTTCCACATTCATGGCATAATGTATACTCAGGAGATAATACCCATTGTACGCATTTTGTTTTGTACCATGTTGTTTCAAGTAGTTTGTAGATTGCTTTTGGACTTGGAACATTGTTTCCAGACCAAATGTGAATCATACTACCAGCTTCAACTAATGTATGGAATTTAGATTGTTTTTGTAATCTTGTTATATAATCAACATCGCTATCTGCAGCAAAGTGAATTGAGTTTGTATAGTAAACTCCGAATTGATTCTCTTTGTGATATGCAGCTTCACCATATTTCTTAATATCTAATTTAGCAAATCTACCAGCTGTACTTTCAGCAGGAGTTTCTTCTAACTTTAGGTTAATTCCATATTTCTTAGATAATGTCTTTGTTTGTTGATACATAAATGAAACGATTTCTAATCCCAACATGAACGCTTCATCTGATTCATGAAGTTGTTCGCCGATTAAGTTGTAAACACATTCATTAAGTCCAACGATACCTATTAAATATGAAATGTTCTTTAATCTAATGTATGCTTTTCCATCCATACCATTTGTATAGAAGCTTACTGGAGAATTTTCTAAGCTAGCAAGTTTCCAAACAAAGTTTTGTCTTTGTAAGTTTGCTCTTGCAGCCATTTCCATTCTTAGTTCAAGTTCTTTGTAAAAAGCTTCTTTGTTTTTACCAACTTTTAATGGAATGTTTGGCATATTAATTGAAACGTTTTGTCCACCAACGAATCTTAATTCTTCTGGTGTATCAATAAGTTTCTTATCTTCTTCTGAGAAATCAATTTTCAATCTGCAGCATTGTGAAACTGAAAATGCATTTCTATCAAATATAAAGTATGGACATCCGTTCTTACTTGAAGATTCACAAGCAACCATTAATACTGCTCTAGCTTTTGGATCTGTGAAAGATTCTTCGTTGATGTGAAGATTTATCTTAGGGAAAGCAAATGGCATTCCATCAGCATCTCCTTCTCCAACAACTTCAAGAAGAGCTTTTGCAAATAGCATAGATTCTTTTTCGTAATCTTTATATTTTAAAATTCTATAACCTGTTTCTTCTGAATAAGCTCTAGCTTCATCTTGTGTATCAAAATATTTGATTCCGTCTAATTCATCAGTAACCATGTATTTTCCTCTAGGTCCCATTGCGAATACTTCGCGATAGTGATGAGGTACTGAAACGTATACATTAAAGTCTGAGAATGCAACTTGTCCACCTCTTGCGCCTGCAAGTTGTGATAAGTCAAATATTAAAGTTTGAGCTAATTGCTTAATTTCTTTATAAGGCATTCCAGCAATTAATGGAGCAAAAAATATGTTGATTGCTTCCCATCCAATAGCACCTGCAAATTGTCCTTGCAAGAATTGTGTGAAAGAACAAATATGTCTTGCAAGTACTGCAGCGCTGTTTGCTGGTTTTGAGTTAGATGGTATTGTAGGAATATTTCTAATACCATTTTTCTTTACATACTCAGGAGAGTGTCCAGAACAATAAAATCTGTCAATCATACCTAAGTCGTGTATGTGAAGCTCACCAGATAAGTGTGCTGCAGAAATATCAGAATCAAATACATTCTTTAATGCGTATTCTTTTAATATTCTTTCAGCAAGTGTCAAGTTAATTGACTCTGGGTTATGAGCTGTATTTCCGTTTTCTTTGTTAGCATTTGTTATAATCTCAGTAATATTATAGAAAGGAATTGATGCTTCAGAATTATTTTTCAATTCTTTGTTTAACCCCTTCTCCAATAAAACGTTATTAACCATTGATCTAATTAAAGATGTACTAACTTCTGAAAGTTGAGCTTTCATTAATCTTTCTGTAACTATGCCGGCGATTTCTTTAGCTAAAGCTTTATCACAACCTGTTTCTTTAACTAGTGAATCAACTATTGCTGACTCATCATACTCTTGTCTTTCAGTTTTTGTTGCTGATTCAACCATTAGGGCTATATCTAATGTGTTGTTTTCTCTTTTTAATTTTATTACGTTCATTTTTATATTACCCCCTTCGTTCTTCTATCTGTGTTCATCTTTTGTAATCGTTAATTTTTTCATTAGTATAGAGTTCCGAGATAATATTCTTACTACATTATGTCAAGATATTACCTAAAATTTACAAAGACATTTTTAAAATGCCCTTCAAAAACTTTCAATTTATATTCTAACCATACTTATTTTTTTTTGCAAGGAGAACATGCAAAATTTTTAGATAAAATTAAAGTAATGTTTTATGTTCTCTTTCAGTATTTTTCAAGCATTTGCAAGACACGTAAGTTATTATGTTTAAAACCGTTAACAGATAATTTTCTTATGTGAATATTGTATGTTAATCATACTTTACTTAATCATTTTCGAATAAAAAAATACGTTCTAAAAATAATTTTTCTTAGAACGCATTTCGAAAATTATGTTCACTTTCGCAAAATAAAAAGTGGAGATTTAATCTCCACTTACATTTCCACTTTCCTCATTTATATTTTCGATAATTTCATTTACATTAACTTTGTCTTCTAAAACCTCACCTGATAGATTTTCTGATTCTAAAGGTAAATCATAAAATTTAACGCTTTTAATTATTTTCTCAATTTCTTTTTCGCTGTTAGCAATTAAATTTTTTGTACCAGAAAAAGCAATTGTTATTTCTCTATCATCCATAGGAATTAAAAACGCAGTCATTGCAGCTGTTTTTGTTATATCTGTTGTCACAGCATATATGTACACTTTGGCAGCGGGCACCCCACCAACTTCAACCTCTTCAATGTTAGATTCAAGAATCTCTAAATTTTCATTAAAAATCCTAAACATTGTTATGTAATTTTTAGATATTTCTTCTAATGATTTAGTTGTTTTTTCTTTCTTTATAGCTTCTATCAAAAGAGTTAATCCTGAATCTGAACTCTTTGCATGAATAACTTGCTCAACAAGTTTCAATGCTAAATTTTCATTTTTTGAAGTTTCAGTTAACGAAGACGTAATTGTTTGAGAAATTTTCTCAGTTGTCGTTACTTCTTCCTCTATTGTTTCATAAGATAATGGGTATGAAATCGAAAATCCATATTCATTAACTTTTGCTCTACTATAAATTTTCTTTTCTGTACCATCTAATAGTTTAGCTCCAACACCTATTGCTGTTGCAAGAACTATAAACCAAAATAATAACGCAATTTTCTTTTTACGCATTTTCATCTCTCCTTAAACTGGATTTATATGAACAACTACATCATATATATCTTTTAATTTCATAACTTCTGCTTTTAATTTTCCTGCAATTTCATGGCTTTCGTTTACTGTCATGTTTCCATCAACCGAAACTTTTATAATAACTACAAACGACTTTCCTGCCGCTTTTGATGTTACTTTATCAATATGATCTATGTTTTCAAAACTTTTTATTATTTCATGAATTTTTTCTATTTCAGCTTCACTCATAGCTTTATCTATAAGCACTGTATAGCTTTCCATAAAAATTCTTGTAGCATCAAATAGTATCTTTAAAGCTATGCATAACGCAACAACACCATCTATCCAATATATACCAACTTTAGCAGCTAATACACCTAACAACACAGCTGTTGTCACAAGCATATCACTTTTATGATCACTCGCGTTTGCTAATATCAAAATATTTTCTGTTTCTTTTCCTATTTTAATAGTATGCCTATATAAGAAAAACTTTGTACAAATAGTTATTAAGCAAACTATTACTAAGCCATATGAAAATTCAAATACATTTTTATCAACTAACGAAGTAACTCCATCAACAGAAATTTTTATTGCCAAGTACCCCATTATCAAACTAATAATTAATGAAAAAACATATTCAGCTTTTCCATATCCATAATTATGACTTGAATCAGAACTATTTCCAGAAATCTTTCCTCCAACAAAAGTCATGAGCGAAGATAATATATCAGTAGCACTGTTTATACTATCAGCTAACATTGACTGGCTTTTAGTTATGAAAGAAATTACTATTTTAATGATGAATAAAAATAGATTTCCAACCATTCCTACAATACCAATCTTTTTGGTTTGCTTACTACGTCCACTTATTTCAGTAGTCAAATCAGCACCCTCTTCTTAAATTATTTTAAAAATCCTTTTATTATTTCGTCTTCAGCTTCTTTAGCTGTTAAACCTAATGTCATAAGTTTTGTTAATTGTTCACCAGCAATTTTACCAATAGCAGCTTCATGAGTTAAATTAGCATCTACATTATTGGCTGTTACTTCTGGTGTAGATTTTACACATGCGTTGTCTTTTATAATTGCATCGCATTCAACATGCGCAAAACATTTAGAATCACCTTGAACTTTAGATATAAATTCTTGTTTTGAATTCTCTGTAGCAACAGATCTTGATGTTACATGTGTGCTTGAGTTTTCACCTTTTAAAGTTACATCAAATAATGTTTTTGCAAATTGATTTCCGTGTGTCATTATCTTTTCTGAAATAACTAGGTTTGTATTATCTTCTAACACCGCTTTTGTAATTCTGTCTGTTGAATCAACACCTTTAATTTGTACAGAATCCATTTCTAAAGTACTTCCGTTTTTCAAGTATACTTCTGTTACTGGATTTAGAATTCGCTTTCCTTCACCATCACCTTCGCCATAATGTTTCTCTACATATTTTACATATGCACCTTCTTCTAAGAAAAATCTGTGAATACCATTATGTTCCGAATCTTCATGATGATCGTTATGAATTCCACATCCTGCTATTATATATACTTTTGCATTCTTACCTATATAAAAGTCATTGTACACTACGTCTTTAAGTCCGCTTTCCGTAATGATAACTGGAATGTGTACAAATTCATTTTTGGTATCTTCTTTTACAAATATATCAATTCCGGCTTTATCTTCCTTTGTAACGATGTTGACATTCTCTGTTACTTTTCTTTCAACACCTTTGCCATCTTTTCTTATATTATATGCACCTTCAAAAGTATCTGCGCCGGTAATTTGTTTTAATAAATCTTTTTCTATATTAGCCATTCTTTTTACCTCCAGATAATTTGCAGCATTGCTTGTCCACGTATACAGTATTTAATTCACTCTTATCCGCAATCTCAGCAACTTCACCATCTTTAAGAAGAACTATCATATCTGCGATATCAATAATTCTTTCTTGATGAGAAATAATAAGAGTTGTGCTGTTTGTATTTTTCTCTCTTAAATCTTTAAATAAATCAATTAAGTTTGAGAAACTCCACAAATCGATTCCTGCTTCTGGCTCATCGAAAATAATCAATTTATTTTCTCTAATAGCAACAGTCGCAATTTCAATTCTCTTAAGTTCTCCACCAGAAAGTGATGAATTAACTTCCCTATCTATATATTCCTTTGCGCATAAACCAACTGCAGATAAAATCTCACAAGCTTCAGCTTTATTAACATCTTTACCTGCAGAAAGTCTAATCAAGTCATAAACAGTTAAACCTTTAAACTTAACAACTTGTTGAAAAGCAAAACCAATTCCACGTCTTGCTCTTTCATCAATAGACATTTTAGTAATGTCTTCTCCATCAAGCAAAATAGTACCTGTATCAGGATTTTCTATACCCATGATAACTTTTGCCAAAGTAGATTTACCTGATCCGTTTGGACCAGTTACTACTACAAATTTATCATCAGGAATTATTAAATTTATATCTTTTAATATATGTTTATTGTCTCTAGTAAAATTAATATTTTTTAACTCTAACATTTTCTCCTCCATCTAGATTAGATCAGTTACATATTTTATCATACATTTCGTCAAAATACACTATTTTTTCAACAATTGTATAAAATTTCCATTTGTTATTCTTCTGCCTTAAATTCCTGGTTAAGTTTCTTTATAGCTTTAGTTTCTATTCTCGACACATACGAACGAGAAATCCCCAATTCTTCTGCTATTTCATTTTGTGTTTTGACGTCTTTGCCATTTAGACCAAATCTTAATTCAATTATTAACTTTTCCCTATCTTTTAAAACATTTCCTATCTTCTTGTATAACATTTTCACTTTCATTTTTAAGTCTAACTCATCTTCAACAGGGATAGTTTCACTTTCAATTACATCAATAAAAGTAATCTCATTACCTTCTTTATCATGTCCCAAAGGGTCATTTAAAGACACTTCTTGAGATATCTTTTTAGTGCTTCTTAGATACATCAAAATTTCATTTTCAATACATCTTGCAGCATATGTAGCAAGCTTCACACCTTTTCCGCCTTTGTAACTATTTATCGCTTTTATAAGACCTATAGTTCCAATAGAAATAAGATCATCTTGCTCAACATATGGGCTAGTATATTTCTTCGAAATATGAGCCACCAGACGCAGATTTCTCTCTACCAAAACCTTTTTTGCTTCCTCATCATTTTCTTCAAGATAACGTTTTAAATAAAACTCTTCCTCATCTGGCTTTAAAGCTTCAGGAAACAAGTTATAACTTGTGACATAGCCAACTAAGAACAAAAAATCCTTTATTACCGCAAATAATGACATCATATCCCTCACACCTCTCTTTGACGCTATAAATATATTCCGGTTTTGCCTGTCAGGTGCATGTATACGATTGAAAATTAGGGATATCCATGCTATAATCACACTGTTCATACCAATAAAGAAAAGGACGTGAAACAAATGGCATTCGATGGAATTACCACCCGAATATTAGTAAATGAATTTAATAAAACATTAGTCGGCAGTCGTGTCGAAAAAATATATGTACCATCAAGAAATGAATTGTGGCTGTTGCTTCATACTCCAGATAGAAAAAGTGTAAAACTTCTAATATCTGTAGATGCAAATAATTGCAGATTTCATTTAAGTAACGAATCTAGAAACAATCCAGAACAAGCACCACAATTTTGCATGATACTTAGAAAATATTTAGCTGGTGGTCGTCTTACAAAAGTTACTCAAGTTGGATTAGACAGAATTGTAAAATTCTCATTCGAAAACATAAATGATTTTGGAGATTTAACAACTAAAGATTTAATAGTAGAACTTATGGGAAAATACAGTAATATAATTTTAGTTGATGACGAAAAAATAATAGATTCAATCAGACACGTTGATATCACGATGAGTTCTGTACGCGAAGTATTACCAACAAGAAAATATGTGCTTCCAACTTCACTTGGCAAAAACAATTTCGAAGAAACAAGCTGTGAAGAATTTAAAAATACTTTATTAAATGCAGCACAAGAATCTGAATTTGAAGATGTTAGTTTAGCAAATCTTATTTCAAATAATTATATTGGATTAAGCAAAAACTTCATCGCATCAATTTGCGCTAAAGAAAATATTGCAACGGATATAAATAAGACTAATTTAAGTAGCGATATGTTTGAAAAGATATACAATGGAATTAAAGAAATCTTAGATTCATCAACTCAAGATGGTATCTCATTTGCTTTAAATGAAAACAAAAAAGATTACTATCCTACTTTAGAAAAATCAAACGAATCCAGTTCCATATTTTTAGATGAATTTTATTCGCAAAAAGAAAATGCATCTTTATTAAAATCTGCAAAGCAAAATATTATAAGAGATGTCAATTCCCACATTTCAAAAACAACAAAAAAGTTAGATGTAGTTCTAAAAACTTTAGAAGAAGAACCAAACTTAGAAAAATATAAGCAATATGGTGAACTTATAAATTGCAATATGTATCGTATGGAAATTGGTTTAGAAAGTATAGAAGTTGAAAATTTTTATGATGATAACAAGTTAGTTAAAATTCCATTACAAAAAAATTTAACACCGTCAAGAAACTCAGCACTATATTTCAAAAAATATAACAAATTAAAAAATTCTTTGTTACATTCTAAAGAGTATAAAAAAGTTTACGAAGATGAAGTCGATTATTTAAATTCTGTTTTGTTTGAAATTGAAGATGCTCAAACAATATTTGAGTTAGACGAAATACATGAAGAACTTGCTGCACTTGGGTACGTTAAAAAGAAAACAAAAAAAGGAAAGAAAAAAGATTTACCTTCTGAACCAATAGCATATGAGTGCAACGGTGTTAGAATTTTAGTTGGAAGAAACAATATTCAAAATGATAAATTAACATTAAAACAAGCTAGAAAAAATTACACCTGGTTACATACAAAAAATATTCACGGAAGCCATGTAATCATAGAATCAGAAAATCCAACTGATGAAATAATTTATTATGCAGCAACACTTGCAAAGAAACATAGCAAAGCAAAAGACTCATCAAAAGTTGAAGTTGACTATACATTAGCAAAATATGTTCACAAAGAATCTGGAGCAAAACCAGGAATGGTAATGTATACAGATTATAAAACAATAGTAGTTGAATGACCAAACGGGGACGCCCTCAGACCAAACGGGGACGCCCTCATTTGGACACCTTATCAAAAGATGTCCAAATGAGGGCGTCCCCGTTTGGTCTGAGGGCGTCCCCGTTTGGTCATTCTTATTTCTTAGCTGCGGCTATTAATCCAACAAATAATGGTGCTGGTTCATCTGGTCTTGATTTAAATTCCGGATGAAATTGTGACGCTATAAAAAATGGATGTCCTTTTAGTTCTACAATTTCAACTAATGAACCATCTGGAGATGTACCACTGCACATCATTCCTGCACTTTCAATTTTAGCTCTATATTCATTATTATATTCATATCTATGTCTGTGTCTTTCAAAAATATTTTTCTTTCCATATAATTTGGCAGCAAGAGTCTTGTCACCAAGAACACATTCATACGCACCCAAGCGCATTGTTCCTCCTTTTTTATAAATATGTTTTTGGTCTTCCATTATATGAATTACCGGATGAGGTGTATCTGCACTAAACTCTATTGAATTAGCTCCATCCAACTTTAATACATTTCTAGCAAATTCTACAACAGCCATCTGCATCCCTAAACAGATACCTAGAAACGGAAGATTATTTTCTCTAGCATATCTTATTGCTTCAATTTTACCTTCTATCCCTCTTCCGCCAAATCCACCAGGAACAATTAATGCGTTCACATCTTCAAGAGCTTCTTTTATATTTTGTGCATTTACAGTTTCAGAATCAATTAATTTTATTTTTGTATCAACACCATTTACATATCCGGCATGCTTTACACTTTCTATTACAGATATGTATGAATCTTCTAATTGAATGTACTTACCAACTATACCAACTATAACTTGAGAATCTTTAGGTTCCTTAATGTTGGTAACCATACTTTCCCACGCTTCATTATTAGGTTCTTTATTTTCTAGTCTTAAATGATGGCACACTTCTTTAGCCAAGCCTTCTTTTTCTAATGCTAATGGTATTTCATACAAATTACCAACTGTCATATTTTGAATAACACTCGTTTTTCTCACGTTACAAAACATAGCAAGTTTATCTTTCATAGCATCAGAAATTTCTGTTTCTGTTCTACACACGATTATATCTGGTTTTATACCTAAACTTTGTAACTCTTTTACTGAGTGTTGTGTAGGTTTTGTTTTAACCTCATTAGAACCATATATGTAAGGAAGTAAAGTAACATGTATATAAATAACATCTTCAGCTGAATTTTCTAACCCAATTTGTCTAATTGCTTCTAAAATAGAAAGCCCTTCAATATCTCCAACAGTTCCACCAATTTCAGTTATTAATATATCTATATTTCTGTTTTTAAAGCTATATATTTTTTCTTTTATTTCATTAGTTATATGAGGAATTACTTGTACTGTTTTTCCAAGATAGTCTCCGCGTCTCTCTTTTTCAATTACATTATTATATACTTGTCCCATTGACATGCTTGAATTAGCTGTTAAATTTTCATTAATAAATCTTTCATAATGTCCCAAATCTAAATCTGTTTCAGCTCCATCTTCTGTCACGAAAACTTCTCCATGTTCAAATGGACTCATTGTTCCTGGATCTACATTTATATAAGGATCAAACTTTTGTATAGCTACTTTATATCCTCGGTTTTTTAACAATCTTCCAAGTGATGCAGCTGTTATTCCTTTGCCTAATCCTGATACTACGCCTCCTGTTACAAATACATATTTCATCTTACTTTTACCTCCCACAAAAAATAATCAAACAAAAAAATAGACTTAAAAATCGCGCCCGCTTTTAGGGTGTTTTTTTTAAGTCTATCATATACTAAATATGATACCAGCAATTTAGTATTTTAGCAAGCATATTTCTTCACTAATTTTGTATAGTGATGTGAATTGCTTGGTATTAACGCATACTTCACAAATGCGTTAATATTCGTTTTTGATAAAGATTGTACTTTTTGAGGAAGATTGTTATATCTGTATGCGATGTAATTTCTAATTTCATCAGACACTAATTTAATTTCTATAACTTCATCCACAATGTATTGCATTGCATATTCCATCTTCTGTCTAATTTCAATTTCTTCTTCGCTTTCATAAGGAATCTCATTTAAACAGTTCTTGTAATAATTCCACATTGATGTGTCTTCATTATCTAATGCCCATAAAGCAGAACCTAAAATATCATACTCATTAATTAGTGCAAGTTTTTCTTTAATACTTCTTTCATTTTCGTACCAGATATTGTATGTGCCAGCATCCAAATATCTGCCATTTACATATGGACCTTTTTGTCCTTCTTTTACTTTAACTTGCATCATAGGAGTACCTTCTTTTTCAATATAGTTAGGTACAACTTTAAATTGTTTGATAATTTTTGGTGTTTGTGCATTGATAATTGCTTCACCACCAGTTGGCGCTCCTACTTCCCAGAAACGACCATACATTGGTAAGCCTAAAACAATCTTATCTTTTGAAACAACTTCTAAGATTGATGTTAAAGATTTTTCAACATAATCGATACTTGCTACAGGGCCTTCAGCACCACCATAACAATGTTCATCATACGCCATAACAACTAAATAATCAGCATGTTTTGCAAGATTCTCATAATCGTATGCTGCAAGCCATGTGTTAGTTGTATTTTCAGGGTTAGGTGCAACAGCTATTGAAACTGTTTTTTCTTTTGGCATAGCTTCTCTTAATTTTCTCATAAATTCAGTTAAACTATCTCTGTCACTTGCTTTTAAATTTTCCAAGTCAACATTAACACCATCGAAATCATATTCCTCAATAGCAGCGATAATTTCAGGAATCAAAACATCGGCATTCTTAAGAGCTGCTTGAGCACGTTTTTGTCCCCAATGATTACTTAAGAATGGAGTTACTTTAATACCTTGAGCATGCATATTGCTAACGAATTCTTCATCCATGATTTCTTTAACATCTAAATGACCTTTCATTGTTAAATCAAAGCATGTAGGAGAAACTACGTTAACGCCACCTTGAGTACCTGCAACTATTTCTGTATGAGATTTTGATGTGCTATAAATATAGCCTAAACTCACACGTTCAGCAGCAGATACACATGATCCAGATAAAGCCACAACCATAATTCCAGCAACAACTATTTTTCTCATACAAAATCACCTCTTTTGCTTTAAAAATTTTATCAATGTGTACATAATTATAATAACAATTTCTTGTTATATATTAATTTTACCATTACTTTTTCAGCAAAAACAACCCCCAAACCCTAGAAAGCCTGAAGGTTGCAATATCCCTAGGAAAGAAAATTTTTCTTCCCTTTTTTATATTATGTTAAGTGTTTTTGTTTCTAAAATCCGTAAACCTCTTATTTCCCTAAGCTTATTGCCTGTTTTTGCCATTGACTTTTCAAAGCAAACCTGTATATAATAAAAACCGCTTAGCAGCATATTTTATCCCAGCATAAAGGAGGTATTCCGTTTATGAAACAAAGTCTTGTCAAATCTGTGAAAGATGCGCAGCTCAAGTCCAAAATCGCGTTTCTGCAGAAGCACTACATTCGCATTACGCTTCCGCAGGACATCGGCAAAAAAACTTCTGAAATCATCGGCATGGAAAGCGAAAGAGAGGAATTGAGCGATGCGCTCGAGTTCCTGAAACACCTCAAGCAGTATCAGCACGACCCCGTTCACGCACCCCATTCCCGTTTCCTTATGGCTGGTGCTTCTGGTTCCGGCAAAACGGTCCTTGTTGCAGGCCTTGCAAAAGAAGCTAATTGTCCCCTTATCACTGTGGACATCTCCACTTCTTTCGTTTCTTACTTTAAGAAATCGGAGAAACTGCTTAATGCACTCTTCTTCGTTGCAAGCTCCTTCAAAAAAGGTTGCGTAATGCACATCCAGAATCTCAGCGCACTGCAGGGAATCCCTGCTGAACGGCTCATGCTTTTCCATAGCCAGCTGACTCAGAAAATCACAGAATCCACAAACACCGTCATCGTTCTGTCTACCATCGAGGATAGGATTGCCCTTCCTAAGGCGTACTTCTCTCCCAATGCGTTCTATCAGAACAAAGTCATCCAAATCATGCCTCCGACTTTGCCTACCAGAAAGGCTCTGTTCGAAGAGTATTTCCAAATGTTTGATGCAAATTTGGCGCCGGATGTCTCTTCCGAGAGACTGGCAAGATGCACCCTTGGTATGTATCCCAAGGACATCGAATTCATTGTTCGTGAAACTATCCATTACTCCAGACGTAAGCATCATGATGCCGTTACTTCCAAGGATTTCAACGACGTTATGCTTGCAATGGAAGCAGGTCAAACCTACAACCAAATGAATGAAAAGGAACGTCGTTCCACCGCATATCATGAGGCTGGTCATGTTATCGCAGCATACTACTCTAATCCCGACTACATTCTTGGTCGAGTCGAAATCACGCCTCGTGCAGCATCCCTCGGTCTCACCCAAGAAGAAGCTGGTGAAGAGAAGTTCTCTATGTTCGAAAGTGACTGCCGCAAGCAAATTATTTATTCCTTTGGTGGTATGGCCGCTGAAGAACTCAAATATGGCGAAACCACTTCTGGTGTAACTGCTGACCTTTCTTCCGCATCCGCTCTGGCTTTGATGATGTTCCAGAATTTCGGCATGGACTCTGATATCGGTCCTATTGCCATCGATGATGATTACGGCTTCTGCTCTGAAGATATTTTCAAGAGAACTGAAACTGTTGCTCGCGAGTATCTTAAGAGAGTTTATGCCGAAACAAAAGAAATCATCAAGACACATTCGCTTGCGCTCGAAGCACTTGCCGAAGGTCTGCTTGAGCACGAAGTCCTCATGGGCGATGAAATCAAAAAAATCCTCGTAGCTGCAGAACCCTGGGCAAAGAAGCCTGGCAGCGAATCCGAAGATAAGAAGTAAACACACATAGTAAAACACGGCATACCATTTTGGCATACCGTGTTTTACTGTCCAAACGGGGACGTCCTCAATTGGACACCTTGCCTAAAGTAATAAATAATTTTAAGCATTATTTGGTGTCCAATTGAGGACGTCCCCGTTTGGACCTATTCTTCATCCCAAGTCTTTGCTGTTAACAAAGATTCAGCAATTACATCAGAAATAAGTTCCTTATTAAATTTTGTTTCAGAAGAGAAAGCAAATATCAAATCATCCGCAACATCTAATTCTTTAGCAATATCATCTACGTAAGATTGAACTTTTGTTTTAGCAATCTTATCAGCTTTAGATGTAACTACGATATATCTGTTACCCGTATTTTTAATAAATTCCATCATCATCTTATCATTTTCAGAAGGTTTGTGTCTGATATCTACTAATAAAATTATTAAGTTTATATTTTTTGAATTTTTCAAAAACGTTTCAATCGCAGGTCCAAGTTTTTGTTGCTCCGCTTTAGACATTTTTGAATAACCGTATCCAGGCAAATCTACAAAATAGAATATATCATCCATGTTATAGAAATTTATTTGTCTTGTTTTTCCAGGTTCACTACTTGTTCTAGCCAAAGACTTTCTATTAATCAAACAATTAACAAACGAAGATTTACCAACATTTGATTTTCCTGCCAACACTATTTGTGGCATTCTATTTTTAGGATATTGAGATTTATTCATTACAGATATTTCAAACTTTGGATTTTTTATTTGTAACATTTCTTACACCTCTTCTTAATTTTTTACTAAACACCTTTCATTGATAAAGAAACTTTTTTCTTTTCTAAATCAACCTTTATAACTCTAACTTTTACAATATCACCAACTGCAACTACATCCATCGGATTCTTTACAAACTTTTCACTAAGTTCAGATATATGAACAAGTCCATCACTCTTAACTCCGATATCTACAAACGCACCAAAATCAATAACATTACGAACTGTACCAGTTAATATCATTCCTTCTTGTAAATCTTCCATCTTCAAAACATCGCTTCTTAAAATTGGTTTTGGCATATCTTCTCTTGGATCTCTACCTGGCTTTTGCAACTCTTTAATAATATCTTTTACAGTAGGTACACCAATTTCTAATTCCTTAGCAATCTTTTCAACATCTAGTGTTGCAAGTTTTGCTTTAACTTCGCCTAATTTTTCTTTAATATCTTTTACTTCATAGCCAGCAATATTTAAAATCTTTTCTGCAGCTTCATAACTTTCTGGATGAACAGAAGTGTTATCTAACGGGTTCTTTCCATCTAATATTCTCAAGAAACCAGCACATTGTGTAAATGCAACAGGTCCTAACTTAGAAACCTTTAAAAGTTCTTTTCTATCTTTAATCTTTCCATGTTCATCTCTATATTTAACAATATTGTTAGCCAAAGTTTTGTTAATGCCAGAAACATATTTTAATAGTGATGGCGTGGCAGTATTTAAATCAACACCAATGCTATTAACTGCATCTTCTACAACACCAGTTAAACTTTCATCAAGTCTTGTTTGGTTAACATCATGTTGATATTGACCAACACCAATACTCTTTGGATCAATTTTAACAAGTTCTGCAAGAGGATCTTGTAATCTTCTTGCTATTGAAATCGCACCTCTTAAAGATACGTTAATATCAGGATATTCCTCAGTAGCAAGTTTTGATGCTGAATAAACAGAAGCACCAGCCTCACTTACCATTGCGTAATAAATATCATGTTTTACTAATTTAATCATATCAGAAACAAACATTTCAGATTCTCTTGATGCAGTTCCATTACCAATCGCAATCATATTGATAGTATACTTATTAATTAATTCTAATAATTTTTTCTTTGCACCATCAACATCATTTTGTGGCTCTGTTGGATAAACAGTTGTTGTATCTAAAAGTTTTCCTGTTTCATCAATAACAGCAATTTTACAACCAGTTCTATAAGCTGGGTCAAACCCCATAACTGTTAAACCTTTTAGAGGTGGTTGTAATAATAACTTTTTCGCATTTTGTCCAAACACTTTTATAGCTTGTTCTTCAGCCACTCCAGTTAAATCATTTCTAACTTCATTTTCAACAGATGGCTTAATAAGTCTTTTATAAGAATCAGCAATTACATCTGTTAAAATCTCCACATATGGACTATCTTCGATAATTACTTCACTATTCAAGTAAGCTAAAATCTCATCATCAGTTTCTTCAATTTTAACTTTTAAGAATTCTTCTTTTTCTCCTCTATTCATAGCTAGTATTCTATGACTAGGAATTTTATTTACAGCTTCGCTGTAATCATAATACATTTCATAAACAGATTTTTCATCCTTTGCAGCTTTAGACGAAATCATACCTTTTCTATAAATGATATTTCTAATTTCTTTTCTATAATCTGCAACATCTGAGATCATTTCAGCAACTATATCTTTAGCACCTTGTATTGCTTCTTCTGCAGTAGCAACACCTTTTTCTTCATCAATATATTTGCTAGCTTCTTCTTCAACATCAACTTTTTCAGTTTGTTCCCAGAAGATAATTGCAAGAGGTTCTAAACCTTTTTCCTTAGCTATAGTCGCTCTAGTTCTCTTCTTTTGTTTGTATGGTCTATACAAATCTTCAACTTCTGTCATTGTTTCAGAAGCAATAATTTTAGCTCGAAGTTCTTCATCTAATTTTCCTTGTTCATCAATTAAACGAATAACTTCTTCTTTTCTTTTATCTAAGTTTCTTAAATAAGTAAGTCTTTCAAACAAATCACGTAATTGTTCGTCAGACATTTCTCCTGTTGCTTCTTTTCTATATCTTGCGATGAAAGGAATTGTGTTTCCTTCATCAATTAATTTAATTGCATTTTCAACTTGAAATGGTTTTAATTTAAATTCTTTTACTAGTCTTTCTTCAATAGTAATCATCGTTTTCTCCTTATCAAAATTCTTCTGTTTATCTTCTGCTAAATCATTCTACAATATCTTACCATCAACACATTCTAATATAATTGTAACTGGCCCCATATTAGTAAATGTAATTTCCATCATTGCACCAAAAGAACCTGTAGCTACTGGTAATCCAGTCTTTTTGCAACACTCTATAAAATATTCATAAAGTTCATTTGCTTGTTCAGGTCTTGCTGCATTTATAAAACTTGGTCTATTACCATGATGTGAATCTGCATACAAAGTAAATTGTGAAACTATATGTAATGAACCGTGCACATCCATAACAGATAAATTCATCTTTTCATTTTCATCTTCAAAAACTCTTAACTTAGAAATTTTTTCAGCAAGAACTTCAGCTTCCTTTTTTGTATCTTCATGAGTTACACCAAGTAATACTAAGAAACCTTTATCTATACTAGAATATTCTTTATTATCTATTACTAACTTTGAATTTTGTACTCTTTGAACTACAGCTTTCATTGTTATCTCCTCTTCGTAAATATTTTTGCCATAAATAAGTATACACTATTAAAAGATATTTTTTAATCCTAAAATATTATCTAATTCATATGTCTTTGGTTTTGTATTTGCTATCTTTTCATCTTCCAAAGCCCAAGTATCTGCACTTGGAATATATACTGTATTAAAACCTGCAAGCTTAGCTTCGTTGATATCTCCTTTGGGACTATTGCCAATCATGAAACAATCTTTAGAACTTAATTTACAAGAAGACAATATATCTTCGTAATCTGATTTTTCTTTGTGTTTAACTATATAATAATCATCAAAATATTTTTTGATAGGTAATTTATTAACTCTATCTTTTTGGACAGTTTGTGAGCCCTTCGTTAAAATATGTAAGTTATAACCTTTATCATATAAATATTTAATTGTCTCTTCTGCACCTTCAATAAGTTCTATTGGATGATTGTATAAAATTTTTGTCTCATTCTCTATAAATTCTGCTAAGTTATCCTTAAAGAAATCATATCCTATAAGTCTGCTTCCCGCCTGCATTAGCGAATATTTAAAATTATCTGGTCCATATCCATGTTCTGCTATATTTTCCATTTGTATTTCATCAAACAACTCTTTAATTTCTTTTAAGGAGTAATCTAAATCGTACTCTAAAAATTTGTATGCAACTGTATCCATGATGTCATAAAAATACCCAGAGCATTTAATAAGAGTATCGTCTAAATCGAAAAATAAATGTTTTTTGCTCATAGTCATTCCTCCTTATATGTAAAAAATCGGCACACAAGAATAATTCTCTTGAGTGCCTTAATTAAAAACTTTTCTCAATCTAAAAGTATTTTACTTTTTATATTTATTTTCAAATACTTTTTTTATTATTCCTCTTCTAGTCTCTATTTCATCTACGATTAGAAGTAAAGGAAGATTAATAGCTAGCATTATAAAATCTACTGCAGCATTTATTTTCAATACCTCTTTGCCCAACACGTCTTTTAATCCTATATGCACTATAAGCATTGTCAAGGCAACTATTGCGGATGTCATTGCAAACCACGCATTCTTTTTAACGTAGCTTAAAACACCCATTGTTATAAAAAACACTAACATAAAAATTAATACTACTGGATTTGTATAATCTACTATTATCACGTTTTTTACTCCTATTCTTCTTCATCCCAGTTGTGCCATACTGCTTGAACATCATCTAAATCTTCTAAGTTATCTATAATTAAGTTCATTTTTCTAGCACTCTCTGCATCTAATTTAACATAGTTTTGTGGAATCATTTTTAATTCCGCTTCTAAGTATACAATACCTTTTCCTTCAAGATATTCTCTTACAGCTGTAAAGTCTGCTGGTGCGGTTGTAATCTCATATATTTCTTCATCAGCTTCAAAGTTTTCAGCACCTGCTTCAATAACTTCTAACATTAAATCATCTTCTGAAAGTGATGTTGCAGATTTTTCGATAATAATTACACCTTTCTTATCAAACATCCATGCAACCGCACCTGAAGCACCTAAGTTTCCACCAAATTTATCAAACATATGTCTTACATCTGACGCAGTTCTATTTCTGTTATCTGTCATAGCTTCAACCATTACAGCTACACCATTTGGTCCATAGCCTTCATATACGATATCTTCGTAGTTAGCAGCACTTGAATCTCCTGCAGCTTTTTTGATACTTCTTTCTATATTATCGTTAGGCATGTTATTTGCCTTACATTTTGCTATTACGTCCTTAAGTTTAGAATTTGATGCAGGATCAGGGCCACCTTCTTTAACTGCAACTAATATTTCTCTTCCTAATTTTGTAAAAATCTTTCCTCTTTGAGCATCTGTTTTACTCTTTTTCGCTTGAATATTATGCCATTTGCTGTGTCCTGACATTATAATTCCTCCCTTTCCTTGATTTCTTCGCCTATTTTATCATAGTTATAGCCGTTTTGGTAGTGTTTTTTGCTTATTTTTAGTGTGCATCATACCATGTTTTTCCATAATTTGCCTCTGCTTTCAAAGGTACCTTCATAGAAATTACATTTTCCATGTTTCTAACTAAAATTTCTTGAACCATTTCAAGTTCACTTTCTTTTGTTTCAATAACAAGTTCGTCATGAACTTGCAATATTAATTTTGATTCTAAATTCTTTTTTTCTAATTCTTTTTGAATATTTATCATCGCTATTTTTATAATGTCAGCAGCTGTACCTTGGATAGGTGCATTCTTTGCAACACGTTCTCCAAATTGTCTAACATTAAAATTATTTGATTTTAATTCAGGAATATATCTTCTTCTTCCCCATAAAGTTTCAACAAATCCATTGTCTTTTCCACTTTGAACTAAGTTATCCATATATGTTTTTATATTAGGATATGTTTCAAAATATTTTTCGATATACATTTTTGCTTTCTTTCTAGAAATTTTTATATTCTCTGCTAATCCAAAATCGCTTATTCCATATACAATTCCAAAGTTTACTGCTTTTGCCTCACTTCTCATTTGTTTTGTAACTTCTTCAATCGGTGTATTAAAAACTTGAGAAGCTGTTAAAGTATGAACATCAATATCATCTGTAAAAGCACGAATCATATTTTCATCACCAGACATATGTGCAAGCACACGAAGTTCTACTTGTGAATAGTCTGCATCTAAAAATACATAACCTTCTTTTGCTACAAATATTTTTCTAAGTTCTCTACCTAGTTCTGTTCTTATAGGAATGTTTTGAAGATTTGGTTCTGTGCAACTTATTCTGCCAGTAGCAGTTACCGTTTGATTAAATTTAGCATGTATTCTTTGTGTATTAGGATTTATTAATCCCAACATACCATCAACATACGTCGCCTTTAATTTAGCAAGCAATCTATATTCTAATACTTTTTCAACTATTGGATGTTCATTAGATAGTTTTTCTAGCACATCACTATCTGTTGAATATCCACTTTTAGTTTTCTTTATTACAGGCAAATTCAACTTTTCAAATAAAATTTCACCTAATTGTTTTGGCGAATTAACATTAAACTCCGTTCCTGCCAACTCCCAAATTTCTTTTGCTAACGTTTCAACTTTTCCAGTTAAAGATACAGAATATTCCGAAAGCATTTCTTTATCTACTAACACACCTTCAAACTCCATATCAGCAAGTACTTTCATAAGCGGCATTTCAATATCCACAAACAATTTGTATTCTTCTTTTTCCTTCAGTTCCCCTTCAAATTTTTCTTTACACAAGAAAATATATTTAGCATACTTACAATAAGTATCCTTATTATCTTGAGTTTGCTCATCACAAAATCCTAATAGTGTAATTTGAGCAGCCTCTTCTTTTTTCTCTACAAGTATTCCTAGCTTTTCAAGAATCAAATCATCTAATTTATAAGCACTTCTTGAAGGATCCAAAAGATATGCAGCAATAGTCAAATCAAACATTAAGTTTTTTGCTTTTATATCCTTATGTTTCAATCTAAGATAATCTTTTTTCTCATCATATCCAATTTTCAAAGTATCAAATTCAAAAATATTCTTTAAAGTTTCGTCTGATACATTTGCTGTATAGTATGCTTTCTTGCCATCATATGCAGCAAATTCATTATCATTCCAATAATACGAAATCTTTTCTAAACCTTCCATTCGTAATTCTTTAATATCAGAAGTTTCTAACTCTTCATTTTCAATTTGATTTTCTACAGAATCACTTCCTGCCACCAAACCTAGTTTATCTATGAACGTCTTTAACTGAAGTTTCAAAAACAAATTATATAATTCATCATTATTAAACTCTTTTTTAGAAATATCCAACTTATCAAAATCTAAAGGAACTTCTCTAAATATAGTTCCTAACTCTCTAGATAAGTAAGCTAATTCTTTATTCTCTATAAGTTTTTCTTTCAACTTACCTTTAACGCCTTCTATTTCTTCACCTTTATCTAAAGCTTCATAAATAGCATCAATATTGCCATGTTTTGTAATAAGTGAAAATGCTGTTTTTTCACCAACACCAGGCACACCAGGAATATTATCTGAAGTATCCCCCATCAAGCCTTTTATTTGAATAAAATCAATCGGATTAATTCCAAACTTTTCTTTTACTACTTCTGGTGAATAATCTGTGCTTTCTGTTTTACCCATTCTTGTTGTTGGGATTCTAACAGTTACTTTAGGCGATACTAATTGCAGTGCATCTCTATCTCCTGTTAATAATAAAACTTCGATATCATTATCTTCACCATATTTAGCAAGTGTTCCTAAAATGTCATCTGCCTCGTAACCTTCAAGTTCTAATACAGAAATATTCATTGCTTTCAAAACATCTTTTATAATAGGCATTTGCATACGAAGCTCGTCAGGCATACCTTTTCTTGTAGCTTTATATCCATCGTATTTTTTATGTCTAAAAGTTGGAGCTTTTAAATCAAAAGCCACACAAATATAATCTGGAGTTTCTTCATTTAAAAGCTTCATCAATATAGATAAAAATCCATATATCGCATTTGTATATACACCATCAGACGTCATAAGCATTTTAGCATTCATTATTCCATAGAAGGCTCTATTCATAATACTATTACCATCTATTGCAACTAACTTTTTCAAATCTTTACACCATCCTAAACTTATATTTCTCCACCGATGTCATCAACATCAAATCCATAATCAGGACCATTTTTTATTTTAGTTTTCATTTTTATATAATCTGTTATATCTATATCTTCTGCATCATCATATTGAATTATCTTTTTAGCCTCATCTCTCAATAATTTCATGCACATCTTTCTATCATATTTAAAACCTTCTGCTGGAAGCGGAAGAACTTTTATTCCATGGATATCTCCTTGTTTTTTAGTTGTAGCAATCGCTCTTAAAAGATATGGCCATTCAGAAACAACCGCCATCGTCTCTGTTTCAGGAGCATCTTTACTCAATATCTCCATACAGTATGTCGCATTTTCAAAAGTATTATTTGATGCATTTTCTTTACATGTATGGATACCAGATTGAGCACCACCAAGGTATTTCCAAAAATAATTCATTATATCTGCTTCTGAAAAATGATTGATTATATATTGATTAATTGTATACTCATTAAGAATTTGTTTCGCTTTCCAATCTGCTTTAGTTCTTTCTGAAAACCATTTAACAAATGTATAATCTTTTTTACTTTCTTCACGCGCATTATACGCAGCCATTAAATTCACATTTAAATTTTCATCAGCATACATATCTTCTAATACTCTATTAACATACTCAGCAATCATTCTGTCAGCAACTACATTTTCTAAAAAAGAAAAATCTTCACAAAACTCATTACTTCTATTAAAGAGTCTATTTACATATACACCATTACTCCAAAATTTTGTATGACTGCCATCTTTTCTAATACCAACTCCATCCCAACTATGACCACCACTAAATATAATCATCTTTGGTTTTCTTTTACTAGAAAATCTTACCGCAGTTTCAACTCTATCTTTTATCTTTTTTGATGTAGCACCATAAACAGCAACGCAAGTTTTGTTTAATTCTTCTTCCCCAAATGCGTATAAATCTTGAATCCCATTAACAAGAGGCCCAAACATTATGTTGTACATTTGTAAATCACTCAATTTATCAATTTCTTCAACAGATAAACTTTTCAAAGTTATCCTGTCACCACTCATATTTCTATCATTCCTTCTAAACTAATATTTCATTAGTCTTATTACTAAAAATTACACTTCTAAAATGTCTTTTAAATTATTTAAAATTTCATCTATATTTTCATAAGGTATCAACCTTATTCTTTTATTTCCTCTTATCATTGTACTCACTTTAGGAGTAATAGTTGTATCATATATTCCAATTACTCTTTTACCTAATGCATCCGCAAGACCAAGTTCATATCCAACTCCTAATGAAGGAATTGTAACTTCTGCAAATATCAAATCTGCAGATTTTAATTTTTCTTCTAAATCTTGAAACACATCTTCGTCTTTTTGAAACTCTTCTTTTTTCAACACATCATCATCCGCAATATTTTTATCAACCACTTCTGCATATTCTTCTAATGCAGGAATCATTTTTTTATATGTTTCTAATTTTTCTCTACCACCATATATTGAACCTGAAATATATATTTTCATATTAACCTCTTCCTTAGTCTTCTATATTTAATTTTCTCATTATTTCTTTTGACATTACTTGGTTTACACCAAGGGCAACCGCAAAGGCCGGATATCTATCCCACAATTTTCTTTCTTTATATTCTTTAGTTTCGAAAGAAGTTTCTCTTTCAAGAAAGTGCTTTAATTTAGTCATACTTTCTTTTTCTTCTTCACCTGCTTTAGTAAGTCTTGTCGTTCTTAATGCAATCATTAGAGTCAATGCAAAGATAAGTGCCACACCCACAGTAGCTTTCCAATTAAAATATAACCCCATTACTATAACAATCATAGACATGAATATTATCACCATCAAATTATTCATATAATTAGGATTTTCACAAAATGCATCTGCACCAAATTCTTTTTTTATTCTATCTACCCAACCTTGCTTCCTATAAAGCCCCATATCCAATAAGTCTTCTTCAACTTTTTCAGCAAAATTTATCAACACACCACTTTTAATTCTAGTAGTATTATGCCTACACAATTCAATTAAAAACATTTCGCACTTTGAAAGTTTTCCTTCCAAAACATCTTCTCTCACTTTATAAAAATCAACCTCCAAAGAATCTCTTTTTTCTGTAATATACCCTCTAACTATAAGATCCATTATACATGCAACAAATTCTTGCTCATAATCAGTTTTTAAATCATACAAAGTACCCGCAATTGCAGCATTGTATATTGGCAAATCTCTGGTATAAATAAATTTTTTGCTATCTTTAAACGTTTTGCTAACTCCACGATTTGCACCTGAAAATAAACTTATAAGATACAGTGGCAACATTGACGCATTAGCAGCAGCAACCGCAAAAAGCCAAGCCCAAATATAATATGTAAATTCTTTGTCTGCTATTAGATATCCATATTTTATCCAATGCATAACGTCCGTAACCACGCATACTCCTATTAATCCAGAAGATACTAGAGTTGCCACTTTAAATATTTTAGATGCTTTCATTTAAACTCCCCCACAAGTTCGCTTTATTAGTTCTTTCTTTTTAACTTTGCAACTATCCTTTCAGACATTTCTTTATTTACTCCAAGAGCAACCGCAAACGCTGGATATCTATCCCATAACTTTTTCTCAGCTAATTCCTTATCTTTAAAATCGGTTTCTCTTTCTAAGAAATGTTTTAACTTAGTCATACTTTCTTTTTCTTCTTCACCCAATTTAGTTAATTTGTTTTTTCTCAAAAATACAAGTCCTGCAATATATAACAATAACAATACAAAAAGTGTCATCGTAACATTTGAGCTTATCCCCCACACAAAAGCAAAGAAGCAGAATATGCATGAAAAGTATGTTATTTTCACTGTTCTGTCACGATCTTTTGCCCACCAATATTGGAACTTTTCTCTTATTTTATCGAGCCATATTTGTTTTTTATAAAACCCTAAATTATACATATCATCTTTTAATGCTCTGTAAAATTCAAAATTAATTAAAGATTTTAAATTTTGGTGTGCTTTTTCACATGAACCTAAAATATAAATTTCATTTTTTAATAATCCTTCTCTTGTTTTCTTGGTATCTACAACCAAATGATTACCTCTTTCAAGAATATATCCTTTTGCAATAAGATCTAAAACTCCTGCCACATAATCTTCTTCAAAAGTAGATTTAAAATCATATAACGCCCCAGCTACCGCTGCATTATAATCAGGCAAATCTCTTGTATAAATGTACGTGTCGCTTTCGATATGTTTTTTATTTACTTTATTTTTTATTAAAGAAAGTCCTTTTTTAATATGCACTGGTATAAACCACAGATTTGCTGCTAATGCAATAGCAATTCCTATACCAATCCAAAATTCTAATGCTGCTAATAATTCTGAATCCATTCCAATTGCAACTTCTTCAAAAAATCCCGCGCCATACATCATAGAAACAAGTAATGTTGACACTAAAAATCCAAATATAAGAGTTCCTTTAATTAATGAAGAATATTTCATCTCTCATTCTCCTTTTTATCTTTTGTATATTTTAATTTTCTTTTTTCTTAAACATTTCTTTCCCAACTTTACAAATCGGACATTTGTAATCATCTGGTATTTCATCACCATAATAAACATACCCACAAATCATACAAACCCAAGCAGTTTGACCGTTTTCCGTTTTAACTTTTAAATATTGTTTTTATCTTTGGTTCTTTTGGATTAATAATTTCATCAAAGTATGAAAATATCGGCGGATAAATTAAGAAACAGCTAATCATCATTTTTAGAGGCATAGGTCCTATTAACAACATTGCATACCAGATACTTGTTATTGAAAAATAGAAAAGCAATTGTAAAAAACCATTGTGATTTATATTTTCAAAATACCCATATTTCAAAATAGTATCCTTATAATATTTTTTTGCATCTTCATCTAATGAACCTTTCAAGTCAAACAATATCGCATTTCTCAAATAAGATTCATAAATAACTTTGCTTTTTATTTCTTTATCATTTATTAAAGTGTAGTTTTTCAGATATTTTTTTGAAGCTCTTAATTTTTCTGCATATTTTTTTCCGCTTTCTTCTAAATAAAACTTAAAATATGTTCTAAATTTTACATCAATAAAATAAGCTACCATCCACACCATATTAACAATTATTTGAAATATTTGTCCATGTTTTATAACTTGCGGATCTTCTATATTAAACATTGGAACCACAAACATCATGTTAATAGCTAACAAGATGGAAACTAGCACGTCTTCGAATCTCTGCTTTGACTTTTTTTGTATATATTCATCCTTTAGCAATCCTAAATATATCATATCTCTTTCTACAGCATCCTCGATATAATATTTTAGCTGATTAAACTCATTTATATTTTCTCTTTTATTTTTCAAACGTAAAAAAAGAAGTTTACTATATTTTATAAAAAAATGTTCATGTTCCATAAATGCGCTATTTTCTTTTGTTGTCATATTCTCAATTTCCCAACCCTTATCCTTAAGATAAAGTATCATTGCTGTAATAACATCTGAATCGAAAATATCTTTTCCAATAAGCTTTGCATTAATCATTGGGGAATATTCATCTAATTCTTCTCTATAATACTGAATTTGTTCTTTTTTTCTTCTTTTGATTGCAGAAATCAATTGAATTAATTTTATTAGCATTAAAACGATTACACAAAAAATCATGTAACTAATTTTTATAACTACCGCCCATCTTTCACCAGAAGATAAGGCCATTATAAAATACATGCCTACTACAAAAAATATACTTTTCATATAAAAATCCCCTTTTTATTTTGGTTTTTCAAGTATTTCTATCTGTTTCTTATATCTATCTTCCTCCGAATAAATACAACCGCAATATTTTTGCATATATATGCCAGCATCACGTGCCATTTGTTGTCCTATTCTATAACCTTTTCTAAAATCTTGATAAATAAATTTAATATCATATTGTTTAGCAAGTTCTTCTGCAATTTCAATTATCATTTCATGATTTTGATAAGGACTTACTAATAGTGTTGTTGTAAATGCATCATATCCATTTTCTTTTGCATACTTTACAGTCTTTGCAAGTCTTGATACATAGCAAAATCTACAACGACCATCAATATCTTTTATTACACTTTTAGTAAATTCTCTTATTCCATAGTCATGTTCTATAACAAGAGGAACATTGACCATTTCTGTATAAATTTTTAAAGCATCTAATCTAGCTTTATATTCCATAAAAGGATGGATATTTATATTGTACCAATATGATGTAATATTTTCGTATCCATCTTTTCTTAATTTATCAATTACGTATGTTGAACACGGTGCACAACATGTATGCAATAAAACTTTCATTTTTTCACATCCTAATTTTCAAACTCAATTCCTAAATGATCGTAGGCAGCTTTTGTCGCTATTCTTCCACGTGGAGTTCTATTTATAAAACCAATTTGCATTAAATATGGTTCGTAAACATCTTCAATAGTTGTTGCATCTTCTCCAATTGTTGCAGCTAATGTTTCTACTCCAACTGGTCCTCCCGCAAATTTATTTATAATTGCATCGAGCATTTTTATATCAGTATTATCCAAACCTAATCCATCGATGTCTAAACACTTTAACGCTTTATCAGCTATATCATCTGTAATTGTTCCATCAGCAACAACCTCAGCATAATCTCTAACTCTTTTTAAAAGTCTATTCGCAATTCTTGGAGTACCTCTTGAACGTGATGCTACTTCAGCTGCCCCTTTGTCTGTGATATCTATTTTCAAAATAGCAGCGGAACGTTTTACAATACTTTTTAGTTGGTCATTATCATAAAGTTCTAATCTATTTATAATTCCAAATCTATCACGAAGTGGTGATGCAATATTACCAGCTTTAGTAGTAGCACCAACTAAAGTAAATTTAGGCAAATCTAATCTTATCGATCTTGCACTTGGACCTTTACCAATAATTATATCTAGCGCAAAATCTTCCATAGCTGGATATAAAATTTCTTCAACACTTTTGTTTAATCTATGAATCTCATCGATAAACAAAACATCATTTGGAGAAAGATTTGTAAGTAACGCAGCTAAGTCACCAGGCTTCTCAATTGCAGGGCCAGAAGTAATTCTAATATTCGTATTCATTTCATTTGCAATGATATTTGCAAGTGTTGTTTTACCAAGCCCCGGAGGTCCATATAATAATGTGTGATCCAAAGGTTCCTCTCTTTTCTTTGCAGCTTCGATAAACACTTTCAAATTTTCTTTTACTTTTTCTTGACCTACATAGTCTGTTATATTTTTAGGTCTTAGACTTGTTTCTATATCTGTATCCATACTTCCAAGTCCAGGACAAATTATTCTCTCTTCATCTCCACCCATTCTACTCACCTCTTAATTTTTATTACCGTATAATTGAAACGTTCTTAAGTGTAACATTTTTATTAATACTTTGGGATGCGTTGCTAATGCATAATTATATTTTGTAACAGCTTCCGAGTATCTATTTCGAACACTCTTTAATTGTTTTTCTAATCCAATCAGATGTTTAAACATTTCATCTTGTAATTCATTTCTTTTCATCGCATTTATTTCTTCGTATAACTTCTTAAGTGCAGAATTCAATTCAACATCTGCAATTATTCCATCGTCAAAAGAAATTTTCGCTTTCTTTCTTCTCTGATCTATTAAATTCAAAATTTTTTTACTTAACTTTTTGTTATTTACATCGGATAAAATTTTTAGCAAAATCAAATCTCTTGTTTCTAATAATTTTCTAAGCGATTTATATGTTCTTATAACTTCAAAATATTCACGCAAATACACATTATAAAAATACATTCCGAATAACAAAATTATAAATAATATTATTCCAAACATAAGTTACCTCAATTTACATAATATAAGCAAATGCTTGCATTCACCTACTTTGAGATTTTATCATAAAACCTTAATATTTCCTACTTATTTTAATAAACATGTCGACTTTTTGTTGGCTTTTTAAGTTGCGCGAGAAAATAAAAGATGATAGAATGCAGATAACTAAATATCTTAGTTAACCCTTAACCATATTTTGTAAACATAACAGTGGAAATAATTTTCAAGAGAGGGTGTTTGTCAAAGTCTACTCTACTTTAATTCCAGCACTTGTACGCATGTACACGAACAAAAACGTATGTAATAACTAGCGACAAAACAGAATACAATTTACAAAGTGTATTTCAAGGAGGTATTTTTCGTGAACGACCTTTATATATACGATCGTGCAAAAAATATCGCCAATTACATCGTCGCTAACAACGCAACAGTGCGTTCCGCAGCGAAAGTTTTTGGCGTTTCTAAATCAACCGTACATAAAGACATAACCGAAAGACTCGGGACCGTTGATGCAGCACTTGCTAAGCGCGCAAAAACGATTCTTGATAAAAACAAAGCTGAGAGACATATCCGTGGCGGCGAAGCCACCAGAAAAAAATACGCAACTAAAAAGGCAAACAAGTAACACATATTAAAAAAGCGGAAGGATTTATTCCTTCCGCTTCTTCTTTTTATATTAATAATTTTCAGCTTTAATTTCAAAGTATGCTTTTGGATGTGTGCAAACTGGGCACATTTCTGGAGCTTCTTTACCAATAACGATATGTCCGCAATTTCTACATTTCCAGATTTTATCTCCATCTTTGCTAAATACTAATCCACCTTCAACGTTTGCTAATAATTTTCTGTATCTTTCTTCATGTTCTTTTTCAATTTTAGCAACTTCTGAGAATAAGAATGCGATATGATCGAATCCTTCTTCTTTAGCTTCTTGAGCCATCCTATCATACATGTCTGTCCATTCGAAGTTTTCTCCCTCTGCAGCAGCTAATAAGTTTTCAGCTGTTGTAGGAACTTCACCACCATGTAATAATTTAAACCACATTTTTGCGTGCTCTTTTTCATTATCAGCTGTTTCTTGGAATATAGCAGCGATTTGCTCATATCCTTCTTTTTTAGCTTTGCTTGCAAAATATGTATATTTATTTCTAGCTTGTGATTCACCAGCAAATGCTTCCATTAAATTTTTCTCTGTTTTTGAACCTTTTAATTCCATAATTTAAAAACCTCCTTATTAGATTTCAAAAATATTTTAACATATTCTATATAATTTTCAATAATTTTTTACTTGCTTTCCGCTCTTTTGGTAAGCTCTTCCAACACTAATTCATATCCTTTTTGCTCGTTTGTATAATCAATCTTCTTAGGTTTAAAATCCCTGCTAAGATCTTTGCACATTCCTATAACTAATGCCTGTAAAAGTTCTGGATTACGTGCAAGAATTGGACCTGAAATATGAGTTCCATAGAAGTTTTTATACTTCACTCCCTCATAATCATTTTTTTCATTCTCACCAATACCAAATTCAACTTTAAAAAACGGATTCATATTGTGATAAACTCTTGTACTTTTATTAACAAATCCAACAACTTTATTTTTCAAGTATTCGCTAGAGTAAATCACATCAGATGTTTTTCTGTCTTTGTCTCTTTGTACTTCGTAATCAAAAATATTTAAGCCATCTTCCTCTTCAATTTTCTTTCCAAACATTTCAAAAGAATTTCCTGTAGCTAAAATATATTTTCTGTCATCAATATATTTTTTAAATTGTTCATTATGCAATTTAATATCTTTTAAAACTCTATCTAAATTTCTTTCAGTTCCAGCACCAATGTATACAAAGTTGTAATTGTTAGGATCATACTCTTCGCCAATACTTTTTTTATCTAATGTAACTGTATTACCTTGGTCTTCAATATGTTTTTTCAAAACAGCAACATTACCGTAGTCACCATATAAATTTAAAATGTCGTGATAAAGATGTAAAATTTTTATATTCATATTTACCTCCTACTCATGAATTTCATTCTGTCTGAAAAACAAGTTACAACATAAATTTGTCCAACTGCATTTTCTTTAACTTCATCCATCATATCATCTAAATCATCCATAGCTTTAACTTTTTTCATATCAATTCCCGAATATTCAAAACGTGTAACTAAATCATGAACATACTTTCCGGCAAGTATAACTTTCTTTACACAATCATTTTGTAACAATTCAAAATCAATATCCCAAAGCCAAGATGTTTCACTTGTAAAATATTTTCTACTAACAGCATCAACAATTATAACAACAGTGCATGGTGCTTTTTCTCTAGTGATATATAAAAGTGATTGATTATATGAAATAGAGTTTTCATGTTTTGAGGTTAATAACATTGCATGCTTTCCATTTAACTCAAACTTTTGAACTCTATCGTTTTTCATGATGTAATTATTTAACGATTCGACTATCTTGTCATCTTTTAATCCAACTAATCTTGTAACAGCAAATGTAGCAAGCATATTGTATGCCATATATACACTTCTTAAGTTCATTGAAATTTTATATTTATTATTAATTACCATTTCGCTGTTATTTAAATTTAAATCTGTAACAGCATATTCTGGTTTCATTCTCTTGTGTCCACAATTTTTACATTCAAAATCACCAATGTGGTTGTAGTGATAATAACTATACTCTAAACGTTCTTTACAATTAGGACAGTACACACCATCATCATATGCGCTTTCATTTTTCATTACTGAAAGATTATTTTTATCCATACCAAAATAAGTTACATTTTCTCTCTTATAACCATACATTGAAGTAAGAGGATCATCTGCATTTAGTATCAAATGAATATCATCTGTAATTGCTTCTTTAATAATGTCATAAATTAACTCGGAATGACCATTTCTGGTCATTTGATCTCTATACAAATTTGTAACAACTAAATACTTGGGTCTAAAATGTTTTAATGTATGTCTTAAATATCTTTCGTCACTTTCTATAACTAAAATATCTTTCTTAACTTCACCTTTTAAATTACAGTTGTTCAAAATCATTGTTGTAACACCTTCAGTTTGATTTGAACCTTCTCTATTACAGCCAACTTTATAACCATTAGCTTCTAAAGTGTTACAAATCATTTCAACTGTTGATGTCTTACCGTTACTACCTGTAACAACAATAATGTCATCTGGTAATACAACTTTCTTTAAAATATTCTTATCTATTTTAAGAGCAATCTTTCCGTGGAAGACTGCTTCCTTTTCCCACCATTTTTCCAATCAAATATAATAATTTACTAATTAAAATAACAATTGTGTTCATAGCTTCATCTCCTTATCTTGTACCCCTTAAATTTATCACAACAACCCCTTAACATCAACCCAAAAGAAAGTCTTTTTATTCTACAAATTAACCTAATTTTAAGCAAAACAAAAAAGAGATTCATTGCTGAATCTCTTTTGCTCAAATTTGTAACTACTCACGAATGACGTTTTTGTTTTCAAGAACTCGTCCTCTAACCAGAATGCCAGGGGAGTAAATCATCTCGTTTTTGACGAATGAACCAGGTTGCGTGATAAATACCTTCATGTTACCATCGTACAACTCTTTCCGCTGATGCAGATGTCCACATTGGAAAAATCTAATCGGATAACGTTTGCCATTGTAGCGAACGTATAATCCGCCGTTTCGTTTGAAAGCACGAAGCCTATCATACGAAGGAACAGCTCCAGGCCTGTTATCGAAAGATTCCAGATGCATCATGCGTTTGCAGACACCAGCAATGATGAAATCAACAACGTACGTATCATAGAATGTGAAACGCTTGCCGTTATCTCTCATCTTCCGCTCAAGAATTCTAAGCGCAGATTCCATGCCCATCGCGGTATAAATATAGTCGTGATTACCGTTTATCACGCGATAGTCAAAGTCGTATTTGGTAAGAATATTTAACAACGTATTTACCTGAACATTTCGGGTGTTGATAACCCTTTGCATTTCCTTTTTGTCCGAATGCAACAACTCATATGTGTAATAATCGCTTGTTATACCTTCCAAGAGGTCCCCCGCAATAAAAACATAGTCAACAAGGGGCTTACCGTTACGGTAATACTTGGATAAAATCTTTTCCAATTCTTTAGCATTGAACTTCGGATGTCCCACATGCAAGTCACTTAGGTCTAAGAAATTGAAACTCTTGGATTCATTGCTATCGTACAGCATAACCACAGGGATTGCTCTACGTTTGAGTCTCACACTCGTCCCCTTCTTGTATGGTGCAAATTCAGTTTCAAAGCCACACTTGTGTGCAACTTCAATAAAGATTGAGGGTTCGATACCTAAGTCATCACTTGTCAGAGGGACACTTTCTTTCGTTGCCCGTTCGAGTGTCCTTAACATGTTTCGCAAAAACAATTACCTCCTAAACTGTTATTTGGTGGATTCATTTGACGCATATGTTTTCTATATCGAAATTTTATATAGAAACCCTCAAAAAGTCAACGCAATTTCACATTTTTAGACAATTTGTAACAAAAAAAGAACTGCCACACATGTTATGTGTGACAGCCCTTTTATAACCTTAGAGCTTAATTCTTTTTACGCTTGAAGATATCCCAGAAGCTAGGCTTGCCTTTGGCCATTTGCTCTTTTCTGAGCTTGGCTTCCGCCACTTCATACTCAGCGCGTTTTTCTGCTTCAACCTCGGGAATTTTGTCAATCTTCGCCTGGATTTCCTCCGCCAGCATAGTGCTTTCTTCCGGAGTAATATCAGGGATGCTGTACAAAAGGCCCATCAACTTAACGTAGGCACGTTCTGCTTCGCTTGCAGTCAAGACGCCCATCATTGCGCCAGCATCATAACGGTGCTCATGGTGAATTAGTGCCATTCTGTCCCGAACCTGTTCAACTTTGAGTTTCATCAACGTTTCCTTAGATACTCCGTCTTCTCTCTCGTCGGGATATTCATAAGGCTTTTCTTCCTTTTCCTTTTCCACCTGAGGAATGTTTTTGATTCGAACCTCGATTTCCTGTAACAGATCCTCTCTTTCCTGAGCTGTGAGACCGGGAATTTTCGGAATCATCTGCGCCAGTTTTTCATAGGTGTACTTTGCCTCATAGTCGGTCAATGTACCAAACATTGCACCAGCATCATACCGATGCTCAAAGTGGATCCGAGCGATTTCTGCTTGAACTTGCTGCTTCTTGCTTAGACATAGGATGTCTTTCTTCATGATTTGTGTACCTCTTTCGTTAAATATTTTTTATGTTTTTGGTTTACTCTAATTTGAATTACGAATTATCATAACTCTGGTCGCTGTAATACGAGCAGAAAATCATGATTACAGTCGTATCGTCCAACGGGCAGTCGTCAGAAATTCTGATGTCAAAATCGTTGAACAAAATAAAAGACTCATAATCCGCAATCAAGTTTCCGTCTGCATCTTCCAACTTACCATAGGTATTGGTCCAATTGAAAGTTGCTCTTGCGATTTTCTCGCCTTCAGAATCATAGATGTCGTACGTCTCTCCGAAAAGATCCCATTTACCTACCATCTCGGCAGTAACCACACCATCGGTGATAATCACATGCGAGTCCTGGGCGATTAAATGATAATCGTCACCAGCGTAGGAAAGTCGGTTTCCATCCGAATCTTTCATGGTTAGCGGGTCTTCCACAATGCGAAAAATGTTGCCGGTCACCTGACCAACTTTTTCACCATCAGTTTTGATCACAATGTCAGTGGACAAACGAAAGTTTTTTACGTCACACTTGTACTCCGTATTCGGGCCGATGGCTTCTCTGCCAAAGATCAACGATGCTACGATGATCGCCAGCAGAATGGATGCGATAATGATTGTCCGTTTACTTTTCTTGCTCATATCTAGGTAATACCTCCCATTTTCAAAGTATCATTTTATTGGTTTATTCACGAACACTATAATTATACCATATTATGTCCACTTTTTCAAATTATAAAAAGCCCGTAATCTTACGATTACAGGCCTTTTTTAGCTTTTTGGCTCGCTTTTGTGTGTCTTTCAATGACTATGTCCGTGATGATGGTGATGATGACCAATATTATGCTTTGCAAGCAGTTTTTTAACCACCGACTTCAATTCTTAAAATCGAGTTATATATGACAAACACAGATTCAATCAGCAGAATCAACGTAGTAATTAACTAATTCTATATTTTTTTGTTCAAGTTGAAACTCTAAATCTGTAATCACTTGTTCTTTCTCTTCAATTAAATAAGCATTTGAAACATCTGTATCACTAATTTCATTTTGTAATTCTTCTATTCTGTTATATGCCTCTTGCAATTCAGTTGTTTGCATTTTTTGTTTGTAATTTTCTTCATTTTGTTTTAACTTTTCAATATTTTCTTTTGAAGCATATATTGTGGTATTTGCAAAATATTGTACATCACGAATCTTCTTGTCATTTATATCGTTAATTATATCTCTTATAGCTTCCATATATTTAGATTCATCACTATACCCATAAAGTCGAATCACATTTTCATTTTTACCCCAATAACAAGAAAAATATTTAGAATGCTCTATGACAACCGTTACATCTCCAGAATTTGTTTCTACATATTCGGCACTATCTAAATATGAATATTCCCAAGGGCTAATTACTAAATCCTCTGACATTTCAAAAACATAAGTATCCTTTGCCAAATAGCTTTCTGGAATTTCATCAGTATAATCAAATCTTGTTATTCCAATTAAAGCAGAACTAATACCAACACCTAGTAATACCAATGAAATCAAAAACATTATTGCCATTCTAGATTTATGAGATTTCTTGCTTACTATAAAATTATATAATCCTTCCAAAATAATAAAGTTAATAATAATTGCAGCAGCAATTCCTAAGAATGCACCAACAAAAACTAAACCTGTCTTTGTAAACACAAAACTTAAAACAAGTAAGCCTATTAATCCTACGAAAGAAATTGCAAATAACGCGGCAAAACAAGCAACTGCAAATTTTATACACCACATAACAAATCTAAATATTCCATTTAAGAACTTAGAATGAGAATGTTTTGGATCTCTAATCACAATCTTTTCTTTTTTCTTTTCTAAAAATACCTTCTTATCATTTTGGGTTTCTACAATTTCTTTTTCTTCTTCAATTACATTCACATCTGTATCTTCAACCTTTTTAGTCAACGGAACTTTTTCTTCTGTTCTTATTACTTCATAATAATCTAAATATCTAACCTTAAACACATGTAAAATTATAGCCAAACTAAAAACTGTAGCCGCACATAGATAAACAGACTGCAAAATATTTCGAATTCCAATAAAAAGTTTATCTGGCAAAAAGCCTAATATTCCACCTGTAACTTCTTTTAAAATTAATAAACCAAATGCCACCACAATAAATAAAATACATCCAATAATAAACTGTTCAAATATACATTTAATCTTTTGCATAAATTTCATTGCACTAAACATATCTACAGTTTTAGTAATAAAATCAAAGAAATCTTCTATAGCTTTATTTACATTAGATGTAGCTTGCTTATTTTCCTTTACCTCTTTTACATTTTCATTCATAAGCTCATCCATATTAAAATTAAATGTCTTACAAATTTGAATTACCTTATCCATTTCTGGATAACTTTGTCCAGACTCCCATTTTGAAACAGCTTGTCTAGATACACCTAATTTTTCAGCAAGTTGTTCTTGTGATAAATTATTTTCTTTTCTAATCCTTTTTAAATTTTCAGATAATTTCATAACATCTCCCCTTTCTGAGGCAAATTATATAAATTCAACCGGTTGCAAGCCACCAATTTTAGGTTGTTTTTTGTCAATTTTCGGTTGCAAAACACATTTTATACACTATTTATATATCATTTCTCAAAAAATTCAATTCAAAACATAAAAAAAGACATCCTTTTAGACTACAATTTATAATCTAAAAAAATGTCTTAATTTTTATTAAGGATTATTATTTATTACCTTTAATATAAGCATAGATTGGATAGTTTAATACACAAATTAATAATCCAACTATACCACAAATTAATCCAACAACCATATCAGCAGTTGTAGGCGCGCCAACCATTATTTTGCTCATGCCAAATCCCATTAAAAGAGAACCAACAATTCCTACTGTAAACACAATAACTAATTCCCAATTAATTGGACCATGTGGTTTGCTTGGATGATCTTTTTTATAAACAGGGATTATACATAGTAAAATAGCCAAACCAATAATTGTAGTAACTACTCCTGCTGCAAATAAATTCCACTCAGGTATTAACCACATGCACATACCAATAGCAAACACTAATCCACCAACAGTACCAAGAATAATTTCTAATAAAGTTTCTTTTTTCATAAAATATTCTCCTTCTAAAATAATTTATTCTTCGTCTTTTTTAACATCTTCTGTTACATTTTCAGCTTCTTTTTTCAATCTCTTTTTAGCTTCCTCAATAGTTTCGTCATCTTCTCTTAAGAATTTGTCTACAAACTTATCTTCAAGCTTTTCGTATGTAGAAACTACAGTATCTTCAACTTTTTTGTATCCGGATACAACTGTATCTTCAACTTTTTTGTATCCACCTACTACTTTTTTCTCAATCTTTTTGTTTACATCTTTTAATTTCCCCATTTTCTCACCTCCTTTATAACAACACTTGTTGTTTTGTTATGAATATAGTATAATCCCTTATATTAAGCAAAACAACCAACACAATTCAACATATGTTGGAATAATAAAAAACTTTATAAAGGAGGTTTATTATGAATATATCTAATAATAAAAGAAAAAAAGAATCTCAAGAAAAGATTGAAAAAACATTTCTAAAGCTCGTTCAGAAGAAAAATATAAGTGAAATAAACGTTTCAACTATATGTGAACTTTCTGGATTAAATAGATCTACATTCTACGCAAACTACGTAGATATTTATGATTTAGTAGAAAAAGTAAAAGCTAGAATGGCCGATCAATTTGCAGAATTTCAAATATCGCAAAACTCAAAACAAGACCCTGCAGGATATACAAATCTATTTAAGTACATTAAAGAAAATCAAATATTTTTCAAAACATATTTCAAATTAGAATCAGTATCAATAACACCCGCCACCCAATACAGTATAGACCTTGCGCAAAAATACTATGATAATAAACACATAGATTATCACATCGAATTCTTTAGAGCAGGATTAAATGCAGTAATTAAAAAATGGCTTAATACAGGATGCAAAGAACCTCCAGAAGAAATGGCACAAATCATCCACGACGAATATATAGGCAAATAAAAAACAGGGGTACTCCCCTGTTTTTATTTTGCTAAATATTCTTTTAACTCTTCCATTTTATTTTGAGTATCTTCTACACCTAAATCATACATTTCTTGTAGTTTATCTACATCTTTTTCGATTCTCTTTATATGTAAGTTTCTTGACGGTCTAATTACAAAGATTTCTTTTTTATTTTCCAAATCTATGATTTTCTCAACCGTATTATTATACATTTCATGTCTCTTTTCAATTGCTTTAACTAAGTTTGGATGCTCATTATATTTCATACTTGCAAACTTACTTTCTGCATCAGATTTTCTATAATCAATTGTTCTAGTAAGCACAACGATTATCTTATCACAGCCCATTTCTTTGCATTTATCTACCGGAATACTATCTGCTATAGCGCCATCCAAATACATTTTGCCTTTGTACTCAACAAAATTAGAAACATAAGGCATTGCAGAAGTTGCTCTTAAAATTTCCATTTGTTCTAACACACTGTCCAATTTAAGATATTCAGCTTCACCAGTTTCAACATTAGTAACCGTAGCATAAAACTCTGCTTTTGAACTCTTAAAAGTTTCATCATCAAAGACATCCAATTTATATGGAATTTCATAAAAAGTAAAATCCTTATCAACTATATTTCCTGTTTTTAATAAAGGATACATTCCCATATATCTTTTATCTTTAATGAATTTTTTGTTGTATCTAATAGCCCTGCCCTTTTGTTTAGATAGATAATTTACTCCAAACAAAACTCCAGCAGACACACCTATAATATTGTCTGCTTCTATGTTATTTTCCATGAGTACATCAAGTACACCAGCAGTATACATGCCTCTCATAGCGCCACCTTCAAGCACCAAACCTATCTTCATATATTTGTTCCCCTCTTTTGTCTATTATAAATATTTAACCAAGAAATATTTATTAAGCTTTGGATTATTTTTATTTTCTCTAACATGTTCTACTTCATATCCGCATTTCTTATAAAACTCTAATGCTTGAAAACCATACGTTGTTAAATTAATATTTCCAAAGCCTTTATCTTTGAAATAATCTTCAACTGTTTTAACCAAATCACTGCCAATGTGATTTTTACGATACTCTTCAAGCACAATTAGATCCCCAATATGCACTTCTTCATAATATGAATGACCAGTTATAAGTCCAATAACTTCATCACCATCTTTAGCCATAAAATTAAACGGAGTATAGTTACAAGTTACATCATGCTTCTCCGCATACTTATTAAATTCTTTATCAATCATGATATAATCTTGTTCTTCTAAATTTTCTTTATATTCAATATTTATCATAATATCACCTCTTTAACATCTATTCTTAACTGTCTTTATAACAATTACGCTTTGCACAATCCTGTTACTTCTTCAATCTTTGCTTGAATTTTTGATTTTACCATTTCGGCAATTTCTTTCGTGTTCATGTTTTTATATTCTTCAAACATTATTGGTTTCAAGAAGTGTACTTGTGTTTTTAAATTTCCTACATACCATGTATTATAAGCTCTGTATGAATCAATTAAAACAACAGGTACAATTGGAGTTTTTGACTTCAAAGATATTTTGAAACAACCAGATTTGAATTCATACAAACTATTTTTCTTTGCTTTATCAAACATACCTTCTGGAAATAGCACGCATCTTCTACCAGCAGCAACTTCTTCTGCCACTTCATTTATAACAGTCATAGCTTGTCTATTATTTTCTTTATCTAAACGCTTAGCTTTTAACACATCTACTAATTGTTTAATAAAAAGCGCATTAGATTTTTTTACATCCATAACAAATGTAAGTGGTTTTTTGTGGCCTGATATTATTCCATAAAGATCCCATTTACCTTGATGATTAGGGTACATCATATATCCGCCCTCTTCAGGTAAATTCTCTTTTCCAAAAACTTCAACGTCAATTTTACCGCTATTTCTCATTACATCTATAACATATCTTACATACCCATAGTTGTATTCTTCACAATTTTCTTCTGCTGGTTTCACAGCCATATCTCCCATTGTTTTTACACATTCCATAAGTCTAATAAGATTGCTAAGTATCGTATACCAATATCTAAACATATTTTCCCCTTCTATCTGTATATTCTTATTACATTAAATCTGTATAATATAAAATTTCTTTATTCAATGATTTTGCAAATTCAATTTCTTTTGAAGTACTTTCTCCAATATAATTATCTACATTTACAACTAGTATCGCATCTGAATTCCTGATTTTTTCATAATGCACCTTTGCAAGTGTCGCAAAGTTTTCTACTGTGTAATCTTCTTTACTTGGTCTTGTTAGATAGATTGGAGTTATCATGCAATTTCCCTCAAGAGCCATTTTCTCTGTAATCTCCATCATCTCTTTTTTATATTTCATACTTCCACATACAGTTATTACTTTCATCCGTTTCTCCTTTACCAATAAATAGATTCTTCTATACCTGGTAACAATTTATAAATTGGTTGTCCAATTTTCTTTTCAAAATATTCTTTGTATTCTATTGTTTTTTCCCAACGCTCTAATGTAAATGGGAACATTCCGTATCTTCTAGTTGTGTCTACAAAACGCAAATTCAATGTGCAGAATCCATTTGCAACAGCTAGCGAATCACAAAGTATAATTAATTTATCATAGTCATCATATTCTGTTTCTTGTAAATATTTATCTACGAATTCATATTGTTCCTCAGTGATATCTACTGGTGCAATATCTTTTCTAATATCTTTAATTGGATATGAATGCGTCAAACAAATTCTTGCAATTTCATCCCAACCCTTTGACATGCAAAAGTTATACCCTTCTATAATATGTCTCATTTTCATGACACCTTCTCTTCTTCCGATGTCATGTAATAAGCCACAAACAAAAGCTTTTTCTGCATCCAAGCCAACGTGTCTTGCAATAATTTTTGCTGCTTCTCCCACATGAAAACAATGTTGTGTCCACCCACCGGGATTCATCTCATTTGCTATATTTAATTCTTTTAATGCTGTGTCTCTGTCTGGATACATACTAATTCCTCCTTACTATTCCGCTTTATTTTCAAGCAATCCTCTCATCACCGCATCCATTTCCGGCGCTTCTTTCTTCAACATTATTGGTCTGTTATCTTTACCAAAGAAGCAATGCTTAGTCTTTCCTGTTAAAACTAAATCTCCTGTTGCTACATTAGTCATAGTATATTTAATAACCATTCTAACGCCCGTATATTCTTCCATCTCTACTTTAATTTCAATTTCATCACTAAAAGTAGTTGGTGTTTTATATTCGCATTCAACACCAATAACAGGAGAGCAAACACCTTCTTTTTCTAATCTGTCATATGTATAACCAACTTGTTCAAGAAGATCTATTCTTGCTTCTTCCATCCATCTTATATAATTTGAATGATGAGTAACTCCCATCTTATCTGTTTCATAATAATTAACCTTACGTATATAGTTTTTCATTATTTCACCAAAATCCTTCCGCATAGATTATATCACAACTCTTACAATATAAACACAAAAAGACAAGTTTTCACGCGAGTCACATTTGCAAATTTTACCATTTTATTTCTTTTTATAGCTTTACTTAAATTGTCATGATAAAATTAATTTATATAAAAATACATGCAAAGGAGAAAATTTTATGAATGAAAAACAAAGCACAGATACACACCCAATTGGCGATTTTACAAAAAAATTTATATTAAACTATTTTATTGGATGGTTTTTGATTGGTATTGTTATTGGTTTTGTTAGCGAGTTATTAGCAGAATTTTTGCCAGAATCACTTTTATTAGTTTCTAACTTTTTACTTACAATTTTAGGTTTTTGGAAAATAAGTTCATCTGCGATAGAAACTAGTTTAAAAGAAGTACCTGTAGAATCAGATCACATTAATAAAATAGAAAGAAACATTTTCATTTTTTTGATTATTTTATTGATTTTAAATATTGTATTTAGCTTTATCTCGTTCAAAGTATCTAGTGATTTTTTGGGTGGTTTTAAAGACATTCTTATCGCAAGTCTAATTAGCAAAATAGTTGCAACTATCATACAATACACAATTATCCTGTGGTTCTGCAAAAACAAATTAGAAGAACTTTTATTAAATAAAAAAACAAATAAAAAGTTATACATTGTGATTTTAGTTATCTCTTCTACGCTTATACTTGCAAACTCTTTACTTACTTCAAAAGATACATCAACTAATAACAACGAAACAACTAGCGAAAATTCAACATTTAATCAAACAACCGATACAAATCCAACCATCGAGAATCAATATTCTGATGCTGAATGGGTTGAGATTGGATGTTCAAGTGGTTCTAACGTAGATAATAAAACTGCAAGTCTTAATGTTTCTTTAGGACATTACGAAAAAAACGTCATCAAAAAATATAAAGCGGTAAAAATCATTTGTGAAGTATATCAAGAAAGCACTAACAAACTTATAGGTTCAAAAGAAGCCTATTTTGAAAACGTAGAATTAAAATATGGTTATCTAAGCTTCCGAGAAACAATAAAAGTAGATCTTTCTAAAGCTGTAGGAAACGATTTTTCTGTGAACATCAAAGCATATGGTATTCCAGAATAAAATAAAAAGCATCGTAGACATTTCGTCTCGATGCTTTTTATTTTTTCTTAATCTGTAATTTCCTCAAATCTATATTTTTGAGTTACATCTGGATATTTCTCATGATCTACTTCAGATAAAAACATCTCTAATGGTCTAGCATAAATTCCATCTTTATGATTTGATTTACCTGCATTATCCATACAATTATATACAACTAGTCTTTCTCCTGTTTCACTGTGTGTTGCCACAGTTATAACAAAAGCTCTCATACCTTTAAAATGTCTCCAAGTAGTAAACGGTCTAACAACTCTTTCTTCCATATTTTTTTCTCCTTCATTTTTTATAAATTTATCCATCTATTCCATTTTCAATACGAATTCTTGTAATAACATTATCTTTCAAAAAGAAAAATATTCTATTAAAGCCAAACTTTTCTGGTGAATAATACACATATTCTGTTTCTTCAGTATTCCAGATGTTTTGTGTTAAATCTTCTGGATATGCACTTTGTAAGCTTTCTAGTGAATCTCCCACTTTTATCTCTCTTATTGTCCCATAAGTAGAAGACTTTGTTTCCATAGCATGAATATATTGTTTAATATCTTCACCATCAAACATAGCTGTAATTTCTATATCATCATAGGTGTAATCTATCCAGTGAAATCCATCACCTCTATCTTCTTTTTGCGAAATTGCCTCTTTTTCAAAAGTAGTAAGTTCCGCACCAATTGTAGCTTTGGTTTCACTTGAAATTAACGTAAATTCTCTCATGAAGTTTTCATCATGAAGCCAATCATCTATAAATCCACCACTTGCTTCATTGTTTATATCTCCGCTTAAATCACCACTAACATCCATATCATTATTTGTATTTATATTTCTAAAAACAAACATACCTAAACCGAATATAACAATTGTAACTACAATCAAAATAAAAACTCTTACTTTACTCATAGTCCCATCTCCTCTCTATAGGATTTTCACAGAAATTATATCATAACTCTCCCAACAAAAACACAAAAGACATCAATTATTGATGTCTTTTTTACATTTTTATACTATATAATCTAGATAAATAACTGTTAAATCGTCACCCTTCTTAAAACGTGGAAATTTATTACAGTAGGGATCTTCTTCTTGCTGAGCTCTTTTTTCATAAAATATATGCTCCTTTAAAATTATATTGCTCCATTACTTTTGGCTATAAATGTTTGTTTTTTCTCTTTAATTGCAAATATAGTAACATTATCAGATATATTTAATTCACAAAATTCTTGATAATTTAATTTATATTTCAAATTATTTCCGTTAGCATCAACAATCAAATAATATTTTTTATCTCTATCATCTTTATCTGCTTTTGTAAATTTATCTACAACATTTCCATAATCACAATATTCAATTTTCCAGTTTCTACAGGTGATAAAATCTCTCGCTATGCTATATTCCAAATAACCAAAAATAATATAATTGCAAAACCCCATAGATTATTCATAGCCAGTCCTATAACAATACTAATTAGAAATGCTATTGTCATCCCTGGTAACGCTTTCTTAAATTCCTCTCTTTTTAATTCTATTACACCGAAAAAAATTTCTTTATCTTGTTCCGTCGGTATTTTTCTATCAATTAGATTCTTATCGTTTAATAAGTTGTAATATTGTTTAAATTTTTCGTTCATTTATTTCTCTCCCTTATCTAATTTCTGTACCGCCCCATTCAACAGCAACAAAACCTGTTCTTTCAGGAGTTTCTAATTGTTGTTCTTGTACTTTTATAACTTCATCTAATTTTTTATATGTCATAAGAACTCTTATTAATGTGTCTGGCTCTACAGAAAATTCTAATGGCATACTTTCATCTATTTCTTCCTTAGTCGCAAATCTTATATAGTTGTATTCATTTTCTTGTAGTATAGGCAACCAGTATATTATAAATTCTTCAGCTTCTCTTTCTGTCAAACCTAATATCGCAAGCTTCTCTTCTAAAAATTTAGTAACCTCCGAGCCTTTTACAACAAATCCATATTCTTGAACATCAAAATTAACATCTGATTTACTCTCATAATACAAAGCGTATAAATTTCTGTTTGTTTCTAAATCTACCAACTCACCTGTTGTCTTAGCTAGCACATTCCATCCATCTGTATACTTAGGGTATGAACAAGTTATTTTATCCGAGTTAGTCAATTTTACAGTCAATTCAACATCTTCAGTTGGATATAAATATATAATTGGTTTATCAAAAGTTGACATCAAAGGATTTTCGGGAGTGCCATATTGTTGCAAATTACCAAGTTCAACATTAGTATAACACTCTCTATATTCTACTTCTACACCATCAGGCATATCAGTTGGAATTACTATAAAGTATCCGCTGCCATCAGCCATTACTCCATCTATCTTTTCGTCACCATATATAATTATCTTAGAACCTTCAATAACGCAGTCAATCAATTCCATTTCACACCAACTATGTCCACTTGAGTAGGTTAATACAATATAATTGCTGTTTTCATCACCATAGTGTTGTTTAACTTCACCATTAATCACAGAATTCACTTTTTCTAGTTTATCTAAATATTGAGCATACGAAAGCACTTCCCAAACATTCTCTATAGGTTCTCCTGTATAAAATGTATCTTGATGATATCTACCTTTCCAAGTTTCCGTTCCAATTCTTTGATAATATGTTTTTCCATTAATTATAACCTCTTTATACTTCGCATCACTATTCTGCGAGAAAATATTTTTTAGATCAGTATTACAAAAAACAAATATTCCTCCAAGAATTATTAGCACAAAAATCAGTAATATTACTATCTTTTTCATTATTTTTGGTTTCTTTTCTTCGCTCATTTTTTCCTCCGTTCTTTTGTACATGAATAAAATTTTCTATACCATAATTATATTGTTAGGTTTAAAAGTTTTCAAGTTCATATATTTTTAGACAAAAAAAAAGACAGGTTTTACAACCTGTCTTATGGTGCGGGTGAGAGGACTTGAACCCCCACGTCGAAGACACTAGATCCTAAGTCTAGCGCGTCTGCCAGTTCCGCCACACCCGCTTGTCTTATCGACAAGATTTATATTAACACTTTCAATATTAGTTGTCAACAAAAAATTTAGATAAGTTTTCTCCTTTATCTAAAGCTTATACGCCAATTTACTTTTTCTTCCAGTATTGACTTTTATCTATTCTGGATATATAATACATTTTACAAATTGGTGATGATTGGGACTAGTAATGTCTCCTAACTATTTTAGAGAGCTGATGTTTGGTGTAAATCAGTATAGCGGATTCACGAATCTACCCATGAACTTTTAGTGAAAACTAAACCTAGTCACGCATAGGTTACAATGCGTTTTGAGAAGTAATTAAGGTGGTACCACGACTCTCCCTCGTCCTTTAGCGATAGGGAGAGTCTTTTTTATGGCTTTAAGCCAAAATATACAAGGAGGTTTTAAAAATGTTAGACATCAAATTCTTAAGAGAAAATCCAGATGTTGTTAGAGAGAACATCAAGAAAAAATTCCAAGACGCGAAATTACCTCTAGTAGATGAAGTTATCGAACTTGATAAAACTTTGAGAGAAGCTAGAGTTAAAGGCGACGAATTGCGTGCTGAAAGAAACTCAAAAAGCCAACAAGTTGGTTTATTAATGAGAGAGAAAAAAGTGGAAGAAGCAAACGCAATTAAGGCCCAAGTATCCGAAATTAACGCTACTCTTGAAAATATAGAAGCACAAGAAACAGAATTAGCTGAAAAGTTAAAAGCTAAAATGATGGTTATTCCAAACATCATTGATGATTCTGTTCCTATAGGTAAAGATGATTCTGAAAATGTTGAAAACGAAAAATTCGGTGAACCAGTAGTTCCAGCATTTGAAGTTCCTTATCATGCAGATATTATCGATAGACTTTGTGGATTAGATAAAGATAGTTCTGGTAGAACAAGTGGTAATGGTTTCTACTATTTAATAGGAGACATTGCTAGACTACATTCTGCTATGTTATCTTATGCTAGAGATTTCATGATTGATAAAGGATTCACATACTGCATTCCTCCATTCATGATCAGAAGCGACGTTGTTAATGGAGTTATGAGCTTTGCTGAAATGGAAGCAATGATGTACAAAATTGAAGGTGAAGATCTATTCCTTATCGGAACAAGTGAACACTCAATGATTGGTAAATTTAAAGGTCAAATCGTTAAGGAAGATGAATTACCTTTAACTCTTACATCTTATTCTCCATGTTTTAGAAAAGAAGTTGGAGCTCATGGTATTGAAGAAAGAGGTATTTATAGAGTTCACCAATTCGAAAAGCAAGAAATGGTTGTTCTTTGTAAACCAGAAGATTCTATGGATTGGTACAACAAAATGTGGCGTTTCACAGTAGATTTCTTCAGAACATTAGATATTCCTGTTAGAACACTTGAATGCTGCAGCGGTGACTTAGCAGATTTAAAAGTTAAATCTTGCGACATCGAAGCTTGGAGCCCAAGACAACAAAAATATTTCGAAGTTGGAAGCTGCTCTACTTTAGGAGATGCTCAAGCTAGAAGACTTGGAATTAGAGCAAAAGGTAAAGACGGTAACTATTTAGTACATACATTAAATAATACAGTTTTAGCCACACCTCGTGGATTAATCGCATTTTTGGAAAATAATGTTAACGAAGACGGAAGCATTAATATCCCAGTTGCATTAAGACCATATATGGGTGGAAAAGAGCTATTGACACCTAAGAAATAACGTGCTACAATGGGTGAACTTACCCTCACATTTTCGCGAGGGTAATAGTTTGGTTTAACTAAACTAATTTAGATTAAAAATCGAGGCATTTACTTCCCCATCCCAAATAGCCTCGTTTTTATAAAGAGAAGTTGGCGAGAAAATCCAACTTCTTTTTTTGTCCAAAAAGGGACGTCCTCGTTTGGACACAGTTGGCAGCTTTTTGCAAATGTCCAAATGAGGACGTCCCCATTTGGACAAAATTAAGGCGCTAGTTTTTAGCTAGCGCCTTTTTATTATGAATTCATTATAGCTTCGAATTCTTCTGCTTCGATTTTTTCTTTTTCAAGTAATACTCTTGCAACTGCATGAAGTTTTTCGATATTTTGATTTAAAATAGATTTTGCTCTATCGTAACCTGTATCGATTATTCTCTTAACTTCAAGATCAATTACAGCAGCGATTTCATCACTATAGTTCTTTGTATTATTGAAGTCTCTTCCTAAGAATACTTCTTCTTGTTCTGTACCAAACATGATTGGTCCAATCTTTTCACTCATACCATATCTCATTACCATGCTTCTAGCAATTTTACTTGCTCTTTCGATATCGTTTGAAGCACCTGTACTAATATCATTTAATACAAGTTGTTCTGCAACTCTACCACCTAGTAATGAAACGATCTTATCTTCCATTTCAGATTTAGACATAAATGATTTATCCTCTGTGTTTTTATACATTGTATAACCACCGGCCATACCTCTTGGAATGATAGATATTTGATGTACTGGTTCTGAATGCTCTAAGAATTTACTTACAACAGCGTGACCGCCTTCGTGGTAAGCGACTAAGTTTCTTTCTTTTTCTGAAATTACTTTGCTCTTCTTTTCAGGTCCCATGATAACTTTTGTCATGGCATCTTCTAAGTCTTCCATTGTAATTGTTGTTCTATCTTTTCTAGCAGCTAATAATGCAGCTTCGTTCATCATGTTCTCTAAGTCAGCACCTGTGAATCCGGCTGTGTTTTTAGCTAATACACTAAAATCAATGTCTTTAGCTAATTTCTTTTTCTTAGCATATAATTGTAAAATTTCTTCTCTAGCTTTTACGTCTGGAGCAGGAACGATGATTTGTCTGTCAAATCTACCTGGTCTTTGTAAAGCTCTATCTAGGATGTCAGGTCTGTTTGTAGCAGCAAGTACGATGATACCACTATTTGTACCGAAACCGTCCATTTCAACAAGTAATTGGTTAAGTGTTTGTTCTCTTTCATCGTGTCCACCACCTAAACCAGCACCTCTTTGACGACCAACAGCATCGATTTCATCGATGAATATGATACAAGGACCACCTTTAGATTTAGCCTCATTAAATAATTCTCTGACTCTTGATGCACCAACACCAACGTACATTTCAACGAAGTCAGATCCACTTATTGAGAAGAATGGAACTCCAGCTTCACCAGCGACCGCTTTAGCAAGTAATGTTTTACCTGTACCTGGTTGACCAACTAAAAGTACACCCTTTGGTATTCTTGCACCCATGTCTATAAATTTCTTTGGATATTTTAAGAACTCAACGATTTCTTGAAGTTCTTCTCTTTCTTCTGGTAATCCAGCAACATCTTTAAATGTTATTTTATTTTTATCTTCTGGATTGAAAAGTTTAGCTCTGCTCTTTGTGAAAGACATGGCTCCTTTTCCACCATTTACAGTTTGCATCATAAATACCCATATTAAAATAAGCATTATTACCAAACCGATCGGTGTTATATAATCAAGCATTGTTAATGCAACTGAAGGTGAATCTTCTGATAATTCGAAATCAGCGCCATTAGCAATAGCATCTTGTGCGTATTCAACAAAAGCTCCTCTGTCTGGAATGTTTACCGGATGCTCTTGGCTTTTTCCTTTTAAAACTACTGTAGCTGTAGACGTTTCACACGAAAGCACTACGCTTGAAACTTCTCCAGACTCAATATTTTTAAGCAACTCATTGTATGTTAATGCTTCGCTTGTTCCTGTGTCTGCGATTATTGCCGCTATAAAGAACATCATTATCATGCATATTATAAGCGGTGCAATCCCTCTAAATGATTTTTTCATCTGCTCCTCCTCTTATTTTGATTAGCTGAATTTCTTCAACTAATAAGAATAATTACCTTTCTCTTTTGAATTTAAAAATAGAAATTTGCTTTCGTATACCTAAATTCAAATTATATGTTATCATAGTAAAATCAATGTGTAAAGTGAATTTGTTGTGTCATGTTTATACCTTAAATTACTTTAGTATACTCAACTTTACCTTTATTTATCATTACTTTTATATTCTTGTTCGGTGTTAAATATTTATTACCAACATTGTTCTCGCATAGTTTTAAAATATCTTCTATATGTACTTTTTCGATATCCTTTGCGTGTCCTAAAGCTTTAGAAATAAATTTGATAATAAGTCTTCTTTTAATAACCTCATCTAATTTATTAAACTTCCTAAGATTACAAACAACTCTGCCCTTCTCTTCTGAAATCAAACAATCTTCGTAAGCTTCATTAACATTTCTTCTAATATAGCCTTCATCAAGTGCAACCAATTCAGACATTCTGTTAATATTGTTAATTGCATTCGAATTGATATTTTCAATAATATAAGGTAACACTTCAAGTCTTACTTTGTTTCTTGTATAAACAGCTTCATCATTTGATTCATCATGACAAGGATTCAAATGCATTTCGTCGCAATAAACTTCAACTTCATCGCGAGTTGTTTCAATCAAAGGTCTAATAACATTATCTCTTGAAGCGCCGATTCCTTTAAGTCCTGAAAGCCCCGAGCCTCTAATCATGTTCATGATAACTGTTTCAGCATTATCGTTTGCATTGTGTGCAGTTACAATTTTAGTGCAACCTTCTTGATTTAGAATTTCATCAAAGAATTCATATCTGATTACTCTTCCTAACTCTTCAATTGTTAAACCAGTTTGAATTTCAAGAAGTTTAACTTCTTTCACAAAACAAGGAATGTTTCTTGCTTCACAAAATTCTTTAACAAACTTTTGATCATTTATAGCATTTTCTCTAATCCCATGATTTACATGCGCTACACAGATATTATATCCAAGTTCATGTAAAACATTCAAAAGAGCTATAGAATCTGGGCCGCCAGAAACACCGATTAAAAGTTTATCGTCTTCATTTATTAAATTGTATTTCTGAATTGTCTTTTTAATCTTATCTGTTAACAATACAATCTCCTCTTATCTTTTATTAATGATATTTATCCAAATTAACAAACTTCGTATATTGATTAAGCCACAATACTTCTGTAGTTCCTGTAGAACCAGCTCTGTTTTTAGCAACTATAACTTCCGCAACATTTTTCTTTTCTGTTTCAGGATTATAATAGTCATCACGATACAAGAACATAACGATGTCGGCGTCTTGCTCGATAGATCCAGATTCTCTTAAGTCACTTAGCATAGGTCTGTGATCAGGTCTTTGTTCTGGAGCACGGCTTAGCTGTGAAAGCGCTATAATTGGTACTCCAATTTCTCTTGCTAAAACCTTTAACGATCTACTTATTTCTGAAATATCTGCTTGTCTACTCGCACTAGCTTTACTTGCATCCATAAGTTGTAGGTAGTCTATTACAATTAATCCAATATCGTATTCCATTTTTAACTTTCTACATTTTGCTCTTAATTCAATTGGTGAGAAACCAGATGAATCATCTAAAATAATTTTAGCTTCAGATAAAGAACCAGATGCATTAGTTAAACTAATCCAATCTTCATCTTCTAATTTACCGCTTCTAATCTTTTGGCTATCTACCATCGCTTCAGCAGCAAGTATCCTGTTTACAAGTTCTTCTTTCGCCATCTCGAGACTGAAGTATACAACAGATTTTCCGGCTCTCATCGCCGCATTTGTTAATACGTTAAGAGCAAATGCTGATTTACCCATCGCAGGTCTTGCCGCAATAATTATTAATTGGCCTGGCATGAAACCTAATGTTCTATTATCTAAATCTGTAAATCCGCTTGGAATACCGACTACAGGCTCTGTTCTACTTGCAAGTTCTTCAAGATTATTTATAGTATCTACAAGCACATCTTTAATAAGAGCATATGATGAACTCTTTCTTTGAATAATATTAAAGATTTCTTTTTCTGCATTTTCAGCTATTGAAGTGGCATCACTAGCAGCCGCATAACTCTCTTTACTAATTTTATTTGTTGCAGCTATTAACTTTCTTAAAATGGATTTTTCCCAAACTATATTCGCATAATCAGCAACATTAGAAATAGAATACATTGGATTAGTAAGTGATGCTAAATATTCAAAACCATTTACAATATCATACTTACCTCTTATTCTAAGTTGTTCTTTCAAAGTAAGTAAATCTATTGGCTTGCTTGCTTCATACAAATCTAATATTGCAGCATATATTTCTTCATTTTCAGGCTTGTAAAAATCCTCAGGTTTTAATAATTCTAAAACCGTAAGTACCGCATCTTTATCAACAAGCATAGAACCTAACACGGCTTCTTCTGCATCTATATCGTGCGGCGGGATTCTACCTAACAATAACTCATCGTTCATAAAAACACCTCATCTAAAATTGTTTTTATAATTACTATTCAGCGATTACACTTACCTTTATGAATCCGCTAATTCCTTCAAACAATTTAATTTCTATATTGTAAACACCAAGTGTTTTTATAGCATCATCTAAGCATATTTTCTTTTTATCAACTTCAACAAAATATTTTTTATTAAGTTGTTCTGCGATATCTTTTGAAGTTACACTTCCAAAAGTTTTTCCATTATCGCCTGCTTTGATTTTGAAAATTAATTCGTAACCTTTCATTTTTTCTGAAAGTTCTTTAGCATTTGCCATTGTCATATCTCTTCTGTATTTGTTTGCATCTTGTTTCATCTTTAATTCGTTTAAGTTAGTAGCATCTGCAACAACAGCTAATTTCTTTGGTATCAAATAGTTTCTAGCATATCCATCAGATGCATCAATTATTTGTCCTTTTTTACCTACAGACTTGATGTCTTGTGTCAAAATAACTTTCATATTTTTGTCCTCCTAACAATATATTTGCTAAATTAGGCGAGCATTGTCATCCTCTATTTGCCCGCCTAATTTATCTTTTGTAATTATTAACCTTTCATCTCTTGTAACACTTTTACAAGATTGTCTCTAACTTCTTCAACAGTTGAATTTTCTACTTGTGCACCAGCAATCATCATGTGACCACCACCACCGAATTTTTCAAGTACAACCTGAACATTTAATTCGCCAGTAGATCTTCCACTTATATAAACTTTATTATCCATAACTGATAATACAAATGAAGCTTCAATTCCATTTAAGTTTAACAACTCATCTGCAGCTTGCGCTGTTATTTGAATTTGATTTTCAATTCCAGATGGGCAAATCGCAATTGCGATATTATTAAATACAATTTCCGAATTTCTTATAACGTCCGCGATTGCAACATATGTATCAACGTCGTTTTGGAATGCTTTATTAATAGCAGCAACATCGATACCTGTTTTCTTTAAATATGCAGCAGCTTCAAATGTTCTAACACCAGTCTTTTGCATAAAGTTCTTTGTGTCAGTTAAGATACCTGCATATAAACATTCAGCTTCTAATTTTGTAAGATCAATTTTTTCTTCAGAATATTGAAGCAACTCAGTTACAAGTTCACTTGCAGATGAAGCATAAACTTCATGGAATGTTAAAACTGGTTCTTCAATAGCATCTGTACTTCTTCTATGATGATCGATGATAACAACTTTATTAGCTTGCGCTAAAACATTCTTTGAATTTACATACCCAGCAATATGAGTATCAACTACAACAAGTAATGTATCATCATCCATCTTGTTTAAGATTTCATTTTCGCCAACCAATACGTTTTTGTATTGATCATCTTGTAATATCTTTTTGCAAAGACCTTCGATTGCAACACCGTAATCATTAAGTACGATATATCCAGTCTTGTTATATGTTTTAGCAAGTCTGTAAACACCCATTGCAGCACCAAGTGAGTCAGCGTCTGAATTTGTGTGTCCCATAATAACAACGTTACTTGCTTCTTCAATAAGTTCTCCTAAAGCTTGAGAAATTACTCTAGGTTTTACTTTAGTAACTTTTTCAACTTCTTTAGAGTTTCCGCCAAAGAATTCATACTTACCATCTTTTCTAATTACAACTTGGTCTCCACCTCTACCTAAAGCAACATCTAAAGTTGCAATAGCGTTTTGGAATTTTTCAGCATTAGTTCCATCTTCAACAACCATCGCCATACTAAGTGTAACTGGAATTTTATTTGTTAAAGAAATTTCTTTTATCTCGTCTAAGATTTGGAATTTAGTATTCACAAAATCTCTTAAATACTTTTTATCAAATATCATTAAATATTTGCTTCTATCAAGACTTGTCATTATACCACCAGTGAAAGTGAACCATTCTCTGATTTTCTTTTCAACAGTAGCAACAAGTTGTGGCTTATCTGTATCAATCATGCCTTGAACAAGTTCTTCATAGTTATCAACCATAACTATACCGATACAGTTCTTAGAATCATCATACATTTTGAAAAGTCTGTAATAATCTGTTCTATCAATAAAGTACAACATTAAAACAGGATGCTTTTCATGTCCACGTTTTTTCAAGTTAAGCATATTACCAAGCAATCTATAATGCTTGTCATGAATACTTATCTCTTTATCTATACCGATAAACTTCTTATCGTATTCTTCATTTAACTCGTGAATAACATTCTCAATATATTTTTGTTTATTGATTCCTTTGAATAATAAATCTAACTCATAGTTATTCCAAAGGATATCTCCTTCGTGTCCAACGATAACTGCTGGAATTGGAAAACCAAGTACAGTATCATCAGTTTTTAACTTAAATAAAAAACTATCCATGTTAGTTATTATTCGCTCTTTTAATCTATTATTCTTTCTATACGTCAAAAACAAAACATACGCATAAATAATTATGGCCGCAGGAATTGTTATTTGAGCAATATCTAAAGTGATAAGACACATATAAATTAAAATCAATAAAATGATTATTAAATGCATCCTATATCTTGGAACAAAAACATCATTAAATTTTATTTTTTTCATAAGTTCCCTCCTAGTTATTCCAAGACAATTTTATACTTTTTGTACTATATTGTCAATTCCTGAAATTAGCTACTTATGGGCAACTGCCAAACTTTTTGACCAAACGGGGACGCCCTCATTTGGACACTTATAATGTTATATGTGCAATATTAACACATTGTTTAAGTGTCCAAATGAGGGCGTCCCCGTTTGGTCAGGTGGAGATTATCCATCACCATCTGTTTCTAGTTTCTTTTTTATCATTTTTAACGCTTTTTCACGATCTACCATTACTATGTGTCCACACCCTAAGCATTTGAACTTAAAATCTATTCCAACACGTGTTATTTCCCATTTTTTGCTACCGCAAGGATGTTGTTTTTTAGTTTCAACTATATCTCCCACTGCATATTCCATAAATTACCTCCTTGCCATCTTTTAAGATGCTGAATCTATGTTTTCTTTCGCTTTAGTTGATTTCTTTGTTGTAGCTTTTTTAGTTGCGTTACTCTTTGAAATCGCATTTTGCATTGTATTGTACTCAAGTTTTGGCTTTTCTGTTTGCATTACTGTAGCTTTAGTTATAGTGCATTTTGCAATATCTTTGTTTGTTGGAATTTCAAACATAATATCTCTCATTGTGTCTTCCAAAATAGCACGAAGGCCTCTTGCTCCAGTTTTTCTTTCAATAGCTTTTTCAACTACTGCTTCAAGCGCACCTTCTTCAAATTCAAGTTCTACACCATCTAATTCAAACAATCTCTTGTATTGTTTTACTAAAGCATTTTTTGGCGCAGTTAAAATCTCAATATATGCATCTTTTGTAAGTGGTTGAACTGTTGTAATTACAGGAAGTCTTCCTATAAATTCAGGAATCAAACCGTATTTTACTAAATCTTGAGGCAATACTTTTTCAAGTAAATCTTTTGCTTCAAGTTCTTTCTTTTCATCGATTTCAGCTCCAAAACCAATTCCTTTTTTACCAACTCTATCATTGATATTTTTCTCTAAGCCATCAAACGCACCAGCACATATAAATAAAATATTGCTTGTATCTATTTGAATAAATTCTTGATGAGGATGTTTTCTACCACCTTGTGGAGGTACACTTGCAACAGTACCTTCTATAATTTTTAGAAGCGCTTGTTGTACACCTTCACCACTAACATCTCTAGTAATAGAAACGTTTTCAGACTTTCTAGCAATCTTATCTATCTCATCAATGTATATAATACCTTTTTGAGCTCTTTCAATATCATAATCTGCAGCTTGAATCAAACGAAGTAAAATATTTTCAACATCTTCACCAACATAACCAGCTTCAGTTAAAGCTGTAGCATCAGATATTGCAAAAGGCACATTTAAAATCTTAGCTAAAGTTTGTGCAAGATAAGTCTTACCACAACCTGTTGGACCAAGCATTAAAATATTACTCTTTTGAATTTCAATTTCATTTTCATCATTTTTGTTTTGAGTCATTATTCTTTTATAGTGATTATAAACCGCTACAGCAAGAGACTTTTTAGCAGCATCTTGTCCAATAACATACTCATCTAATTTATCTTTAATTTCTTTTGGTGTAAGCATTACGAAATCTTCTTGTTTTAGTTCTTCTTCGTATTCTCTCATTTCTTCTTCGATGATGCTTGTACACAATCCAACACATTCATTACAAATGTATACGCCAGGTCCAGCAATGATTCTTCTTACTGAATCTTGTGCTTTACCACAAAAAGAACATTTAATATCTCTTTCGTCTTCGTATTTTGACATTAAAGTATTTCCTCCTTTGAATATTCACTGTTGTAAAAAAATAGGGACACAAAATAAACTTACGTGTCCCATTTTAAACTAAGCTTTTCTATCCATAATCGCATCAATTAAGCCATATTCTTTAGCTTCTTCAGCAACCATGAAGTTATCTCTATCTGTATCTCTTTCGATTACATCAAGAGGTTTTCCTGTATTCTCACTTAATATTTTGTTTAATTTATCTCTTGTCTTTAATAAGAATTCAGCATGAATTTTTACGTCAGACGCTTGTCCTCTAGCTCCACCTAAAGGTTGATGAATCATAATTTCTGCATTTGGAAGAGCATATCTCTTACCTTTTGTACCAGCTGAAAGAAGGAATGCTCCCATACTTGCAGCCATACCAACACAGATAGTAGAAACATCTGGTTTGATATATTTCATAGTATCATAAATAGCCATACCTGCAGTTACACTACCACCAGGGCTGTTTATATATATATGAATATCCTTGTTAGGATCTTCAGATTCCAAGAATAATAATTCTGCTACAACAACACTTGCAGTTGCATCAGTAATTTCATCACCTATGAATATAATTCTATCTTTTAAAAGTCTAGAAAAAATATCATAAGATCTTTCACCTTTACTAGTTTGTTCAACAACATAAGGTACTAATTCATTAGTAATCATCTAAATCATCCTTTCTTTTGTTTGTAACGCAAATTTATTTAGCGTTGTCCATTAAGAATTTAACAGCTAAGTCATATTTTAATTCTTCCTTAGCATATTCTTTTAATTGGTCTGTTGGGTTCTTAACAAGTTCTTCAATGTTAGCACCTGTAGCACCATAGCTTTCAGCGAACTTTGTAAGTTTGTCTGTAATATCAGCATCTGTAATTTCAATTTTTTCAGCTTTGAAAATAGCTTCAAGAGTTAATTTTGTTTTAACATTTTCTGTAGCTTTTTCAGCATATTGAGATTTTAATTCGTTGATATCTTTACCCATTAATTGAAGATATGTTTTTAATTCCATACCTTGGTATGCAATTCTAGATTCTAATTCTCTGATATAATCTTCAACTTCATGATCAATCATAACTGTTGGAATGTCGATTTCTGTAGCTGCAACAACTGTTTTAACAGCTTCATCTTCCATTTCAAATTTAGCTCTCTTAGCGTTTTCGTCTTCTAATTTTTTCTTAACGTCAGCTTTTAATTCAGCTAAAGTATCGAATTCACTAACATCTTTAACAAATTCATCATCGATTGTTGGTAATTCTTTTACTTTGATTTCATGTACTTTAACTTTGAATACAGCAGGTTTACCAGCTAATTCTTCTGAGAAGTAGTTTTCTGGGAATGTAACGTTAACGTCTGTTTCATCTCCTGTTTTTAAACCAACTAATTGATCTTCAAATCCTGGGATGAAAGAACCGCTTCCGATTTCAAGTGGATAGCTTTCGCCTTTTCCACCTTCGAATGCAACTCCGTCAACAAATCCTTCAAAATCAATTACTGCTGTGTATCCATTTTCGATAACTGTATTTTCGTCACCAGCTACGATTCTAGCATTTTTTTCAGCCATTGCTGTGATTTCAGCATCAACATCTTTAGCTGTTACTTTGTATTCTTTTTTCTCAACTTTGATACCTTTGTATTTACCAAGTTTAACTTCTGGTTTAACTGTTACTGTAGCTGAGAAAATTAAATCTTTTCCTTTTTCCATTTGAGCCACATCGATTTCTGGAGAAGCAACAACGTCAACTTCATTTTCTTTAATAGCTTCTTCGTAAGCTTCTGAAGCAACAATGTTGAAAGCATCTTCATAAAGAATGCCTACACCGTAGTGTTTTTCAACAATATTTCTTGGAGCTTTACCTTTTCTGAATCCAGGTACGCTGAAATATTTAGCATTTTTGAAATATGCTTTATTTAATCCTTCTTCAAATTTATCTGCAGATACTGTTATCTCTAGTTTAACTTTATTATTTTCTAATTTTTCTACTTTTGCGTTCATTTTTACAAATCCTTCCTTTGCTTTATTTTCGCTAGATATATCCACGCAAGATATATCAATTCCACGGGCTACATTATACCATATAGATGTTAGTATTTCAAACATTTTCACAATATATTTTGCCTATTTTTCAACATTTATCCAGTCTATTCAACAATCTTTAACACCTTAAAATTCAAATAATCACACGATGTTAAATATGTGGTAATATTTGGAATATCAACCATGTTTTCTTCATGTTTTGTATGTAAATGTCCATAAATCCAAATCTTTATATTATACTCGTCCAAACTATTTATGATTCTGTCGTCTGGCGGATAATGTGTTGTGAAGATTATTGATTTTCCAGGCGCTGAAGCACTTGCAGCATCAAGACTAAGCTTAGCACGTAAGATTTCACGATTATAAATCTTTTCGTTATCTACCTCGTCTTCGTCCTCATATCCCCAATACCTTGTACCAGCTAACATGTAGTCACCTAAATCATAAGCATTGTTATATATAAAATAAATATTTTCAAAATCGTTAGCCTTTAAGAATTCATCCATTTTCTTTACTGTTGTCCACCAATAATCATGGTTTCCTTTTAGAATATATTTCTTTCCCGGCAATGAATTTAAAAATTCAAAATCATTTATTGTATCTTCTATGTATGTTGCCCACGAAAAGTCACCAGACAAAATAACGTGATCGTCTTCAGTAACTGTTTCTAACCAATGTTTTCTAATATTCTCTTCATAATTATTCCAATTTTCTCCAAATATATTCATTGGCTTATCTGTGGCGCCAAAAGAAAGATGCAAATCAGATATTGCATAAATTGACAAGCTATCACCTCCGTCTTTAAAAAGCGGTTAGTAAAACTAACCACTAAGATTCTATATTAATCCCCAATCTTCAAATTAGGAACTGCATTCAAATTCCAATCAGATATCTTACCCTTTTTGTAATTAAAGTAAGTCGCAGCTGCGATCATCGCTGCATTATCTGTACATAAAACAAGTTCAGGATAGTAAACTTTAAAACCGTTTTCTGCTCCCAACTTTTCAAACTTATTTCTCAAATAACTATTCGCAGAAACTCCTCCTGCAATAGCAATCTTATCAAGATTTAATTCTTTCATTGCCTTCACAGCATTTGTTGTTAACACTTCCGTAACCGCTTCTTCAAAGCTAGCACACAAGTCATTAACATTAATATTTCCTTTTTCTTTATTATTAAGATTTAACACAGCCGTTTTAATTCCGCTAAAACTAAAATCTAAATTATCAAAATATGTTCTTGGCAAATGATATGTAGGTTCACCTTCTTTTGCTAATTTGTCTATGATTGGTCCACCTGGATATCCAAGACCGATTACTCTAGCAACTTTATCAAAAGCTTCACCAACAGCATCATCTCTTGTCTTACCAAGTATCTCAAATTCTGTATAATCCTTTACATGTACTAAATGAGAGTGTCCACCAGATACAACTAAGCATAAATACGGTGGTTCTAAATCTTTGTGTGTTATGTAGTTAGCAGCAATATGTCCTTCTATATGATGCACACCAACTAAAGGTTTTTTCGCAGCATAAGCAAGCGCTTTTGCTGTTGAAAGACCAACAAGTAAAGCGCCAACTAAACCAGGACCATATGTACATCCAATCACATCAATATCATCTAATGTAACATTGGCTTTTTCCAAAGCTTCTTTTACAACATACGTAATATTTTCAACATGATTACGAGATGCAATTTCAGGCACAACTCCACCATATTTTTTATGGATATCTATTTGAGTTGCAATAACGTTAGATAAGACCTCTCTGCCATCTCTAACAACGGCAACAGAAGTCTCGTCACAACTAGATTCAATTCCTAAACATAACAAACTTTCAGACATTTAAATCCCTCTTTTAAACAAATAATGCAATCACCCATTCGATTATTCCAACCATAAAGCTAGCAAGAAAATCTATTACAGGTGAAATTAATTTCGATGGCAACTCTGTAAAGAATAATATCATCAAAATAATTGTTGAATATTGTTCCATCACATACAAAAATTTTCTCGCACTTCCTTTTAAAAAGTAAGCAAGTATTTTCGAACCATCAAGTGGCGGGAATGGTAATAAATTAAACACTCCTAAACTCAAACTAATATACGCTCCCATTAATAGCATTGTAAGTAGCAAACCTACTAGTGCAGTATCAGGAGCTAAAATATACACTAAAGCAAATAATACAAATAATATAAAAGCTAAGATAATATTACTTAAAGGTCCAGCTAATGCAACAAGCATATTATCTCTTGCTGGATTTCTAAAATATGTTGAATCTATTCTAACTGGTTTTCCCCAACCAAATCCTGCGCAAAGCAAGCAAACAGTTCCAACAAAATCCATATGTGCAAACGGATTCCAAGTAACTCTTCCATCTCTTTCAGGTGTTGGATCACCAAGTCTATCTGCCATTTTAGCATGTGATGCTTCGTGAATAGTAAGCGCAAGCACAAGCCCTGGTAGCATTAGCAAAGTACTTTGCCAATCAATATTTCCTAAGAAAGATGTAAGCAACCATACTATCAAACCAATTATTATAATCTTTGACCAATCAATATTTCTACCGTTCATCAAAGTCCTCCTTAATAAGTAATTATATTTGTAATATCCTTATCCACTTCAACATAAACAATGTATCCGCTCATATCGCAAGTACCAATGCCACCTGCAGGATATAAAATTCTATAAAGAACAGTTACACTGTTTCCATCTTTTGTAGCGCCAATAAATTCTACAGCATCACTACCGCTACTTAACTCTACGTAAACTAAAGCTAATGATTTTTCTTCAAAAAACTTTTTGTCATATTTTTCAACAAGCGAATTTAATTTACCTGTACTCTTTATAACATTTCCTTGTCCATCATAAGCATATTCATTATATTTTTTGCAATAAGTTTCAAAATCTTTATATGAAGTAATAAGTTGACTTCTGTCACGCATTTCCGAAAGATAGCCTGAGCGAATTGCTCCGCCTTCAAAATCAAACTTAACAGGTTTCTCAATTTCTTCTATTGGATATTGCGGTTCTATTGGTTCTATCGGTTCTATAGTATTAAAATTCAAAAATATCATCGCACCAATAGCTACCAAAGCTACTATACCAAATACAACATTTCCTTTTTGCTTTTTCACAAAAATCACACACCTTTTTCATATGTTTTATCTATCGATATTTTCTCTTTCTTGCTTCTTACTTTTATATCCTCTTTCTATTACTTTCACAAAATCTTTTGGAAGTTTTTCTTTAGCTTTGCGAATCAAAATCTTTGGCACACCATACATAGCTTCTGCCATTGAACCAACTATGCAAGCATTTGTATCAGTATCTCCTCCATAAGAAATAACTTTTTCCATGCTCTCCACAAAACTATTCGAAGTAAATAACGCATACATGCAATTATCTACTGTTGTTATACAAGTAGAATTAAAACTTTCAAATGGTACATACTTCAAATCTATATTTAGTTTTTCCAAAATTTCTTCTTTGCTATAACCTTTTCTTGCATAAAAAATTGTAAGCGCAACTAACTCTGCACCTCTTATCGCTTCTTCAGAATTGTGAGAAGGAATCGTTGCAAGCCTTGTATTATCTCTCACTTCTTCTTCAGAATCAAACATAAAACCTACTGGTGAAATACGCATCATCGCGCCATTACCAGTACTTTTGCCTTCTCCTTCGCCACGCACCCATTTAGTAAATCCAGGCGAAAAAGGAGATCTGAAATATGGTGAAAAATTTGGTTTGTATTGCAAATACTTTGTCGCATATGCTTTAAGATACTTTTCATAATCTCTATCGTTTTGAATTGCATCAAGCACTGCAACAGTTAAAATTGTATCATCGCTAAAAAACGAATCATCCGGCATCAATTCTTTAACTTCAACCGGTCTTGCTTTTTTTACTTGGTCAAATTCATAAATCGAACCTGCCAAATCACCAATTACTGCTCCCCACATATCTAAATCTCCAATTACAAATTTCTATTTTATATTTCTTCAAAATCAGCATTAGTACTATCGTTACTTATATCTTTTTCTTTCAATTCAGATGCAATCTTATCTAATCTATCCCAAACACCTTGCGTGTATTCAGGATTATATCCCGACGCATCACAATATTGCATATACAACAATTTTCGAAATAGCGGCAATTCTGATTTTTTCACTTTTGATGGTTGAATTGTTTTATCATGATTTGCAATCAAAAAACACAATCTACCTATCTCGGCTTCTGAATAACCTAATCGACTTAAAATATCGCGAGACATCTCAGCAGATTTTTGTGCATGTCCTCTAAAATGTCTCTCGCCATTTTCATCATCTTGATACGAATGGGGTTTGCCAATATCGTGTAACAACAAAGCTAACCTTATTTCTGCATCATCACATTTAGAACTTTGAAAAACTTTTCTCGTATGATCCCAAACATCATAAATATGCCAAGGATTATTTTGCAAAAAACCTTTTTCAATTTCTAACTCAGGTATAATCTCAAAAATCACCTTTTCTTCTACATCTGAAATTGTACCAACTTTCAAAACATCTTCTAATTTCATTTTACTTTTCATTGCAATCTACCTTTATAAAACTTTCAACTGTTTACTTCAAAATATCTAAAAAACTCTTTTTGTATTCTTCTACTTTTTCATTATCAACAGTCCCTATTTTAAAAAGAATTTGTTCTGTTGCAATTTTATAAATAACGTCAGTCTTTACTATACTATCTTTTTGTAAATTATTTATATTATCTTTTTCTAATAATGTATTTGTATCAAATTTCAATTTATTAAGATTTGATGAAATAAGCATTCCGAAGTTTTCAATAGGAACCGCAGCATTATCTTGATCTATAATTACAAACAGGTGATTGTAACCAAGTGTTCCATCATCATATTGATATTCTTTAACAAACACAATATCTCCAACTTCATATTGGTCGTATACCTTTTTGGCTTTCTTCAAGAAAACTTTCTACATGCCCTTTATGCCATTCTTCTTCCACAGGGAACTCTTCAAAAGCAGAACTTACATCTTTAATTTTTCCATGTTTATAAGCCATTTTTAAAAAGTCACTTAATTCATCTTTCATCTCAACTCACCTCTTTTGATATCAAATTTACTATATCAAAAACGAAGCAAAAGTGGTATAGCGCTAGGCAAACGAGACGAAAATCTATGAGGCGTACACTGGTACGTTGATTAGATTTTCGTCGATGTTTAACAACGCGGTATGCCGCTTTTCATTCGTTTTAGTTTAATGGTTTCATAGTTGGGAACAATAATACATCTCTAATTGAATAACTATCTGTAAGTAACATTACAAGTCTATCAACACCTACTCCAAGTCCACCTGTTGGAGGAAGTCCATATTCTAAAGCTTGTACATAATCTTCGTCCATCATGTTAGCTTCATCATTTCCAGCTTCTCTTTCAGCAACTTGGGCCATAAATCTTTCTTTTTGATCGATTGGATCATTTAATTCTGAGAATGCATTACCGTATTCTCTTCCACCGATAAATACTTCAAATCTTTCAACAAGTCTTGGATCAGAAGCTTTCTTCTTAGCAAGTGGTGAAATTTCGATTGGGTAATCGATAATAAATGTTGGTTGAACCAATGTTTCTTCAACTCTTTCATCAAATACTAAAGCAATTGCTTCTCCTCTTGAAATTGTTCCTTCTAAATTAATTCCAAGGCTCTTTACAAGTTCAGCAGCTTCTTCGTCTGTGTTAACTGTATTGAAGTCAGCACCTGTAACTTCTTTAATAGCATCTATCATAGATATTCTCTTCCAACCTGGTGTTAAATCAATTTCTGTTCCTTGGTATGTAATTTTGGTTGTTCCACAAACGTCCATAGCAAGTGTTGAGAATAATCCTTCAACTAAATCCATCATGTCGTTGTAATCTTCATATGCTGAATATAATTCAAATGTTGTGAATTCTGGATTGTGTTTAATATCCATTCCTTCGTTTCTGAAAAGTCTACCCATTTCATAAACTTTGTGGAATCCACCAACAATTAATCTCTTTAAGTATAATTCTGGAGCAATTCTTAAATACATGTCTAAATCTAATGTATTATGGTGAGTTACGAATGGTCTAGCTGTTGCTCCACCTTGAATTGTGTTTAAGATTGGAGTATCAACTTCTAGGTATCCTAGGTTATCTAAGTATGCTCTAATACCTTTGATAATTTTGCTTCTAGCAACGAATGTATCTTTAACTTCGTTGTTCATTATTAAATCTACATATCTTTGTCTATATCTTAAATCTGTATCTTTTAATCCATGGAATTTTTCTGGTAATGGTCTCAAAGATTTAGATAATAATTGAATCTCTTTTACTTTTACTGAAATTTCTCCCATATGTGTTTTGAATACATGACCTGTAATACCGATAATGTCACCGATATCATATTTCTTAAATTCTTCGTATGATTCAGCTCCAACTTCATCTAATTTTACATAGATTTGGATTCTGCCATACATATCTTGTAAGTCGCAGAAAGATGCTTTACCATGACCTCTTTTAGCCATAAGTCTACCAGCAAGTGTTACTACAACTGGTTCAACTTCTTCTCCTTCTGCAGGTTCTTTATAGTTTTGTTTTATATCTTTAGTGTTATCTTTATTATCAAATTTGACAATCTCAAATGGATTTTTTCCTTTTTCACATAACTCATCAAGTTTGGCTCTTCTTACCTTCATTAGTTCGTTAAAATCTTCTTGCTCAACGTTTTGATTTACAATGTTTTCTTCGTTCATTTCTATTTCCCCTTTCTCTATGGAAATTATTAAGTTTTAGGGACTAGTAGTACATTGGCTAAACATACTAATCCACTATCGCTGTATTATATCATAAGAAGAAACAAAAGAAAAGCACAAAAACAAGGACTGGATAAATTATCCAGCCCTTAATTTTCTTTAATTTCCTTATTTTGTAATTTTTAAGATTTTTAAAGTGATAACTCCACCTGGTGTTTCTACTTCTACAACTTCATTTTTCTTTTTACCTAATAAAGCTGTACCAATTGGAGATTCATTTGAAATCTTGTTTTCAGCAAGGTCTACTTCAGTTGAACCAACGATAGTGTATTCAATTTTTTCGTCGAATTCTTCATCATAAACTTGAACTGTGTTTCCTACTTGAACAGTTTTTGTGTCAATCTCATCTTCATCGATAAGTTTAACATTTCTTAACTTGTTCTCCAAATCTATAATTCTCATTTCAACTTGCGCTTGTTCGTTTTTAGCCTCATCATACTCTGAGTTTTCTGATAAGTCACCAAAACCTAAAGCTACTTTAATTCTTTCAGCTATTTCTTTTCTTTTTTCTGTTTTTAAATACTCAAGCTCTTCTTCTAACTTCTTTAAACCTTCATATGTCAATAAAGTTTCTTTTGGTGGCATATACATCAATCCCTTTCATTTGCGTGTTTAGAATACCCACGTATCCTAACCATTTATGTATTTTAAACATAAGCATATTGTTTGTCAAGCAAAAGTTCTTCCTATTTTTTCAAATTCTTCTTCAGTTATTTTTCCTTTCAATCCAATATATCCGTTTATTATACATTTCTCGCTATTTAATAGTCTTTCATTATCTTTTAATTTTCTTAACGGTTTATATATTTTAGCTTCGCATAATGCTAAATCTCTGTACTTTTTAGTACTTTCAAAATCACCAACTAAATCGATATCGTTAATTATAATTCCATTAAAACCGTTTCTGATTTTTTTTATTTTTTCATTAAGTGATAATACGATTGCATTTTTTGAAATATCTATTTTTCTTACATCCTCTTCTTTGAAGTCTTGATTAATCACAAGATTAACTCTTCTAAAATCATCTTTAACTTCTGGTGGATAAAGATTAATTACAAAACCATATTGTTCAAAAAGTTTTGCTTTCGTTTTTTCATACTTTGTGTAGTTTCTAGAAATTATATGCATCTCTTTTACTTCTTGTGAAATACGTTCTATCAAATCTATATTTTCCAAACTATATTCATTCATAAATAAAAGCACATGCATCTTTTCTTTTGGAAATCTTGTGTACCTTGCAATTTCATTTACAAATTTTAAAAGCATAACTTTTTCAATACGATGTCCTGTTATTATTCTTTTTTGTGCTTCTTCCATCGCTTTGCAAAATTCTTTATTTTCCGAAAGTGATTTACTAAGAATCACATTATCTACTTTGTACTCATCAAGTTTTTTCAAAACTTTCTTTGTCATTTTTTCAGTATTTTTTAGTTCGAATTTTGGGGTGACTACTCTAACCTCACCTAAGATTTCTTCAGATGAAATTATGTTAAAGTTATATTTAGTTGAACTATCTATAAGTGCATAAAGCATCTCACTCACCCCCTCAAAATTTCCCAGGGAAGTTACTAACTTCTCTTAATCGTTTATCTCCTCCGCGATAACATCCCATGCAGCTTCTGTTTCATAGCCTCTTCTCCAAGCAGCCATTCCACCTAAGTTGTATGCCTCAATCAGTTTTATTTTTCTTTTTAATGCCTCTTCATCTTCTACGTATACAAAAATCGTATCGCCAGCTGAAGTATACTCTACTATGTTTTGTCCTGCAATATCACTCCAAGTAGTTGAGTTCGGATTATTTTTAACATACTCTTTTGCTTTAGACATTGCAAGCGAAACTGTTGATTTTACTTTACCATCTTTCGTTCTCCAAAATCTTGAATAGAACGGAACTCCTAATACTAGTTTTTCACTTTCCACTTTTTCTCTTTCAATAAGTTTTACTAAATTTGCTTCAACCCATGCAAGCGATGCAACAGGTCCAGCTGTTGAACTACTTGGTCCATATTGATCATACGCCATTAATATTACGTAATCAGCTCCATCAGAAATTGCTTTTGTATCATAACACAATGACCAAGTTGATGACCCATCTGGTACGTTTACATCTACAGAAGAAATAATTCCATTTCTTCTAAGTGTGCTAGACATCTCACGTACAAGTTGTGCAAATTCAACTTTATCTTTTTCATACATATTCTCAAAATCTAAATTTATTCCAGTAAAATTATATTGTTTGCAAAGAGTAACCAATTCATCAATGAATGTTTTTCTTGCATACATGTCAGTTACCATTTCAGATGTTTTTTGAATTCCTATGTCATCATTTTTAATTGTTGGCCAAACTTCATATCCTACAGAAGTAGCCCAGTTTATATATGATGTATCTATAGAATTCTTTAATTCACCACTTGGATTTTTTACATATATCCATGTTGGTGAAACAATTCCTATTCCATCTTTTTTAGCTTCTCCACGTCTATCTGGTGAATAGTTTGTAGCATATTCCCAAATAAGATAAATTTTTTCTTTTTCTTCTTCCTCTTTTTTTAATACATTTACAAGTTTTGTTTCATCTATTTTCAAGTTAGATTTTTTAATGTATCCTAAGTCACCAACTTCATTTCTTACCCAAACATATTCAGAAGGCGCTAACATTTCAAAATCTTCTGTATAAACTTTCAAAGTAGATTCTTTCTTTGCTTTGCCTTTAGTTAAAGAAAGTTCTCTTTTAAACTTTTTAAGTTTAGCTTTACCTGTAAGTGTTACCTCTGTGTAATCAACATTTGATGTAGTAACAATTACTTTTTCATTTACTTCAACTTTAATGTCATATACTTTTTCTAACACTGTTATTGGAACATATATTGTGTCTCCACTTTGTTTAACTGGTGTATTAATATGCTTTGGTGAATCATTCACGATAATATCGTTATCATCAATAAACATCTTAACCACATATTCATCATATGCTACAATTACAGCCCCATACTTTTCGTCAAAATAAATATATTTATCAAAAAACTTTTTAATCGTTTTCATAGATAACATTACTTCATCATTTTCTATCAAAATAGCATCTGGTAAAGCTTTTGTCTTTTCAGAATCATCTATAATAAATCTTATCTCATCATCAGCATAAGTTATTGTTTCTGTATAATATGGCGTTAAATCTATTAAAATGTACGCAATTACAAAAAATATTATCGTTAATACAAATTTCTTTAGTACAGTTTTCTTCATTATATTCTCCTCTATAGTAGTTTATTACAATTATCATACTCAATTACCCTAGTAAAATCAAGGAAAGTAATTGTAAATTTTGTAATATAAATTTAATAATTAACTTCTCGATTTTCCTTTTCTTTTAAGCTTTTTTCTTATATAATCGTTTATGAACAATTTTAATATTTAAGTAAAGGAGGCTTCGATATGCCAGCTTGGTTTGTTTGGTTAGTTATCGCAGGTATTTTCACTATCGTTGAAATTGCTACTGTTGGCTTCTTCATTATATGGTTTGGCATAGCTGCTGTATTAACAGCAATATTTAGCTTATTTATGCCAGAAGCATATATGGTTCAAGTTGTCGTTTGGGCTATCACATCTATACTTCTTGTGTTATTTACAAAGAAATTTACAGATAAAGTAAAACCTGAAACTACAGCTACAAACGTATATTCAATTATTGGTAAACGTGCAGTAGTAACAACGGCAATTAACAACGAAAATGGTACTGGTCAAGTAAAAGTTGACGGCGATGTTTGGGCTGCAAGAACAGAAAACTATGATGAAACAATTTCTGCAGGAGAACACGTTGAAATACTTAGAATTGATGGTGTTAAAGTTATCGTTAAGAAACTTGAAAATGCTGAATCAGCTGCAATGGCTGAAACTAAAGAAAAATAAATTTATCGTATAGGAGGACTTTATATGGAAACAGTTATTGGTGTAATTGTCATATTAGCCATTATCATCTTTGTTTTAGCAAGAATGATAAAAATTGTTACACAATCTGAAGTGTTAATTATTGAAAGATTAGGTAAATACTTAAAAACTGCTGATGCAGGGGTATTGTTCCTTATCCCTATTTTTGATCACGTTAGAGCTCGTGTAGACTTAAGAGAAAAAACAATGGATGTTCAACCACAAAGCGTTATTACAAAAGATAACGTTACAATCAAAATTGACACTGTTGTATTCTATCAAATTACAGATGCAAGACGTGCTGTATATGAAATTCAAAACTTGCAAGCAGGTATCAAATACTTAACAACTACTACAATCCGTGATGTTGTTGGTAAAATGGACCTAGATAGCACATTTAGTTCAAGAGAGCAAATCAACGCTCAACTTCGTGAAATCCTAGATATCGCTACAGATAAATGGGGTTGTAAAGTAAACAGAGTTGAAATTAAAGACATCGATCCTCCAAAGGATATTAGAGAAGCGATGGAAAAACAAATGAACGCTGAAAGAACAAAAAGAGCTGTTATCCTTGAAGCTGAAGGTCAAAGACAATCTGCTATCACAATTGCAGAAGGTGAAAAAGAAGCTAAAATCTTACAAGCTGATGCTGAAAAAGAATCAAACATCAGAAGAGCTGAAGGTGACAAACAAGCTAGAATCCTTAGAGCTACTGGTGAAGCTGAAGCTATCAAAGCTATCGCTGAAGCAAAAACAAGAGAAATTGAACAAGTATATGGAGCAATCAAGAATGCTGATCCAAACGATAAACTAGTTCAATTAAAAGCTCTTGAAGCTTTAGAAGAAATCTCTAAAGGCGAAGCAAATAAAGTATTTATTCCTTTCGATGCAACAAAAGTTCTTGCAAGCTTAGGTTCAATGAAAGAAATAACAAAAGAATAAAATACAACTTTAAAAGACGTTCAAAAAAGAACGTCTTTTTTTATTGACTTGTTTTTTTGTTATGATATAATCCCTTATGCAAATACACTTAAACACATATTTGTTTCCCGTCTTTTTGGGAATTCGTTTTTGTCACACGCGTTAAGAGAAAGTGAGGTCTCAAATGAAGAAAACTCTCATCATTGTTTCCGCAATCGTGGCAGTCTTGGGCGTAGCATCTGTTGCTGCGGTACTGTCCTTGAAGAAGGACTTGGATGGCGTTTTCGACCTGGTCGACGAAGACGGTGAACCTTTCACTGACTTTTAGTCCCATCCCACCCGATTTTAACTAACTCCCCTAAAATTTAGTTAAAATCGTTTAACCCTTTTTCCGTGCACACTAGTCCCCCTGGTGTGCACTTTTTTGTTGTCCCACAAAGAGTCCGTCCCTGTTTGGGACATGTCCCACATGGGGACGGACCCTCAGCGGGACATTTTTTTAGCCCAATTGTTGAAATTATGTAAATTGCATGATATAATAGGCAAGCTTAAAATATTCCTATAAATAGGTCCTGTATCTAGAAAAATAAGAAGGAGGATTCCGCATGAGCAATGCAAAAGAGAAACGGACCCACGTTGAAATGCCTTGTCGCATCATCTACGAAGCCGGCAAAAGAAGTTACAACAACACACCAGTCGCTCTTCCCCTTGCTAAAATTCCGCTTAGCTGCAATGCTGTAGAACCCGAAAGCATTAAGCTCAGCTTGTTTGGAGAAGATGTCATCCCTACACTCATCACATATGATGGTGTGCCTAAGTTTTCCGAAGAAGCGTCACTTATCCTTTTCTGCAAGGAACACATCGCAAAGGAAGGACGCCTTGTAGGTACTGAGGCACAAAATGTTAAAGTAAAAGCAACGTACACCGAAGCAGAGCAGCCCCATTATGATGTTGAAGAGATTGATACCGTCAGCGAAATCGAACAAGCGGTCACCAGTCTCGAAATGTTCTATGACCTTTGTTTGGAACGCCAGCTTTACGCAAAAACTATTCGTAAACCGCTGCACAGCTTCATCATTTTCGGCCGCATCATGCTCGATGAACATGGTCAGGTTCGCAGAATCGACCGCATGAGAGACCACATTTACAACCTGGAAATCACTCCCGCTGATTTGCCTCTGGTATGCACCAAAGAACAATTCAGCAAGTACGTAACCAGCTATGAATGCAGCACTCCTTTCAGAGTTCCCTGCCCCGGCGAAAAATGTCCTATTTGCGGCAAAGAATTCACTATCAAAGACCTTTATGATCCTCTGACTCTGATTAGTCACGGCCTTTGGGATGAAGTGGTTCACGACAAATGTAAGCAGGAATTCGAATACTATCTCGAAATCAAAACCTTGATTTTCGATATTGTGGATTCTGTATACACCAATCGCTGCAAATTTGAAATCCTGCCCACTCCCAACCTGCTCGACAAAGCAAACCTGCACATTCCGTGGGTGCTTGTCCATACTCAGAACGGCGACATCAAACTCGGCCGCAGGTACGGAAAATTCACAATTGAGTGGCAGCCCAATTATAAGCCGTTCGACATTTCTGGCTTCAACTACATGGAGAAATCCATCAAGTGGACTGAAGACCGCACATGTTTTACCACTGCTGAAAAGGGTACCACTTCCACAACAGGCGTACGCGGCATCGTCGTCGACAATGTTGCCAGTGCAATCGAAGTGCTGAGAAAAGCACACTCGCTCGCTTTCTTTCCTAAATAATTTTGGGAAGAAAGATACCGCCCTCGTGGCGATTAAATAAAATGAAGGTGTCTCTGGAAATCCAGAGGCACCTTCGCCTTTTTATATTCAAATTTATTTTGTCCCACTTTAGGTCCGTCCCCAGGTGGGACAATTTTTTTAATACATTCCGCCCATAGCGTCCATATCATGATTGTGTCCGCCACATCCGCAGCCTTCTTCTTTTTTATCTGCAACTAAGCTTTCTGTAGTAAGCACCATAGAAGCAATACTTGCAGCATTTTGTAATGCTGATCTTGTAACTTTTGTTGGGTCGATAATTCCAGATTTTTTCATATCTACATATGTTTCATTCAAAGCATCAAATCCAAAACCTTTTTCAGAACCTAATACTTTGTCTAAAATTACACTACCTTCTAATCCAGCATTATAAGCGATTTGTTTTAATGGTTCTTCTAACGCCATAAGAACAGTTTTAACACCTGTCTTCTCATCGCCTTCAACTGTGCCTAATAATTTCTTAACTTCTGGAATAGCATTTACGTACGCTGTACCACCACCAGCAACAATTCCTTCTTCAACAGCAGCTTTAGTAGCAGCTAACGCATCTTCTATTCTAAGTTTCTTTTCTTTCATTTCAACTTCAGTAGCAGCACCAACTTCAATTACAGCAACACCACCAACAAGCTTAGCAAGTCTTTCTTGTAATTTTTCTTTGTCGTATGTTGATTCTGTTTTTTCAATTAAAGTTTTTATTTGTTTTACTCTTTCAGATAACATTTCTGAAGTTCCGCCACCATCAACAATAATTGTATGATCTTTTTCAACTTTAACTTGTCTTGCTCTACCTAGTTGCATCAATTCAACTTCTTTTAATTCAAGACCAAGTTCTTCTGTTATAACTTCCCCGCCTGTTAAAATAGCGATATCTCTAAGCATTTCTTTTCTCTTATCGCCATACCCAGGAGCCTTGATAGCAACACATTGGAAAGTTCCTCTCAATTTATTTAATACAAGCGTTGTTAAAGCATCACCTTCAACATCATCAGCAATAATTACAAATTTTTTACCTTGTTGAACAACTTGTTCTAAGATAGGTAAAATTTCTTGAATGTTAGAAATCTTTTTGTCTGTAATTAAGATGTATGGATCATCCATAACAGCATTCATCTTATCTGTATCTGTTACCATGTAAGGTGAAATATATCCTCTTTCGAATTGCATACCTTCAACTACATTTAAATTTGTTCCTGTAGTCTTAGATTCTTCAACAGTTATAACACCATCAGTTGAAACTTTTTCCATAGCATCTGCAATTAATTCACCAACAACTTCATCGTTAGCAGAAATAGCTGCAACTTTTGCTATGTCTTCTTTACCATTAACTTTTGTGCTATTAGATTTGATAGCTTCAACAGCCGTATCAATAGCTTTATTCATACCTCTTCTCATTACCATTGGGTTAGCACCAGCAGCAACATTTTTGATACCTTCTCTAATCATCGCTTGAGCAAGTACTGTAGCTGTAGTAGTACCATCACCAGCAACATCATTAGTTTTAGTAGAAACTTCTTTAACTAATTGTGCACCCATGTTTTCGAATGGATCATCTAATTCAATTTCTTTTGCAATAGTAACACCATCATTTGTAATAAGTGGTGCACCATATTTTTTATCTAAAACAACATTTCTGCCTTTTGGCCCTAATGTAACCTTAACTGTATCAGCAAGTTGATTAACGCCTCTTTCCAAAGCTTTTCTTGCATCTTCTCCATACAAAATTTGTTTACTCAAAATAAAACATCTCCTTTTTAAATTACTTAACGAATAACTTCGCTATTTCCAAATTAAATGTAGTACTCATCGTACAAATTTATTCTACAACAGCAAGTATATCATCTTGACGAACAATTATATACTCTGTTCCTTCATACTTAACTTCTGTGCCTGTGTATTTAGAAAAAATAACTTTGTCTCCTTCAGCAACTTGCATTTTTATTTCTTTACCATTTACTAAACCACCAGGTCCAACTGCAACAACTTTTGCAATTTGTGGTTTTTCTTTGCTTGCAGTAGTAAGTAAAATACCGCTCTTAGTCGTATCTTCAACTTCAATAAGTTTCAAAACAACTCTATCTGCTAATGGTCTTAACATTAAAATCGCCTCCAAAAAAAACATTAGCACTCTATATTCTAGAGTGCTAATTCATAATATTACTATATGATTTTTTTGTCAATATATTCACAGAAAATTCATTGATTAATAAGAACCCCAAACAGTACCTACATAATCAACTTCTCCATCTTCAAAGCTAATAGTAACATATTTTTCATCAACGTCATACCATGTATATTCAGTATAACCATAATCATCTTTTTGAGATTCAAAGTAAGCTTTTCCAAGAATACCTTCAACTTGAGACATTGTCATACCATCTTTTACTTGGCTTACTTTTCCTTCTAAATCTGTAAGTGTTGAGCCTAATTCTTTTGATAGAGATATATTATCATATGAAGATGAATAAGCATCTATTTCTTTGTCGCAAACTTTTCCATCTTCAATCATGATTGAAACTTCCATGTAATCGTCAGCTGAACTTCTCCAACCTAAGAATTCATAATCTGAATATGAATCTTTAGTATCATATTCACCTAATGTTTGGATTAACTCTTCTCTTGTCATTCCAATTTCAACTTTTTCATACATACCAACAAGTTCATCTAAAACTTTAACATCACCTGTAAATTCTACGTCTGAATCATAGTCCCAGTCATAATCATAGTCATAATCGTAATCATAATCGTAGTCATAATCGTAATCATAATCGTAGTCGTAATCGTAGTCGTAATCGTAATCGTAGTCGTAATCAAAGCTACTACCATAAATCATTTCATACGCTAAATCTGAAACAAGTTCTGAAACAAATTCAACCACATCTTCTGGAACTTTTGAAGATAATTCTTCTAAATATTCTTCAGAGTTTCCTTCAATTTCTGCAGCTAATTCTTCGAAGTCAGCTTCTTCTGCTGTGTTTAATAATAAACCTTCTTCTTTATCTAACTTAACAATTTTCTCATCATATTTTTTAGAATATTCATAAGCATATTCCATTACATCAATTGTCATGTTAATTGCTGGAGCCTCAACTACAACAGCAACTTCACAATCATATGCATTTCCGTCTTTTTCTGTAACGAATTCAAGAGCAACTCTTAAATCTTGGCTTTCCATAGCTACAGCAAGTTCGATATATGATTCTTTTGAATCGTTTAATCCTGCAATTCTAACTGACACTTCTTCTTCAACTAAATATTTAGCTTCAATAGCAACTGTATCTTTACCTCTTACATAAGCAGCAAGTTCAACCATAGGATCTGAAGAAGCTTCTTCTTTTACATATGTTTTTCCTTCATTGATTGTTTCTTCTAATCCAGCTTTCCAATCTTCAAAAGTCATATCTTCAAATTCATAAGGATCTGTTTCAACAGCAAAGTTATATAAATCTCTATCATTTGCAGCTTTTTCTAAAACATCAATGAATAATTCTGATATTTCAACTTCGCTTAATGATACAAAAATTTTATTAACTTTAACTTCTTCATCATTAATTATAATAGTTTGATCTTTTAATGTTTCTGTATTTTTATTTAAATGTTTTTCAAATATTCCAATATATCTTTCACCGATTTTTTCAAGCTTAGTATAATCTTCATTAGCTTCTGCTAATTCAATAAGTGCTTCTTCTGTTATTTTATCTGGGATATCACCAGAATCGATTCCGTATTTATCAGCTAAAGCTTTTAAATTATTGTTTTCTAACATGATATAATCTTCAAATAAATCTCTAAGTTTTACACCAAAAAGATCACCTGTTTTAGCATAATCAAGATTTATTAAATCAGCATCGCCATACAATATTGAGAAAGTACCAGATGCATTATCACCTTTTGTTATAACACTATTTGCTAATGCTATATCTTCTACTTTTTCACCTTCATAGCTAAGTGCATTTAAAATCTTAGCAATGCTAATTGTGTATTTAAGATCATGTTTTCCTTCTTGACTAGCTGTTTCTGTCATTTCTCTTTGCATGTTAAATATGTAATCGTCTGTAAGAGCGTCTACAAATTTTCCGCCACCTGAAAGTGATTTTCCAATTACAACTCCACCAATTACAAGCAATGCAAATACCGCAACTAAAATAATTGTGAATGCAACAGTGTTTTTCTTTCCACCATTATCATTACCATAACCGCCACCAAGGTCTCCTCCTTCTGCAGTTATAACAGGATCTGTTGATTCAACCGGTGCTGTATACGCTGGTTCAACAGTTTCTGCATTGTTCATTTCGTTTAAATTTTCATCCATTTTATAATCCTCCCCCTATTGGTTTACAATTAAAATTATAAGTTTAAGAAATCAAAAAGGCAACCTTTTATTTTTCAAATTTTTCCATAATTTTTATATTGTCTTCGCCAACCATTCTCTTAAGTTTTTCATAAATTCTTTCATCTATAAACATTGGTAAAACTTTAGAAGTCTCTTTAGTTACCATTTCCACATCAATGTTTGTTTTTTGATTGCTAATCTCTTTTATAAATGTTCTAAGTTCAGTTAATTCTTCAGGTGATTTATCTTGAGGAATAATTAATTGTACTTTTTTGTTAAAATCATTCAGCGCTAAATATAACTCATGATTCTTAACTTCAAATTCATAAATTTTAGTAAGAATAATTGATACATCTTCTTTAATGCTTATCCTTCCTTCAATTTTAACAATCTTATCTTCCGCAATTATTGGTCTATATTGTGCAAATGTTTTTGGAAATGCAATCATATTTATAGAACCAGACAAGTCTTCAACAGTAAGGAACGCCATAATTTCATTGTTCTTAGTTATCTTCGTTCTAACCGAAGAAATAATTCCTAAGACTTTAATTTCTTTGCCATCAAGTTTTTCAAACTCTTGTTTTTCGATTTCATCCATCTCTTCATAAGCAAGTTCATTACTTCTTATCGTAGAATACTTTTCAATATGCGGCACATAATTGTCTAGCGGATGTCCTGAAATATATAAGCCAAGCATCTCTTTTTCTAAAAGCAACTTTTCTTTTTTCGGCATCTCTTTCATCTGTTTCATTTGATACAAATCTTCTTTAACTTCAGATTCTCCACCCATATCAAACATATTCATTTGACCACTTAAAGATCTGCGTTTATCGTTTGCGACTATATCTAGTATATCTTCAAACGCGCAAAGTAATGTATTTCTGTTAGGTTCTAGCGTATCAAACACACCAGCTTTAATCATACTTTCAATACATTTTCTATTAACATCTTCCGGATTAACTCTCTTACAAAAATCTATAAAACTTTCAAAAGGTCCATTTATTGTTCTTTCATTCGTCAATGAATTAATTGCAGCTTCGCCAACATTCTTAATAGCAGCAAGACCAAAAACAATCTTATCTCCATCAACAGTAAATCTGCTAAAACTCTTGTTGATGTCTGGTCTTAAAACTTCAATATTCATTCTCTTACATTCGTTAATATAAAGCGTTATCTTACCTTGTGTTGTTAAGAAACTATTTAACAATGCTGCAAAGAATTCTGTTGGATAATATTTTTTCAAATATGCAGTTCTATAAGCAACTACTGCATAACACGCCGCGTGAGATTTGTTGAAAGCATACTTTGCAAATTCAGACATCTCATCAAAAATCTTATTAGCAGATTTTTCATCAACACCGTTTCTAATTGCACCAGGAATAACTACATTTCCCTCTTCATTAGTCAAACCATAAATAAAATTCTTTCTCTCTTCTGCCATTACATCAAGTTTCTTTTTCCCCATAGCACGTCTTACCAAGTCAGCTCTTCCAAGCGAATATCCACCAACACTTCTAACAATCTGCATTACTTGTTCTTGATAAACCATACAACCATAAGTAACGTTTAAAATTGGTTCAAGTATTGGATGTGTGTATTCGGTTTGTTCAGGATTATTTTTACCTTTAATATATCTTGGAATTTGATCCATTGGTCCAGGACGATAAAGTGACACTCCAGCAATCAAATCTTCTAAACAGTCTGGTTTTAACTCTCTCATAAACGAAGTCATACCGCCACTTTCAAACTGGAATATTCCAAGCGAATCACCATCGCCCCAAAGCTTATACACTTCAGGATCATTCATATTCTCATCATACTTAACTTCTATCCCCTGATTTGCTTTAACCAAATCTTCTGCATCTTTTATAACTGTCAAAGTTCTAAGTCCTAAAAAGTCCATCTTTAAAAGACCAAGTTCTTCAAGAATTGTCATTGTATATTGTGTTGAAATTACACTGTCATTTTTATATAACGGCACATACGAATCAACCGGATTCTTTGTGATAACTACACCAGCTGCATGTGTAGAAGCATGTCTTGGCAAGCCTTCAAGTCTCTTAGAAATATCTATAATATTCTTAACCTCAGGATCATCCTCATACATTTGCTTAAGCTCAGGATTCATCTCCAAAGCTTTTTCTAATGTCATATGAATTTCCATTGGAACATTTTTAGATATCACATCTGCTTTGCTGTAAGGCACATTTAAAACCCTAGCAACATCACGGATAACACCTCTTGCTGCAAGCGTACCAAAAGTAATAATTTGTGCAACCCTGTCATGTCCATATTTTCTACAAACGTAATCGATAACATCTTGTCTATGTTCATAACAAAAGTCTACGTCAAAATCAGGCATGCTTATTCTTTCAGGATTTAAGAATCTTTCAAAGATAAGACTATATTTCATCGGATCAATATCTGTGATTTCTATACAATACGCCGCTAAGCTTCCCGCACCAGAACCTCTACCAGGACCAACAGGAATATCATTATCTTTTGCGTATTTTATAAAATCCCAAACAATTAAGTAATAATCTGTATATCCCATCTTGTTAACTGTAGAAAGTTCGTATTCCATACGTTCAACAAGTTCTGAATTTCTTTCTTCAATAACATTTTTGATTCGTTCAAGTTCAGTGTCGTCCATTACTGCACTTGTACCACCTTGTGGTGCAGCTACTTCGATATCGTTATAGTATCTTTTACACAAACCCTGATAAGATAATTTTTTCAAATACATAAAGTGGTCTTCATCAAAAGGTGTATCAAAGTTTGGAAGTACTGTGTGACCAAACTCAAATTCAACATTACACTTCTCTGCAATCTCAACTGTGTTGTCTAAACATTCTGGAATATTTTTAAAGCTCGCAAGCATCTCATCAGGAGACTTAATATAAAACTCATCCGAGCCCATTCTCATTCTATCTTCATCCGCAACTTTTTTACCCGTTTGAATGCAAAGTAAAACATCATGACTTTCCGCATCTTCTTTTTTTAAATAATGCGCGTCATTCGTTGCAATCATTTTCAAACCAAGTTCTCTTGCAAGTTTAATAAGTCTTTGGTTAGCAATAACTTGTTCCCTAATTCCATTAGATTGAAGTTCAATATAAAAATCATCTTTACCAAAGATATCGATATATTCTTGAGCAATCTGTCTTGCTTTATCATACTCATCATTAAGCAAAGCTCTATTAATAAAACCAGCCAGACACGCACTACTTGCAACTAAGCCTTTGCTGTATTTTTTTAGCGTTTCCAAATCGACTCTAGGTTTATAATAAAAACCCTCTGTGAAAGCTAATGAAACAAGCTTTATAAGATTTTGATACCCTTCGTTATCCTTCGCCAAAAGCACAAGATGTCCCGGTCTATCATCAATATTTGCTTCTTTGTCAGTCATTTTTCTAGGAGCAACGTATGCTTCAACACCAATAATAGGTTTGATACCTTGCTTCTTACACTCTTTATAAAATTCAATTGCACCATACATTACACCGTGGTCAGTAATAGCTATCGCTTTCATGCCAAGCTCTTTAACTCTTGCAACAAGTTCTTTAATTCTGTTGGCACCATCAAGCAAGCTATATTCAGTGTGCACATGCAAGTGAACAAAATCTCGTTCCATCACTTCACCCCCTCAGCCGGATTATATATTATTTCTATTGGTGATTCAAGATGGTCCAAAGGGGGACGTCCTCAGTTGGACACTTAATTAAATGTTTTTGGAAAATTTTGGTTTGTGTCCAACTGAGGACGTCCCCTTTCGGACCAATTACCAGTCATTTCCTTGTCAGCACAAGCATTACCATGTTATAATGCCATAGGTGATTTAATGCTAGAAAAAATTAACAGTCCTAGTGACTTAAAACAATTACATAAAAAAGATCTTCCTATTCTTGCAGAAGATATTAGGAAATTTTTAATAGATAAAGTTTCAAAAACTGGTGGCCACTTAGCTCCAAACCTTGGAGTGGTTGAACTAACAATTGCATTGCACTATATCTTCGACTCTCCTAACGACAAAATTATTTTTGACGTAGGTCATCAATGCTATGTACACAAAATATTAACAGGTAGAAAAGATAAATTTGAAACATTAAGACAATTAGATGGTTTAAGCGGTTTTCCAAAAACTTACGAAAGTGAACACGACATTTTTAATACGGGACACAGCAGCACATCAATCTCAAGCGCAGTTGGTGTTGCCGTTGCAAATAAGTTGGCAGGCAAAGATAATTATACAATCGCAGTAATCGGTGATGGTGCATTATCTGGTGGTCTTGCTTTCGAAGGATTAAATAATTCTAAAATCGAAGATACAAATTTGATTGTAATATTAAATGATAATCAAATGTCTATCTCGCCTAGTGTCGGTAATTTATCTGCATATCTAAACATCATTCGTTCAAATAACTTTTATACAAAAAGTAAAATTGGAATTCGTGCAATATTAAAAAGTATTCCTTTAATTGGACTTCCAATAATGCACGCAATTGAAAAAATAAAAGATGGATTCAGACACTTAGTATTACCTCAAAGTATTATGTTTGAGCAATTTGGATTTTCATATCTAGGACCAATTGATGGACACGATGTAAATGACGTAATCAAAATTTTAGAACGTGCAAAAAAAGTTAAGAAACCAGTTTTAATACACGTAATTACTCAAAAAGGAAAAGGCTTTGAACCTGCAGAGAAAAATCCAGACTTGTTCCATGGTGTTGGAAAATTTGATGCAGAAAGCGGAAAAGTTTTAGCTTCATCAGGAATGTCATATTCCAAAAGATTTGGAAAAGAATTAATAGATTTAGCAAATAAAAACGAAAAAATAGTTGCTATCTCTGCAGCTATGCCTAGTGGTACTGGATTAAATGAATTTGCAAAAACCTTTCCAGATAGATTTTTTGATGTAGGTATTGCAGAAGAACACGCGGTAACATTTGCAGGAGGCCTTGCTTCCCAAGGATACGTCCCATTCTTTGCAGTGTATTCAACATTTCTACAACGTGCATACGATCAAATCATACACGACGTTGCATTACAAAACTCACACGTAATCTTCGCAATCGACAGAGCAGGAATCGTAGGTGCTGATGGCGAAACGCATCACGGAATATTTGATTTATCCTTCCTATCACACATACCAAACATGTTAATTATGGCACCGAAAGATGGTGATGAACTTGCACTGATGATGCAAATTGCAATAAAGCACAACGGCCCAGTTGCAATAAGATATCCTCGTGATGCATATGAAGATTGTCTAATCAACTTAGGCAAGAATAAAAATATTATTAAAAGAGATTTAACTGAGCATAAAGCTGAAGTTTTAAGAAAAGGTAACGATGTCACAATCGTCGCTTACGGCAAAACTGTCAAAACAGCATTAGAAGTTCACAAACTATTAAAAGAGAAAAAAATATCTGCAGAAATAATAAACGCAAGATTTTTGAAACCATTAGATAAAGAAACAATCCTTACATCAATAAGAAAAACTAAACGACTAATCACAATCGAAGACAACGTCATTTCAGGTGGTCTTGCAAGCGCATTAAAGGACCTAATTTTAAAAGAAGAATTATTATCAAGGAAATTCTACGCCTACCCTGATGAATTCATAAAACACGGAGCTACAAAAGAAATAGAAAAACAATTTGGAATGACTCCTATGCAAATTGCAAAAGATGTCTCAGTGGGGGACGGACCTTTTGTGGGACAAAATCAAATCTCAAAATAAAAAATCAAAAGCACCAGCATAAGCTGGTGCTTTTTTGTCCCACAAAAGGTCCGTCCCCCACTGAGACATCTTTTTTAGTTTGTTCTTTGTTTCGAAATGTTTAACAATACTCCACATGATGCCAGTAAGATAATCAGTGCCGTTCCACCATAACTAAAGAATGGTAATGGTACACCTGTTACTGGGAATGATGCAGATACAATTGCTATGTTTAATAGCGCTTGCACTCCAACTAAAGAAGTGATTCCTATTGCAAGCAATGTTCCAAACATGTCTGGCGCGTGAAGAGCAATTGTAATTCCTCTCCATATAAACATACCAAACAAGAATATTATTAACATTACTCCGAAGAATCCCATTTCTTCAGCCCAGATGGAAAAGATAAAGTCGTTTTGAGGTTCTGGTATGTACAAATATTTTTGTGTACTATTTCCTAAACCTACACCAAACAATCCTCCACTACCTACTGCATAAAGTGATTGTACTGCTTGCCATCCCGAATCAAGTTTATCTTGAAACGGATCTAAAAAGCTTAATAATCTTTTTACTCTATATTCTTCTTGAACCATGAACACAATCAGTACCGCTAACACCGGTGTCCCTACCAAGAACATATCTCGTATACGCATTCCTGCAGAAAATATCATTATCGCAGAAACTATAACTGCAAGACCCAATGCACTGTAGTGTGGTTCTAAATATAACAATACGCAAATCACACCAACTACTGCTAAATGCGGTAATATGCCTCGTATAAAATCTTTGTTTTTCTTTGGATCTTTTGAAAGCTTAGCAGCTAAATAAACAATAAGTGCAATCTTCATTATCTCAGATGGTTGAAATTGAAATCCTAAATACACCCACCTTGTAGCACCTTTAACTGTACGTCCTACTCCTGGTACCAAAACCAGTATCAACAAAATTATAGAAACAACAATCGCGATATCAGCAAGTCGTCCTCGATAAATTTTGTAATCAATTCTAGAAATAATTATCATCGCTACTAAACCAATTACTGCATTTAATAACTGACTCTTAAAATAAAAATAACTATCTCCTTCATATGTAAGAGCACTCGGCGCGCTCGCACTTAATACCATTATAAGCCCCATTGATAAAAGAATAACAATAGCTACTAATAATCCCAAATCAATAGGTTTTAATTTTCTTTTTTTAGATATTTCAGTTGTTTTTCTAACCGCAATATCTGTTTTTGTATTTGCAACTATTGCTCTCATCTCCTTTATCTTTAGATTTTATATCATCAACAATCCTAATATACAAAGCACAACTGTAACACCCCAGAACGCTGGAACGATAACAGTTTCTTTAGCACCACAAAGTTCGAAATGATGATGTAATGGTGCCATCTTAAATAATCTCTTACCTTTTGTTGCTTTGAAATATGTTACTTGCAAAATAACTGATACAGCTTCTGCAACACATACACCAGCAACAACAATTAATATAAGCGGCATCTTTAGCATAAATGCTACGCTACAGAACGCACCACCTAAAGCAAGAGAACCAGTATCACCCATAAACACTCTAGCCGGATGCGCATTAAAGAACAAGAATGCAATCGTTGTTCCTGTAACTATTGCAGAGAATGCAGCCATATCTTTGTTACCCATCTTAATAGATGCAATTGCAAAGAATATCATAATAATTGCAGTTACACCTGATGCTAATCCATCAAGTCCATCTGTTAAATTCAAGCTGTTTGTACAAGCAAGAATTACAAACACTGCAAACGGAATATATATCCAAGTTGGAATTGAAACCGTTGTCTTAAATATTGGTATGTACATATCCATCTTTTTATTCATACCATGACCTTTATCTAAAGCTAAAACTTCATCAACAGAATCATCTTGGACAGAATGTCCCATACCTTCTACTTCAACTTGATGATCAAGTGAAGAAGCCGTTGCAAGGTCTGGATTATTAACCAAATAAATTACAAAACCAGTTGCAACAATTATAAGTCCAAGCATTTTCAAACTTGGTTTTAAACCTTTTGGATTCTTTAACACAAGTTTAATAAAATCATCTAAAAATCCAATAATACCATAACCTAATGTAATGCAAGCAACTGGTAATACACTAGGATACTTAAATGATACACCTACTGAGACTACCATGATTGCAACTAACATTATAATTCCACCCATTGTTGGGGTTCCCTTTTTACCCAAATGAGTTTTTGGTCCATCTTCTCTAACCACTTGACCTATGTGCAATTTTTTAAGAAGTGGAATGATTATTAATCCTAAAACTATTGTTATTGCGAATGATGCTAAAAGCGCATCTGTTTCAACAGATGAATTCGCCATAAATTCTTTTATTTTTTCAATCATTAATTATTCACCTACCAAGCATACAAGTTCTTTTCTTTTGGTTCAGGAAGTTTCTTCAAAGCTTCCAAAACAACTTCTCTATCATCAAAATGATGTTTCTCACCATTTATTTCTTGATATGTCTCATGACCTTTACCCGCAATAAGAACTAAATCGTTTCTTTGCGCTTGTCTTAATGCAAACTCGATAGCTTTCTTTCTATCAACGATAACCTTATATTTACCGCTTGTTTTCTTTATACCTTCTTCAATTTGAGTAACAATTGCTTCTGGATCTTCTGTTCTAGGATTATCTGATGTTATAACAGTAAATCCTGCAAGCTTACCAGAAATTTCACCCATCATTGGACGTTTCATAGTATCTCTATCACCGCCACAACCAAATACACAAATTATTTTACCTTTTGTATAAACTCTAGAAGCTTTCAAAATATTTTCTAAGCTATCTGGAGTATGTGCATAGTCAACAATGATAGTAAAGTTTCTAACATTTGGTACTATTTCTGATCTACCAGGAACTCTAATAGATTCAAGTCCAGCAAGTACAGCATCTATATTGCAACCAAGTCTAATTGTTACACAAATTGCTGCAAGCGCATTATAAACTGTAAATCTTCCTGGAATAGGAACTCTAATTCTTTGGATTACTTTATTAAATGGTAATCTAAAATCAGAGTAACTATTTGTAATAATAATATTAGCCGCACAAACGAATGGATTATTATCAATACCATAAGTAGTAATTGGACAATTACCTACTTTATCCATAAGTTTTCTCGCATACATATCATCGCAATTTACAAATCCTTCTTTAGAAATTGAGAACAACTTAGCTTTCGCATCTAAGTAATTATCAAATGTTTCATGGAAATCTAAGTGATCTTGTGTAAGGTTTGTAAACACACCGATATCAAAAGTACATCCTAAAACTCTATCTAATGCAAGTGAGTGTGATGAAACTTCCATTACAACCACATCAACTTTTGCATCTGCCATTTGTCTAAATAATTTTTGCAAATCAATACTTTCTGGAGTTGTTCTTTGAGCTTCAATCTCTTCATCTCCAATATAATTTGCTATAGTTCCTATCAAACCAACTTTCTTACCTGCTTTTTCTAAGATACTCTTAATCATGTAAGTAGTTGTTGTTTTTCCTTTTGTACCAGTTACACCAACAAGTTTAAATTCTCTTGATGGATGACCATAGTAATTACAAGCAGATAGCGCAAGCACTTTTCTAGTATCTTGAGCAACTAAAACTGTAACTGAATCCGGAATCATTCCGATATCAAATTTTCCTTCTTGTACTACTACAACTCTTGCTCCTCTTTCTAGAGCAGATTCCACGTAAAGATGACCATCTGTCTTAAATCCTACTATTGCTACAAACATGTCACCTGGGTTAACAAGTCTTGAATCGCATTTGATCTCTGCAAACTCAGTTTCTAAAGACCCCTTTCTTAACTCAATACCTTCAATCCCTTTTAAAACTTCTGATAAAATCATTTTTCCTCCTTCGACAGATTAATTAACTGCCATTAATAAATTTATTCGTCAAAAACGTATTTACATTTTTGAACTATGCGGCACATACTTGATTTGCATGTGCCATCATAAACATTTTATATGAAATTTACTGTACGTCAATACCCACAGTTCTAAACTCAACCCTTATAACAGAGCCTTGTTCCACGCTTGTGCCAGCTGGTGGATCTTGATATACAGAAACTCCGCTTCCCGAAATCTTAATATTCAAACTAGCATCAGAAAGCTTTTTCGTAGCCGATACGATATCTAAATTTGTAACATCAGGAACGATTGTATTAAATCTAGTATCATTACCTTCTAAATATAACTTAATCAAAGATTTTTCAACTAAAGTCTCTCCTGCCGCCGGCATTTGAGCTGAAACCATAGCATTCATATCTGCAGTATTTACATCATATTTAAGTCCTGCATTATTCAAAATTCTAATAGCTTCTCCTACAGTTCTGTTAGTAACATCAGGTACTTTTACCTTCACTGTAGTATCTTCTAAAGTATAATCTTTCTTAACTTCTAAATATTCCAAAACTTCTGTCAAAATATTTGAAACAACTGGTGCACAAACAGCACCACCTTGGTGACCCAAATCACCTTTTGGATTTGCAACAGTAAGCATAATAGCAACTTGTGGATCATCTGCTGGTGCAAGAGCAACGAATGATGCTGTATAAGTCTTAGCATCGCCACGACCTTGTTCAGCAGTACTTGTTTTACCTGCTACATAGTATCCCTTAACTTGACCATTTCTACCTGTACCTTCTGAAACAACACTCTCCATCATATCTAAAACTTTCTTTGAAGTTTCTGTAGAGAAAACTTGTTTTGTTGCAATTGGTTCATTCTCTTGTACAACATTACCATCAGCATCTAAAATCTTTGAAACAATTCTAGGTTGCATAACTGTTCCGCCATTTCCAAAAGCTGAAAGCACACTTAGCATGTTAAGTTGAGTAAGTGTAAAACCTTGACCAAACGCCGCTGATGCAATTGTAGAATCAGTAACATTTTCAATCGAGTGAATAATACCTTTAACTTCACCAGGTAAATCAATTCCTGTCTTTTGAGAAACTCCAAGAGCACTCAAATAATTATAATACGTAACTTTACCTATCTTTAATGCAATATCCATAAAAACAGGGTTACAAGAATTCATTAACGCTTGACGCAAATTTTGTTGGCCATGTGGATTATAGTATCTCCAACATTTCATATCCCAACCCTCAATTTTTAAGAAACCTTTACACACAAAATTAACTGCATCTACATTACTAACAAAACCTTCTTCTAAGGCAATCGCACCTGTAATAGCTTTAAATACTGAACCAGGTTCAAACGTATCTGTTATTACTCTGTTTCTCCATAAAGTTTGTAAAGCTTTTGTTTTCTCACTTGCAGTCATTGCATCCCAATTTTCTTTCACACTATCCACTGTATGTGTAAATGGATCATTAGGATTGAAATCCGGAGCAACAGCCATTGCTAAAACGTCTCCGGTCTTAGGATCTAGAATTGTACAAGCAACGTAATCCGGATCATTGTCCGCAACTGCTTGCTCTATATATTTTTCAGTAATATATTGAATCATCTCATCAATAGTTAAAACTAGTGATAAACCATCTTCTGATGCAACATATTTTTCATCATTAATAGGTAACTCTTTACCAGCGGCATCAGTACCAACTATAAGTTGACCTTGCACACCTTTTAATACACTCTCGTATTGAGTTTCTATTCCTTCTAAACCTTGATTATCTGTACCGCAAAAACCAAGCACGTGAGAAAGTAGCGCACCGTTAGGATAATAACGCTTTGTATCCTCATAAATATTTACACCAGTAATTTTTTCTTCAGAAATCCATGCTCTTAATTTATCTGTAACAGATTTATCTAACTTCTTGGCGATAGATTCATCTGCTGTATTTTTCTTAGTCTTAGCTAAAACAGTTTCATAATCCAAACCTAAAATTTCAGCCAAACCTTTTGCGGTCTTTTCTTTGTTTTCATCTTTAATGTTTTTAGGAGTGATACTTACAGATTCAACACTGATACTTTCAGCAAGCACTTCTCCATTTCTATCATAAATAACTCCTCTTTTAGGACTTATCGTTCTATTTCTAGTTTGTTGCGCATACGCTTCTGCTTTTAGATCATTACCTCTAACAATTTGCCAGTAAAAAAATCTGCCAACTAGAAGCACAATTATAAAGAAAAATACCAAAAGTACCACGCGCAATCTTTTCATTGTTTCAATCTTAGTTTTTGCCAAAAGTTCACCTCCTAAAAGCTTCTTTTCTATTCTATTATTATACCTTTCTTTATATGCTATCTTCAAGAATTATTCACAAAAAAACAAGCACATTTGGTACCGAATTTGATTTGCAAATTCAACATTTACCACTTGCGCTTGTTTAGTCTAATATATTTCTTATATCATGCCAAAATCTAGATAAAGTAGATTCTTCTTCAGCTTCGATTACTACAGGAGTAGAAATTTTATCTTCTTTAGTAATCACGATTTTCTTAATTTGAGAATCTTTTGGTTTTTGCATTCCTAATTGATATTTAGCATACGTTTCTATTGCAGAAATATCTGTTTGAGTTTCAATGTCAGATGCAAGTTGTGCATTAACTGTATTCACATCATCTAAATTTGACTTAATATTACCCAATGCATTAAAAGATTCATTAATTGCAGAAGATCTATAACAAATCAAAAACAACATTGAAAAAGCAAACATTGAAAGCGCCATAGTTTTCAAAACACTTTCTTTTTTCTTTGCAACTGTCTTTGCTTTTTTCTTAGGAGCAACAACTTTATCAGCGTGTTTTAGAGACATTTCTTTTGGCTTAGTAGCTTTTGCTTTTAACATCTCTGGAACTTCTAAATTTTTATTAGTAGTTTTTCTTCTTGTAGTTGTAACTTTTTTCTTAGTTGCAGTTTTTCCGTTTTCAGCCATGATAGCTCTAACAGAAGCTCTGTTAGCACTTTTTACAGCTTCTACAGTTGTAGCTTTTCTAGTAGTAGGTCTAGCAGTAGCTGTTCTTGTTGTTTCCCTTGCAGCACTTCTAGTTGCAGTAGTTCTTGATGCAGTGGCACGTGCTGTTGTAGTTCTAGTAGAACTTGCTCTAGCTGTAGTTGTTCTGCTAGAAGTAGTTCTAGCACTACTTCTCTTAGTTGCTGAGTTAGGAGCATATCCTCTTGTTGAAGCGCTATTTGTTTTTTTGGCACTTGTGCCAGTACTTCTTGTAGTTGTGTTACGTTTTTTTACAATATAATCATACCCATCATAATCGTATTGTACAGCTGGCATTAAGATATCTCTCCTCTCCTCAAAAAAATAATTACAACTAACTATATAACTCTTTCAAAAACTCTAAGTTTTGCACTTCTAGATCTTGAATTATTTTCTTGCTCACTCTCAGATGGAATAATAGGTTTTCTTGTAATCACTTTTCCATAAGACTTAAATCCACAAACACACTTTGGAAAATCTTTTGGGCAAGTACACTTTCCTTGAAGTTCTAAAAATGTTTCTTTAACAATTCTATCTTCAAGCGAATGGAAAGTTATGATACAAAGTCTACCACCATCATTAAGTATAGAAACTGAATCACAAATTGCTTTCTTTAATTCCTTAAGTTCACCATTAACTTCTATTCTCAAAGCTTGGAAGATTCTCTTAAAAGAATCAATCGCATTCTTTGGAACTGCTGCTCTGATAATATCTGCTAGTTCGTAAGTAGTATTAATCTCTTTTTCTTCTCTAGCTTTCAAAATCTTCTCAGCAATTTTTCTAGAAAACTTTTCTTCTCCATATTCGAAAAATATTTTTTCTAAATCTTCCTTGCTATACGTATTCACAATATCTTTTGCTGAAATACCTTCACTTTGATCCATTCTCATATCTAGTGGAGCATCTTTTGTATAACTAAATCCTCTCGCACCCTCATCAATTTGATAAGAAGAAACACCCAAGTCTAAAAGTATTCCATCAACTTTTTCATATCCAAGACCATTTACATGTTCTTTGATATCCTCATGTTTTCCATGAACAAATTTAACATTCTCGTATTTTTCAAGACGTTTTTTACTAGCAGCGATAGCTTCTAAATCTCTATCAACGCCAATAAGCAGACCACCCTCTATTTTTTCAATAATTCTAGAAGAATGTCCTGCACCTCCGATTGTTCCATCTACATATATTCCGTCTTTTTTAATACTTAAATTTTCAATACATTCATTAAGCATTATTGGTTCATGCTTAAACTCCATTCAAATTTCCCCTTAAAAAAGAATGAGCGGTCTTTGTAATTAAGACCGCCGCTTCCCTTCATTACTTTTTGACGCCCTCGTCATTTCTCATTAGTTTTTTAGTCTTGATTTTCATCAAGCTTTGTCGTTAGTAAATTAATAATTTTTTCTTTAGTAATTTGTAGCTTTGTAAATTTGTCTTTAGTATTTTTTATGTCTTTTAAATTAAGTATCAATCTTTTGTTTTCTTTGATGAGTTACCTCACCTTTTTCATTAGTAAAATATTTAAATTGGCAAAGCCAAATTAAATCCCTAGTAGTGTCATCTTTTCAGCGATATCATCTGAATCTTGATCTTCATTGTAAACTTCCCATTTTTCTTTGCTCCAGATTTCAATTCTAGAAGATACACCAATGATAACAAGTTCTTTTTCTAAAGAAGCAAAAGTTCTTAAGTTTTGAGAAATAAGAATTCTGCCTTGGCTATCAAATTCACATTCAATAGCAGATGAGAAAAAGAATCTAGTAAAGTTTCTAGCATCTTTACCAGTGATAAGTGGTAAAGTTTTAATCTTTTCTTCTATGCCAGCCCACTCTTCAAGTGAGTAACCATATAAGCAACCATCAAAACCTTTAGTTAAAATAAAGCGTTCGCCAAGCTCTGTTCTAAACTTTACAGGGATAATCACTCTGCCTTTAGTATCAATATTATGACTATATTCACCTATTAGCATAACAACCTCCCCTTTCTAAAATTTATTCTCCACTTACCTCCACTTTTCACCACCTTTGTCTAAATTTTAATATACTATATTGATAAAATCAAGCCTTTTTCATAAATTTTTCAAAAAATTCCAGTGACTTTTTCGCGCCATTTCGGCATTTTATAAATTTCTCCAAAAAGTGGTGGCAAAGTGGGGACAATTTTGTCCCACAAAAGGTCCGTCCCTCATTGGGACAAAAAAGAACCTAGATTAAATCTAGGTTCTTAAAAAATATATTTTTACTTATCCATTTCGTCTTGATCTCTTCTATCTCTCTTTGGCGCTTTCTTTGGATCTCTTCTTGGTTGTCTTTCTTGTGGTCCTCTTTGTTCTCCTTTACCTTGTGATTTATATCTGTTTCCAAATGTAGCTTCTTCAGCAGCTTTTGGTGGAATAATAACTTTTGGTTTTCCTCTATCATCCATACCAACAATAAGTTTACTTTCTAATCCACAGGCTTTAGCTGGACTATATATAGAACCTACAGCTTGTAGTGCACGAGTAGGATCTTCCTCTGAGAATGCTGTTAAAGCAACTAACATTTCAATTTGTGCTTTAGGACCAATATCTTTTACTCTCTTCATCAATTCATGATGGTCCATTGCACGAACTATTGCGCCTTTTTCTACAGCTTCTCTTATCAAGTTTACGTCTAAAGAATTACTACCTAATGTTGACCATATTGCTTTTAATTGGTCTTCATCCATATCTCTTAATGATGCAATTAAATTTGTAAGCGCTTTACCAATTTTCTTTGTTGTATCTTTAGCATACCAATCAATAGGTTCTCTGATTTGTGCATACTCTCTTTGGTCTGGATCTGACCCATCTGGTCCAATATCAGCAACTCTATAAACAAATCCATCTTCTATCTTTGTTCTTCCTGGTTCATCTACAAGAGTCTTGTAATCAACATCTCCGTCAAATCTTTCAACAATTTCACCTCTTGCAAGTAAATTGTGGAATTCATTTCCGTCTTCATGTTCTGGTTGAGGCATTTCATCTGTTCCAGCTGGTGTTGGTGGTGTTAATGGCGCCCCTGGTGCTCCAGAACCTCCGCCACTACCAAACATAGGACCTCCGCCGAAACCTCCGCCTACAGAACTTGTTCTTGTTCCTGGTGCACCACCAGGTGCTCCGCTTGATCTAGGAGGTTCACCTGGTCCAGGAGGAGTATCTCCTTCGCCTGGTACTTCTGGCTCATCAATTTCTTCATCTCTTGCTCTATCATCAAATCCAGGTTGAATATGAGCCGGATTATAATTTTTAAGTATATCACTAACTCTAGTATCTAGAGATTCTACAAAGTTACCTTTTCTAGTATCTGCTTCAACTCCATATTTATCTAATATCATTGTAGCTCTCTCTTGCATCTCTCTTTTTTGAGCTGTAAGATGTTCTCCTCTATGAGCTGAGTTAACTGCTTTTTTCACGCTTTCAATATCATCCGTTAATTCAAGTGGTTTATCTCCTGCTGTAATTCCCAACTCTTCAATTAATCCCATTACCGAAACAATATCTTTCATTTCATCTTTTCCAGCAATAGTATCAAAATCTGTTTGTGCTTTTTCTACATCTTTTTGTGCTTTCGATAACTCTGCTTCAGCAGCTACCAATTCAACAGACTTTAATTTGCCAATATATTTTTCTAAGCCGCTTATTTCTCCTGGCAAAGCTTTCAGTCTATCAGCTTGCTCTTTAGTTAAATCCTTTGGATCTATAGCCTTTAAATCCGCTAATTCCTTTTTTAATCTTTCCAATTTAGCTTCATTAGCTCTTATTTTACCTTGAAGATCATTTACTTTAGTTTGCGCCGCATCTTTTGCTGCTTTTTTATCATTAAGCTCTTTTAATGCATTTTTATAATCATCAAGTTTTTTAGCAAAATCCGAATCAGCTTCCAAATCTTTTAATTTATTTTTTAATGCTCTATAATTTTTTCCTCTTTGAGTCTTTTCAGCAATTCCTTTTTCAATAGCTTCTAATTCTCTTTTATCTTTATTAAGCATTCTAGCATCAACATTACCATAAACTGCATCAAGTTCTATTTGGATTTTGTCACCCAAATGTTTTAACTGTGCTAAAGCAGCCTCGAAATCAGATTTTCCCGCTTCATCTCTAGGTATATTATCTGCTCCTGTTAACTCTTGATATTTTCTTAGCAAATAGTCAAAAGCATCTTGATCATGCATAACTCCCGGTGCTTGAACTGCTTCTATCAGTTCTTCTATTTCTGCTCTCGCTTGATCGAAAGTTCTTTTTTTCAATAGAGCTTTATCGCGATCTCCTCTAAATGTTTTTTCTTGTTTTATTGTTTCCTCTAATTCTGTAATAGCATTTTGTAATCTATTACGAGACTTCTCATCCCTTGTCATTGTAAGAGCTTCTTGATAATCTGCTAACAACTCTTCTAATCTTGCTAGTTTGATATCTTGATTATTGGCCATAATAAAACCTCCTTAACTTTACTCTCACGTTTAATTTTACCACAATTTAACATAATTTTCTACTATTTTCGTTATTTTTTACTTATTTATAGAGATTTTTTATGATTTTGTATGCTTAATTTAGGCATAAAACACAAAAAATGCATTTCAAATCAGCAATAACCTCACTCATTTGAAATGCACTTTTTACTCTTCTCCTTGCTCTTCTTTCAACTTTTCTAACAGTTCTTCAAGCTTTTCTAGCTCTTCTTCAGACATATCCGCTATGGTTGCTTGATCAAATTGCGACAGTATATATTGTATTCTGGCTAATATTTCGTCCTCCATGGTACTTCTCTCCTTGCTCTATCTTTTATAATATTCTACCAAATATTTATCAATTTGTTTACTTACATCATATATTGCTTCAAATTTTGCTCCGTTTTTTTACTAGTTCATTTAGTTCTTCTTTAAGAGTTTCGATTTTTTCACTAATCATTCGCTCTTCCTCCCCCTAAATCAACATCTATCTTAAGTTTGCCATATTTTTCAAAGGGTGTCAAGAATTCTCCCTTGCTTTTGCTCGACGGCGTGATGCATAAAAATATGTAATTCCAAATATTATTACAAAAATCACACTTAAAACTTGTGAAACTCTAAAATTTGCAAGCATTAAAGAATCCGTTCTTAGACCTTCTATCACTGCCCTTGCTACTCCATACATTATTGCATATAGATATAAAATTTGACCTTTAAACTTACGTTTTTTGCTTACTTTTAACAAGATAAAAAATATAGCCATTGTGCAAATTGATTCATATAAAAATGTTGGATGCACATATGTATACGCATTTAAGCTAGCATCATAAATCCCCATTTTCCAAGGTAAAGTCGTTGGACCACCATGTGCTTCTTGATTCACAAAATTGCCCCAGCGCCCTATTGATTGAGCACACGCTAAATATGGTACTAATAAATCTGCAAAATCAAAGAAGTTAATTTTCTTTTTCTTGCAAAAGATTATTGCATATATCGCAGCACCCAAAATACCACCATAAATTGCGATTCCACCGTGCCAAATTTTAAGAATTTCACTAGGGTACGCTAAATAATACTCCAAATTGAATAAAACGAAATATGCGCGTGCAGATAAGAAACCAATTATTAACGCACCTATAATGTAATCCACGCAATCATCAAATTTTATACCAAATGTATACTCGTCTTTTGAATTACTATTTTTCAAAGTACTTCTTAATCTGTATTTTACTAAAAAGTAATTTAAGAAAAACCCCGCAAGAATTATAAGTGCATACCAGTATACTTTTGCTTCACCAAAAGAAAAAGCAACCGGATTAATATTAAATTCTTTTTCAAAAAATATTATCGGTTGCATTTTCTCCTCCTCATTATCTTATTGTGGCAATACTAAAGACACTGCCATTTTATCAAAATCAAAATGTTTGTTTAAAACATCTTCTACATATTCTTTATCAATTTCTTTGTAAGCATCTACATATTTAGAAGCATTTACACCTCTAAAGAAATCTGAAACAAACATATTAGCTATTGTAGTTACATCTTCAAAACCTCTTACAAATCTACCATATAGCATTTTCTTTGTACGTTCAAAATCTTCTTCAGATAATCCTTTTTTCTTTAATTCAGTAATCGCATCTTTAATTTTAGCAATTACTTTTTTGTAATTCTTTGCTTCACCAGAAATTGCCGAGAATGCATAATCTTCTTCAGAAGAAAATTCGCCACCAAGAGGTTTGTTAATCAAACCTTTTGTATATAACTCTTCATATAATTTAGAGCTATCGCCTATTAACATCTCAAGTAAAATTTGTATAGCCACATCATACTTAATTGTAGAATTTATTTCTTCTGGCATATTAGCTTTTAGCTTAGCTGCATTAGACAAATCTTTAAATCCAAGCATAAACATTGGCAAGCTGACATTCATCTTTTTCTCAGATTTTGCTTTGTGAATCTTCTCAGATTCTTCACCATAAAATCTATCAATCTCAGAAAATACTTTTTGCTCTTTAATATTTTCTTTAATTATATTAAGTGTATTCTCTACATCCACATCACCAGCTACACAAAGTACCATATTAGATGGATCATAGAAAGTGTTGTAACATTTATATAAAGTTTCTGGTGTGATTTCTGCAATTGTTTCAATAGTACCAGCAATATCTTTAGTAATAGCATGTCCACCATATAAACAATTTAAAAGTCCAAAGAAAACTTGCCAATGAGCATCATCATCATACATTTGAATTTCTTGACCAATGATACCTTTTTCTTTTTCAACATTTTCTTCTGTCAAATATGGATTTTGTACAAAGTGAATTAAAGCTTTTAACACTTCATCAAAATTTTCTGTACATTCAAACAAATATGATGTGTGATTAAAACTTGTGTATGCATTTGGGTTAGCTCCCATTTTGCTAAGTCTATCTAAAGCATTTACTCCATCTTCTTGTTCAAAAAGTTTGTGCTCCAAAAAGTGAGCCACACCATCAGGCACAGTCACCACTTCATCTTGCCCTTCGACTTTAAACTTATAATTTATAGAACCAAAATGTGTAGCATACGCTGCATATTTTTTAGTACCACCTTTTTTAGGGATGATAATAACTTGCAAACCGTTGCTTAATTTTTCTGTATATATTTTTTCATTTAAACATTCATATAACATTTATTATCTCTCCCCTTTCTATGCGCACAAATAATACAAAGTAGTAAGTTTAACTTTATTAGCAACTTCAATTATATCTTCACGAGTAACATTACTAAAGCCTTCAATCATAGTTTGAACATCTTCATTTAAACCAAGTACAAAGTTACCTACGCTCATTTCAATTTGAGAAACTTGATCATCTTCAAAAGTACGATAAGCATTCGCCAAGAAAGTTTTAGCATCAGCAATATCTTCATCAGTAAAGTTTCCATCACACATATCTTGAACTTGTTTCTTAGTAAGTTCTAACGCCTTTTCATATTTGCTAAGTTCAATACCAGCAGTAATAAACATTACACCTTTGTGTTTTAAATACATTGAACGAATTGTATAAGCTAAACTCTCAGCTTCTCTTACATTTTGGAAAAGCTTAGAATTTGCGGATGCACCAAGCATTGTATTATATACAGTCATCTTGTAGAAATCTTTGATTAAATCTACATCTACGTCATAACCTAAAACAAGCTTGCCTTGAGTAACCTTCATTTTCTCTACAATTTTCTTTTCTTCTTTTCTAAGATTCATACTTTTAGAGGTTCTGATAATATTATCTTCTGGTACATCACGTTTATCAAACTTAGAATAGAAAAATTCCATAACTTTTTTCTTTTCAAAATCACCAGAAATATAAAAGTGCATTTCGCCATCAGCCAATAAATTTAAATAATGTTTATATAATTTTTTAGCATTAATAGCTTTCAAATCTTTTTCATTACCATACTTAAATTCTGCATAAGGTTCATTTTCAAACATACCTTTAATACATTCATTAAGTGCATAGCTTCCTTTTTCGTTTATACGTCCACGAATAATTTCTTTAATAGTCTTTTTCTCAGACTCAACATACTCTTTACTAAACACTCCACCTTCTAAGTAAGGATTATATATAACATCGTAAATAAACTCTAAACTTTCAGTTAATAAATCTTCACCATTAAGCGCAAACTTATTATTAATACTAGAAAGATAAACTTCAATAGCTTGCTTGTCTCCCATCTTATCTACACTAGTATCAAACACTGCACCATACATATTTTCAAGCTTAATAGACATCTCTTTCATAGTTTTAAGATTAGCCGTACCACGTCTCAAAACAGCAGGTATAAGCGCATTCGCCGTTACATCATATTTATTTAAATCAGTAAGTAAAAACGCAGTAATCACATTCGATTTAAATTTAGTAGTATTAATTAAATGTACAAATGTTTTTTCGTTAATTCTTATAATCTCTTCTTGCATAAAAGTTTTCACTCCTTGTCAAATTGCATTAATCTACCAAAATAGTATATCCCAATTAAAATGGTATATTCAAGTGAAAGTGCTTAAAAACAAAAGAAAAAACCTTGCTGCACGCAAGTTTTTTTCTTTTAATTCTTCTTTTATTCGATATCTATAGCATCTTCTACTATGTTTGTAATTTCCTTTAACTTCTTTTCTAGAAGTTGTTTATCTATTAACTTTAAAGTATATTGAGAGACCATAGTTGGTGAAAGACTTCTGCTCATTGCATATTCTACAACTTCTTCATCTTTACAGGCGCATAATATCACACCAACACTTGGATTCTCATTCATTCTTTTTTCCTGTCTATCCAGAGCTTCCAAATAGAAATCCATTTTAGAAATAAATTCAGGTCTGAACTTGTCAATTTTTAATTCAAATGCTACCAAGCAATTTAATTCTCTATTAAAAAATAACAAATCTATATAAAAATCTTCCATTCCCACTTGTACCCTGTATTCTTCCCCCACATAGGTGAAATCTTTGCCTATTTCTAATATGAATTTTTTCATATTAGAAATTATAGCTCTCTTTAACTCTTGCTCCGTATATTGATTTGGTAAATCCAGAAACTCCAAATTATATGTATCCAGAATTCTTGTATTAGGGTAATCTTCTTCACCTAAAATTTTTGAAATGCTTTGATTAGCTTTACCATTTGAAAGCATATATCTTTGATAATATCCACTCCCTATTTGACGTTCCAATTCTCTTCTGGAATAGTTGTTTTTTATGCACATTTTTATGTAAAATTCTTTTTCTTCTATTGTATTTGTAGAACTTAAAATAACCAAGTTATTAGTCCAACTAATTTGTCTCACCAGTGGAGCGACAATTAAATTTTCTTTATACGTTTCGTAAAATTGTTTCATTCTATATATACCCGCTCTATTAAACCCCTTTAAAGTTGGATATTTTATTTTCATAAATCCTACTAATTTATCAACAATTTTACTTCCCCACTCTTTTTTACTTAGCTTTTCACTTATATATTTCCCAAAATCCCAATACAAAGCTATCAACTCTTCGTTAATTTTTCTATATGCATTTGAACGTCTGTTTTCTATCATATTCACAATTTCAATAAAATTCACTTCTATTTCGTCCACGAATTAACCTCATTTCTTTTTAATTTCACATGCAAAATAAACCCATTTATTTCATAGGCATCAGTCCTTTTATTAAATTGATTCGCTGCGGAATTTTTCGCAAAGAATATTGCGAATAAGAATTTAAACACACAAAACATGTGTTAAATTAAATTTAGGAAAAACTATAATTTTTGTCAAGAGAAATTTCTTTAAGATTGATTTGTGAATTGTGAAATTTGTGTGACAAGGGGTGTCCCCAACTTGCGAAAATTTGATTACAAGGGGTGTCCCCTGGTCGCGAGCGAATTGAGGTACGATTCCTCAATTCGCTTGTCACGTGTTTATATTATTATATGTGTTTTGAATAGTCTGTCGAAGTGTGTCGGTAAGATAAAAATTTTTCAAAAGAAAAAACCTTGTCTTAAGACAAGGTTTTTATTATTAGTTTGTTCAACTATTATTGAGCAGCTAATTTGTATAAAGCTGTTGATTCAGCACCAACTGGTGATACGTTTGTACCATCTGTGTAGTATATTGTATATTGTTTTGTTGCATCTGTTCCACTCATAAGTGTGTTTACAGCAGCTTGATTTTCTGGTGCAGCAGAAGCTGATAAGTAAATTGTTGTATTTCCAACTTTAAAGTTGAATGTGCCACCTCTTGTTGGATATACTTCGCCTGATTCTGGTGTAGCACCTGGAATCTTTGTATCTCCATTTACATATAATTCGTTTTCATAAATGTATGGAGGCCATACGAATACTTTACCCTCATTTGTTACAAAGTATGAACAATTAACACCATTTGAATTAGCTGTAGAAACTTTTATTGCAGGAAGAGCATAATCAATAACTTCTTCCATATCAGCTGCTTTTAATTGTGTACATGTCATTTCGTTAGCATCAGCTCTTGATAACCAGTTTTCACCAGATTCGTCTACTAATGTAGCACCTTTAGCGATGTAGTTGTATACTTGAGCGTCTGTTCTAGAAACGCCTTCTTTACCTTCGTTACCTTTTAATGTAACTGCTTGTTGGTCTAATAGACCTTGAACTTCAGAAACGTTGTTTGTGAAGTTTGAGAAGTTAGCATTTTCGATTGTATCTGTAGAAGATCCAAATGCTACTGCTGCAAGAATGATAATAACAATGATTGTGATAACTAATGAAATCATTGATACACCTGAATTTTTTCTCATATTAAAAATCCTCCTTAGTATTTACTTAGTCTAGAGCTTATATGAATTACTCTAGCTCGTGCCGTCTTTTGGAGTAACTCCTCTAGACTGAGCAATAAAATGATTTAATTTTTGCTTATGCTGATACTCGCACTATATCAACGCAAGTTTTAAACCTCTTTACAATGTAAAGTATATCTAAAGGTTTTTGCTATTTCAATACCTTTTTTAATTAAATTAATGTTACATTTGTGTAATATTTTTGTAAACTTATTGTGCTCTATTTTTCAATATTTACACACAAAAAAAGCTTGTCTTTTGACAAGCTTTTTATTGGTTATGTTACCTTTATTACATATACGCATCGAAAATGAAACCACCCATGTAAACTTCCATGATAGGTGTCAAGATAACGACAACGAAGATAATTAAGAAAATACCCATGATAAGTGTTGTAATCTGTGGCAAAATTTTAATTGTTCTATCGATTGTAATCGCAATATCGTCTGATATAAATTCTACGATTTTATCAACCATTTCATTGATATCTGTTTCCATACCTATTCTAAGCATTTCTAATACCATGGCTGGCATGTTTGGTAACCTTTCAAAAGGTTCAATCCAAGATTCACCTTGGTTTAGGTTTTCTTGTGCGGACTCTACGATAGATAGTAACACGTAGTTCTTAACTGTACCTTTTGATACTTCGAGAGCATCTTGTAACTTCGCGTTGTTTGCTAAGTTAAGTTGTAACGCTTTAAAGAATTTTTGTAATCCAAGTCTCAGGATAAGTCCTCCAAAGACAGGCATTCTTACTTTAAACATGTCCCACTGATACTGTCCACGAATCGACGACTTCCATAAAACGAAAATCGTAATTGCGGACGCTATTACCGAAACTGTTACATACCAGTATTTAATCATACCTTTAATAAAGTGTGATGCTTTCATTGTGGCTTCTGGAATTTGATCTTCAAGTCCCATACTTCCATACAATTCTTCTAGCATTGGCACACCGACTAATACACCGACTACGATACCTATCATCATACCTATAGTAGATAATAATGGTCCTACTAGAGCTTTTCTAATAGCTTTAGATGTCTTTTGGCTATCTTCCAAATAGTTCATCGCTTGGAACAAAGCATTTGTAAGCGAACCAGAAATTTCACCAACTTTTAGTGTGGCAATATAAATATCTGGGAAAATGTTTCCATAGTATTCAAGTGTACTGTATATGTATTCACCGGCCTCAACACCATTAAGTACGTCTTCAATGATGTCTCTCATGGCTGGATTTTCAGTATTTTCAAGCATTGTTGACAACGCTCTTACGTTTGTAAAGTTCGCTCTTTTTAGCAAGTACAAACTTTGTGTAAATGTATATATGTCTTGATACTTAACCCTCGACATGAAACTCAAGTCAATTTTTACGTCTTTTTCAAGACCTTTTTGTTGTCTTCTCTTTTGCTCTTCAATAAGTTTTTCTCTAGTGTACTTAGTAACGGCAGCTGATGTTGTTTTGTTTTTCTTAACTTTCTTAGGCGAAATCAAAGAAGCTAATTTAGCTTTTTCAACACTAAGTGGTTTAAAACCATTGTTCTTTAATCTCTCTTTTACCCTTGATACGTTTTCATCATCCATCGTACCAGTAACAACTTTACCAACAGAAGAAAGCGCTCTATATCTAAACTTAGGCATTTTTTTCTCCTTTCTAGTATTAGAATGCTAGTTTCTTTCTAACCTCACTTATTACAGTGTGGCCTTCAAGAACTTTTGTAAAGGCATCACATAGTAATGGTCTATATTCGTTTGCATGAGCTGCAGCACGAATATCTGTGATACTACCTTCTGATATAATCAAATCTTTTATTTCATCATTTACTGATAAAATTTCGTTAGCTGCAATTCTTCCTCTAAATCCTGTGTTGTTACATTTATCGCAACCAACTGGTTTAAATGTATGTTTACCTTCTAAATCGTATTGAACATCATATCTCTTTCCAATTCTTTCGAAGGTTTCTTTTTCTTGATCTGTGAATGGTCTCTCTTCGCAACAATCTTTACAGATTCTTCTTACAAGTCTTTGTGCAATAGATGTTGCCAAAACGCTTCCGATGTCGTAACTTGAGATACCAAGTTTTCTAAGTCTTGTGATTACCTCTATACAGTCAACTGTGTGGATAGTAGATAACACGAAGTGTCCTGTTTGTCCTGCTTGTACTGCAATTTCCGCTGTTTCCTTATCACGAATCTCTCCGTAGTAGTATGATGTCAGGGTCTTGTCTAAGGATAGTTCTAAGTGAGTCAGCGAATGTTACTCTCTTATTAACTTCGACTTGGTTAAGACCTGGAATACGAATTTCCACGGGATCCTCAACAGTTGTAATATTAACATCTGTTTTATTTAAAAGTGAAAGAGCACTATATAGTGTAGTTGTTTTACCTTCACCAGTAGGAGCGGCAATAACGGCAATACAGTTTCTCTTATTGAAACATTTGTCCATTACAACATCTTCTTCTGGATAACCTAAATCATGAAGACCACTAATACTTGCTTCTTTCTTCATAAGTCTTAAAACGAATTTTTCACCGTATATGTTCATTTGTGAAGATACACGGATATTGTAGTCAGGATATAATAAAATTCTACCATCTTGTGATAGCTGCACTTCTTGGTGCATGTTTGAAATAGATTTTAATCTACCTACTACTTGGTTTTGTTTTGATTTTTCTATATTAGCTACAACGATAAGCTCACCGTCAATTCTGTATCTAACTCTTACTTTGTCTTCCATTGGTTCTACGTGAATATCAGAAGTTCTCTTTGCCATAGCAGATCTAATAATATTATCTACCAATTGTGCAACGTCTTTGCCGTAAGAATCAAGAGCTTTCTCGTCTTCTAGTCTACTTTCAATTCCTTTAATAATTGCATCTATGTATGATTCAAAAGTAACATATACGTCCATTGAAAGACCTTTGTTTAACAAAATTAAACGAATCATCTTTTGAACGTCTTTGTCTGTAGGATCTGCAAATGCAACCTTTATTCTATTATCATTTATTTCGAAAGGCATAACTTTATGTTGTTTAACGATATCCATTGATAAATATTGTGTAAAGTTAAACTTAAAAGTTTTTGGATCAAGTTGTACAGCTTTAAATCCTATAACCTCTCCTATTGTATTTATTAAATCTTGGTCATTACATACTTGTAGTATGTGGAACGCCTCACCTAATTTAATTCCTTTATGAAGTCTTTGATATTCAATTGCCTTATCAATGTCTGAATCTTTTATTAAACCTTTTCTTATAAGTGTAACGCCTAATGGTGCCTTTTGTGCATTACTTTTGCTTTCAAAGATTGCCATTTATAAGTCCTCCTCTTTTGTAAATCTATTTTTCCTAATTACTATTTTATAATATTTAATTCATAAGTCAACAAAAAACGACTTGCTTCATTTAATTACCAAGTATGGAAAAACATGCATTACTCAGCAAGTGCATCTGCAATTTCATACATTCTATCCACATCTTTTGAATATGCTTTTTCAATTCTAATAAGTTCATCTTGTTGAATTTTATAAGCAGTTACACTTCTACCATATACAGCTATACCATATATAGAAAAAATAAGCATTGCCATAAGTGCAGTAAGTGTAATAGAACCTCTATCTTTCCACATATTCCTCTCTCCTTATCTTCCAACTTTCACATAGATATCTCCACCTGTGTATGAAGAATCCATCATTGTTATCTTAACCCATTCAGTTTGTTCAGTACCATCTTTCTTTTGTCCAAAACCAAATGATAAGTTTGTCATTTCATCTGTTATCAAAACATCATCACGATATAATTCATATACACTGTATGATTGTTCGCCAGTTTGTTTTTCATTAGCACGATACTTAATATAATAAGTAATACCGTTATCTAACACTAATTCATTTTCGGAAAAGCTTAACACTCTGTTTGCAGCTTTAATATCTGTTATAAGTGAAGCTTGTACTTTTAAAACTTCATTTGACTTTTCACTTTCTTGAGACAAGTCAGCAATTTGTGACATAACGTTTATATTTAAGAAAGAAAGTGAAGCCAAAATAATTATTGAAACTACTATATAAACACTAAGTGAAGTTAGTGTTACACCTCTATTATTACGTACCAAGCGCTTTACCCCCTATCTTTAAAGTTTGTAAAGTCATTGTTCTCTTACTTGTTGGATCACTAGTTCTTGTATAATATTCTGCTTCAGATGTAACAAGTTTAACTGGTGAATCCACATAGCTTTTTCCATCTCTAGTTGGTAATACTTCTATCGTTGTAGTAATCACGGTATGCGTTGTGATAATATCACTAACATTTGGAATTGTTGTAACTACAACTTTCTTTAATGTTGAATTTTCTTTAGTTTGTGTATTTGTTGGATCTTCTGTAATAGGCATTTCAACTTCATCTAATAATGCATTCTCAATAGACTTTATTAAATAACCCATTATAATATTTCTTTGCTCCACATATCTGTATGTGTTATAAGTTGCTTTTAGCATAGTAACACTGTAATACATAAACACAACTATAATTACAAGTCCTACACCAATCTCTAAAAGAGAATATCCTTTTTGTGATTTAAGGTTCAAAATTAACACCTCATTCTTTTAAAAAATAAAAAATGTAATATTCATTAAATCAGTAAGTTCTTTTAAATATGGACTAAATACTAGTACAATTACAGAACCTATACTTAAGAAATATCCAAAAGGAATTTCTTTGTACTTTTTAATAAGTACTCCAACAATTGCTGTAACTATCGCAACAAAAATTGCTAAGATTTGAAGTCCAAGTCCCATAAACAATCCAAGCATTGCAATGTACTTAATATCACCAAATCCAATTAATTTTTTATCGTCTTTGCCTAATTTCTTTAGTAGGAAATCTACTATTAATAATATTGTAGGAATCGCCAAAAATCCCACAAGATTCATAGTCATATATTGACCGTAAAAATATGCATTAAACAATCCATATGCTAACGCTACTATAATTCCATATAACAAAGTACCGTTATGTATTTTAAATGTTTCTTTGTCTATTCCGCCTATGATATAAATTGCACAGAAGAATAAATAAACAAAAAATAAATTTATAAGTTCTAACAACGTGCTATATGCTGAAATCTTAAAAGTATATGCAATCAGCATAAAAGCAAGTCCTGAAAAAACTTCTAATAGTATATATCTGCTTCTTATTTTAGATTTGCAATATCTACATTTGCCACCTAAAAATAAGTAACTCCATACAGGAATCAAATCCCAGAAATTTAAATTGTGGTTACACGTTGTACAATGTGAACGCACATAAGTTATATTTTCTTTTCTAGGTAATCTATATATCGCAAGTGTAAAAAAACTTCCAAATACAGTTCCCATTATGAAAATAACTAAATAAATCATTACATCTAACATTACATCAAATCCAATCTAAAATTTAAGGGATATACCAAATCAGCATATCCCTTAGTGTCAAATCATTAATTTATATTTTTTCGAGACATTTAAATATATTTAAGTTGTCTTATTATTGAGCGTCGCCACTTCCGCCGCCGATTGTTTCTGTAGGCAAATCATTTACAGATGAATTAGAAACAAATGGATTTACAGTACCTGGAGTATATCTATACTCTGTTAAATCATCTTCGATTTGTGAAGATGAAACTTCGTATGTTTGAGTAGCGTTTTGTGCATCTTGAATGTCACCAACTACTTTGTATAAATCTCTGTTTATAGTCGAATATTCATTTGCTGCAGGAACATCCATTGTCTTGAAATAAATATCTTTAAACAAGAAAGCATCTATTCCTAATGCAACTACTAAAAGTAATAAACATATTCCTACTTCTTTAGCTATCACTCCAAATTTTCTCATATAACCCTCCAAATTTTATTCGCCTGGCGATGTGATTACATTCACGTCTTTAACAACGAAATTTGCTTTTACTATTTGATCTGAACTTCCACCTTCAACTACGATACCATCAACTTTGAAGTTTAATTCAGCATCATTTTGAATATCATATATGAAGTTTATTACTGACACATATGAACCTGTGATGTCAAAGCTTAATGTAGCATCCGCGTCATTTGGTGTCATTTTAAATTTAACTGCATTATCATTAGCGTAGTTACCTACTCTAATCCATAAGTAATCTAATAAATATCTTTCGATTTTATTAGCCTCAGCAATATCTTCTTTTGATGCAGATAATGCCAAAGTATCATATTCATTTTTCTTAGCTTCATAGTTTTGTTTTTCGATTCTTACTCCATCTACAGCTTCATCAAGTTTTGTACTATTTAAGCTGTTTAGTTGTTTCATATCGTTTCCTAACTTTTCTCTGTTAGATTTTAATTCTTCATATGAAACAACATCCATCTTCAATTGGAACTTTGGAGTAACTATTCCAAAGTATCCTTTTGCAAAAGATGTGTAAGAACCATATGCACATATAACTACCGCTATTAATAAGAGTAATTTCTTAATCATGGCAAGACCCCGCTAACTATAATTTTAATATTTCCATCTACACTTACTACTTCCATGTCAACATCTACTAATGCTTTTTCAAGTTTGATTCTTGAAACCAAGAAACCAAGTTGAGCATATTGACCAGATTCAGCTCTTAATGAAACATCTCCAGTCTCTAAAACGTTGATTGATGTAACTTTAACACCTGATGGCATAATAAACATCAATTTACTCATGAAGTTTGGAATGTTGTATGTCTTTCTAGATTCTTTATTAATCTTTGTAATTATTGCACTTAACTTTTCTGTAATTGCTACATACTCATCAGCGCGTCCTTTTAAATAAGTTGCATCTTCATCAGCTTTAGCAATTGCAGCGTTTACTTTCGAAATCTCTGCATTTACTTCTTTGTCTTTAGCAAGAATATTGTTATTTATTATTGAACCTGCAACTATATATCCTATTAATAATGAAGCGGCAAAAACGGTAACTCTTGTAAGAAGGCTGTCGATTCTTCCATATGATGTCTCTACAACCTCTCCCTCGCCTGCTTCATCAAGCAAACTTTCGTCGAAGTCTACATTTCTCTTTTTCTTCTTGCTACCAACTGGAGCATTAAGCTTTTTAATAAAATCTCCTGCTTTTGTTTTTGCATTTTTTATTCTGCCTTTAATATCAAAAGCTTTTATCTTATCCGTAATTACCTTTGTACCTTGAATATTAGCAGCTTTCTTTGATGCAGCTACGAAGTTAAGATCTTTATCACTCATTCCTACACCATCAAGTGCAAGAGCGATAGCACTGTTTACTTCGATTATCTCCTTCATATTTTCAGCATCTCTACCAGCAAAGAAAGGTTTTAATATCTTGCAAGGTGTATCTAAAAATACTTCACCAAAGTATAAATCAATATTATTTATAACTGCACCAGCACCTGTTATATAGATGTTTTTTGCATCCTTTAAGTATGGTGTAACAATCGCATCAACTTGTTGACGTATGTCATATAACACTGGAATAACTACGTCAAGAATGTCTCTTGATTCATCATCCATATCGTAAGAATCTTCGATATAAGCAGAAACTTTTTTCAAAGCTTCATATGCTTTTGATGCTGAGTTATATTTTTCAGCAAGCTTACTGATTATTTCTTGTGTACCAAGTGGAAGTGATGTTACATATTGAATCTCACTTCTATGGAAAACTGTAATTGTAGTTTTGTCTTCTATATTAACTACGATAGCTTCCTCATCGATACCTTGGTTTTCAAACAAGTTCTTCACACTGATTGAAAGTGGACATATCGAATCAACTTTGTATTTTTCATAATTACGTCTTATGTTTGCAAGTTCACCAGTAGATGTCATCGCACATATTGCTAAGTGCTTATCTATTGATCCACTATTTAATGCAAGTTTAACTCTCATTTCCATAACAGAACTTGATAATGCATTCTCACCCATTTTTTCTTGGTATTCAGAAAGAATAAGTTGATGCATGTCTTTTTTCTTAAGATTAGCAAATACATCTGTAATATAGAATTCTTCATTTGAAAGAGCTAAACCTACAGAAGTAGCATTAGCACCACTTAATGTAATTTGTCCTGGTGCTGCAGGAGCGCTCATTCCTACTTCTTCAGCAATTTCTTCAATTGTGGCTTGCAGATTGTCATAAAACTTGACACCATATGCATCTAACGTAAGTATTTGGCCTGCAATTTTTTCAGTTACAGATGTTACTTTAGCGTATTTAATCATATTTCTGTCAGTGTAAATTCCTAAACAACTTGGCATAACCTTTCCCCTTTTCTTTTGATCCTACTTATATTCTATAATTCCGCCTTCTGTTTCTCCATCTTCGCCTTCTTCAACTTCAACCGGATTGAAATCAAATGTTTCAAATCTTCTGAAGAAAGTAAACATTTCTGCGTAAGTTAAATTTTCTTCTAACATCAAGCTATCTGAGTAACCTAAGATAACACCTGATTCACTAAATTGATTTATTATATCATCTTCACTAACATTTTGATCTGATAACAAACTAAACATTAGCACTAAGAATTCTTTTCTAGATATATCAGCTAGATAAGGCTTAATACCATACTTAACTAAATCTTTGTGTTTAACAGCTCCAACATTGTGTTCTTTTGTAGGAGCTAAATTGTAAAGAACTAAGTTTCTGTAATCTCTATCATCAACTTTATACGCACATTGGAATTTAGTAAGTGATAAGAATAAATTAATTTCTTTCAAATCATCTCTATTCAAAAGATTAGCATTATCAGAAATAATTTCTTTTACGTGTTCAACATAAGTAGCAAGTTCTCTGTATTCAGTTATTGTTAAATATTCTTTTGACGAATAATTAGCTACTGATTTTACAACACCTTCAAGCATCTTGTTTTGGCTCTTATACTCACCAACATTTTGCATTATGCCACTCTTTGGATAAACGCCTTTATATGCTAAATATTTCAAAACTGTAGCATAAAAATTGTCATGTGATACTTTGTTATTTAAAGCAGAATTATTAGCCATTGTAGTTAAGCCTTTACTTCTAGCCCATTCATAACCAGGTGTACCCCACCAAGCAGCAAAAGTCGCTGATGAAATAGTAGTCAAAAGTATAGTTAACGACATAACAAGTTTTATAATGTTGCTCATTTTTCCTCTCATGTTTTCACACCTTTTCATAAAAAATAATCTATAATCAAAATCTTGCAAATTCGTATATGCGTAAGAATATACCAACACACTATAATGCTACAATTATTCTACCTTTTTACCTATTTTTAAGCAATACATGTAACTAAAATGTAACAAAAGTGTAATATATAAGTAAATACTTTCGTTCTAATTTTTCCCTTTTTAAGATTTTTTATTCCTTTTTCGAAAACGAGGGTCCAAGAGGGATCGGTCCAAGGGGGACAACCATCTTTGGACATTTATTTAAAAGTGTCCAAAGATGGTTGTCCCCCTTGGACCCTCGAAACTAAAAAAACTGCCCGAAGTTTTACTACGAGCAGTTTCTTAAATTATTTAACTACAACTAATTTAACTTTTAATTTTTCTCCATTGATGTCTAGTTCGTTTTCGCCTTCGCCTGCTGTTACTAAATCAGCAAGTGTTTCGTCAGCGATTTGTTCTTTGTTTCTTTCGATTATTTCAGCTAATTTTTCGTTGTCTGAGTAATACATTTCGATGTGATTTTGAACTTCGAATCCAGAATCTTTTCTTAAGTTTTGGATCTTAGAAATCAATTCTCTTACAAAACCTTCTTCGATTAATTCTGGTGTAAGTTCTATATCAAGAACTACTGTTGTAGCACCTTCTTGAGATGAAATGTATTTTTCAGATTTAGTTGTTTCGATTAACAAATCTTCTTCTAACAATTCAACTTTTGCATCGCCAATTTCAAGTGTTACTTTACCTTCTGTCTTTAATTCTTTAACAAAGGCTGTACCATCTCCACCACGAAGCATTTGGTTGATTGTAGGAAGTATTGCGCCGCATTTTGGTCCAACAGTTTTTAAGTTAGGTTTTACATTGTATGAAACGAAATCACTTACATCATCTCTAAATTCAATATCTTTAACATTTAATTCTTCTTTTATGATGTAGTAATATTTTTCATCTAAAGACCCTTCTGTTGAAACATACGCTTTAGCAAGTACTTGTCTATTTTTCATATTAGAAACATTTCTACAAGCTCTACCTAAAGTTACGATTTCAAGAACTTTTTCCATGTTAACTTCTAATCTTGCATCAATCATACTTTCATCAGCAACTGGGAAGTCACATAAATGTATACTTTCTGGAGCTGTTTTATCAAAGTTTCTTACTAAGTTTTGATAAATCTTTTCAGTCATGAATGGTACAAACGGAGCTGTAACTTTTGCAAGAGTTACTAAAGTTGTGTATAGAGTCATATAAGCATTTATCTTATCTTGTTCCATACCGCTACCCCAGAATCTCTCTCTACATCTTCTTACATACCAGTTAGAAAGTTCATCAGTAAAGTCTTGGATTAATCTAGCACTTTCAGTTATCTTGTATTCTGTCATTCCAGCATCCACATCTTTAATTAATGTGTTTAATCTAGATAATACCCATTTATCCATTTGAGATAATTTATCGTATTCTAGTTTGTATTTTGTTGGATCGAATTTATCGATATCAGCATATAAAACATAGAATGCATAAGTATTCCAGAAAGTTCCGATGAATTTTCTTTGATACTCACTTATTCCCTCTGGATAGAATCTAGTTGGAAGCCATGGTGATGAACTTGCACAGAAATACCATCTAACAGCATCTGCACCTTGTTTATCTAAAACAGTCCATGGGTCAACAACATTACCTTTGTGTTTTGACATCTTTAATCCATCTTTATCTTGAACGTGTCCTAAAACTAAGCAGTTCTCAAATGGAGATTTGTCAAATAACAATGTAGATATAGCCATAAGTGTATAGAACCAACCTCTAGTTTGGTCGATAGCTTCACTTATAAATTGTGCAGGGAAATGTTTTTCAAACAATTCTTTATTTTCAAATGGATAATGATATTGAGCAAAAGGCATTGAACCTGAGTCAAACCAACAGTCAATAACTTCTGGAACTCTTGTCATCATCTTTCCACACTTAGGACATTTAATTTTAATTGGGTCTAAGTATGGTTTGTGTAATTCTACGTTATCAGGAACATTATCTCCTAATTCTTTAAGCTCTTCTCTACTTCCAATTACATGGTAGTGACCACATTCACATTCCCAAACAGGAAGTGGTGTGCCCCAATATCTTGAACGAGAAAGACCCCAGTCGATAACATTCTCTAAGAAGTTACCAAAACGTCCTTCTTTAATATTATCTGGCATCCAGTTAACAGTGTTGTTATTAGCAACTAATCTATCTCTTAATGCAGACATCTTTATAAACCATGTGTCGATAGCATAGTATAGAAGTGGTGTGTCACATCTCCAGCAGAAAGGATATGAGTGCTCATAAGGAAGAGCAGCAAATAATAATCCTCTATCTTCTAAATCTTTAAGAACAAGTTTGTCAGCATCTTTAACAAAAGTACCAGCCCACTCACCTGTTTCTTTTGTGAAGTTACCAGCTTCGTCAACTAATTGTAAGAATGGTAAATCATTATCTCTACCAACTCTAGCATCATCTTCACCAAATGCAGGAGCAATGTGAACAACACCAGTACCATCAGTTAAAGTAACGTAACCATCAGCAACTACGAAATATGCTTTTTTATCTAGGTTAGCAAAATCAAATAGTGGTTCATATTCTAAGCCATATAGATCTGTACCAACATATTTTTTAAGAACATCATATTCACCATCAATTACACTTGAAACTAAAGCTTCAGCTAAGATATAAACTTCGCCATTTTCAACTTTAATTTCAACATATGTATCTTTAGGACTAACGCAAAGTGCAACGTTAGAAGGTAAAGTCCATGGAGTAGTTGTCCATGCAAGGATGAATTTATTTTCTTCACCTTTAACTTTAAACTTAGCTATACAAGAAGTTTCCTTAACATCTTTATATCCTTGAGCAACCTCATGAGAAGATAAAGAAGTACCACATCTTGGGCAGTAAGGAACAATCTTGTGACCTTTGTATAATAAACCTTTATCATTAATAGTTTTAAGAGCCCACCATTCAGACTCGATATAATCATCATGGTAAGTAACATATGGATCATCCATATCAGCCCAGAAACCAACACGATCACTCATAACTTCCCATTCGTGTTTATATTTCCAAACACTCTCTTTACATTGTTTGATGAAAGGTTCAACACCATATTTTTCAATTTGAGGTTTACCATCGATACCAAGCATTTTTTCAACCTCAAGTTCAACTGGTAGACCATGAGTATCCCAACCAGCTTTTCTTGGAACTTCATAACCTTTCATAGTCCAAAATCTTGGAACAACATCTTTGAAAACACGTGTTTCAATATGTCCTATATGAGGCTTACCATTCGCTGTTGGTGGACCATCATAGAACATAAAAGTAGGATGTCCTTCACGATTTTTAATACTCTTTTTGAAGATATCATTCTTTTTCCAAAACTCGATAACTTCTTTTTCTCTTTCAACGAAATTTAAGTCCGTTGAAACTTTCTCGTACATTGAATCACATTCTTTGCACATTTTCTTTTTCCTCCTTTTTATATAAACATATAATTTTTAACAATATATATTTTAGATTGGCATATTACCAATCAGTAAATAACTACTCTTCAGGTTCAGGCGTAATATCTACATATTTCATATACATCTCAACCATCTTTGGATTGTGTCCAAAAGCAATCGTATGAAGTAAATATTGATTCATAAGCTCTTCTTCGTTATCTTCTCCAATAACTTCATAACTTTTTAATAAATGTTTTTTCAAACCTTCAATCTTACGATTTAGTTGTGCGCCAGCTTGAGTTGGTTTAAGTTTAGAAAGAGACAACGCATAGCACATTCCATAAATAGATAACATTATCGCAGTAAATTCGCAAATCTCATACCAATAGGTATCATCACTAGCAAACGCCGCACAGAAAAATAAGAATATAATTGCAAATATAATCATTTTTCCATGACCTCTATGCTTTGGTTTTGCCTTTTCTAAAAGATTCTTTCCATCCACTAAATCTTTAGCAGCATAAATATCAAGATCAGAATAAAATGAACTTTCAGTTCCCATTTTAAATCTGCCATCTCTAATCTTACTAAGCAAAAACTTCTCGCATTCCAAAGAAACATTATCATCTAACACAACAAGGAGCGGACCATCAATTTTCACCTTTTTCTTACGAATAAGGTCCGCTAACCCTGCTATAAAAACATTTTGATTCATAGAGTTAGCACCATTTGGATCATTAAGATATTTAGTAAGTATAGGAGAACCTAAATCAAAAACATCTTTGTAATGTTCAAGCATTTGGGAATAATCCATATTAAGAGATTGCAACTCTTCTTTCGGAAGCTTATTTATTGTTTTTTTATTTCTCCTAAAACCAACTATTACATTTAATGCAGTAAATATTACTCTAAGAAAAATAAATCCAGCTATGCATTCTAAGGCCTTTTCAATTAAAAAATTATCCTTTAAATCAAAGTTTTCAGCTGGGTCTCCAATAATCAATGTTAACATGGTAAAAAAGATTATTATCATAATAGTATCTCGGAGTACGCCTTTGAAAAAATCTTTCAAAATACTTACAATTTCTTGTTTCATATCTTCATTCATATAAAATCCTTTCCCTTGCCAAGATAAATAAAACAAAAAGCACTTTGTCCTATTGCTAGGACAAAGTGCTAAAACTTTGCTATACCACCTACATACAATCATATGGATTCTCTATAACGTGAGAAAAACCGTCAAAACTTACTAACTTCAGCTTTGAAACTCAGAGGTGATTTTCGAGATACCCGTTAGCCACTGGCTTTCACCATACCCAGCTCGCTTATCGACCTAGAAGTAACCTACTCTCCTCTTCATAGTCATATATAATGGCACAAGTGTGCCGTACGAGTAGTATTATAACAGGAAATTTGTGGGTTGTAAAGATAGAAAACGGAGAATTTTAGTATTTTTAAGCCTCTTCCATCTCTACTTTCTTTCCTTTATTTAAGATAAATTTCGCTAAACTCTTAAAATATGCAAATTCTTCAGATTTTCTATAAATTAAGAATAATATTAAGTTAGGCACTACCAAGCATAGAGCTACTCGAGCGATGATATCTAACCACAAGTTAGATATTGCAAAAGTCATTGATATTCCATAAGTAACAGCAGCAATAATCACAAATAACAAGAAATATATAAGATTTTCTTTTATATAATTTGAATATTTACCGCCAAGCAAGTTTTTATATACAAATTTAGGATATGTATAGCACCATAGTGCCATGCTACTAATTATTGTTCCCATAAACACACCTGCAAGACCAAATGGTTTTAAAAGCAATATCGAAAATACTATATTTAATATTGATTCAACAATTGGTACGTATTTAGTTTCTATACAAATACCCGCAGCATTTAAAAACACATCGTTTGTTTGTCGCATCATTCTTAGATAATGATTTATTACCAATATAATAACAACTAATAATGATAACAAATACGATTCTCCCATCCAAAGTCTCATAAAACTTTGAACTATAACCAAGATTGATGTAGCTGAAAAAGTCGCTAACCAAAAATCAAAAAACTCAATTTTCTTATACACATCATTAGATTTTTCTTTATCATTTTCGACCAACAAATTACCCACACTAGGCACTAAAGAAACTATCATTTGTCTAATAATTTCACCTACATAAAAAATAATCAAATAATAATTCGAATACAACCCAACCGTAATCAAGCCTAAATATTTTGAAATTATTATATTGTCTGTGCCATTAACAACAACAGTTCCAATTTTGTGTAAAAATGTAGCTTTAATTCTATCAAATATATCTTTCTCTATTTCTTTATCTAATCTTTGAACGTTCTTTTCTTTTATAAAAGTAAATCTTTTATTTGCAATATAATTTATCACTAAATTTTCTATCAAAACACAAATAATCTTTATAGCTAAATATAAATAATAATTCTTAGTTGCAAACAATATACCTATTTGAGCTATATTCGATACAAGGATATATAAAGTATCCATTACGCTGATAATATAATTTTCCTGATATGCATACAGTATTGACCTTTTATACGTCAATACATATGAAGCAACACATTGTAATAAAAACAAAATATATACTAATGTAAAATTTAAGTCTAGAGTTGTCTCGCCTATGAAATATCCTAAGAAAGGGATTATACAACATCCTATTCCCAAAACCAAAAGAGCTATAATATTGTACGCCTTTTTGTACAATTGCATTAATGATTTAATTGTTTCTTTATCATTATTTGCAATCGGCTTATACATATTAAAAACAATTGCTTGTCCTATACCAAGCTCAGCAAGGCTAAGTAACATTATTATATTTGAAAATAACCCATTAGCACCTAAATACTCTGTATTTAAAATTAATACAAACAGTTTTTGTGCTATAAAGCCTATCATAATTTTAATGATCATTGAACATGTCGCAAACACGCTGTTTTTTACCGAAGCTACTGTTCTCATCTTTATCTCCTATGTTTTAATTTTAATTCTAATATCTTAAAAGTATTATTTTTCCCAAAAATATTTAAAACCATTTTATTTCTTTTGTTTTTTATTCCCTCAACTGTACCTATAGCTTTTAAATCATAATTTTCTAAAGCAACTTTCCTATCTTCTTTTTTTATTTTCGCAATATTAAAAAACAAAGATAAATAAAGCGTCGAAAAAATTTTTGAAATTAATTTGTCATTATATTGGGAATATTTTTTATAAATTTTCAAAATATCTAAATATGTTAAAAGCTTCATTTCTGTCATTACACTACCTTCTCTATTCACTCTATAATTTATAATTTCAAAATCAGAAACTTTAATAGTATCAACATATTCCATATATTTCATATAAAAATCCAAATCTTCTGCCGCTCTTATTCCAGCAGGAAATTTTATATTTTTCTCTTTTATAATATTACTTTTAAAAACATGTTGCCATACTGCCCATGGTAAAGTACCGTTTTTTTTATAATACTCTTTTAAAAAAGTGTGTTTTTCGTATACACCGTTTTCTAAATTTGTATTCATATTGAATACATCCAACCCGTTTTCGTCTATTTTTTTATGAGCATATGTATATAATTCCACACCTTCAACAATATCTCTACTAATTGTTGTTAAAATATCTTCCATTAACAAATCATCTGAGTCCAGAAACATTATATATTTCCCAGAAGCACTATCTATTCCCACATTTCGTGCAATAGATACTCCTTCATTTTTTTTATGAATTACTTTTATTCTAGAATCTTTACATGCGTATTCATCACAAATTTTACCACAGTTATCCGGCGATCCATCATCAACTAAAATAATTTCTATATCTTTATATGCTTGGTTTATCACGCTTTCTATACAACTATGTAAATATTTTTCTACTTTAAAAACCGGAATTATAATACTAATATTGATATTTCTTTCCACGTATCATCTCTCCTTATTTTTATTTTTTTCAAAATACGCAAATACTTCCTTATAAGAATTTTCTTTATAAAATACGGGTGGGATTTTATAAATCACATTCACATCTCTATTCGTATCTTTCAATATAAATTTTGCCCATTCTTCAGCTTTTTTTTCTAGCGAAACGAATTTTATATTTCCTGTGATATTTACCTCATCATCTATTACATCACTAACATAGCATTTTAATCCATTAACTTGTGCCTCAACAAGAGAAATAGGAAAACCCTCATATAAAGATGGTAATACCAACACATCTAACGCAGAATAAAACTTATTAGCATCATCTCTTCTTCCTGTCAAGATAACTTTATCTTCTAATCCTAGTTCATTTATTTTCTTTATTATTTGCGATTCCATCGCTCCATTTCCAACAAAAATGAATTTTGATTTTTTTTCTCTTTTTAAAATTTCACTAAACACTTCTACTAAAAATATAGGATTTTTTTGATTGACTAATCTTGCTATGTTTCCAAAAAGTTTTTCATCTGGTTTTATTACAAATTCTTCTCGTATTTCATCTCTATTTGCTTGATTATATTGAAATTTATCTACTTCTATCCCATTATTAAAAACGGTAAATTTTTTATTATCAAAAAAATATTCCCCTGCTTTTTTTCCACAAGCAACTTTCAATATTTGATTATTTCTAATTAAATTTTTTACTACATAATGTACAATCTTAGTTTTTACGGAATATTTTGAAGATAACGCCGCAGTATGACTATGAATACAAAGCTTTGTATTTTTGTTTTTAGCAGCAATTATAACTGGTTGCAACAGACTACACGCCATTATATTCATGTACACATAATCATATTTAGAGTCAGATAGTAATTTTTTTAAATTTTTATAGTAATGTATCCAACTGCCATTTCTAAAATTTAATTTAATTATTTGTGCACCGAATTTTTTTATTTCTTCTTTATACACAATTTCATTCTCTGACATTTCAACAAAATCAAGTTGGAACTTGGTGTAATCACAAGTTTTTGCCAAATTATACAAATAAGTTTCTATCCCGCCCACGTTATCAGACATACCAAATACCAATATTTTTATTTTATTTTGTTTCATTGATTCCACTCTTTTCGTTTATATTTCAAACATAGATTTTTCAGGTAATATATATTCAAATGCATTGTTTATTTCATTCTTTATTTTTTCAAATTCCACGTCACAATCAACATCATTTAAGCATATTTGTTTAAATGTTTGATTTCTTATTTCGTTTGCAACTTCTAAATAATTATCATTTTCTAAATCTCTATACTTGCAATCTTTATAGCTTTCCGGAACATAATTCCCAGAACAAACATCCCACATTTTAAATAAATATTGATTCACATCATTTACATTTCTAAATTTATTTTTTGAAGTTTCATCTAAAACATTTTTTTCTTTTTTCCAAAGTTCTTCTAACGTACTTTTATTAAACGGTGTTGCCATGTGCGGATCATTAAATGCTGTAAATCTATTAAATGGTAACAAACAAATCTTTTTTATATTTGCTTTCACACCATTTTTTAGACTAAAATATTTTCCAAAATTTTTCTTTATTACATCTCTTTTATCGAAATATTTATTTATAATTATTGAATTGTTCATATATATATGTGACATCATCCTGTTTGTTCCTGGTAATGTTGTTTCATCAACTTTTCTTTTAGGCATATTATTAACAAAAAAATCTTCTTCAACATGTGGTCTTAACAGAAACATATCATCATTAAAATAAACAAATTTTTCTGACAAGCCCTTAATTCTATGCAAATTTATTTCTATCGGATTTGCACTAAATGTTGGTAAATATTCTTGAGGTATATAGTCAGAATGTTTTATAAATTTTAATTTAGGGCAATCTAAGTTAAGCCATTCCGGATAATGTCCACATGTTACAAAGTACACATTATTAACCCATGGTGCAAATTTTTCAACACCTCTAAACCAATATTTTAAATTATCCCAATCTCTAAATCTAATTTCACCATTAACATCATCATCTGGTATTCCAGCATATTTATTTTTTTCTTTTCTCCACTCTTTATCTCCGCCGTCTACCCAAATCATTACAAAATCTATTTTATCGTTCATTTGCTCATCTCCTAAATCTTATAAGCCTCTTCAAAGTTCTTTTTCCATACATCTACGTCAGTATATTTGTTTAATATATTATCAAAGTTGTACTTCTTATCACTTGATATAATCTCAACTGTTTTTTTCGCATATTCTTCTACTTCGTTACAAATATAATATTTATCATTTTCAAATATTGTTGCTAGTCCTCCAACACCACTATTCAATACAGGCACTCCACATATCATGCTTTCTATTGCAACTAAACCAAACCCTTCAAATATCGACGGCATAAGTGCAACTTTACTTTTTGCCAAATATGGAAATGGATTAGATTGAAAACCTTTCATTTCTATTACATTTTCTAATTTGTTTTCTTGTATGTATTTTTCTATTTTTTCTCTTTCTTCTCCGTCACCTATAATAACAGCTTTTATTCCAGGTTTTAATTCATTAATCTTTTTTATTATATCGATTAATTTTATCGGGTTCTTTTGTAGTGATAATCTACCAACAAAACAAATATCGTAATTTTCTTTTACTTCATATTGTTTTGTTTTTTCTAAAACATTTTCTTTATTTATACAATTATTTACTACTGTTACTTTTGGTTTTACTCGTTTTAAAAACACAGCTTCTTCTTGAACTGCTTTTGACACAACTAATATTTCATCAAATTTATTTTTAACCAAGTTATATGCTATTGACTTTGGTCCCCATTTTTTTATAAATGGGGGATTATTATGCAATTGTGAAATTACTTTTTTATCTTTCTTTAAATTTGCTACAATAAGTCCCGCTCTAAAATCATGTGCATGAATTATATCTGGATTGTATTCCTTTATAACTTTCTTAATATTCGCAACATCTAATTTCTCTATTGGAATATATTTAATATTTTTTTCTTTCAAAACATTTTCTATTTCACCTTTTGGTGAGCAATAAAACATTTCAATTTCTTTATCATTTCTAAATGCATCTATTATTTGACAAGCAACATTTTCCGCTCCTGAATATTTGTTTGTTGCTAAAATATGTAATACTTTTTTCGGCAAATTCGTCACCTCTTCATTCTCTCAAAATCGCACATTCATTATATCATAGGGAGTTCTAAAATAAAAAGGATAAAGTCCTATTTTTCAAGAAATACGTAAAAAGCCCCTGCCGTTTTACTGGCAAGAGCTTTGATTATTCCTTATATTTCCAATCCTAATTTTTTTACTGCTTCTTCATGGTCTTCTCTAGTAATGCTTCCTATCCACTCACCTTTTTCTTGCATTTCTAACATTTCATCTATTGTTACCCATTTAGCAGCTATCGCTTCACCGTCTGGGAATGTTACTAATTCTGCTGGGATGTCTGTCTTAAATATCCAGTAATCTTTAAAGTATACATCACCTTTAAATGTTCTTAAAAATACAGCTTCTTCTTCTCTAAAGATTAGCCCTAATTCTTCTTCCATTTCTCTTAAGATTGCTTGTACACTTGTTTCATCTTTCAACGCTGAGCCACCATTGCATTCCCACATTAACGGATACTTTTTATGTGCTGCTCTTTGGCTTATTAGGATTTGTCCTTTACTATTTAAAATCAATGCTTCTATTGCGATGTGATATTCTCCTTCTTGCAATTTTGTCACGCCTCTTTCTGCATATCTTCCTGTTTTGTTTCTTTGTTCATCATAGATATCCCATAATTCTCCCATGATTTTCTTCCTTTCTTTCTTTATTTCAAAAGGCACCGAGTTGCCTCAATGCCTCTTCGTTTTAAATTCCTATTTCTGTATCGTGTTGTTGTTCTCTTGTTTGTTCTTTTACGTCTCCTGGATTTCTTACCGTAACGTGTTTTCCTAAGTATTGGTCTATTCTTGGATCGCCTGTTTCAAAAGTCATACTTTCTGCTCTGCCTGCTAATGTTTGCAAGCTTCCCATTAATTGCACTTGCGCATCTGCAAGCATCGCTTGTTTTCTACCAAACCCAAACGAATTCATCATTGCAATTTCGCCTACAGTTAAGTTCGCTCCATCTCTTGTGATTGTTGCGCACCAGTTATGTGCGTTTCCTATTACATATCTATCTTGATCTTGTTCTGTAAAGTCTCCTAGTCCAGCTTCTTCTCTTAGTCTTCTAAATCCTTTTGCTTGTTCTGGAGTAAGGTCTGCAACTCTTAACACATCTCCCAAATCTCCTCTTGCAGGATCTTGAGTTCCTGGAGAAAGCACTTCGTATTGACTATACACTAGTTTTTGTTGTAACGCTTTTATTTGCTCCGGATCAGAAATCGCAGGAACTTTATCTGTTCTACCATCATATAAACTTCTTTGCTCAAATGCATCTGAGTATGTTTGATGATGCACATATTTACCTGTTAATTTTTTATTAGCCCATATACCATATGCAGCAAACATTGCTCCAACTACAGGTCCTGATGTTACTGCAAGGATCGGGCTTGCTGCTATTGCTACTGTTCCCACTCCTTTAGCAACGTCCGTCATAGTAAATTTATGTGCTTTTCTATATATTGAGCCATCTCTTACTCGTGCTGGTAATAGTTCTTGTTCTTTTTTATCTATTTGTGGTAAATCGCCTAAGTACATACTTACTGGATTTCTTCCTACTGTGACTCTACCATTTTTTATTAAAAGTCTGTCATGTTCTTCTTGTGTTATTTCTCCTCGAGCAAGTTGTTCTCCTCTTTTTTTCTCATCTTCTGCTATCATTTGTTCTGTTGCCATCTGATATGCTTCTCTTATTTTTTTATTTATCTTCAAAGCCTCAACTTCTTCAGCAGATATATATTTGTTATTTGGATTAGCTTCTCTAAATGCTTCTATTGCATCTATCTCTGAACTTGGAAGAATTCCTTTTTTCACTAATTTATCTATTTTCTTTAAAGTCTTTGTATAGTCTTTTGCTTTTATTGGAAGTTTAGCCGCTTTTACCTCAATACTATCAAAACATACATAACTTCTGCCATCTCTGTCCATTCTGTGTGTCACAAAACTTCCTGCTACAGGTTTTCCAGCTTCATCTGTTATCATGATTACACGAGAAGTAGCTTCTATTGCACTGTTTATCATCGACGTTTCTGCAACACTATCAAGACGCTGACAGCATTTTATTGTTTCACCAAAACGTGGAACTCTTATATCGTCAAACGCCAACATTTCATAACTATAGCCTTTATCTGTAGCGCCTTCAATTGTAGGTAATGAAGTTTCTGTTCTTCCAAGCATTTGATCATATATGCCTTTATATCTTCTAATCTTATCTTCAGGAACATTATGATATGCCATGTAAGTATCAAATTCATTTCCACCTTTTTCTTGAGATATTTGCATATATCTTTGGATGTTTTCAGGTGTTTTTATATCTACACATCTAGAAATACTTTCCCATCGACTTTGCAATTCTGCTAAATTCATTGTAGTTAGCAGTTCTGGATTTTCTTTTACTAATCTAAAGAATTGTGGATCATATTGCATTTCTAATCCATTGAAATGCTCTAAATCTTCAATAGTTTTTCCTTGAAGCATATTTACTAAACTGCTTAATCTAGAACCAGCCTCTGGATCACTTTCAAATACTCCATATATACCTGCAAGTGTAAGTGCTAATTTTCTACCATCATAATCTGCTTTTTTGAAATAATCTGTTTTTGTTATTGGTGCCCAAGCCGCTTGGCTAAAGTTTTCTATATATTCTTTAGGAAATTCTCTTACTAGTAGTGGTGGTGCAAAACCATGATGTTCTAAAAATTTCCCTACATTTTCTGCGTATGTGATAAGTTCACCCGTCGAAAGTTCGCCTGCTTCTGCAAAGATTTTGTCTAGTGAAGTTATGTGTTTTTTACCGCCTGCAACGATATCTGAAAGCGCACCAATTAAAGCCTGACTTTCTATTCCTTTTGATTGGAAGAAAGTAGCTTTATCTTCTTGCGCTACATCACTTGCTTGCAAATATGAAATTATGTCTTTGTAATCACCATAACTTATCTTTGCCATACTCCTACACCATTCCTACCTTTTTATAGTACATGTCTGCTATATATATGTCTAGCTCTCTTGCTATTGACGGACTTGCATTTACAAATGAAAATTTGCATCTTACTCTTTTCATGAATGCTCTTTGTGTTTCTGCATCATTCGAAAATATTGCAGCTGCATAACCAGCACCTTCTGCATTAATACGATTAATAGCCTCTTCAAAATTTGCAACTCTTGTGCCTGGTATGTCTGTTGCAAGATTTTCTTTTACATATACTTTTATGTCGTAATCTACTTTTGATAATAGTTCTCTTATGAATTTTTCGTTTTCTAAATCATCTACATATATTTCACCATGACCATATCCGCTTTTTATGACGTTAAGGTTTAATGCATTGATTCTTGTTTGTTTTGCTCTATCTCCGATTACTATAATTTGATCTAGGTCTTCATTGGCAAGATCTTCGTTCTCTGAAAAATTTATTTCAACTAAACCTGATGGTTTGTTATTCTTTTCTAAAATTTCTTTTATGCTTTTTACAATTAAGTTGTTGGTGCCGATATAATCATTTATACCAACATTTAATATAATTGCATTATTTGTTTTTAATGCTTTAGTTATAAGCTCTACCGTGGCATAAACATCTCCGTTATATATTACTCCTATAACGCCCACGTTTTGTTTGAATTCAAGTACTCTTCTTTCATCAATCATTTCATGAACCTCAGTATCTGCAAATTGATAATCTATAGCATCTTGAACAGCATCCAACATTCTTTTAATTATTAGATTTTCTTTCTTGTTTGTGCCATCTTTATCCACTTCATAACATTGTTTCAAAGAGTCTTCATTTGCATCAAGCATATCGTAGATATCTTTTAGTACTTTTTGAACACCATCTGTGCTTGCAAATGCCATTTCTCTCATCACTTTTATTCTTTCAGATAACTCGCTCATAACATTTTCTCCTTTGTAACCCATATATAAAAATTTTAACATTTTTGGCAAATTGTGTCAATGAATGTCCCAGTTGGGGACGGACTCTTCGTGGGACAAATTGTCCCACAAAAAGTCCGTCCCCAACCGAGACAAAAACTTTCCAAATAAAAAACGGCGTCCCTTGCGGGACGCCGCCTTTCGCTTTTAGTCATAATAGCCCAACCAGAAGAAGAAGCTTCTGATGTAGCCATAGACCTGCGTAACGAATACAAGCACGAAACCTACGCTAGCAGCACGATTGTAGTAACCCGTCAGCAGGAAACCTACTGCAAGTCCCACGCATGCGAGCACAGCGCAGATAATTGCCGTTCTCACCATTTTGACACCGATCGGCCGGCCAGCCGCTTTTGCATCACGTCCATTAATAAAGACGGCCAGAATGCACAGAGCCCAGGGAAGCATGGTTGCGATAAGCAGATCCACGAATTCCTCAGAGATAACGCCTTCCGACTGGATAGTCCCAAGGTTCATGAAGAACTCATTGGTAATACCCATGATTACGCAAACAACCAGGACAACGACTGCGATGGTGGGGAGAATGCTAGTGTTTGTACTATTAGTTTTTCTCACGTTAATACCTCCCATGAGAGTTTGTATCGGCTTTCGCCGAGAACGTTTAGGTGCTAAGCACCGACGAATGTATCCAGTCCAATTATAGAGAGGATAGTTTCACGAGACCCGTGAATACTCTATTATTATACCACTTTTTAGCCGTTTTTTCAAGTTTTTACCAATTTATAGAAATGTCCCACTTGGGGACGGACCTCTCGTGGGACAAAACCTTTTATTTCAATAATCTCGCAACTTTGCTTTTAGTTATTTTTAATTCCTCTGCTATTTCTCGAACAGTTAACCCCTCTTTCTTCAATTGTCTACAATTATCTTTTAATTTTTCTACTCCTCTTTCCTTGCGAACCTTTTCGAAATCACTAATTTTCTCAACCTCAGCAGGCACTTTGTACTCCTCAAAAATGTCATGAATAAGTTTAAAAGTAGTCATGTAATTTTTATCTTCTCCAAATAAACACTTCAAAGTTTCCGAATTCACAATATTTCTTCTATACCAAAAATCATTATAACTAGAATAAAAATATTGATTTATATTCTTTACAATCCCTGCCTTGACCGGATTAAAATGTATATACGCCAAACACATATATAACTGGCGTTCACTTAATATCGGCTCACTTACAAATCGATCTCTAAAAACATATCCAACTCTTTTCTCTTCCTTGTTATACATTTGTGCAAAAACAATATTCGATATTTTCATACAAATACTTATTTTTTCAATCTTTTCTGCATACATCAAAAAATGTGCATGATTATCCATTATACAATATGCTAAAACTTTAACTTCGTATTTTTCAGCGTTTTTCATAATCAATTCATAATATTTGTTCTTATATTTAGTCCTTTCAAATATATATTTTTTCTCAATACCTTGAACAATTACATGAAAATAATTACTTGCTTCTGTTCTGCGCGGATGCCTTGGCATCGGGAATCAACTCCTTTTTAATATATTCCCCATTTATTCCGACAGAACCCCTTTCTCAAATTTTTATATCATATTTTTTCTACGTATTCAACTTCAATATTTTCTTTGTCCCACCGAGAGTCCGTCCCCATGTGGGACAAGTTTTTGTCCCGCGAAAGGTCCGTCCCCAGGTGGGACAAAAAAGACGCCGGGAGTTCCGGCGCCGTTTAAATTATATTCTTGCGAATCTTTTTTTGATTCTTTCTGTTCCAAGATTTTTTAAGATTTCATATAGGTCTGGTGTATTTTTTCTACCTGTTAAAGCTACTCTTATTACTGTGCTTATATCGCCTACATGTCCTTTATAATTTTCTGGGTTTTGTTTGTATTCTTTTACTTCTCTTGCATATCCTAACTTTTCAGCTACATCTTTCATTTTACCGAACCATGTATCTTTGTCGTCAGCTGCATCGTATACTTTCATATACTCATCAAGAATTGCTTTGATTTCTGCTTTATCTGTTACACTTTGCCATTCATCTTCATGTTCTTTTTCAAAGAATATTTCATCATATAAATACTCTAAATTGTCTCTTAATTCAGACCATTTAGCTATATCTTTTCTTACTTTTGTTCCTGTTCTTTCGATGTTTAATATGTTCTTTGTAAACTCTGCGTGTGTCTTCATAAGTTCAGCTAAATCTTTATCATATTCTTCAGCCCATTCTAATCCTTCACTATATACCTTGTCCGCTGTAAAGAATGATATTGTATTTTTAGCAACGTCGTTTAATTTTACTAAATCAAATAACGCGCCGCTTGAACTTATTTTGTGTGGATCTACTTTGAACTCAGCTAAGTCAGCGTGAGGATTTTGTTTTCTCCACATTTCGAAGTTTGAGTTTAATATATTCATTAAGTAGTCGATAACTGCTTCTTTTGGAATTCCGTTATCTTTGTAATATGAAGCAGAAGCTTCTGGATCTTTTCTCTTACTAATTTTTCTCTTGCTTCCATCTTCTTCTTTCATAATTGTTGGTGTATGAATATATTCAGGCATATCAAATTCTAAAGCCTTGAACAATTCTACATGTAGTGGTACTGATGAAATCCATTCTTCTCCTCTGATTACGTGTGTAGTTCTCATTAGATGATCATCTACTGCATGAGCGAAGTGATATGTTGGAAGTCCATCAGATTTGATAATTACGATATCTTGTACATTTTCAGGGAATTCAATTATTCCTCTAATCATGTCTTTAAATCTTATTTTTCTGCTCATGCTTCCTTGTGATTTAAGTCTGATGATATATGGATCTCCTTTTTTGATTCTTTCTATCATTTGACTTTCACTCATTTTTCTGCACGCTGCAAATTCACCATAGTAACCTGGAACTATTTTTAATTTTTCTTGTCTTTCTCTGATTGCATCTAGATCTTCTGATGTACAGAAACAAGGATAGGCCAAACCTCTTTCAATTAAAGATTTTGCATAGCATTGATAAATATCTTTTCTTTGGCTTTGGATGTATGGACCGTAATTTCCTTTACTTCCTTCTGTACCAATAGGACCTTCATCAAATTCTATTTCAAATACTTTTAATCCGTTGATTACAAGATTGATACCATCATCAACTTCTCTTTTTCCATCAGTATCTTCTATTCTCAAGTAACAAATACCGTTTGTCTGTGTTGCTAATCTTCTATCTAGGTTAGCACCAAATAGTGAACCTACATGTATAAAACCAGTTGGGCTTGGCGCAAATCTTGTTACCATTGTGCCTTCTGGTAAATTTCTCTTTGGATATAATTCTTCGTAATATTCTGGTGTTTTGTCTATATTAGGAAACACCAAATCTGCTAGTTCTTTACTCATTGTATTTCTCCCCTTTTTTATGGAAGATTATTCTCCCATTTTTCTTGCTACAAAAAATCCAATTACAAATGTGATCATAGAAGCGATTATTGTTAATGCAGATATTCCTGCAAAACTTACTCCGTATAATATTGCAAATGGCGATGTAACAACCAAACCAATTATACCCCACATTGTCGCATTTGGGTATCTTTTTAGTAATTTATCTATAATTTTTGCTGTTACAGCAATTCCTAGTAACACACCAATTCCAAATGGTATAAGTATTTGTGTTGGTGCTACTATTGCTGCAAAGTCAAAACTTAAAGCTGATTTAATCCATAGGTTTATATTGCTTAAGATTGTTTCGTAATATCCTAGCATCATAAGCATCATTGAACCACTTACACCAGGTATTATCATTGTGCCAGCTGAAATCATTCCAAGTATCACAAAAATCAATACTGATAACAAATTAAACGAAACGTCTTTCGCTGTATCTACCATACCTGCTGTAAGCATTGTTGGTAGTATAATTGCAGCTGCCGTTATCGCAAAAGCAAGTACATGAGTTACTTTAAATTTTTCGTCTTTTACTCTGTTATAAATTGCTGGAACTCCTCCAATTATTAATCCAACAAAAGCAAATAGTGTAGGAATCTGGAAATGTGTTAAACAATATTCTATTACAAACGCGAATCCCGCAATTCCCACCACAAGACCTATTACATAAGGAAGTAAAGTTTTTACACTTCCTTTAAAATCTTTTTTGATATTATTTATAGCATCTATTAATTTTTCATATATTCCCATTGAAAGTGCTATTGTGCCACCGCTTACACCAGGAATAATATTAGCAACTCCTATAAATGCACCTTTTAAAATTTCTTTTAAATATCCCATGCTCTTTTCCTTTCGTATCTTAAAGTTTTTAAAAATTCTAATAATCGATTTCTGATATTATTGGAATTATCATTGGGTTTCTTCTAGTCTTTGTAAATACGAAATCATGTACTGTATCTTTGATTCTTGTTTTTATTGTGCCCCAATCTTTTATTCCATTTGCTTGAATTTTTTCGATGTCTTTTAATAATTCTTTTCTCATAGCTTCCATTAAATCTTCAGATTCTCTTACATATACGAATCCTCTTGAAATAACGTCTGGACCTGACATTATTTGACCTGTCTTGCTGTCCATTGCTATTACTACGATTATTAATCCGTCTTGCGATAAATGTTGTCTATCACGAAGTACGATGTTTCCAACATCACCAACACCTAAGCCGTCTACTAAAACTTGACCTGCAGGTATTGAACCTGTTACTTTGCAGAAGTTTTTATCTAACTCTAATACATCACCGTTTGTTAGTAATGCGATGTTATCTGGATCAACTCCTACTTTAACAGCTGTTTCAGCATGTGCTTGTAAGTGCCTAAATTCACCATGCACTGGTATAAAATATTTTGGTTTTACCAAGGATAGAATTAATTTTTGTTCTTCTTGACATGCGTGTCCTGAAACGTGAATGTCTTTTAATGTGTGATAAATAACTTCAGCACCGATTTTGAATAAATCATCAATTACATTTGAAACTAGTTTTTCATTACCTGGAATTGGTGTTGCAGAAATGATTACTAAATCTCTATTTGTAATAGTAACTTTTCTGTGTGTACCAGCAGCCATTCTTGAAAGACCTGACATCTCTTCACCTTGGCTTCCTGTAGTAACAAGTACTAGTCTATGTGGTGCGTAATTATCTATCTCATCCATATCTATTAATATGCCATCTGGAATGTCTAGATAACCCAAATCTTTTGCAACTTTCATTACATTTTCCATACTTCTTCCGCAAATAGCAACTTTTCTATCATTCTTTGTTGCTGAGTTGATAATTTGTTGTACCCTGTGAATATTAGATGCGAATGTCGCAACGATAATTCTCTTTTGGCAACCAGCAAAGATGCCATCAAATACTTTACCAACGTTTCTTTCAGACATTGTGTAACCTTCTCTTTCAGCATTTGTACTATCTGCCATTAAAGCAAGTACACCTTGTCTTCCTAATTCAGCAAATCTTGGTAAGTCGATTACTTTACCATCGATTGGTGTGTAGTCAACTTTGAAGTCTCCTGTGTGAATTACTGTACCAACTGGAGTTGTGATAGCAAGCGCAACAGCATCTGCGATACTATGATTTACTCTGATGAATTCGATTTTGAAATTACCAAGTTTAATTGTTTCTCCAGCTTGAACACATTTAAGAGCTGTTCCTCTAACTAATTTATGTTCTTCTAATTTATTTTTGATTAAACCTAAAGTTAATCTTGTACCATAAATAGGTGTGTTAATTTCTTTTAATACATAAGGTACTGAACCGATGTGATCTTCGTGACCATGAGTAATTATCATACCTTGAAGTTTTTCTTTGTTCTTTGTTAAGTAAGAAAAATCAGGTATTACAAGGTCTACACCTAACATGTCATCTTCTGGGAAAGCTACACCACAGTCAACAAGTATCATTTCGTTTCCATACTCAAATACCGTCATGTTCTTTCCTACTTCTTCTAATCCACCAAGAGGAATGATTTTTAATCTATCTCTTGCTATTCTTATATTTTTCTTTTCGTTATTTTCTTCTTTTAATGCAACTGCTTTTTTAGCAACTTGTTTTGTTTCTGTTGCTTTACTCTGCACTCTTTTTTCAGCTTTAGGTTCCGCTTTTTCTTTACCCGTTTGCTGTAGTTTTGGTTTGGCTGCTTGTTCTAATTTCTTTCTTCCAGCCATTTTGTTCTTTTCAAATCTTGAAGAAATAGATGTTGATATTTCTAGTGTTTCAAGATTGTTAGTTTCCTTATTATTAGTTGCCTTAGTTTCTTTTACACTTTCTGTTTTCTTAGAATTTCTATTTCTAAAACCTTTGTTAAAAGCTCTACGAGGCTTTTTAGAAACATTTTCGTTCGACTTTGTTTCTTCTGTCAAATTTTATCCTTCCTTTCTTTTTTATGAGATTCTTTCATATTTCATTTTTGGATTTTTCTCCATAACGTTCAACCAATAGTATAGATCGAATGTAACTTCTTTTTCTCCACCAGTAGCTCTAACTCTAGGTAAAGTTAAAAGATTATTCTTTCCTGAATTTGGCGCATACACAGGTTCAGCTCCAACTAAAAGTACTACTTTGTTTTCGTAACTTTGTCCTTCATAAGAACCTTTTGCAATATACGATCTATATTCTTTTGAAGATACTCCATTAGGTAATGCAAGAGAATTAATTTCATAACCATTTGTCAATTTTTTCACAGTATTAGCTAAGCTTCCTATTTCTTTTTGAATTTCATCTTTAGAAGCTTTTCCTAAATTTACATGACTACTTGTGTGATTACCAATTTCAAACCCTTTCGAAACTAAATAGTTTAATCTTTCTTCGTTTGTTCCTTCTCCAGCAAAGAAAGTACTATTTATAAAAAATGTTCCGTTAAGTCCGAATTCTGGATACTCTTTATAAAACTTCTCCATAATTCCAACTGCTGAATCTGGATTTGCAACTAGCTCGCCATTCTCATTTTTCACTAAATTAAATTGACCTTTTGAACCATCGTCAAATGTGAAAATTATAGGCGTACAACCAACAGGCACAACCATAGTGTTGTTAATATAATCTGTTAAAGATACAGTTCTATATCCGTGATCATAAAGATATTTTAAATCTTTGTAAAAATTATCATAAGAACGAGTCCACTCATCAGTTTCTGTGCTCGCAAACTTATGGAACATCACGATAATAATTCTTCCTGCTTCGTTGTATACACAGTTATTATCTATATTCAAATTTCCAGTGACTTTCTCGTTTTCATCAGAAGGAGCTACAATCTCATCTATAACTTCTTTGTCGCCTGATGGTTCCGGAAAATCATAATCTACTTTGTCCTCTTCTTCGTTTTCGCCAGAAGTTGTTTCAGTAACATTATTTGCATCTCCTGAAACGTCATTTACTTCTCCCGAAATAGCTCCATTTTCTAATTCATTATCTGGGCTTTCCATAGGAATAAATAGATTTCCGCTCTTGCAACCAACGGCAATTAGTATAACATATATAAAAAGTAAAGTCAATATAGTCGACATAATATATTTCTTCATAATTTAATAAAACCTCCTTTGTTTCAACAAAAATTTTACCCTATTTTTGCGATTTTCTCAATTTTTTACAAGCATTTTTTGAATATTATTTTGAAAATTTTAAGATACTAAATGTGAATTCATAGATTTTTAAACTTAGCAGCGCTTTGCGCAGTTTCTATGAATTCCAGGAGGTTTAATATGTTTAATAAGAAAATGCTTTTAACACTTACTCTAGTGCTAAGTTTAATGAGTTTTTCTTTTGTATTTGCTGCTAACGGAAATGGTGCAGGTATGAATGGTACTGGTAGCACAACCACTACTAATACAACTGTAACAGACACTGTTAAGGATACTAATACTACTAAAAATTCTATGTCTAACGCTATGAATAACGTTGGTAATACTACTGGCAATATTGTAAGGGATGCTACTGAAGGCGTTGGTGGTGTTATAAATGGTGCTGGAAGTGCCGTAAATAGTGTTGGGAATGCCGTTACTAGAATGGGTCAAGATTTAGACAATGGTATGTCTGGAACTTCTGGCACAACTGGTACTGACGCTAGGACTTATGATGCTACTAGAACTGCTACTACTAATAATGGTGAGACTACAACAATGTGGACTTGGGTTATTGTGATAGTTGCTGCAGTGGCGATTTTTGGATTAATTGGATATTATGGGATGTCTAATGGAGATTCAAAACGTGATAATTATTAATCGCGTATTTTAAGTTTTACAGCAATAACCCTTTATCATCGCCGTGCTGTACTCGGAACAAGGTTCCTGCGAGCGCACTTCTCAGATAAAGGGCTTATTGCTTTACATACTAATACTCCATATTTATCACGTCACCTTGCTGTCTTGGACCAAAGTTCCTGCGAGCGCACTTCTCAGATAAAGTTTTACCTAATCTACATACTGCCTAACATTAATGACTTGCCCCTTTGAGTGTTTCAGAAGCTAGGTTGCAGTTGTTCTTGTTCTGTGCTATAATTAGCTTCGTTAGTTAGGAGGATTTATGGCTAAAAATAATGATGATAAAAGAATTATCGCCACTAATAGCAAAGCCTTCCATGATTATTTTATAGATTCAAGAATGGAATGCGGTATCGCGCTTGCTGGTACTGAGGTTAAGTCTATTAGAGATAGCAAAGTGAATATGAAAGATAGTTATGCATCTATTAAAGATGGCGAACTTTTTATAAATGACCTACATATTAGTCCTTATGAGAAAGGAAATATTTTTAATAAGGATCCTATGAGAAAAAGAAAACTTCTTGTACACAAACAAGAAATTTTGAAACTCATTGGAATGGTTAAACAAAAAGGTGTTGCACTTATTCCCATTTCAATGTATTGGGATAAGAACCACGTAAAAGTTGAACTTGGTGTGGCCCGTGGTAAAAAGTTATACGACAAACGCCAAGACATCGCAAAGAAAGATGCAGAAAGAAGAATTGCTCAACATATGAATGAGCGTGGGTAAAATTCAGAAAAAGAAAAGCTTGTAACTTTTAGTTACAAGCTTTTTGTTTATATATTCATTTCTTCAAATGGTGGAAATTGTTTTTCGTCTATTAGTTTTGTTAGGGCACTTACTTTTTGAAGCGCATCTTCTTTTTGTTGTTCTGTGATTAGACCATCTGCAAGTGCTTCATCTAGTTCTTCTACATCAACAACTTCATATACTCCATCTTCATGTATGATTACATCAACTAACAAATCTATCAAAGTTAATGAATCTTCTTCCATGATATGTTCAATTATATCGCAATACCAGTATAACAAGTTATCATTGTGATCATAAAATTTGCTTATCTTCCAACCTTTGTCTAGCATTGTATATGATACGCCTCTACCTACGTCTGTGCGCGGTTTTATTGGAATCCATTTGGTCACTAACAATTTTTCATCTTGATAAACAATCTCATCAGCTGAGATATCTATTATTTCATTTGGAATGTATCTTTTTCTAAAAATCTTCATACGAATTCCTCTTCTCTTCATTTGTTTCTTTATATTGTAATATTTGATATGCAATATTGCAATACGAATTGTGAAAAGTTTGTGACAAGGAGTGTCCCCAACTTGCGATTTTTTTACTTAGGGGACAGCCCTTGTAATCAAATTTTTTTATTACAAGGGGTGTGTCCCTCAGCGTCGAAAATTTTATTACAAAGGTTGTCCCCTAGCGACGAAAAAAGAGACAGTTGCATTTAAGCAACTGCCTCTAAAAAGAAATCGTTATTTATTTTTCTTCTTTTTTGTCTTTAATAATTTTTTTAGGTTCTTCGCTTGGAACGTTATTTACTAGAAGTCCTTTTGCGGGTTCTGTAATACTTCCAACTAGTCCACTAATTTCTTCGTTGAAACTTTTGCCATTTAGAGCTTTGTTTTCAACGTCTAATTTTTTCATTAATTCTGGTACACTAGATAATGTGTCTAATAACACGTTACCTGTTCCACCATTTTGTGGTCCTCCATTGATATTAACAAACTCAGCGTTTTTACCAATGTCAGCCATAATTTGAGCTGTCTTAGTAGCTATTTCTACTTTTGCGTTCATTTCAATTTTTAAACGTTCAATTTCGAAGTTAACTTTTTCGTTAGATGCACGAGCGTCAGCAAGTGCCTTCTCACCTTCAGCCATAGCTAATAATTTAACTCTTTCAGCTTCAGCTTCAGCTAAACCTTTTTGTTTAATGATTTCAGCTTCAACTAAACCTTTTTGTTTTACTACATCAGCTTCGGCAACACCGTTCATCTTTGTAACTTCAGCTGTTGCTTGACCTTCTTTTTTAGCTTTTTCTGCTTCAGCTTCAGCTGTGATCTTGATAGCTGTAGCTTCACGTTCAGCAACTTCTACAAGGTTGTCTGCGTTGATGTTGTTAACGTTTGCTTGTGCTTCAGCATCAATCATTGCTTTTTCTTTAGCAGCGTTTGCTTCAGTTAATAATACTTCTTTACGTTTTAATGCAGCTAAGTTAGCTTGTTCTTGTCTAACAACTTCTACATGACCTTCCTCTTCTGCGATATCACGCATACGAATTGTTGTTTGAAGTTGTCCGGCAATCATAGCATCGGCGTTAGCTTTATCTGTTTCTGCTTTATATTCAGCTTTTTTCAAGTTGTTATCTCTTTGTTTTTCTGCAATAGCAAGTGCAGAATCTAATTCTGATTGAGAAGCAATTTGTTCAGATTCCGCTTTTTGTTTACGAACTTCTTGTTCTACAACAGCTTTTTTCTTAGCGGCTTCACGATGCTTATCTTGCATATCTAATGCAGCGATATCATCATAGTATCCATTCTTATCCGAGATATCTTGGATATTTAGTGATACAAGTTCCATACCCATGTTAATCATTTCATCATTAACTGTATTTTTAACTTTTTGAGCGAACTCTACTTTATCTCTAAGAACAGCTTCTGGTGTCATAGATGCAACGATATCACGAACCGCACCAGTAAGTGTTAACTTAACATCTTGAACAATACCTTCTTGACCTCTCTCTTTAAATGAAATAATTGCTTTTTTCAAATTCTCAATATTTGATGTGTCTGGTCTGATTTGTGCTGTCCAGTCTGTGATGATTGGAACAGATGTTACTGTACGAATTTCGTCTTTGTCTGCTCGTACCGTTAACATACACAAATCAAAATATGTAGCTTTTCTAAAAATAGGAATTACAAAGCTACCTCCTGAAACAACTATCTTTGGTTTCTTACCACCTGTGATAATTAACGCTTTATCGATAGCAGCAACACGGTAAATAGAACATAAAAAAATAATTACTACTACAATTGCACCACCAATGATGCAAGCTAATGTCATAATATCCATAACGATTTCCTCCTTTGTTTATGTGATATATTAAAAAAATTAAATTTCCAATAATTTCTAACTACAATGATATTATACGCCTCACCTTTTTGTTCGTCAACACATTTTCGCTTGCAAATTCGCTTGTAGCAAGGGTTTGAAGTGGTTTTGTTACAAAGAATCGTCTACGGAAATACAGGGTTTGCGGGTTCTAAAAACGTCAAAAAATTTTTTAAAATTATTTTTTGGCTTTTTTAACATTTTTCGGGCTTTTTTCAGCATAAAAAAAACTGTTAAATGCTTATTCCCTAAGGATTTGCTGCAATTTAGCAGGTTTTTTTTGTTTATTAAGGGACAGCCCTTGTAATGAAAAAATTTCATTACAAGGGCTGTCCCTCACCGTCGAAAATTTGATTTCAAGGGCTGTCCCCTAGTCGCGAAAATCGGTCATTGAGTAGCCTAGTTTTTTTAGTTCTTTATAGATGCTGTGTATTGGCAATCCAACTACTGATTTATAGTCTCCAATTAATTCTTCTACAAATATAGCTGCACATTCGTCTACTACATATCCAGCACAATCATATATATTAGGTTGATTATCTACATACCAATTAATTTCTTCATCTGATAGTTCTTGAAGTTTCACTTTTACATTGTCTGCGAAGGTAATTGTTTTGTTTTGGTACAAATCAATAATAGTAACACCTGTTACAAACTCGTTTATTTTTCCTGATAGTTCGCGCATAAAAGCAACAGCCTCGTCTCTATCTTTTGGTTTTTCAAATCTATTATTATTCATATGCCCAATAGTATCAGCTGCTATGATTATACCTTCTGTGCATCTTGAAGCTACATCTTCAGCCTTTTCTTTTGAAAGTTCTAATACGTAATCTATTGGATTTGTATATTCTATATTTTCATCACAGTTACTTGGTATCGCTTCACATACAAAACCAGACATTTCTAGTAAATGTTTTCTCCATTTTGATCCTGAAGCAAGTATTAATTTAGCCATTTAAATCCCCCATTTCTTTATGCAATTATACTATTTACTGTTATAAATCTCAACACCTTGATAGTAATACTTTATTATCTCTTCACACGTTGCACCCGCTTTTGCCATAGCATTAGCCCCTTCTTGACTCATGCCTACTCCATGGCCGTAACCTATAGTTTTGAAAGTTACATCCCCTGATTCATTATATACAATCTCAAAATTAGTTGAACGGAGTCCAAGTATACTGCGCAGCGACGTCGCCTTAACTTCATGTATTCCAGCTTTCAAAGTATCTATTCTATTGCTACCTGTATAACCTAATACTTCTAGTCTTTCACCACTATAGTTAGGATACTTACTTTTTAATTTAGTTGTTAAATCTAATTGTGAAATAGTCAAAGCATCTTCATACAAATAATCTTCTTTAGCCGTAACACTCTTTAAATACGGAATTTCTTCATTTCCCCAAACATACTTACTATCTTCTGTTGCACGGCCACTATGAGCATGGAAATATGCAGCAATTATATCTCCACTATACGTTATATATTGTCCAGCCGTTGAATTTACCGCATCACAAAGCTTGGCCCATTTCGCATTTTCCTCCGCGTCATCCCATGAAGAAAACGCATATTCCTTTGTCTTAAAACATTGGCAACAATTTATATCATCACACATATCAGCACCATTATGAGCTGAAGGATTGTATTTTAATTTATGCATTGTATAAGTACGCGCTACCAAAGCTTGCGCTTTAAGGGCTTCTAATTCATATGTAGACGGAACTTCACCAATCAACACGCCTACTAAATATTCTTCAAAAGGCATCTCCACAATCTTGTTTTCTGCAGTTAATAACAACTTTATAGTCTCTTTTTCTTCTATATTTATATTTTCTAAATTATTAGTGTCCTTACTTTCTTCTATATCTAATTTATCTCCACCAATTAGTTCTTTTATCCCACTTAAAACATCTATGTTTTTAACAAACTCCCCCGCATCTACAATCAGCATATCTCTTAAAAACAAACTAGGCGTAACAAAACAGATAATCATAAATATAAAAAAGAAAACTACAAATCTCATAACTCGTCCAACCTCCGTTGGTAAATTGTATGAAGAGTAATTAAATTTAGAACAACCGATTTGTCCCAGAGGGGGACGGACTCAGAGTGGGACAATTTGTCCCGCGAAGAGTCCGTCCCCCTCTGGGACAAAAAAAGAGACATCATATGATGTCTCGCAAGTTTTAAACTTATTTAGTAGCTGCAGCAACAACTTGTGCAAAAGCTGCTGGATCATTAACAGCCATTTCAGCAAGCATTTTTCTGTTGATATCGATGTTTGCTTTTTTCATTCCGTTAATTAATGTGCTGTAATTAACACCATTTGCTCTAGCACCTGCATTGATTCTTGAAATCCAAAGTTTTCTGAAATCTCTTTTCTTTAACTTTCTTCCAACATATGCATATTGTAAAGATTTCATTACAGCTTGTTTAGCCATTCTGAATCTTGTGCTTTTTGCGCCATAATAACCTTTAGCCATTTTTAAAACTTTTTTATGTTTTTTTCTAGTAATAACCGCTGTTTTTACTCTTGCCATTTTTCATTAACCTCCTATATATATTCTCTCTAAATTAAGCGTATGGTAGCATTTTCTTAACGTTTGCTTCCATTGTTTTATCAACTGTTGTTGGTCTTCTAAGTCTTGCTTTTCTCTTAGCTGTTTTTGCATTTAATAAATGTCTTCTGTTCATTCTGTTTCTTTTGATTTTTCCTGTACCTGTTAAGCTAACTCTTTTTGCAGTAGCTCTGTGTGTTTTCATTTTAGGCATGATTTTCTTACTCCCTTCAAATATATTAAATTAAATTATTGTTGGTTTTTTGGATTAATCATAAGTATCATACTTCTGCCTTCAAGTTTTGGAGCCTTATCTACTGAACCAACATCACTTAATGCTTCAGCAAATTTAGTCAAAACACTTGCGCCAAAAGCTGTATTATTAACTTCTCTACCCTTAAACTTAATCGTTGCTTTTACTTTGTCACCAGACTCTAAGAATTTTCTAGCATTTTTTGCTTTGAATTCAAAGTCATGTGTATCAATTGTTGATGACAAACGAATTTCTTTAACTTCAACAACTTTTTGTTTTTTCTTAGATTCTTTTTCTTTTCTAGCTTGCTCGTATTTGTACTTTCCGTAGTTCATGATTTTACAAACTACTGGGTTAGCATTTGAAGCAACCTCTACTAAATCTAATTCTTTTTCTTCAGCTATTCTTAAAGCTTCGGCAATTGGTAATACTCCAAGTTGCTCTCCGTTTTCATCAATAACTTTAACTTCTTTAGCTACGATTTCCTCGTTTATAGAAAGTTCTTGTTTGATACAAATCAACCTCCCTCAAATTTATAAAGCCCTATGCTCACTTTGGGCATAAAAAAAGACTTAAGATCAATCTTAAGTCACACCACGCACAATAACTCGTAATTCAAATACTAATTATTATTAACCGTTCATATCCCTTTATGACGGTGAGAAGTGGTTGACTTCTTCTTGACTGGTCCTATTATACCCTCCTCTTTATTTAATGTCAAGCATAAAGTTGGAGATTTTTGGGACTTTTTTAGCATTTATTTACCATATTTTGGTTATTTAATTTTAACTCCTATCAGATACAATAAGTCACCCGCTTGATACTCGCCTATTTCCGCTCCACGGATGTCTTCTAAAGATATGTTGATTCCATCGATTATCGCATCTGATAAATCGATTCCTTTTAGGCTAGTTTTGAAAAATTGTGCACCCGTTAAATCCGCTTCTTTAAATACAATGTTTTTTAACTTGTTTTCTTGGAAGTTTGCACTTCGAAGACCTGTATTATTAAATAGTAGATTTTCGATGCTTGCTAGAGACAAATTAGCATAGTTCATATTAGTTTCTGCAAAACAAACGTTATATAGTCTACTATCTACAAAGTTGCATCCTGTAAGTTTGCAATTATTAAATTCACATCTCACAAAACTAGAATTTTCAAATGAAGTATTTGAAAAGTTGCAATTAACAAATTCAACATCTGTGAACGCACTTTTTTCAAGGTTTCCACCAACTATAGATACGTTTTTCAAAACTGCTTTTTCAATTGTAATTTCAGATACAATTGGATTTTCTAAAAAACAATTTTCTATAGATACATTTTCTAGTTCTACATCACTTTTTAATTCTGATGCAAAATCTTCTACCTTTCTTAATTTATCAAATAAAACTTTTTGTGGTTTTAGAATGTTCATTTGTTAGTCTCCTAACTATTTAGTCTATCGTTCTCTCAATGTTTATTTATATATTTAAACTTCTCAATTTGTCTGTTAATCTTTTATAAATTGGTTTCATTTTTTCTTCTGTTGTATAGTTTTCAACTTCATTGAAATCAATCCATTTTACTCCGCTATTTTCATCTTCTTTTATTCTTAAAACTTCGTCTTCATCTGCTTCGAATAAATATTCTACATCAAAATGTAGATGTGAATTTACTATTTTTCCTCTTTTCATGTGGTTATCTACTGTAACAATATTTACACCATAGATATCATCTTGCAAAAGTTTAATATTAGTTAATCCTGTTTCTTCTTCAATTTCTTTTTTCACAACGTGAAGTAAATCTTCATCTCCATCCGCATGTCCACCTACCCATGCCCAAGAATCATAAATGTTGTGGTAAATCATAAGTAGTTTTGTTCTGTCTTTGTTTGTTATCCAAGCTGATGTTGTCATATGTGCGATTTTATTATTTCTTGTTAATACATCTTCGTTGTTTGCAATAAAATCTAAAATAACAGCCTTATCTTCGCTCTCCTTATCATCATAAGGAACATACCCAGAAATTTTTTCGTACAAATACTTATTCATAATAAACCTCCATTAAAATTTTAACTAATATTAAATTAATCTTCTTTTTCAGTAAGTCTTTTCTTTTGCCAACTTTTTTCTTCACATTTAGGACATCTCATATATCTCGTTCTTCCAACGTGCGGAGCCCAAAGCACGCTTGAATATTTAGGCACATGTCTGTGATTACATTTTGCACATTCATAAAAGCCTGCTTCAGTTTCAATTTTAATGCCAAATATCACAGCAATTACAAGTAATACAATCGCAATCGTAATCAGGCTAATTTGCCACACTAAAATTTCAGTAGCATATGCACCCGCAAGTATTAATGTAAGAAATGAAATTAAAGCAATATAGCAAATCACATTTTCATACATCAAAAACTTTTTGTTAGTTTCACGTTGTTCATTAATCTTTGCTTTTTTACCAAACAAATCGATCATAAACTCAACTCCTTTATAGTCAAAATTGCTTTCACGCAATTCTGCCAAATTACGATAAAAGTATAGCATAAAAGATGTCGAAAAGAAACCTTCATATCAACAATTCTTTCGTTGATACGACCTTTCTTTGACTTTTCAGCGTTTCCCTGGTATAATCCACCCGTACTAAATATTTATAAGGAGGAACGCTCGAGTGAAAAATATTCATCGGATCGTATTAACCGGCGGACCGTGTGCAGGCAAAACCACTGCTTTCGCGCGGATTGAAACAGAACTCACAAATTTGGGCTATAAGGTTTTCGTTATGCCTGAGACTTTCACCGAAATGTATGGTGGCGGCATCAAGCTTGTCGAATACCCTAACGTAGAATTTCAAGACATGCTTTTCCGTCTGCAAGTCGCAAAAGAACACATCTATGACGAGGCTGCCGAAAAGTGCGCCGAAGAAAACGTTGTCATCCTGTACGACCGCGGATTGGTCGATGCTCTCGCATACACCACTCCTGAGGACTCTGCAGAAATTCTTCGCCGCAACAAGGTGACCATCAACACGCTCATGAACATGTACGATGCTGTAATCCACATGGTTACTGCAGCTGACGGTGCTGTCGAAGCATATCTCGCAAACAAAGAAAATAATCCTGCTCGTTATGAAAGCGTGGAGGAAGCTGTCGCTGCTGATCACGCTTTGAAGAAGGCATGGACCGGTCACCCCCATCTGCGCATCGTAGATAACAGCGCTGATTTCGCAAATAAGATTAATCGTATGATGGCTGAAATTTTTGCCGTTCTTGGTGAACCTGTACCTTTGGAAATCGAAAAGAAATTCCTTATCAAGGCTCCCAACCTTGCAAAACTTTCTTGCCATGCAAATGTTTCCGAGCAGCAAATTATTCAGACATATCTGTGCGACAACGGTAATGGTGTCGAAAGACGTATCCGCATGCGCGGTACTGAAGGCGACTACACTTTCTTCTACACCGAAAAGAAGTACATTCGTCCTGGTGTGAGAGTCGAAACCGAACGCAAAATTTCCGAAAGAGAATACATCAATTATTTGATGCAGACCGATTGTCAAAAACGTCAAATCCGAAAGACTCGCTATTGTTTCATTTACAACAATTTGTATTACGAGCTGGATGTTTATCCCTTCTGGGATGACAAAGCTATCCTCGAAATCGAACTTTCTTCTGAAGCTTCGACCTTTGAAATCCCTGACTTCATCAGTCCTATCAGCGATGTTACCGACAACCCTGCATACAGCAATTACATGCTGGCAAGTAACATCCCTGCATAATCACACAATTCATATCTATGGTGCCCGCGCTATTTTAGCGTGGGCATCATTTTTTATTTGACATACCTTTCATCTATACATATAATAATTGTAACAAACAATCAAAAGTAAGGGATAGCCGATAAAAACAAATTAACATCATAATGCTAACGCAAAGTGGACCAAGCAAAGCTTGGTCCTTTGCCGTTTTATAAGAATAATTAAATTCCATAAAAAATAATAAGTACCCTAATGGTTCAATTTTGTAACAAACTTGTAATTTGATTACGCAATATTGTTATGATAAAGTTTTATTGGAAGTGTAATATATTTTTCATTCGACTATCAGTTTTTTCTGAAAGGAGGCAAATTCAATGTGTGAGGAAACGAAATTGACTTGGCGTGATCTTGCGCAGAAGCTTCATGAAGAAGGAACATCTGTAGACGAAATTTGCAGTAAAGTGTATGAGGAATTTGGCTCTGCTTTCAAAGCTAAGGACTCCTCTGCTCGGACTGTAAAGCGCTATCTTCGTGAGACTTTTGGTGCTGCAAGCATCGCGCCTCCACCTAAGACTTTTGAGGAACAAGTATCTGAACGTCGCGACAAAATTTTAAGTTCGGAAGCCGCAAAGAAAGACAAGAAACTGTTGACCAAAATCGCTGTTACCGAAATGATTATCGATTCCATCAAAGATGTCGTTCGTGAACGTCCTTTTAGAGACATTAAACCTTTCGAAGTGAAGGTTGACCGCAACTATTCTGAGGAAACTATTGTGCTTATGATTTCTGATATTCAGGCAGGCACGTACATTTCCAGCGAATCCAGCGGTGGTCTCAACGAATACAATTGGGACATTCTCGAGAAACAATTCGCGCAACTTTACAAAGGGCTCGAAGAAATCGTCACCCGCCACAAGCAGGTGGCTCCTATCTCTTCTCTTCATGTTCATCTCATCGGTGACATTGTTGAAGGATACGATATCTTTAAGGGTCAAACCAGACAGATTGACCGTGAGATTACCGAACAGGCTATCGGTGTTAAGGATTTGCTCTGCGAATTCCTTATCAAAACGCTGTACCTTTTCGATAAAGTTCACGTCGTTGCTGTACCTGGTAATCACGGACGTATTGGTTCTAAGGGTGAAAACCTGCACTACGTAAGCTGGGACTACATCGTATACAAGTGGATGGAATCCGAGCTGAAACAGTACGACAGAATCACTTGGCAAATCACGAAATCCTGGTGGCAGATGGATACAATCTACGGTTTCAATTTCTTGATGTTCCATGGCGATGACATTCGTTCTTGGCAAGGCATTCCCTACTACGGTATCGACCGTGCTGCAAAGAACTACACTGAGCTTTTACAGCTTATCGGACTCAACTACAACTACCTTGAGCTCGGTCATTTCCATGTTCCGTCTGAACTGCCTGGCGTCACTACTGAAAAATTCATCAACGGTTGTTGGCCTGGCGGCAGCTTGTATTCCATGAAAGGTCTTGTAACCGCAAACTACCCTGTGCAAAAACTTTTTGCCGTTCATCCAACGCAAGGTGTAACCTATCGTTATCCTTTGCGTCTCACACTTCCGAAGAAGGGCAAGAAATAATTTTCGAGTTGTCATATGAGATTGAAAGAGGAAACTGCTAACCAGCACGTTTCCTCTTTTGCTTTGTAAATTTATAAAATAATCTTCTCCTCTTTGTTGAAAAAAGCATAAAAAAGTTGTATGCTTATCCATATTAATTAAATATTTGAGGAGGTATTATTTTATATGAAGAAAGTTTATGAAAACATTGAAAGAATACTAATTTCAAAAGACGAACTGCAAAAAAGAACTAAGGAATTGGGTGCACAGATCACAAAAGATTTCGAAGGTGAAGAAGTTGTGGTTGTTGGTGTTTTAAAAGGTTCAGTCCTTTTTATGACAGACTTAATCAGAGAAATTGACCTTCCTATGGATATTGATTTTATGGTAGTTTCTAGCTATGAAGGTTCTACTGTATCTTCTGGAAACGTAAAAATCATTAAAGATGTAAATATTGATGTTGCAGGTAAAAACGTAATCATCGTAGAAGATATTATCGATTCAGGACGTACAATGCACAGCTTAAAAGAACTGTTCGAAGTTAGAGATTGTAAGACTTTCAAAATTTGCACTTTACTAGATAAAAAGGAAAGACGCAAGATTGAAATTGATGCAGACTATGTAGGATTTGATGTACCTAACGAATTCGTTGTTGGATACGGATTAGACTATGATGGTAAATATAGAAACTTAGAAGATATTGGTGTGTTGAAACCTGAAATATATACAAAATAAAATCAAGAAACCCGGCTGCTTTAATTGCAGTCGGGTCCTTTTTTATTTGCTAAATACTTGCATTGCTTTTGCGTAGATTTCATCGTGGATGTCATCGATAGTACGCAAGTTGCCATTCTCATCAACGCAGTCGATGATAGTCCAACCGTACTTCTTTGCCACCCAAAGAGAAGTCTCGTACGCAGCTTTCAAATGTTCATCGTCGGCTTCATGAATATCTCTTTCGCCGCCAGAAGAAGTTTCTCCTCTCTTTGCCTTAAGGATCTTTGCTTGCTCATGAGGCATGTTCAAAAGGATAACTTCATCATAATTAGGAATACCCATTGTGCCATTTTCGAACTCTTGCAGCCAGTCGATCATCGCTTGCTTTTCATCTTCTGTCTTAAGCTTGCACGCCTGGTGCAGAATGTTTGATGTGATGTATCTGGCCAAAAGCACGTTGCCACCGGCGCGGTACATTTTGCCCCATTCACCCTTCATATATGATGCATATCTATCTACAGCGTAAAAGACTGAAGCTGTCTTCGCGCTGACGTCAGACGCATTCGCACCGAAATCGCCGTTCAAATACTGTCTAACAAACCAGCTGCTATCAGACGGATAATCAGGGAAGCTTGCTGTTGCAAACGTTACGCCTTCTTTCTCCAGTCTTTCACACAACTTGTTAAACTGTGTAGTTTTGCCACTGCAGTCAGTGCCTTCTATGACTATGATCTTACCCATGAGAAAATTCCTCCTTTTCAAATTCATATAGTTATATCAAATTTGTCTCTGGATTTCTGCTTCATTGATATCTTATATTACTGAAATTAAAAGTCAACATGAAAAAATTTACAATTTGGCATCAAAAAAGAGCACTTATTGTGCTCTCTTATTTTTGTTCTTCGCTTTCCAAAATATTCTTTTTAATCCGTTTAAAAATTTAACCCAGTTGGTTTGTTCTTCAATGTCAATCAAATATTTTACACCAGGCTCTACGCTAACAATTTCTTCTCTTTGGTATACACCCCTATGAGCTTTATATGTTTCTTCAACTTCTTCAGCTTTTATCATCGCAGCGTCTAATTCTTCAAGAAATTCCGCTACTGTTTTTCCACTAACATCTAGGTACTCTTGCATAAACGCCCAGTCTCCTTTTCCGTTTTTTATATGTCTTGCTAATTTAAATAACTTCGTTTGTATATCTTCGCTATAACTTGTGCATTGCGAAAGTGCTACTGCAAATTTGTTTGCAAACGCTGTTGAAAGTTCGCCAGTATAAATTGTGTTGTTAATATATGAAATCAATTTATCTGTACCAGCTTCTAATAAATTTTCATTAGCTTCTGCAACATTATAACTTTCTGCAAGTCCTGTAGCGATTTCTTTATGACCAATCTCTCCAGCCGTCGCTTTGCTCCATATTGTTAAAAATGTAGTTGCACACTTTGTTGGATCCTTGAAATAATTTTTCTTAACAGCATGTGCTACAAACATTTCAGGGCTCATATCAAACACATTTTTTTCTTTCATATAATATATAAAAGCATTTGAATAATACACTGGCAAGAATTCTTTTAATAAAGTGTACTCACCATATTTTGCTGTACCTTTAGCTTGAACACTCACCCAACGATGCATAAATTCATAAATCAAATTATGAGCTGTATTTATAGTGCCATCAAATTCAAACTTTGTTCTTTGTCTAATATATTCATTCAATAATGCGCCTGACGAATCAATCTTAACAAGAAATTCTTCAGTAAGATGATATACCATCGCAATATCAATCTTCATGTCTGTTTGAGATACATCTATGTAACCATCACGCACTTCATCTTCGTAACGCATTAGTTTCAAAAACATATCCATGTTGTTTTGCACAAGTGAGTTATCTTTCAAAACCTGTACAGAACTTTTTATGTACTTCGCTATGGTCGCTTCACGTGTTGCTGCGACATTTGTATTATCTGTACTTGTCTTTTGCATAACTCCTCACTTTCTTCTTTAGTAAAAATATCCATATATAACTATTTTATCAATCTTTAAGAAATGTGCAATATTTTTTTGATTTCACTTATTAATTTGTTCCAAAACGACTGTTTCACCTCTACTAGTTGAGTTGGATTTTCCTTTACTTTTACAACTGGTTCTTCTTTAGTGAACATATCATTTAGAGGTTTGTAGTTCATATATTTTTCTTTTTCTAATTCTCGTTTTTCTTTTTGCTCTCTCGCAAGTATAATCATACGCTCATCTTCTGTTGCCCAATAATCTCTAAAAAGTACCGCTAAAATATTTTCAGTTTCTTTAAGCATTTCTTGATTATTAAAGTTTTCGAAATTCGAAACTACATATTCATAAGTTGTGTCTTGTTCTTTCTCCATATTTTCAATTATATATTTAGGAACCTTATCATAATCTGCCTTTGGGATATATTTTAATATTTCTAGCACTTCTCTATATGCTTTTGGTAGCAAGGTTTCATTAATCATTTTTTATATCCCCTCCTTGATTTTGTTCTCTATCTCTATTCTTCCATTTTTCAAACAATCTTGTGATAAAGTTTTTGCCTTTTATATTAGTACGTTCTGTTGTTCTTTGTCCAATTGCAAAAACAGACAATCTAGGTTCTTGCTTTGCACCAGCTGATTCCATTTCTGCTATTAACTCGTGTTCTGTTCTTCCCATCGCTTTTAATGCACCATTAAACATCTCTATATCGTGTTTGCCATCTTTTACTTTTCCCACAAGTAGATGCATTCCTCTTACAGTAGTCTCATCTAAATTTGAAGCATGAGCTAAAGCATTACTAAATCTATACATAGTAAGACCAGCACCAACTTCCGCACCTATAAAATGTTCATCTGCAAAAGCTTCCAATTTTGAGCTTGCAACGCGCCAAAGTTCATCATCATCTTGAATTTCCGGAAAATATTTTCTTGCAATTTCTATAACGTCTTCTTTTCCAATCTCTTTCTTTTGACTTTCTCTTTTAGCCAATTCTAAATACATAGATAAACAATTGTCTGGATCTTTTTCTTTTTCCGACTTCATTCTAGCAGCAATTAAAGGTTCTATACCATTAGGAAGCAAACCTTTTTCATCCATAAATTGAATAAATGCATTTTCGTAATATATCGATAAATATTCTCTAAACGCTGTAAATTCATGATATCCCATGTTAGTCTGAGCTTCTTTACTTGTCATATGATGCATAAACTCGTGTACCAATGTATGTGCAGAATTAACCGTACCATCAAAATCATAAACTATTTTCTCTTCTGAATGACTGTAATATGAACCACCTTTGCGTTCCACTTTATTTACTTCAATTCTACCTTCGTCTTTTAGCCTTTTAAATTCTGTTAGTAATTTCCCTGAAGGATCAATCTTTTCTAAAAATTCCTCTGTCAAATCATATACTGTTTCTAATCTTATTGGAGTGTTATCTGGTGATACAGAAGTATACTTATCCATTTCTTGTCTACCAAATTTCATTAGCTCCATTAACGTATCGAATTTTTCGCAAAAAATATCATTTGTTTCTAAAACCTCTAACATTCCACCAGAAAATTCAACAATTTTAGTTTCAGGGTCATGTGCTTCTTTACACATTCGTAAGACTATTCCAAAAAAGTCTTTATCATCATAGAATTCTCTTCTAGATTCATACTTAGCACACATTTTTTCATATTGAGGTAAAAATTTTTCTAAAAAAGCCTTATCTTTTTCATATTTTTTCTTTGTCTCTGGATCTAAATTTTCAATATCCGGATATAATATTTTTAAATAATCTTCAATTTTTTTCTGCATACTTAACACTCTCTTTTCCTATGTATGATCAACTAACGTATATTAATCAATTTTCTTCTTTGAAATTATACCTATTAATATAGAAGAAACTGTCGCAGTTAATAGCGAATAAATAATTTGATTTAACGGTATGTACGATAATGAAGTGACAATCACAATTAAATCAAGTAAAAAATAACTTACTGCTATTGGAAGCTTTAATAACTTCGATATTAATTTAGCAACTGAATCATCACCACCACAAGCACCTTCATTACGTACTACTATTCCACAACCTATTCCAACCATAATACCACCAATAATAGATGCTAATAATAAATGGTTAGATAAATCCGGAAACAGTTGTATTGGCAAGTGTTCAAACAACGCATAAAATGCAGAATACGAAATTGTTCCAATGATACAATTTGCAAAAAACTTTTTGCCAAACACAATTCCACCTATTAAATACGCAACAAAATCTATTATCAGCGAAACAATTGCTGGACTTATGCTCAATAAATTCAAAAATAATAATTCAACTCCTAATTGTCCACCTTCTGCTATACCACACTTTGAGTGAATATTGTATAATCCAAACGCAACAATCGCAGAGCCTATAATTATTAATGTTTTATCTAAAAACTTTTTCATTTGTTAGTCTCCTTACTCTTCTTTTTTATGATATCACACATTTTCAACCATAACAATTACAGTAATGTTTCATTTATAAAACAGGGAAACCCCCGGTGCATCTCAAAAGAGAGATGCTCCGAGGGTTTCGAAATTTGTTAGATGAATTCCAGATTCCAGTCAGTGGAACGCAGCGCCTTGAATTCCTTTTCGCCGTGTTCCGCCATCTTGTATCTGTCGGGTTCAATGGCCTTCAGCCAATGAACATAGCATGCAAAACGCTTCAGCTCGTAATAAGGGAGCCACACCTTTGCAGCAACATCGATAGCAATGTCAACGGTTCTGCCGTTCTCGTTGATGTGCAGTGCCGGGGACGCCTGTGCACCCAGGAAAGTATAGTTTACGGTCATGCCATATCTCTTGGGAATAGGCGCATTCTCATGCTCGCACAGCTGACGCATCAGATGAATCAGGTAGTAGAGCGGCAGCTTAGTTTCGCCATTGCTGCCACCTTCGCTCACCACTTCGGTGATTTTGGCCGTTGCCGGTTCCATCTTGAAGCAGATCTGATAGGTACACAGACTTCCGTCCTTCTTCTCGATGGTCTTGGTTGCTCGAACCAGTTTTTCGTTTCCTACGTTAGTTGCTTCCATGTTGTCGTTCCTCCTACTTATTCTTCAACTTTGTAATCACAGAGCCAAGAAAGGGCATGCGCCGGGCTCAGTGTGTGATAAGGACTTCTTTCGCTTTCCGTACGCATCAATTCATAGGTTACTTCATCATAGAACTGCAGATGCTGCACAAAGCGAACCATCTTCAGGATGTCGGGGGTACTCATCCAGTCTCCGCCAACCTGCTGATCCAGGCGATAACGTTTGCCGGTCCTCATGATTTTCAGAGCAGGATAATGTTTGTACTGACCTTTGGGATGCTGCTTAGGATTCTTCACGTACTGAACTTCAGCTTTACGAGGGAAACCGATATCGATTCCCAGTTCCTCGTAAACTTGCGTCAGCATGTGCAGCAGCATGTACGGACGAACCGAAATCTTGCCTTTCTCAGAGACAAAACGCGGCAGGCCGTTCTCCATGTTGATCAGGAAGTGAATTTGGTAATCGTACTCTTTGCCAGAGTTAGAACGCAGAGACGTGCTAGCATACACGTGCATCCGTTTCTTGCCTTTGTCGTGGTTGCCAACTTTTCCTACATCAGCTTTCATTGCTTAGATTCCTCCTGCATTAGCAGATTAGTCAAGAGCTTGTTGCCTTGCTTAGGATATACACAAGTATTCTTGCCGAGGTCATTATATCACGGTTTTTGTGTTATGTAAAGTGTCCCGTTTAGGGACGGACCTTTCGCGGGACAACTGTCTCAAAATGAGTCCGTCCCTCTGTGGGACAAAAAACGAGCGCCACTCAATGTGACGCTCGCTCCCATTAGTATGTGATTTCGTTATAAGGTTTGCCCCAGTTGTTTCTAACCCATTCGTTCAGTTTTGCCACGCCCGCTTCATCCGTGCCAAACCTTCTGCGCATCAAAAGTGCCATGCTGTTAAAATCCATGTCTTCCGTGAATTCCTCCGGCAACGGAAGATTCCACTTCATCCGCACATTCTCGTAAACACTTCTAAGCGCAGTAGAAAGTTCAAAGACATTCTTTGTCTTGATTCCCCACGCCTTAAGTGGTATGTTCGGCTTCTTATTTGTCATAGTATGCAGCCCTGCAACTTCAAAGAGTTCTGTGAAGTACTCCCAATTACGAGAATTGCCCCAGCACTCAATCGCGAACATGTTTGTTTCGCTCTTATAAAGCCTAATAGTAAAGCTAGACTCTTTATCTTTGAGAAAATCTGCGATATTCAGAAGCTGCTTTACAGCTTCGGCAGGCTTTTTACCCCAAGGCTTTTTCATTGCTGTGCACAACTCTGCAAAAAATGCACTTGCATCATCATTGGGATTCGGCGAGATAGAAATGTGCGCTTCGTGCCAGTTAGGACCACTACGCGGATTACCATTGAAGGAAAACATCAGCGTACACCGCTTCATATTCACCGCCGCATTCAGCAGCTTACACAGATTGTCTCGGTCGCTCTTAAGCGCGACATCAATATATGCGAAATGATGATTGCCAGCATCACAGCCAACAGTCTCAACACCCTTTTTGTGACAAAGCCACAGAAGTTCCTCCAGCGTTTTACTACCTTCAGCCCATTCCGGAATTGCCACTTTCAGTTCAGCGTCACTCAGCCCATCGATCGGAATCGACTTGCCGCAGTTCCACTTCGACCTTACCATAGAACGTTCCTCCTTCTCCTATAGATGATTAGGATCTTATTGTTTTATTAAACATGGGGATTATATCACGGCTTTTAATTTATGTAAAGTGTCCCATCAAGGGACGGACTCTTCATGGGACAAGTTGTCCCGCAGTGGGTCCGTCCCTACTTGGGACAAGCAGTCACAACAAAAAGCGACTTGATTTCTCAAGTCGCTTCTCTTTTAATCTTTAAACATATTTACGAATTCTTCTTCGTTTATTTCACCATGTTCTAACAAATATTCAACTACGTTAGACATCTTATCTTTGTTCGCTTTAATTAATTCTTTAACCTCTTCAAAGCATTTTCCTAAAATCTTATTTTGTTCATCGTAAATAGTTTTTTCTAATACTGTATTGTTTGATGGAATATGTGATAATCCTAAATCAGACATACCGTATCTTGTAATCATACTTCTTGCAATTCCTGTAGCACGTTCTAAATCTGATGTTCCCCCATTCTTATAGAATCCTAAGAACACTTCTTCAGCAGCAATACCTGCAAGTAATCTTTTGATTTGATTTTGCAATTCTTCTTTTGAATTAACGTAGCTCATATTTGAATTATCATATTCAACATATCCTAACGCTCCCCAGCCTTCTGCTTTACAAGTAATCTTTTTTATGCCACATCTTTTTACTAATAAGTATCCTATAGTTGCATGACCCACTTCATGAATAGCAGTCTTTCTCATTTCTTCTGGTGTTATCTTGCTAGGATCAACCATATGAGCACCATCAAGCATTGAATTTGTAATCTCTTGTATTGTTGGAATATCTTCTGCAGTTATTGTTGTTACATCAGTTGGCGAAACTGCATTTCCATCTTTAGCTTTCTCAGCATAATTCTTTGAATGGTTAACCATTGTCTTTGAAAATACTTTATCTGCAAATCTACCATTACCAATGTTATCGACTTTGTAGAAATACTTCATAACTTCTTTTACTTTTTCGATCGCATCATCACTTAAAGTCATTCCACTCTTCTCAACTTTTCTTCTATATATTTCTGTAAGTTCAGAATCTGAATAATCTTCAAAGTTAAAAGTGTAACCAATTCTAGATGCTATACCAGGATTAATATCTAAGAAGTCTCTCATCTCTTTTTTGTATCCAGCGAATATAACTACAAACTCACCTTTATGATCTTCCATTGCTTTAATTAAAGTTGCAACAGCTTCCGCACCATAGTCATGACCAGGACCTCCGTGACCATTTGCAAGTGAATATGCTTCATCTACAAATAGTACGCCACCCATTGCACGTTCCACAACTTCGTTTGTTTTTATTGCAGTTTGTCCGACATATGCAGCAACTAAATCTTTTCTTTCAACTTCTACAAGTTTATTCTCATGGATAACACCCATATCAAATAACATCTTCGCAATAATTCTTGCAACAGTTGTTTTACCTGTACCAGGATTACCTGTGAATATCATATGCATATTTGAATCAGGAAGATTTACATTTTGTTTTTCAGCTTCTTTAATAAACGATACATAGGTGCCTAAAGAAATAATTTCTTTCTTCAAACTTTCCATACCAACAATTTTAGCTAAAGCTTCTTCAACATTTGTATCAATCTTTATTCCACTTTCAGTTAATTCTTCAATAGTTGGAATGTCTGCTTCAGTTATAAGTTCTATATTTTCTCTGTCAGCCAAAGCATGTTTCATCAAAGTTTTTTGAATTACTTTATCAACGAAACGACCATTACCAAAGTTCTTTCTCTTAACAAAATAATCACAAACTCGTTTCAATGGAACGTCAATATCATCAGCAAATTTAAAGCCCGCTTTCTTCATCTTCATATAGAACATTTCCATTAATTCTTTCACACTGTAATCTTCAAAATTAAATGTATAACCAATTCTAGATGCGATACCAGGATTTACATCAAGGAATGTTTTCATCTCATCTCTGTAACCTGCAAAAATCACTATCAAACTTTCCTTGTGATCTTCCATCACCTTAATCAATGTTGCAATAGCCTCTTCTCCAAGTTTGTCCGATGCAAGAGTATAAGCTTCATCAATAAATAAAACTCCACCCATTGCATGTTCTATTATCTCATTAGTTTTAATAGCAGTTTCTCCACCATGAGTACCAATCAAATCTTTTCTCTCAACTTCAACCAATTTATTTTCATGGATAACTTCCATGTCAAATAACATCTTTGAAATAATTCTAGCAATTGTAGTTTTACCTGTACCAGGATTACCTGTGAATATCATATGCATATTGGTGCTAGGAATGTTTAATTTCTTTTGTTCCGCTTTCTTTACAAACTTAGCATACTTACCAAAAGTTCTAATTTCATTCTTCACATTTTCCATACCGATAATCTTTTCAAGCATCTCTTCAGCAGTTTCATGCTTACCATTTTTAGACTCGTTTTGATTTAATTGTTCAATGCTTGGAATATCTTTTTCAGTAATCATCTTCAAATCTTCCGAATCACCTAAAGCATGATTCATCAAAGTTTCTTGAATTACTTTATCTACAAAACGACCATTACCAAAGCTCTTTCTCTTTGAATAATAGTTAAAGATTCTCTTAAGCGGAACGTAAATATCATCGCCACATTCAAAACCATTTTTTCTAATCTTCACACGGAATATTTCAATCAACTCTTCAACCGTATAATCAGGGAAATCAAAAGTATAACCAATTCTAGATGCAATACCCGGATTGATATCCAAGAAATCTTTCATCTCTTTTTGGTATCCTGCAAAGATAACAACTAACTTATCTTTGTGATCTTCCATTGCTTTAATCAATGTTGCGATAGCTTCACTACCAAAATCATTTTTTGATTCACTTGCTAAAGTGTATGCTTCGTCAACGAATAACACACCACCCATAGCTTTATCGATAACTTCTGTTGTTTTGGTTGCAGTTTGTCCAATATATTCCGCAACTAAATCTTTTCTTTCAACTTCAATAAGTTTATTTTCTTTTACAACACCAAGATCAAAAAGCATCTTCGCCATAATCCTTGCAACAGTTGTTTTACCAGTACCAGGATTACCAGTGAATATCATATGCATATTTGAAGAAGCAACTTTCAAACCATTTGCTTTAGCTTGCAATTGGAAGAACATATACTTTTCAAACTCTTTAACTTTTTCTTTTACGCTATCAAGACCAATGATGTTGTCCAAAGATTCTTTCTTATAAATGTTTGGAGGGAACACCAATTCATTTCTTGAATTTGCATAGTTAGCAAGATAATTAACAATCTCTTGCTTGCTAAACGGCATGAACTTTTGATTCAAGCTCACGTATTCATTAAATTGTTTTTTGCATTCCTCTTCTTTCTCTATAAGCTTTGCACATACATCAGGAGTTAAAGTTGCCTTGTAACTTGCAAACATATCCTCCAACGAAAATGTAGGAATATTTATAATACTATTTTGATAAACAAATTTAAGTCTTGCATCAAGATCCAAGAAAGATTCAATCTCATCCGGATTTGCATTTATAATTATATATCCCTTCGAAGTAATGTTTGCTAAAAGATCTATAGCATTTCTAATCATCTTTTTATCTAAATAATTTTTGTTGTAATAGTAGAAATCCGAAACAAATTCACTAATAGAATCAAGCACATAAATAGCAGTTTCTTCTAATCTACTTCTTCTATTAACCTTATATTCTGAATTGTAAGTCGTATTGTTTATATCAAGCTTATAAGTCTCTTTTCCTCTGCCTTCAGGATCATTATCAAAATAAATCAATTTATCTTCTTTATTAATTCTTACCGGCGTCATGTGATAATAAAGTTTAGCAAAATGAGATGCAGGCATTTTTCTTACATTAGATATTTGATTTTGATTCTTAATAAGTTCAATAATTTTATCAATAAACTTATTTTTAGCATCCTCATCTTCACCTGCAACAACGCAATGGAAGTTAGTTTTGCTACTTTCCATGATGCTATTAATTGTCACATTAAGGTTTTCAATTTTACCATCATAAGTACCTTTTAACTCTTGAAGCTTCTCTTCTTTCTTTGCATTTAATGCATCTATTTTTTCTTTTACTAAAGCACTTCTCTTTGCATCAATCTCATCTTTATTGGCCGCATAGAATTCTCTATCTTCTTTAATTCTATTTTCAAAACCAGCTTTTTTTAGATAATACAAGTATCCAGCAACTAAAATTGCACAATATGGCATTCTACAACTATATGTACCACAAAGATCATCAGCTTCTACTTCTAAAGTTCTTGTCAAAATTCTACTTTTATCCCAACTTTCTATCATCGAAAGCTTGTTAATATCAAACTCTGAAACTTGCAAATCACCACAGGCAAAACGATCTTCGAATCTAATATTACCATCTTTATTCAAGTTTCTATCAATTCTTATAAGATCTCTATTTACAAGTTCTTGAGCAAAGTTGAAAGTCTTCTCATCAACATTCTTTAAACCATTTTTCGTATTCCACTTGAACAAGAAAAAGCCATTATCTTCTTTGTTCTTTTCCCTATATTCAGCTCTAGCAGCAAGTTTATCCTTTAACAAATCATTGTTCTTTAAATACAAAAGATATGCAGCTAAACGTTTAGGACAAGATTGATATTTACAAGTATGACAAGACTTTGTAGCAAATACTATACCAGAGCCAACTTTCCATACTCCACCTTTAGTATTTATTCTAAAGTTTTCGTCCGCTTTAAACTTTTCTAAAAGTTCATCATCTGTTTCATTACGATCACAAAAACCATACATCTTTGACCCTATTGCAATCAAATCTTTATCAAGAGTTAAAGAAATTTTAGCACGCTCAATTATAGTAAGCGCAACTTCAAGCGATTTATCATCAGCAAGGTTTAATAATTTATCTTCTTTCCACTCAAAATCATAAACTTTATTTTCAGAATTACTAGCATTAATTCTCGCAACGATTTGTTCATAATCTAACGCTGGAGCTTCTACTTTTTGTATAGGCGCTTCTTCTAATTTAACAGGTGGTGTTAGCTTTGGTTTTTCAGCCAAGTGCACACTCTTATCTCTTGGAGGTGGTACAGGACCTTTGATGTGTTCTTCAACCGCTGGAACTGGCTTTTCAAGTTTGATATGTTCTTCAAGTTTTACAGGTTCTTCTACTTTGATAGGATCGTCAACTTTGATTGGTTCTTCAACTTTAACTGGCTCAACTGGAACTACAGGCTCTTCCAATTTTATTGGTGTAACTAACTCATCAACCACAATTGGATTCTCTGTTTTTACAGGTTCAACAGGTGGCACCGGGCCTTCAAGTTTAATCGGATCTTCAATCTTTATAGGTTCCTCAATTTTTATTGGCTCCTCAACCTTGATTGGTTCAACTGGAACTACAGGTTCTTCAACCTTAATTGGTTCAATCGGTACAACTGGGTCATCTAGCTTAATCGGTTCAATCGGTACAACTGGATCATCTAACTTAATTGGCTCAATAGGAACCACAGGCTCATCTATTTTAATAGGATTAACCACTTCATCTGGATCCACTAATTTAATCGGTTCATCTTTTACCAATGGTACAAAATCTGAAGGCAAATCAGAAAACTTAATCGAAGTAGAACCTTCCTCTTCTTTTTTAGGATCTTCCACTTTGATAGGTTCTTCGATTTTAATTGGTTCTATAGGAACTACTGGTTCTTCAAGCTTCACCTCTTCAACTTTAACTTCTTGTTTAATCGGTGTAGGTCTAGCCTTCAACTTAGTCATATATTCATCAACTAATTTTTGATAAAGCTTATATGCGTCTGTATGTTCATCCGAACCTGGCGCATATCTTTTAACACTGCTAGCTATATAAAAAATCTCAGCAAAAGAAACTATATCATCATAGTTATTTTCAAACTTTAACTCATCAACATTTTTAATTATCGCACTCTTTTTCTCTTCATCAGGCAACGCTTCAAATCTCACCATTCTCGCATTATCTTCAAGCAAAGAAACTATATTTCCTACATGAGAGGCACTCACTCCGTCCTCAGAAAAATACATAGGAAAACGTGCAACAATTCTTTTATCATCAACTTCAAAAGCTCGATTCGCATCATCTGGACAAGATATAAAATATTTTTTTGTTTCCTCATCAGGTATTCCATAACCGATCAAATATTTATTTAGAAGTATTTCTAAAACCGAAATACCATCATTGAAACAGGTTTCCTTATCCATTGTAAATCCCCCTAATTATCATTTGTACAGCTAATAAAATTATATCGCAAAACACGTCGAATTTGTATAGTAATTATCAAATAAAAAATAGAAAAAGATGCCATGAAAATTTCATTCATAGCATCTTAAAAATTATACGTTATTTAGTTGCAACAATTCCATAAAGCACACGTTTCAACAAAATGCCTTTTGGAGTTTTAAATCTTTTCACATATTCCTCAAACAAGTTTAATTCTATCTTGCCTTTGTGCACAAATTCAGAATTATCAAGCTCAGAAAAATCATCTAAAATCGGAGCCTTCAAAAGTAGCGCCATCAAATCATCTTCCGTTTCATAAAACTCATCTTCCAAAATCTCAACACGTTCAATCTTAGAAAAACCAGCAGCAACCAAATCATTGTAATCCTTTTCAGAAATAGCAATCTCATCATTGAAAGCTTGGCCTCTTCCGAAAAGTTCCTTCATCACCCAACAATCTTTTTTATCAACACCCTCAATCACAAGCACGCCACCAGGAACAAGCGCATCATAAATTTGCTTCGCATCAATCGCAGTATGACGCGCAGAAACAATATCAAAAGAATTGTTAGGAACCTTCATATTTAAATTGTCCATTTGTGTGAATCTCACACGCTTGCCAGGATATTGTTTCAGATTTTCTTGAGCAGTTTTAATCATCTCAGCAGAAAAATCTGTCGCAATAACCATCCCAACTTCAGGATAAAACTTAAGTACCTTCTCGCCACCGCCAGTGCCAATGTCAAGGCATAAAGATGTATTAGTAGTATGAGCTTTTATTTGATCATAAAACTCCCAGTCCGTTAACCTCTCAGTAGTGCATTTGATATCATCAAAATCCCAATTGCCAATCTCCTCGTAATAATTTAACTCTTTCTCTTGCATAAAAATCTCTCCTTCAATTTTAGCAGCTCGCAACTTCGTATTTATTTTAGCACAAGCCGCACACTCTTCAAATTTGGTTGTAAGTATAAAAAAAGAACCTCCCTTCACAAACAGCAAAAACAACCATAATTTTGCTATGGTTAAAATTTTTGCCATTCATAAAGAAAGATTCTCAACATTCTTTATTATTCCAGCTGCCGGATATCTCCAGACACAACTTTCAGTTTCTTCGATAGCACCACGCGAATGGTCGAATTGAAGTGCTATGAGAGGATTATATCATAAAACTTCTTGAGTTTCAATAGTTTCAAGCAATCCCACTTTAGCTTTCAATTCTTCAGAATCATATGTGTATTTTGCAGGCACATGCACCACTTTAAAATTTAAACTTGCAAACATGCTATCTACAAAGTCATCGCGTTCTTTCCTATCCTCTTGCTCATGTGACTTGTCATCTAGTTCTATTGCAAAAACAGGTTTCAATGATTCTACTTCACAAATAACGAAATCGAAATGTTTTCTTACAACTTTATTAAAGAACGCTTTTTTATTATCTGCTTGATACGTTTTCATCCACAAAACATCCAACATACGAACTTTAGGACATATAATATACTTTTCTTTGTCTATTATAGTTAATAATACCTTATAAAAGTTCATTTCAGCTTTAGTAAGTAAAGAATGTGCAATTAGAAAAGGAGATTTAGATGTATCCAACTTTTTCTTTTGAGGCTTATCTATCACCGTTTCTCCATTGCTAAATCTGTCCATTACAAAAGGTACTAATAACATTAATAATATTAATCCTATTAAATATTGCATATATCCTCCATATTATTAAAAATATATTTTTATTTTTTTAAGAATTATTATGGTTGATTTGTATCCACATTTTTTCTTTTTTATACTTTTTGCTTTTGTGTAGTTCTTTCACATCAAAAAATATGTTCTTAGACGATATATCCAACTCATATTTTGTATGAATTATTCCATAATTTTCTTCCACATCCGATTCATCTTCTTTTTCTGCAGATGAATCTTTTCGAGTAATATAAACCTCATTACTTAAATCAGCATACATATTTAACATACCAAAATTTGGTAAGTTCGATAATTTATAATTGGTTGAAACGCAAACAGAATCTTTATTTAAATTTGCTATTTCAAAAATTTTATCTGAACCTTTTGAACCATGATGTGGAATTTTTAAAAAATTTATATCATACTTTTCTTCAATTTGACCTAGAGTACTATTTGTTACATCTCCTGTAAATAACAATTTCAATTCTCCCAATTTTATTAACAAAGAAATAGAATAGTCATTTTGATCTATAAGTTCGACCTCTCGGTCTATATTTCTGGCAGTTATATTAGAAATTGGAGAAAGCGCTGTTATCTCAAATTCTACTTCATTATTCTTAACAAAAAAAGTTTGATTAAAAATAATACACGGATCGCAAACCTTTCTTACTTTTCCCATATTTTTTCGCCCATTTTTAGTAATATTTGCAACTGATTTACGAATTTTAACAGCCTCTTCTGAAAGTGAATCTTCTCTATCTACATCCGGTATTAACACATACGTTTCTGGGCCTGCATATCGTTCTATAATTTCATCAAATCCCAGTAGATGATCATCGTGGTAATGAGATACGCACAAACAGTCTATAGGTCCGTTCTTTCTGTATTGTCTCTAGTAATTCTTTAGTTCGATTTATTTCTTCACACCTATATGAGTCTATTAAAATATCATAAAAAAATTCTTTGTTTTTAGTCTCTATACTTATATATATACTTTCACCTTGAATGTCGTATCCAATAGTATAAATATTCAATATAAACGTTTCTGTTTCATTTAAATATATATTACTCATCAAAAACTCTACTATCCTTTTTTATTATATAATTTATTTTTACTGTATCTAACGTCTTTTGACAAAAATTCGACTTGTATGAAGGCACATTTATCGTCTTTTCACAAAATTTTATTGTATCTTTTTGATATTTATTGCAATAACTATCAAATTTTAGCCCCTGTTTCATCTTTTCCATAATTAACTCCATGTAATATTCCTAAATTTTTTATTTTTTCTTTAAATTCATCCTTGTTTCGTTGTTTTATAGCTTCCAAAAATGCTTCACTCATTTGTTCTTTATAAATCTTAAAATCTTTTTCTTTTAATTCTGCTATTGCACTTTGTATTTTATCATAAGAATCTATTGATTCTTGTTCTCTAATATAACTATCGATATCTAAGACAATTCTATATACTTCTGCATCTATTTCTTCTCGTTTTAATTTTCCATAGTCCACTTGTATAGCCATATTATAACCATCTTTTTGATTCTCTTCTAACGGAGTATACTCAATTTCTAATTTTTGATTTACATTATCATCTAAAGCCTTTATAAAAGCATTATCAACAATTCCTTTTAGTTTTTCAACGTTTCGTTCTATAAAAAAAACATTTGTTTTTCTTACTCCTAATCTTTGTATCTTAGGGGTTGCTTCAAATAATTTGTTTAAAATATCTAAATATAATTGTGTATCTTTTTCACTACCAGCATAATTATAAAAATTTCTTCTTTCATAAAGAAAAAAATTCTTATTAAGAATAAATCTGAATCCATCATCCATATTTTTAAATTCATAATTATTTTTCAGATTAACTTTTTGCTTAATAAAATCTTGTGTAATCAATTTTTGTGGATCCGATATTTCTAAATTTATATCATAACTATCAATTTGATTATACTTATACTCATCTCCCAACATCGGAAATATTTCTTCAATTATCTTTTCAATATCAATAGTCAAAAAATCAACTCTTACTATTATGCTGTCTAATGAATTGTTACCAGCTAAAAGTTCTTTTGTACATTCATCTTTACTCATAAAATATCCTTCTTTCTATTTTGGAATAAAAGAATAATTCTATAAATTTTATTATATTACAATTTTATCCAAATTATCCTATATATAATATAACTATTTTATATCGTTTTTAGAGACAAAATTTATTATTTTTATTTATTTTATTGTCTTAAAAATCATAGACTTATTGTAAAATATTTCTATAGTCCTCTTTCTTCAACTTTACTCAATTCAACAAAATCTTCTTCTGGGCTATTTCTATACGAACGTCTTAAATAATCATGTCCACCATCTACTGAACACATTTCGCAACTACATGTCATAAAATCATGTACATGTTTTGATTCAATTATATCGCCACAGTGTTTACACTGAATTTTGTTAGATCTTATTCTCTCCATAAACTCACCTCTAAAATTGCAACCTCTACTTCTTCCTCTTCTTCGCCTGCATTTTCTTAAACTTAATCAAATCCAAAATCTCTGCTTGGTCTTCTTTAGATAATTCCTTAAAACTTCTGGCAAAGACTAAAGTTTTCTCTTTTTTCTTTTTGCCTTCCATAAGTTCTTCCATTGTGCAGCTATATATTTTTGCAAACTTAGCAAGTTCCTCTGCAGTTACTTTTCTGGCATCGTTTTCTATATTAGTTATAATCACCCTAGAAACTTTAAGCATTTTCGCAACATCTTCTTGCGTTAAACCTTCAGATTCTCTTATTTCCCTTAATCTCGTTCCTAAACTTTTCATATGAATCCCCCATTTAAACAATTCTTACATGTTTTCTAAGAACTTACATACCTTCACAAAGCACGCAATTTGATCCGCATTTAATTCATTCGTTTCTACCATATGATTTAATTCATCCATTGAAAACCATCTAACCTCAGATAGTTCCTCTTCCTGAATTTGCATATCCTCAATATCCACATCTTTGTTCACAAAATACATCTTGTAGCAATCCTTGCCGTCGCATCCAGAATCATATTCGATAAAGCTTTCCTCAGAAAAATCCAAGCCCAATTCCTCTTTCACTTCAGTAATAATTCCTTCAATTGGAGTTTCACCAGATTTAGGATGTCCACCAGTTACACCCCAGTCGCCACCTTTACTCTCAACTCTTTTTTGCATAAGAAATTCCCCCTTTGAATTTCTTATCACAACCATAACCACCATAGGATAATACCCTTCCGGAATAGGTTCACCCTTTCTATAAGTCTTGTCCGTTTTATTACTATTAACATCATATAAATCTCTTAATTCAGCCATACAATTTACCATCTTTCAATCGAATTTCCTTTTCTACAGACATTATATCATCTTTGTAATATTTAGCAACATTTAATGTAATATTTTCTTACATTATTTTAGCAAATCTATTGATAAACAAATTTCATTGTTATAACATTAAGAGGTCCCCCTGAACTTTAGTTCAAATCTAAGGGCAGAAGGAGGATTGAATTTACAAATGATAAAACTTTCAATTAAATTTTATGTGTTAGTATTAATATACTTAATACTTAAGTTGTTTGACTAATACATAAAGAAAAAAGACTAGTGTTACAGCACTAGTCTTTTTTTGTCCCCTTGGACAAATCTACTAAATAAAACTTTCAATTAAAGTTTAGAAACAACTAAGTTTTCAAGCTAGTTGCCTCTTTGTAATATATATTTTATACACTAAGTGATTAAAAGTCAACAAAAATATATAATTGCATCTCTTTAATTAAATGAATATCATTCCGTTTTTCTTATCTCTTCAATCTTTTCAAACAAATTCTCAAAATTTTTCATTGTTTCTTCTGAATATTTGTCATCACCACTTTTTACTTTCGTTAACATTGCTGTAGCATAATTATATTTATGAGCACCATAATCAGTAGCATTAAGATTAAACTTTTCTTTATCCTCATCCGAAAAAATATTTTCAATTTCAAAATCAGCACTCTTATTTGATATTTTCGTACCGTCAACAAATAAAATTCTATCAATAAACGGACTATTTTTTGATTGTAATTTTTTATAAACATCTTCACCTTTTTGGTCCTGATCCAAAAGTATTACAAACTCACACCCCCAACCAAATAATATATTAGCTATGGCAGGAATATCATCTCCACCATTACTAGGAACTATTTTATATTGCAAATTTTCTTTTAAACACTCTTTATACCCCACCAAATAATAAAAGTCTGTTACACCTTCTGTAATTATATTACACATTGAATGAGATGGTTCTATATCATAAGCGCCTTCACATCCTAAAGCATATAAAAGCGGAGTTATTGTTTCATATCTACTCTTGGCTTCAATTGGAATTTCTGTAACTTTATTATAAATATGTGTATATCCGTTATCATCTTTCATTAAGGTTCGTATAGAAAGTAAATCATCTTTATCAATCATAAATGGAGAATGTGTTGTGTAAATTACTTGTTCTTTATTTCTAGCTAAATCCTCCAATAGCTTCCTTAATTCTTTTTGAGCATTAGCATGTAAATACACTCCTGGTTCATCTAACAAAAGAACATAAGTACCTATTTCTTCACAATATTTTTTCTTATACAATAATTGAATAAATATGCTAATATACCATTTAAAACCATTACTTCTCTCAGTATAATCCAAATATGCACCATCTGTAGTTTTTATCATAATATCTAAGGAATCATTTTTTATGTCTATAGCTATTTCCATTATTTCTTGAGAATAAAACTCATTAAACTTTTTCACAAATTTTTCATTAATTAACTTTTGTATATCATTTTCTATGCCCCTAATTCTAGCACTTTCATTCTTTTCCATCGTATTTATTAAATCTTTAGATTTTATTTCACACACATTAAAAAACTGATAAAGTATCGAATCCTCGTTAAATAGTTCTAGCGCTTCTTTTAATTCTGCTATTGTATATCTATTTTTCAAATCGATATTTTTAATTTTCACAAAAGCCGGAATATTCATATAAATTTCTTCTAAAAAATCTCTCATTTTTTCAATATTTGTTATTAATTCCTTTGTTTTTATATCACCAATCGATTTCATTAATCTTATAAAATCCTTCCAAAAATTCGGCTCAACAAAAATATTTTCATTTACTTTTTCAAAACGTTCAATAATTGTTAATAGTTTTGTTCTATTATCTAACTTTGGTATTTGAACTTCTCCTTTTAGCTCTAATATTTTTTTCATTAATGATTTATATTCCGGTAAACTAGTAATATAACTTCCAAATTTTTTATCAATTCTATAAACCTCATCTTTTTCTAATACTATTCTAACCTCGCCGTTATAGTTACCATAAGTAAAATATTCATCTTTTCGTGTTTCAAATACTAATTCTACTTTTACCGGCTTATCTGATTTTTTATTATTTTTCAAAAATAATTTATCATCAGAAGCTCCAATAAAACCAATATCTCCCAACAAATCCAGCAAATTAGATTTTCCTGATTCATTCTTACCAATTACCGTATTTAGATCATTTACATACAAAAAATTTTTTCTTCCCCAAAAGACTTATAATTATCAATTTTCACTCCTACTAATTTCAAATTTATTCCTCCATTTCTGTAAACTAAGTGCATTACTCTTCTTATATAACCCTTCCACCTCAACTTTAGCGACAAATTTTCTAATTTTTCTACAAAAATTTTTCCCCACAAAAAAAGAGGCTTCTCAGCCTCTTTCCTCTCATTTCCACCTTATACTACCTTTGCTCCATACTCCCCCTCAAACTCCACCACTATCTCACTCAACCTCTCATCCAAATACCCCATCGCTTTTGCTCTCATCTCTTCTGGTATTCCATAGTAAGCTTCGGCGATGCCGCCTGTGATTGCGCCGATTGTGTCGCTGTCGCCGCCTATTGAAATTGCATTTTGGATGGCATCTTCGAAACTTGTTGATTCGAGGAATGCGGTGATTGCTTGAGGCACGGTGCCTTGGCAACTTTCGTTGAACGCGTATCTTGGTCTTATCTCATCCAAAGTGAAGTTCATCGGATAATAGTTTGCATCTATGTAATCGCGAATTTCCGGAATCGTATGGTCTGTCCTTGCAAGATAGATTGCAACGGCTGTTGCTTCGGCGCCTTTGATACCTTCGGGATGGTTGTGCGTCACTTCGGTGACTTTCCTCGCCAACGATTTAACTTCCTCAAGATCGTTGCCAGCAAAACCACACGCACTAACACGCATCGCCGCGCCGTTACCATAGCTGTTGTAAGGCCCCTTCGCATCCGTATAAAGCCATATTCTAAAATAACCACCATAACCACAATGCGGATACGTCCTACCGATTTCCTTCATGTAGAAAATCGTTTTCTCCGACAAATCTTCAAAACCTTCTTGAGACTCGATTATAGCCTTCGCGATAGCAAGCGACATGATAGAATCATCTGTACATTCACAATCGCAATGAAAAATCTCAAACTCTTTATTCTTATTATTTTTGAATTCAAATCTCGAACCGGCGATATCGCCGATGATTGCACCTAGTATGTAACCCTTGAAATTATCACACAAAAAAAGGAAATCGTATAGACTTCCTCTTATATGTATTTTCAATTATATAAAAACACTTTTATTATTCAAAAATAAATGCTTCTTTCTTTTCATCATTTTTCACTTCAGTTGCTTCTCCGGAAAATTTAACATCCCATTTTAACGGAATATTTTCAGCACAATTACATATTTTAAATCTAGTAGATATTACCCCTGTCTTTACAGTACTTTTTGAATTATCAATGTAACTTTTACTTGTACAATAAACACTATATTTTTTATCAATATATTTATCTATTAACGTCTTATTAGGGGTGACTGCTTCTCCATTCTTTTTATAAATTGTAGTAACTGCAACAAAATTTCCTTCTTTCACAGGCAAATATCTTAATAAATTATCGGAATGTATAGAACCATGATGCGGAATTTTACAATATATAATATTTTTAAATGTTTCTTTATCAATATTCATATCTTTTATTATATTATTATAAATATCACTGGCAAATAAAAAAACTACATCATTGACCTTTACTATCAAACATACACTTAAATCATTCATATTAACATTTTTGTTGTTTCTTGAATTATTCACTCTTTTAGAAATTGGTGAAATAGCTCTAATTTCTAAATTTACCTTGTTTCCTTTTGAATCTATATATCTATTTTCTAACAACACTGAATATTGGTTTGCTTCTATATATTCTCCATTCTTTTTTCGTCCATTTTTATTAAGCTTTTTTATTGGCCTATAAATTTTTCTACACTTTCTTGTCATTTTTCTCTTAACATCGTATATACCATTTGGAACAACTATCATTGAAGAGCTTTTAGTATGTTTGGATATTATTTTATCTATATCAGTAGAATGATCATCATGTGGATGAGTCCAACATACGATATCAAATTTATCTATACCTTCATTTTTATAAATTTCTTTATCAAATCCTTCGTCTATTACCATGCTAAACAATATATTATCATTTTTTCTAACAACAAAAATTATTCCTTCTCCTTCAGGATTTTTTCCTAAACAATGAATGTCTACAAAAAAATCATCAAGTTCTAACGCGGGTAGCATAATTTCTACCATAAATTACTTCGCTCTCCCAATATTATTGTATTATTTTTCAAATTAATTCTATTGTTTACCTCTTTGCTAAAAACGAAGTGTTCCTTCTTTTCATTATATTTATACTTATCTGACGTATTAATATTAATGGTATCGTTATATGCATTTGGATAAAAAATAATATCATTAACCATTTTTATTTATCCCTCCATATATTTTTTTAGAAATCAATTCTTCTTCAGTTAAATTCTCTTCACACAATATTTTACGCAATTCATCAGTTATCACTCTGTTGTATCTTGCAAATAATTCTGCATTCAATTCCTTTATAGTATCACAAACTTTTATTATCTCTGCAGTTCTTGTATAACAATCAATATCCCAAATCAGACGATACATTACCCCTTCATCCTGATTATTTTTTATATGTTTTCCCTTTTTCAATGTAAAATTAATATTTGAAGAAACTGTAGATAAATTCTTCTGCATAATTGAATATTCGTCAATAGTTTCATAATCTTCAGTCGGTAATACATATTGCACATACTCAGAAATTTTACTTATGTCATTTACAAACAGATGATTCATTTTTCTTATTCCGATTCTAGATATTTTTATGTCTTTTTCAACAGATATTATTATATTAAACATCTCAATTAATAGATTTATATATTCATCTATTTTTGTATATCCATCAAATCCGCTTTTCTCAAATATTAAAAAATATTCATTCACAACAAATTTTTCCTTTTCGTTCTGAGAAACATACTCATAATTTTGAGTTTCATCTATGTTAGCCTTTATCATTTCTTGTGTCAACAAAGTTTCAGGATCATCAATACTTATATTAACACTTTTAACATCATTAGTTCTAAATTTGAAATTATATTTTTTGGAAAAAGCATCTAATTTATCTAGCACTTTAGATAAATTTTCTATTTTAAATAAATCTATTCTTATTATCTCATTAAAGAGTGTATTATTTTTCAAACTATTCTCTGTACCCATATATTAACTCCCTTGTAATATATTTTTAACATTTTTATTATATCATACATATTTGGTTTTGTATGACGAAAACTGTCGAATTCTTTGTTGTAACTTCCAAAATTTAACATTCGGTGTTTTTTATTTTACTTTATTATTTTTCATATTCCTATTATTTTTATTCACTATATATAACTATAAGACAACGTAAAAAGTGACAACTTTTTATATAAAATTATAACATTCCCTTAATAACACAAAGATCTTTTTTCAAATCACTATCTGAAAGATTTTTTACTATTTTTTCTTGGCACTCTGGTCTCCAAAAAATTTTCAAGCTATTTTTAGCTCTTGTAATCGCAGTATAGAAAATATTTTTAGTTATTTGTTCTTCGCTTTCATTTGAAATAACTATTTTTACCGAATCATATTCAAGTCCTTGTGCCTTATGAATTGATGAGGCATATGCTACAGTAAATGGCACAATGTATTCTATTCTATCATCCGCATCCTCATCATCTTTGGATACAACTGTAAGCTCCACCACTGTCCCATTTTCTTTGTATTCTATAATTTCTAAACCATAAAGCCATCCTTCTCGTTCGCTTATACTTTTCTCAACAAAAACATGAAAAGTTATTTCACTTTCTGTTTTCTTAATATCAACAATTGTGCCTTTTAAGTTGTTATACAACACATCAGCAAAACCACTATTTCCACTAAATATTATTGGATCATCCTTTTTGTATACATTTACTCCCCACTCTACAGCTTCGTTTTGATTTGATAATTGCATATACTTATTAATATTATTTATTCCATAAGGTCCATCATAGTTTAAACACAATACAATCTCATCCGTAATTTTCTTTACAAAAATTGATTTATCAATTTCGCTTTGGTATTCTTCATCAATAATTTTTTCTGTAATTCCTTCCTCAAGATTTCTTACTTTTGTCCATAATTTCATTAAACCATGATTGGTGGTTCTATAATTTTCAGACAATTCATACGAAGCATCTTCCACAAAAAATCTTGCAAATCGAAACCAATTTCCAAACTCAATAGCTTCAATTTGATAAATGTCTCCTACTAGCAGTAAGCAATCATAATTACTTTTTTCTAACAATTTTAACATTTTGTCATTTTCAATCATGCTACATTCATCAACAATTATCAAATCAAAATATTTACTGTTTCCTATAAAACTATCTACCGTTGAAAAATAATAATTATCATTAAATGTATTATTATTGACTCTCACCTTCATATTATTAACAGCAGCATTTGTTTTTGAAAGAAAAGCTATATCCTTATTTCCAAATACCCTAGAAATGATTTTTATCATTTCTGTTTTTCCAGTTCCTGCAGAACCATATATTAATCCAACTTTAGAATTACTATATATTTTCTCGCTTATTTCTTCTTTCAATGAATCTGAAAAAACATAATCATCCATACGTTTAAACGATTCATATAAAGAACCATATTCTTCATTTTTTTCTTTCATTTTCTCTTGTAACGTTTTAATTATTCTTATGGTACTATCCGCATATCCGCTGATATAAACGTTTCCTGATATTGTTTTCAATAGTCTCTCTGCATGTTTCCAATAAACATTAGAATTAAAGGCTGTAATAAGTTTTTGAGCTTCTTCTTCAGTTTTTCCCAATTCATTAAATGGTATAAAAACTCTATTATTAGTATCGCATATATTTTTTATTTGTTTATAAAACAATTCGTGTTCTCTATTATATGGTTCAATTATTTCCACTAGCTCATTAATAGCAATCTTGTGTTCACTTAGAGAAGATGCATAAGGCATTGTTTCAAAAACATTACAACCATATTCTAAATAAAGATTCGACAGAAGTTTGCACGGTTCTTTCGCTAATTGTTTAACTACGACATGATTTCTTAATCTGTAAATCAAATATTTTAACACATTTGTTCCCGGGGAATTATTTAAAATAATTTCTCTTAAATTTTTTATCAACTCTAAAATATTATGCGTATTAAAAATACTTGTCCCATTTTCCAAAAACGCAAACTGTTCATCAGGCAACTTTACAGTATCAAGTAATGTACAGTTATTTTCCTTTAGATATTTCATAAAATATTCGTATTCGTTTGCTCTTGCCGATACTTTTTTATCTACACCAAATATTTTATATAGACTATTAATTTCAGCTGGTCTTATAAAAATTTCATAGTCAATAATAATATTAATTGTAACAGTTTGATCAAATAAAATAATATCCTTCTTTATATATGAGATTTTCACAGCATAATTAGTAGGAATTTTTACAAGAGAATAAAAAATATTTCTATTAAATTTATTCATATAATCTGTTGCAGATGTTAAAGTCAACTCATAAAACAGCGTATCATTAAATACAATTGGTTTTTCTTTCATTATATAATATGGATTTTTTAAGAATGGCGGTTTAACATCGCTATCCAACTCATTAATGACATTATACACAGATTTGTAGTAATCAATTAATGTTGGTTCTATGTTATATATAGGAAATTTATATAAGTTTTTCAATATTTCTGTTTTGAACATTTTGTAATAATACCTTTTAAGTTCGATTAAATATTCTTGATATTTTACCATTAATCTAGTAGCACCATCTTCATTATATGAACTATGCGATGGACCAATCTCTAGTAAAGCATGAAAATTCTTTAGAATTTTATGCTTTGTAATAGACTTTATATATTTTATTGATTGTTGAGTATTTGCATGAGAATATTCAGCATAGTCCTTTAACTTTTCTGTAATATATACTTTGAAAGCTATATGTTCAACAAAATCTCTAAGATTTTTTATTACATTTTTAGATACATAGCCTCTATTTTCCTCAACATTATCAAATTCATTTTCTATTAGTGTATTTACCATCTCTATTTTTCGATTAATGTATTCTAACGATTCATCCATATTTATTTCCTCCCAACAGAATCTCTATAATATATAACTTTTTCATTTGCCTTTTAGCGACAAATTTCTTACCTTTTCTATCAAAAAAAGCAAACCACTCCTGCGACACCACACTTTCTTATCACATTCGCAATTTGCTTTTCTTTTGTTTACAAACTCTTATAATATTCTTCAATCTTCTTTGCCATCATTTTTCTTCTATTTAGCAAGAATTCTTCATATCTGCCAATTGAGTATTCGCATATATCTTCTGGAATACAATTTACTTTTAGGTTCTTTTTTAATTCTTCTTCGTTTTTTATTGAACCATATGCTAATTCATTATTACGGCAGTTTTCAAATGCTTTTCTAAAATATTCTTGTGGATTCTCTTTTCCTATACTGATGTTTACAGTTCTGTCTAAATATGTATAGTTTGCTACTTGATTATATTTTACTTTTTGTCCAAAACCATTTTTCTTTAAAAATTCTTTTGGGAATATATGATGTACATCTCCAGCTATACTTATGATGTCTGCAACTTTTTCAGATTGTGAAAATAGTGCATTTTCAGCATTATATACTTGCGCTGCAAGATACACTGAAAAATATGGACTATTCGTTGCAGTTGTTTCTAAGTTTTGTACTAATCCTACATTCCAGAAAGTTTCAGATAATTCAGCTTCTTCTACCTCGTTGAAATATTTTTTAAATCCTCTTGCTTTGATTTCTCTTATATCTTTGTCCATCCATGATTCTGGAGAACCTATATATCTTCCTGTTAAAGTAGACATTACAAACCACTTTTGAATGTATCTTTTTATTTCTGTTTTGTCTATTTCATTTGATTCTTGTAACATTAAAAATAATATGTATGCAAAATCTAATGTCATTTTAGAATTTAGCATCTTGTTACTTATAAATCCCGCGGACTTAATAGCTAACACAAATTGTTTGAAATTGTACTCATTTATAAAATTTAATATTCCTTCTTTTAATCTTATAAACGAATCTTCTTTTATTTCTTCTTTGTAATCTCTATTTTCAAAATCACGACCAGATAACAAACTTACTAATTGTCCCAATTTGCCTCTTCCAAATTTATGCGCAAACGACACTCTTAACATATCGTTATAGTCCGGATCATAAATGTCTTCAAAATCATTAGATAGCCACTTCATCTTACCTGCAAATTCAGACTCAGCAAATTGTTTATCTTTTTCAACTATGTAATTATAAAATGTTGGTTCTGTTGCTATATGGCAGAAATAATCTATTGTATTTCTTAATATATTTCCTCCAAGATCTTCATCAGCAGCAATTTTAGACATAGCAAAGTCTGCTTCTTTCAAAGCTTTACCTTGCGAATTTATTCTAACAAATATTTCTGTTACTTCATCGATATTCAAGTTTGAGCCTAAATCAACAACACCAACTTGTACATTCTTTATTGATAATAACCTTGTTATTGCGTTTGCCAACTCATCTTCATTCGTTTCAGGATTTTCCTCGCAGTACTTTCTTATAAACTTCATTTGACTAAATTCTGGTTTGAATAAAACAGAAATATCTTCAATCCATTTCGTACTCTTCAAATGAGATGAATCTTGAACTGCAAATCTTTCTTCATCATCTTTTGCTATTGGATTAAATGCAATTTTGATTACTTTTTCTTGATAATCTTCGTCTATAATTTTCATTCCTAATATAGAAGTCATTAAAGCTGTTATTCTTTGTTGACCATCAATCAACAAAAATTTGCCAGCTGATTCTCCGCCATTTTTAATTTTTACATTAGGAGATTGCCATCTAATTATGTATCCTGTAGGATAACCATTATACATAGAATCTATTAGATCTCTTACTTTACTTCTTTTCCAAACAAAAGGTCTTTGAATTTCAGGAATTGCAATTGTGCCTGCTTCTATTAAGCCTAATATAGAACCGACTGTTAGTGAATTTATACTATAGTTTGTACCAAACATACTTGAGCCTCCTTAATTTATAAGTAACTTCTGTAATTATTATATCAAGTGATAAGATTAAAGCAAGAATAAATAGACTTAAAGTCAACAAAAACGCTGATCTTAATCTATAATTTACTTTCCAATTCTATTAGGGTTAAAATCAAAAAATCTTAGTGAATATACCACATTAGATGAATTACTTAGCCATATCACTTTTACAATTATTGTGAATACATATTCTCATGTAATATCAATGAAAAAATAAAGAGAATCGTGTAGATTCCCTTTTCAATATTGTTTTTAATGTGTTTAACTTACAATTTAAAGGCGTCAAAAAGGCATTTTAAATATTTTATCTTATTATTTTTATTGGATAAAGTCTTTCGAAATCCTCATAAATTTTATTTATATCTATTTTTTATTATTTCATGCATGTAATTAGAAACTTTTCTATGAATAAAATTAAGCGGAACTAAATCCATTTCTCTTCGCTCTTCAATTAATGATTGTAAACTTTTCAAATGTTTTTTAGTAATTTTACTATCAGAAAACTCATCTATCAAGATTTCTCTATTACTTACATTTTTATTATACTTTATATATAACAAAGCTCTTTTTATAACTTCATATATTAATTCAATCCCAACTAATATTACTGATATTAATTCACTTAACATTTTATTGTAATATTTATATATTACTATTAAAATAACCAATACCAATATTACAATGAATATTCCTAAATCTGTATTAGTAATTTTTTTATCCCACTTTGTATTCTCAATTTGACATTTAAAAATAATTTCATTTTTAGTTTTTCCATTATTTTGAGTATACCAATTTTTCAGGCCTGGTGGATCATCTGTACCTAAATTTTCTTTTTGAATTTTATAGTCTTTTTTATGTTTTCTACAAAAAATATATGCTTTTTCTTTTATCTTTGATTCATATTTTACATTCTCAAATTCAAACAAACTTACATCAAATAAATTTCTTGCTCTCGCAGCATTTTTTACACACGCTCGTTCAATAATTTCTAATAATGTAAAAAGCATAAAAATTATTGCAGATAGAAATATAGTATCTTTTTGTGTAAATGAAAGAATGATGTTTATTCCTACCACAATTAATTTCAAAATAAATATTTCAATCGATCTATTATATAGATTTCTTGAATAATACAATAATTGTATCATCTCTTCTTCGTTTTGTTTCTTATTTATTTTTTCCCACATATTCCATTCTCCTATAATTATCTTTTAAAATTTCAATTTCATCGCCGTTTAATATTTCTAAAATTATACCACCGTGACAATTTCTTAATCTTTTTCCACTACCACACGGACACTCTAAATGCCCTCTATACTTTTTGGTACAAACATACAAATATATGGTTTTAGCGTCATTTAAATTATCCATTTTATAGTGTTTTTTTATAAATTCATAAGTTCCAATTTCTCCATGAGAATGTTCTCCAAAAGGAAACACTCCATATTTTTTATAATAAATATAGGAAATAAAATACGTCTCTACATATTCTTTTATCCATTCAATAATAGTATGTTTACCTAAATACAATCTTTGTTCTAGATCAGTAGCTAAACAAAGTCTTTTATCTTCATATAAATGTTGATAACTATTTTTCACTTTATTTGATAACTCCCACACTTTAGGTAAGTCATCTTTCAATAATTCTATCCTTATATCAAAATCATCTTTTATGAATTCATCATTACATATGCATTCTATATGTATTTTTCCTATAAGTGCTTTTTTCTCTATATCATATTTTAATAAAGGGTATCTCTCTTTTAGTGTATCTAAATCGATTGTACTTTCCACGGGCTAGGCCCCCTCTCTATATTGGGAACATTTGGTAATTGATAATATTCTTCAACTATTTTATTACCAAGTATATTTCCAATAGATCTTTTGTAATCCATATTATTTTCATCGAATATTCCTATAAGTGTTTTATCTAAATTAGAAATCCATTCAAAAAATAATTTTGCACGTTCTGATTCAACATTCCAACTATCTACCAAATTATCATTCGGATTAACAGGGTTTAACATTTCCCATTTTCCATTTTTTCTCCCTATTGTAACTTTTGATTCATATAACATCTTAAAATTCTCTTCTGTCAATTCTTGATATTTAGAATATGTTTTTATTTCATTTAATACTATAGAAATTACTTCCATAACATCCGCAGTATATGGAATCAAATTCCTTTTTGCAGTGTCCATTACTATAGTAGATATTATTGCCGAAATTGGCTTTAATTCTTCTTTAGCCTTTCCTAATTTAGAAAAGTATACATCTCTTGCTCTTTTCAATAATTGTATTGCCATTTGTAAGGATGACTTATTAAAATACTCTGGCACTTCTTCTTCATTTTTGTATAAATTTCGATTATTTTCGAATATTTTTCTCTTTCTTTCAGCCCTATGTATACTATTAAACGGTTCGTTAATCTCTTTGAACCAGTTTGCATATGCTTGTGGATTGGCACTTATCCAGTTAGAAACACCATTAGATTTAACCTCTGATACTTCTATGGCAGTATCTACATAATTTAATGGACAGCCACCTGTTATTAAAACTTGTTTTTTAGCTTCTGATTCTATTGCTGCTGGTGCAATATCTATACTAAATCCAACATTACCATAATCAGCATAATTTATCGTAACACATCTATCAAAATATTCTAATTTAGAATCATAAATTTCTGTGCTTTTAAGCATTTTTTCTAATTGTTCTCTTATTTCTTTAGGTGTAACCTCATTTATATTATTACCAAATAAACAGATTGAGTCTAAATCATAATTTTTCTCCTTCTGCTCTTTATATGGTCTAACTGTTGTACCTAACACAAAAGAACCATGTGGATAAAAAAATATATTTCTATCTCTAGACTTAAAGAACTCTCTTAACGCATCATATTTTTCTAATGCATATCTATACATTGCTGGAGTCAAATCAAGTTTGCCAATCAAATCCTCTATCTCCATTTTTTTATTTTTCATTATTTACCTCCATTTTCTTTAATAAAAAAGCAAAACAAGCCTTTGACAACTTACATCAAACACTCACTTTGCTTTTCTTTTGTAAATTATTTACTTAAATTATATTACTGATACATAAACTCTACTTTTTCCAACAACAAAGTAAAATCTAAATACTCAATTGATTCAAATTCATCTGTACTAAATCCAATATTTAAAACATAACACAAATCATAAAAATCATAAATTTTAGGTAAAACATCACTTTCTAAATTTTCTTTTATATTTGCAACTTTAGAAATTATACATAAACGTTGATATTCCTTATCAATAATCGTTGTATTTCCATTAACATGAGCATAATTATCATGTTGAGTTGGTGTTAATGCTATTAAGTTTTCTAAATAATATGCAATTATTGGGAATTCCGACTTCATAAAAATGTGATGCATATGTGTGGCCAACTCTTCAGATTCAACACCATCCTTCATTTCTGAAAGTCCAGCATTATATTTTTGATTATATTTTTTTAATTGTTTTTTAGCCTTATTAATTTTATAATTTGCCATATGATCTACTTCCATAAAATAATAAGTAGACTCATATTCTTCCCTTGTAATATCTTTTGGTTTTTTACTGTATAAATCTCTCCAATTAGGTCTATTGTACATTAACATATCTAACGTAATCGCATTATTCGAAATTCTTCCTCTTTCAGTTCCTTTCTTTTTAAATTCAAATGCCAAAGGATTCAATACTTTTGCAAATATTCTCCCACATTCTACAGTTCCATTTATCGGTGTATTCCTTATCACAAATCTACCAAACAAATTCTTTAATTCATTATAAGAATCAGTGTTTTGATTTTCAAAAAAATTCTCAAAAATATTATAAATATCTGAATCCTTTAATACTTTAATTATATATGCAACAAGAAATTTATGTGCGAAAATATCTCGCGATGCAATATAGCTAAGTATTTCTCGATTATTTATTTTATAATAATTTCTACCATTTCTATTTTCTTCACGTAATATTCCAGAATATCCAAATAATTTTATTGGTTGTCCAAACCATTTATCATACTCATTGGTTGCCTCTGATTCTGGATTAGGTTTATTAAATATAGCTTGAACATTATCTATTGTATATTTGTTTCTCCAAATATCCGCAACAGTGAATTCAATTTCATCGTTAACTATAGCTTCTAATATACAATCCGCAACCACAGATAATACATCCATAGTACATTTTTGATCAATCCATCTAGCATTATTGGTTTTTCTTATATCATAATCATGTTCATCTAAAAAATTTTGAATTTTTTCATTCATATATTAATTCTCCTTTTTTCTTCCAAAAAAGAATACCGAATTATTATCAACGTTAAGTGAACGTGTTTGAAAATTACGAGCAATTTTATAAAATTCTCTATATTCTTTTGTTGAAAAATACTCCAACTCGCTATTAGTTAATATATTATTTTCATCTTTTGGTATCAATATCGCCGCACTACCATTAACTAAACATCCTTTAGGTTTTCTTATAACTCTAGGATTGTATGTCATATTAGGAGTTAGATATACATTAGGCATGTCCATATATTTTGAAACAGCGTATTGATTAACCGCTTCTTTTTCAATATATGCATCATATCCAGTTATATCTATTATATTTTTCCCCATATCATCTATATTTCTAGATTTAATTACTCTTATATCATTATCATTAGTTTTCTTATTTTTCATATTACTATTTGTCAATTGTCTATCTCTGTATACGGTAAAAATTCCAAATTCCATTTTATTAGCAATTTCATCAAAAGATGGATTTCTATATATTAACCAATATGGATATTTTTCATCTGTTATATAGCTCTGTAATTGTCTTATACTGCAATTTTGCGGCAACGATTTAATGTTAGTATATTTACTTTTCTGCTCTTTATCTACGATTAAACAAATAGTTTCTACTAAAACACCTTTAAATCCTAATTCCCCATTATCAATTATAGATTCTATTTTATAGTTATTAATTATATTTCGTGTAACTAAATATTCTGGTGTATTTAATAAGTTTTTAGGTGAAACTAATGCTATAACGTCTGCATCATTTATACACTTTTCCCAAAAGAATGAAACTAGATTTAAAGAATCTTTATTTATATTATTATTTAAGTATGTCTTAAGGTTCTTATCATTTGACTTCATTTTAGTAAAAGGCGGATTACCTATACACAAATCATATTTTTTCTCTGCATTATATAACAAATAATCTGAACAAATATAATTTATATTTACATTAGATGGTACATTCAACTTTTCTATCAATAATTTCAAAACTTCAATATTATCTGGATCAATATCAATTACGTCAATATTAACTTTATCATGACTTTGATATTGTTTTATCATAATAGGAATAAAATTTCCAACCCCCACAGATGGTTCTACTATATTTATTTCATTCTTATCTATTTCTGGAAGTTGTTTTATCATTTCAGATATTATAAATTTATTTGTATAATATGCACTATTTTGTTCCCTCTTCGAATTAGATAATTCTGCTATTTTTGAAAGAGTTGTATAATCTAATTCTGATTCAACAATAAATTGCTTCAAATTCGTAATATCATATAACTTATTATCCTCTATTATTTTATTAATATCTTTTATTTTAAAAAACTTTCTTTCAAATTTTGACGTTATATTTTTAGCTATTGAATAAAAAATATTTGTCGGAACAGCTTCACCTATTGACTGTCTTATATTCACTTCTTCTTTTTTTAACATTTTCTTCTTTTCTGATAATTCCAATTTATTTAACTCTTCCAGATTCATTTCAACCCATTTAAAATCATCTGGAATTGTCATAAGCTTCATTAATTCTCTTATTGAAAACACTCTATCTTCTTCGGGATGTATTGTGTTTTGTGATGCAAGCAAATCATTTCTAGTGTGGATACATGGTGCAACCTTATCCCATAATTGTCTCGTATATTTATCACCATTTTTATTTACATTTAAAACTATTTCTCCATCAACAACTTTATGTGGTATAGCTTCAATATCTTCATTATCAAAAGCACTTTTTCCTGGTTTTGTATCATGTATCCATTTTCTCATGTTGTCTGCATAAGTTCTAAATTGATGATAAAAATCATTAGGATCAAATTCTCCCCATTTTAATTTTGGCATATCACCAATTACTTGACGTAATGTTTTCTCTTTACAATAATCTGGAAATAATTCTATTGGCGATACATATTCTTGAAATTCTTTATCAACACCAATTACCAAAGTTCTCGTTCTAGAAGAATTTGAACCATAATTCTTAAAATTTAATATTTTACTATCTATTATGTATTTTTCTCCAAGCTCTTCATCAATTACAGTTCCAATTTCTTTTATTTCTCCACTTGGACTAGTACATCCTGTTTTTATAAACGCAGAAACATTCTCGAAAATAAAAACTTTAGGGTTTATTTTTTGTATCATTTTAATAGATTCAACTACTAAACTATTTCGTTCAATTTCATTTTCTGATTTTTTATGGTTTGCCACACTCATACCTTGACATGGTGGAGTTGCAATTAATACATCTACAGAATCATTTCCTAGATTTCCCCATTTTTCTATTTCCTCAAAAATTTTATTCTTGATATTCGCTTCTTTTATATCTCCAATAATGTATCCTGAATCAAATTTACATTTCTTATTTATTCTTTGTACGTTAAGACGTCTTTCTATTAATTCATTTGTAGCAATACATTCAAACCCCGCTTTCTTAAATCCAAAGCATCCTACTCCTGCACTACTAAACAAACTTATATATGTTAACTTGTTTTTTATCATTTCTTCCTCCGTTATCAAAAAATCTAAAAACTGCTATATTAAATTTTTTGTCGCATTCATCATACCATATTCGTTTTTAAAAATCCATAAAACCTTTCCTTTTAAGAAAGGTTGGCATAATTAGCATTATGACGATTTATCATAATTTTTAACATGGTATTTTTTAATTTATTACAACATACGGATCAATTTAATTTTACATAATTATACATATTACAACACTTCACTTTCGTTCCATTCACCATTTCCTTCTCGTACGGCGTGTGCAAGTGTCCATGTATGCAGTGCGGCACTTTGTTTTTAAACAAATAATACGTTATTCCAAACAATCCTTGATGCGCGACATCGCTCCTGTCGCTGAATCCATAAGGCGCATCGTGACTCACCAAGATATCAACTTTCGGTTTATCCGCCAGAAACTCTATACTTTCTTTTTGTGTGAACGATGGAAAATCGTCTGGTTTGTATTTATAACTTCCTTGAATTCCTAAAATCTTAACTCCGTTCACAACGATAACTTCGCCATTTAAATTCTTCAAATTAAATTTACCTATGTAGTCGTGGTCGTGATTTCCAAGCAATGCGTATGTCTTTTCTTTGTCCACATATTTAAGAATCGCACTTACATCTCCAACACTATGGTCGCCAAGCAGCAAACACACATCATATTCTTCATGTGTTTTCATAAATTCCGCAAACTCCTCTTCCTTCAAACAACCATGTGTATCGGTTATAATAATCATTTTGATATTTTTATCAAAATCATCGCATTCACCAAACATTTCAAGCAGCACATTTTCTTGATCCTTGTATTTAGGATTAACACCATATAACAACTGCTTGTCCCTCTTAGTTTCTTTGATTAAGTTTTTATAATACTTTTCAATTTTGTTTTTATGGAAATTAAACATAGACACTCCTTTATTTGAATTAAAACTTCTCAATCGCCTCTGCATCTGCTCCAGCGAATTGATACTTATCCTTCTCTTTCTTCGTTATCCACTCAATTGCTTCATGCTCCAGCACTTCCAATTTTTCGCTAACTAACTTTGCTTTATAAAAATAAAGTTTCACATCTTTTTCTGGATAGTGATGTTCTACCTCAGTGATTAATTCACCAACAGAAATTTCCGCATTGAATTCTTCTCGTATTTCTCTTTTCAATGCCTCTTCACGTGTTTCTCCCGCTTCTATTTTTCCGCCTGGGAATTCCCAAAGTCCGCCTTGCGACTTTTTCAAGTTTCTTTGGGCTATCATGAATTTATCGCCATTAAAAATAACGGCTGCAACAACCTCGATCATTTTAATTCCTCCACTCGCTTGTTTTCATGGTTATTTTACCACAAACGCTGAGGTTTCTCAAAATAATAAGGTGTCGTAACAGCCGTTTATTTCCATCTTTTATTTTTTAAATTTCTTGTATCCTAAAGCTCCTGCAGCGCCTAATAATATAACTGTTCCTAATCCTGAACCGCTGCTTTCTGATGAAGTTTCAGCCACTTCATTTTCCTCTTCAGCTTCTTGTGTATTTTCATTTACTACAGGTACTATTTCTTCTGTTTCATCTTCAGCTACAACGTTTTCTTCTGTGTCATCCTCTACTTTTGTTTCTACCTCTTCTATGTTTTCTGTTTCTATTTTAGGCGTTTCTGTTTCTTTTACCTCTTCTACTTTAGGTTCTTCTTTAATCTCGACTTTCTCTTCCACCTTTGGCTTTTCTATTTCAGCATTTGGTGTTTCAACTTCTTTTTCTACTTCAACTTTTTGCTCTACTTTTTCTTCAACTTTTGGTTCTACAACCTCTACTTTTGGAGCCACTGGTTCTTCTACCTTTGGTGCAACCACTTCCTCTTCTACAACTTCTTCCACCGGTACTTCTGGCACTACAACTTCCGGCTCCGCTTCTTTTTCTATCGTTACATTCGAACTCGATGTTTCTACTTTGCTTGCACTGCTACTTGAGCTTGAAGTTGTGTTTGAAGATGAACTAGATTGACTCGATGTGTATGGACAAACTCCATTTGTATGTAAATGTGCTGGATATCCACCACAATGAAAATGATAACTTCCAAGTCCGCTTACGTTATTTTTATCTTTATGTCCGCCGTTACCATCTGTTCTTCCTCCATGTGCAAACGTTGGCATCATTGAACAAACTATAAATAATCCCGCAACTATCGCTGCTACTTTTTCTTTCTTAATAAATTTCATAGATATCCCCCTTCGATTTATAAAAACTCCATTTATATAACTGCTTTTCACGACAAAAAGGGACATTTTTCTTAATAAAAAGACATAACAAAAGAGCTCTGCATACTAGCAAAGCTCCTTTATTTATTAATATTTTATTAAAGTATTATGTTTTTGATATGCTTTTGAAGCATATGATATTTTACCATCTTTAGCCATTCTATATGCTATAAACGCTTTTGGATATGTTTTCTCTTTTTCTATATCTATTTCTCCATTTAATTTTTCATAGTATTTATCATCTACCATCCACGTATAAGCTTGTTTGTCCGCTCTTAACTCTTCTTCGTCTCCGCCTTCTTCAAAAGATACTAAACTTGTACTTTGTGCCTTATTATAATTTGTTTTACAGTGTGCTAATTCATGTAACAAAGCAAAATATATGTCTGCAAGTCTACGATGTTTATATGTTAAATATATCGCTGGAATGCCTCTGTGCACTTTAAATGCACCTCTTATTTTAGAACCCGGTATATCTTCTTGAACAACTAGGAAAATACCATTATCATTGAAGTTCTGTATCAACTCTTCCTTATCAAATTTATTCTTTTTAGCACACTCACGTATATACTTAACTAAAATTTCTATATTTTCTTTTTGGTATTCTGTAACTTGTTGCTTTAATGTTTCTCTATAGCATTTTTCAAGCCACAAAAGTAATAGCTCTGGCTTATCATTTTTACTTTTATAGTATGCGCCTTGATCAATCTCTCTAACTTTTTCCGGCGATGGCACACGTAAAAATTTCAATATGTCTTTTATAACTTCCAATTTATCACTAGTATCAATAAATTCTATATAATCATTTTCGATTAAATATTTATATTTATATTTATTTAAATATACCGTTTGTGTTAATTTTTCTTTTTCTAGATATTTCTCGATTTCATCTTCAAACTTATAGTTTAGTTCAACTTTATAGATATAATCTACAGGGATATCTGTTACCAATGATATCTTGTTCGCTATCTCGCTTGAAATATCTGCATTTCCCGACAATATATCTATTAAATGTTTTGGTGTTATATCTAATCTATTTGCAAAATCTTTATTAGTAATGTTGTTATACTCTAAATAATCTATTAAATAATCCTTAAATCTAATCTTTTTCATTTTAATCACTTTCCATTTTCTTTTATCAATAATCTTTTTTTACCTTTTTAAAATCTTCATAATGATCCATACTAATATAAATTAATTTTATTTCATTTTCTTTTTTATCAACAGTTAATATCAATCTTATACGACCTCTATTTTTACAAAGATTAAAACTATAATAACCATAAAGATCATCTTTTAAAGCTTCATATCCATATATCTTTGAAAAACAATTATTTTCCAAATCATTTATAGTATCACATTGTTTTATAAGGTTTATTATTTTTCCATAAATTTCTTTATTTTCATGATGTCTTTTTAACTTTTTTTCTTGATTCTTATATTTTTCATGTTTTGTTATTTTCATGAACTTCCTCCTTTAACTCGTACATCACCCCCATTTTCATAATATTTATTCTCCTTAGTTCCTCCTCATTCATATATTAACATATAGGTTAATATATGTCAAACAATTTCAAATACAATTATTGTTTTTCAAATATTAATATTCATCATCTTCTTTTAGCTTATTTATAAACTCCTCAAAGTTCTCTGCTACTATAGTTGTTTCGAAGTCAGCTTCTTGATCTATATAAACAACTCTTGGCTCCCCTTCTGGTCCGCATTCTGTATAGTCTAAAAAGATCATTTCGTGTCCTGCTGCTTCTGTACCCGCTATGGCAACTCCTATGGCTGGATACTCCCATTCTTCAACCCAGAATTTTGTGTTGGAGTCTCCGCCTAATGAATATGATTTTTCTCTTCCTATTCCATAGATTGATGTTAGCTTTGTGTATGTTTCTAGCTCGTCTAGTGGCAACACACATCTTTTTAGTTTACCGCCATTATGTACTCTCATTAGTTCTACATACGATGCTGGTAATTTGTAACCTAATTCTTCTTCAATTTCTTTTAATAGTTCATCCGTAAATGGTTCTGATATACAGTTTTCTATTGAATATTCACTATCATTCCATAAATTTTCTGTGTTCATCATAATTAATCTCTCCTCTTATTTTAATTTTTCTTCCCACTCAGCTTCTTTAAATCCAATCAATACCGCATCTTCCATCACAACTAGCGGTCTTTTCACTAGCATTCCATCGCTTGCAAGTAACTTTATTTTTTCATCATCACTCATTGTTGGCAACTTATCTTTCAATCCAAGCTCTTTATATTTAAGTCCGCTCGTATTAAAAAATTTTCTTAACTCCAAACCACTCATCTTCCACCATTTTTTTAGTTCAGTTGCGCTTGGATTTTTCTCAACTATGTGTCTATCTTCAAACTCCACACCATGATCTACAAGCCACTTCTTTGCTTTTTGACATGTTGTGCATTTAGGGTATTCGATAAATAATATTTTCATAATCTCAGCTCCTTTTTCTGATTAAAATATACCATACTTACTTGTTTCGTTCAATGTTATCATACCTGCATTTTGAAGCATTCGAAAGCACAAAAATAACCCACCAAAGACGTTTCTAGGTGGGTTATTTTTTCTAAAAAGAAAAATAGAGCTATGCCCTTTCAGACTCAGCTCCGCAAAAGTTAATATTTTTTTATATAATGACATTATATGCCCTTAGTATACCAACGGTCAATAATTTTATTCAAAATTTCCTTTTATTAACAAATTTTTATTATAGTACTCTATGTGATGATTTATTCGCTCTTTTTGTTTCTGTAGAATTTCACAATGGTTTTTATGTACTCCTTCGCTTGTAACAAGATTCTTGGCTAAAAATAATAAAGTTACAATTTGTTGAATTCTTATATTGCTCATCCTTCCAGAAGTTGTGGTATTAGTAAAACCGCAACTTGCCAATTCTCGTAGTATTTCATGATTAATCTCCTTCATACTTTTGCGCAATCTGGCCACAATACGCACTTTGTAAACTTTTTTGTAATTCCTTTTCCAATTGTTCATACAATCCGTTTGCTTTAAGATAATTTACATATTCAATAACCTCTATATATCCATCTTTATGGGACCGTCTCCACATTTAGGAAATTTTTTTCTATATGAAGTTAGTTTAAAATTTCATTTTCCTATCCCATATCCTCCACTCACCGGATCTTTAAACAATCCTATCTCTGGCGGATTGTATGTATAACTTACAAACATTACAAATAATACTGCTAGCGCTCCTATTGCTAGTTTTTTATTACACGACTTACCTCGTTTTATTATCATGTAATTCACAATCTCACCAAGTATTGCCGCTAGTATAAATATCAAAATATTTAACCAAGCTACATCTTTGCCCCACACTCCTGTATATGTATAAAATACAATCACCGTGAATGCCATTGATACTACCACTTGAATTGCTTTTCCGCACAAAAAGCTTTGAACATTCTTTCCGTATTTAAAATATCCAACAACTGTTGTGATTAATATCGGAAAATATAGTAATTTCAAATGTTCCCATGTACTTTCATTTACTGCACTAAACGCGCCTACTACTGCATTTTGTCCTGACCAATCGTATGTGAAGTGTAAGATTGTTCCTAAAATGATTATAAATATAGCACTTATTATGCTAAACTTTTTTATATCCCTTCTCATGTGCATACCTCCTTATTCATATGTATGCACATTTATTCTTTTAATAACTCAGCTATGTGCTATAGCAAATCCGCAAGCTCTATATAATCTTTTATCAACTCTATTTTTCTCACTTCAGGGACAACCCTTGTAATAAAAAATTTTTATTACAAGGGCTGTCCCCAACCGTCGAAAATTTTATTACAAGGGGTGTCCCTCAGCGACGAAAAAGCGGGTAAAGTATTGCTACCTTACCCGCTAAGAATTGTTTGGTCATTTGACCTTTACACCGTAAATTTCGAGGACGTATTCGCCGATCTTCTGCTGCTGTTCGTAGCTGAAGCCCTTGTACGCTATCCAATCTCGGAAAGACATGTTTGTGCCAGGCACCAGACGACTGTAATAGCCAGATACTTTCCGGTGCGTGGCTGCATCAAGCGGGATGATGTTACCCGCATTCTGAATGAGTTTGGTATCAAACCCGCTCTTGCTAATCTGAGACTGCTCCACAATGTGGTGCCATTCATATCCACTGCCTGCGCTGCCATACGTTCTCTTGAAGGCGCTATAACTGTCAAAGCCTTCATCAAAGTTATCTGCAACACGGCTCACTTCAACAACTTTACCAGCCGCATAGGCTTCGTCACCATGTTTCAATACAGCTTGCGCAGCCTCATAGATTTCATCTGCATTATCGATGAGGTTTTCAATATCGTCTGCGTGTTTCACGACAACATAAACTTCATCACTATACTTCAGAGAACCTACGAGAGGAATGAAGCCGATAAGGTTAATACCTACGTCAACAAGGTTTTCGCTCGCCAGCAAGTCTCTTACGTCTGCTACAAATCCCACAAAGGGAATTTCGCCTACAATAATCTGACCTGCAATGCCGCCTACATTCACATCTTCAGAGAAGTCGCCAAGGATACTCTGTTCAACAACAACCTGACCGTAGCTCTTGGTGCTGTATCCACACTTGGTACACTTCTGATTACTGAACGTGTGTGCTTCGTGGCTATACGTTACGCTCTCGCCATCTTCGGGGATAAATGCGCCGCACTTACAGTAGCTTCCACTGCTCACTCTGATTCTAACATGCTGGTTTTCATCAGAATAAGAATAGAACAAGCCCGTTTCTGCTTCGCGGTCAGGCTTATGCTCATGAATTGCAGCATCACAAAATGTACATTTGCCATTTTGGATAGTGTGAGCTTCTTCGTAGGTAGTGTATTCACCATTTTCTACGACTGCTCCGCAACTGCAAAGATGGTCGCCTTCATAAACTACCTTATGATGCTTGTCCGCATCTACATAGCTATAGAAAGTGAAGCCGTTGTTTGCGGTTTGGTTTGCAACGTGAGTATGACCAGTTGCACGGTTGTAACCGCACTTCGTACATTCGTCATTAGAGAAACTGTGACTTTCAAACGTATCTACTCTGTCAACAGTACCTACAACCGTACCACAACTACAAATAGCTTCATTGGCTGTTACCAACGTATGACCATCTGCAGTGGCATTTTCGTACCACTTGAGCTGCTTGCCACAGGCAACACCTTGGTGAGTATGACTACGCTGATAACCACATTCTGTACAGGCGTCGTTTTTGAAACTGTGATCGGTGGTACTAGTGGTCTCGTCGATGAGGCCAAGGTATTCACCACAGCTACACAGATTCTCATATGCTGTTGCATAGGTGTGAGTTTTCTCGTCGTAAGACTTGAGCGTGGTAATCTTCGCACCACACATTACGCCTTTGTGAGTGTGTTCGCGTTGATAACCACAGTAACTACAAACATCACCATCAAAAGAGTGTGTAGTGGTGCTAGTAGTCATGTCAGTCCAGCCAAGAACTTTGCCGCAACTGCAAACGTCTTCGTATGCACCGTATTTAGTGTGATAAGTTGCATCGTACTCATACCAGGTATAGTAATCGCCGCACATCACGCCCTGATGAACGTGCTCTCTGGTGTAACCACATTCGTAACAGGTATCGCCATCCCAGGAATGGCTAGAGGTAACGGAAGAAGACCAGTCTCTGCCCATAACTTTTCCGCAGCTACAGAGCTCTTCGTATCCATTATACTTCGTGTGAGAAGTAGCAGTGATATCGTCATACCAGGTAAGACTTTGGCCACACATAACTGCTTTGTGGGTATGCTCTCGGGTATAACCGCAGTCATAACAAGTGTCTCCGTTCCATACATGATTCTGCGTGGTAGAAGTCTGGTCGATAAGACCAAGGTTTGCACCGCAGCTACACAGGTTTTCATATGCGCTGTAATATGTGTGAGTACTGGATGTGATGTTATCGTACCAGGTCACAAGTTTGCCGCACATTACACCTTTGTGAGTATGCGTTCTGGTGTAACCACACTTGCTACAAGTATCGCCACTCCAAGAATGGCTCTGTGTAGTAGACGTTTGATCAATCAGTCCAAGCTTTGTACCACAACTGCACAAGTTCTCGTACGCAGTATAATAGATGTGATTACTCGCATCTTTCTGCTCATACCAAGTTACCTTGTCGCCACAAGCAACGCCTTTGTGAGTGTGAGTCTTGGTGTAATCGCACTTGGTACAGGTGTTTCCACTGAAGGAATGTTTCTCGGATTTCCGCACTTCGTCGATAGTACCAAGCACTGTGCCACAACTACAAAGGTTTTCATACGCGGTGACTTTATTGTGATAGGTACCGTCTTTCTGCTCGTACCAGGTCACCTTGTCGCCACACATGACACCCTTGTGGGTGTGTGCTGCCATAACGGGGGTAACACAGATGTTACCCAAAATCGCAATCAGCATTGCGAAAACAATGAATCTTTGGAAAATCTTTTTCATTTTTCTCACCTCATGCCTTTCATAACATTTTGATAAGTCAAAACAAAAAACGATTACGCAGATCTGTTTTCTTCCACACTACAGAGTGTTCTCTGCAATGAGGGCCCAGGCCGTGATGGAATCGGGACCGGACTTTCTGTCTTTGATGGCAGTAAGCTCAGCCTTAACGAGTTCCACGCAATGGCCATTCTTCCACGCGTAGTTGGAGATCCACATTACGGCGTAGTCGTCGCCGGATTCGATGATTCCGGTAATGACCGCTTCGGGGTCTTCGAAACCATCAATGGTCGCCAGCATGCCCATGAGCTTCTTGTTGAGGCGGCTGCGCTTGGAGTAGTTCTGAGTTGCCAGGCAATCATTATGCTCCTTTGCGCACTTCACGAACTCAACGATGAAGTCGACAGTGCTCTTCTGCTTACCAGCAGGATTGGGGTTAGAAATTTTAGACGTATTCTTCATGTTGCTCAATTCTCCTTTCTACTTTCCAACATTTCAGAAATTGCGGTGGTGAAATACAAATCTGCATTCCAGTCATCAGGCAGGAAAGAATAACTTATGAAAATGGATTTCTCTCCAGCCGGAATAACCACAACGTACAGCTTTGCACTTCGTGTTGCGGTGACACCTTCGATGATTGCTACTTCTTCGAACATGTCTGTCTTGGTGAATGTGTAGTCACTATAGGAATTCTGAAGTTCGTAAAGCAAGGCTTCTTCAGTCCACATGATACTTTCTGCATCAGCCTTTACTTCGACGTTCCTCAAAGAGATGCTCATTACAACGTTTTCACCTGTGATAGCGATTGCTTCTTCCGTTGCCGCATCAGGTGCTTCGATTCTACCAAAGGTCCAAGTATACGGGATGGTAAAATCTACGTAGTTTTCGATGCTGCAGTTCGTTGCCTCACTCAGCTTCACGCCTTCGAAAGCAACCTCGCCGCCTTCCTCGCCTTTTCCGATGAGATTCAAGAAATCACCGTACCATTCGTCGAGCTTGGCATTGATCTGATCTTCGATGACGAGCATCTTGTCTCTGGTTTCCTCGTCCACGACGTTCAGCGTGATTTTCCAGCCGCCAATGACGACTGCCACGATGAGCACCATGTAAAGGAGAAACTTGAAAAGAGACTTCCAAAAGGACTTCCGGGTTCTACTTGTTCTAGACATACGCATTTCCTCCTTCATATCGAATAATTATTTGATAGGGTTTATAGAACAGTATTCCAACGTGGCCATTCTATCACAGTTGGCAAATTATGTCAACGCAAGTTTCTACTTATTTTATACAGTATTTGCTTAGGGATTATATATTTTGTCAGTACTTTGATTCTGGGTTGTCACTTTACTTTTTATGTCACCTGTGCTATACTTCCTTCGAACATAATCGTAGCAAATTTATATAGAGAGACATCCATTCTAATTAAGGAGGTTTGCTAAGCAATGACACCAGCAAAACGTGCATCACTAATCATCAAATCATTGCCTGAAGAGCTTAAGAAAGAGCTGACAAAAGAAATGGCCTACTGGGCTCCCGAAGTCACTCTGGCGTATCTTAACGCTTTTGTTAATTCCCACATTCCCAAGTCTGCAGATAACCCTATCTCAGTACGTGTATATGCTGCGGTGTGTGGGCTTAGCGAGGAAAAAATGAAGGCTCGGCTAATCTTAGACGGGTACTTTTAGGAGACGTACTTTCATATTTTGTAGTCAAATTTACAGAGCCGACACCACCGTGGTGCCGGCTTTTGAATTTTCGCTCAAAATCCCCTATTTTTACCCATATTTTTGTTGACAAATCTGGGGTTTAGTATTAAAATACTAACGCATGGTATTAGGAAGGACACCCCGGAAGCCTTATAATATCACGGAGATTAAAATAAAATTAAAGAGAATAATTATATTGAAATGGAGGGTTAAAGTATACCATGAACAATACTACATATAGCATTAAAGCTAGTGAAATCGAAAGAAAATGGTATGTAATCGATGCAGAAGGCAAAGTATTAGGAAGACTTGCTACTGAGGTTGCTAAACTATTAAAAGGAAAACACAAACCTACTTACACAACACATATGGATGTTGGTGATTTCGTTATCGTTGTAAACGCTGACAAAGTTGCTTTTACTGGTAACAAATTAAATGACAAAATTTATAGAAGACACACAGGTTACATTGGTAACATGAAAGAAATTACAGCTAAAGATCAAATGGCTAAAGATTCTACAAAAGTTATCATGGACGCTGTAAAAGGAATGCTTCCAAAGAACAGCTTAGGAAGACAAATGTTAACAAAATTAAGAGTATATGCAGGTAGCGAACATGAGCACGCAGCTCAAAAACCTGAAACATACAACTTTTAATAATTAAGGAGGAAAATTAAATGCCTAGAGTTAAAAAAGAAGAAGCTGTATTTTTAGGAACAGGAAGAAGAAAAACATCTGTAGCTAGAGTTAGAATCATGCCTGGTAAAGGAAGCTTCACAATAAATGGTAAAGATATTAATGATTATTTAAATACTGATGTTCTTAGAACAATTGCTAACCAAGCTTACGCTGTTAGCGGAACAGAAGGAAAATTCGATACAATAGTTAAAGTAGAAGGCGGCGGACTTTCTGGTCAAGCTGGTGCTATCAGACACGGTATCGCAAGAGCTTTAGTAAAAGCTGATGAAGCTAATAAACCTGCTATCAAAGCTGCTGGTTTATTAACTAGAGACCCAAGAATGAAAGAAAGAAAGAAACCAGGTCTTAAGAAAGCTAGAAAAGCTCCACAATTCTCAAAGAGATAATCGGAAGATTCGGTAATAATATTTCAATTATTATACAAAAAACACTACAGTTTCCACACTGTAGTGTTTTTCTTTTGTCCCACTTTGAGTCCGTCCCTTTTTGAGACATTTCACTTATTCCCACATATTAAGCGAATCATCTGTTGTTACATCTTGCACTCCTTCTAAGTTGTAATATGTGTCTGGCACTTCTCCTATTAAAACTGTTTCTGCTACGTTTACTTCAGTTAGCACTTCTACTCCGCTATTTGCAAATGGTGCTACTATTCCCATTTTACTTTTTACTTGCAAATATACTCTGTGCCTTGTTTGATTTATTCCTGTGGATAAGAATTCTGTCTTGAATTCTATCTTCACAGTTCCTGTTGGAATAAGTTTTACTTTTACACTTGGTCCTCGTCCTGATAAAAATATATTTCCGGTGAAGTTTCCAAGTGGTATTTTTACAAACGTGCCTTCTAGCTCGTTATTCTTTTGTTGGATTTCTTCCGACACTGTCGACGCAATCCTATTCATTTCTATAACATTTGCTCTTAGTGCCATTATCTTCCCCGTCTCATCTCGATCTAATATTATTAAATCCAAATACCCTACGTCGTGCATTACTTTTTGCACTGCTTCATTTGCAATTGATGTTCCTATACTCTGTGCTCTCACTCTGCATAGTTCTACTAATGTTGGTTCTATAACTTTTGTTATCATGTACGTTATCCAAAACAGAATCAATAGAGTTATTAATAGTTTGTAACTTATCTTTAGATGTCGTCGTTCTTTTTTATATAACCTTTCATTCATATCATAATAGTTCTACAGCTCTACATCTCGTTCTTTTTGCAATCATTAATTGATCACCCGGAAAAATTTTATCATCTGTTAAGTCATTGTATCTCATTATATCTTCAACTGTTGTTCTGTATTTCTTTGCAATCTTCCAAAGTGAATCGCCTTCTTTGACGTAGTAGATTATTAAGCTTGGAATCTCTGCTAATTTTTCATCAGACACTTCCACACTTTTTATTCCATTTATATATTCGCGTTTTGAAACATCAACTTTAACACACAAAGGTACTTGCACCTCTACACTATTCAAACTAGTTTTTGAACAAGCTATATTTCCAATATCTATTTTTATTTCTGGATTCATATTTGCTTTTAAATTTTCAACTCGTATACTTTGTGCAATTGGTACTTCTAATTTTTTCACTTCGATAGTGTTTGTATTTTGATTAAAATACAACACATCTAATTCAAGCGCGCCTTCTACCATCACTTTTTCATCTAGCACACTGTTCTTTGTAATAACTGGTGTTGCCACAACATTAAGGATTCTAGCATTTTCTAAATCTTGTACTGGCACTTCCTGTTTTATTTGCACGCATTCATTTTTACTAATCACATTTTGATTTATTTCTATTCGTTCTAGTTCACATTTTAAATTCATTTCTGGACTATACACATCTGCTAAGATTTCAATTTCATTTTTTTGATATGTACAAATGTATGCACGCACTTCACTTTCTACTCCGAAACTCATCGACTTTAGGTCTTGATAAATTGGTCTTATAACGAATGATTTTATATCAAATTCTAATTTTATTTCATCATCCGAATTGATTCCTTCACTTTCAACAAAACCCATTATAGGGAGTGTTTTTTCAAAAACTTCAACACTCATTGTGTTTGAATCTGCTATGTAAATTATTTTTATTATCGCATCCGCTTTAACTAATATTTTGTTGTAGCTAATTTTGTATTCAGGATTTTCTATCTTCATTGTTGCTTTTAGAATTTCTCCTATTGGCACAGCACCTTCATCTAAAGTAACATTCTCACTTATTTGAATTTCTTGTTCTTTGCAACATGCCATTGTGTTTAATGTATATCTTTCTTTTAATGTTTGAATATTTCTATCATCCACAATATCTTTTGCAACAAGTGATTCTTCACTGTTAGTTGCAACTGTTTCTACCGTGATAGGAACTTTCACCCCTATCTTTCTACTGTTAATTATTTTGTATTCGATAGGACCTCGAGATAATTTCACACTCACATTTGATGCTTCATTTAAACCATCAATCATTATCGTGTCTTGAAAATTAAATACATTGTTTAAACTTTTTAATGACGCAGTTTCATCTTCTGATATATATATCGCACAAATGTCTAAGGCACCATCTATACTCACGCTACCATCTTTTATAAATTTATTTGTAAGATATGCTTCAGCATCAATCGTTGACAAACTTAGTATGTCCGGCTTAATATCAGAAACTATTAACTCTCCTTCTACCACTTTCACTTTCTTTTCTTTCGCAATCACTTTGCACGAATTTATCTTTTCTAAGTTTATATCCACGTTCATAAAAACCTCCTAATATAATTAATTTCGTTACTAAAGTATATTAAGAGGTTTTAGATTTATTCATTCAAATTTATGTCCAAACGGGGACGCCCTCATTTGGACACTTCAAAAATTTTGAAATATGAAAATGTTGCTTGAGAAGTGTCCAAATGAGGGCGTCCCCGTTTGGACTTTCGGACCAACAAAAAAGAGAACTTGAAATAAGTTCTCTCGATTATTTTTTATTCATGATATCAAATACTGAAGTTAAATTATCATTGTTGTAAATTGATAACTCAACTGAGTCATTTGTTAATATGTCTTTGTATTGTTGTGTACGTCTACAAAGACCATCAGGTTTAATTGCAAAAAAATCGTCTTTAGCATCTACAATGGTACCTTCTATATTAAAGATCCTATTTCTTCCTTCATTGCCATGAAGCAAAGCTTTTTTGCCGACACTATTCTTGATGACATCTCTTAGTTCGTGAATATCTTTCTTTTCTATCATTACAACCACCCCATCCTCATATTGTATGGCTTGAGTATAGCATAAAAATGGCTTAATGTCAAAGTTTATCGAAGGCTTTTTAACCTTAGAGCCGCAAGGGTTTGCACGTTTAATTATGTCAAGAAAACATAATGTGTAATACATAACGATTATTAGTTAAATATTACCTATTTTTCGAAATTTAAAATCCCAGATTACGTAAATCATGTACTCTGGGATTTGTTTTTTATTTTAAATATTTTTTTAAGAATCTTCCTGTGTGAGATTTTTCATTTTTTGCAATTTGTTCTGGAGTTCCTTCTGCAACAATTTCTCCTCCGTTGATTCCACCTTCATAACCCAAGTCAATAATGTGGTCTGCAATTTTTATTAAGTCCATGTTGTGTTCAATTATTATCATGCTGTTTCCATTATCAACTAAACGATTTAATATTCCGATTAATCTATGAATGTCTGCAATGTGTAATCCTGTTGTTGGTTCGTCTAAAATGTACATCGTCTTTCCTGTAGATTTTCTACAAAGTTCATCTGCAAGTTTTACTCTTTGTGCTTCTCCTCCAGATAATGTTGTAGATTGTTGTCCAAGTTTTATATAACCTAAACCAACATCAAATAAAGTTTGCAATTTATTTTTTATCTTAGGAATGTTCTTGAAGAATTCTAATGCCTCTTCAACTGTCATTTCTAAAACATCATAAATATTTTTGCCTTTATATTTTACTTCAAGAGTTTCTCTATTATATCTCTTTCCTCCACATACATCACAAGGCACGTATACATCAGATAAGAAGTGCATTCCGATTCTTACGATTCCATCACCTTCACAAGATTCACATCTTCCTCCAGCTACATTAAAGCTAAATCTTCCTTTTGAATATCCTCTTGCTTTTGCTTCATTTGTTTCAGCAAACAAGTCTCTTATCAAATCAAACACACCAACGTAAGTTGCTGGATTTGAACGAGGTGTTTTTCCAATTGGTGATTGATCAATTGCAATTACTTTATCTAAGTTTTCTATACCTTTAATATCTTTGCATTTTCCAGGACGTATTGATGCGCGATTTAAATCATCTGCAAGTCTCTTGTATAATACTTCATTTATTAATGAAGATTTTCCTGAACCAGAAACACCTGTTACTAACACCATTTTTCCTAGCGGTATTTTTACATCTACATTCTTTAAATTATTTTCGCAAGCTCCGATAATTTCTAAGTTCTTTCCATTTCCTTTTCTTCTTTTTTCAGGAATTGGAATGCTTAGTTCTCCACTTAAATATTTACCTGTGATTGATGCTGGAATGTGTTTTAATTCTTCTGCAGTTCCTTCACCAATTACTTGTCCACCATGCACACCAGCGCCTGGTCCAATATCTATAATATGATCTGCTGCGTACATTGTATCTTCATCATGTTCAACTACGATTAATGTGTTTCCTAAATCACGAAGTTTTTGTAATGTTGCAATTAGTTTTTCATTATCTCTTTGATGAAGTCCAATGCTTGGTTCATCAAGGATATATAACACACCTGTAAGTCCTGAACCTATTTGAGTTGCAAGTCTTATTCTTTGTGCTTCTCCTCCTGATAATGTTCCTGCATTTCTAGATAGCGTTAAATATTCAAGACCAACATCTTTTAAGAATTGTATTCTTGCATGCAATTCTTTTAAAATTTGATGTGCAATCATTTCTTCTTTTTGAGTAAGTTTTAAGTTATTTAAAAACTCTTTAATTTCTGAAACAGATAATGAAGTTAATTCATAAATATTTAATCCACCAACAGTTACTGCAAGAGCCTCTTTTCTTAATCTTGCACCATTACATTCATAACAATGAGATTCATTCATGTACATTTCATAGAATTCTCTCATACTGTTTGAAGAAGTTTCTCTATATCTTCTTTCAAACATATTTACAACACCTTCAAACACAGCTGTAAAGTTTCTAACTCCTGTTGAACTTTCATATCTAAAATCTATTTTCTCATCGCCAGTTCCATAAAGTACTTTATCTACAAAATCTTCCGGCAAATCTTTTACTGGTTTTGTTATATCTACTTTGTAATGTCTTGCTAAAGAATTTAAATACATTACTCCCATGTTGTTATCTTTTGATTGATTCCAACCAGTTCCTTTTAATGCACCATCTAATAAAGAGATTTCTTTATTAGGCATTATTAAGTATGGATCAATCTTAAGGATACTTCCTAATCCACTACATGTTGGACAAGCACCATACGGATTATTAAATGAAAATAATCTAGGAGTCAATTCTTCAATACTAATATTACAATCTGGACAAGAATAGTTTTGTGAGAACAACATTTCTTTGCCATCAATTACATCTATCAAAACAAGTTTATTAGCATGCTTTAAAGCTGTTTCAACAGAATCTGTTAATCTTTGTTTGATTGAATCTTTTACAACTAATCTATCTACAACAATTTCGATATTATGCTTTTTAGTTTTTGTCATTGTGATTTCATCTTCACTTAAATCGTATGTTGTACCATCAACACGAATTCTTGCGAAACCATCTTTTTTAGCATCTTCAATTAACTTAGTATACTCACCTTTTCTACCTCTAATAACTGGTGCAAGGACTTGAATCTTTGTGCCTTCTTCTAAACTTAAAATTGCATCAATTATTTGGTCAATTGATTGTTGCTTAATTTCCTTGCCACACTTAGGGCAGTGCGGTTTTCCAATTCTCGCATACATCAAACGTAAGTAATCGTAAATTTCTGTTACTGTTCCAACTGTAGAACGAGGATTCTTTGAAGTTGTTTTTTGGTCGATTGATATAGCTGGCGACAAACCTTCTATATATTCAACGTCTGGTTTTTCTTTTATCCCTAAGAACTGCCTAGCATATGAAGACAAACTTTCCACATATCTACGTTGTCCTTCAGCATAAATCGTATCAAACGCAAGAGATGATTTACCTGAACCACTAAGTCCAGTTACTACTACTAGCTTATCTCTTGGAATTGTTACATCTATATTTTTTAGGTTATTAACTTTCGCCCCCCTAATAGTTATATGTTCCATTTCTGTACCCCTTTCTTAAAATTGCGTACAGAGTTATTTTACCACAGAATAGCGGATTATACAACGTTTTCGTCGCTGAGGGACAGCCCTTGTAATGAAATTTTCGCAAGTTGGGGACACCCCTTGTCACATAAAATTCACATTTTATGTGACATTCTTGCATTTTCTCCATCTTTTTGATACTATGTAGCCAATATATATAGATATTTTAGGAGGTATTTATGTTAGCATTAATTACTGGCGCTTCTTCTGGAAT
>CAYMVI010000001.1:0-5773 GCA_964394075.1 uncultured Eubacteriales bacterium | reverse complement strand
AGATATTTTAGGAGGTATTTATGTTAGCATTAATTACTGGCGCTTCTTCTGGAATTGGCAAAGATATGGCTCGTGTACTAGCCAAGGAAGGTTATCACCTAGCTTTGGTGGCTAGAAATATACAAGCCTTGGAAGAACTAAAAAAAGAATTAGAAGGCTTGAACTCTAGCATCTTAGTTTCAGTCCACCAATATGACCTTTCTTTTGCTGAGAACTGTTACAAGTTACATGAAGAAGTACGTAATGTTGACGTTTTAATAAACAATGCCGGCTTTGGCACCTTTGGCACTTTTAAAGATATCAGTTTAGATAAAGAAATCAGCATGATTGATACAAACATCACTGCTGTTCACATACTTACAAAGTTGTATCTTAAAGATATGATGGTTAAAAACACTGGACATATTATGAACGTTGCTTCTATTGCAGGCTTCCTTCCAGGACCTTTGATGGCAACATACTATGCGACTAAGAACTACGTTGTTTCTCTATCTCGCGCTATCAATCATGAACTTAAAAAAGTCAAATCTGGTGTAAAAATCAGCATACTTTGCCCTGGTCCTGTAAATACGAACTTCAACAATGTTGCTGGTGTGAAATTTGGTCTTAAAGGACTTTCTAGCGAGTATGTAGCTGAGTATGCAGTCAAACAAATGAAGAAAGGTAAGCTTATTATCCTTCCTGGTTTCGTTATCAAAATTGCACGCGCGCTTTGTGAAGTTATCCCCGATTGCATCAAAGAATGGGCTTCATACTATTTGCAAAAGCAAAAGATGTAAGCGCTGGAAACATTTACATAGACATATTTGTTCGACAAAAATTGTAAGGAAAACACTAATATGTTAGACTTTTCTTGAGGGGGAATTCAAGATGAAAGAAATCTACATTATCTTGACTCAATCTGGTACATATTTTTCACGTTTGTTGAAATTTTTTACTGGAGATGATTTCAACCATGCATCAATATGCCTAGATAAAGATTTCAAAGAATTCTATTCCTTCGGTAGATTAAAAGTTAACAACCCATTTATAGGTGGTTTCATAAAGGAAAATGCATTCACTCATGTGTTCGGTAAGTTCGAACGAGTTCCTTGCATGGTTATAAAGAAAGTTATTACAGAGCAACAGTACAACAAAATCCGCGCTCTGATAAATACTTTCGCTAGACGCTCTCATGTTTATGGTTATGACTACATTAACTGTGCATTGGCGAAAACTTTCTTCTATGTTTCGCATAGGAAGAGATTTTTCTGTAGTGAATTTGTTGCACATCTACTTAATAAGACCGACGTGTCTTTACCAAAAATCCCTGAAAAAATGAAGCCATACGACTTTACCGATTTGGATGATTCTGAAATTATTTATAAAGGCGAGTTAAAAGAATGGTGCACACAATTTAAAGAAACAGTTTGCTAAAAAGAGTATGATGCTCGAACTTAGCAAACTGTTTTTTTGTCCCAAAAGGGGACGGACCTCTCATGGGACAAAACACATCTATAATAATTAACTACTTTTTAATTTTGTCCCACGAAAGGTCCGTCCCCTTTCGGGACAAAAAAAAGAGTGCCGATTTAAAATCGACACTCTTGATTTTTATTTACGCTTGTTCTTCAGCTTCTTCAACTGGTTCTGGAACTGTTGTTGAAGTTGGTTCGCCTGTTTCTGCAGAGTATGGTTGGAATTCTCTATAGTGCATTAATCCTGTTCCTGCAGGGATTAGCTTACCGATAATAACGTTTTCTTTTAAGCCGATAAGTGGATCGATCTTACCTTTGATTGATGCTTCTGTTAATACTCTTGTTGTTTCTTGGAATGATGCTGCTGACAAGAATGAATCTGTAGCTAACGCAGCTTTTGTGATTCCTAGAAGCACTCTCTTACCTTCAGCAGGTCTTAATCCAGCTTCTACTGCTTTTTTGTTTTCTTCTTCGAAGATTGTTATATCTGTCATTGTACCTGGTAACATGTTTGTATCACCGCAATCTTCAACTTTAACTTTTCTAAGCATTTGTCTAATGATTGCTTCGATGTGTCTATCGTTGATATCAACACCTTGGCTTCTATAAACTTTTTGTACTTCAGTAACAATGTAGCTTTGAACACCTTCAGCGCCTTTGATTCTCATGATATCTTGTGGGTAAATTGAACCTTCTGTGATAGCATCGCAGGCTTCAATTTCATCACCATCATGAACACAAAGTCTTGAACCGAATGGAATCAAGTATGTTCTAGATTCTTTTTCGTTTGTTATAATAGCCTCTCTCTTCTTTCTTGTATCACTGATTGTAACTTTACCAGCGATATCAGAAACAATAGCAAGTCCCTTTGGTTTTCTAGCTTCGAATAATTCCTCAACTCTAGGAAGACCTTGTGTGATGTCTCCACCAGCAAGACCACCCATGTGGAAAGTTCTCATTGTAAGCTGTGTACCAGGTTCACCGATTGATTGTGCAGCGATGATACCAACTGCTTCACCGATGTTAACTGTTTGTCTGCTTGCAAGGTCATTACCATAACATCTAGCACAAACACCATGTTTAGCTTTACATGTTAATAATGTTCTAACTCTTGCTTTTGTAACTCCAGCTTTGATAACTTGTTTAGCCATCTTATCTGAAATTAATTCGTTTTTATGAACGATTACTTCACCTGTTTCAGGATTTGTGATGTCATCAGCAGCATATCTTCCTGCTAATCTTTCTTCTAATCCTTCAATCATTTCGTTACCGTTTTTAATATCTGTTACCCACATTCCGTCGTCTGTTCCACAATCTTCTTCTCTTACGATGATTTCTTGTGATACGTCAACAAGTCTTCTTGTTAAGTAACCAGAGTCAGCTGTACGAAGAGCTGTATCAACTAGACCTTTTCTAGCACCATGGGCTGATACGAAATATTCAAGAACGTCCATACCTTCTCTAAAGCAAGATCTGATAGGGATTTCAACTGTTCTACCTGCTGTGTCGGCCATAAGTCCTCTCATACCAGCAAGCTGTCTAATTTGTTTCATATCACCACGGGCTCCAGATGTAGCCATCATGTAAATTGGGTTCTTGTCATCGAAGTTTGCAATCATCTTGTCTGTGATATCGTTTGTAGCTTTATCCCAAACTTTGATTACTGAGTTATATCTTTCTTCGTTTGAAATCAAACCTCTCTTATATTGTTTTGTGATTTGATCAACTTTTTCTTCAGATGCAGCAAGAATTTCTTTCTTCTCTGCAGGAATTATTACGTCTGAAATAGCAACTGTAATAGCACCTTTTGTAGAATATTTGTATCCTAATGATTTGATATCATCAAGAAGTTCTGCTGATCTGCTGATTCCGTGAACTTTGATACAGTTAGAAACGATTCCTTTAACTGTTTTCTTAGTTACTGGGAAGTTAACTTCTAAATCAAATGCGTTTTCTGGATTTGATCTATCTACAAAACCTAAGTCTTGAGGAATAACTTCGTTGTAAATGATTTTACCAATTGTTGTATCGATAATCTTTGACTTCATTTCGCCATCGATTTCTTTAAACATTCTAACTTTAATTTTAGCGTGGATTGAAATTGCTCCGTCTTGATAAGCCATCATAGCTTCATCTTTATCTTTGAATACCATTCCTTCGCCTTTTACACCATCTTCTTCAATTGTTAAGTAGTAAGCACCTAAAATCATGTCTTGTGTTGGAACAGCAACTGGTTTACCATCTTGTGGTTTTAACAAGTTGTTAGCTGATAACATTAAGTATCTAGCTTCTGCTTGTGCTTCTGGTGTTAATGGTAGATGCACAGCCATTTGGTCTCCGTCGAAGTCGGCGTTGAACGCTGTACAAACAAGTGGATGTAACTTAATAGCTCTACCTTCAATTAGAACTGGTTCGAATGCTTGGATACCAAGTCTGTGAAGTGTTGGAGCACGGTTAAGCATTACTGGGTGATCTTTGATTACGTATTCAAGAACATCCCATACTTCTGGTCTTGTTTTCTCAACCATTCTCTTAGCATTTTTAATGTTGTGTGCAAGTCCTCTAGAAACAAGCTCTTTCATAACGAATGGTTTGAATAATTCGATAGCCATTTCTTTTGGAAGTCCACATTGATATAGTTTTAATTCAGGTCCTACTACGATAACTGAACGTCCTGAGTAGTCAACACGTTTACCTAATAGGTTTTGTCTGAATCTACCTTGTTTACCTTTTAACATATCTGATAATGATTTAAGAGCTCTGTTTCCAGGTCCTGTAACAGGTCTTCCTCTTCTACCATTATCGATTAAGCTGTCAACAGCTTCTTGAAGCATTCTTTTTTCATTTCTAACAATGATTTCTGGAGCTCCAAGTTCTAATAATCTTTTTAATCTGTTATTTCTGTTAATGATTCTTCTATATAAATCATTTAAGTCTGAAGTAGCAAATCTACCACCATCTAATTGAACCATTGGTCTTAAGTCTGGAGGTATAACTGGTAAAACTTCAAGAATCATCCATTCAGGTCTGTTCTTAGAAATTCTAAAGCTATCAACAGTTTCTAATCTCTTAATAATTTTAGCTTTCTTTTGTCCTGAAGCTTTTTCTAATTCTTTTCTAAGTTCTGCAGCTAATTTATCTACATCAACTTCTTTAAGCATTTCTTGGATAGTTTCAGCACCCATACCAACTTTAAATGCTTTTTCTCCATATTGATCTACATATTCTCTGTATTCTTTTTCAGATATTACTTGTCCTTTTACTAATGATGTATCTCCACCATCTGTAACGATATAAGCAGCAAAGTATAAAACTTTTTCTAATGCTTTTGGTGTAATATCTAACATTAATCCAATTCTACTTGGGATACCTTTAAAATACCAAATGTGTGATACTGGAGCAGCTAGTTCGATGTGTCCCATTCTTTCTCTTCTTACTTTTGCTCTTGTAACTTCTACACCACATCTATCACAAATGATTCCTTTGTATCTTGCTCTCTTATATTTACCACAATGACATTCCCAGTCTTTTGTTGGTCCAAATATTCTTTCGCAGAATAGACCATCACGTTCTGGTTTTAATGTTCTATAGTTAATAGTCTCTGGTTTTTTAACTTCACCTTTAGACCATTCTCTAATTTTATCTGGAGAAGCAAGTCCTATTTTTATACGGTCAAATACTTCTGAATCAACCATTTTATTTACTCCTTTCGCTTTCAACAATTTCGTGGCGCGCTTTCTTTTTTGAAAGCGCTTACCACTATATTTGTTGTTTCTTAATTATTCATCATCGCTACCAAAGTTGTCGTCGTCAAAATCGCTATCATCAAATATTTCGTCGTTGATTAACATGTCATCATCGAATTCATCTTCTTCATCTTCGATAATATTTCCGTCTTCATCTTCAATAAGCATGTTGTTCTTTAATTCTTCATCATCAGAAACTGTCATGCCACTGCTGTATGATTCTTCATCATCATCAACGTCTTCTTTAATTTCTACTTCGTTTTCTTCACTTTGATTGTATAACTTTATGTCTAATCCTAAACTTTGTAGCTCTTTTACAAGAACTTTAAAGCTTTCTGGAATTCCTGGTTCTGGTATATTTTCACCTTTAACAATTGCTTCGTAAGTTTTTACTCTACCAACTGTATCGTCTGACTTCATTGTTAAGATTTCTTGAAGTGTGTATGCTGCACCATAAGCTTCAAGTGCCCAAACTTCCATCTCACCAAATCTTTGTCCACCGAATTGTGCTTTACCACCAAGAGGTTGTTGTGTAACTAATGAGTATGGTCCAGTTGAACGAGCATGTAT